>NZ_JBHVIC010000001.1:1286559-2830725 GCF_042799795.1 Nocardia sp. NPDC057668 | reverse complement strand
TGGCGAAGCTGAGAATTTAAGCCCCGGTAAACGGCGGTGGTAACTATAACCATCCTAAGGTAGCGAAATTCCTTGTCGGGTAAGTTCCGACCTGCACGAATGGCGTAACGACTTCTCAGCTGTCTCAACCACAGACTCGGCGAAATTGCATTACGAGTAAAGATGCTCGTTACGCGCGGCAGGACGAAAAGACCCCGGGACCTTCACTATAGCTTGGTATTGGTGTTCGGTACGGTTTGTGTAGGATAGGTGGGAGACTTTGAAGCGGGTACGCCAGTATTCGTGGAGTCGTCGTTGAAATACCACTCTGATCGTATTGGACCTCTAACCTCGGACCATGATCTGGTTCAGGGACAGTGCCTGGTGGGTAGTTTAACTGGGGCGGTTGCCTCCCAAAATGTAACGGAGGCGCCCAAAGGTTCCCTCAGCCTGGTTGGCAATCAGGTGTCGAGTGCAAGTGCACAAGGGAGCTTGACTGTGAGACCGACAGGTCGAGCAGGGACGAAAGTCGGGACTAGTGATCCGGCACCGGCAAGTGGAAGCGGTGTCGCTCAACGGATAAAAGGTACCCCGGGGATAACAGGCTGATCTTCCCCAAGAGTCCATATCGACGGGATGGTTTGGCACCTCGATGTCGGCTCGTCGCATCCTGGGGCTGGAGTAGGTCCCAAGGGTTGGGCTGTTCGCCCATTAAAGCGGCACGCGAGCTGGGTTTAGAACGTCGTGAGACAGTTCGGTCTCTATCCGCCGCGCGCGTCAGAAACTTGAGGAAGGCTGTCCCTAGTACGAGAGGACCGGGACGGACGAACCTCTGGTGTGCCAGTTGTCCTGCCAAGGGCACGGCTGGTTAGCTACGTTCGGAAGGGATAACCGCTGAAAGCATCTAAGCGGGAAGCCTGTTCCAAGATGAGGTTTCTCACCCCCTTGAGGGGTTAAGGCCCCCAACAGACCATTGGGTTGATAGGCCAGAACTGGAAGTGCGGTAACGCATGTAGGTGACTGGTACTAATAGGCCGAGGACTTACCAACAAAGAAGCTACGCGTCCACTGTGCGGTATCTGAAACAACACACAGATCACCGAGAAGACTTGAACCCGAACACCATTCGTTGTGGGCAGGGGGAGGGGCTCTCTGTGTGACAGTTTCATAGAGTTACGGCGGCTATAGCGGTGGGGAAACGCCCGGTCCCATTCCGAACCCGGAAGCTAAGGCCACCTGCGCCGATGGTACTGCACTCGACAGGGTGTGGGAGAGTAGGTCACCGCCGGAACATCATTCACAAAGACCCCCAGCTTCGGCTGGGGGTCTTTGTCGTTTCCGGGGCCGTTTGCCGGCGAATGGCGAAAAGCGTTTCGCGAAGTCCCCGGGCATTCAGAGCGCGGTTGCATTACAGGTGGTTATGCCGCTGGCATAGACTCGACCGGTGCGCCTTGTAATAGCTCGTTGCCAGGTCGATTACGTTGGCCGTCTGACCGCCCATCTGCCCATGGCTCGCCGCCTGATCATGATGAAGGCGGACGGGTCGGTGCTGGTGCACTCCGACGGCGGCTCGTACAAGCCGCTGAACTGGATGAGCCCGCCCTGCTGGGTGGAGGAGCGCGACTCCGAAGCCGAAGCGGCGAAGCATCTCTGGGTGGTCACCAACAAGGCCGGCGAAGAGCTGCGCATCAGCATCGAGGAAGTCGAGCACGATTCCAAGCACGAGCTGGGCATCGATCCCGGTCTGGTGAAGGACGGTGTGGAAGCGCACCTGCAGGAGCTGCTGGCCGAGCACATCGAAACCCTCGGCGCGGGATACTCGCTCATTCGCCGCGAATACATGACCGCGATCGGCCCGGTGGACATCCTGTGCCGCGACGCGGACGGCGCCACGGTGGCGGTGGAGATCAAGCGCCGCGGCGAGATCGACGGCGTCGAGCAGCTGACCCGCTACCTGGAGTTGCTCAACCGCGATCCCCTCATCGCTCCCGTCACGGGCGTCTTCGCGGCCCAGCAGATCAAGCCCCAGGCGAAGGTGCTTGCCACCGATCGCGGAATCCGCTGTCTCACCCTGGATTACAACGCCCTACGTGGCACCGACAGCGACGAATTCCGGCTCTTCTAGGTTCCATGCCATGCCCCGCCGGAAGCCTCGCCCCAAGTCCTCCCAGGCGCGGTCCCAACCGGAACCGCGCCCGATCGGAGATGTCTTCGGCCGCACCGAAGACGGCCCCGGCGGCGACGACTACATAGTCCGCACCATCCCCGGAACGCGGGCCACCAAGCACTACCGCTGTCCGGGCTGCGATCACGAGATCCCGCCCGGCGTAGCCCATCTGGTGGCCTGGCCCGCCCACGGCGGCGAGGACGACCGCCGCCACTGGCACACCGGCTGCTGGAAGGGCCGCCACACCCGCAGCATCACCCGCCGCTGGTCCTAGCCCCGAAAAGCAGGGGCACCGGTTTCGTTCTGTGCCACAGCATCGCTCGCTACTCTCCCAGTGAAATTGAAGTACATGCATTTCACCTGGGAATGCTGTGGGATCGAACAGAGGAATCGGATGAGCGTGCGCCGAATCAGCCTGGGGCTGAGCACCTTCGCGGTGGTCGCGGTCAGCGTTGTCATGGGAAGCCCGGTGGCTTCCGCGGATATCACGGAGCTGTGGGTAACCACCGATACGAGCGCACACTGGCCGGGCCGGATCTTCAACGATTGGGACGCGACCGCGCGGCTGAGCCCCTGCAACACACTGCCGGTCCATTTCACGGACAACGGCAAGCCGATGCCGGGCAGTCCGGTGACCCCCGATTGTGTTACACAGCCGGGCGATGCCAATGTCTCGATCGCATTCCGCCCGACGACATTGGGTACCCATCGCGTCGTCGCGACCCAGCTGAATCCGGACGGCTCGGTCGCGAGCACATCCGTCCGCGAGGTGAACGTCGACTGCCTGCCGCCCCTCGCCGACCACAGCATAGGGTGCCGCTTCGGCTCCGGAAGCTTCGAGCATCTGGGTTCCGGAAGTTTCGGTAGCTGATCATGACAACGAATCGAATTGTCCTGGTGGCGGCCGCTTTCGCAGTTTCCTGACCTCGGGTCACCCCGGCGCCGACCGACATCGCGGCGCGGGTTCTATTTTCTCTTGGAGATTTGTCATGCGAAAAAACCGAATCGCCGCGGCCGTCGCGGGATTCGCCGCTCTTGCCGCAGTCTGGGCGGGGGCGCCCTCCGCTTCCGCCGACATCGTCGACCTGGACATCCAGTATCGGACGATCGAAGGGTCCGAATTCTTGGTGGTCACCGTCAAGACGGATGACTGCCAGCCGGTGTATCTCTACGCCGACGGCGAGTACTTCGTCAACGGGCCGCTCATTCCACAGAATCCGGCCAATACGCCCTGCACGCCCGGGACGCATGAGGGCTGGCTGGTGTGGAAGCCGAAAAAGCTCGGTATCTATCAGGTTGTCGCCGAGCAGCAGGACAGCCAGTTGAATGTCACCAGCACGATGTCCAGGCATTTCAATGTGATCCACATTTCGTGCGACAAGCCCAAGACCGCCAGCGGCGACTGTCCGTCGACCTCCGGCAGCTTCTGAAGACATGGGGTTGGAAATGAGAACGAATCGAATCGTGTTGGCGGCGGCCGGATTCGCGGGCGTAGCCGCGATCTGCGCGGGGACCCCCGTCGCGTCCGCGGATATCACCGGCGTCACCGCCCATTACGGGGTGTTCGATCTGAGCTGGGGCGGCTCGATCGCCGTGACCACCACCGACTGTTCACTGGTGCGCATCACGGTCGATGGCAAGTATCTGCCGAGTGACCCGTTCGTCCCGGTCAGCACGCGCTTCTCCGGGGAAGCGTGCATCCCGGGGGCGACCAATTACGTAGATGTCGGGTGGCAGCCGTCGACTCCCGGCAGGCACCGCATCGAGGTGGTCCAGCGGGACGCCGACGGCAAGGTCATCAGCACGAAGTCCATCGACTACAACGTGGAGTGCCCGACCGGGATGTCCGGCGGCTGTCGAGGGAACACCGGCAGCTTCTAGTCGGGAGCGTGCCCGGGCTTGCGAGCCGGGCCCGGTATCGCGCCCCATACATAAGGAAGACCGCCCCCGGACCGGGGGCGGTCTTCGTGCTTCGTTGAACGGGTGTCGCCCGGTCGGAGGACTAGCCGGAGATGTCGGCGTTCTCGCGCTCATCCTCGACGAGGTCGTCGTCGCGGACATCGAGGGCCTTGCGGTTGCTGGACTTGCTACCCAGCGAGCGGGGCTCGGGGGAGCCGTCGAGCAGTTCGCTCTCGCGGTTGACCGCGGCGAGCATGGCCGGCACGGAGTCGAGCTGGCCGCGAATGCCGAGCAGCTGGGCCAGGACGCGGCCGCGCAGCACGCGCATCTCCTCGGCAAGTTCCTTGGCGTGCGCGATCTTGCGATCGGCGGTGTTGGTCGCCGAGGTGATGAGGCGGTTGGCCTCATCGGTGGCGTCTTTGATTCGCTGGGCGGCCTCGGCGCGCGAGGTGGCCTCGAGCTCTTCCATGGCGCGGGTGAGCTTGGTGCGGCGCTCGGCCATGGTGACCTCGAAGTCCTGCTGCGCGGCCTTGCGCTTGGCCTCGGACTCCTTGGTGAGGCGATCGGCCTCGGCGTTGGCGGCCTCGACGATCTTGTTGGCCTCGGAGCGGGCGTTGGCGAGGGTCTGCTCGAACTCGATCTCGAGGGCTTCGCGCTTCTCCTTGGTCTCCGAGAGCAGCGACTCGTACTTGCCGCGCATCTCGGTCGCCTGCTGCTCCGCGATGGAGATCATCTCGGCGGCCTCGGCCTGCGCCTGGGCGCGGACCTCGGAGGCCTCGTCGGAGGCCAGGCGGAGCATGCGGGAGATACGATCCGACATGCCTTCGGCGGTGGTCGGCGGCACGGAGAGACGATCGACCTCCTTGCGCAGCTCATCGATCTCGTCGCGCGCGTCCTCCAGCTGGGCTGCCAGGTTGCGTGCCTGTGCTGCGGCGGCATCGCGATCGGTCGCGGTGACCCTCAGCTCGGCGTCGAAACGGTCGAAGTAGTTACGCACCTCATCACGGTCATAGCCCTTCCGCACGACGGTAAAGGGCAGCGCAACGAAGCGATTACGATCGGGCTCAGTGGACGACATGGCACACAAACTACAGCCTGTCGACCACTGATGGTGACCCGACCGCGAATGTTGTTACAGCCTCTTTAGGCTCGCGGAAGTCGGTACTAGTGGGTAGTTTTCGCGGCAGGTTCGACGAGTTCGACCAGCACACCGCCAGCATCCTTCGGGTGGATGAAATTGATGCGCGAACCGGCCGTGCCACTGCGGGGCTCGTCGTACAGCAAACGCAAGCCCCGTGAACGCAGATGCGTGGCGACGGCCTCGACATCGGTGACCCGGTACGCGAGCTGCTGCAGGCCAGGCCCGTTTCGATCGATGAACTTCGCGATGGTCGACGCGTCGTTCAGCGGAGCCAGCAACTGCAAGGCAACAGTTCCCGCCGGAGCGCCCGCATAGGACAGCATGGCCTCGTGCACGGCCTGCGCCTCGTTGATCTCGCGATGCGTCTCGACCATCCCCAGATTGTCCCGGTACCAGGCCACCGCCGTATCGAGATCGGGCACGGCGATACCGACGTGGTCGATCGCGGTGATGTATTCGGTGGGGATGAATTCGGTGTTCTCGGTGGTGCTCACCCTGGCAACGGTAGCGCGCACCTGAGGAAGGTTGTCCGGGTCGGTCGGGTTACCTTTGAGTAGGGCTCCGATGGTTGGCGGAGCCACGACAATCGACGTAAGCGAGGCACATCGTGACCACCACCGTCATCGTCTCCGGCGCGCGCACCCCGGTGGGCAGGCTGCTCGGATCGCTGAAGGACTTCAGCGGCTCCGATCTCGGCGGCATCGCCATCAAGGCGGCCCTGGAGAAGGGCGGCGTCGCGCCGGAACTGGTCGACTACGTGATCATGGGGCAGGTGCTGACCGCGGGCGCGGGCCAGATCCCGGCCCGGCAGGCCGCCGCGGCCGCCGGCATCCCGATGGACGTCCCGGCGCTCACCCTGAACAAGGTGTGCCTGTCCGGCATCAACGCGATCGCGCTCGCCGATCAGCTCATCCGCGCGGGTGAGTACGAGGTCGTGGTGGCCGGCGGCCAGGAGTCCATGTCCCGGGCCCCGCACATGCTGGAGAAGAGCCGTGAGGGCTTCAAGTACGGCGACGTGACCCTGCGCGACCACATGGCCTACGACGGCCTGCACGACGTGTTCACCGATCAGGCCATGGGCCTGCTCACCGAGCAGAAGAACGACACCGAGCCGATCAGCCGCGAGGCGCAGGACGCCTTCGCCGCCGCCTCGCACCAGAAGGCCGCCGCCGCGTGGAAGAACGGCCTGTTCGAGGACGAGGTCGCCCCGGTCTCGATCCCGCAGCGCAAGGGCGATCCGGTCGTCTTCAACGCCGACGAGGGCATTCGCGCCGACACCACCGCCGAATCGCTGGGCAAGCTGCGCCCGGCGTTCCGCAAGGACGGCACCATCACCGCGGGCTCCGCCTCGCAGATCTCCGACGGCGCGGCCGCGGTGGTCGTGATGAGCAAGGAGAAGGCGCAGTCCCTGGGCCTGAGCTGGATCGCCGAGATCGGCGCCGCCGGTGTGGTCGCCGGACCGGACTCCACCCTGCAGGATCAGCCCGCCAACGCCATCGCGAAGGCCTGTGCGCGCGAAGGCATCTCGCCCGCCGACCTGGATCTGGTCGAGATCAACGAGGCGTTCGCCGCGGTCGGCCTCGCCTCCACCGCGAAGCTCGGCATCGACCCCGAGAAGGTGAACGTCAACGGCGGCGCGATCGCGATCGGTCACCCGCTGGGCATGTCCGGCGCCCGCATCCTGCTGCACCTGGCCCTCGAGCTGAAGCGCCGCGGCGGCGGCGTCGGCGCGGCCGCCCTCTGCGGCGGTGGCGGCCAGGGCGACGCCCTGATCATCCGCGTGCCCTGAGCATCGGCCTGATAGCCACCGCCCCGGTTCGTACTACGAACCGGGGCGGTGTCGTGCTCGGGGGAGGCGGATGCTCCGGCCTGGGTCGGTGCGGCCGCTCACCTGGGACCCGGGGGTCCGGGGGCTGGGCACCCGGAATCCCCCCTTCTCCCGGGTCCCGGGGTGGAACCCCGGGTGCCGAACGCATGTGACCAGCTCCACGACACAGCGTCGTAGTAGTCCGGCACAATGGGGGCCGTGAATATCTTCGATCTGAGCACCATTGCCAAACGGTTCCGATTCGTCGCGGTGCTCGAGGCGGTGTCCTGGGCCCTGCTGATCGTCGGCATGATCTGCAAGCGGCTCGACGAGCCGATCATGTGGCCGGTGAAGGTGTTCGGCATGTTCCACGGCGCGGTGTTCGTGGCGTTCCTGATCGTGGCGCTGCTCGCCGCGCGGGAACTGAAGTGGCCCTGGTGGGTTGCGCTGCTCGGGCTGGCGTCGAGCATCCCGCCGTTCTTCACGGTCCTGTTCGAGCTCTGGGCCGCGAAGTCCGGTCTGCTCGGCGAGCTGAGCACCGGCCGCCGGACCGAACCTGCGAGCCCCGCACCCGTTCGTTCGTGACAGACTGGATGTCGTGACTCGACCCGCACGACGACCCTCTGCCGCCGCAGCTGCCGCCATGTCCGGCGCGGTGGACCTGTCCGCACTGAAGCAGCCGGTAGCCACGGATGTTCCCGGCGACCACGCTGTCACCGAGGCCGATTTCGAGCACAAGGTGCTGCGCCGTTCGACGCACGTGCCGGTGGTGGTGGTGCTGTACTCGCAGCGCAGCCCCGGCAGCGTCGAACTGGTGAAGCTGCTCGAGCGGCTGTACGCCGACAACGGCGGCGAATGGGATCTGGCGACCATCGAGGCCGAGGCCAACATGCGCATCGCGCAGGCCTTCGGCGTGCAGGGCATTCCGACCGTGGTGGCCGTGGCCGCCGGTCAGCCGCTCGCCGATTTCACCGGTAATCAGCCCGAGCCCCAGGTGCGCCAGTGGCTCGCGGCCGTGGTGGACGCGGTGCGCGGCAAGCTCGAGGGCGGCGCGCCCGAGGCCGAGGCCGAAGCCGAGATCCCCGAGGACCCGCGCTTCGTGGCGGCCGAAGAGGCTTTGGAGCGTGGCGATTTCGACACCGCCGTCGCCGCTTACAAGGCGATCCTGAACGCCGAGCCGGCCAATGCCGAAGCCAAGGCCGCGCTGCGCCAGGTGCAGTTCATCGCCCGGGTGCAGGAGGTCGATCCCGAGGCCGTCGCCAAGGCCGCCGCCGATCCGAGTGATCTGGACGCCGCACTGGCCGCCGCCGATCTGGAGATGTTCAACCAGCAGCCCGAAGCCGCGTTCGATCGCTTGATCGCGCTGGTCAAGCGCACGGCGGGCGACGACCGCACCCGGGTCCGCACGCATCTGCTGGAACTGTTCGAGCTCTTCGATCCGGCCGAGCCGATCGTCACCGCCGCGCGCCGCAAGCTGGCCGCGGCACTGTACTGATTCCGGCGGCTTCCGCTGCGCCGCACGGTCTTTCGGTACCACGACAGCGAAACGGGCCCCTGCCGCATACCGCGGCCGGGGCCCGTTTCGCGTGCACCCCGCTGGGAACTAGGCGGCGGGGGTGTCCGGGGTGGTCGGCGTCGCCGGGGCCTTCGAGCTGCCCGCGATCAGCTTCTGCACCAGGTCGGTGAGCGTGGTCGCCGAGGAGCCGGTGCCGTTGGGGTTCGGCTCGCCCGGCGCGATCTCGGCCACCGGCGCCAGCGCGACCTGCGCGTCGGCGGCGGCCGTACCGGCCGCGCCGCCGATGATTCCGGCGGCAGCCGCACCGATGATCGCGACAGTGCTCAGCTTCTTCATCAAGATTCGTTCCTATCCCATGAGATTCGATTGACGCCCCGACGGGAGCCAGTTCACTACACGGGAAAGCCTTTGGGCAGACCACACATTCGGTGGCACGGCTATTCGGGTGCGCGCGCGGATCGCGGCCTGGGCCGCGTCGCCGCGGCGGGCGGGTCGACCGGCACGAACCACACGCCGCTGGTGGGCGGCAGGGTGAGCACCGCCGAGGCGGGCCGTCCGTGCCAGGGATCGGCGGTCGCGGTGACCGCGCCGAGGTTCCCGATTCCGTTGCCGCCGTAGGCGACAGCGTCGGTGTTGAGGATCTCGCGCCACACCCCCGCGCCGGGCAGGCCGACGCGATAGTCCCGGTGCTCGGCGCCGGAGAAGTTGTAGACACAGGCCAGGATGGATCCGTCGGTGCCGTAGCGCAGGAACGACACCACGTTGTTCTCGCGGTCGTCGGCGTCGATCCAGGAGTAGCCGCCGGGCGAGGTGTCCTGGCTCCACAGCGCGGGGGTGGCGGTGTAGGCGGCGTTGAGGTCGCGCACCAGCAGCGCGATGCCCCGGTGCAGCGGATTCTCCAGCTCGTGCCAGTCCAGCCCGCGATCGTGGTTCCATTCCCGGAACTGGCCGAATTCCTGTCCCATGAACAGCAATTGCTTGCCCGGGTGCGCCCACATGTAGGCCAGCAGCGCTCGCACCCCGCCGGCCTTGGTGAAATCGTCGCCGGGCATCCGGGTCCACAGCGTGCCCTTGCCGTGCACGACCTCGTCGTGGCTGATGGGCAGCACGTAGTGCTCGCTCCAGGCGTAGGTGAGCGAGAAGGTGAGTTCGTTGTGGTGCCAGGCGCGATGCACGGGGTCGTGGCCGAGGTAGCCGAGCGTGTCGTGCATCCAGCCCATGTTCCACTTCATGGTGAATCCGAGCCCGCCGACCTCGGTGGGGCGGGTGACCCCGGGCCAGGTGGTGGACTCCTCGGCGACGGTGACCACGCCGGGATGGTGTTTGTGCACGGTCGCGTTCATCTCCTGCAGGAACGCCACCGCCTCCAGATTCTCCCGGCCCCCATGGATATTGGGTTCCCAGTCGGGCCGCGAGTAGTCCAGGTAGAGCATGGAGGCGACCGCGTCCACGCGCAGGCCGTCGATGTGGAACTCCTCGATCCAGTACCGCGCGTTGGCGACCAGGAAGTTCCGCACTTCGCGTCGGCCGAAGTCGAAAACGTAGGTGCCCCAGTCGAGTTGCTCGCCCCGGCGCGGGTCCGGATGCTCGTACAGGGCGGTGCCGTCGAAGCGGGCCAGCGCCCACTCGTCGCGCGGGAAGTGCGCGGGCACCCAGTCCAGCAGCACCCCGATGCCTTTCCGGTGCAGGTGATCGACGAACCAGCGGAAATCGTCCGGGCCGCCGAACCGCGCGGTGGGGGCGTAGTAGGAGGTGACCTGGTATCCCCAGGATCCGCCGAACGGGTGTTCCGCGACCGGGAGCAGTTCGACATGGGTGAAGCCCTGGCCCGCAACGTATTCCGCGAGCCGTTCGGCCAGCTCGCGATAGCCGAGCCCAGGCTGCCAGGAACCGAGGTGCACCTCGTACACGCTCATCGGTGCGCGGGTGGGATCCCGGCGTTCGCGGGCACGGACCCAGTCTTCGTCGCCCCAGGCGAAGCCGGTCGCGGTGACGACCGAGGCGGTGGCGGGCGGCGTCTCGGTGGCGAACGCCATGGGATCGGCGTGATCGACCGTGCGCCCGTCCGCGCCGTGCACCCGGTACTTGTACTTGTCGCCGGGCTCGATCCCGGGCAGGAACAGCTCCCACACCCCGGAGCCGCCCAGCCGGCGCATGGGCGCGGTGTGCCCGCTCCACCCGTCGAAGTCGCCGATGACCGTGACCCCGCGCGCGTTGGGCGCCCACACCGCGAACGAGGTTCCGGTGACCTCGCCGTCCAGGGTGGCATAACGCCGCGGATGCGCGCCGAGCACTTCCCAGAGTCGTTCGTGGCGGCCCTCGTTGAACAGGTGCAGATCCAATTCGCCCAGGGTGGGCAGGAATCGGTAGCCGTCGGCGTCGATCACCGTGCGCCCGCCCGCGTAGACGGCGACGACCCGGTAGTCCCACAACCCGTCGAAGGGCAGGACGGTTTCGAAGACGCCGTGCCCGATGTGCTCGAGCGGCAGGTCCTGCTCGCCGACGCGCGCGTGCACCGTGGCGGCGTGCGGGCGCAGCACCCGCAGCACGGTGCCCTCGGCGTGCGGGTGCGCACCGAGCACCGTATGCGGATCGGGATGGGTTCCCGCGGCCAGCAGCAGCAGATCGCGCCGGTTCATCCGAAGGATCTGCGATGGGCGAGTTCGGTGCGGGCCGCGGCGGGCACCGGGGGCAGCGTCAGGATGTGGGCGACCGCGCGCGCGGGGTCCAGTCGCACGTAATTGCTCTGGCCCCAGTGGTATTGCTCGCCGGTGATCTCGTCCAGCACTACCGGCCGGTCGTGCCATTCGCGGCCGATCGCGGGCAGATCCAGTGCGACGGAACCCTGTTCGGCGCCGAAGGGGTTGAGGTTCACCACGACCAGCACGGCGTCCCCGGTGGTGGGGTCGAACTTGGAGAAGGCCAGCAGCGCGTCGGAGTCGGTGTGGTGGAAGTGGATGCATCGCAGCTGCTGCAGTGCCGGGTGGGCGCGGCGGATCTCGTTGAGCCGGGTCAGCAGGGGAGTCAGCGATTCGCCGCGCGCGTCGGCGGCGGTGAAGTGGCGCGGGCGCAGCTCGTATTTCTCCGAGTTCAGGTACTCCTCGCTGCCCGGCTGCACCGCCTGGTGCTCGAACAGCTCGAATCCCGAGTACACGCCCCAGGTCGGTCCGAGGGTGGCGGCCAGCACCGCGCGAATCGCGAACATGCCGGGGCCGCCGTGCTGCAGGCTCTCGTGCAGGATGTCCGGGGTGTTGACGAACAGATTCGGCCGGGCCTCATCGGCTTTGGCGGCCAGTTCGCGGCCGAACTCGGCGAGTTCGTGTTTGTGCGTGCGCCAGGTGAAGTAGGTGTACGACTGGGTGAACCCGCGCCGGGCCAGGCCGTAGAGCCGGGCCGGGCGGGTGAACGCCTCGGACAGGAAGATGATCTCCGGGTTCCTGCGGTGGACCTGGGCGATCAGCCATTCCCAGAAGTCGGCGGGCTTGGTGTGCGGGTTGTCGACCCGGAAGATGGTGACGCCCAACCGGATCCAGTGCCGCACCACCCGCAGCACCTCGGCGTACAGCCCGTCCGGATCATTGTCGAAATTGACCGGGTAGATGTCCTGGTACTTCTTGGGCGGGTTCTCGGCGAAGGCGATGGTGCCGTCCGGCAGCGTGGTGAACCACTCCGGATGCGTGCGCACCCACGGGTGATCCGGAGCGCACTGCAGCGCCAGGTCGAGAGCCACCTCCATGCCCAGATCGCGTGCGGCCGAGACGAATTCCACGAAATCCGCCTCGGTGCCGAGCTCGGGATGGATGGCGTCGTGCCCGCCCTCGTCCGCGCCGATGGCCCACGGCGAGCCGACGTCGCCGGGTTCGGCGGACAGGGAGTTGTTGCGGCCCTTGCGATTCACCCGGCCGATCGGATGCACCGGCGGCAGGTAGACCACGTCGAACCCCATGCCCGCGATGCGCGGCAGATCCCGGGCGGCGGTGGCGAAGGTGCCGTGCACCGGCTTGCCCGCGGCGTCCCAGCCGCCGGTGGAGCGGGGGAAGAACTCGTACCAGGCTCCGACCAGCGCGCGCCGGCGCTCCACCAGGACGCTGAACTGCGGTCCCCGCGTGACCAATTCGCGCAGCGGGGTCTCGCGCAGGATCTCCGCGACCTCCGCGCCGAAGGCGGCGGCCACCCGGGCGGGCAGCTGGGCGTCCCCGCGCAGCGCGGTCGCCGCCGCGTGCAGCACCTCCCACTGCCGTTTGGGCACGGCCTGGGCGGCGCGGTCGAGCAGGCGGGCCCCGATCTCCAGGTCGTTGGCCAGATCCACCGCGCTCTGGCCGACCGCGAGCTTGGCCTCGACCGTGGCGCGCCACGTGGTGAGCGGATCGCTCCAGCCCTCGATGCGATAGGTCCACAGCCCGGCCTCGCCCGGGGTGAACACGCCGTTGAACACGTCGGGCTGATATTCGGGCGTCATGCGAATGCGCTGGGTGCGCGAGGAACCGGGCGCACGGACCGCCAGGGTGGCCGCGACCGCGTCGTGCCCTTCGCGCCAGACGACGGCGCGCACCGGGAAAACCTCCCCGACGACGGCTTTGCTCGGCCTGCCCCCGGGAATCGCGGGGGCGGTGTCATCGATGGCGATGCGGCCGGTCACCCCACGAACCTACTGGGTTGCCGGGTTCGCGCCGCGTTCCGGGCGCGTAGAGCCGATCGGGCGCGGCGGAAGAACTACTGCTGGCCGGGCTTCAGGAGCAGGAACAGGCCGTGGGCCTCGGCGCAGAGGCGGTCGCCGTCGTGCATGGTCGCGCGGACGAAGACCTTGCGGCCCTCCACGCGCTCGACCCAGCCGTGCACCGCCAGTTCGGTGTTCAGCGGGGTGATGGCGCGGTAGTCCACGTGCAGGTACGCGGTGCGGGTGACCGCGCGGGTGTGCACGGCCGCGGTCATGCCGAGCAGGTCGTCGAACCCGAGCCCGATGTGCCCGCCGTGCGCGGCGTTGTTGCCGCCCAGGTGGAAGGTGCGGAAGGTGATGCGCGCGTGCACCCCGTCCTTGGACGCGGAATCCACCAGAAACGGCGGCAGCGTGATGTTGCCGCGCGAGGGCAGGTCGGTGCGATGCCAGGTCGGGGCGGACCATTCGTCGGTCACCACGGTGTCGAGCTTGTCGTTGAGCTCTTTCAGAGTGGCGATGGCGTCGAGCGCGATCTCGTCGGTCGGGTTGGCCAGGCGCACCTTGTCCATCAGGGTGCGGACCTGATCGACGAACTCGCCGTAGTGCGGCCCGCCGACGGTGAAGTCGCGCCCGAGGTCCGCGATCGGGCGGAAGCCACCTTCGTGATGCTCCGCGGTGGGCACGGCGTCAACCGCCTCGACCTGCTGTTCGCTCATGAGAACACGTTATCGGTTGCCCGGAGGATGCTCCCGCCCGGGCTCGTTGCCGAGCCCGTTCACGGCCCGTCTCGTTCTGGACCGAGTGGAGCGGGGGAGCGCAGCGGAGGAGCGGAGGGAGGGAAGAACGAGACTTAGGGGGCCGTGAACTCGCCCGGAGCGAAGCGGAGGGCAGAATGGGCACCGTGAAGGCATTGCGTCGATTTACGGTCCGCGCCCATCTGCCCGATCGGCTGGCGGCGCTGACCGAGCTGGCCACGAATCTGCGCTGGTCCTGGGACATGCAGACCCAGGATGTTTTCGCGCAGCTGGACCAGGCCCTGTGGGTCGAGGTCGGGCGCGACCCGGTGCGGATGCTGGGGGAGGTGCCCGCCGCCCGGCTCGACGAGCTCGCGGTCGACGAGGCGTACACCCGGCGGGTCGACGCCGCCGCCGCGGACCTGCGCGACTATCTGGCGCGCCCGCGCTGGTTCCAGCGGCAGGAGAGCGGGCCGCGCGGGATCGCCTACTTCTCGATGGAGTTCGGCGTCACCGAGGTGCTGCCGAACTATTCGGGCGGACTCGGGATCCTGGCGGGCGACCACCTCAAGGCCGCCTCCGATCTGGGCCTGCCGCTCATCGGCGTCGGATTGCTGTATCGCTCCGGCTATTTCCGGCAGTCGCTGACCGCCGACGGCTGGCAGGCCGAGCACTATCCGGCGCTGGATCCGCAGGGGCTGCCGCTGCGGCTGCTCACCGAGGGCGGCGCGCCGGTGCTGATCCACGTCGCCATGTCCGAGGGCCGGGTGCTGCGCGCGCGGGTGTGGATCGCCCAGGTGGGCCGGATTCCGTTGCTGCTGCTGGACTCCGACATCGCGGAGAACGATCCGGAATTGCGCGCGGTCACCGACCGGCTGTACGGCGGCGATCAGGACCACCGCGTCAAACAGGAGATCCTGGCCGGCATCGGCGGTGTGCGCGCGGTGCGCGCGTACACCCGCGCCAACGACCTGCCCGATCCCGATGTGTTCCATATGAACGAGGGCCACGCCGGTTTCCTGGGCATCGAGCGCATTCGCGAATTCATGACCACCGGAATGGATTTCGACTCCGCGCTGACCGCGGTCCGAGCGGGCACCGTCTTCACCACGCACACCCCGGTCCCGGCCGGCATCGACCGGTTCGCGGGCGCGCTGGTGCGCCGCTACTTCGGCGGCGCGCACGGTGAGCGCGAATCCCCGGTGCTGCCGGGCGTTTCGGTGGATCGCATTCTGGCCATGGGCCGCGAAGCCGATCCGTCGGTGTTCAACATGGCGCACCTGGGCCTGCGCCTGGCCCAGCGCGCCAACGGCGTCTCCCGGCTGCACGGTGAGGTCAGCCGGGACATGTTCGCGCCGCTGTGGCCGGGTTTCGATCCGTCCGAGGTGCCCATCGGGTCGATCACCAACGGCGTGCACGCCCCCACCTGGGCCGCGCGCGAATGGATCGACAAGGCTCGCGCGCTCATCGGCGACGAGCTGGTCGAGGAGGCGCGCGGCTGGGAGCGGCTGTGCGATGTGGACCTGCGCGAATTGTGGTCCACCCGTAACGATCTGCGCGGCCTGCTGGTCGAGGAGGTGCGCCGTCGGGTCCGCGCGTCCTGGCTCGAACGCGGCGCCGCCCCGGCCGAATTGGGCTGGGTGGACCAGGTTTTCGATCCGAAGGTGCTGACCGTCGGCTTCGCCCGGCGCGTGCCCACCTACAAGCGCCTGACCCTGATGCTGCGCGATCCCGAACGCCTGCGCGCGCTGCTGCTCGATCCCGAGCGCCCGGTGCAGCTGGTGGTCGCGGGCAAATCCCATCCCGCCGACGAGGGCGGCAAGGCGCTGATCCAGCAGGTGGTGCGGTTCGCGGACGATCCGGCCGTTCGCCACCGCATCGTCTTTCTGCCCAACTACGACATGTCCATGGCCCGGTACCTGTACTGGGGTTGCGATGTGTGGCTGAACAATCCGCTGCGCCCGCTGGAGGCGTGCGGGACCTCGGGCATGAAGTCCGCGCTCAACGGCGGTCTCAACCTCTCCATCCGGGACGGCTGGTGGGACGAGATGTACGACGGCGAGAACGGCTGGGCGATACCGACCGCCGACGGCGTGCGCGATGACGAGCGCCGCGACGATCTGGAGGCGTCGGCGCTGTACGAACTGCTCGAACGCGCTGTCCTGCCGCGCTTCTACGACCGCGATCACGACGATCTGCCGGTCCGCTGGATGGAGATGGTGCGCCACACGCTGCAGACGCTGGGCCCGAAGGTGCTGGCCTCGCGCATGGTTCGCGATTACGCGGTCGAGTTGTACGCCCCGGCCGCCGCGGCGTTCGCGGCCGTATCGCGGGACGACTTCGCGGGCGCTCGCGAGCTGGCGGCGTATCGCCGCCGGATCGAATCCGCCTGGCCCGCGGTCAAGGTCGTCCAGGTCGACGCGTCGGGGCTGCCGGACATCCCGGTCATCGGCGCGACCCTGGACCTGCGCGCCCGGCTGGATCTGGCGGGGCTGAGCCCCGCCGATGTCAGCGTGCGGGCCGTACTGGGCCGGGTCGACACCTCGGACGATCTCTCCGATACGCACGAGGTGACCATGACGCACGCCGGAACCGATTCGGGCGCGGAGCTTTTCGAGGTGCGGACCGAGGTGCCCATCTCGGGCGCGGTCGGCTACACCATCCGGATCCTGCCCAGCCATCCGCTGCTGGCGGGTGCGGCCGAGTTCGGCCTGGTCGTCACCCCCAGCCCCTGATCCGCACCGGACCCGGAAGCCCGGGGCCGGCTACCGGGCGAGGGTGCACCCGGGGTCGCGTATCGCCATGTGCGCGAACCCCGAGCGCCCCTCGCACCCGGTGACCCGTCCTAACTCGGCTGGGCCAGGGTGCGTTTGAGGATCTTCCCGGTGGCGTTGCGCGGCAGCGCTTCCAGGAAGGTCACATCGCGCGGCACCGAGAAACGGCTCACCCGGTGCCGGATGTAGTTGCGGATCATGTCCGAGTCCAGCCCGGCGCCGGGCCGTTTGACCACGAAAGCCGCCAGCCGCTGGCCGAATTCGCGATCGGGGACGCCGACCACCGCGACTTCGCTCACCTGCGGCAGATGCGAGAGCGCCTCCTCGACCGCGCGCGGGAAGACGTTCTCACCGCCGGAGATGATCATCTCGTCGTCGCGGCCCACCGCGCCCACCGGCAGCCGTTGCCGATCCGGGTCCAGCACAGCGATTCTGGTGCCCAGCGGCGGCCGTCCGGCGGTGGTCGGGGACATGCGCAGATCCGCCGGGTCGGCGATGCTCGCCCAGCTCACCTCGGTGGAGCCGTACACGTTGTAGAGGATGTCGCCGAAGATCTCCAGGAATTGCAGCACCGAGGCCCCGGACAGCGGCGCGCCGCAGCTGGCCACCACCTTCAGGCTGGACAGGTCGTAGCGCTCGCGCACGTGGGCGGGCAGGTCGAGGATGCGATTGACCATGACCGGCAC
Organism: Nocardia sp. NPDC057668; assembly: GCF_042799795.1. Lineage (NCBI taxonomy): Bacteria > Bacillati > Actinomycetota > Actinomycetes > Mycobacteriales > Nocardiaceae > Nocardia > Nocardia sp. NPDC057668. Next base: position 2,813,365 of record NZ_JBHVIC010000001.1, on the reverse strand, counting down.
CACGATCAGGGCGGTGATCCGCTGCTCCTGGACGCGCCGCAGGCAGTCCTCGGGGTCGAAGCGGTCGTTGAGCACGATGGTGGCGCGAATCGCGGTGGCGATCTGCAGCGCCGCCAGCCCCCAGGTGTGGAACAGCGGCGAGGGGATGAACAGGGTCTCGTTGACGCCGAACGGAATTCGGGACAGCAGCGCGGCCACTGTGCCGAATCCCCTGGGGTGCGGGCGGCGCGCGCCCTTGGGGGTGCCGCTGGTGCCGGAGGTGAGCACGATGAGCCGTCCGGCGCGCGGTGGCTTCCCGCTGAGGCTCTGCCGGGCGGCGATGAGGTCCTCGATGGTGGTGCGCCCCGCATCGGGCGGCCGGTCGTCGGTGGTGAAACGCGGCAGGTCCGCGGGCGCGTACCGCACCAGGTGCTCGAATTCGCTGTCCACGAACAGCGCCGAGAGCCGGTGCCGGTGCACGATCTCCTCGATCTGGCGGGCGGGCAGTCCGGTGTTGAGCAGGACGCAGTCGGTGCCCGCCTTGCCCGCGGCCACCATGACTTCGACCATGCCGGTGTGGTTGCGGCACAGCAGTCCGACGCCGGTGCCGCCCAGCCCGAGCGCGTCCAGTGAACCGGCAAGTGCGTTGGTGCGCCCGTGCAGCCGGTCGAAGGTGCTCGCGTACCGGTCGTCGATCACCGCGGTCCGGGCGGGGGAGTGCGCCGCGGCCGCGGCGTAGCCGCCCGCCAAACTGAATCCCCATTTGGCCAGGCTGGTCAGCTGTTTGAGGCCGACGCCGGGGTTGTAGGTGCGCACCACGCCGGAGGTCACCATGCGTTTGGCGACCCCGGCCCGGCGGCGCAGCGGGGAGTCCTCGCCGTTGTCGAGGTACGCGGTCGGCGCGCCGGTGATGAGCTCCGCGGCGCGGGTCAGGCCGGTCAGTGTCCAGCCGATCACCGCCGAGTTCGGCACCTGCCGCAGCGCCGGATACGCCTGTGCGGCTTTGAAATAGGTGACGATGACCTTGGTAAGGCCACGGTCCTCGCGGAGCCGGACCGTGGCGAAACTGCCCGAGGCCGCGTGGTGGATCTCGAGGCCCTCGTCCCGGCGGCCGAGCCGGAGCTGCACCTGCAGGGTGTGAATCTCGGTGTCGGAGCTGCCGATCCGCAGATTCAGGGTGGGGTGTTCGGCGGCGGCGTCGACCTGTTCGCACGCGCCGATGCCGCGGAACAACCGCGGGTAGCTCTGCGGCTCGGCGAGCACGCTCCACAGGGCGCTGCGCGGGACCGCGTAGCCGGCGACCGCGTCGATGACATCTGTAACCACAGGCGTGCAATTCTCGTCGGCCGGTTCGAGTCTCGGGTCGGCGGATAACGTATGTGTAACGTCTCAGACAGTTACCCGCAAGCGTTTGGAAATACCGGTGGGTAATGGGTTTAATTGCCCACTGATTGCGCAGGTGATGCTGTGATTTCAAGGGTGAGGCAGGTGCGATTGCTCACGATTCGCCGGGCCGAGTGAAGTTCCGGCGAACCAGACAAGTACGGTGCCCAGGGCACCTGCTGTACCCGCCGGCGCCGCTCCCGTTCCCCGTTACCCGCCGACTGGAGACACCACACTCATGAGCACCGGCGTCCTCACGCGCACCAAGGGGCGCGTCGACGAGTACTTCGGCGTCAGCGCGCACGGTTCCACCATTCGGCGTGAGCTGATGGCCGGAACGATCACCTTCCTGGCCATGTCCTATGTGCTCGCGGTGAACCCGGCCATCCTGGGCGACGAGGGTCCGCTGGGCGACAAGGGCATGCCCATGCAGGCGGTGTTCACCGCCACCGCGGTCGCCGCCGTCGTCGGCACGCTGGTCATGGGGATCTGGGCCAAGTATCCGGTGGCGCTCGCACCCGGCATGGGCCTGAACGCCTTCTTCGCGTACACCGTCGTGCTCAACATGGGCATCCCCTGGCAGGAGGCCCTCTCGGGCACCTTGCTCTCGGGCATCATCTTCTTCATCCTGGCCATCACCAAGGTGCGCGAGAAGATCATCGACGCGATTCCGCTGCAGATGAAGCTCGCGGTCGGCGCGGGCATCGGCATGTTCGTGGCCTTCCTCGGCCTGAAGAACGCGGGCATCGTGGTCGCCAGCGAGGCGACCTTCGTGCACCTCGGCGACTTCCACAAGGGCACGACGCTGCTCGCGCTGTTCGGCCTGCTGGTGACGGTGATCTTCCTGGTGCTGGGCTGGCACGGCGCGGTGCTCTACGGCATCCTGTCCACCACCGTGGTCGGCATCGTGAGCGGGCTGGTGGAACTGCCGGGCTCGGTCGCCGCGCTGCCGCACGGGCTCGATCAGACCTTCGGCCAGGCCATCATTCATCTGCCGGACGCCTTCACCGGGCAGATGATCATCGTGGTGCTGACCATGCTGTTCGTCGACTTCTTCGACGCCTCCGGCACCCTGATCGGCGTGGCCAATCAGGCCGGGCTGCTCACCAAGGACGGCAAGCTGGAGCGCGCCGGGCAGGCGCTGGCCGCCGACTCGGTCGGCACCGCCGCGGGCGCGATTATCGGCACCTCCACCACCACCGCCTACGTCGAGTCCACCGCCGGTGTGACCGCGGGCGGGCGCACCGGGCTGACGGCTGTCTCCACCGCGGGCTGGTTCCTGGCGGCGATGTTCTTCTTCCCGCTGTTCGCGGTGGTCGCGGGCGTGCCCGCGGTGACGGCCCCGGCGCTGATCGTGGTGGGCGTGCTCATGTCCCGCGCGCTCGGCGACATCGACTGGAGCCGTTTGGAATACGCGGTCCCGGCGTTCATCACCGTGATCATGATGCCGCTGACCTACTCCATCGCCAACGGCATCGCAATGGGCCTGCTGTTCTATCCGGTGGTCATGGTCGCCAAACGCCGTGCGCGCGAGGTGCATCCGGTCATGTGGGTGCTCATGCTCGTCTTCCTCTCGTATTTCTGGTTCCTCGCCGAGTAGCGCAGGTCACATCATCGGGGTGCGGCGGGCCGGAATAGCCTGCGGCGCGGCCCAGTTGGTTCGAACTGTCGGCAGCGATGCGGACCGCAGTCCGGTTTCAGGATCGGACCGGTGCGCGGCGTTGCTTCCACGGAATCGGACCGATGAGGAATGAGAGAGCCATGACCACGATCGAAAAGGCCGCCGCCGCTCGGGAATCCGCAGCCACCGGCGTGAACGCCACCGCCTCCGATATCGGCCTGCTGGCCCTGCGGGCCGGCTTCGGCGGCCTGCTGGCCGTGCACGGCGCCCAGAAGCTCTTCGGCTGGTTCAACGGATACGGCCTGACCGCCACGCAGGAATCGTTCGAGGCGATGGGCTACAACCCCGGCGCGCTGTTCGGCACGCTGGCCGGGCTGACCGAACTCGTGGGCGGCCTGCTCCTGCTGCTCGGCCTGGCGACCCCGCTGGCCGCCGCGATCGCGCTGGGCACCATGGTCAACGCGCTGCACGCCACCTGGGGCGACGGGCTCGCGGTCTACGAACTCGCGTTGCTGTTCGCCATCGCGATCACCACGCTGGCCTTCACCGGCCCGGGTCGCTACTCCCTGGACGCGGGCCGGCCGTGGCAGCGACAGGGGCTGGTCTGGGGTCTGGGCGCGGTGGCGCTCGCACTGGCGGCCGGGGTCGGCACGCTGATTCTGAAGTGGGCGCTGTAGGAAACGACCCGAAGGTGATCTCCGCCCGGAAGTTTCGTATCCCCGCGCCGCGTGCAGGGCTTGGCGCGGGGACTACGGACACATCCGATGTGGGAATTGGGGGTCCACCGGCGTATCGACAGCCAATTTACTTCCGAACGGAAACACGAACCAACCTTGTGACTGTTCTCACACGGTAGTCGAGTTTGACGCGGCGCTATTCGTGAGGCGCTCCAATGCCTTTCGCACAACCGCGGGATCCGACGTTTCCCAATAGGGCGGTAATGAGGCCCGCAGATATCCGCCATAACGGGCAGTCGCGAGTCGTGAATCCAGAATAGCGATGACGCCGCGATCATCCACGCTGCGCAACAGCCGGCCGGTGCCCTGCGCGAGCAGCAGCGCCGCGTGATTGGCCGCGATCGAGAGAAATCCGTTGCCGCCCCGGGATTCCACCGCGCGCTGGCGCGCCACCAGAAGCGGATCGTCCGGGCGCGGGAACGGAATCCGGTCCAGGATCACAAGACTCAGCGACGGGCCCGGAACGTCCACGCCCTGCCACAGCGAAAGCGTGCCGAACAGTGAGGTTTCCGGGTCCTCGGCGAACTTGCGCACCAGCGCGCCGGTGGCATCGTCGCCCTGGCACAGGATCGGGGTGTCCAGCCGCTCGCGCAGCGCCTCGGTCGCGGCCTTGGCCGCGCGCATGGAGGAGAACAGGCCCAGGGTGCGGCCGTTGGCGGCGAGGATGAGCCGCTCGATCTCCTCCAGGTAGGACGGCGGCAGGCCGTCCCGGCCGGGCGCGGGCAAATGCTTTGCCACGTACAGGATTCCGGACTTGGCGTGATCGAAGGGCGAACCCACGTCGCAGGAATTCCAGCGCAGTTTCTCGGTGTCGGACGGCGCCTCGACGCCGCTCGCCAGCGCCGGATCCACCTTGCTCGCGTTCTCCGGCGGCAGGCCCCAGGTGACCGCGAGATTGTCGAACGACCCGCCGACCTGCAGCGTCGCCGAGGTCAAAACGACAGTGGCCGTGCCGAACAGGCGGCTGCGCAGCAGCCCGCCCACCGACAGCGGCGCCATGTGCAGGGTGCGCCGGGCCACCCCGCGCACGTCGTCGGCGGCCAGCCAGATGACGTCGCGATGGGCCGCCGGATCGGCCTCCTCGTAGGTGGTGAGCACGCGCACCGCGGCGTCGTGCACCTCCTCCACGGCCGAGAGCGCCTGATTGCGGGCCGCCGCCGATTCCGGATCGGCCTGCGGATTCGCCGAACCCTGCGGCGCGAGCGCGGTGCGCGCGTTCCAGGCTGCGTCGCGGATCAGTGCCAGCACCGGGGCCGCGCCCTCGGGCAGCCGGTCCCAGCGGCCGGGCGCGAGATCGTCGAGCAGGGCGTGCCAGGCCTCGGCCGCGCCCTCGAGCCGATCGACCTCCTGCTCGTCGATGAGCTTGGTGCAGCGTTTGGCCGCGGCGCTGATGCCGCCGGTGGAGAGTTCCGCGGTGGCGACCCCGGTGACCCGGTCGACCAGTTCGTGCGCCTCGTCCACCACGACCACGTCGTGTTCGGGCAGCACCTGGATGCCGCTGATGGCGTCGATGGCCAGCAGCGCGTGATTGGTGACCACCACGTCGGCGGCCCCGGATTCCGCGCGCGCCTTCTCCGCGAAGCAGTCCTGCCCGAACGCGCAGCGCGATTTGCCCAGGCATTCCCGCGAACTCACGCTCACCTGCCGCCAGGCGCGGTCGCTCACGCCGGGCGCGAGTTCGTCGCGGTCGCCGGTCTCGGTGTCGGACACCCATTCGTTGAGGCGCTGCACTTCGCGCCCGAGCCGGGAAATGGCGAAGGCGTCGAACAACTCCGCTTCGGCGGGTTCGTCCGGGATCGCGCTATTGATCTTGTTCAAGCACAGATAGTTGTTGCGGCCCTTGAGAATCGCGAACTGCGCCACCCGCCCGAGTGGTTCGGCCAGCGCGGCGGTCAGCCGCGGCAGATCCCGGTCGACGAGCTGGCGCTGCAGCGCGATGGTCGCGGTCGACACCACCACGGTCCGCCCCGTCCGCACCGCGTGCCGCAGGCTCGGCACCAGATACGCCAGCGACTTTCCGGTTCCGGTTCCGGCCTGCACGGCCAGATGCTCCCCGGTGTCGATGGAGTGCGCGACCGCGGCCGCCATGGTCTGCTGGCCCTTGCGTTCCTTGCCGCCGAGCGCCTGCACCGCGGTGGACAGCAGCTTGGGAACGGGAGGGAGTTCAGGCACGGCGGCCAGCCTAACGGCCGGTGCCGACAAGGTCCCGCGAACCTCGGTCCGGACCGCCCGCGCACCGCGCGGTGATCGCGAACCGACCGTGCGACGGACCGTGGATGCACTGTGCGACGTCCCGTGGATGTGCAGCGTGATGGACTGTCGCCGCGCCGTGCGACGGGCCGCGAACACGCCGCGTGACCGGCGGCAAACCTGCGCGTGACCCGGCGGTGAACGCACCCGCGGGTGGTCAGCGCTCGAGGGCTCCGGCCAGTTCCACGCCCGCGGTGCGCATGGCGTCGAGCGCGGTGCTCACGGTGGCGGGGGTGACCGCCGCGGTCAGGCCCAGCAGGACGCGGGCGTCGAACCCCGCCGCGCGCGCGTCCAGGGCGGTGGCGCGCACGCAGTGGTCGGTGGCGATGCCGCAGATGTCGACGGTGTCGATGTCGTGCTCGCGCAGCCAGTCGGCCAGGGTGGTGGAGCCGTCCGCGGCGGTGCCCTCGAAACCCGAATACGCCGCCGTGTAAGCGCCTTTGGAGAAGACCTCGGCGATGGGCGCGGTGTCGAGGCCCGGATGGAAGTCCGCGCCGGGGGTGCCGACGCGGCAGTGCGGGGGCCAGCTGTCCACGAAGTCGGGATGCTCGGAGAAGTGCGCGCCCGGGTCGATGTGGAAGTCACGCGTGGCGACCACCGCGGTGTAGTCCGAGACGCCCAGGTACCGGCTGATCCGCTCGGCGACCGCCGCGCCGCCGGTGACGGCGAGCGATCCGCCCTCGCAGAAGTCGTTCTGCACGTCGACGACGATCAGGGCTCGGCTCATTGGTCGACCTCCCGGGGCCTGCGGATGAACTGCGGCGGTTCCGCCCGCGTACTGCATTGTGCCGCCCGGGCGCGCACCCCGTCCATTCGCCCGGGCGGCGGTGTGGCGCACCCGGACGGGACGAATTCCGACAACCGGGAGAACACCGTGAATCGCATGGTCATGCTGGTGCTGTTCCTCATCGCCATGGGGATCCTCATCGACATCGCGGGCAATGACACCGTGGCGCTGTACGGCCGCGGGCTCATCCTGATCGTCCTGCTCGGCGCGGGCCTGGATTGGCTGCGGCGGCGGGTCAGCTCAGGAAAGTCGTCGGGATAGCCGGGTCGCCCGCGGAGAGTTTGAGCCCCTCCCACGGCAGGCTGACCAGCCCGCGGGCCACCAGGTCCCGGCTCTCGGCCAGCGTCGGCTGATCGGGCAGCACGGCGCCGGCGCGCACCAGCGGCGTCTGCAGGTCGCGGACCTCGTGGCCGTTCGCCGCCGGCCGCTGCGCGGTCTCGGGGAAGACGATCTCCTCGAGCAGCGTGCCGGTGCGCCGCACCAGGCGCACCGCTTTCTTGCCGCCGCCGCGAGATTCCTTGTGCGAGCTGCGTTTCGCGACCGGAATGCCCTCCACCTCGACGAGCTTGTAGACCATGCCCGCGGTGGGCGCGCCCGAGCCGGTGACCAGCGCGGTGCCCACGCCGTAGACGTCGACCGGTTCGGCGCGCAGCGCGGCGATGGCGTACTCGTCGAGATCTCCGGACACCACGATGCGCGTGCGGGTGGCCCCGAGCCCGTCGAGCTGCTCGCGCACCTGCCGCGCCAGCACCCCGAGATCGCCGGAATCGATACGCACGCCGCCCAATTCGGGACCCGCGACCTCGACGGCGGTGGCCACTCCCCGCGTGATGTCGAAGGTGTCCACCAGCAGCGTGGTGCCCACCCCGAGGGCGTCGATCTGGCTGCGGAAGGCCGCGGCCTCGTGCTGTCCGTCGGCGGCGCTGTGCAGCAGCGTGAAGGCGTGCGCGCTGGTGCCGGCCCCCGGAACCCCGAAGCTGCGCACCGCCTCCAGATTCGATGTCGCGTCCAATCCGGCGAGGTACGCGGCGCGGGCGGCGGCGGGCGCGGCGAGCTCATGCGTTCGGCGCGAACCCATTTCGATCATGCGCCGGCCCCCGGCCGCGCTCACCATGCGCGCCGCGGCCGAGGCGATGGCGCTGTCGTGGTTGTAGATCGAGAGCGCCAGCGTCTCCAGCAGCACGCATTCGGCGAAGGTGCCGCGCACGGTGAGGACCGGCGATCCCGGGAAGTACAGCTCGCCCTCGCGGTACCCGTCGATGTCGCCGGTGAACCGGTAGTCCCGCAGCCACCGCACCGTCGGTTCGTCCAGGAACTTCGCCACGACCGCCAATTCCGGTTCGCCGAACCGGAATTCGGTCAGGGCGGCCAGCAGTCTGCCGGTTCCCGCGACCACGCCGTAGCGCCGCCCGTGCGGCAAACGGCGCGCGAACAGTTCGAAGGTGCACCGCCGCTGCGCGGATCCGTCCCGCAGCGCGGCGGCGAGCATGGTCAGCTCGTACTGGTCGGTCAGCAACGCGGTGCTGTTGACTCCGTCAGCGATCATGGCCTCCATACTGCCCTGAATCGCCGCGCGCAGGACTTTGCCCGATTCCCGTTTCCCGACGCGTCGGCCCGGCGTGTTGCCTGGGTGTTGTTTCTGCTTTGTCGAGTCGTACCCTGGACCCCATGGGTCTGTGCATGGAAGACGCTGTCCGGGTCGCCGCCGGTCCGGCAGGCGTGAACGGGGTCTCTTCGGCGGCACAGGTGGCGACCCGGTTCGCCGCGATCACGGCCTCGGCGCCCCAGGCGACGCCGGAGACGGTCGAGCACACCGAAATTCTGGAGGCCGAGGACCGGCCGTGGGTCACCGTCGTATGGGACGACCCGGTCAACCTCATGCACTACGTGACGTACATCTTCCAGAAGCTGTTCGGCTACAGCAAAGGCAAGGCCACCGAGCTGATGCTCGAGGTGCACAACGAGGGCAAGGCCGTGGTGTCCTCCGGCTCGCGCGACAAGATGGAACACGACGTGCAACGCCTGCACGCGGCCGGACTCTGGGCCACCATGCAACGGGACCAGTGATCCGGACGGCTACGGTTGAACCGTGCGGAAGTGGAGCAGGAAGAACTCCCTGGGCGGGCTGAAGGTGCGTTCGGAGATGGACGAGCACGAGGCAGAGGTCCTGCGCTCGCTCATCGGGGCCGTCTCCGGACTGCTCACCGAACGGGCGCGCTCGGCCCCCGAGGACGAACTGGCGGCCCTGACCGGGCTGCAGACGGGCAACACCACCCCGCCGGATGACCCCCGGCTGTACCGGCTGCTGCCCGACTTCCACCGCAGCGAACCCGGATCCCCCGACGCCGAGCGTGCCGGACTCAACGGCGCGCTGCGCGGCCTGCACGAACCCGACATCATCGAGACCAAGGTGGCCGCGGGTTCGGTCGTGCTCGAGACGCTCCCGCCGCAGGGCGGCAAGATCGTGCTGACCCCCGAACAGGCCGACGCCTGGCTGACCGCGCTCAACGACACCCGGCTGGCGCTGGGGACCGCGCTGGAGATCGGCCCCGACACGCCCGACCATCTCGACGAGGACGATCCGCGCGCACCCAGTCTGGAGATCTACCACTGGCTGACCTGGATGCAGGACTCGCTGCTGCAGGCGCTCGCACCCTGACCCTAGTACCCGGCCACCGGAGGTGCAATCCGTGAACACCGTTGCGGGACCGCGTAATTCGATCACCGACGTGGTGGGTGTGCTGGTCGGGCACCAGCATTCGCTCGACCCGGACGCGACCCTGGGCTCCGGCGCGGCCACCGGCTGCACCGTGCTGCGCGTGCCCGGCGGCGCGACCGCCTCGGTGGACGTGCGCGGCGGCGGCCCCGGCACCCGCGAAACCGATCTGCTCGATCCGGGCAACACCGTCCGGCGGCTGAACGCGGTACTGCTGTCGGGCGGCAGCGCCTACGGCCTCGCCGCGGCCGACGGCGTCATGCGGTGGCTCGAGGAACACGGCGAGGGCATCCCCATGGATCCCACCGATCCCACCCGCGTGGTGCCGATCGTGCCCGGCGCGGTCATCTTCGATCTTCCGGTGGGCGCGTGGCACATTCGGCCCACCGCCGACTTCGGCTTCCTGGCCGCCGAGGCCGCGGCCGTCGATTTCGCGCGTGGCTCGGTGGGGGCCGGCACGGGCGCGCGGGCGGGCTCGATCAAGGGCGGGGTCGGCTCGGCCAGCGTGTATTTCACGGACGGCCCCGCGGCCGGAATCACGGTGGGCGCGCTCATCGTGGCCAATCCGGTCGGCTCGGTCTTCGACCCGCGCACCGGCCTGCCCTGGGGCGCGGGCACCGACGGCGCGGAACGCTTCGGCCTGCGCCCGGCCGCCGCCGGCACGCTGGCCGCCGCCAACGCGCTGCCGGTCAAGGGCACGGTCCTGAACACCACCATCGGCGTCGTCGCCACCGACGCCGCGCTGGACCCGGCCGGCTGCCGCCGCCTGGCCGCCACCGCGCACGACGGCCTGGCCCGCGCCATCCGCCCCGCGCATTCGCCGCTGGACGGGGACACCCTGTTCGCCCTCGCGACCGGCACCGCCTCCCCGTCCGCGGCGGCCTTCCCGCTGCCGCCCGCGTTTCCGGCCGACCTGCTCGTGCTGGACGAATTGTGCACGGCCGCAGCGGTATGCGTGGAGCGCGCGATCGTCGACGCGATTCTCTCGGCCACCGCCGTCGCGGGCATCCCGTCCTACACCGACCTGTTCGGCGGCTGACCCCGGCCCGCCGCGCGCGGGTGTCATCCGGCATGCCGGGAATAGGTTGCCTAGGCTGACCTGTTGACGACAGCGTTTCGACGCTCCGATCCGTGTGATCGAGCGACGAGCCCATCGGAAAGCACGACCCAGCGGAAGGATTCGACGGTGCTGGTGATCAGAGCCGACCTCGTGGACGCGATGGTCGCGCACGCGCGCGCCGACCACCCCGACGAGGCGTGCGGCGTGATCGCCGGACCCGAGGGCGCCGACCGCCCCGAACGCTTCGTGCCCATGGTCAACGCCGAGCGCTCGCCCACCTTCTACCGCTTCGACTCCGGTGAACAGCTGCGCGTATGGCGCGCCATGGACGACGCCGACGAGGAGCCGGTGGTCATCTACCACTCGCACACCGCGACCGAGGCGTACCCGAGTCGCACCGACATCTCCTACGCGTCCGAGCCCAACGCGCACTACGTGCTGATCTCCACCCGCGATCCCGAGGTGCACGAGCTGCGCAGCTACCGCATCGTGGACGGGACGGTCACCGAGGAACCGGTGCACCTGATCCTGCCCCCGGACTGATCCGCGGTCCCGGAAGACTTCCACCGCACCACACTCCGCCGCGACGAAGGAGCCCAACCCATGCCGGTCACCGTGTCCATCCCGACCATCATGCGCACCCTCACCGGGGGCGAGAAGCGCGTACAGGCGCAGGGCGCGACCCTGGCCGCGCTCATCGACGACCTCGAGGCCAATCACACCGGCCTCAAGGAGCGCCTGCTCAAGGACGGCAAGCTCAACCGCTACGTGAACATCTACGTCGACGACGAGGACGTGCGCTTCGCGGGCGGACTGGACGCCGAGATCACCGACGGCGGCACCGTCACCATCCTGCCGGCGGTCGCCGGCGGCGCGCCGGACGCTCCGACCGGCGGTCGGTAGTCCGGTGGCCCGCTACGAGTCGCTGATCGCCACCCTCGGCAACACGCCCCTGGTCGGCCTGCGGAATCTGTCCCCGCGCTGGGACGGTGACGACCACGTGCGCCTGTGGGCCAAACTCGAGGACCGCAACCCCACCGGCTCCATCAAGGACCGGCCCGCGCTGCGGATGATCGAACAGGCCGAACGCGACGGGCTGCTCACCCCGGGCTGCACCATTCTCGAGCCGACCAGCGGCAACACCGGCATCTCGCTGGCCATGGCCGCCAAGCTCAAGGGCTACCGGCTGGTGTGCGTCATGCCGGAGAACACCTCGATCGAGCGCAGGCAGCTGCTGACCATGTTCGGCGCGGAGATCATCGACTCGCCCGCGGCGGGCGGCTCCAATCAGGCTGTGGCGCTGGCCAAGCAGATCGCCGCCGAGCATCCGGACTGGGTGATGCTCTACCAGTACGGCAATCCCGCCAACGCGCTGGCGCACTACGAGACAACCGGACCGGAGATCCTGGCCGACCTGCCCGAGATCACGCATTTCGTGGCCGGGCTCGGCACCACCGGCACGCTCATGGGCACCGGCCGGTTCCTGCGCGAGAAAGTGCCCGGGATCGACATCGTCGCCGCCGAACCGCGCTACGGCGAACTCGTCTACGGACTCCGCAACATCGACGAGGGCTTCATTCCCGAGCTCTACGACGAATCCGTGCTGACCTCGCGTTTCTCGGTCGGGCCGTACGACGCCGTACGCCGCACCCGCGAACTGGTCCTGGAAGAGGGCATATTCGCGGGCATCTCGACCGGCGCGATCCTGCACGCCGCGCTGGGCGTGGCGAACAAGGCCGTCAAGGCGGGCGCCCGGGCGGACATCGCCTTCGTGGTGGCCGACGGCGGCTGGAAATACCTCTCGACCGGCGCGTACGACGGCACCCTGGACGAAGCCGAGGAACGACTGGACGGCCAGCTCTGGGCCTGACGTCGACCCGATGGCGCAGCGCCGCGGCCTCGCAGCCCGAGATCGCCGACGCGCTGAATCCGAGTGTGCGCGCTGCGCCGCCGCCTCGCCGCGGCGGGCACCCGTCGCGGGACGGTCCGGCCGAGCTGGTCTCGGATGGCACCGCGCTCGTGCCCGCCGGCGGAGCCCGCCGGGTGCGGCTCATCTGCCGGATTCGTCCGTCTCGACGGGCGATCGCGGGGCGTCGCCGCCCGATAGCGGCGTGCCCGGCGTGCCCGGCGGTACGCTCGGGGCAGAGTGCGGCCTAGGAGGTCTGGCTATGAGTGGCGGCGTCGGAGCGTCTTTCGACCCGGATCGAATCGGGCGGCTGCGCGGGCAACTCACCGATCCACGCTCGGCCGCGGGCGGTGGCGGAGCGCTGAAACTGTTGTGGCAGCGCGCCATTGCCATCATCCTCGCGTTCACCGCGCTGCTGTACGGGGTCGAGGGCGTCGACTCGGTAACCGGGCATCAGCTGGACCTGGCGATCGGCGTCGAGCCGCGCCGGATGGACGGGCTCAGCGGGATCTTGTTCGGCCCTGTGCTGCATGCCAATTGGGAGCATTTGATCGGCAATACGCTGCCGGTGCTGATCCTGGGCCTGCTGACGTTGCTGACCGGGATCGGGCGCGGGCTGGCCGCCACCGCGATCGTCTGGGTGATCGGCGAAACCGGCACCTGGCTGACCGGCGCGACGGGGTCGGTGCATGTCGGGGCGTCGGTCCTGGTGTTCGGCTGGCTCACCTACCTGATCTCCCGGGGACTGTTCGCGCGGAATGTGGCGCAGATCGCTATTGGCGTCCTGGTGGGGTTGCTGTATGGGTCGATTCTGTGGGGAGTCCTGCCGGGACAGGACGGAATCTCTTGGCAAGGACATCTTTTCGGGGCGGTGGGTGGTCTGGTTGCGGGGTGGGTACTCTCTGGGGATGAACGTCGTCATCGTCGAGGGGCTAACGCCGGCCGTCTCGCGTCGTAGGGGTGACGGTGGCACCGGTCGGCGATTTGGGGGATCCCTCCTTGAGTGAGACAGCAGCGTGGCAGCATGGGGGAATGCGCCTCACCGTGATCGGGTGCTCGGGCAGCGTGTCCGGCCCGGATTCCCCGGCCTCGGGATACCTGCTCACCGGCCCGGATATGACACCCACCGTCATCGATTTCGGCCCCGGGGTCCTGGGCGCGCTGCAGCGCTACCTCGACCCGGGCGAAGTGGATATCTTCCTCACCCACCTGCACGCCGACCACTGCCTGGATCTGCCCGGCCTGCTGGTGTGGCGGCGCTACCACCCGAACCCGCCCACGGGTAAGGCCATCGTCTACGGCCCCACCGACACCTCCCTGCGGATCGGCAACGCCTCCGCGGAGATCGGCGGCGAGACCGACGACTGGTCCGACGTCATCGACATGCGCACCTGGGTCGCGAACGAGCCGATCACCTTCGGCCCCGGCCACGTGGTCGAGGCCCGGCGCATGTTCCACCCGCCGGAGTCCTACGGCCTGCGCTTCAAGACGGCCGCCGGCAAGACCTTCGTTTACACCGGCGACACCGCCATCTGCGACGACGTCTTCGAACTCGCGCGCGGCGCGGACGTGCTGCTGGCCGAGGCGTCCTGGACCCACGACCCCGCGAATCGCCCCCCGGGCATTCACCTTTCGGGGCACGAGGCGGGCCTGGTCGCCGCCGAGGCGGGCGTCGGCGAACTACTGCTGACCCACATTCCCCCGTGGACCTCCCGCGAAGACGTCATCGCCGAGGCGAAGGCCGTCTTCAAGGGTCCGGTACACGCCGTCTCCCCGGGTGAAACCTTCGACATCTGAGGGGCTGGGCTCCTCCGCCTCCCCGGATATTCAGCGCACGGCCTGGGAGCCGTCGGCAGTTTCGTACGCGTGGTGCGGTTGGGTGCGCCGACGATTCTGGGCGTACCCCGGGAGTTACCCCGACACGCACGAAATCAGTTCGCCGGTTCCCCTGAGGAGAATTCGAGGTATCGGCCCCGCTAGGGTTGTGCCGTGTCTAAACGAGCCGATGGTAGGGCGGATGACGAACTCCGCGACGTGAAGATCACCCGGGGATTCACCTCGCATCCGGCGGGGTCGGTGCTGGTCGAGTTCGGGGGGACGCGGGTCATGTGCACCGCGAGCGTCACCGAGGGCGTGCCCGGGTGGCGTCGTGACTCCGGAATGGGCTGGCTGACCGCCGAATACGCCATGCTGCCCGCCGCCACGCACACCCGCTCCGGGCGTGAGTCGGTGAAGGGCCGGGTCGGCGGCCGCACCCAGGAGATCTCCCGGCTCATCGGCCGGTCACTGCGCGCCTGCATCGACCTGTCCACCATCGGCGAGAACACCATCGCGGTGGACTGCGACGTGCTGCAGGCCGACGGCGGCACCCGCACCGCCGCCATCACCGGCGCGTACGTCGCGCTCTCGGACGCCATCACCTACCTGGCCGCCGCCGGTCAGCTCACCGACCCGCAGCCCATCTCGTGCGCCATCGCCGCGGTGAGCGTCGGCGTCGTCGACGGCCGGGTGCGCCTGGACCTGCCGTACGAAGAGGATTCGCGCGCCGAGGTCGACATGAACGTGGTCGCCACCGACACCGGCACCCTGGTCGAGATCCAGGGCACCGGCGAGGGCGCCACCTTCCCGCGCTCCACCCTGGACCGGTTGCTCGATTCCGCGCTCGCGGGCTGCGAGCAGCTGTTCCTGGTGCAGAAGGAGGCGCTGGCGCTGCCCTACCCGGGTGTGCTGCCCGAACGGTCCGAGACGGGAAAGAAGAAGTCCTGATGTCGCGCCGGGTACTGGTCGCCAGCCGTAATGCCAAGAAGCTCAACGAATTGCGCCGCATCCTCGACGAGGCCGGGATCGCGGGCCTGGAAATCGTCGGACTGAACGACGTTCCCGAATACGAGGAGGCGCCCGAGACCGGCGCGACCTTCGAGGAGAACTCGCTGGCCAAGGCCCGCGACGGCTTCGCCGCCACCGGATTGGCCTGTGTCGCGGATGATTCCGGCATCGCGGTGGACGCGCTCAACGGCATGCCCGGCGTGCTGTCGGCCCGCTGGTCCGGCACACACGGCGACGACGCCGCCAACAACGCGCTGCTGCTGGCCCAGATCGGGGACGTGCCCGACGAGCGGCGCGGCGCGCACTTCGTGTCCACCTGCGCCCTGGTCGCCGACGGCGTCGAGACGGTCGTGCGCGGCGAGTGGCCGGGCGTCATCGCCCGGAAGCCGGTGGGCGACGGCGGTTTCGGCTACGACCCGCTGTTCGTCCCCGAGGGCGGCACGGTCTCCGCGGCCCAGCTCACCCCCGCCGAGAAGGACGCCGTCTCGCATCGCGGGCGCGCGCTGAAGCAGCTGCTTCCGGCGCTGAAGGCCCTGGCCGAGAACTGAATTCGGCTGTAAGACTCGAAAGCGCTCCCCGCGGTCATGGCGGGGAGCGCTTGTCGATGTACGGGGGCGTGCGTCAGATCCCGAAGGTCTTGCGGACTTCCAGGGTGCGCTTGTGCTCGAACCAGAACGACAGGAACGGAACCGTGCCCGCCAGGCAGGTCAGCGCCGTGGTGACCGGCTCCCAGCGCGCCTTGATCCCGAGGTCGACGGTGAAGACCAGGTAGATCATGTAGAACACACCGTGCGCCTGGGCGATGTAGAAGAACCACTCCGGGGCGGTGTTCTTGTCCTCGAGCAGCAGGTACTTGTAGACCATCTCGCCGGACAGCACCAGCAGCCACAGGCCGGTGATCCAGGCCAGGATCCGGTAGCGCAGCAGTGCGCCGCGGATCTTCTCGGTGGGGGCGGCGCCGGCCGGTCGGGCCGGGGTCGCGGCATCGGTGCGCACGGCGGGTTCGGCGTCCGTGTTCACGGGGGATTCGTCGCGGGTGGTCACCCGGCGCTCCTCTCGGTGTTGTTGCCCAGTCCCGCGTCCTGAATGCGTTGATCCATGTCGACGGCGTGCAATTCGGCCAGGTACCTGTTGTATTCGGTGGTCTGTGCGTCGGCCTCCGCGGCGGCTTTCGGCCGTTCGGGCAGCAGGCCCGCGGGAATCTCGCGCGGTGCGGCCGACGTCACGCGCCGCGGGCGCGGGGCGGACGCGGCGCCGTGATCGGAGGCGTCCGCGCCGCCGGGGTCACCCTGCTGTGCGACCTCGTCCCGCGCGGCCTTCTCCAGCCGCACGAAACGCACGTAGGCGAAGATGACGAAACCCGCGAACAGCGGCCACTGCAGCGCGTACCCCAGATTCTGGCCGGTACCGCTGCCGGATTCGTAGCGCGTCCACTGCCAGTAGCCCAGTGCCAGGCACGCCGCGAACGCCACGATCACGAACACGATCAGGGCCGGGCGGCGATGGGGTGCGGCGGACACCCCATCAAGGTACCCGGCTACTACGGCTCACGTAGTAGCCGGGTTGTTCCCGCTCAGAACTTGTAGGTGACACCGGTGAGTCGCTCGGACTCCTCCCAGAGGCGGCGCCAGAGCTCACGGTTCTGGGACAACTTGCTGGAGGAGGCGGCCTCGACCGGGCCCTGGGCGCCGCGCAGGCGGTTCGGGCCCCAGTAGACGGTCGGGTCGGCGTCGGTCTCGGTGGCCGCGAAGAGCGAGGAGTGCGCGGCGCGGGCGGGGGAGTGCCCGACCATCGCCACGAACGGCTTGGAGATCTTGTCCAGCGGGGTTTCGGTGCGGGCGAACAGATCGGTGGCCGAGACGCCCGGGTGCACGCCGTAGGAGCGCTTGGCCGACCCGGCCTCGCCCAGGCGGCGCTGGAGCTCGCGGGCGAACATGAGATTGGACAGCTTGGACTGCGCGTAGGCCAGATTGCGCTGGTAGCGGCGGTTCTCGTAGTTGAGGTCGTCGATCCAGAGCTTGGGGGTCTGGCGGTGCGCGATGGAGGCCAGCGTGACCACCCGGTCGCGCATCCGGTCCAGCAGCAGGCCGGTCAGCGCGTAGTGGCCGAGATGATTGACGCCCCACTGGGTTTCGAAGCCGTCGGCGGTCCGCCGGAACGGAATGTTCATCAGGCCCGCGTTATTGATCAGCACGTCGAATTCGCCCGTGCCGTCGGCGAATTCGCGCACCGAGGCCAGATCGGCCAGATCCAGCGCGGCGACCCGCACGTCACCCTCGATGCGGTCGGCCACTTCCTGGGCCTTGGCGGTGTTGCGGCAGGCCATGATGACCGTCGCGCCCTTGCTCGCGAGTACCTTGGTGGTCTGCTCGCCGATGCCGCCATTGGCGCCGGTGATCACGAAGGTGCGTCCGGACTGATCCGAGATGTTGCTTGGCTTCCATGCCATGGCTGTTGACCTCACAGGTTCGGCGTTCGATGTGCACCGTCGCACTCGCTGGCCCGTACCTTACTCCAGAGTAAGTTCGGGCGGTAGTCCGCTCGATCGGACAGTGGGCGTTCTCAGCCAAGCATGCCTTCGAGCGCCCGGGCGCGGGCCGGTTGGCGCAACTTCCCCAGCGCCTTGGCCTCGATCTGGCGCACGCGCTCCCGGGATACGCCGAAGATCCGGCCGACCTCCTCCAGTGTGCGCGGCTCGGCGTCGCCGTCCAGCCCGTATCGCAGCACGATGACCTGCGCCTCGCGCTCGGGAAGTCCGGCCAGCACGCGGCGCAGCTCGCCGCCCAGTGCGCCGTCGGTGGCCACCGCCGCCGGGTCCGGGCCCGGGTCGGGCAGCAGGGACCCCAGATCGGCGTTGTCGTCCTCGCCGATCGGGGTGTGCAGCGAAATCGGTTCGCGCGCATGGCCGAGCAGATCGCGAACCTGCGCGACCGGCAGGTCCAGCTCGGCGGCCAGCTCCTGCGCGGTGACCGCGCGGCCCAGTCGCTGGGACAGCGCGCGCTCGGTGCGCAGCACCCGGTTCAGGATCTCGGCCACGTGGGACGGCAGCCGGACGGCCCGGCCGCGCTCGCTCAGCGCGCGGCCGATGGCCTGCTTGATCCACCAGGTCGCGTAGGTCGAGAGTTTGAAGCCGCGCCGGTGCTCGAACTTGTCGATGGCGTGCATGAGCCCGAGTGTGCCCTCCTGCACCAGATCCAGCATGGACATGCCGGTGGCGGGCGGGTAGCGCTTGGCGATAGAGACCACCAGCCGCAGGTTGGCGCGCACCATGTGGTCCTTGGCGCGCTGTCCGTCCGCGCTCGCACGCAGCAGTTCGCGCCGCTGATGTGCGCTTAATTCGGTTCCCGCGCAGTCGGATTCGGCCAGTCGCTGCCGGGCCAGGACCCCGGCCTCGATGCGCTCGCCCAGGGCGTACTCGTCGGCTGCGGTGAGCAGCGCCGTGCCGCCGATGCGGCGCAGATAGTCCTTGATCGAGTCCTCGCTGAGGGTCATGGGGCTCGCTGCGCCGGCGCCGGTGGTACGGGCGGTGGTGGTCGCGGTGACGGTCATGTGCGGCTCCCTCGGTCTCGCTGCCGTCCCCGGCAACGCGATAAACATAGGTTGAGTCTAAAAATATGTCAACCACGAATTTATGACGAGATAAGCTATGCTCCTTCTCATGAGTCGACAGGCCGCCGATCCCGGCGCTCGCCCGGACGGGCTACGTGCCCGGAAGAAGCAGCGGACCAGGGAGAATATCTCCAGCACCGCCACCGAGCTCTTCCTCGAGCGCGGGTACGACGCGGTCACGATCGCCGAGATCGCCGCCGCGGCCGACGTCGCCAAGATGACCGTCACCAACTACTTCCCGCGCAAGGAAGACCTCGTCCTGGATCTGGCGGGGGAGTACGTCGGCGGGCTCGCGGCCGTCGTGCGGGCGCGGGAACCGGGGGAGTCGGCGCTGCACGCGCTGCGGCGCGCGTACGAGGCGGCCGCGCGGGAGCGGGATCCGGTAGTCGGATTCTCCGGGCCCGCCTTCGCCGGGCTGCTGGTGAGCAGCCCGGCGCTGCTGGCTCGGCTGCGGGAGTTCCACGAAGAGCGCGAGAATCGGCTCGCGGACGCGCTGGCCGCCGAAACCGATTCCGCCGCCGATGATTTCACCCCGCGCGTCGCGGCCGCGCTGCTCGGTTCGGTGCATCGCGCGCTCTTCGAGGAGACCCTGCGCCGCGCGGTCGCCGGTGAGTCGAACGACGTCATCGCCGCGGCCGTGCTCGGATACATCGCGACCGCGTTCGACACCCTGGAACCGGCGCTGGGGACGTACGCGGTGCGCGCCGGCTGAGGTCTCGCGGGCCGAGCAGCGCTGCCCCGCGGCCGCGCCGTTCCCGAGCGGCCGCGCGATGCAACCGAACGGTCTCATTTGCCGTGTCGTTGCTCAATCGCGGCTGGTGAGCGCAACATACTGGGCCGATGACCGGTGCCAGCGCAGCCGCAACCCTCCCGTCGCCACCTCAGCCGCTGAGCAAGGCCCGTATCGACATCATCTTCGGGACCGTGGTGCTCGGCATGCTCATGGCGGCGCTGGACTCCACCATCGTCGCCACCGCGTTGCCGACCATCGTCGCCGACCTCGGCGGGGCCGGGCATATGGCGTGGGTCGTGACCGCGTACCTGGTGGCCGAGGCCATCGCCACCGCGCTGGCCGGCAAATTCGGCGACCTGTTCGGCCGCAAACTCGTCTTCCAGGCCAGCGGGGCCATCTTTATCATCGGCTCGATCATCGCCGGCATGGCGGGCGACATGACCCTGCTCATCGTCGCGCGGGCCATCCAGGGCCTGGGCGCGGGCGGGCTCATGGTCACCTCCATGGCGCTGATCGCCGACGTGATCCCGCTGCGCGAGCGCGGCAAGTACCAGGGCGGGCTGGGCGCGGTCTTCGGCATCACCACCGTGATCGGCCCGACCTTGGGCGGACTCTTCACCGACCATCTGACCTGGCGCTGGTGCTTCTACGTCAACGTGCCGCTGGCCATCATCATGATCCTGGTGGCGGCCCGCACGATCCCGGTGGTCAAGAACACGGTCAAGCCGCTGGTCGACTACCTGGGCATCGCGCTCATCGCGGTCGCGGTCACCTGCCTGATCCTCGGATTGGAGTGGGGCGGACAGGAATACGCGTGGGGCTCGCCGGTGATCCTGGGACTGTTCACGGCCGCGGCCGTGCTCACGGTGCTGTTCGTGCGGGTGGAACTGCGGGCCGCCGAGCCCATGCTCCCCATGCACCTGTTCCGCAGCAACGTCTTCACCGTGTGCTCCATCCTGAGCTTCATCGTCGGCTTCGCCATGCTCGGCGCGATGACCTATCTCCCGGCGTTCCTGCAGTACGTCATGGGCGTCTCGGCCACCGTGTCCGGGGTCCGGACGCTGCCGCTGGTGGTCGGCCTGTTCTTCACCTCCATCCTGTCCGGCACGGTGGTCGGCCGGACCGGGCGCTACCGGTACTTCCCGATCGCCGGGACAGCGGTCATGGCCGTCGGCCTGTTCCTGATGTCCACGATGGACGCGAACACCTCGGTCTGGCTGCAGTCGCTGTACATGCTGATCCTGGGTCTGGGCATCGGCCTGGCGATGCAGGTGCTGACCATCGCGGTGCAGAACAGCGTGCCGTACGCCGATCTGGGCACCGCCACCTCCGGGGTGACCTTCTTCCGCACCATCGGCAGCGCCTTCGGCACCACGGTCTTCGGCGCCCTGTACTCCAATCAGATCGGGCCGAATCTCGGTGCGGCGGTGGCCGAGGCGAAGGTGCCGCCCGAGGTCGCGCAGAACCCGGAAGCGCTGCGGCAGTTGCCGCACGAGCAGGCGCTGCCGATCATCGACGCCTACGCCACCTCCATCGACTACGTCTTCCGCTGGGTGGTACCGGTCGCGGTGCTCGGCTTCCTGGTGGCGTGGCTGCTCAAGGAGGTGCCGCTGCGCGACAGCGCGCGCGGGGAGGCCACCGATGTCGGCGAGGGTTTCGCGGTACCCGACTCCGGCGACCGCGCCGTGCAACTGGAGCGCGCGGTGGCGCAGGTCCTGCGCAAACTCCGCGACAACGCCGTCCCGGACCCGGGAATCCTTGCCGCGGCGGGAAGTTCGCTCAGTCGCGACGAGGCGTGGGCGCTGGGGCAGGTGCGCCTCTATCAGAAACTGCGCGGCACGGCGACGGTCGGCGACATCGCCCGCACGCACTGGGTGCCGTCCGAACTCGTCGAGCCGGTGTACGCCAAGGCCGAACGGGAGGGCCTGCTCCGGCGCGCCGGGGACGAACTCGAACTCACCGATCGCGGCCTGCGCGAGGTCGATCGGGTGCGCGCGGCCTGGAAGCAGTGGCTCGAAACTCAGTTGGAGGACTGGGATCTCACCGATTCCAAGGACCGCGCGCTGCTCGATCAGGCGCTGGAGAACATCGCCACCAAACTCCTCGACGAGGCGGACCGCCCGGACGCGCTGCCCGCGCGCCGCTGAGTGCGCCGCCCGCCCCGCCGCCGAGTGCGGTGCGGCCTCAGGCGCTGACGCGCGCCGGCCGCACCGGGGCGTCCCAGTCGATCCGGAAGCGCTGCTCGGCCCCGAACACCTTCTCCGGGTTCATCATCCGGAACATGACCGGCATCACCGCCGACATCATCCGGCGCGCGATCGGCCCGGCCGCCTTGGTGCTGTTGGTGCGCGCCACCCGGGCCGCGACCGCCTCCACCCGCGGGCGGCGCAGCGCCTCGTAGGCGGCGAAAGCCGCTGCCGGATCGCCGATGTCACGCAGGCAGCGCGCCAACTCGATACCGCTCTCGATGGCCAGCGACGCGCCCTGGCCGGAACTATTGGACGGCGCGTGCACCGCGTCGCCGGTGAGCACCATGCGCCCGCGTGACCAGTTCGGCACCCGCGGCATGATGTACAGCCCGCCGACCACCTCGAGATCCTCGGGCCGGGTCCGCCGCGCCAACTCCGCCCCGGGGTTGTCCTGCGCGTAGGTCTCGCGCAGGATCTCCAGCCACCGCTCGGCCGGGATCGCCCGCGCCTCTGTGAGCGAGAGCTTGCGATCGTGTGGCAGGTTCGCACCCCACATCACCCGCCCGTCCGGCATGGAGCCGTACAGGTAGTAGGCCCGGTGCCCGAACGCGAAAGTCATGCTCTCCGGCGGCAATTCGAGATCGCACGTGGTGTACGAACCGAAGCCGAGCATGCGCAGATAGGTCGGCCCCGGGGCCTGCGGGTCGATCAGCGAACGCGTGGCCGAATGGATGCCGTCCGCGCCGATCAGCACGTCGGCGGTGGCGGTGGAGCCGTCGGCGAAACGCGCGGTGACGCCGTCGGCGCGCTCGTCCACCCCGATCAGCCGCCGCCCGTACTCGATCTCGACGCCCTGGGCGACGGCGTGCTCGTGCAGCACCCGGTGCAGGTCCGGCCGATCGACCAGCCGCAGCGGTTCCACCCCGGCCAGCCGGGGCAGGTCGACGTGTTTGGCGCCGATGGCGGCGGACTGGGCGCTGAACGGCGCGGCGATGGCGCGAATCGCGTCGCCGACGCCGATCACGTCGAGGGCGGCCACTCCGTTCGGAGCCAGCGCCAAGTTGGAGCCGATGCTGTGCGCGGGGCCGGGATAGGCCTCGTACACCCGGGTTGCTATGCCGGCGCGCTGCAGGGCGGCCGCGGTCACCGGACCGGAGATGCCACCGCCGATGACCATGGCGGACCGCACGCGGGCAGTGTCAATGAGGGACATGGGTTTTCTCCCTGGGTATCGATAAAGATCGTTTACCCGAATCCCTGCGCGCGCGGCGAAGCCAGTTATCCTGTAGTTGCCAAACTCGGAGCCGAGTTCGCCTGCACGAACGAGGTTCGGGACTGTGCACATCCGGGTCTCGGCGGTCGTGTTGCAGCACGCTCGCCGGGGCCCGGTCTATCGAGAATTCGTATCCGGCGGCTGCGCCCCGGGCGCTCCTCCCTCCACTTCGGTGACGACCTCGGCGGGCGTCGTTCCGGCTGGATGCCATGCGCGCCACGTCCCGATCTCCGGGAAGGTGCCGTCGGCGAGGGCGTCGCGCGTCGTGCGCGCCCAGTGCGCCTCGGCCTCGAGCATGGCCAGTTCGTATTCGTCCTCGATGAGGAACAGTCGCGGCAAAGTGCTTTCCAGCGTGGACAATTGGGCTCGCTGCTCGGCGATCGTGCGCTCCAGCGCGGCAATTCGCGTCCCGAGCAGTTCCACGACGTCGTCCGGCGGCAGGGCCGCCAGCACCGACAGGCCCGCCATGAAGGGCCGCTGTTCGGGCATGGGCGTGGAGATGAGTTCCCGTGCCCAGTCGGCGAGTTCGGCGCGACCGGCGTCGGTGATGCGGTAGATGGTGCGCTCGGGGCGCGCGCCGTCGCGCTCGCTGCCCGCGATCTCCAGGAAGCCGTGCCGGGTGAGGTTGTCCACGACGGTGTAGAGCGAGCCCCACTTGACGCCCATGTCGCGGTCCTTGCCCCACGCCCGCAATCTGGCAGCGATCTCGTAGCGGTGCATGTCCCCGGTGGCGAGCACCGAGAGCACGGCCAGGGCCATGAGATTGCCTACCTTGCGTTTGCGGGCCATCCGCGCGCCTCCTTACTCGTCTACGAATATACGTCTACGAGTATTCGAGGACAAGGGTCGCCGCGTACGACACCGGGCCCGGCGGGCAATCGCCGCCGGGCCCGGTGTCGCGTGTGCCGGGTTCAGTCCTGCGCGAAGCGGGCGCGCAGCAGGTCGGCGGTGGGCCGGTCCGCGGGCAGGAACGCCTCGAGGTGCAATTCGGCCAGGGTGATGTCGGTGGCGGTGGCGAACGAGGTCAGGGTGGTGATGAGCCGCAGTTCGACGTCCCCCTGCCGCAGCCGCAGCGGTACCGCGAAACCGAGGTGGTTCGGGCCGGGATCGACCGGCGGCAGGTACCCCGTCAACTCGGCGATGAGCGCGTCCAGCTCCGGATCCGGACTGTGCGCCGCGCGATTGCGCAGGCTGTCGACGATGTGCCTGCCCCACTCGGGCAGATTCAGCACCCGCGGCGCGAGGCCGTCCGGGTGCAGGGCCAGGCGCAGGACGTTCGGCGGCCCGGTCAGCAGCTCGGGTGCGCAGCCCTCGGTCAGCAACTCGAAGGCGGCATTGGCCGCGACCAGGACACCGTACGGGCGGGTGACGACCGCCGGGTAGGGCAGGTGGCCGTGCAGGATGGTCTCCACCGCCTCCCGGACCGCCCCGAGTTCCGGTGCGTCCAAGGCGGATTCGGGAAAGGCGGGGGCGTAGCCCGCGGCCAGCAGCAGGGTGTTGCGCTCGCGCAGCGACAGTCCGAGCGATTCGGACAGCCGCACCACCATGGTCCGCCCGGGATGCGAACGCCCCTGTTCCAGGAAGCTCAGGTACCGCTGGCTGGTCTCGGCCCGGATCGCGAGATCGAGCTGGCTGATCCGGCGCAGCGACCGCCACCGGCGTAATTGCTGTGCGAAGGGGCTCGCCGTCGCCACCGCCATGATCGTCATCCCTCCACTGTGTGCCCGGGCGCGCCGCGTCGCGATTCCCCGCGGGGTATCACGACGGCGGCCACTCGATCATTCCCCGCGGGGAATCGCACGGCGGCCGCGCGGCGCACAAACTCGGTCCCATGAGCAACGAACTCGATCAGCGCAATTCCGTCGCCGGCACTTCCCTTGCCGCGGAACCACTTCCGGCCACCTCCCGCGCCTACCGCGCCGAGCCGCTGCGCGGGCTCGACGGCCTGGTTCGGGGTGATCGGCCGGTGCCGAGTCCCGGACCGCACCAGGTGGTGGTCCGCGTCCGCGCCACCTCGCTCAATCGCCGGGACCTCATGCTCCTCGAAGGCACGTACCCGGTGCCGCTGACCCCCGGCATCGTGCCGCTGGTCGACGGCGTCGGCGAGGTGGTCGCCCTGGGCGCGGGAGTCACCCGGGCCGCGCTCGGCGATCGCGTCTCCGGCACCTACTTCGTCGCCTGGAACGACGGCCCGCAATTGCTCGCGCTGGCCTATGAGCAGTACGGCGCGAACAACGCCGGCTGGCTGGCTGATCACGTCGTGCTCGAAGAGGATTCGATTGTTCACGTGCCCGCGCACCTGACCGATGTGGAGGCGGCCGCCATGACCTGCGCGGGCCTGGTCGCCTGGTCGGCGCTGACCAAGCCGCTGCCGGTCGGGCCGGGTGAGACGGTGCTGACGGTCGGGACCGGGCCGGTGGGGCTGTTCGCCGTGCAATACGCGAAACTGCTGGGCGCGCGGGTCGTTTCGATCACCTCCTCGGCGGCGAAGGCCGAGCGGCTGCGCGCGCTCGGGGCCGACGAGGTCATCGACCGGACCGCCACCCCGGATTGGGAGCAGGCGGTCCTGGACCTCACCGGCGGCAACGGCGTGGAGCACGTGGTGGACGCGGTCGGCCTGCTCACCCTGCCGAAATCCCTTGCGGCAGCGGCATACAACGCGCAGGTGACGCTGATCGGCGCCTTCCCCGCGCCCGCCGGCGCCGAACCGGCGGACCCGCTCGGCGGCAAGTTCCTGTCCGTTCGCCGGATCGCGGTCGGCAGCCGCGCCGATTTCGAGGCGATGAACGCCGCCGTCGCCGCGCACCGCCTGCGCCCGGTCATCGATCGCGTCTTCCCCTTCGACGAGGCGGTCGAGGCGTACCGCTACTTCGCCGAGCGCGACCCGTTCGGCAAGGTGGTCATCACGGTGTCGTGACGGTCCGGCGGGTCGGCCGCGATCCGCCCCCGACCGGGGTGAACGGGTATCAGCGATCTTTCCGCAATTCTGCTCAATAGATGCTGAGCTGGAATATTCGTCTCCGGTCGAGCGCGTATAAGTTTCTGGCAAATCTGTGTACCGTGCCTGAAGGACGAGCTTTTCGGATCGGCGACAGCGCTGCTTCGAACGAAGGAGTTCCTCGGTGGCACTGGGCACGATGCAGAAGAAACCCCCCGCCGGACCGGACAACGACGGCACCCCCGGCGTGACCGAGCCCGGGGAGATGTCGCTGCGTTCGGTGGTCGTCATGGGCGCACTCGCCGTCGGCATCGCCTGTGTGCTGGTCGGCGGCGGACTGGGCGCCGGGCTCGGCGGCACGTCCGACGGGACGGAGTCCACCACCACCCCCGGATCCAAGTCGTCGACCATGCAGCCCGTCGATTCGGCGACGCCGCCCGCGCCCGCCCCGCCGCCGCCCGCTCCGGAACCGCCGCCCGCGGAGGCGCCGCCCCCACCGCCGCCGCCCGCCCCCGAGCCCGAGCAGCAGTACATCCCGCCCGCGCCCGCCGAGCCGCCGCCGCCCGAGCCCGCGCCCCCGGCGGAGCCTCCGCCTCCGCCTCCGCCCCCGCCGGTACCGGACATCCTGGCCCCGATCCTGCCGTTCCTGCTGCCCCCGCCGCCCCCGCCGCCGCCGCCCGCCCCGTAGGAGGTAGACCGCCCATGCTCGGTAGCGTTCACGAATCGAAGCCGGCGGACGAGGGCGACATCGACCCCCGGGCACTGCGCTCGGTGGCCGTGGCCTCCGGGCTGATGGTGCTGGCGATAGGCACGGGCATGCTCCTGACCGGCACCGGCGACACCGGCGCGGCCGAGTCCACCCCCACGGTCGCCCCACCCCCGATCACGACCCCCGCGTTGGTGATTCGGGTGCCCCTGGCCCCCGCCGCCCAGGTGCCGCCGGTGGCGGGAGTTCCACCGGTGGCCGGAGTTCCAGCGGTGGCAGGAGTTCCACCCGTAGCCGGGGTGCCGCCGGTAGCGGGAGTTCCACCGGTAGCCGCGGTGCCACCGGTCGAAGGTGTCCCGCCGGTCGACGGCCTACCGCCCGTCGAAGGTGTCCCACCGGTGCCCGGGTTGCCGCCGGCCGAGGTCGTCCCGCCGATCCCTCCCGCCGGCGCGGTGATCGACCCCGCCGTACTGCCCCCGCTCGACGCACCCGAGCCGCCCCCACCCGCCGAACCCGGCCCTCCCCACCCGGTGGAACCGCCGGTCCTGGTGCCGGTGCCCTGATGTCCTCCTAATCGCCGGGCCGGGGTTGTTCGACCCCGGCTCGCTGCCTGGATCGGTGACAAGGAAGTCCCGCCTCTCGGCCGCGGGTGTGGCCGGATTTCGGTCGTTCGGGCGGGTTCCGGCCGCATGCGTGCTGGGCCGAGGACTGCACACCAGCCACCCCGTCCGGTGGAAATGCCAGTGCGACATCCCCGGTCGGCCATCGGTGCACCACCCGGATCGGCGCCGGCGATCCGACGTCAGCCCGTCAGAGGCCTGACACGTCCGCCAGCTGACCGATGCCGTAGGTGACCGCCATGGCCAGCGCGCCGCCGATCACCACGCGGAGCACCGCGCGGCGGGGATCGCTGCGGCCCAGGCGGGAGCTGACGGTGCCGGTCACGGCCAGGGCCACGAGGACCGCGACGAACGTCACCGGGATCCGGTACGACACCGGTGGCAGGAGGATGGCCAGGAGGGGGAGCAGAGCGCCGAGGGTGAACGCCACCGCCGAGGACAGGGCCGCGTGCCAGGGGTTCGTGAGTTCGGTGGGGTCCAAACCCAATTCGGCTTCCGCGTGCGCCCGGAAGGCGTCGTGCTCGGTGAGCTCGGCGGCGACCCGCCGGGCGGTCTCGGCGGAGAGTCCCTTGTTCCGGTAGATCTGCGCCAGCTCGGCGAGTTCGTAATCGGGTGATTCGGCGAGTTCGCGCTTCTCCTTCGACAGCAGCGCCCGTTCGCTGTCGCGCTGCGTGCTCACCGAGACGTACTCGCCGGCGGCCATGGAGATCGCGCCCGCGGTGAGCCCGGCGATGCCCGCGGTGAGAATCGCGGAGGTGCCGGTGTTCACCGCGGCCACGCCCACGACGAGCCCGGCGGTGGAGACGATGCCGTCGTTGGCCCCGAGGACCCCGGCCCGCAACCAGTTCAGCCGAGCGGCCAGGCCCTCGGTCTCATGGGGCTCGTGCGGATGCGCCAGTCCGTCCGAATCGGTCGTTTCGGTCACTCGAAAAGCGTAGGCGTCCCGGTGCGCCGAACGGCGGGACGGCGCGCCGCCATGATGTTGCCCACACCGGCGGGTCCCTCGGCCCGTACCGTGCGCACCCGATGTTTTCGCCGGTGGGCGGGGGTGCCGCCGGGCCGTGCCCGCGGGCGACGCGCCGGGGCGTCTCACCAGCGCGATTTCAGGGCGATGTCCGAATTTGGATAGGATCCTCTCGACTTCCCGTCGACGTACCGCCGACCATCGGAGCCAATTTGCTGCCAGTCCTGCTCGCACTCGCGTTCGCCGCGCTGGCTGCGCCGTGGTGCGTCCGGGTCTTCGGTCGCGACGCTTTCTTCGGTCTGGCGCTCGTCCCCGCCGCGGGACTGCTGTGGGTCATCGCGAATTGGGGCTCCACGCAACAGGTTCGGATCGAGTGGGCGCCCGAGATCGGGATGAACATCGACCTCCGCTTCGATTCGCTGGCCGCCATCATGGCCAGCCTGGTGCTCGGCGTCGGTGCGCTCATCCTGGCCTACTGCGCCAGATACTTCGAGAACGACGAACCCCGCCTCGGTGTGTTCGCGGGTCTGCTCACGGCTTTCGCCTGCGTCATGTTCGGCCTCGTCACCAGCGACAACATGCTGCTGCTGTTCACCTTCTGGGAACTGACGACCGTGCTGTCGTTCCTGCTGGTCGGCCACTACGCCGACCGCCCGGACAGCCGCCGCGCCGCCATTCAGGCACTGCTGGTCACCGGCGCGGGCGGGCTGGCCATGCTGGTCGGCGTCGTCATCCTGGGTGAGGCCTACGGCAGCTACCTGCTCTCGGATCTGCTGGCGGCGAGCGACGTGCCCACCGGCACGGCCGTCGATGTCGCGGTGGTCCTGGTTCTGGTGGGCGCGCTGAGCAAGTCCGCGCTGATCCCGCTGCACTTCTGGCTGCCCGGCGCCATGGCCGCCCCGACCCCGGTGAGCGCCTACCTGCACGCCGCCGCCATGGTGAAAGCCGGTGTGTACCTGGTGGCCCGGCTGGCCCCGGTCTTCTCGGAGTCACCGCTGTGGCACCCGCTCGTGCTCGGGCTGGGCGTGACGACCATGGTGCTGGCCGGAATTCGTGCCCTCCAGGTCACCGACCTGAAACTCGTGCTGGCGTTCGGCACGGTCAGTCAGCTCGGCTTCCTGGTGCTGCTGGTCGGCATCGGCACCCCCGGCGCGGCGCTGGCCGGCATGACGCTCGTGGTGGCGCACTCGCTGTTCAAGGCGTGCCTGTTCATGGTGGTCGGCATCGTCGATCACAGCGCGGGCACCCGTGACCTGCGGCGACTATCGGGGATCGGGCGGCGCGAACCGGCGCTGTTCGGCATCGCGCTGCTGGCCGCGCTGAGCATGGCGGGCCTGCCGGTACTGCTCGGATTCGTCGGCAAGGAGGCCGCGCTCGGCGCGATCCTGGACGCCGGGAATCTCACCGGCATCAGTCGAATCCTGTTGTGCGCCGGTGTCGTAGCCGGTTCCACCCTGACCGTCGCGTACAGCGCGCGCTTCATCTGGGGCGCTTTCGCCGCCAAGCCCGCCACGGACGGTCTCGGCTTCGCCGACTGGCATCGGCCCGGCGCGTTGTTCCTCGCACCCGCCGCGGTGACCGCGCTCGCCGGCCTGCTGGGCGGTCTCGCGGCGCCCTGGGTCGACGGGCTCATCCGGCCCTATGCCGAGACCCTGCCCGGGGAGGCCCCCGAGCACCTCGCCCTCTGGCACGGCATCACGGTCCCGCTGGCGCTCACCGCGGGCATCATCGCCGCCGGCGCCGCGATATTCCAGTACTTCGGCCGCGGCGGTGAGTCCACCCGTTCGCTGCTGGGCAACGCGGACCGTGTCTACGACGCCACCCTGCGCGGCATGGACCGCATCTCCCTGCGCATGACCGGATCGGTGCAGCGCGGTTCGCTGCCGCTGAGCCAGGCCACCATCCTGGGCACCATGGTGGTGCTGCCCGCGGTGATCCTGGCGACCGGCACCCGCACGGGAGTCGAACTGCGCCTGTGGGATTCGCCGTTGCAGCTGGCGATCGGGGCGATCATGGCCGCGATGGCGATCAGCGCCACGGTTCTGCGCAACCGCCTCGCCAGCGTGCTCGTCGTGGGCGTCACCGGCTACGGCTCGGGCGTGCTGTTCGCGATGCACGGCGCGCCCGATCTGGGCCTGACCCAGGGGCTGGTGGAGACCCTCACCCTGGTGGTGTTCGTTCTGGTGCTGCGCGCCTTCCCCGCCGAGATCGAGGAGAGCCGCACCGCCAGCTTCAAGGTCCGCCGGGCGCTGCTCGCGGCCGGCGTCGGCGTGACGGTCGCGGTGCTCGCGGGATTCGCCATCGCGGCCCGCACCGCCGAACCGATCTGGCATCTCATCCCGGCCGCCGCCTACGACGGCGGCGGTGGCAAGAACGCGGTCAACGTCCTGCTGGTCGACATCCGCGCGTGGGACACCCTCGGCGAGGTCTCGGTGCTGATCGTGGCCGCCACGGGTGTCGCGTCCCTGGTCTTCCGCAACCGCCGCTACGGCGCTGCTCCGCGCGCCGCGGACTCGCCCGACTACAACCCCGACCTGCCGAGCTGGCTGCCCGCGGGCAGGCTCGTGGCCAGCGAGAAGCGGTCCATGGTCCTGCAGCTCACCACCCGCCTGGTGTTCCCGACCATCATGGTGCTCTCGGTCTACTTCTTCTTCGCCGGTCACAACGCCCCCGGCGGCGGCTTCGCGGGCGGGCTCATCGCCGGCTTGGCGCTGACCCTGCGCTACCTGGCCGGCGGCCGGTACGAACTGGGCGAGGCGCTGCCGGTGGACGCCGGGCACCTGCTCGGCGCGGGCCTGACCCTGGCCGCGGGCACCGCCACCACCTCCCTGCTGCTGGGCGCGCCGCCGCTGTCCTCGGCGATCATCGAGTTCACCCTGCCGGTCTTCGGGCAGATCAAATTGGTGACCGCGCTGTTCTTCGATCTGGGCGTCTACCTGATCGTCGTCGGCCTGGTGCTCGACGTGCTGCGCAGCCTGGGCGCGCGCCTGGACATGGAACTCGGCGACACCACCGACGACGAATCCGAGACGGCGACGGAAGGTTCCCGAGCATGAGCGGCCGAGCGCGATGAGCCCCAATCTGACGCTGCTGATCCTGATCGGCGTGCTGACCGCGTGCGGGGTCTACCTCATCCTCGAACGCGCCATCTCGAAGATGCTGCTGGGCATGATCCTGGTGGGCAACGCCGTGAACCTGCTGCTGCTCGCGGTGGGCGGGCCCGACGGCGCACCGCCCATCCGCGGCGCGACCGACGCCACCGACACCGAGATGGCGGACCCGCTGGCCCAGGCCATGGTGCTCACCTCGATCGTCATCACCATGGGCCTGGCGGCGTTCGTGCTGGCGCTGTCCTATCGCGCCTACATGCTCACCACGACCGAAGACGTCCAGGTCGACGAGGCCGACGCCGAGGTGGCCACCCGGCGCGACGGAGAGGACCCGGAAGATTGAACGTTTCACCGGACCTCATCCGCGTACTGGCCCCGCTCCCGGTGCTGGTGCCGCTGCTGGCCGCGGCGGCCACCCTGGTCTTCGGGCGCATGCCCAATCTGCAACGCGCCGTCATGCTTTCGGCTCTGGCCGCCCAGGTCGTCATCAGCGCCCTGCTGCTGATGCTGGCCGATCAGCACGGCACCGTGGCGCTGCAGGTCGGCGGCTGGGACTTCCCGATCGGCATCACGCTGGTGGTGGATCGATTATCGGCGGCCATGCTGCTGGTCTCGGCGATCGTGCTGCTGTCGGTCTCGCTGTACGGCTCCGGTCAGCGCCTGCGCGACAGCGGCGACGATCAGCCCACCTCGATCTACCGGCCCACGTATCTCATTCTGACGGCGGGCATCTCGGGCGCGTTCCTGGCCGGTGACCTGTTCAATCTGTACGTCGGCTTCGAGATTCTGCTCGCCGCCTCGTACGTGCTGCTCACCGTGGGCGCGACCACCGAGCGCATTCGCGCGGGCGTCACCTACGTGCTCGTCTCGATGCTGTCCTCGCTGATCTTCCTGATCGGCATCGCCCTCATCTACGCGACGGTGGGCACCCTGAACATGGCGCAGATCGCCGAGCGCACCGGCGTCGTGCCCGACGGCATCCGCACCGCGGCCTTCGCCGTGCTGCTGGTCGCGTTCGGCGTCAAGGCCGCGATCTTCCCGCTGTCGAACTGGCTACCGGACTCCTATCCGACCGCGCCCGCGCCGGTCACCGCGGTGTTCGCGGGCCTGCTGACCAAGGTCGGCGTCTACGCCATCATCCGCACCTACACGCTGTGGTTCCCCGACGGCGGCCTGAACGCGCTGCTCATGGTCAGCGGCCTGCTCACCATGCTGGTCGGCATCCTGGGCGCCATCGCGCAGAACGACATTCGCCGCGTGCTCTCGTTCACCCTGGTCAGCCACATCGGCTACATGGTGTTCGGCATCGGGCTGACCTCGCAGGCCGGTCTGGCCGGTGCGGTCTACTACGTCGCGCACCACATTCTGGTGCAGACGGCCCTGTTCCTGGTGGCCGGTCTGATCGAGCGGCAGGGCGGGTCCACCTCGCTGCGCCGGCTCGGCGGGCTGGCCGCGGCGAGTCCGGTTCTGGCCGTGCTGTTCCTGATCCCGGCGCTGAATCTCGGTGGCATACCGCCTTTCTCAGGTTTCATCGGCAAGGTCGCGCTGTTGCGCGCGGGCGTGCTGGACGGCAGCGTGCTGGCCTGGGTGCTGGTCGGCGGTTCGGTGCTGACGAGTCTGCTCACGCTGTACGTCGTCGCGCGCATGTGGTCGAAAGCGTTCTGGCGCCCGCGTTCCCAGGCTCCCGAGGGCCATCTCGCCGCCGCCCGGACCCCGACGCTCATCGAGGACACGACCGATGTGAGCTGGGACGACCGCGTGGATCCCGGCCGGATTCCCGCGCTGATGGTGTTGTCCACCGGCGCGCTGGTGGCGGTGAGCCTGAGCTTGACGATCTTCGCCGGCCCGATCCTGGGCATCGCCGATCGCGCCGCCGCGGATCTGCACGATCCCTCGGTGTACGTCACCGCGGTGCTGGGAGGTGACGCCGATGCGGATCGATAGTTCGAGCGTGATCCGGATCGGCCTGATCGGCTGGCTCGCGGTGGTCTACACGGCGCTGTGGGGCGATCTGACCGCCGCCAATCTGCTTGCGGGACTTGTGATCGGCTTCGTGATCGTGTTCGGGCTGCCGCTGCCGCGCCTGCCGGTCTCGGGCAGGCTGCGGTTGCTGCCGCTGATCGAATTGATCGCCGTCAGTACGTATTACGCGTTGCTGTCCAGCGTGCAGGTGGCCTGGTACGCGATACGGCCTTCGCCGCCACCGGTTTCCGGGGTGCTGCGCATCGGCCTGACCACCGATTCGGACCTGGTGCTGGTGCTGTGGGCCGACGTCATGAACCTGATTCCGGGCACCATGGTGCTGGAGCTGGATCGCAAGGCGTGCCTGGCCGAGGTGCACGTCCTGGACGTCGGCAGTGCGGCGACGGTGCGCAGTTTCTACACCCAGGCGCTGCGGGTCGAGCAGATGCTGATCGCGGCCTTCGAGCGCCCGATTCCCCGACCGGTCAGGAAGTGATCAGATGGCACCCGTAGTCGCTGTCATTGCCGCGGTATTGCTGGTCGCCGCGGCCATCATCACCAGCTACCGCATTCTGGCGGGCCCCTCCACCCTGGACCGGGTGCTGGGCATCGATTCGCTCATGGCCATCGCGTCCTGCGGGCTGGCGACCTACGCGGCGTTCAGTCGCAACACCACCGTGGTGCCCGCGATCGTGGCGCTGTCCCTGGTCGGCTTCCTCGGTTCGGCGGCGGTCACGCGTTTCCGGGTGAGTGACGACCGATGACGACCCTGCTGACCTGGCTCTCGGCGATCCTGATCCTGTCCGGCTCGGTGCTGGCGCTGACCGCGGCCATCGGCATCGTCCGATTCCCCGACTCCCTCATGCGCATGCACGCGGCCAGCAAGCCGCAGGTGGTCGGGCTGGTGCTGGTGCTGTCCGGCACCGCGATCGAGATTCGCGATCACCGCGACATGTGGATGATCATCCTCGTCATTCCGTTCACGATGCTGACCGCGCCGGTGATCGGGCACCTGCTCGGCCGAACCGCCTACCGCGAGAACTCGAATCGCGGTGAACTGCGCCCGATCGACAAGTCCGGCGAGTGAGGCTCACGCGTTCCAGCGATAGACGCGGCCGTCGCGGAATTCGTAGCTGTCCGGTGGCCTGACGCCCTCGCGGCCCGAGAGCAGGGCCATGACCCGGGTACGCCCACGCGTGGTGATGCCGTCCTAGGTCCAGTGCACGTACGGGTGCACCAGATTCGCGAAGCTCGTCCAGTCGTCGGCGTCGACGGCGCGGAGAATCGCCGACACGGTGTTGTCCACGGGGTCAGTGAACACCCCGGGTGTGAACTGCGCGTGGGTTCGATGCGAACCCGCGGTTCCGGTGCCCGTTTTTCCGATTGCTGCCAGTTCACTAATTTCACGGTTGGGTATGGCCGGACGGCCCGAAGCGGGTGCGCGGGGAGTTCGCCACGAGGGCGGTAGAGGCCGCATTCATAGCTGTTTCGGTCTGATAACACGTTACAGAATCCCAGGTCACATCGCGGAAATGTCCGCTGAACGGGAGTGTAGCCAGGGGTACTGGTAGGTAACTTAGAGGTCTGCATCACACCTGGAGCCGATTTGTTGTAACCGGGCGTAACCATTAGCTTTGATGGCAGGCAGTGTTGCCGATCACGGAGAAGAAGATTTGAACCTCGTCACCCGGCGTCGGCTCCGACGTCTCGTTGCAGCAGTCCCGCGTCGTCCCGTGGAATCTTCGCGAACCTCGGTCAGCGGATGACCCGGACCTTGCCGGGCCAGCGCGTACGCAAGACCTCGGCCGTCCGCATCGTGCGCGACAACTTCTCCGGCACCGCGGTGGCCTCGCTGCGCACCTTCGGCCGCGCCGCGGGCATCGCACAGGAAGCGGTGACGGGCACGTTCGGCGATATCGCGCGCGGGCAGTTCCAGTGGAAAGAAGCCATCCTGCAGGCGTGGCGACTGGTGACGGTCACCGCGATCCCGGCCATCCTGATGGCGATCCCGTTCGGCGTGATCGTCTCGGTCCAGGTCGGCAACCTCATTCACACCCTCGGCGCGGACTCGCTGCTCGGCGCGACCGGCGGCCTCGGCGTCATCAAGCAGGGCGCGCCCCTGGCCACCGGCTTCCTGCTGGGCGGAGCGGGCGCGGCCGCGCTGGCCGCGGACCTGGGCGCGCGCACCATTCGCGAAGAGATCGACGCGCTGAACACCATGGGTATCAGCCCGATTCATCGCCTGGTCATCCCGCGCATGGTCGCCATGCTGGTGGTCGCCCCGCTGCTGAACGTGCTCATCATCTTCGTCGGCGTGCTGGCCGGGTACGTGGTCGCCATCGGCGGCCAGAACGTGACGCCCGGCAGCTACTGGGCCACCTTCGGCTCCTTCACCACCACCGCCGACGTGTGGATCTCGCTGTTCAAGGCCGTCATCTTCGGCTTCATCGTGGTGATCATCGCCTGCCAGCGCGGGCTCGAGGCCAAGGGCGGCCCGCGCGGGGTCGCCGACGCGGTGAACGCGGCCGTGGTGCTCTCGGTGGTCTCCATCGTGACCGTGAACCTGGTCGCCACGCAGATCACCGCCATGTTCCTGCCCACGAGGCTGGCCTGATGTCCGCGACCTACGTCCCGAAGGGACTGCACTGGGCCGCGCGCTTCTATCACCGCCGGGGGCTGCTGCTGCGCCGCGTCGAGGGCCTGGGCTTCGTGCTCGCCTTCGTCTGGCAGGTGCTCTCGTCGATTCCGTTGACGCTGAAGCGCTATCGCGACGAGACCATGCGCGCCATCACCAACATGACCTGGGGCCGCGGCTCGATCATCGTGGGCGGCGGGACCGTGCCGATGATGATCGTGCTCGGCATGGTCATGGGCGCCTCGGTGGCCGTGGAGTCCTTCGCGACCCTGGACATGCTGGGCATGGGCCCGGTGACGGGCCTGGTCTCGGCCTACGCCACCACGCGTGAGCTCGCGCCCATCGCCGCGGCCATCGGTTTCGCCGCGCAGGCGGGCTGCCGCATGACCGCCGAGATCGGTTCCATGCGCATCTCGGAGGAGATCGACGCGATCGAATCGCTCGGCCTGCGCTCGGTGCCGTTCGTGGTCACCACGCGCGTGCTGGCCGGCGCGGTCGCGATCATCCCGACCTTCCTCATCGCGCTCATCCTGTCGTACCTGTCCTGCCGTGGCCTGATCACGCTGGTGCACGGGTCGTCGGCGGGCGTGTACGACCATTACTTCTTCCAGTTCGTCTCAGGCTTCGATGTGATCGCGGCGGTGGTGAAGGTGGCCATCTTCGCCGTCGTCGTGATCCTGATCCACTGCTACTACGGGTTCTTCGCCACCGGCGGCCCGGAGGGCGTGGGCATCGCCTCGGGTAGAGCGGTACGCGCGAGTTCGGTGGCGATCATCGCCCTGGACATGGTGCTCTCGCTCGGGCTGTGGGGATTCAACTCGGCCATCACGTTCACGGGGTAGGGGATGCCGAACTACGGAATGCCCGGCGTCGCCGTGGATCGCAAGCGATCCATGGCCGTCGGAGCCATCGCGGTGGCGCTGGTGCTCGCGGTCGCCGCGAGCTGGGCGCTGTACCGCTCGCAGAAAGCCGAAGTGGGCCTTGCGGTCACGCTGCGCACCGAGCAGATCGGCGACGGCGTGCTCGTCGGCACCGATGTGCGCATGAACGGCGTGCTGGTCGGCAAGGTCACCGACATCACCCCGGACGAGCACGGCACCCAGCGCATCGATCTGCGCCTGGACGATGCCGGGTTGTTCGGGCTGGACGACAGCCTGCGGGTGGACTACGCGCCCGCGAACCTGTTCGGCATCAGTGAGATCGATCTGCGTCGCGGGCCCGGCGGTTCGCCGCTGCGCGCGGGCGCGCTCATCGATCTGACCGGTGCCCGGGCGAGCGCCGTCTACGACGCCACCATGGGTTCGATCCTGCGCAGCGCGTCGCAGGTCGGCGATTCGGTGCTGACCCCGCAGATGGCCTCGGTCATCGCGCAGGCCGCGGCCGACACCGAGGCGCTCATGCCGCTGGCGCAGGCGCTCATCACCGCGACCCGCACGATCGCGGACAACCAGACGATGCCGCTGTCACGACTGCTGGGCGAACTCGGCCCCGCGTTCGACGGCGGCGGCCGGTTCGCCGGGGCCACCGTGCAATCGGTCGACATGATCCTGAGCATGCAGCGCCTGCAGCGCGATCGGGCGCAGTACGACGCGGGCCTGGCCATCGTCACCCAGCAGCTGCTGCCCACGCTGGCGGGCACCCTCGGCACCGCGGGGACCGAACTGTCCGGTCTCACCGACATGCTCGCGCCGGTGCTCACGATGCTGGCCCAGATGCTGCCGCGCCCACAGCAATCCGCGGTCGAACTGCGCACGCTGCTGCAGCGCCTGCACGCCGCCATGCCCGACGACGGGCAGGGACCGGTGCTGAATCTCGAGGTCGATCTGCGCGGCGTGCCCGCGGTCGCGGTGCCGCTGCTGGGAGGTGTGCGATGACCGTCAAGGGTGCGGCCTGGCGGCTGGGTCTGTTCGCCTCGGTGATCGGGGTGGTGCTGTCCCTGGTGCTCACGGCCATTTCGCGGCCGGTCTCCGGGGACACCGAAAACCACGAGGCCCTGTTCACCGACGCCAACGGCCTCAAGGTCGGGGACGACGTGCGCATGTACGGCGTGCAGGTCGGCAAGATCAAGGACATCGAGCTCGCCGGTGCGCAGGCGCTGGTGCGGCTCTCGGTCAAGACCGATGCCCCGATCTACGACAACAGCACACTGGCCATTCGCTACCAGAACCTCACGGGACAGCGGTACATCGATCTGCAGCAGCAGCCCGCGCCCGGGAACCGCCTCGCCGCGGACTCGCGGATCGGCACCGATCGCACCGTGCCGTCCTTCGACGTGACGAGCCTGTTCAACGGCCTGAAGCCGGTGCTGGCCACCATTTCCCCGGAGTCCATCAATCAGTTCAGCGCCAGCATGGTCGCGCTGATCGAGGGCGACGGCAGCGGTATCGGCCCGGCCATGGACGCGATCGGCAAGCTCGCCGCGCACGTGGAGAACCGGCAGCAGGTGATCGGCACGCTGATTCGCAACATGTCCGATCTGGACGACCGGCTGAGCGGACGGGTGCACTACCTGGTGCCGCTGCTGGCCCGGCTCAGCGACATCTTCGAAGCGCTACAGGCGAACATCGGCGGACTGGCGCACTTCGCCATGACCGCACCGTCGGTGCTCGGCCCCATCGACAATCTGCTGCGCACGCTCGGCATCACCAGCGGCAACGACGTGGACGCGCTGATCCGGCAGATCTTCCCGGATGCCGCGGAAGCGGTCGAGGTGTTCGGGCGGCTGCCCGCGGTGCTCACCGCCGCCGACGCCGCCGCGCCCGCCAACGCCACCGGCTGGAAACCGGTGTGCGCCAAGGGCAATGCCGAACTGCCGGAGCTGGTGCAGGTGCTGATCTCGGGACAGCGGGTGGCGATATGCAAGGGATGAGTGTGGCGCGCCTGCGCGACGCGCTGCGGCGCGAGGATCTGGTCATCGACGACGGCACCCGCAAGAAGCGCGAGTTGCGCCGCGGCGTGATCGGCGCGGCCCTGCTGGTCGTGGCGCTGGTCGCGGTCGGGGTGCTGTTCGTGGTGCCGTTCGGCAAGCAGACCTACACCGCCGAGCTGTCCGAGGCGCAGTCGGTGAAGATCGGCGACGACGTGCGCATCGCCGGCATCTCGGTCGGCGAGGTGAAAACGCTGGAGCTGAAACCCGATCGCGTGATCATGACCTTCACCGTGGATTCGGATGTCTTCCTGGGCGATCAGACCTCCCTGGACATTCGCATGCTGACCATCGTCGGCGGCCACTACGTCGCGGTATTCCCGGCGGGGGAGCGGGAACTGGGGTCCTCGGCCATCCCGGCGGATCGAGTTCGCCTGCCCTACAGCCTGGTTCAGACGTTCCAGGACGCGGCGGCCCCGCTCGCCGCGCTCGACGGCAACAGCCTCAACCGCAATCTGGCCGCGCTGGGCGATTCGTTCGCGGCCGCGCCCGACAGCCTGCGCACCACCCTGTCGACCGTGGGCGCCTACGTGGACATGCTCGAACGCCAGCGCACCCAGGTGTCCAACGCCGTCGCGGTGGCCGACGAGTACGTGACCATGTACGACGGCGCCAAATCCGATCTGGGCCGACTCATGGACAACGCGAACCTGCTGGTCACCGTGCTCGAGGACAAGCACACCGAGATGGCCGAGGCGCTGCGCCTGCTCGGCGGCGTCGTGGCCCGGCTGGCCGGCGCCCAACCCGCCTGGGATGAGTCGCTGAAGACCAAACTCACCGACGCGATCGACCAATTGGAAGAGCTGGGAAGGCGTTTCGAGCCCACCCTGGCCGCCGCGCAGAGCCTGCAGCACAGGTTCGCCGAACTCGTCATCCCCGCGGACGGCGTGCACGTCGATCAGTCGCAGCAGACGGTGACCGTGCCGCCGGTGTGCGTGCCGGTGCCCGGAAAGGACTGCTGATGTTCAAGCGCATGCTCGGCTCGCAGGCGTTCATGTCGGTCGCGGGCGCGGTCCTGGTGGCGGTGCTGGCCACGGTCGGCTACTTCGTCTACTTCGACCCCATGAAAAAGACCCAATCCTATTGCGCCCTCATGCCGGACGCGGTCGGCCTCTACGTCGGCAACAAGGTGACGATGCGCGGCATCGCGGTGGGCACGGTGGATTCCATCGCCGCCGAGGGGGCCAAGGTCAAGGTCGCGTTCTCGGTGGACGCGAAGTACCCGGTCTACGCCGACGCCGCGGCCACGACCGTCGCCGATTCCATTGTGGCGGACCGCAATCTGGCGGTGCTGTTCAGTGGCAAGAATGCCGCGCAATGGGATTCGAGCCGATGCATCGACAAGACGCTGACGCCCAAGAGCATCACCGAGACGCTGACCGCCATCGCGGATCTGTCCGCGCAGCTGCAGGCCGCCGACTCCCCGAACGCGCTCGAGCACGGGCTGGCCGGGCTGGACACCGCGACCGCGGGGGCCGGGCCGCAGATCAACGAGATCGTCAAGAAGCTCGGGTCGGCGCTGGCCGCGCCCGACGCGGACATCGGGCACCTGGCGGGCATCTTCGACGCCTTCGCCTCGGTCGGGGTGAAGGTGGAGCAGCACTGGGGCGATCTGCGCTCCATGCTGCTGCGCCTGGCGCCCGCGCTGAACAACGCGAGCACCGAATTGCTCGGTCCCGGAGCGGAATTGATCGACAGCCTCGGCCGGGCGCTGCCCATGCTCAACGACCTGGTCACCATCGCCGGTGATCCGATCATGCGGGCCTTGGACGACACCCTGCCGCTGGTGCGCCTGCTGCGCGCCAACGTCGGGTCGATCTCGGAGATCATGCTCAAACTTCCGGTGCTGACCGGCGCCGCGCGGTCGGTCATGGGTGACGGCGTCACCTACGGCTCACCTCGCGCGGCGTTGCCCGTGCCCGAGGCCGAACGGGTGTGCGCCGCGGTGAACGCCCTGACCCCGGGCGCGTGCACGAATTCCGCCGACGGCATGGTGAACGTGCCGCTGGTGCCGCTGGTGCTCGACATGGCAGGTGCGCGATGACAATTCGAACTTGGCAGCGGCGCGCGGGCGCCGCGGTGCTCACCGCCGGACTGCTCGCGGGCGTCGGCGGCTGCGCCTTCGACCCGTCGTCGGTGCCGGTCCCCGGCACCACGGTCTCGGGCCCCACCTATCGGGTGCACATCGAGTTCGCCAACGTGCTCAACCTGCCCGCCCGCGCCAAGGTGATCGCCAACGGCGCGCAGGTCGGTTCGGTAGCCGGTGTGCGCGTGGTGGATTCGGTGCGTGCCGGCGGCGGCCGTGGCGGTTACGTGGTGGTCGACGCCGACATCTCGGCCGATGTGCGGCTGCCCGCGACCACCATCGCCGAACTGCGCCAGAACACCGTGCTCGGCGACATCCACCTGGCCCTGACCACGCCGACCGACGGCTTCGGGCAACTGCTTGCCGACGGCGGCACCATCGCGCAGGAGCGCACCCGCCCGCCGGTGCAGCTCGAGGACACCATGGCCGCGCTGGCCGCGTTCACCCAGGGTGGCGCGGTGAATCAGTTGCAGGACATCATCAATCGGTTCAACACCGTGCTGCCCGCCGATCCGGGCGAGACCGAGCGCATCGCGCAGAACGCGGCGGCCAACGCCGTGGATCTGGCGGCGAATCTGGACTCGATCGACTCCCTGCTCGAGGGCCTGGGCACCAACGCCCAGGTGCTGCACGACCGCGCGGACTTCCTCGATCACGAGCTGAGTCAGCAGTCGGTGGACGCCATGACCGGCGCGACCGAGTCGATTCGCGGTGTGGCCCAGATCTTCACCGCGCTGGGGCAGATCGGCGGCGCGCTGCCGTGGCTGACGCCGGTGGTGACCGCGGCCGACGGCGCCGCGCAGGCCTTAGTGCCGCTGGCGCTCTCGGGCCGCCCGCTCGACACCTCGGTTCCCTCGAATCTGTCGCTGCTCGTCGCGCTGTTGCGCGACAAGCTGATTCCCTTCGTGGAACGCGGCCCGAAGGTGAATGTCACCGGGGTGCGGGTGGATTCGGTGGCCAAGGACGACCAGGTCGGAAATATCGTCTCGACCCTGCGCATGATCGGAGCGGTGCGATGAAGTGGGGATCGCTGGCCTCGCTCGGCGGTATCGCCGCCGTCACCGTGGTGGGTGCGGGGTACCTGACTTTCGGTGTGGTGCGCGCGGATCCGTTCGCCGAGTTCACGCACGCCTCGATGGTGCTCGCCGATTCCGGCGGTCTCAGCGTCGGTTCGCCGATTCTGCTCACCGGCATGCGGGTCGGGCAGATCACCTCGGTGGCGGGTACCGCGAGCGGGGTGGAGGTCGGCTTCCGGGTCGACGCCGACCGCCGCGTG
The DNA here is from genome assembly GCF_042799795.1 of Nocardia sp. NPDC057668. Classification (NCBI taxonomy): domain Bacteria; kingdom Bacillati; phylum Actinomycetota; class Actinomycetes; order Mycobacteriales; family Nocardiaceae; genus Nocardia; species Nocardia sp. NPDC057668. Next base: position 2,771,073 of record NZ_JBHVIC010000001.1, on the reverse strand, counting down.
CCGACCGACAGCGTGATCAGCATCGAGCAGCTCTCGGCGCTGGGCGAGCCGTACGTGGAGATCCGGCCCAAGACCGGCGCCGGGCCCTATCTGCGCGACGGTCAGCGCCTGGACACCGCCACCATCAAGTCCCCGCTGTCGATTCCCGAGGTGTCGCGTCAGCTGAACCAGGTCATGAATCAGCTCGACCCGAAGGTCGCCGCCTCGCTCGCGAGCACCCTGGGCGCGGCCTTCGACGGCACCGAGAGCGTGATGCCCCAGCTCACGCGCGCCGGTGATCTGCTGGCCTCGGCGATCATGAGCCGGGAACCGAAGATTGCTCAGCTACTGAACAGCTTCCAGGCTGCCGCCTCGAACATGGACGGCATCGGTGCGGCCACCGCGGCCGCTGCCCCCGCGTTGTTGCAGTTCACTCGGTCTCTCGAAGAGCTGGTCAACGCTGTCGGTAGACTGGTCGACCAGACCCCCGGACCGCAGTCGTATGTGGACAGCAATGGTCTGGCGCCCTTCCTGGCGAAGCTGACCGACTGGTTGCGGGCGGCCGGTCCCGAATTGAACAGCCTCGCGCCCCAATTGCAGCCGCTCGCGGATGCCGCGCGCACCACGGGCCCCCAGCTCGATATCAGCGCCCTGATCTCGCAGGCCCTCGCGGCCACCGGCGAGAGGGCGGTGCGCGTGCAGGTCAACGTCAAATAGCAGTACCCGAAGAAGGAGAACACGGATGTCCCAGGACACCGATCCGAAGCGCCCTGGCGCCGGCGAATCCGAGTCGGTGGCATCCGCCGGAGCCGCCCCCGAGGCTGCCCCGGTGAACCTGGGCAAGCCCGCCGCCGAGCCGGCGGCGGCTCCCGCCCCGGCGGCGAAGACCGTGCAGCTGAAGCTCTCCACGCTGGGCCTGGCGGCCGCCGCCGTGGTCCTGATCGGCGCGCTCTTCACCACCACCGCACTGTGGCTCTCCGCTCGGCACGACCTCGCCTCGAACGAGGCCGCCGCGAACGATGCCCGGCACGCCGAGCAGGTCGCGACCGACTACGCGGTGGGCGCTTCGAACATCGACTTCACCGACCTGAACGCCTGGAACGGCCGGCTCAAGGCCAACACCAGCCCGGCGCTGGCCGCCAAGTTCGACGCCACCGCGCCCAAGCTCCAGGAGATCCTGGTCCCGCTGAAGTGGACCTCGAGCGCCACCCCGGTCGCGGCCAAGGTCGCCACCCACGACAACGGCCGCTACCAGGTCAACGTCTTCCTGAACGTCACCTCGACCAACGCCCAGAATCCGGACGGCGTGCAGACCACGGTGACCTACAACGTCACCATCGATCCGTCGCAGAACTGGAATATCACCGACGTGGGCGGCAACCTCGCACTCCCCAAGCAGTAGCGGCGGCGCGATCCGAGCGGCAGGGCCCGGACGGCCGCGGCGCGGAAAGTGGTGCCGCACACGTCCGGTCCCGTTCCCGGGACCGGGGTACGGGACGGCCGGTATCATCGCGCGCGCTTGCTGATCACCTGGAGGAACCGTGCCCGCGAATCCCACTGCCGCCGAACTGCTGGCGACCGTCGAAGCCTCACCGCAGGCCGTAGGCGTGCACGACCGCGCCGCCTGGGTGGGGTTGTTCGCCGACAACGGCAGTGTCGAGGATCCGGTGGGCTCGCGCCCGCACATCGGCCGCGCGGCCATCGAGCGTTTCTACGACACCTTCATCGCGCCCAACGGCATCGCCTTCGACGTCGCCAATGACGTCGTCTGCGGTATGACGGTCTTCCGGGATCTGAGCATCGCCACCACCATGTCCACCGGCGTCACCCTGCACGTGCCCATGCACCTGCGCTACGACCTGGCCGAGGTCGACGGCGTGCTGAAAATCCGTGCGCTGCGCGCGCATTGGGAACTGCCGGGCATGATCGCCCAGCTGATGGGTTCGGGCGCGCAGGGCCTGCTGGCCGGCGCGAAGCTCGGTCCGCAGCTGGTGAGCAATCAGGGCGTCGGCGGCGCACTGGCTTTCATGAAGGGGATGAGCAGCGTCGGCAAGGCGGGCAAGCAGGCCGCGGCCCGGCTGCTGGACGCCATCGGCCGCGGCGAGGTCGCGGGCGCGCACGCGGCGCTGGCGCCGGTGCCGCAACTGTCGTGGGCCGGTGACGAGCGGATGTCACTGGAGGACTTCACCCTTCGCGCCAAGGGGCTGCGCTGGAGCAAGCCGCTGGCGGCCGGGCGCAATGTCACCGCCAGCGTGGAGACCCGGGAGGGTCGCGGCATCGCACAGCTCGACTTCACCGAGCGCGGCGCTCGGATCAGCGGCGTGCGGGTGTTCGTGCCGAGTCGCCAGTTGTGAACCGGGGCGCCGGGCCCGGTGGTCAGTTCGGGGCGGCGCTGCCGCGCCGGATCGCCGATGGCGTTGCGCCCCACCAGCGCCGGCAGCACCGGGTGAAGGTCGACTGTTCGGACAGCCCGACCAGCGAGGCCACCTGACCCAGGGGGATGTCGGTGGTGGTCAGGTAGCGCCGGGCCTCCCCGCGCCGCACCTCGTCCAGCAGGGTCGCGAACGAGGTGCCCTCGGCCGCGAGCCGGCGTTGCAGCGTGCGCGGGTGCAGGGTGAGCAGCCGTGCGACAGCGTCGATTTCGGGCGCGGTGGTGCCGAGCAGCTTCTGCAGCGTGGTGCGCACCCGCGGGGTGAGCGCCGCGGCCGCGCCGCCGGATTGGCGGGACAGGAACGCCATGGCGAGCTGATGCAGATTCTCGTCGCCGCCCGACAGTGCGCGCGTGGCCAGGGACGCGGGCACGCGCAGCAGCGCCACCGGCCGCTCGATCCGCACCGGCGCGCCGAAGAATTCCTCGTACACCGCGATGGGCGCGGCGGGCCGGTACGGCAGTTCGACCGAGCGCAGCCCGTAGCGCGGTTCGGCGAGCCGCGCGATCGTGTGGTGCACGAACGCGAGACCGACATCGGTGCCCTGGACGGGGATGGGCAGACCGGGCTGGGTGACTGTGTACCGCAGCGCGATGACGCCGCGATCGCCGTAGGGGTCCGGTCCCATGGTGAGGCTGAGCGAGCGCGCGTGCACGAACAGGTAGCGCGAGGTGCAGTCCAGGACGTCGGCCAGGGTGGGGGAGTTGCGAATGGCCAGCGCGAGCGGGCCGAGCATGTCCAGGTCCTGGCGGCGTGAGATGCGCAGGCCCAGATCCGGGCAGTGCAGCCGATGGGCGGCCAGTTCCATGACCGCGCCCACGGCTTGGTCCGGAACCAGCAGATCGTCGGTGTCCAGGGCTTCGATCGGCAGTCCGCACAGGGTGGCCAGCTCTTCCGGATCTCCGCCCAGCTCGCCGACCGTCGCGCGGAATCCGCGCAATCCGGCGGATCGAATGACCGACATGTCGTACAGAATCAAATACTTGTCGCCCAGAGTCAAGAATGGACCGGACGGCCGTCCCAGACTGGAAGACATGAACGCCGCGACAACCCCCGCCGAACACCTCGATGTCGTGATAGTCGGAGCCGGACTGTCCGGCATCGGCGCGGCCTATCGTCTGCAGACCGAGCACCCGGGCCGCAGCTACGCCGTGCTGGAGAGCCGCGCCGCCCTCGGCGGCACCTGGGACCTGTTCCGCTACCCGGGCGTGCGCTCGGACTCGGACATGTTCACCCTGGGCTACCCGTTCAAGCCCTGGGTCGCGGCCAAGTCCATCGCCGACGGGCCGTCCATCCTGAGCTATATCGAGGAGACCGCCCGCGAGAACGGCATCGACCGGCACATCCGCTTCGGTACCAAGGTGGTCGGCGCCGAATGGGACAGCGCCGCCTCGCACTGGGAGCTGACCCTGGAGCAGCGCACCGGGGACACCGTCGAACTGCGCACTCTCACCTGCGGATTCCTCTACTCCTGCGCGGGCTACTACGACTACGACCGCGGCCACGCGCCGGAATTCCCCGGCCTGGCCGAGTTCGCCGGCACCGTCGTGCACCCCCAGTTCTGGCCCGCCGACCTGGATTACACCGGTAAGAAGGTCGTGGTCATCGGCAGCGGCGCGACCGCGGTCACGCTGGTGCCGGCGATGGCCGAGCAGGCCGAGCGGGTCACCATGCTCCAGCGCAGTCCCACCTGGATCTCGGCGGTGCCGGGCCGGGACAAGCTCGCGGACAGCATTCGGGAGAAACTGCCCCCGAAGCTCGCGCACCGGGTCATCCGCACCAAGAACATCCTGTTCAACATCGGCTTCTATCAGTACTGCCGCCGCCGGCCCGAGGCCGCGCGCAAGCTGCTGACCGGGCTCACCACCCGCATCCTGAAGGACCGGGACCTCGTCGCCGAGCACTTCACCCCGGAGTACGACCCGTGGGACCAGCGGCTGTGCGCGGTGCCGGACGCCGATTTCTTCAAGGCCATGCGCAAGGGCCGGGCCGAGGTCGTCACCGATCACATCGAAAGCTTTGTGCCCGAGGGCATTCGCCTGAAGTCGGGCCGGGTCCTCGAGGCCGACGTGGTGGTCACCGCCACCGGCCTGCAGCTGCTGGCCTTCGGCGGCATCGAGCTGCGGGTGGACGGGGTTCCGGTACAGCTGGCCGAGGAGTTCGTCTGGCAGGGCACCATGCTCACCGGCGTGCCCAATTTCGCGGTGTGCATCGGCTACACCAACGCCTCCTGGACCCTGCGCGCGGACCTGTCCTCGCGGCTGGTGTGCCGCATCCTGGGCTTCATGGATCGGCAGGGCTACAGCGCCGTTGTGCCGCAACCGGATCGGGAGCTGCGCGAGCGGCCGCTGCTGGATCTGGCCTCGGGGTACATCCAGCGGTCCATCGGGCAGTTCCCGCGCCAGGGTGACCGGCATCCGTGGCAGGTGCGCCAGAACTACCTGATCGACGCGGCCACCACCATGCGTACCGACCTGCGCAAGACACTGCGCCCGGTGACCGCCGGCAAGGCCCTCCAGCAGGTTTGAGACACCCCTGGCTAGCATCGGGCGTATGAGTTCCACCTGGAAGTTAGTGCCCCTGGTGGCGGCCGCGCTGCTGGGCTCGGCGGCCGTGGCGACCGCCGGCCCGGCCGCCCCGCCGCCCGCTGTCGCCGATCTGTGGACGGTGCCCGCGGCCCCGGCCGAGTCCGCGACGCTCATCGTCGCGTACAGCTTCGGCAATCGCGTTCCCGCGGGCGTCGATCCGGCCCGCACCGTCGGCGAGCCGGGGCCGGTCAACACCGAACTCGCTGCCGCCGTGGTCGCCGCGCGCGGGGATCGCCGCATTCCGGTCTACGCGCAGACCGAGATCGCCGAGGTGCTGCGGTCCGCGTACGGCATGACCGATGTCATCGCCATCGATCCGGATCGGGCCGCGGACGGCACGCTCGTCTACCTCTCCACCGACGGGGTAGCGGCCAAGATCGCCGAGGTCCGGGGCGGTGCGGTCGCCGGTGACCGCGCGGCGGTGGTGGCTTTCGCCGACCATCTGTGGCGTGCCACCCGCACCACGGCCGCGCACGGCTTCGACGCCTTCGCGCCGGCGGGCGTGGCCATGCCGAATCACTACGATCCGTACTCCGGACAGCTCTGGACGACCAGCCCGGTGCTGTATCTGCCCACCGATTTCGCGGGCAGGCTGGCGCTGCTGCGCTGATTCGCCCGGCGGGCAGCGCCTTCCGGGGGAGTGCGAGGTCCGCGCTCGCCCGCGCCCGCGGCGGGTCGTGTCCGAGGATGGGTTCGAGAGAGCACGGCAGCCGAGGAACGACCGGGGGTGGCCATGGGTTCGGACGGTGGATTCCTTTCCCGCGCACCGGGGTTGGAGCCGCCGCTGGCGCTCGGCGGTGTCGCCGCCGAATACTGGACGGCCGATTTACCCACGTGCGCAACACATTGGCAAACAATGGTGCGCGGCCATTCGGTGTCGCATACGCGCCCGGTCTCCTGTCGCAATGGCGTCATACGAAAAACGGTGGATGCACGTCCCGGAGCCGTTGCGCTACAACGGGCAATAACGCCTTCGCAGCCTGCGAAATCGGTCACTTCCGGCGAAGCGCACACCGGCGCACGGCAATTCGCCCGTGCCGTGCTGCGCGTGGTCCTGGAGGTGCTGGACGGCCGCCGTTCTCCGGCGCAGTTGCGCCCGCTGGCCGAGCCTCCCGTGATCGCCGCATTGAGCACGCTGGCGAGCACGGGGGCGGCGCCCGGGCGTGAACTCGGCGGCGCGACCCTCACCAGGGTGGATGTGATCATGTCGGACTCGCGGTGGGCGGAAGTGTGTGCCGCATACGATCGAGGAATCAGACATTTCGCCCTTGCGGCGCGTATTGTTCGCGGTCGTTCGGGGTGGCGGTTGACCGCATTCCGGGTGTGCTGAAGACCGTCTGGTCTGCGCGGTAATAGCAGAATAGTCTGATCTCGGGTAATTCCAAACGTGCCTGGTTTGAAACCTTCCAGTCATGGCATTAGCATTTCGGCGAATAGCGGCACCTCTACGTGGAAGGGCAGTCCATGGCGAAGAAAGTCACCGTAACTCTGGTTGACGACTACGACGGCGAATCGAAGGCCGACGAAACCGTCTTTTTCTCGATCGACGGGATGGATTACGAGATCGACCTGTCGATCAAGAACGCCGGTAAGTTGCGGGAGTCGCTGGAAGCGTGGACCGAGAAGGCCCGCAAGGTGGGGCGCTCCAAGCAGCGCAAGGTCGCCGTGGCGGGTGGGCGTACCCGTCCGGCGGTGGATCGCGAGGAGAGCACCGCGATCCGTGAGTGGGCACGGGCCCAGGGGCATCAGGTGTCCTCCCGGGGACGTATCCCCGCGGAGATCGTCGAGGCGTACCAGCGCTCGAAGTAAAATAACGGGAAAATCCCGTAGTGAAATTCGGCCGGAGCCGGTGCCCGATGGGTACCGGCTCCGGCCTTATAAAGAGGTTCCACCAGCGCTTATTTACGCGGCACGCAGTGGCGAATCTCCGGCGCGCGGCAGTTCCGCCCGGATTCGTTCCAGCAGTCCGCTCGCCTGTTCGCGATGTACGTCCCCCGCGCCCGAGTCGCCGGCCGCGTCGGCGAGCGCTGCCAGTACCGCGTCCATGGGCCCGAAGGACGCCATCCCGGTTTCGACGCCGATGACCGTGCCGGTATGCGGCAATAGAAATTCGTAGAGCGTTCGAATCGAGTCGGTATTGCCCAGCGCGATCGCGGTATGGGCCCGCAGCGCCGACATCAGCACCGGGTACGGTCCGTCGTGCCGCGGATCGGTGCGCTCGAAGACCGCCCGCGCCGCGTCCATGCGATCCGCGTGCACCAGCGCCAGTGCGTACGGCTGCGCCATCACGCTCGGGAGTTCGGCGTGGCTCGCGGCGATCCGGTCCACCAGCCCCGAGAGATTCCCGCGCGCCCAGCCGATCGCCATGGCGCAGAACAACTCCGACTCGGTGGCGTTGGTGCTGCCCGAACGCCGTATCCGCCTGCCGAACTGCTCGTACAACCGCTCGGCCGCGGTGACCTCGCCGCGCAGCAGCTCCATGGTGGCGGCGAAGCAGCCGACCATGTCCAGCAGCGGCTGCAACTGGCCCTCGTCCGCGCATTCGAGGGTGTGCGCCGCCCGCCGCCCGGCTTCGCGAAGATCGATGCGCGCCACCGCGACCCGGTACCCCTGATAGTGCGCCAGTGCCCGGTAGTCGGCCAGCCCCGCCGCCTCCGCCACCCGTTCCATCTCGGTGGTCAGTGCGACGAACTCCGCGTCGTAGTCGAACTCGACATAGGTCAGCGCGTTGATCGCCGCGCACACCAGTTCCGCGTCGCCGAGTTCGCGCGCAAGCGCGAGTGCCTCGCGCGCGAGTGCCTGCCCCGCGCCGTACTCCTCCAGCCCCGCCTCGAACGACGCCGCGATCCGAAGCCGCACCGCCACTTCGCTCTTCGCGATCGAGCCGGCAGCGTTCACCGCCGCGGAGAACTCCCCGGCCGGGCTGGTCTGCCCGCCCGCGTCCTGCTCCGAGTGCGGTCCGCGGCGCGCTGTGCCGCCCGCGGGGTACACGCTCGCGGCCGCGTCGGCCACGAGCGCGGCGGCCGAATTCCCGGAAGCCGACGCGAGTTCCGCGCCGCCGGCGGGCTCGTCCGTGGTGGTGTAGCCGGTTGCCACGGTGTCAGCGGTCCCTGCGATCTGGTCGGGCTCTGTGGTGCGTTCGGTTGCCGTGGTGTGGTCGGGCTCTGTGGTGCGTTCGGTTGCCGTGGTGTGGTCGGGCTCTGCGGTGTGGTCGGTTGCCGCTGTCCGGTCCGTCGCCGTGGTGTGGTCGGTTGCTGCGGTGTGGGAGGCAGCCGCGGTGTGGTCGGTCGCCGCTGTCCGGTTCGTCGCGGTGGCGCCGGCTCGGTCCGCGGCCTGCGGCGGAAGCGCGTCGAGGCTCGCGAGGGCGCGCGAAAGAGCTTGGCGGACACGGTGATCCGGGTGGCGCCACTCGCGGATGGCCCAGATGACCGGCACCCGCCAGCTGGTCAGGGCGGCGTGCAGCAGCTCGTCGTCGCCGAGCTCCTCGGCCATGGTGAGCGCGCGCAGGCGTTCGGCGCGGGCCTCGCCGTGCCGGTTGTCGTAGGCGAGTGCGGTCACCAGGGTGCAGCGCAGCTCGAGCAGGGCCACGCGGTCGCGGCGCGCGGCGTATTCGCCGGTGTGCCCGGCGAGTTCGTGCAGCTGCACCGCCGATCGCAGGAGCCGGACGGTCTCGCTGCGCATGCGGTGCTTCATTCTGTGGCGGGCCGCAACCCGGACGTATTCGATGGCATGCCAGGCGGTTTCGGGGGTCGCGCCGAGGAAGGCGTGCCGGGCCAGCACTTCGGGGTCCGGGGCGGGCCGGGCGTGCGCGGCCGCCGGGGCCGCCAGGAGTTCGAGGGCCGCCCAGTGCATGCGACCGCGGCGCAGCGGCGGGATACCCAGGTACACCGCGTCGCGAATCAGGGTGTGCTCGAAGTCGATGCGCCCCGAACCCCGGGCGCCGACCAGGCCGGCCGTCTCGGCGGCGGTCACCAGATCGATCAGCGCGTCCCGCGCCACACCCGAGATCGAGCTGAGCGTCCCCAGTTCGATTCCGGTGCCCCAGATGGCGATGTGGCGCAGCACCTCGGTGACGCCCGCGGGCAGGCGCGCGACGCGATCGTCGATGAGTTCGCGGATCGATTCGGGCACCTGCTCCAGGTCGCCGTGCGCGGCCAGCAGTTTCGCCAGTTCCCGGACGAACAGCGGGTTTCCGCCGGTGCGCCGGTGCAGGCGGTGCACCAGGTCTTCGTCCACCGGAGCCAGCCCCGCGGCCCTGGCTACCTGTCGGGTGCCCTCGGGGTCCAGTCCGCTGAGCCGGAGCCGCAGCGCGGTCTGTGGCGCCAGCGCGGCCGCCGTATTGTGCACCCCCGGAACGGCTTCCGATCTGCGCGTGGTGAGCAGGACGAGCACCGGCTCGTCGCGCAGCCAGCTCGCGAGCTGGCGCAGCACCTGCAGGGTGGCGGTGTCGGCGCGATGCACGTCCTCCAGCAGCAGCGCCACCGGCGCCGCCGCACCGGCCCGGTGACACCGCTCGGCCAGCGTCCGGGACATGCCGAAGGCGTCCGCGGGAACGGGCTCGGGCGGCGTCCCGGCATCCACCGCGCCGGCGAAACCCGCTGCGGCGTCCAGTATCTCGGCCCAGGCCCAGGCCGGGGGCGCACCGTCTATCTCGGGGCAGCCGCCGATCGCGACCTGCCACCCGGTGGCGGCCAGCGCGCCCAGCGCCGCCTCGGCGAGCGTGGACTTGCCGATGCCCGCCTCGCCGGTGATCCAGACCAGGCGCAGTCCGCCCGCGCGCACACTCTCGCCGAGGGCGAGCAACTCGCCCAGTTCGGCGGTGTACCCGGTGCCGGCGGGGTGCTCCGGCGCGGCTGTGCCGGCGGATCCCGCCGCCGGTTGTGCTGCGGCACTTGCCGTATGGGTGGCCGCGGGGGTCGAGATGGCGGCTCCGGCGGTCGGCCGTGCCGTCCCGGGGGACCGGGGCGCGTCCGGCGGCGCGCGCAGTTCGGTGGCGTGATTGAGAATCGCGCTCTCCAAATGCCGCACGGCGGGTGCGGGGTCGACGCCGAATTCCCGGCCGAGGAATTCGCGGGAGCGGCGAATCGTGGTGAGCGCCTCCAATTGCTGTCCGGTGCGGTATTGCGCGGTGGCCAGCAGTCGCACGAGTTCCTCGCGGCCGGGATGTTCGTCGAAGAGTGCGCGGAGTTCGAGGACGACTTCGCCGAAACGTTCGAGTTCGAGTTTGGTCTGGGCGTTCATCTCGATCGCGGTCAGATGCAGATCGGTGAGCCGGTCGGTTTCGGCGGCCGCCCATTCGGTATCGGCGAATGCCTCGAGCGCGGGTCCGTGCCAGTGTCCGAGTACCGCGTCCAGTTCGCTGATCCGGCGGGCGGCATCCGGGCGGGCGGCGGGATTGCTGATGAGTTCCTGATACGCGCGCAACCGCTGTTCGAAATACCAGGCATCCACGGCGGTTTCGGCTATCCGCAGCGCATATCCGGACGATTCCGACACAATGTAGCGGGCGGGCGCGCGGCGCGCGCGGTGCGGTTCCAGCAGCCGTCGCAGGGTGTGGATATGCACCTGCAGGACCGCGGCGGCCCGCGGTGGCGGTTGCCCCGACCACAGGTCATCGATCAGTCTGTCGGTGGTGACGGCCTGGCCGCGGGCGACGACGAGGCGGCCGAGCACCGCGCGCTGCATGGGTGTTCCCAGTGGGGCGTCGTGGCCGTCGAGCGACAGGTGCAGCGGGCCGAGCACCCTGATCTCCGGCCCTGCCATTCCGAACGCCCTTCCCGATTCGCCGGCCAACTGGACGTTCGCCGCAAGAAGAGCACTATCCCGCAAAAAGTCGAAGATGCCAAAAGTTTGCGGAAAAGTTGTTCAATAGTTACGACCGAAGAACGGCAAGGGATGATTGCTGTGCTAGCTCCGGCCTTTTCGAACGCGAATTCATGCATATGTTCGAAACCCCGCCGGAAGAGCACCGGAAGAGGCGCGGCGGATACTTTCGGGTGGAACCAATCGAGGAAGGTGATGTGGCGTGATGCAGCAATGTGATTTCCCCGCAGGCGGATTCGGTATCGGTGGAATCGAGCCGTCGGACTCGGGGGTGTATGTGGACCGCGACGGCGATATCTGGGAGAAGACCGGGGACGGCTGGCATCTGTTGTTGCAGCAGGGTGTAGCCGTGGATCCCGGCTCGGCCTGGGATTGGACCGAGGGCTGCGTGCGTGATTACGCACCATTCGCTCCGGTGGTCGCCGAAATTCGCTGAGTCCGGTCTGTCGGCGCGGCGGGTGATGGGGGTCGCCGGGCACGAACTCGTCACGGCCCTTGCCGTGCCGAATTGGGTCACTAGGGTGGAGTCGAGTTCGCCAATTGTTTGCTGTTGCGCGGATCGGCTCGCTGATTCGCTGCCGCGGCCCGACGCGACGAGGTGATGATGACTCAGAGCTGGCCCGGTTCCCGGGGATCATTCGACTCTTTCGACGACATATTCGAGCGCTTCTTCGGATCCGGCATGGCCGCGCAGCCGCCGGTGCAACGTATTGATCTGACCCGTTTGCTGAGTGAAAGCGCGAAGGCCGTGGTCGATGGCGCCCGGGCCGCCGCGCACGAATGGGGCAGTGCGGAGATCACCCCGGAGCATCTGCTCTACGCCGCCGCCGACATCGAGCCGGGCACGAGCATCATCACCGAAATCGGCCGTGATCCCGGGCAATTGCGCGAGCAGATGCGCGCGGCCGCCGGCAGCGGGGTCGGCGCGCACGGCGCCGATCACGCCCTCGCGCTGAGCCCCGCGGCCAAGGCCGCCCTGCGCAACGCGCAGCGCAGCGCCGCGGAGGCCGGCAGCAGCTACATCGGGCCCGAGCACATTCTGCTGGGCATCGCCGCCAGCCCCGAGAGCCCGGCCGCCCAGGCCCTGTCCGGCGCCAAGCTGCCCGCCGCGAGCGCGCCCCGCCCGCCCAGCGATACCCCGACCTTGGACGAGTACGGCCGGGACCTGACCGCCGAGGCCCGGGCGGGCAAGGTCGACCCGGTCGTGGGCCGGGCCGAGGAGATCGAGCAGACGGTGGAGATCCTCTCGCGCCGGCGCAAGAACAACCCGGTGCTCATCGGCGATCCGGGCGTCGGCAAGACCGCCATCGTGGAGGGCCTGGCCCAGCGCATCGTCAACGGCGACGTGCCCGAGACCCTCGCCGGTCGCCGGGTCGTCGCGCTGGACGTGGCGTCCCTGGTGGCGGGCAGCAAGTATCGCGGCGAGTTCGAGGAGCGGCTCACCAAGATCCTGGACGAAGTGCGGGCGCACTCGGACGAGCTGGTGATCTTCATCGACGAGTTGCACACCATCGTCGGCGCGGGCAGCGGTGGCGAGGGCTCGATGGACGCGGGCAATCTGCTCAAGCCCGCGCTGGCCCGCGGCGAGCTGCACGCCATCGGCGCGACGACCATCGACGAATACCGCCGGTACATCGAGAAGGACGCCGCGCTGGAGCGCCGTTTCCAGCCGGTGATGGTGTCCGAGCCCTCGGTGCTGGACACGATCGAGATCCTGCGCGGACTCGTCGACGTCTACGAGGAGCACCATCAGGTGCGCTACGACGACGAGGCGTTGATCGCGGCGGCCGAACTGTCCGACCGCTACCTCACCGACCGCTTCATGCCGGACAAGGCCATCGACCTCATCGATCAGGCGGGCGCCCGGGTGCGTCTTCGCACGAGAACCCGCGCGCCCGAGGCGCGGGAGCAGCAGGAGGAACTCGAGCGCCTGCACCGGGAGAAGGACGCCGCGGTCAACGCCGAGGACTACGAGAAGGCCAACCGGCTCAAGGCCGACATCGCCGCGGCCGAGGGCGCGGCGGCCCCGGCCGACGCCGCCGAACTGCCCGCGGTGACGATCACCGATATCGCCGAGGTGATTTCGCGCCGCACCGGCATTCCGGTCGCCGATCTCACCGTCGAGGAACGACAGAAACTGCTGAAACTCGAAGAGGTGCTGCACAAGCGGGTCATCGGCCAGGACGAGGCGATCGTCGCGGTCGCCGAGGCGGTGCGCCGCGCGCGGGCCGGGCTCAAGGATCCGCAGCGGCCGATCGGCTCGTTCCTGTTCCTCGGCCCGACCGGCGTCGGCAAGACCGAACTGGCGAAAGCGCTGGCGCAGGCGGTTTTCGGGGACGAGGATCGGCTCATCCGCTTCGACATGAGCGAGTTCCAGGAGAAGCACACGGTGTCCCGGCTGGTCGGTGCGCCGCCCGGGTACGTCGGCTACGACGACGCCGCCCAGCTCACCGACAAGGTACGGCGGCAACCGTATTCGGTGATCCTGTTCGACGAGGTCGAGAAGGCGCACCCGGATGTGTTCAACGTGCTGCTGCAACTGCTGGACGACGGCCGGGTCACCGACTCCAAGGGCCGCACCGTCGATTTCAAGAACACCATCGTCATCCTGACCAGCAATATCGGCTCGGACATCATCCTGTCCGCGAAAGACGGTGATCTGGAGGCGATCACGCCGCAACTGGAGGAGCGCCTGCGCAAGCATTTCCGGCCCGAGTTCCTCAACCGGCTCGACGAGCAGATCGTCTTCCATCGCCTGGACCGGGCACAGCTCCGCACCATCGTGGATCTGGTGCTCGACGGCACCCGCCGCCGCCTGCGCGCCCAGGACATCGAACTCGACGTCACCGACAAGGCCATGGACTGGCTCGCGGACACCGGATATCAGCCCGAGTTCGGCGCGCGACCGCTGCGCCGGACGGTACAGCGGCAGTTGGACAACAACCTGTCGAAGAAGATCCTCGACGGTGCGCTGGCCCCCGGCGACACGGTGCGGGTGGACGCCGACGACGCGGGCCTCGTGGTCGAGGCGGTGCACCGGGACAAAGATCGGACGAGTCAGAGTTCGATCGCGACCGCGGGCGCACCCGCCGAGGGCACGACCGAGGCCAAGGCGAAGGCCGACTCCAACGGCCACGGCAAGGGCGGCGAGCACTGACCTTGCCGCTCGTCCCGGCCGGGCGCCGCGCCGAAATCCGATTCGGCGCGGCGTTCACCGCCGTACGGGACGCTTCTCGCTTTGCAACCGAATCTGAGTTAACTTGCTGACATGGACCTCGATCGCGAGTCGGCAGCGCTGCCGTTGGGTGACCTCTTCGCCGAGGGGCCGTTCCCGCCGCATCACCCGGGGTGCTTCGGGTGCGGACCGTCGAACCCGTCCTCGCCGCGCATGGTTTTCGAGCGGCGCGGAAACACGGTGCGCGCGGCGTTCTCGTTCGATGAGCGGCATCAGGGCGCGCCCGGGGTGGCGCACGGGGGCATGGTCGCGGCGGCCCTGGACGAGGCGTCCGGTTCCATCCTGCTGCCGCTGCGCCAGCCCGCGGTCACCGTGAAGCTCGATGTCGACTTCCGCGCACCCGCCCGCCTGGGCCGGGAATTCGTCGTTACTTCCTGGCTGACCGCGTCCCAGCGCCGCAAGCTCTTCATCGAGTCGGAGCTGACCGATGGCGACGACGTGGTCGCCACCGGCCGGGCCATTTTCGTGAAGGTCGAGCAGGAGCACTTCGTGAATCTGGGCGCGAATCCGGGCGAGCTGTTCAGCTCCCACCGCTAGCGCCCGGACCCCCGGTTCAGCCCAGGCGGCGGATGTCACCGCGCACGCGGTAGAAGCCGCCGCGCGCCGACTCCGAGACCGCGTCGACCACGTAGCGCGCGCCCGCCTCGCGAATGTTCTTGGGGAACTGCACATTCCAACCCTGCTGGTAGCCGGGCGAGATCACGTGCACGCGCAGGCCGCCGCCGGTGTCCACGCATTCCACCACGATGCCGTCGCCGGCCTCGGCGGTGATCTCCACCGTGGCGCTGGGGGTCACGGCCGAGAACTCCGGCGCCTTGACCGACACCGTCTGCGGCAGCACGCCCTGCTCGGCGTCGTGAATGGCGGTTTCGCTCACGTCCAGGCAGGCCAGTGAGCCGTTGGTGGTGACCAGGTAGAGCTTCTCGTCGTGGTACTGCATGGAGTACGCCGAACCGCAGCCGGTGCCGAGCTTCCACAGGCGCTGCCCGTTCGAGTCGAAGCAGTAGACCGAGGAGTAGTTGTCGCCGGCGAAGACGTAGCGGCCGTCCGGTGAAGTGGCGCAGGAGAACACGGCATGATCGCACTGGTACGTGCGCTCGGACCGGCCGTCCTTGGCCACCATGCGCACCTGGTTGTGGCTGGTGCCCGCGTACACCGCGTCGGACTCCTGCCAGCCGAACAGCACCGAGCCGCCGGTCTTGACGTCCCAGGCGTTCTTGCCGGTGGCCAGATCGTATTTGGTGACGCCCTTCGAATGCCCGTGGTACACACCGTCGTCGTCGATCCGCACCATCCAGCCGGAATCGCCGGTGCTCTTGCGGGTCCAGAGCGATTCCTCCTCGTGGTCGATCACCGTCAGCCCGCCCTGGCGATCGGAGACGCCGAGGGTGCCGTCGTGGATGTCGAGCCAGTAGATGTCCACGTTGGCGGCGATGTCGTAGGCCGCGCGCGGCACCTTGCCGGACAGGTCGTAGACGCGGCCGTCGTCGCAGCCCGCGTAGATCCAGAAGTCATCGGCCACAATGCACTTCACCGCGTCCGGGAGCTGGAAGCGGCCGGTGACCTCGCCGCCCGGGGTCAGGGTGAACACATCGCCGCGCTCGTTGCCGACCCAGCAGCGGCGCTCGTCCACGAAGATGCCGAACGCGGCGGCGCCGGAGTCGAAGGTCCACAGCACCGGGGCGGACTTGGCGGTGGAACGCTGGGAGACGATGGCGCGGCGGGTGACGGGCCGCTTGCCGCGCGCGCCCATGACGGCGGGGGCGTAGCCCTTGCGGACCTTCTCGCCGATCTTCTTGGCGGCCGCGGCATTCGCCTTCTCCACGGTGGCGAAGGAACTGACCTTTGCGGTGCCGCTCTCGCCGATGCGGCCGTAGCGAATGGTGACCTCGGTGTCGGCCACCACCACCTCGTAGAACTTGTGCGCCGAACCGCTGTCTTCCGACAGTTCCAGGTAGTGGGTGGTGGCCGTAGTGCTCATCGCGTCTCGCTCCGTGCCTGTCCGCTCGTCAACTTGTTACGAGGCGAAAACTAGCAAGTCACACCGACATTCGGGGAGTGAGCCGAAAATCGCTGGTCAGAGCTGCGGCCGGGGGCCGGTCAGAGATACAGCTGCGCGACCAGTCCGGCGAGCGCGCCGCCCAGCAGCGGGCCGAGCACCGGCACCCAGGAGTACGCCCAGTCGGCGTCCTTGTGTTGCGAATCGGCGTGCGCGGGAAGCTGTTCGGGCATGCGCTCGGCGACGCCGCGCCCGGCGTCGGCCGGAACCCGCTGCGCCGCCGGTCGTACCGCGCGGCCGGTGGGCAGCAGCGCGTAGGCGATGCGCGGGCCGAGGTCGCGGGCGGGATTGATGGCGTAGCCGGTCGGCCCGCCCAGTGACGCGCCGATGCCGACGACCAGCAGGGCCGCGGCCAGCGGGCCCAGCCCGCTCGGGGTGTGCCCGAAGGCCAGGATGACGAACACCAGCGCGAAGGTCGCGATGACCTCGGTCAGGAAGTTCCACCGGTAGGAGCGGATGGCCGGTCCGGTGGCGAAGACCGCGAGCTTCTTGGTGTCGTCGGGCTCGGCGTCGAAGTGCTGTTTGTAGGCGGCGAAGGCGGCGCACGCCCCGGCGAACGCGCCGGTCAGCTGCCCGGACAGGTACGCGACGGTGTTGCCGAAGGTCACCGGCACGCCGGGCGCGTAGTCGGCGGATCCGGCGAAGAGGTTGCCGATGGTGACGGCGGGGTTGAGGTGCCCGCCGGTCTTGTAGGCCACGTACACGCCGGCGAACACGCCCAGCCCCCAGCCGAAGGTGATGAGCAGCCAGCCGCCCTCGTAGCCCTTCGACTTGGCCAGCAACGCATTGGCGACCACGCCGGCTCCGAGCAGGATCAGAATTCCGGTACCCAGTGCCTCGCTGATGAATATCGAGCTGAAATCCATGATGGAACCTCCGATCCGGGGTGTCCTCCACCTGACGGTCGTACCGGATCAGACTCTACGGTTTTCAGTTCGGCAAATCTCTGGGAACACGCGTCGGGGCGGATCAGCCGCCGAGTGCGGCCACCCCGGCCTGCGCGAACTTCTCGTCCAGGTCCCCGCTCGGCGCACCGGCGACGCCGATGCCCGCGACCGGTGCGCCCTGGGCGGCGACCGGAGCGCCGCCGCCCAGGAACAGCGTGCCCGGGATGTCGGCGAGCTGCGGTGCGGACGACAGCCGTTCGGTCAGCTTGGAGGTCGGCGCGTTCCAGGACACCGCGGTGAACGCCTTCTCCCGGGCGGCGTCGTAGGACTGCGGTCCCGCGCCGTCGCCGCGCAGCTGCACCAGGGTGTTGCCGTTGCGGTCCACCACGGCCACGCTGACCCGCTGGTTGTCGCGCTGCGCGGCGTCGAGCGCGGCCTGCGCCGCCTTCGTGGCGGCCGCGATGGTCAGATGCGTGCTCTGCTGCAGATTGCCGTCGGAGGCGTCCGGGACGACCGGCGCCTTGGTCGCGGGGTCGGTGCCCTCGGCGTTCGAGGCGACCACGCCCACCACGCCCGCGGTGGCGGCGACGGCCGCGATGCCGCCGGCCAGGAGCCGGGTCCGGAGGCTGATGCTCTTTCTGTTCATGGTGTTTCCCTCGCGTCGTCGGGTGGTACGGCAGGCCGCCGTTCCTTCCCCGCCCATCCTTCGGCTCGGCGCGCGCGCCGACATCGACGCGGCGGCTACATCCGCGCCCCCGCCCGGCCGACACCCGGGTCAGCCGATCGGTTGATCCCGAAACCACCCGAACCCGGCACAATGAGCTGTTCGACCAGCTCACGCCCATCGAGTCGTCGGCTCGCGGGCCACCGAGTCATGGCTCGCGCCACACCGGGTCACGGCTCGCGCCACATCGAGTCACGGCTCGCGACAGATCGAGTCATGGCTCGCGACACATCGAATCGCTTGCCCGGCCCCCACGGAGGAGGTGACGACCATGCACTCCCGTACGCCGCCCGCCCCGGATGCGCGGGGCCTCGGCCTGACCATGGACATCGCCTTCTACGTCCTGCTGGCAGCGTCCCTGGCCCGCTTCCTGGTTCGCCACCAGGACACCCCGCGCACCCCGTGGGTGATCGCCCTGTCGCTGTCCCTGGCTGTCCTCTACGCCCTCGGTTCGCACCGCACCGCCACCTATGCCCCGGCGAAGTCCGCCCGGCCCGAGCTCGGCGTCATCTACTCGCCGGACTCCGCACCGGACCCGGCGGAAGCTGCCGGTTCCCGGGTGGACGCGACGCTCGTTCGCGGGTCCGGGCGCACGGAATCCCATCGGTCGCGGCCACCGGGCGAAGCGACGCGGGGTGGCGGCCTCGACGCCGCTGCGGCGGAGCCGCTTTCGCCGGTCGGCCGGGTCGACGCGCGTGCCGCGCTGTGGCTGGGGCTGGTCATCGCGGTGTGGGCGGTGCTCGTGGTCCTGGGTCCGAGCTTCGCGTGGTGTGCGGTCCCGCTGCTGTATCTGGCGCTGCGGATTCTGCCGTTGCGGATCGCGGTGGGGGTGGTGGCCGCGCTGACCGCGCTGATCGTCGTGACCCAGCTGCGCCTGGCCGGGTGGCTGGATCCGAACGTGCTGCTCGCGCCGCCGGCCGTGGCGGCGGTGGCGACGGCGATGTTCGTGTTCATGCGCCGCCAGACCGAGCGGCAGGCCGCGCTCATCGACGACCTGGTGCGCACCCGGGCGGAGCTGGCGGGCAGCGAGCGGCGCGCGGGCATGCTCGCCGAGCGGCAGCGCGTGGCCATGGAGATACACGACACGCTGGCGCAGGGGCTGTCGAGCCAGGGCATGCTGTTGCAGGCTGCGGACCGGGTGTGGGACGCCGAGCCGGAGCGGGCGCGGACGCACGTGCGCGCCGCCGCCGGGGTGACCGAGCGGAATCTCGCCGAGGCCCGGCGCTTCGTGCACGATCTCGCACCGGCCGAACTGGCCGAGAACGGTTCGCTGGCGGCGGCTCTGCGCACCCTGGCCGACCGCGCGGCCGAGGACGGCATCGCCGCGAGCTTCGCGAGCGACGGCGTCCCCGTGGAGCCGCCCGCGCGCGTCGCGGCCGCGCTGCTGCGAATCGCCCAGGGCGCGTTGGCCAATGCGCGCGAGCACGGCGCGGCGCGGACGGTGACGCTCACCCTGACGCACCTGGGCGACCAGATCGTGCTCGACATCGCCGACGACGGGCGCGGTTTCGACCCGCACACCGTGACCGCCGCCGGTGAGCGCGGCCACGGCCTCCCGGCCATGCGGGCCCGGTTGCGCCAGCTCGGGGGCACGCTCACCATCGAATCCGCACCGGGCGAGGGCACGGTGCTCTCGGCCGCCATACCCCTGGAGCCGTCGTGACCGCCGAATCGCCTGTGCGCCTGATCATCTGCGACGACCACGCGGTGGTCCGCGCGGGCCTGCTCGCCCTGCTGGGCAGCGCCCCCGGCATCGAGGTGATCGGCGAGGCGGGCGGCGGTCCCGAGGCGGTCGCCCTGGCCGAGCGGCTGCGCCCCGACGTGGTGCTCATGGACCTGCAATTGGGCGGGGACATGGACGGCGCGGAAGCGACCCGCCGCATCACCGCGCTGACGGCCCCGGCCCCCCGCGTCCTGGTGCTCACCACCTACGACACCGATGCCGACATCACCCGCGCGATCTCCGCGGGCGCGACCGGCTACCTGCTCAAGGCCGAGAGCGCCGACGAGCTGTTCGCCGCCATTCACGCTGCCGCACAGGGTCGTACGGCGCTGTCCCCGCCGGTGGCCCAGCGCGTGATGTCCCAGCTACGGCACCCCAAGCCCACCCTGACGGCCCGGGAACTCGACATCCTCGCCCACCTGGCCCGCGGCGCGGGCAATCGCGAGATAGCCCGCGCCCTGCACATCAGCGAGGCGACCGTGAAAACCCACCTGGGTCGCATCTACGACAAACTCGGCGTAGAAACCCGCGCGGCCGCCGTCGCCGTCGCCAACGAGCAGCGCCTACTGCCCTGACCGCACCGCCGCGACGCTCAGGCCGTGGCGATCAGGCGGGCCGCGTTGGCCGCCTCGTCGTCGATCGCCTCGTTGGCGGCGAGCTCGGCGTGTACGCGGTCGTAGTAGCGATTGATCTCGGTGTTGCCGCGCTCGCCGTCCCAGCCCAGGTGCGGGGCGATCAGGGCGGCGATCTCCGGGGCGGCCTTCAGGCCGCGGTCCGGCACCTCGATCGAGATGCGGGTGCGGCGGGTGAGGATGTCGTCCAGGTGCAGGGCGCCCTCGTGGGTGACGGCGTAGACGGCCTCGGCGGCGATGTAGTCGTCGGCTCCCGGAATCGGCTGCGCCAGTGCGGGATCGGCGGCGATCAGCTCGAAGATGCCCTCGCTCAGCGAGCCGTAGCGGCCGAGCAGGTGGTGCACGGTCTCGACCGGCAGCCCGGTGCGGGCGGCCACGCCTTGCGCGTCGTCCAGCATCTCGCGGTAGCCCACCGCGCCCAGGACGGGCACGTTGTCGGTGCTCGACGGCGCGACGTCGCCGCCCAGTCGCGCGGCGGCGGCGTCGACCACGTCCGAGGCCATCACCCGGTAGGTGGTGTACTTGCCGCCCGCGATGACGAACAGGCCCGGGGCGGGTTCGGCGACCGCGTGCTCGCGCGAGAGCTTCGAGGTCTCCTTGGACGCGCCGGTCATGAGCGGGCGCAGACCCGCGTAGGTGCCGACGATGTCCGCGCGCGTGAGCGGTTCGCGCAGCAGCGAATTGATGTGGTCCAGGATGTACTGCACGTCGGCGGCGCTGGCGGTCGGATGATTCTTGTCCAGCGACCATTCGGTGTCGGTGGTGCCGATGATCCAGTGCTCGGCCCACGGGATCACGAACAGCACGGACTTCTCGGTGCGCATGATCAGGCCGGTGTCCATGTTCAGCCGCTCGCGCGGCACCATGATGTGCACGCCCTTGGACATCCGCACGTGGAACGGGAACTCCACGCCGGTCAGCTGGATCATGTCATCGGTCCACACCCCGGTGGCGCTGATCACGGTCCGGGCCCGGATGGTATGCGCCGCACCGGTTTCCAGATCGGTGACCGTCGCGCCCACGATGCGCTCGCCGTCGCGCAGCAGGCCGGTGACCTTGGTGCGGGTGAGCACGGTCGCACCGTGCTCGGCGGCGGTGCGGGCCAGCATCATGGTGTGCCTGGCGTCGTCGACCTGCGCGTCGTAGTAGCGGATGGCGCCGGTCATGGCGTCGTCCCTGAGAGCGGGCGCCAATTCCAGTGCGCCGGTGCGGGTCAGGTGCTTGTGCATGGGCACCGAGCGCGCGCCGCCGAGGGTGTCGTACAGCGCCACGCCGGCACCGATGTACGCGCGTTCCCAGACCCGGTGCTGCAGCGGGAACAGGAAGGACACCGGGCGCACCAGGTGCGGCGCGAGCTTGCTCAGCAGCAGCCCGCGTTCCTTCAAAGCCTCACGGACCAGCGCGAAGTCGAGCTGTTCGAGGTAGCGCAGCCCGCCGTGAATGAGTTTGGAGGACCGGCTCGAGGTCCCCGCGGCGAAATCGCGGGCCTCGACCAGGGTGACGGACAGGCCGCGCGCGGCCGCGTCCAGGGCTGCGCCGGCTCCGGTGACACCGCCGCCGATGACCAGGACGTCGATCTCGGTGTCGCCGAGCGCATCGATGGCCCGGGCGCGGTAGGCGGGATCCAGTTGTGCGGACACGAAATTGCTCCTTGTTATCGGTTGAGCGGTGATCGAAGGTATGGGGGATTCAGTCCTGGTCGTCGTCTATATCGACCCAGTCCAGGGTTCGCGAAACAGCTTTGAGCCACCGGGCGTAGCCGCGTTCGCGGCGCTCGGTCGACCAGGTGGGCTCCCAGCGCCGGTCCTCGTGCCAGTTGGCGACGAGTTCGTCGGTGTTGTTCCAGAAGCCGACCGCCAGCCCCGCCGCGTACGCCGCGCCCAGCGCGGTGGTCTCGGGAACCTGCGGCCGCGAGACCGGCACGCCGAGGAAGTCGGCCTGAATCTGCATGGCGAGTTCGTTGGCGGTCACGCCGCCGTCGACCCGCAGCGTGGCCAGCCGCACGCCCGAATCACGCTGCATGGCCTCGACCACGTCGCGGGTCTGGTAGCAGATGGATTCCAGTGTGGCCCTGGCCAAGTGGGCGTTGTTGCTGAAGCGCGACAGCCCGACGATCGCGCCGCGGGCGTCGGGCCGCCAGTACGGTGCGAAGAGCCCGGAGAAGGCGGGCACGAAGTACACCCCGCCGGTGTCCTGGACCGACCCGGCGAGCGATTCCACCTGGGACGCACCGGAAATGACGCCGAGCTGATCGCGCAGCCACTGCACCGCGGACCCGGTGACCGCGATCGAGCCCTCCAGCGCGTACACCGGCTTGTCGTCGCCGAACTGGTAGGCGACGGTGGTGAGCAGGCCGTGCTGCGAGTGCACGATATCCGTACCGGTGTTGAGCATCAGGAAATTCCCGGTGCCGTAGGTGTTCTTGGCTTCGCCGGGCCGGAAGCACACCTGCCCGACGGTGGCGGCCTGCTGATCGCCGAGCACACCGGCGACGAGCACCGAGCCCTTGAACGGCCCGTCCGGGTTGGTGCGGCCGAAACCCTCGGGATTCGCCGACGGCGAGATGCGCGGCAGCATGGCGCGCGGCACGCCGAAGATCTCGAGCAGTTCTTCGTCCCAGTCCAGGGTTTCGAGGTTCATGAGCATGGTGCGCGAGGCGTTGGTGACATCGGTGACGTGTTCGCCGCCACGCGCGCCGCCGGTGAGGTTCCAGATGAGCCAGGAATCGGGGGTGCCGAAGAGGGCGTCGCCGCGCTCGGCCGCGGCGCGCGCACCCGGAACGTTGTCCAGGATCCACTTCAGCTTGCCGCCCGAGAAGTACGGCGCCGGCGGCAGACCCGAGCACTGCCGGATGGTGTCACCGTGCCCGGCCCGGTTCACCTCGGCGATGATGCGGTCGGTGCGGGTGTCCTGCCAGACGATGGCGTTGTAGTACGGGCGGCCGGTGCGGCGGTCCCAGACCAGGGTGGTCTCGCGCTGATTGGTGACGCCGACCGCGGCCAGATCCTCGGCGGTGAGATCGGCGGCGGCGAGCGCGGTCTTGATGACGGTGCGGCTGCGCTCCCAGATTTCGGCGGGGTTGTGTTCCACCCAGCCGGCCTGCGGCAGTATCTGCTCGTGTTCGAGCTGATGCCGGGCAACCACGTTCCCGCCGTGGTCGAACACCATGAATCGCGTGGAGGTCGTGCCCTGGTCGATGGCTCCGACGTACTGCGTCATCGCGGTCCCTTTCCGGAGACTCGTCGTTGAGTCCGTTTGCCCTGGTGAGCTGGTCGCGGCCGAGCTCTACGTCCACGCTACGAAGGTGTGGCCCGCACCGACAGGGTCTCCGTTCGACAATGCTGAATGGTTTGCTGGTAGGTTACGGACATGCCGGGTCCGATTCAGTCGATCGAACGTGCGGCGGCCGTGTTGCGCCTGCTCGCGCGGGGATCCGGTCGCCTGGGCGTGGGCGAGATAGCCGCGGCCCTGGGGCTTGCCAAGCCCACCGCGCACGGCATTCTGCGCACGCTGCAGGGGGTGGGCTTCGTCGATCAGGATCCCGTCAGCGGCAAGTATCAGCTGGGAACCGGGCTGACCGCGCTCGGCTCGCCGTACATCGATGTCAACGAGCTGCGCTCACGGGCCATCAATCGGGCGGACGCGCTGGCCGCCCGGACGGGGGAGTCGGTGCGCATCGCCGCGCCGGTGCACGGCGCGGTCACGGTGGTGCACCACGTCTTCCGGCCGGACAACACCGCGCAGGCGCTCGAGGTGGGACAGGTGCTGCCGCCGTACGCCACCGCGCTGGGAAAGGTGCTGCTGGCCTACGATTCCGAGTTCGCCGCGGCGGTGCGCGCGGGCGACCTGCCCGCGCTCACCCATCGCACGATCATCGCGCCCGCGGAACTGGGCCGGGCCCTGACCGAGGTCCGGCGCACCGGCTGGGCCGGGGACGTCGGCGAATTCCGTTCGGGGGAAGCGGGTCTGGCCGCGCCGATCCGGGGCCGAGGCGGCCTCGTGGTCGGCGCGCTCGGCATCTCCGGCGCGATCGATCGACTCTGTGACGCGAACCTCCGATTCCGCCCCGCGCTGTTGGACCGTGTCCGGGATGCGGCGCACGCGGTTTCGCGCGATCTTGGTGGTGCACAGTGAATTTCCCATTCGACGGGAGTGAACGCGCATGACGCAGCGGTACGTGCTGGCGATCGACCAGGGCACCACCTCGACCCGGTGCATCCTGTTCGATCAGCGGGCGCGCCTGGCCGGGGTGGCCCAGCGGGAGCAGCGCCAGCACTACCCCAAACCCGGCTGGGTGGAGCAGGACGCGCTGGAGATCTGGCGGAACGTGGAGCGGGTTGTTCCCGCCGCGCTGCGCGATTCGGGCATCGCGGTGGACCAGGTGGCGGCGATCGGCATCGCCAATCAGCGCGAGACCACCGTGGTGTGGGATCGCCGCACCGGCACGCCCATCGGCCGGGCCATCGTCTGGCAGGACGTGCGCACCGAGGAACTGGTGCGTGAGCTGCGGGAAACGCCCGGCGCCGAGCGCATCCGGGAGCTGTGCGGCCTGCCGCTGGCGACCTACTTCGCGGCGCCGCGACTGCGCTGGCTGCTGGACAACGTTCCCGGGCTGCGGGGTCGCGCCGAGGCCGGCGAGGTGCTCTTCGGCACCATGGAGACCTGGCTCATCTGGAATCTCACCGGCGGCGCGGATCACGGCGTGCATGTCACCGACGTCACCAATGCCGGTCGCACCCTGCTGATGAACCTCGAAACCCTGGACTGGGACGCGGAACTGCTGCGTTTCTTCGATATTCCGCGGGCCGTGCTGCCGCGCATCGAACCCTCCACCGGGGAGTTCGGCGTGGCCCGGCGGGTGGCCCCGGGCGTGCGGATCGCGGCCGCCCTCGGCGATCAGCACGCCGCGCTGTTCGGGCAGACCTGTTTCGCGCCCGGGGAGACCGAATGCACCTACGGCACCGGTGGTTTCCTGCTGATGAACACCGGGCGCGAGCTGATTCGATCCCAGCACGGCCTGCTCACCACCATCGGCTATCAGGTGGGGCCGGAGCCGGTGTACGCACTGGAGGGCCCGATCGCGGTCACCGGCTCCCTGGTGCAGTGGCTGCGCGACAACATCGGGCTGATCGCCAGCGCCCCCGAGATCGAAACCCTCGCGGGCACGGTCGAAGACAACGGCGGCTGCTATCTGGTGCCCGCCTTCTCCGGCCTCTACGCGCCGCACTGGCGCAGCGACGCCCGCGGCCTGCTCATCGGGCTCACCTCGTACGTCAACCGGGGGCACATCGCGCGCGCGGTGCTCGAGGCCACCGCCTGGCAGACCCGCGACGTCGTCGAGGCCATGAACGCCGACTCGGGACTGCACGCCGCGGCGCTGCGGGTGGCGGGCGGCATGACCTCGGACAATCTGCTCATGCAGATCGTGGCCGACGCGCTCGACATCCCGGTCATGCGGCCCATCGTCGCCGAGACCGTCTCGCTCGGCGCGGCGTACGCGGCGGGGCTGGCGGTCGGGTACTGGCCGGATTTGGAAGGCCTGCGCCACAACTGGCGCGTCGCGGCGCAGTGGATGCCGCGCATGGATCCGCGGCTGCGGGCCGCGGAGTACGACAACTGGCAGCGGGCGGTGCAGCTTACCTTCGGATGGCTGCGCCTGGAGAAGCCCTTGACCTAACGTGAAAGCTATGCGGTTGTACGTGGGATGCGCGATGTGGACTCATCCGGAATGGCAGGAGAAACCTCTTCCCCCGGCGGAGAAACTGCGTACCTACTCCTCCTGGTGCAATGCGGTGGAAGGGAATACGACGTTCTACGCCACCCCGCAGCGTCGCACCGTGGAATCCTGGTCGCGCCAAACGGATCCGGACTTCCGGTTCGTGATGAAGTTGCCCCGCACCGTTACTCACGATCGAAGGCTGGCGGGCATCGACGACGACATGAACGCCTTCCTGGAGGCGGTGGAACCGCTCGGCCGCCGCCTGCACGCGCTCTGGGTCCAGCTGCCGGGGTCGTTCACCGATCTGCGTGCGCTGGCCACGCTGCTGGAGGGACTGCCCCCGCACTACCGGGTGGCGGTCGAGGTGCGCCATCCCGCGTTCTTCGACAATCACCGGGCCATCGCGCAACTGGAGTCGGTACTGGAATTCGCGGGCGCGGAGTGGATTCCGTTCGACACCGCGACGCTGTTCGCGAGCCCGGCGCGCAGCGCCGCCGAGCACGAGGCGCAGTCCAAGAAGCCGCGGCTGCCGGTGCGGACCCGGGCGCTGACCGAGTTCCCGATCGTGCGCTATCACGGGCGGGACGATCCGGCGGCGACCGTCGCGGGCTGGCAGCCCTGGGTCGAACAGACGGTGGCCTGGTTGCGCGAGGGCCGCTCGCCGACGGTGTTCATCCACACGCCCGACAACGCCGGATCCCGCGCGCTCTCGCGCAAGTTCCACGACGAGGTGCGGGCGCTGGTGCCCGAACTGGAGCCGCTGCCGACCCCCATCCCCACCGATCCCATGACCCTGTTCTGACGATCCCGCTCCGGGATCGCGGCGCCGGACAGGTTCCGGCGCCGCTGCGGCCCTGCGGCGCACTCACCCGATGAGCAGCGAATCCCGTTCCCGCCGTTGTGCTTCGCGAGCCAGCGAGCGATCACGCTGTTCCTCGAACCGGAGTACATCGCGGCCGAGCTTCTCGATGAATTCCCCGAGCTCGTTGCGCAATTCGTCACCGCGCGGCCCGAAGTCGGTGCGCTCCCAGATGTTCCACTTCTTGAGCACCGGCTGGATGACCTCTTCCAGGTGCTGGCGCAGGTCGTAGATGCCGTGCTTGGCCATGAGCACGCCGTTGCGCCGGAAGTTCGGCATGCCCGCGCCGGGCATCTGGAACTCGGTGATGACGTGGACGATGGCCTGCATGGCCTGGTCGGGGGAGACGTCCAGGGCCGCGCCGCACATGTTGCGGTAGAAGATCATGTGCAGGTTCTCGTCGGCGGCGATGCGCTGCAACATTTTGTCCGCTATGGGGTCATTGCAGACTTTGCCGGTATTGCGATGCGACACGCGCGTCGCCAATTCCTGAAAAGTGACATAGGCGACGGAGTACATGAATCCGGCAGCGACCTGAATGGCGTTGGTGCCGACGCGTTTCTGAACCAGACTGGTCGGGTTGTATCCGTTGGTCATGTGGGCCATGCGCGCGTGCTCCAGCGCCTCGGGATCCACGCCGCGGGTGACCACCAGGTAGTCGCGCAGCACGATGCCGTGCCGGTTCTCCTCGGCCGTCCAGCGGCCCACCCAGGTGCCCCACGGCCCGTCCTGGGAGAAGTTCTCCGCGATCTCCCGGTGGTAGCTGGGCAGATTGTCCTCGGTGAGAAGATTGGTGATCATCGCGGCCTTGGCGACTTCGCTGAGAACCGACTGCTCAGGATCCCAATCGTGGCCTCCCATTGCTGAGAAGTTGCGACCCTGATCCCACGGCACGTAGTCGTGCGGATGCCAGTCCTTGGCCATGGATAGATGCCTGTTCACATTCTGTTCGGCTATCGGCTCCAGCTCGATGAGCAACTCGAGCTGCGTCAGATTCCGGGCCACGGTCGTGTGCCTCCCTCGAAATATTTCGGCGCTAGGGAATGATGGTGTAGCTCAATACCTGTCAGCCGATGGATGACGGTGGAATACGCTTCGGATACGACGTTTGCCGCCGTGGCGAAAGGGCCGCGGGGAAGTGTCCCGGGGGTGCCCGCGTGTCGCGTGAGGGGACTGGTCGGCTTCGCCTCGGATAATCTAGCCCAGTTCGCCGGAGATTGGCTTCATCCCCCGCCGATGTGTTCACGGCCGGGTGCACTCGCTAGCTGCTTACCAGTCCTTGACAAGCACGGCCAAGTCCAGACAAGTCCACGCGGATCGAATCTTGGTTCGCCGGAGCATTGCTACGGAGAGTGAACGACTCATGCAGACACCCAAACGGACCAAATTCCCCAGCGTCGTGGTGACTTCGGTGGCCGCGACCACCTCCATCGCGGGCGACATCGACTCGACCTGGAAGGGTTTGCTCAACGGCGAGAGCGGAATCGACGTTCTCGAGGACAGCTTCCTCGACGACTTCGGCCTGCCGGTTCGCATCGGCGGTCACCTCAAGGTGGGCCCGGAAGCGGTGCTGAGCCGCGAGGAATGCCGGCGCAACTCCTACGTCGAGCAGATGGCCCTGGTGCTGGGCCGCGAGGTATGGCGCAACGCCGGCAATCCCGAGGTGGACGGCGACCGCCTCGGCGTCGCGATCGGCACCGGGCTCGGCGGTGCGGAAATGCTCATCACCGCCCGCGACAAGCTCTCCAGCGGTGGCTACCGCAAGGTCTCGCCGCTGACCGTGCAGGGCATCATGCCCAACGGCCCGGCCGCGGTCGTCAGTGTCGAGCTGGGCGCGAGGGCCGGTGTGACAACGCCGGTTTCGGCTTGTTCGTCCGGTTCGGAGGCGATCGCCAATGCCTGGCAGCGGATCGTCATGGGCGATGCCGACGTGATGATCACCGGCGGCGTGGAGGGCTCGATTCAGGCGCTGCCCATCGCGGGTTTCTCGATGATGCGGGCCATGAGCACTCGAAATCACGACCCCAAGGCGGCATCTCGGCCCTTCGACCGCGATCGCGACGGATTCGTCTTCGGCGAGGCCGGCGCGCTCATGGTGCTCGAGACCGAGGAGCACGCGCGGGCGCGCGGGGCCAGGATCCACGCCCGGCTCATGGGCGCGGGCATCACCTCCGACGGCTTCCACCTGGTGGCGCCCGATCCCGAGGGCACCGGCGCGGCGCGCGCCATGATGCGCGCCATGGAGCACGCGGGCATTTCCAAAGCCGATGTGTCCCATATCAATGCGCACGCCACCGCCACGCCGATCGGTGACACCGCGGAAGCGAACGCGATCCTGCAAGCGGTCGGCAACCACGCGGCGGTGTACGCGCCCAAGTCCGCGCTCGGTCATTCCATCGGGGCCGTCGGTGCGCTCGAATCGGTGCTGACCGTCCTGAGCGTGCGCGACGGAATCATCCCGCCCACGCTGAATTTGGACAATCTGGACCCTGAAATCGACCTTGACGTGGTGGCGGGCGCGGCGCGCCCCGGCACCTACGAGTACGCGCTCAACAACTCGTTCGGATTCGGCGGTCACAATGTGGCTCTCGCCTTCGGCCGCTACTGAATGCACTTCGCCCGGTACAGAGTGACGTGGATCATGGGCACCTGCTAGTCTTCCCCAGCCCCAGCTACTTCTCGGGCTTCGGTGTCGATTCTTGTTCGGTGTCACTGCACAGTCATAGCTGTGAGTTGAAAAAGGATAGGGAATGATCGGCGAGACCTTCGATGACTATCTGGACGAGCGCGGCAATATCAAGATCCCCAGCAACCTGACGATGATCGACCTGGTCGATAAGCACGCCGCACAGGGGGACGAGCTCGCCTACCGCTATGTCGACTACTCACGTGAACGTGACGGCGAGTACCTCGAATTGACCTGGAACCAGTTCGGCGTCCGGCTCCGGGCGGTGGCCGCGCGCCTGCAGCAGGTCACCCAGCCGGGCGACCGCGTGGCCATCCTGGCGCCGCAGGGGCTCGACTACATCGTCGCCATGTACGCGGCGGTTTACGCGGGCTGTATCGCCGTGCCGCTGTTCGATCCGGATGAGCAGGGGCACTCGGACCGACTGCACGCCGTGCTCGAGGACTGCAAGCCCGCCGCCATCCTGACCGTCGGCTCGTCCGCCGCCGGCGTGCGTGAGCTGTTCCGCGATCTGCCCGCGCCCAAACGGCCGCGCATCATTGCGGTGGAAGCGATTCCGGACAGCGTGGGCTCGGCCTGGGTGCGCCCGGACATCAATATCGACAACGTGGCCTACCTGCAGTACACCTCCGGTTCCACCCGCTCGCCCGCGGGCGTGGAGATCACGCACCGGGCCGTCGGCACCAATCTGCTGCAGGTGATCACCACCGTCGGCATCACCGAGAAGGCGCGCGGGGTCACCTGGCTGCCGCTGTTCCACGACATGGGCCTGCTGACGGTCATCCTGCCGACCATCGGCGGCAAGTTCATCACCATCATGTCGCCGAGCGCCTTCGTGCGCCGGCCGTACCGCTGGATCAAGGAACTGGCCGCGCAGGAGGACGGCGCCGAGATCTTCGCCGCCGCACCGAATTTCGCCTTCGAGCACGCCGCCGCCCGCGGTCTGCCGAAACCGGGCGAGGAACTCGACCTGTCCAATGTGATCGGCCTGATCAACGGCAGCGAACCGGTCTCGGTGACCTCGATGAAGAAGTTCAACGACGCCTTCGAACCGTACGGGCTGCCCAAGACCGCGATGAAGCCCTGCTACGGCATGGCGGAGGCGACCCTGTTCGTCTCGGCCACCCGCCGCGAGGACCAGGCCCGCACGGTCTACGTCGATCGCACCGAGCTCAACGCCGGGCGCATGACCGAGGTCGCCGCCGACGCGGAAGACGCTGTGGCACAGGTGTCCTGCGGATACGTCGCGCTGTCGCAGTGGGCGGTGATCGTCGATCCGGACACCGCCGCGGAGAAGCCCGAGGGGCAGGTCGGCGAGATCTGGCTGCACGGCAAGAACATGGGCATCGGCTACTGGGGACGTCCCGAGGAGACGGTGGCCACCTTCCAGAATCTGCTCGTGACGCGGCAGCCGCGGGGCAGTCACGCCGAGGGCGCGGACGCCGACGCCATGTGGATGCGCACCGGTGACTTCGGCGCCTATCTGGACGGCGAGCTCTACATCACCGGCCGCGTCAAGGATCTGGTGATCGTGGACGGCCGCAATCACTATCCGCAGGACCTCGAGTACTCGGCGCAGGAGTCCAGCACCGCGCTGCGACCCGGCTTCGTCGCCGCGTTCTCGGTCTCGGCCAACCAGATTCCGGCGGAAACCGAGGGCGCCGGCACGGCGCCCGATCCCGGCAACACCGCCGAGCAACTGGTGATAGTGGCCGAACGGGGCACGGGCGCGGCCAAACTCGATCCCGAGCCCATCGCCGAGTCGGTGCGCACGGCCATCGCCAAGCGGCACGGCGTCGCGGTGCGGGATCTGCTGCTGGTCCCCGCCGGGTCGATCCCGCGCACCTCCAGCGGGAAGATCGCCCGCCGGGCCTGCAAGGCCGCCTATGTCGAGGGCACCCTGCGCGGCGGCCACCGTCAGCAGGCGTTCCCGGACGAAGCCGAATAGTATTGCCCCGCATCGCCGGTCGCACTTGCGCGCGATCGGCGATGCGATCCGGCGCCGGGGTTGGCCCGTCCGCGCCGGATCAGGCGCACGCCGGGCGCGGCTCGACCCGACCGGCGACGCGAGTCGATCCGGTGTCTCCCCGGCGCGCGAACTGGTGATTTCCGAGCCGGTCCGTACACTTTTCGGCCGTGTGGACTTCCGCCCGAATCGGGCTCCTGCTGGTCACGACCGCCCTGACCGTCACCGGTGTGGCGCAACCCGCGAGTGCGCGGCCGAGCCCCGCCGTGGCCGCCGCGGTCTGCGGCACCCCGCTGTCCGAGGCCGAACTCGATCGCGTCGCCGCGCTCTCGGACACCGCCGCACTGTCCGGCGACGCGCTGACCCGGCTCGAGACCGCGGTCGCGAACCATCACGAGATCACCGAGATTCTCAGTGCGCACGGGGATCGGCGCGGGCTCTTCGGCATCGGGCTGGACGGGGTCGAGCAGGCGGCGGTCATGCCGCTGCAGCGCGATCCGGCCGCGTTCCGGGACCGCGACTACGCGCACGCCATCAGCCTGGAGTTGCTCGGCCGCTACCTGGACAATCTGCACGGCGAATTCACCGGCGGCCCGGTGGAATGGCACTGGGCGCGCTACTTCGCGCAGGCCACGCGCTGCGAGATGTCCGGCGCACAGGTGGCCATGGCGGGCTACAACGCGCACCTGGCGGTGGATCTGGCCTATTCGGTCGCCGCGGTGAACACCGAGATCGACGACGCGCCGGACTATTTCGAGATCGTCGCGAGCATCGCCGCCGCGGGCGACGTGATCGTGGACCGGACCAAGGCGGTCTACGGCGCGGACCTGGGCCCGCTGTGGCGGTTCTATTTCGTCGGCGAGGGCCTGGACCTGCTGGTGGGCAAGGGCGTGGCCACGAAGCAGCTCTTGATCGCCGCCGACCTGAGTGCGAACGTGGTGATCTTCGGAAACGGCCTGGCCCTGCGGGATCCGGCCCTGCGCGAGCCCGCCGCGGTGGAGATCCGCGCGCTGTCCGACGCCGCGGACGTGGCCTTCGGGGTGCTGGCGCAGATTCACGCGCTCTGATCCGGCCCCCGGCTCAGGGCTCGGGGTGTGAGCGGGCGCCGTGGAACCGCGGTCCGGGCGGCCCGTGCGCCCGCGGTCCGCGCCCGGCCGACTTGGCCCAGTACATGCTGTAGTCCGCGGCCTGCAGCAGATCGTCGGCGGTGGTGTGCGCGGCGTACTCCTCGGCCACGCCCACGCTGGCGGTGACGGTGAGCCGGTGCCCGTTCACCTCGAAGGGCCTGGTGAAGGCGCGGCGCACCTCGTGCGACACCGCGTCGACGTCGCCGCTGGAATCCGGTACCAGGATGACGAATTCGTCCCCGCCCATGCGTGCCACCAGCCGTCCCGGTCCGGTGACGCAGGCGTCGAGCCGGTTCGCGGCCTCGACCAGCAATTCGTCGCCCACCGCGTGGCCGAAGGTGTCGTTCACGGATTTGAAGTGATCGAGATCGACGTAGCAGAGCCCGACCCGGCGGTCGGGGTCGGTGAAGGCGGCGGTGAGCGCGTCGAAGAAGCGGGAGCGATTGGCCAGGCCGGTCAGCTGATCGTGGTGGGCCCGGTAGTGCAGTCGCTCGCGTAGCGCCCGGCGCTCGGAGATGTCCTCCACCAGGATGAGCGTGTACTGCGGCTCGCCGTGTTCGCTGCGAATCAGCGAGACGTTGATATTCGTCCACACCGTGCGCCCGTCGCGGTGCGGATACGCCTTCTCCAACTGCACATTGTCGACCTCGCCGGACAGCACCGCGGCGTACAGCGGCCACATGGCCGGATCGTCGTCGGGGTGGGTCAGATCGGTGACCTCGAGCGCGCACATCTCGGCCGGGGTGTAGCCGAGCATGGTGGCGAAGGCGGCGTTCACCTCGATGATGCGGCCGGTCATATCCGAGAGCCCGGTGCCGATTCCGGCCTGTGCGAACACCGCGCGGAAGCGAGCCTCGCTGGCCCGCAACTGTTCCTGCATCCGCATCCGCGCGGTGATCTCGGCGACGCGCACGCTCTCCTGCTCCGCCAGCAGCCAGGCTCGGAAGGCGCGGACGTAGCCGGTGGTGAAGGCGCCCAGCACAGCGGCCGCGCGGTCGGGCGCGATGCCCCCGTCCTGCTCGAACCAGTCGGCGAGCACCGTGATGGTGCGCCCGAGCACCTCGTCCCCGACGAAGTGCGCCCGCGCCAGTTCGGCGCCGAGCTCGGCCACCTGCCGGGCGGAAGCGCCCCCGCGCGCGGCGGTGTCCACCCGCTCGGCCAACCGGGTCAGCAACGCGCCGGCTTCGTCCCGGCTCATGGGCACGACATGGTCGCGGGCTCCGCTGTCGAGCGCGGCTACCCACTGATCGACCAAGCCGGCGTGCGGGCCACCCTGCTCCGGCCCACCCCCGGGATCCGACGCCATGAGGGACGATGGTAGCCCGACCGGTCGGTGCCGGCGAACCCCGCCCCTGTCGCCCGACTTGGGATACCATTGCGGCGCTTCACGATTGGTTTGCGCGGCGAGTGCCGAGTGCGAAGAGGGGTAGCGGAACGATGACCAGACCGAGTTGGGCTCCCGAGGGCATCGATTTGGATCGCCCCAGCGCCTCGCGCGTGTACGACTACTTCGTCGGCGGAATGCACAATTTCGAGATCGATCGCGAATTGGCCCGCCAGATAGAGCTGTTCACGCCCAACGTCGCGGAAACCATGCGCGCGAACCGAGATCTGTTGCGCCGCTGCGTCCGCTACCTCACGGACAAGGGCATCGACCAGTTCCTGGATCTGGGCTCGGGCATTCCCACCGTCGGCAACGTGCACGAGGTCGCTCAGGCCCGAAACCCGCAGGCCCGTGTGGTTTACGTGGACATCGACCCGGTGGCGGTCGCGCACAGCCAGGCCATCCTGTACGACAACAAGCTCGCGGGCGTGATCCACGGCGACGTGGCCCGGCCCGAGACCATCGTGTCCGATCCGCTGGTCGCCGAACTCATCGATTTCGATCGGCCGGTGGCCGTATTGCTCTTGGGCGTACTGCATTTCGTGCCCGATGACGGCGATCCGGCCGGTGCGGTCGAGCGGCTGCAGGACCTGTGCGCACCCGGCAGCTACCTGGCGATCACCCACGCCACCGCCGACGGTCAGCCCGCGGAAGTGCTGGAGGCGCAGAAGCTTTCCGGCCGCACCAACACCGAGATCAGCCTGCGCACCCGCGACGAGATCGCCGCGTACTTCAACGACTGGACCCTGGTCGATCCGGGCCTGGTCCATCTGCCGCTGTGGCGGCCGGAGGATCCGGCCGATGTCGGCGAGCACCCGGAGAGCTCCGGCGCGTACGGCGCGCTGGCGCACAAGAACTGACGCCGCGGTCCGCGCGGACCGGGATTTCGTCAAGGGCCCTTACGGTTTTCGCCCGCCCACGCGAGGTGGACGGGCGAGAACCGGGTGCAGTACTCAGGCGTTCACCTCCGCCGTCCGGGCGGTGCGGCGGAAGCTGGCCACGGCGACCAGGGCCGCGAGCGCGGCGATCGCGGCCGCGCCGGTGAAGGCGGCGGCGAAACCGTCGGTGAGCGCCGCCTTGTCGTCGAGGCGTTCCGCGCCCGCCGCCGCGGCGACGGCGGTGACCGCGGCCAGGCCCAGCGCCGAGCCGATCTGGTAACCGGTGTTCACGATGCCCGAGGCCAGCCCGCCCTCCTGCGGCGGCGCGGCCGAGATCGCGGTCTGCAGCGAAGGTACGAAGGCCAGGGACATACCGAGCGCGGCGATGAGCGAGCCGGGCAGGACGTCGATCCAGAACGAGCCGTCGGGGCGCACGAACGAGAGCCAGAGCAGTCCTGCGGTCAGGACGAGCAATCCCGTCACGATCATGGTCCGAGCGCCGAAGCGCGCGAACAGCTTCGGGGACAGCGCGATCATGCCGACCATGATGAGCGCGGTCATCGGCAGCAGCGCGGCGCCGGACGGGAAGGCCGAGTACCCGAGCACCTGCTGCAGGTAGAGGTTCAGGAAGAACCACATCGGCACCCAGGCCGCGCCCAGCAGCACCTGGGCGAGGTTGGCCGCGCCCAGGTTCGGGGAACGGAAGATCGACAGCGGCATCAGCGGATCGCGCCGGCGGCGCTGCAGCACCACGAACGCGGTCAGCAGGGCGGCCGCCAGTGCCAGGACTCCCCAGGTGGATCCGGCGAGCCAACCCGCCTCGGGCGCACGGACTATGGCGAACACGGCCGCGCCGAGGCCGAGGGTGGCGGTCGCCGCGCCGAGCAGGTCCACCGTGCCGTGCGGGGCGAGTGCGCCCGCGGGCAGCAGGGCGGGCGCGGCCAGCAGCGCGAGCAGGGCGATCGGGATGTTGATGTAGAAGACCCAGGGCCACGAGGCGTACTCGGTGATGAGACCGCCCAGGAAAACCCCCGCGGTTCCGCCGGCCGGTGCGGCCGCGCCGTAGATCGCGAAGGCCCTGGTGAGCTCGCCGGGATTGCCGCCGAACAACATCATGAGCAGCGTCAGCGCCGAGGGCGCGATGAGCGCGGCGCCCACGCCCTGCACCCCGCGCCCGAGGAGTTCGACGGTGGCCGAACTCGCCAGACCGGCGACGAGCGAGCCCGCGCCGAGCACCGCCCAGCCGGTTTGGAAGACGCGCCGGGCGCCCAGGATGTCCGACAGCTTGCCGCCGAGCAGCAACAGGCCGCCGAAAACGACGACGTAGGCGTTGAAGACCCAGGACAGATTCTCCTGGGAGAAGCCGAGTTCGGTCTGCATCTTCGGCAGGGCCACGCCGATGATCGAGGTGTCCATGATGACCATGAACTGGGCCAGGGCGATCAGGGCCAGGGCGGCCCACCGTCGCGCGGACGGCGGGGCCTGGGTGGGGGTGGACATGGATGCACTCCTTCCGGTGCGCGGCTCACCGTCGGTGTGCCGCAGGGAGATTCAGCTGGTCCATGTATACCCATGGGGGGTATCTTCGGGAAGCGGGTCGCCCCGTGATTCATTTCATACCCCTAGGGGGTATTAAATAGTCGACTGACCTTCTATCCCGCGCGCGGACCCTGGGTCGCCGACAAACTGACCTGTGAATGTTTGTGATTTGTCCCAGCGAGTGGGAGTCGGGGCCGCATCGCCTGTCGGAACTGCGGTTTTTCGGTATCGTGGCGACATGCCGTGCTGTCCCGGACAGTTGTTAACGTTCGGATTCGATTGTGCGACAACTGCATAGAGAGTGTTTGTGCGAGAAGGGCAGGCAATGATGACTGCGAACACCAACCGCTTCGATGAGGCGGCGGTCGGTGCCGAGGGTTCCGGCGCGGCATACGGCGGGCTCGGCCCGGGCCGGCTGCTGTCCGCGGAGCCGATGACGGCCCGGCTGCTGCCCGGTCTGCGGCTGCCCGCGCGCGCCTGGCGTATCGGCTACACCTCCACCGCCGCCGACGGCGCGCTCCTCGAGGTGACCGGAACCGTGCTGGTGCCGCGCGCGCCGTGGCGCGGCCCCGGCGAGCGCCCGCTCATCGCCTACGCCGTCGGTACCCAGGGCCTGGCCGACACCGTGTCGGCCGCGTCCTGGCAGTTCCGGCTCGGACTCGAATACGAGTCGCTCTTCATCACCGCCGCGCTGCGCCGCGGCTGGGCCCTGGCCATCACCGACTACCCCGGGCTCGGCAATCCGGGAACGCACCCGTACGTCATGGGCCGTCATCTCGGTCCCGCGGTACTGGACTCGGTGCGCGCCGCGCGCCGGCTGCCCGCCGCCGGGCTGTCCCCGGACGGCCCGCTCGGGATCTACGGATACTCCGAGGGCGGTTGCGCCGCCGGGTGGGCGCTGCAGTTGCAGCCGTCCTACGCGCCCGAACTCGAGGTGACGGCGGGCGCGGTCGGCTCGGCGCCGGCCGACCTGGAAGACATGATCAAGTTCCTGGACGACACCCCGTACGCCTTCCTGCTGTTCTACGGCGTGCTCGGGCTGGACGCCGCGTACCCCGAACTCGATGTGCTGCAGCACCTCAAGCCGCAGGGCCGGCTGCTGGCGGCGATTCTGCGTCGCACGCACGCGGTCCCGGCGGCGGTCGCCGGCATCGGCCTGGGCGCGATCATCCCGACCAAGGTGTCGACCTACTGCTATCGCCCCCCGTTCGAGGTACCCGAGGTCAGGGCGCGGCTGCTGGAGAACAAACTCGGCGCCCTCGCGCCCGCCGCTCCCGTCCTGGTCGCGGGCGGCACCGCCGAGCAGATCATCCCCTACCCGCAGGCCGTGGCCCTGGCCGAATCGTGGCGCGCGCTCGGGGTGGACGTCACCATGCTGTCGATGAACAAGCGTGAACACCTCACCGGGGCCTTCGCTTTCGCGGGTCCCGCGATGCGCTTCCTGGCCGAGCGGTTCGCGGACGCGCGAGCGGTGGCGCTGCCGCGCGGGGCGTGAGACTCGCGGGGGTGCGTCGCCCCGCCGATGCCGGGTGCGCCCCGGCCGATCACATCCGGCGGTGGGCGCGGCGGTAGGCGGCGGGTGTCGTGCCGGTCCAGCGCTTGAACGCGTGGATGAACGGCGTCGCCTCCGCGTAGCCCAGCCGGATGGCGATGTCGTCCACCGAAAGCGGTGTGGCGGTGAGCATCTCCTCGGCCAGCGCCTGGCGGACCTCGTCCAGCAGTGCGCGATAGCTGGTGCCCGCGGCAACCAGATGCCTGCGCAGCGTGCGCGGGCTGAGGTTGAGGTCGCGGGCCACCGCTTCGAGCGTGGGCGCGGCGCTGAATCCGGTGGCTCCCGCGCCCGGCAGCAGCCGATCGCGCACCTCGGCGGCGATGCCGGTGCGCGCGCTGCGCCGATGCAGCAGATCGCGGCACTGCGCCACGCACAGCGCCCAGGTGGGCTGATTGGCCTGGGGGAGCGGTTGTTCGAGCAGATCCGGATCGATGCCGAAGATGGTGTGCGGGCGGTCGAAGCGCGGCGGAACACCGAACAGCGTGTTCAGTCGACGATCCTGATCCGTTGCCGGATAGGCGAATTCGGCGCTGGTGAAGTTCACCCGGGCCCCGAGTAGATCGCTCATGACCCGGTGCATGGCCACGACGTCGCGCTCCACCAGGAACCGCTGCACGTCGGCGGGAATGGTGTCGTGGTGAATCCAGGTGATCACCTCGCGCGGGCGGGTCTCCACGATCGGGGTGCAGAAGGCGAAGCCGAGCCGGTAGTACCGCAGCGCCAGCGAAATCGCTTCGCGCAGTGTCGGACTGGTCACGCAGGCGTAGCCGAACATGCCGAAGGTGCTGATGCGGTACCGCAGTCCCACCTCCACCCCGAGTGCGGGCACGTCCGCGAGTTCCCGGGTCAGGTTGCGCACCACCGCCAGTTCGGCCTCCGCGGGGATCTGCGCGTCCGCGTCGGTGAGTTCGCGCGCGCCGACGCCGGTGCCGGCCAGGATGGTCTCGGCCGCGACCCCGTGCTCGGCGGCGAATTCGACCATGACCGCGACGCTGGCCGTCCCGCGCGGGAAGTTCCAGGTCCGGACTTCCGGCTCTTCGACGGTACTCATACCCCGATTATGGCCGAAACTATGGATTCTTTGGCCACCGCTCTTTGTCGACCGCATCGGTGCAGGTCGTAGCGTTGAGCGCATGCGATTCGACTACGACGTCATCGTCATCGGCTCGGGTTTCGGCGGCAGCGTGAGCGCCCTGCGGCTGACCGAGAAGGGCTACCGGGTCGGCGTCCTGGAGGCGGGCCGCAGGTTCGCGGACCACGAGTTCGCCGAGACGTCCTGGCGTGCCCGCCGCTTCCTGTGGGCTCCGGCCTTGGGCTGCTTCGGGATTCAGCGCCTGACCCTGCTGAACGACACGTTCATCATGAGCGGGGCCGGGGTCGGCGGCGGCTCGCTGGTGTACGCCAACACGCTCTACGAGCCGCCGGACAAGTTCTACGCCGACCCGCAGTGGGGGCACATCACGGACTGGAAGTCCGAACTCGCGCCGCACTACGACCAGGCCAAGCGCATGCTGGGGGTGACGACGAACCCGGCGACCACCGCGACCGACCGCGTGCTGCGCGAGGTCGCCGACGACATGGGCATCGGCGACACCTTCCGCAGCACGCCGGTGGGGGTGTTCTTCGGCGGTCCCGGCCGCCGCCCCGGTGACGACGTCCCGGACCCATTCTTCGGTGGCGTCGGCCCGGATCGCCGCGCCTGCACCCACTGCGGCGAGTGCATGACCGGCTGCCGCCACAATGCCAAGAACACCCTGGTCAAGAACTATCTGTACCTGGCCGAAAAGGCCGGGGCCACGGTGCATCCCCTCACCACGGTCACCGATGTGCGCCCGCTGCCCGGTGGCGGCTACACCGTCGAGACGGTGCGCACGGGTCGCAAGATCCGCAGGCAGCGCACGAGTTTCAGCGCGGAACAGGTCATCTTCGCCGCCGCCTCGCTGGGCACGCAGCGGCTGTTGCACCGCCTGCGCGATCGCGGCTCACTGCCCGGGATCTCGTCGCGGCTCGGCTATCTGTCGCGAACCAATTCCGAAGAGCTGCTGTCGATTCGATCGCGAAACAGGGACTCGGACTTCACCAAGGGGGTGGCCATCACCTCCTCCATCCATCCCGACGCCGACACCCACGTGGAACCGGTGCGCTACGGCAAGGGCAGCAACGCGCTGGCCCTGATGACCACCGCCATGGTGAGCGGCGATCCGCCGCGCGTGGGCGCCTGGCTGCGCGAATTGGCCCGCCGCCGAAAGGATCTGGTGCGGATGCACACCCTGCGGCGCTGGTCCGAGGAGATGATCGGCCTGCTGGTCATGCAGTCGGCGGACAACTCCATCACCACCTACACCAGGCGCGGACTGTTCGGCCGCCGGATGACCACCAGGCAGGGGGAGGGCACCCCCAATCCCACCTGGGTCCCGGCCGGTCACGACGTGGCCCGCCGGGTCGCGGAGAAGATCGACGGCTTTCCCACGGCCTCGGTCACCAGCAGCGTCTTCAACATCCCGATGACCGGCCATTTTCTGGGTGGCTGCCCGATCGGGGACGCGCCCGGAACCGGCGTGGTGGACCCCTACCACCGGCTCTACGGGCATCCGGGCCTGCACGTGATCGACGGCTCCACCATTTCGGCCAACCTGGGGGTTAATCCCTCGCTCACCATCACCGCCCAGGCCGAACGCGCGATCTCGCTGTGGCCCAACCGGAACGAGCCCGATCCCCGCCCGGCTCCCGCCGAGCAGTACCGCCGCCTCGCTCCGATCGCGCCCCGATCGCCGGTGGTACCGCCCACCGCGCCCGCCGCGCTGCGGCTCTCGATCACCCCGGTCGGCCCCGGAACCCCGGCGCCGGCCGGTGCGGACGGCGAACTCCAACCGCGGGCATAGCGCGGGCGGGGCCGCGCCGCAGGGTCGCGCGGAACTCCGCGCAAACCCTGGACGAACCGCGTCGCCGTGGTGAGGATGGGACCGGAGCGAGCGTCTATTCCGAGGAGGCGATGTGGTCGAGCAGCGCGTGGATTGGCTCGCGGGCGGGGTGCGCCGGTCGATAGCCGGTGAGCGCATAGCGCGCGTCGCGGGTGAGCTGTTCCTGGCGCGGGGCTTCGATCAGGTGGGTATGGACGACGTGGCCGCGGCGGCCGGCTGCTCGCGGGCAACGCTCTACCGCCACTTCCACGGCAAGCCCGCGCTCATCGACGCGGTCATGGCCAATTCGGCCACCGCCGTGGTCGAGCGGGTGGCGGCTACGGTCAAGCGCTACGAGGGTTCGCGGCGCATCGTCGAGGCGATCCTGGTCTCGGTCACCGCGGTGCGCACCGATCCGGCGCTCGCCCGCTGGTTCGCGGACCGGACGGGTGGCAGTGACGAGGTGTTCGCCACCTCGCCCGAGTTGGGCCGGATGGCAACCATGCTCACCGGCATCGCGCCCGATGACGAAGCGGCGCAATGGATCGTGCGGGTGGTGCTGTCGCTGCTGGCGTGGCCGCTGCCGGACGCCGCCAGCGAGCGCCGCATGGTCGAGCGATTCGTGAGCTGATCGCGCGGGCGGCGCGATCGGCGCCCGGGCAGACAACCCTTGTCTAGTGTCTGGGACAGTTCTACACTGGGGTGACATCGAACACTCGGTACCAGGTACTCGGTGTTGCACCAAGGATGGTCGAGATGACAAGTGCGCCTCCCAGTGGCACCTATCCCAAAGCTCGCCGGATCAGATTCCGCTTCGAGCAACACGATTCGAACGACAGGTACTTCGTCGACGGCGACATGGTGTTCAGCCATTTCGTCGCGGGTCTGTCCGGCAGCTTCCCGCCCGGCGAGGAATCCTTCATCCGCTCGGTCCGGCGGGTGGCCGGCCGGGTCACCGACCCCCGGCTGAAGAAGCGCGTCACCGGCTTCGTCGGGCAGGAGGCCATGCACGGCCGGGAACACCGCAGGCTCAACGACAAACTGGTCGAAATGGGTTACCCCATAGGGTGGCTCGACACCGAGGCCGCCCGCGAGCGCGCGCTCCGCCTCGAGGAACGCCTGGCCCCGCTGGTCCACCTGGCCGCCACCGCGGCGGCCGAGCACTACACGGCGGTCCTGGCCCAGCGTGTGCTCTCGAGCCGTGAGATCCAGGACATCCCGGCTTCCCCCGAGTTCTGGAATCTGCTGAACTGGCACGCTTTCGAGGAACTCGAGCACAAGTCGGTGGCCTTCGACGTCTTTCGCGCTGTCGGCGGCACCGAACAGACCCGCATCGCGGTGATGGCGGTGCTGTACAGCCTCACCATTCCACTCACCTACGGCGCGCTCGCGGTCTCCCTGGCCCGCGACCCCGTCGCCCGCCGCCGGCCGGTTCGCCTTGCGCGCGAAGCATATTCGCTGTTCCGTGGCCCGATCTTCCGCGGCCTCATGGGCGAGCTCGCGCTGTACATGCGACCCGGCTTCCATCCCGACGACATCGACACCGAGGCCCTGCTGGAGCACTGGCAGCACGAGCTGTTCGGCGACGAGGGCGTCCTGGTCGATCACCTCACCTAGCAAGACATTCCATCGAGAAAGGACCGGCCAATGACGATCGGTCAGGACGCCACGTCCCTCACCCCCTACCCCAGGGTCCGGCGCATGCGTTTCCGGTTCGGGCAGCCCGAACCCATGTCGCACCATTTCGTGCGGGACGACATTCCGCTCACCCATCTCATCGCCGTACTGTCCGGCGCCTTCCCGCCCGGCGAGGAGTCCTTCATCCGCTCGGTGCGCAAATTCTCCGGCGAGATCACCGACCCCGTGCTCAAGAAGCGTGTGGCAGGGTTCATCGGCCAGGAGGCGGTGCACGGGCAGCAGCACCGGGCACTGAACGACCAGCTCATCGAGCTGGGCTTTCCCATCGTGCGCCTTTTCACCTTCGCGCCGGGCGCGCTGCGCGAGCGCGCGGTGATCGCCGTCGAGAACCTGGTGCCGCGGCATGTGCACCTGGCCTTCACCGCGCTTGCCGAGCACTACACCTCGACGCTGGCGGTGCGAGTCCTGGGCGAGGAGGCCATCCAGTCCATTCCGGGCGATCCGGAGGTCTGGAAGCTGTTGAACTGGCACGCTTTCGAGGAACTCGAACACAAATCGGTCGCCTTCGACGTGTACCGCGCCACCGGTGGTTCCGAGGCCGTGCGCATCGTTCTCATGGCGGGCACCTACGCCGCCACCATTCCGGTCGTCTCGCTCGGCGTCCTGGCCTCCATCCTCAGCGATCCGCGCAGCTGGAGGCCGATCAGGGTTGCGCGACAGTCGATTCGGCTGTATCGCGGTCCGATCGTCAAGGGCCTCATGAAGGAGATCAGGCCGTATATGAGGCCCGGCTTCCACCCCGACGACATCGACAGCACCGAACTGCTCGAACACTGGCGGCGCGCCCTGTTCGGGGCCGACGGCGAACTGCTCGATCGCATCGGCTGAGGACGGCCCATGAGCACCACGAACGACGGCAGGGGTGCGCCGGTCGGGGACCGCCCCGATCACGAGGTCATCGTGATCGGGGCCGGTTTCGGCGGAATCGGCGCCGGCGAGGAGCTCTCGTGAAACTCAACGACATCGACCCCCGCCTGGTCGTGGTGACCGGCGCGGGCAGCGGGATCGGCCGGGCGGTGGCGCGGCGCTTCGCGCGCGACGGCGCACAGGTCATCGTCTCCGACATCGACAAGGACGCCGCGCTCGCGACGGTCGCGCTGATCCAGGCCCGGGGGGACCGGGCGGTCGCGCTGCAGTTGGATGTGACCGATCCCGGGGCCTGGGCCGCCTTCGCCCGCGACGTGCACACGGACCACGGGGTGCCCGACGTTCTGGTCAACAATGCCGGAATCCTGGTCAGCGGCGCATTCCTGGACATGGAACCGGGGGACTGGGAGCGTCAGCTCGGGGTCAACCTGCTGGGCGTGGTCCACGGCTGCCGCACCTTCGGCCGGCTCATGATCGATCAGGGCAGGCGCGGGCACATCGTCAACATCGCCTCGGCGGCCGCGTTCACCCCGACCCCGGTCATGTCGGCGTACTCGGTTTCCAAGGCCGGGGTCAAGATGCTCACCGAATGCCTGCGACTGGAGTTGGCGCCGCGGGGCGTCGGGGTCAGCGCCGTCTGCCCGGGGGTGATCAACACCAATATCGGCGACCACGCCGTCACCGTCGGCGTGGATCCGGAACTGGTCGAACGCGGGAAGGAGATCGCCAGGCGGGTACAGGATCTCGCGGCCCGGCTGCCGTTCTCGCCGATGAGCCCGGATCTGGTGGCGCGCGCGGTGGTCCGGGCGATCCGGTTCGACCTCGCGGTGGTGCCGGTGCGTGCCGAAGCCTGGCTCGGCTACGTCGTCGCACGCGTCGCGCCGGGGGTGAATCGGCGTATGGCACAGCCGATCTCGGTGGAGCGCATGGAGGCGGCCGGGGCCTGGCTGCTCGAACGGTTCGGCGCGCCGCCGGTGGTCACCCGAGGGCGGGGCGGGGCGGTCGAATGAATCCTCGCGCCCATCGGCTCGAGGTGTACGAGGTCGTCGGCGAGACCGCGGAGGCGGTCTCGCTGGTCTTCGAGATCCCCGCCGGCCTCGTTAGCCGGTTCGAGTACACACCCGGGCAGTTCCTCACCGTGCGGGTACCCAGCGCCCGCACGGGATCGGTGGCGCGCTGCTACTCGCTCTCCAGCAGCCCGCACTGCGACGACCGGCTCGCGGTCACGATCAAGCGGACGCCGCTCGGCTACGCCTCGAATTGGCTGTGCGACAACGTGACCGCGGGATCCCTGCTCACCGTGCTGGAACCGGCCGGGAACTTCTCACCGCGTGCCTGGAACCGGGATCTGCTGCTGTGCGCGGCGGGCAGCGGCATCACCCCGGTCATGTCGATTCTCAAATCCGCGCTGGCCCGGGGCCGGGGAAAGATCACCCTGGTATACGCGAACCGGGACCGTGCCTCGATCATCTTCGCGCGCCAGCTCCAGCAGCTGGTGCAGCGCTATCCGCGCAGGTTGACGGTGTTGCACTGGCTCGAATCCGAGCGGGGCGCACCGACCGCGCCCGGCCTGGCGACCTGGATGCGCCCCTATCGCACTTGGGACATATACCTGTGTGGCCCGCCCGGATTCACCCTGGTCGCCAAGCGTGGCCTGGCACAATTGCGAGTATCCGAGCGCGTGATCCGCCAGGAGGAATACCGCTCACTGACGGACAACCCGTTC
Organism: Nocardia sp. NPDC057668; assembly: GCF_042799795.1. Classification (NCBI taxonomy): domain Bacteria; kingdom Bacillati; phylum Actinomycetota; class Actinomycetes; order Mycobacteriales; family Nocardiaceae; genus Nocardia; species Nocardia sp. NPDC057668. The sequence goes on along the minus strand of NZ_JBHVIC010000001.1, from coordinate 2,726,093 downwards.
GAGCCGCCCACACCCGCGTCGCCGATCGCGACCGGAACCCTCGCGCCCACCGCCCCGCCGGGCGTCGCGGGCGCGGCGGGCGACGCCACCGTGCGCGTCGAGATCGACGGCGCGACGCACACCCTGCCGTGGCCACGCGGCAAGAAGCTGCTGGACGTGCTCCTGGACCACGGCATCGACGCACCGTACGTGTGCCGCGAATCCGCCTGCGGCACCTGCGTATGTCGCGTCGCACGGGGCCGGACCCGCATGCTCGTGAACGAGTGCCTCATCGACGAGGAACTCGAAATGGGCCTGACCCTGGCCTGCCAGACCCTGCCCGAATCCGACGACCTGCACATCGCCTTCGATCAGTAAAAGCCCCACCGGCCCGACAATGAGGTTGCCAGCCATGAGTACTCTGCCCGAAGGTATCCGCGGTACCGCCGATCCCCTGTTCGCCGGAACCGCACGCGTTTTCGCGCGCCTGTTCGACAGCTACCTGCGCACCGGCGGCGCGCTCTCGGTCTATCTGCGGGGCGAACCCGTGGTCCGGATCTGGACCGGCACCGCCGACGACGCGGGTGCGGTTCCCTGGGAATTCGAGACCACGGCGCTGTCCTTCTCCACCACCAAGGGCGTCACGGCGCTGGTCATCCATCGGCTGGTCGATCGCGGCCTGCTCGACTACGACACCCCGGTCGCGGAGTACTGGCCCGAATTCGGCGTGGGCGGAAAGCATTCCATCACCGTGCGCGATCTGCTCGCGCACCGCGCCGGGCTCTCGGACCTGCGTCCGCTCGTGCACGGCGCCGCCGACGTCCTGGATCACGAGCTGATGGAACAGCGCCTGGCCGCGGCCACCCCGGACTGGACCCGCGGGCTGCCGGTGTACCACGCGCTCACCTACGGCTGGCTGCTCGGCGGGCTGGCCCGCGCGGTCACCGGATCGAGCATGGCCGAGCTCTTCCGCACCGAACTCGCCGAGCCGCTGGGCCTTTCGGGCCTGCACCTGGGCGCGCCCGCCGACGGCAGCCCGGTCGCCGAACTGGTCGGACCCGGGGTCTCGGCCACCGGCACCGGCCTGGGCCGGCCGATCACCGCCGCCGTGATCCGCCTGCCGCTGGTCGGCACGATCCTGAACACGATGCACTTCACCGGGGCGCAGGACGCGCTGCGCGGACCCGCGCCCGCCCTGTCGCACTCCGAGAACGGCGCCGCCACCGGGGTTTTCAGCGCGGACGCGATCGCCCGCGTCTACGGCGTCATCGCCAACAGCGGCGAGTTCGAGGGCGTCCGGCTGCTGAGTCCGCGGATCGCCCGCGGCCTGGACCGGTACACGCGGACCAATCCCGATCCGTCCCGGCTCGCCTTCTGGCAGTTGGGCTATCACCCGCTGCCGACGCTCGGCGCGCCCCGCGGCTTCGGTCATCTGGGCCTGGGCGGCTCCGGCGGCTGGGCCGATCCCGTGTCCGGGCTGTCGGTCGGCTTCGTCCACAACCGGCTGGACATGTTCCGCCTACCGATGGACATGAGCCTGCTGTCGCTGGTGCTGCCGAGCATCGCGCGCGCCGCGGGCGTCGCCGATGCCGGGCCGGGGGCCGTCCGCGCGGCCTGACCTCGGCGCGGGAGCGTGGTCAGGACAGCGGCTCCTTCGCGAGGGCGACCACCGGTTTCCGGGCGGCGACGGCCGCCCGGAACTCGTCGGCTGTCTGCGGGACCAGCGCCGCGGCGATGATCGCCAGCACCGGGCCGATGATCATGACGGCGAACGCCGAGGTGTAGGAGAGATGGTCGGTGACGATGCCGAACGCCAGCGGGCTGACCACGCCCGCCAGCTGGCCGCCGAAGATGATCACGCCCGACGCCGCGCCCATATAGGCGCTCGGCAGCGCGCGCAACGGCACCGAGAACGCGGGCATGAAGGCCAGCCCGGCCACCAGGCTCATCACGGTGCCCGCCGCGACGAAAGCCGGGAACCATTCCAGGCGCGGCAGAATCAGCAGCATGACGGCGGTGAACGCCATGGACGGGACCACGATCACGCGCGGCCGCCCGCCGAGGCGGTCCGACATGCGCGCGCCCAGCACCACGCCCGCCGCCGCGGCCAGGGTCGAGGGCACCGCGGCCACCGCGACCAGGGTCATCGAGACGCCACGACCCTCGTGCAGGAAGGTCGGCGTCCAGGCCGTGACACCCCACACCAGGACGTCGTAGCCGAAGAAGATGGCCGCGAAGCCCAGCAGCGCGGGGGAGAACAGCACCGCCCGCCGGTCCGCGGCCGGCGGGCGATCGGTCACCGGCGACTCCTGCTGCGCGAGCGGCTCGGGCATCCAGCGCCGCCACGCGAAGATCACCCCGACCCCTAGCACCGAGATGAGCGCGAACATCGCCCGCCAGCCCAGGGTGGGCAGCATGACCCCGGCGATCACCGCGGCCAGCAGAATGCCCACGGCGTTGGAGGAATTGGTCCAGCCCGACGCCGTGGTGCGCTGCTCGGGCAGGGTGCGCTCGGACAGCGCCTTGAGCGCGGCGGCCGGGAACACGCCCTGCACCAGCCCGAACAGGAACCGCATGGCGAGCAGCGCGGAGAAGGACCAGGCCAGGGCGGTCAGGCCGGTGAAGACCGACCAGGCGAGCAGGCCGATGACGCCGATCCGGATCGAGCCGTAGCGGTCCGCCAGCAGTCCGCCGGGCACCTGGGCGATCGCGTAGGCCAGGAAGAAAACCGACACCAGGAGACCGAGCTGGGTGTGATCGAGGTCGAGTTCGTCACCGATCGCGGGGAGCGCGAAGTTGATGACCGTCCGGTCGATGTAATCGACCACCCAGGCCGCGAAGAGCAGCATGACGGTGATCCGGGTCGTGCGTGGCATCGGAGCCCCTTCATCGAATCGAGGCGTGGCGAGATGCCACGATCAGCAGCACGAACGCACCCTCCTGGATAGCCGTCTACGCCAATGCCTTCCGAACCCGCACATAGTAATGAGCGGTGCGGTCCCCGGGGTGCCCTCAAAATCTTGGGCAGCCCGCGCGCCCGGCGGGGCATCCCGGGCGGGGTGGACCCACCGGACAGGTACCTGCCGAGAACGGACATATGCCCTTTAGAGTGTGACCGTCGCCGGTTGCGAAATGGGCAACGCGGGGGCACATGAACGCGAATTCCAGCGGTTCCGGGCTCCGCCGTGGTGTGCTGTTCGCGGCCGTATCCGGGTCCGCGCCCGGCCGATGTGCACGCGCCCAATACAAAGTCTCTCGTACTGTTCTCGCGCACATCGGCAGAAGACGGCGCAGGTTTTAAGGTCCCCTCGCGGGGAGATCGCCGAGTCGATTGAACCCGCACGCCGCCCGGCTCGTTGAACCACATGAGTTGATCGCGAACCGGTTGCGGCCCACCAGCTGATCCGGCGGTCGCCGCGTCCGGATCGGGGTCCCCGCCGGGCGATGCGCGGCGGGGACATCAGGTTCGACGGCACCGCCGCTCTCGGCGTCTGCCGCTCCTAATCGCCTGTCCACCAGCGCTTTTCGAGCAACTCTGTGATTTGTGACACGTTGTTCCGGAGGTTTCGCCGGAGATACATTGTGTCCGATGCATCGCCCACAATGTAATTCGAAGGGGGGTTTCGTGTCCGATAGCAGGAGGGCTTCCGGCACCGTGGCGGATGTGATCGTGGCGCGGCTCGCCGCCCACACCGATCACCTGTTCGGCGTCGGCGGGGCCAATATCGAGGACGTCTACGACGCGGTGGCCCGCGCGGACGGTCTCACCGGCATCGTCGCCAAACATGAGTTCGGGGCCGCGACCATGGCGGACGGCTACGCCCGCGCCACCAACCGCCTCGGCGTCGTGGCCGCCACCTCCGGCGGGGGCGCGATGAATCTGCTTGCCGCGCTGACGGAGTCGTACGACTCACGGGTCCCGGTGCTGGCCCTGGTCGGGCAGCCGCCGATCGGCCAGCAGGGGCGCGGCGCGTTCCAGGACACCGGCGGCGGGCCCGGATTGCTGGACGCCGAGCGGATATTCGGCGCGGTCACCCGGCTCTGCGTGAAAGTGACGCGCCCGCAGGACATTCACGCGGCGCTGGACCGGGCCATCGCCGCCGCGCTGGCGGGCGGCCCGGTGGCGTTGCTGCTGCCCAAGGACATTCAGGCCGCGCCCGTGCTCCAGCGACCCGCCGGAACGGGCTCGGCCACGGCCGTTCCCGTGGCCGGCGCTGAATACGACTCGGCCGGAACCGATCACCGCGAACCGGCGGCGACCCGGCCATCGGCGGGCCCGGGGACAGCGCAGGTGAACGCGGCCGTCGCACTGCTGGCGGCGGCCGCGGGGCCCGCGGTCGTCATCGCCGGACCCGAGATCGCCCGCGCCGACGCCCGGGCCGAATTGGCCGCGCTGGCGGCGGCCCTGGACGCGGTCGTGCTGCTCACCCCCGATGCCAAAGACGCCTTCCCCAACGAACATCCGCGCTTCGCCGGGCTCACCGGCGTCATGGGGCACCCGCACGCGCCGGAGCTGGTGGCCGGGGCGGGGCTGGTGGTGCTGGCGGGCGCGGCCCTGCCGATGACCGCCCGCGCCGGACTGGACGACGCGCTCGCGGCCTGCCCCGCGGTGCTGCACGTCGGGGTGGACGCGCCCTTCGTCACGAACGCGCTGCGCCTGCCCGGCCCGCCGCGGGCGCACCTGCTCGAGCTCGCCGCCCGCGCCTCACGACCGGGATTCGTTGCGGCCCCGTTATATTCGGGGTCGCTGCCCGAACTCGCGGTACCCCCGGCCCCCGGAAGCGGTGTGCGCTACCGCGAGGCCGTGGCCGCCATCGCCGCGCGACTGGAGCCCGGCTCCGACATCGTCGCCGACGCCGGGAACACCGGGGCGGCCGTGGTGCACCACCTGCCGGTCCCCGACGGCGGCCGCTTCCTGATCGCCCTCGGCATGGGCGGCATGGGCTACTCCTTCGGGGCGGGCATCGGTTCCGCGCTCGGCCGGCGCCGCCGGACCGTCGTGATCGCCGGGGACGGTTCGTATTTCATGCACGGGCACGAACTGCACACCGCCGTGGAGTACCGCGTGCCGGTCACCTTCATCGTCTTCAACAACAACGCGCACGCCATGTGCGCCACCCGCGAGCAGCTCTACTACTCCGGGGACTACACCTTCAACAGATTCCGGCCCGCGGAGATCGGCGCGGGCGTTGCCGCCATGTTCCCCGACCTGCCCGCCCGGACCGCGCACACCCTCGCCGACTTCGAGGACGCGCTGGACAAGGCGGCCGCCGAAACCGGGCCGGTCTTCATCGAACTCCGTTGCGACGCGGCGGAAGTGCCGCCCTTCGCCCCCTTCCTGAAGGAGCCCACCCCATGACCGAACTCGCCGACTCCGCCGCCCAGGCGCCGGATCTGGACGTGCCCGGCGTCTATCGCATCGAGACCCTCAGCGTGAAGGAGGGCATGCCGATGGTGCTGGACATGACCCGCGCGGTGTATCCGCACGACGAGATCTTCGGCGACTACTGCACCGTCAACGAGTACATCGCCGCCCCGCCGGACGAGGTCTTCGACTACCTGTCCGACACCCGCAGCCTGGGCGAATGGACCTACAGCATGCGGGGTTTCGAGCGCACCTCCGAACCCGGCCTCTGGGTGTCCGACGACCGCATCGGCTCGCACACCCGCATCTACACCCGCACCGTTGCCAGCCGCGAGACCCGCACCGTGGACTATCACTGCGCCTGGGACCAGGGCGAACACCTGTGGATGATCTACCTCATGCGGGTGGTCGACGCACAGCTGGTGCTCGGTAAACCGGGCTCGGTGGTGCTGTGGACCAACTGTCACCATCCGTTCTACGACGAGAACGGCTACCCCGAGACCGCGCCGCAAGGCCGTCCGGTGTGGGTCGGCGACTTCTGGCACCTCTTCGCCGCCGGGCATCTGCTCGAACTGCGCAATCTCAAAGCGATCTGCGAACACCGGCACGCCAACGGCCTGCCCATCAAGCCCGAATGGATGGACCGCGCATGAGCACCGACACCGTCAGCCTCGTCGACATCGCCGGATACCTGCCCGAGAACGTCGTGTCCGCGGACTATTTCGCGCGCTACGCCGATCCCGAGGACGTCACCGGCAGCCTCATGTTCAAAGCGCCCAAGTTCCGGCGCCACGTCGCGCCGGGCGAGACCCCGGCCGACATGGCCGAGCGCGCGATCGCGCCCATCCTGGCCCGCCGGGGCCGGGAAGTGTTGCGCGAGGTGGACATTCTCATCGTGCACACCCAGCTGCCCGAGACCGGCATCGTCGGTAACGGCGGTGAAGTGGCCGCGCGCCTGGGCATCAACCCCGAATGGCTCATCGATCTGCACAACGGCGGGTGCGCGGCCTTCGTGCACGCCATGAAGCTCGCCCGGCAGCTGCTGATCAGCACCGACGCGCGCTCCGCGCTCATCGTCACCGTGCAGAATTCGGCCGGTCAGATATTCACCCAGGAGCAGGTCCGCGGGAAGCCGCAGGCCGCCATACCCGGCGACGGCGCGGGCGCGGGGCTGCTGGTGAAGTCCGGGGCCTCGCCGATCCTGGACATCGAGACCCGGCACCTGCCCGAGTTCGCGGGGCAGATGACCGTGCTCGCGGATCCGCCGCGCCGCTACTGGGAGGCGGGGCCGGGCCAGATGCATGTCGGCTTCACCGAATCCAAGATCGCCAAGGTGCTCGGCCGCGGCAATCGCATCGTGCCGGAGGTGACCCAGGCCGTGTGCCGGCGGCTCGGAATCCCCAGCACCGAACTGGATCTGCTGGTCACCAACCAGCCCAATCGCGCGTTCCTGCGCAATTGGCGTGACGCGCTGCAACTTCCGGCGGAGCGGCATCCCGACACGTTCGACGAGTGCGGAAACCTCTTCGCCGCGGGCATTCCGGTGACCTTCGACCGGGCCGTGGACGAGGGCCGGGTGCCCGCGGGCGCACTGGTGGTCTTCGCCGGGTTCGCACACGCGGGCGACTTCGCGGCCGCGGCCGCGGTGCGCTGGGGCGGGCGCTGAGGCCGGCCATGGGATCGATCACCCGGGCCGGTCACCAGTTGCAGCTCAACGAGAATCCCTACGGCCCACCGTCTTCGGTCCGCGAAGCCCTGGGCCGGGCCCTGGCCTCGGCCAATCGCTACCCGGAGTTCCTGCCCCGGCGCCTGCCCCGCCTGATCGCCGACCACCTGGGCGTGCGCGCCGATCACATCGTGGTCGGCGCGGGGGCGACCGGGGTGATCATGCACATCGTGCAGGAATTCGGTTCCGCCGGAGCGGGAGTGGTCATGGCCACCCCCACCTTCGACGGCTATCCGATCCTGACGACCATGGCGGGCGGGCGGCCGGTGGCGGTGCCGCTCACCCCGGACGGCAGACAGGATCTGGAGGCCATCGCCGACGCGGTGGACGCGGACACCCGGCTGGTGGTGCTGTGCAGCCCGCACAATCCGACCGGAACCCTCATCACGCCGCGGGAATTCGACTACTTCCTCGAGCGCGTTCCCGCGACGGTCACCGTCGTGCTGGACGAGGCGTACGTCGACTTCGTCGGTCCCGACGCGCGCATCGACGTGCTGTCGCTGCTCGAGCGGTATCCGAATCTGCTGGTCCTGCGCACCTTTTCGAAGGCGTACGGGCTGGCGGCGCTGCGGGTCGGCTACGCCGTCGGAGCGCCGGTGCTCATCCGGCGCATCGCCCGCTGGCAGGTGCCCTTCGGAATGAACGCCCTCGCCGAGGTCGCGGTTCGCGCCTGCTACGCGGCCGAACCGGAGATCGAGGCGCGGGTGGCGATGATCGGCGGGCACCGCCGTCGGCTCACCACCGGCCTGCGCGACCTCGGGCTGGCCGTGCCCGACAGCTACGCCAACTTCTCCTATCTCACGCTGGCGGAGCCGGATACCGACCGGGTGGGCACCGCGCTCGCCGGGGCGGACATCCACGTCAAGCGCTACCCGACCGGGTTGCGCATCACCATCGGCGACCGCTCGGCGACCGACGCGGTGCTCTCCACGGTGCGCAGTACAGTGCAGTAATGCCAGAAAATCCGTCTTCCGCACCCGATGGGCACCGGGCCGGAGCGGACGAGGAGATCGACTACGCACTGCTGTCGCTGAGCGCACAGCTGTGCTTCGCGCTGTACTCCACGTCGCGGTCCATGACCGCCGCCTACCGCCCCTTCCTGGATCAGATGACCCTGACCTATCCGCAGTACCTCGTGCTGCTGACCCTCTGGGAACGACCGGGCATCACCATGAAGGAACTCGGCGAGCACGTCCACCTCGACTACGGCACGGTCTCTCCGCTGGTCCAGCGACTACAGTCGCGCGATCTGGTGGAGAGCCGCCGCAGCGAGAGCGACGGCCGCGCGGTGCTGCTGCACGCCACCCCCGCCAGCCGTGAACTCCAGCTCCCGGCCCAGCGCATGATCCACGCCGTGCTGGATTCGGTGGGCATCGATCTCGAGGACATCGAGGCGCTGCGCGATCAGGTCAACGCCCTCGGGGTGCGCCTGGACGCCATGGTGAGCCTCGCGCGCGGCCGCTGAATCGGTTTTCGCCGCTGGTCCCGGGCACATCGACGTGCCCGTCTCGGTGTTCACGCGCACATTGTGATCCACGGCGCATTTGGCCAGCATTGTGAATCGGCCCGTACCCTGGGCCGCAGCAGCAGTGTGCCCGCGTTCCGGACAGCTCCACTTTCCTGCCCGTTCGGACGCGCCGAAGGAGGTAGTTGACCAGTGGTATCGCCCACGATCGCGCATCGCGAATTCACGGCCGAGGCGACGTACACCATCGCCGAGAACGCCGCCCTGACCGATATCGTCGATGACCTCGAGCGGACTTCCCCGCAGTTCGTGGCCTTCCACAAGCCCACCGCCGACGGCTACGCCGAGGTGACCGCCGCCGACTTCGCCGCCCAGGTGCGCGCGGTGGCCAAGGGCCTCATCGCGTCCGGTGTGCAGGCCGGTGACCGGGTCGCGCTCATGGCCGCCACCCGATTCGAGTGGACGCTCATCGACTACGCCATCTGGGCCGCCGGCGGGTGCACCGTCGCGATCTACGACTCCTCCGCGACCGATCAGGCGCGCTGGATCCTCGAGGACTCCGGCACCAAGCTGCTGATCGTGGAGAACGACCGGCACGCCGAGACCGTCGCGAGCATCACCACCCCCGACCTCACCGAGACCCTGCGCATCGACGGCGGCGCGGTCGCCGAGCTGGTCGCGCGCGGCGAATCGGTCGACGACGCGGCGCTCACCGAACGCCGCGCCGCGGTGCGCGCCGAGTCGCCCGCGACCCTGATCTACACCTCCGGCACCACGGGCCGCCCCAAGGGCGTCATGCTCACGCACTCGAACCTGTTGGCCGAGGCCACATCCGGCAAGCTGGCGCTGAGCCACCTGCTCGCCGAGGGCCGCACCACCCTGATGTTCCTGCCGCTGGCCCACGTCTTCGCCCGCGCCATCTCCGTCGGCGCGCTCTCGGCCAAGGTGACCGTCGCGCACACCTCGGACTGGACCACCCTGGTCGACCAGTTCGGTTCGTACAAGCCGAATTTCGTGCTGGCCGTGCCGCGCGTGTTCGAGAAGATCTACAACGGCGCCAAGCAGAAGGCGCACGACGGCGGCAAGGGCAAGATCTTCGACGCCGCGGCCGACACCGCCATCGAGTGGAGTAGGGCTCAGGAGAACGGCGGCGCGGGTCTGCTGCTGCGCGCCAAGCACGCGCTGTTCGACAAGCTCGTCTACGCCAAACTCCGTGCGGCCCTTGGTGGCCGGTGCGACGGCGCGGTCTCCGGCGGCGGCCCGCTGGGCGCGCGCCTCGGCCACTTCTTCCGCGGCATCGGCGTGCCGGTGTTCGAGGGCTACGGCCTGACCGAGACCAGCGCCGCGGTCACCGTGAACCAGGTCGGCCGGACCCGCGTGGGCAGCGTCGGCGTGCCGATCGAGGGCAACGCGGTGCGCATCGCCGAGGACGGTGAGGTGCTGGTGCGAGGTTCGGTCGTGTTCGGCGGGTACTGGAAGAACGAGGCCGCCTCCGCCGAGGCGTTCGTCGACGGCTGGTTCCGCACCGGTGACCTCGGCACGCTCGATGCCGACGGGTTCCTCAGCATCACCGGGCGCAAGAAGGAAATCCTGGTCACCGCCGCGGGCAAGAACGTCTCCCCGGCCCCCATGGAGGATTCGCTGCGCGCGCATCCACTCATCGGCCAGTGCATGGTCGTCGGCGACAACAAGCCCTTCATCGGCGTGCTGATCACCCTGGACCGCGAGGTACTGCCGGGCTGGCAGCAGCGCAACGACATTCCCGCGGACACCACCATCGAGGCACTGGCCGCGCATCCGGCGCTGCTCGCGGAAATCGAAGCGGCCGTTGCCGAGACCAACACCAAGGTCTCGAAGGCCGAGGCGATCAAGAAGATCCGCGTGCTCACCTCCGACTGGACCCAGGAGACCGGCGAACTCACCCCGAAGCTGTCGCTCAAGCGCAATGTCGTGCTGGAGAAGTACAGCGCCGAGGTGACGGCGATCTACTCCTGATTCGGAGAACAGTCGCCAGGCTCATCGCTGACTGAAACAGCGGGGGCACAACAGAATACGTAGATCACGATGAAGACCCGGACGAAACCCGTTCCGGGTCTTCATTTTTCGCTGCCTCGAGCATGGGCGGCCGGTCAGGGGGAGCGGGGATGGATCGGGAGAGGCTTCCGCGCCGCGGGTAGTCCGCCGCGGCCCCGGGATTGTGCGCCCGCGGGTGTGTTCGCGCGCGTCGAATCAGCCGAAAGTGAATGACGGACCAATTTCATACGAGAAGTGGCCGGGCACACAGTGAAAGGTGTGAGAACCGTCCGTTAACCAATTGTTAGCGTTTCGAACCGTTGCGGGATCGAGATGGAAATGGTGTCCTGGTCGAGCGCCCATCTGAGCGCCCTTCTCGGCAGCGTCGCCGCCACAATTCTCCGACCTGCTGTCACGAAGTCGCTGATCAGCGCGCAGCCCAGCCGGTGAAGGTTCGAAAGGAACAGGTTATGAACGCACCTCGCATGGCCTGTCTCCGCAAATAGCTTCCTGTTCGCCATTCACTTTTGTTTGATGAGGACGTCGCTATGGAATACACCCACCTATCCGAATTCGCCCTGCGACCGGGCGGGCTGACGCTCTGGCATCCGGAACTCCGTCCGGGCCGCGGCTGGGCCCCGGATGATCGGCCGCTCACCAGCGTCCACGCGCGGTACTGCCGCGAGACCGACGCCGGCGATCCGCGCCCCGGGCGCGGCCGCTGGATCGGCACCATCTTCGAACTCGACGCGCCCTTCGACGCCGGCCACTGGCGCACCACCGTGCGGCTGTGGCATGCCCGGCACGAGGGCCTGCGCACCACCGTGGACTGCGACGGTCCCGAGCCGCGCCGCCTGGTCTGCGCGCCGGACGCGGTAGCGGTCGCCGACACCCCCGTGCCCGCCGTCGCCACCCCCGAGGCCATCCACGCCTACCTCGCCGAGGCGCTGGAGATCCGGCTCTCGCCCCTGGTGTGGCCGCACTGCCTGCTCGCGACCGTCGAGCACCCCGAGACCGGTGACTTCACCGTGCTGGTCGCCGCCGACCACTCGGTCATGGACGCCTACTCCCAGGCCATCGTCATTCTGGAACTGCGCACGCTCTACCGCGAGGTGACCCGCGGCGAGCAGGTTCGCGAGTCGATCACCTTCGGCAGTCCCGCCGATTTCGCCGCCCTCGAGCGCAGCTCCGCCGCCGCGCTCACCCCGGGCTGCGAACCGGTGCGGCTGTGGCAGCGGTTCCTGGCCGGCTCGGGCGGCATGCTGCCCCGCTTCGAACCCGCCATCGCGCCCGGCAGCGGGCAGCCCTCCGTGCTGCCGCAGACCAGCGTGTCGCGAAAACTGCTGCCGCTCAACGAACTCGAACTCATCGAGGAGGCGATCACCGCCCGCGGGCACCGGCTCTCGGTCGCGGTGTTCGCGGCGCTGGCCATCGCGTATCGCCGCGCCTACGGGTACCTGTCGCTGCGGGCCATCATGCCCATCGCCACCCGCCCGGATCTGCAATGGCTCGAGTCCATGGGCTGGTTCGTGAACGTGGTCCCGATCGACATCACCCTCGCCCCGGATCCGGACCCGGACAGCGCGCTGGAAGCCACCCGCACCGCGCTGCGCAAGTCCCGCGTCGCCAACAACGCCACCTGGACCCGCGCCCTCGAACTTCTGGACTGCGCCGACCGCCCCCGCTTCGGCATCTCCTTCCTGGACATCCGGGTCCTGCCGGACTATCAGCTGGTGGAGGCGCTGCGCGGGCACACCCTGCGCTCGGAGTCCTACTCCGGCGACGAGGTCTTCTTCTGGGTGGTCCGCGCCGCCGACGGACTCCGCTTCTCCACCCGCTTCCCGGCCGCGTTCCCCGCCGCCGAGATGGACCGCTTCCTGGCCGAATTCACCCGCGCCATAGGCGAGTTCGCCGGGCAGCCGCCCGCCGACCGGGTCCGGGTGGTCGGCCCGGACCACACCTCGACCGCCGACTCCGCGCGCATCACCACCGCCGTCGCACCCGGCAGCACGGTGTCCGACGGTCTTCGAGAATCGGCCGGTGATCCGGCTCTCGCGGGCGTGCTGCTCACGAGCACATCGGAATTCGCCGATGCCGGGCGAGACGCCCACCTCGCACCTGAACACGAGGCCGGACGCCGGCCCGCACCCGCGGTGGCGGTCGCCACCCCGGCCCTCGCCGGTGCGGAACCCGGCCGAGCAAGCCGGTCCGGCGTCGTATGCGACCGGACGGGGCAGCCCGGTGCGGCACCCGACCCGGGCGGGCAGGGAAGCGCGCTGCGGACCGAGGCTCCGCGAGTCGACGCGGACGCGGCGAACCCGGTTGCGGCGCAACTCGTCTCCGCACCGGCGCAGGGCTGAGTCATGCGGGTGCTACTGGCCTTCGCGGGCAGTCGAGGTGACGCGCAACCGGGCGTGCTGCTCGGGCGGGAACTCCTGCGCCGGGGACACGACGTGACCTTGGCGGTGTCCCCGAACCTGGTGGAATTCGCCACGGGGCACGGAATTCCGGCCGTCGGCTTCGGGCTGGACAGCGCCGAGCTCTTGCGTGCGCAGGAAGAGGACCGGCGGGCCGGTAGCTGGAACCTGCGCGCGCGCTTCCGGGCGCTACTGGAGCTGCAGCGCCGCGGATTCGCCGAGGCCGCACGGGATCTGCTCGCCGTGGCGGACGCGGCCGAGCTGCTCGTCACCGGCATGGCCTGTGAGGAAGTCGCCGCCGAAGTCGCCCGTGGCCGCGATATTCCGCTCGCTGCCCTGCACTTCTTCCCCATACGCCCGAACCGCGCGGTCCCCGTACTGCCGACCGCACTGGGCGTCCACCTGCCCGGAGCGCTCAACCGCGCGGGCTGGCGGGCACTGACCGCGCTCAGGGCCCGCGCTCTGGCCCGGGAAATCGCTGCCGTACGTTCCGCGAGCCCGCGGAAACACCTGCAACGCACCAGTATTCAGGCATATGACGCGGGGCTTTTCCCCGGTCTCGCCGCCGAGCTCCGCGGCGACGAACCGATCACTGGCTTCCCCGTCGTGCCGGACTCGGGAACCAGGCGCACCGCACAACTCGCATCCGGTCGGGAACCTGTCCGTCTCACGCCCTCCGCCGCGTACCGCGACGCTCCGGCCGCCGGTCTCGCCGCAACGGGCGCTGCGCCGCCGGACGTTGCGATCGACGCCGCGGTCGCCGAACCGCCGTCGACCGAATCCGTTTCGCGGCAGAAAGTCTCGGCGCAGCGGCCGGGTGGAACCCGCGAACCCGCGGTGCGCCGGCCCGCCGCGGCGCCCCGGGGCATTCCGTTCGATTCCGAACTGCACACCTGGCTGGATGCCGGCGATCCGCCCGTGTACGTCGGCTTCGGATCCATGCGGGTCGGTGACCCACACGATCTCGAGCTGCTGGTGCGCACCGCGTGCAAGCGGCTGGGCCGGCGACTGTTGCTGACCGGCACGGCCTTCCGGCCCGGGTTCACCCCCGGCGTGGCCGTGGTGGACCAGGTCGACCACGGCGCGGTGCTGCCGCGCTGCGCGGCCGCCGTGCACCACGGCGGCGCGGGCACCACGGCCGCCGCGCTGCGGGCCGGTGTGCCGCAAGTGATCTGCGCGATACAGGCCGATCAGCCCTTCTGGGGGCGGCAGATCGCGACGCTCGGACTCGGCGCCGCCATGCCGTTCGGCGCGCTGTCGGCCGACCGGCTCGAACGCCAGCTGCTGCGCGCGGCCGACCCGGACGTCGTGCTGCGGGCCGCCGCGTACGCCGCCCGCTTTCGCGACGACGGTGTCGCGCGGGCCGCCGATGTCATCGAATCCCTTGTGCCGTCCGATGTTCCGGCAGCGTCGCCGGAGCGATCGATCGCACCCGTCAGGATCGGAGGTGCCTCATGAGCACCGAGTTCGCCATCGAGACCCGGGGGCTCGGCAAGAGCTTCGGGTCCCTCACCGCCGTCGGCGGTGTGGATCTGCGGGTCGCCGCGGGTACCGTGTTCGGATTGCTCGGCCCCAACGGCGCGGGCAAGACCACCATCGTGCGCATGCTCGCCACCCTGTTGCGCCCGGACAGCGGCAACGCCCTGATCTTCGGCCACGACGTGGTGCGCCAGGCCACGGCGGTGCGGTCCATGATCGGGCTCACCGGCCAGTACGCCGCGGTGGACGAAAACCTCACCGCCATCGAGAATCTGCGGCTCTTCGGGCAGCTGCTCGGACTGACCCGCCGTGCCGCCACCCTGCGCGCGCACGAACTGCTCGAGGAGTTCGAGCTCACCGCCGCCACCCAGCGCCGGGTCGGCACCTTCTCCGGCGGCATGCGCCGCCGCCTGGATCTGGCGGCCACGCTGATCACCCTGCCGCCCCTGATCTTCCTGGACGAGCCGACCACCGGCCTGGATCCCCATACCCGCGAACGCATGTGGTCGGTGGTCCGCGGTCTGGTCGACCGGGGAGCGACGATCCTGCTCACCACCCAGTACCTGGAGGAGGCCGACGCGCTCGCCGACCGCATCGCCGTCATCGACAAGGGTGTCGTGGTGGCCCAGGGCACCGCGGGCGAGCTCAAATCCTCACTCGGAGAGGAGATGCTGCGCATCGATCTCGTCGACGCGGCCCAGCGCCCGCTCGCCGACGCCGCCGTGGAACGCATCATCGGGGTGACCCCGCTGCACGGGGACACACCAGCCACCCTCGCGGTACCGCTGAACGACATCGACAGCGCCGCCGATGTGCTCACCGCCTGCCGCACCAGCGGAATCCGTTTGCGCGGCTTCGCCGTCGACCGCCCGGACCTGAATTCGGTGTTCCTGGCGCTCACCCAGCACTCGACAGACAGCAGGGCCGCGTCATGACCGTTCTCGACACCGCACCCGCCCGGCCCGCCGCACGCGTCCAGCGCCGCCCCACCGTGGTCCACCTCGGACCCCGTGCGGGCCTGCGGCAATCGCTCATCATGGCCCAGCGCGGCATGCTCACCTTCCGGCACAGTCCCCAGTTGCTCTACGACGCGGTGCTGCTGCCGATCATCGGCCCGCTGCTGTTCGGCAGCGTGTTCGGCACCGCGATCGCGGGCAGCATGCACGCCTACCTGCCCACCCTGATTCCCGGTGTGCTGGTGCAGATCGTGCTCACCTCCTCGGTGGCCACCGGCGTCCAGCTCTCGGAGGACATTCGCTCCGGCGTCTTCGACCGCTTCGTGGCCATGCCGATAGCGAGGTCGGCGCCGGTCACCGGGGCGCTGGTGGCGGGCGCGACCCGCTACGTCATCGCCGCGGTGATGGTGCTGCTGGTCGGGTTCGGTATGGGTTATCGCCCGGAGCATCCCGGCGGTCTCGTGCTCGGCGCGCTGCTGGTGGTGCTGGCGACCACCGCCATGAGCTGGATCTTCGCCTTCATCGGCGTGACCGTCGCGCGCCCGGCCGCGGTGCAGGGCATGTCCATGCTGGTGCTGACCTTCCTCAGCTTCGCCTCCAACGCCCTGGTGCCCGAGGAGGCCATGCCGGCCTGGTTGCGGCACGTCTCGGACTACAACCCCGTCTCCCACCTGGTGGCCGCGGTGCGCACCCTCGCCGACACCGGCGCCGGCGGCAGCGACCTGCTCTGGTCGGTGGTGGCCGCGCTGCTCATCGCTCTCGTCTTCGCTCCCTTGACCGTTCGCACCCTGCGCAAGCGCTGATCAGGAGGATTCACATGGCCGCACCCACCGTGTCCGCGCCCGTGTCCGCGCCGGTCGCAATGAACCGGCTCACCGCCGACGACGACCTGTTCCTCAAACTGCACGATCTGTACGGCAACGCCATCGTGAACCAGGTGGCCTGGCGCTTCGACGCACCCGTGGACCCCGCGGTCCTGGCGGGTCTGCACGCGCAGCTGGCACACGGATTCCTGGCCCGCCGGGTGCGCACCACCACCGTGCCGCTGGCCCGGCCCTGGTGGGTGCGCGCCGAGTACTCCCTGGCGCTGGGCCGGGACACCGACCCGATTCCCGAGAACGGTGTGCTGGATTGGTTTCTCGCCCAGACCCGGGTGGATTTCGATCCCGTCGCGGGGCAGGTGTGGCGCCTGTCCGCCGCGCCCACGACCACCGGCGGCACCCTGCTGTCGCTGGTCACCTCGCACGTCGGCGCCGACGGCGGCGCGGTGCTCTACGCCCTGGGCGACGCGCTGTACCGGCTCGACACCGGGGCCGCGCCGTCGGCGGCCGATGGTTCGGGCGCGCTGGTGGGCGGCACACCGCGAGATGGTCTGTACCGCAGGCATTTCGCCGACGCCGCCGCTCAGATCACCGCTGCCGCGCGGGGAGTGCGCGCGGCGGTGGCCGCCCGCGCGGTCACCGAACCCGCCCGCAATCCGCGCCCCGAAGCGCCGGCCCTCGACCTGCCGGAAACCTATGCCCCCGCCGACCTCGTCGTGGAAGTACCTCTCGCGGAATGGAACTCCGTCGCAGCCGCCCACGGCGGCACCGCGAACGGCCTCATGATCGGCGTCGGAGTCGGCGTGCTGGGCCGTTCGGGTCGCATCGCCGACGGCGCGCGGGTGCGGGTCGACATCCCGCACTCGATGCGCGGCCCGGACGACCCGCGCGGCAACGCCACCACCGGCCTGCCCATCGCGGTGCCCTACCGCGCGGGGGAGCGCACCGATCTCGCGCTGGTACGCGCCGCCATCAAACAGGCCGCGCGCGCCTACGCCGATCCCGCCACCACTCCCGCGCTGCAACACCTGCAACCGGTGCAGATGATGCTGCCGCGCTTCGTGCTCGGCTACTTCTCGCGCACCGCCAAGGCACCGGAGTGCCTGTGCACCAACCTCGGTGAGACCGGGCGCGCGGTGGCCACGATCGGCGGCGTGCGGGCGCGCACCGTGCTCATGCGCCCGGTGGTCTGCGCCGGTCCGACCGAACTGTTCCGCCGGATCGAGGTCGGCCTCAACCTGTCCTGGTCGAGTGACGGTGACACCGTGACATTGGCGGTGACCGGCGCGGATCCCGATCGCTTTCCTTCTCGCGCCGCGCTGCGCGAGTGCGTCGCGGCCGAATTCGCGGCCTGGGGCCTGGATCCGGTCTTCTGGAGCTGACCGGGCGGCACGGCGGCGGTTGACGCCTCCGGGGATAAGTGTAACCATGAGATACAGTAATTTTGGTCACTCCCAGGAGGCCTGACAATGGTGTCAGTACCCACTACCGCCGATTCCGTGCTCGCGCTCGCGCAGAGCTACGCGGACAAGGTCCTGCTGCTCTCGCAGGGCTCGGTCGACAAGCATTTCGATCCCTACGCCGACATCGATTGGGACAACTCGGCTTTCGCGGTCATCCCGAACGATCCCCGCTGGATTCTGCCCGCCGCGGGCGACATGTTCGCTCGCCATCCCTGGTATCAGGCGCAAACCGAGGATCGCAAGATCGAGATCGGGCAGTGGCGGCAGGCCAATATCGCCAAGGTCGGGCTGCAATTCGAAACCCTGCTCATCGGCGGCATGGTGCAGCAGACCTTCAAGCTGCCCAACGGATCGCCCGAGTTCCGGTACTGCACCCACGAGGTCATCGAGGAGTGCAACCACACCCTGATGTTCCAGGAGATGGTGAACCGCATCGGGCGCGACGTGCCCGGGATGGGACCGATCCTGCGGCGGCTCACCTACGTGGTCCCGCCGCTGGCCGCGCTGTTCCCGAACCTGTTCTTCATCGCCGTGCTCTCGGGCGAGGAGCCGATCGATCACATTCAGAAGGCGATTCTGCGCGCGGGTGAGGACATTCACCCGATCATGCGCGGGGTCATGGCGATTCACGTCGCCGAGGAGGCCCGGCACATCTCCTTCGCTCACGAATACCTGGAACACCATGTGCCCGAGGCGAATCAGCTCGCTCGCTTCGTGCTCTCGCTGGCCTTCCCGATCGTCATGTGGATCGGCGGGCGGGCGATCATCATTCCGCCGCGCGCCTTCTTCCGGGAGTTCGGCATCCCGGAGCGGGTGCGCAGGGAGGTCTTCTTCGGGCTGCCCGACTCCAAGGAGACCTTCGCCGGGTACTTCGGCGACGTGCGCGCGCTGGCCCAGCGCATCGGGCTGATGAACCCGATCGCCAAGACCGTGTGGAAGGTGCTCGGCATCGGCGGTTCGACCACGCGCTATCGCTCGGAGCCGGATCGCTCGGGGCACACGCGCGCCGCGTAGTCGCGGATATCCCCAGGTCGGTGGACCGCCGTCACCCGCACCCCGGACGGCGGTCCGCGGCTATAGTAGACGTTACCCCGGATAACACGTAACATCCCGGGGACGCTCGGACGACGAAGCCCGGGCGGACGACCAGACGAAGCGAGTACCTCAATGACGCGGCATGTCGACGTACTGATCATCGGCGCGGGCCTGTCCGGTATCGGCATGGCCTGCCATCTGACCCGGGAGAACACCGGGCGCAGCTACCTCATCCTGGAGCGGCGCACCGCCATCGGCGGCACCTGGGACCTGTTCCGCTACCCCGGCATCCGCTCGGACTCGGACATGTACACCTTCGGCTTCGGCTTCCGGCCCTGGATCGGCACCAAGGTCCTCGCCGACGGGCCGAACATCCGCCAGTACATCGAGGACACCGCCGCCGAGTACGGCGTCACGAAGAACATCCGCTTCGGCCGCAAGGTCACCCGCGCGAGCTTCGACAGCAACGAGAGCCTGTGGACCGTCCAGGTGCTCGACGAGCAGACCGGCGAGACCGAGACCTACACCAGCGACTTCCTGATCGGCTGCACCGGCTACTACGACTACGACAAGGGTTACCAGCCCAGCTTCCCCGGCCAGGAGGACTTCACCGGGCAGATCGTGCACCCGCAGCACTGGCCCGAGGACCTCGATTACACCGGCAAGAAGGTCGTGGTCATCGGCAGCGGCGCTACCGCCATCACGCTGATCCCGTCCATGAGCAAGGACGCCGCGCACGTCACCATGCTGCAGCGGTCGCCCACCTACATCGCGGCGCTGCCCGCCGACGACCCGGTCGCGGTCGGGCTCAAGTTCGCGCGGGTGCCCGCGGCCGTGGCGTACAAGGCGGGCCGCGCGCGCAACATCGCGCTGCAGCGCGCCAGCTACCAGCTCTCGCGCACCAACCCCAAGCTCTCGCGCAAGCTCATGCTGGCCGCGGTGCGCGCGCAGGTCGGCCCGAACATCGACATGCGGCACTTCACCCCGTCCTACGACCCGTGGGATCAGCGTCTGTGCGTGGTGCCCAACGGCGACCTGTTCCGCATCCTGCGCAGCGGCAAGGCGTCCATCGCCACCGATCACATCGAGACCTTCACCCCGAAGGGCATCCGCCTGCGCTCGGGCGAGGAGCTCGAGGCCGACATCATCGTCAGCGCGACCGGGCTGACCGTGCAGATGCTCGGCGGCGCCGCGCTCGAGGTCGACGGCGAGACGCTGGCGACCCGGGATCTGGTGGCCTACAAGGGCGCTCTGCTCAGCAACGTCCCCAACGCCATGGTGATCCTGGGCTACACCAACGCGTCCTGGACGCTCAAGGCCGATCTGGCCGCCGAGTACTTCTGCCGCCTGCTCAATCACATGAAGGCGGAAGGCTATTCGCAGGTCGTGGCCGTTCCCGAGGAGGGCGATCGGTCCGAGGCCTCGCTCATGGGCGGTGCGCTCACCTCCGGCTACATCCAGCGCGGTGACGGCGTCATGCCGCGTCAGGGCACGCGCGGGCCGTGGCTGGTCATCAACAACTACTTCCGCGATCGCGCCATGCTCCGCAAGGGCGCCATCGAGGACGGCATCCTGCGGTTCCGCCGCGAGGTGAAGCGCGAGGCCGTCGCCACGGCCGAATCACGCTCCGCCTGACTGGATTTCGACCGATCGGCGCGGCGACCGCCGACCCCCCGACGCGGTAACCGCCCCCGGTCCGCGTCGAACCGGTCGAATAACGGTGGGCCGGGAACAGACCAGTTCCCGGCCCACCGGCTCTTTTCCGGGGTCGCGGGGGCGGGGACCATGAGCTGATGACTCTTGCTCGCACCCCCGATCTGCTCCCGGCCGCGATCCGGAACGCGTTCGCGCCCAGCGTGACCTATCTCAACGCCGCCAGTTACGGGTTGCTCCCGGCGGCCGTCGCCGCCGAGGTCGCCGCGGCCGAACAGCGGCGCGTGCGCGGCGAATTCGACATCCCGGCGGTCGACGGCATCGTCGCGAACTGCCGCACGGCTCTGGGCCGCCTGGTCGGCGTGGACGCGAGCAGGGTGGCCATCGGCGCGCACGTCTCCCAATTCGTTGGGCTGGTGGCCGAGAGCCTGCCGGTGGGTGCGAATGTGCTGCTCCCGGAATCGGAGTTCACCTCGGTAATCTGGCCCTTTTTGGCGCGCAAGGATATTCGCGTGCGCACCGTCCCGTTCGCCGAGCTGACGACGGCGGTGCGCTCGGGCGACGACGTGGTGGCGGCCGCGGTGGTGCAGTCGGCCGACGGCGCGGTCATGGACGCCCCGGCGCTGGTCACCGCCGCGCACGCCGCCGGAGCCCGGGTGCTGCTGGACGTCAGTCAGGCCGCGGGATGGTTCCCGGTGCACGACACCGGCGCGGATTGGCTGGTCGGCGTCGGCTACAAGTGGCTGCTCGGTCCGAAGGGCACGGCCTTCCTGGCCGGTACGGCCGCCGCCCTCGATACCCTGCGCCCGGTCGCCGCGGGCTGGTATGCCGGCGACGACCCGTGGGATTCGGTGTACGACGCCCCGCTGCGGCTGGCCCCCGACGCCCGCCGCTTCGATCTCTCCCCGGTGTGGCCGGCCTGGATCGGCCAGCTACCCGCCCTGGAACTACTCCTGTCGACCGGCATAGAGAACATCCGCGCTCACGATGTCGCTCTCGCGAATCGGCTGCGTACGGGACTCGGTCTGCCCCTGGGGGATTCGGCCATCGTGTCGGTGCCCGCGAATCAGGCGACCCTCGATCGCCTGTGCGCGGCGAAGGTGGTCGGTGCGGTCCGCGCCGGACGGCTACGCCTGGCCTGCCACCTCTACAACACGGCCGCCGACGTCGACCACGCGCTGGCGGTGCTCGGCGGATAACATTCCCGCCCAGCAGATCACGGCACGACCCTTCCACCGTGCAGGGCAGGCGCCCGAGCGTCCCGGAGCTGTCCGACGTCAGGTGAACCGACCCACATCTCGCCCTGACCGGCTGCGGTGCGGCGGGATCAGAGGAGTGGATGCTGTCACCGAGGCTGACAGCGCACATCGGCCTGCCGAACGCTGTTTGCGGGTGGGCGTGGAACACGTTGCGGTGCTGCGGGATTCGTTGCGCAGTACAAAGCCGCCGGTGTCCGTTGCACCCGTTGCCGGACGCGGTGCGTGTTCCGGCCGGGAACTTGCCGCCGGGGACCGAGTTCACGCGAGGGTAGGCATGGCCTCGGTGCCGGGCCGCGGAGGCGCCGTGTCCGCGGTTATCAGATGGGCTGGAAGCCCGCGCCCACGCCCTTGCCCGCGTCCACCGCTGCGCGCACCGAATCGAAGGAGACCGCGACGACGGGGGTATGGAAGGGGTTCAGGGCGCTGGTGCAGGTGAAGCGCATGGCCCGGGTGTCGTTGATCAGCGGGCCGGAGACCAGGCCGACCAGCCGATCGCCGAGCAGCAGCGGGCCGCCGGAATCGCCGTAGCTGGAACAGGCCTGCTCGATGAAACCGCCGGGGCCCGCGGACCACACGACGCCGCACGCCTCGCCTATGGTGCGGCCGTTCTGGCAGACCACGTCCCAGGCGCCCGGGGGAGTGGCGGCGAGACCGGCGATGGTGGTGCCGCCCACCGAGCGCAGCGGGGTGACCTTGGCCGGATCGAATTCGATGACCGCGTAGTCGAGGGTGTCGTCGGAAGTGACCACGCGCCCGACCGCCCCGGCGTCCGGGAACTGCTCACCGGCGACCGGGGTGCCCGGTTCGCCGCAGTGCCCCGCCGTGAAGCCGACCAGGCGGCCCGCGTCGTCCCGTCCGATGGTGGTCAGGCTGCATTTTGCGTGCCCGCCGAGCACGATGCCCGAACCGCCGCCGAGTGCTGCCCGCTCCTCACCCGGCGCCGCCGATGCCGGGGCTGTCGCGGGGAGTGTGGCAGCGGCGATCAGTACGGCGGGTGCGACCCACCGGCGAAATCCGAGCATTCGAAACCATCCGTCCATCGCGACGTGCTGGGCAATCCATCCTGCCGGGGTAGTAGCCCCCAGTTTGCCATTTGAAACAGCGGGGCCCGCACGGGAGCGGCTCCGTCGCGACGGACACGCCGGTCAGGCCAGCCAAAGTCCCCGCTGAGCGGCGAACGGATCGGCCTGAACGCGCGGGTTCTCGGCCCAGATCATGGTCTCGCGGCGATCCCGGGTGTAGCGCGGCCAGCCGGGCCCGGGGTCGGCGGTGGTGATGAAGGACACCCATGCGCGGTGCACGGCGTCGGCCAGCGCCTGGGGCGGATTGTCGCCCGCGACGGCGGTGACGCCCTGCGCCCGCAGGCAGTCGAAGGCGAAGGGTAGATCCAGGCAATGGAAGGAGCTGCTCTTGTAGTCGGGAGCCGTTGAGGCCCAAGTGAATTCGTACAGCCAGGTGGCCTGGTTGTGGGCCGCGCGATCCTCGGCGACCCGGTAGGTGGGTGCGCGCAGCAGGGTGTCGCTCTGTGCCTGGCCGAGAAGTTCGGCGGCGGAATCGCCAGGGTAGGCGGCCCGGAAGGCCTCGATGCTCGCGGGCGGCAGACCCAGGACCGCGAAGGCGGAGGGCAGGGTGGCGTCGGTGACCGGCTGGTCGCGGGTCATGGCGTTGAACTCGTCGCGGGTGAAACCGAGCAGCAGCGGAACATTGGTCGCCGCACCGTTTTTCAGCAGTTCGGTGCTGTCCAGCGGGATGGTGGCCCCGTCGGCGAAGGGCGCGAGCGCCAGCGCCGGGACCGTCTCGCTGCCCGGCCCGATCTCGCGCATCTTGTCCTCGCAGGACTGGATCTGATCGTCGGTGAGATCGCGCAGTGCGGCGGCGGTGGCGGGCAGACCGGTGCGGGCGGTGAACAGCCGCGCCACCGCGAGGCCCGCGTCCCGGGAATTGGGCTGGGACAGCGCTCCCGAGGCGGAGATGCCGGCGTGGAACAGTCCGCGCGCGGACGGGGCCGCCATGAGCGCCCACACCGCGCCGCCGCCTGCGGACTGTCCGGCGACGGTGACCCGGCCGGGATCGCCGCCGAAGGCCGCGATGTTGTCGCGCACCCAGGTCAGCGCGGCGATCCAGTCGAGCACCGCCCGATTGTCGGGTGCGCCGTCGACGTGCAGGAAGCCCTCGATACCCAGCCGGTAGCCGATCGACACCACGACCACGCCGTCCCGGTTGAAGGCCGCGCCGTCGTACCAGGGACTGGCCGCCGACCCGGCCACGAACCCGCCCCCGTGAATCCACACCAGCACCGGCAACCCGGCGTCGGCGCCCGCCTTCGGGGTGAACACGTTGAGATTCAGCACCCCGTCCCCCGCGATGCTCGGCTCCGGAATAGCGGTGACCTCGGTCAGCGACTTGCGCTGCGCGGTCGGCCCGTAGGTGGTGCAGTCCCTGGGCTCCGCCCACGGCGTCACCGCCACGGGCGCGGCGAACCGCAACTCACCCACCGGCGGCTGCGCGTACGGAATCCCCAGAAACGCGACCCCCGTCTCCCGCTGCTCACCCCGGACGGGCCCCGACGCCGTGTCCACGACGGGCCCGCTCGCGCTGTTCGACTCCGTGGAACAGGCGCCGGCCAGCGCCAACACCCCCGCCCCCACGAACAGGTTCCGACGTCCGAATCGCTGCACAGCCATGTCAACCTCTGGTCGCTATTTAAGTCAATGGTTGAAATAATTGAACCTCAGCATAATCTCGATCTGTGAATCCCGCATCCGAGCCCGCAGACTCCGCCGCCGTGCGCCGGGCGAACCTCGGCCGGGTGCTGCGGCATATCGCGGAGCACGGGCCGTGTGCGCGGACCGAGATCGCCTCGGCCACCGGGTTGGCGCACGGGTCGGTGACCGCGCTGGTGGGGGATCTGATCGAGCGGGGGCTGGTCGGGGAGGACGAAGCACCGCGTGGGGGCGGGCGCGGGCGGCCGGTACGGCCGGTGCGGTTGATTCCCTTGCGGGCGTTGAGCATGGCCGTGCAGATCACCGCCGAACGACTGTGGGTGGCGGTAGCCGATCTCGGGGGAACGGTGGTGTGGCGCGCGGACGAAGCGCATCACTGCCCGCCCGGACGGCCCGAGGTCATGGCCGACGCGGTGGCCGCCGCCGTCCGCCGGGCGGCCGCGGCGAACGGCATCGCCGGGTGGATTGCCGCCGCCCCCGGAATCGATCCGGGCGCGCCGCCGCCGGAGTTGCTGCGCGTGGTGATCGCCATGGCGGGACCGGTGCTCGACGACGCGGCGCAGACCGTCGCCGTCGCACCGGATTTCGGGTGGCTGCGACCGGTGCGATTGCGAGAGCTGTTGGCGGAGCGCCTGATCGGATCCGGATATGTGATCGACGTGATCAACGACGGCAACGCGGCCGCGTTCGCGGAATTTCACGCCCGCCCGCGGGCGCGCGGGCTGGTGTTGATCGAAGCCGGGACCGGCATCGGCGGCGGGGTCGTGCTGAACGGGCGAATCCAGATCGGCAGTCACGGCGTCGCGGGGGAGCCGGGGCACATGCCGGTGGCCATGGACGGTCCCGCGTGCGTGTGCGGGGCGCGCGGATGCCTGGTGGTCTACGCGGGGCCCGAGGCCGTGCTGAACGCGGCGGGACTGGGCGACACGTTGCGCGAAGCCGGTCTGTCGGCGGCGAATTCGCTGTTCATCGCGGCCCTGACCGCGGGCGAGGCCCGGGCGCTCGCGGCGGCCGATATCGCCGCGCGGGCGCTGGGCGTCGCGGTCGTGGGCATTCACGCGCTGCTGGACGTGGAGGAAATCGTGCTCGGCGGGACGCTGGCGGAATGGTTCCCGTGGCTGCTGCCGGGCATCGAGGATCGCCTCGCGGGCCGCCGCGCGCTGACCCCCGCGCTGGATCTGACGGTGCTGCCCGCGGTGCTCGGCGCGGACGCGATGCTGCTCGGCGCGATCGAATACGCCCGGCGCGCAGTGCTCGCCGATCCGGCGGCGGTGCCGGTGCTGTCGTCGCGCACCGGTGGCTGAGACCGGCCCGCCGATTTTCTCGACAAAAGTCGCCACAGATTCGCTGATCTAGCGTTCAGTAGTGGTTTCATGAGCGGATGGATCTGCGCCCCGACCTGCGTAGCACTGTCAACGACCTCATGCCCGACCTGAAAGAGCTGCTCAAACAGCTGGTAGCGATTCCCTCCATTGCCTTTCCGGAGTACCCCAAGGCGAATGTGCAGGCGGCGCACGACCTCATTGCTGAAGAGTTGCGAAAATCCGGTGTCGAGGACATTCAGGTGCTGACGCTGCCCGAGACCTCGCCCGTCATCTACGCCCGCATCCCCGCCCCGCCCGGCGCGCCGACCGTCCTGCTCTACGGGCACTACGACGTCCAGCCCTCCGGGGATGAAAGTCTTTGGAATACACCGCCTTTCACCCCGATCGAGAAAGACGGCGCGATCTACGGCCGCGGCGCGGCGGACTGCAAATCCAATGTCGTCGCCCATATCGGCGCCCTGCGCGCCTTCGGTGGCAAGCCCCCGGTCGGGATCACCCTGGTCATCGAGGGTCAGGAGGAGTACGGCTCCGGCTTCGACGACTACCCGGCCGAGCAGCCCGGTCTCTTCCAGGCCGACGCACTGCTCATCTGCGACGCAGGCAATATCCGTGCCGGTACCCCCACCCTGGTCACCGCGCTGCGCGGCGTCGCCGATGTCTTCGTCGAAGTGCGCACCCTGGCCGCACCCGTGCACTCGGGCCAATTCGGCGGCGCCGCACCCGATGCCCTGCTCGCGCTGACCCATGCCCTGGCCACCCTGCACGACGCGGACGGCAATGTGGCCGTCGAGGGACTGCGCCGTGACACCTGGACCGGCGCGAATTACACCGACCGGGAATTCGCCGAAGTCACCGGCATGGAACCGGGCATGCCCCTGCTGGGCACCGGCCCCATCGGTGAGCGCATCTGGTACGGACCGGCCATCACCGTCATCGGATTGGACGCACCGCCGGTGAAAACCGCTGCCTCCGCGGTAGTTCCGTACGCACGCGCGTATCTGAACGTCCGCGTGCACCCCGAGCAGGATCCGGCGCAGGGTCAGTGCGCGGTGATCGAGCACCTGTCGAAGGTGAAACCCTTCGGCATCGAACTGCGAGTCACCGGCGGCGACGTCGGCGCCGGATTCGCCGCGAGCACAACGGGTCCCGCCTATTCCGCCATGCGCGAGGCCATGGGCAAGGCGTGGAACACCGAAGTCGTGGACTCGGCCATGGGCGGTTCCATCCCGCTCACCAATTCCATGGCGGCCGCCAACCCCAACTCCGAGGTGATCATGATCGGCGCCGAGGATTCCAGCTGCAACATGCACGGCTTCAACGAGCGCGTGCTGCTGAGCGAGCTCGGCAACGTGGCACTGGCCGAGGCCGAATTCTTCCAGCTGTTCGCGAACAGGATGCGCAAATGAGCGACACCGCGATCGCGGATCCCCAGCCCGCCTCACACCGGAAGAAGCGGTCCTTCCCCTCGACGTACACGATCCTCGCCGGCGTGATGGTGGCGGTGTGGCTGGCGGCCTTCGTGATTCCGGCGGGCGCCTACGAGCTGGACAAGGACGGCAAGACCATTGCCGGGTCCTACCATCGCATCGAAGCGACAAAGAGCTTCGGCGAACGCGTCCGGGATCTGTTCCTGGCCCCGATCAACGGGCTCTACGGTATCCAGGATCCCGCGACCGGGCAGGTCGCCCCGGACGTGAGCGGCGCGCTGTACGGAGCGGCGGCGGTCTTCCTGTTCGTGCTCGCGGTGGGCGCGTTCATCACCGTCGCCTTCGCCACCGGAGCGCTGGACAGCGGAATCGGCAGGCTCGCTTACAAATTGCGGGACCGATCATTCCTGCTCATCGTCGGCATCATGGTCATCTTCGCCATCGCGGGCACGGTGGAGGGCTTCGCGGAGGAGACCCTGGGCTTCTACGCGCTGCTCGTACCGCTGACCCTGGCGCTGGGGTACGACCGCATGACAGCGGTCGGTGCGATCATCGCGGGCGCCGGTGTGGGCGTGCTGTGTTCGACGGTGAACCCCTTCGCCACCGGCACCGCGTCCTCGGCCGCCGACGTGCCCATCGGCGACGGCATCGTGCTGCGGCTGGCCATGCTGATCGTGCTGACCGCGGTGACCATCGCCTACGTGCTCTGGTACGCCCGGCGGGTGAAGAATGACCCGGGCAAGTCCTGGTCGGGCTGGCAGCCGGGTGATCGCGATATGAAAGCCGAAGAGCACGAACCGGATCCGATGACCCGGCGGCAGGTGCTGGTGTTGTGGCTGGTCGGGCTGACCTTCGCCTTCATGATCTTCGCGATCATCCCGTGGGCGACCGTCATCAAGGGTGACGGCGCGACATCGTTTCCGTGGGAACTGGATTGGTACTTCCCGGAGCTGACCGCGCTGTTCCTGGTCGGCGCGGTGGTCATCGGGCTGGTCGGCGGATTGGGCGAGGGCAAGATGTCCGAAGCCATCGGCAAGGGTTTCGGCGACTTCGTCGGCGCGGGCATCGTCATCGTGCTGGCGCGCGGCGTCACGGTCATCATGAACAACACCGAGATCACCAGCACCGTGCTGCACGCGCTGGAGGGCGTGGTGACCGGCACCTCCTCGGCAGTATTCGCGGTGGCGGTCTTCCTGGTAAACGTGCCGCTCGCCTTCCTCATCCCGTCGACCTCGGGGCACGCCACCCTGGCCATGCCCATCATGGCCCCGCTCGCCGACTTCGCGAATGTGCCGCGCTCGCTGGTGGTCACGGCCTGGCAATCGGCCTCGGGGTGGGCGAATCTGGTCACGCCGACCACGGCCGTGGTGACCGGCGGCATCGCGCTGGCCAAGGTGCGCTACGACCGGTACGTGAAATTCATCGTGCCGCTCATGGGCATCCTCTTCGTGCTGATCTGTGTATTCCTGGCGGTGGCGGCCTGGATCGGGTGAGTGCTAGCGATCCCGGATCATGCTGTGCCAGGCGGCTTCCAGATGCGCCGTCATATCGAATTCGCGGTCGATGAGCCAGCGCGACTGCAGGCCATCGGCCAGCGCGAAGAAAATAGCGGCGGTGGCATCGGCATCCAGGTGAGCGGGCAGCAGGCCCGCTCCCTGTTGCCGGCGCAGCGTCGCGGCGAAGGCGGCCGTACCGCGTTCGTAGCGCAGTCGCATGTACTCGTGCGCGGGATGGCGGGGATCGGCGGCAGCGGCCTGCATGTGCGTGAAGAGCTCGATCAGGCCGGGTACCTGGGTATTGCGGCGGATCACCTGGATCAGATCGGCGGGAGTGAGGGCATCCAGCGTCGCGATATCGATTTCATCGCGTTTGCGCAGTACCGCGACGAACAGGTCCTCCTTGGAGCCGAAATAGTGCAGCAGACCGCTCTGGCTCAGGCCGGCGGCCTCGGCCAATTCCGCGACGGAGGTAGCCAGGAAGCCGCGCTCGGCAATGGTGTCCAGGGCCGCGGCCAGGATCTGTTCCCGGCGTTCGATGCCTTTGCCGTAGGGGCCGCGTTTTGCCACGAGGAGAGTCTAGAACCCCGCCGACCAGCCTTGTGTAACTAAAACCGTGCGTTGTACGGTTTTCATGCGACCCCGCGATCGGGTCGTTCACAGCGAAGGAGAGACATCCGATGCGACTCCGGCTCCACACCCTCGTCCCGGCCGTACTGGCCATCGCGCTCGCATTCGGCGCGGCCCCGGCCACAGCGGCGCCGCCCGCACAGCTCGCACCCATGGGAGAGGACTTCCTGTGGGGTGTGGCCGCCTCCGGATTCCAGTCCGAGGGCAGCGCACCGGACAGCAACTGGACGCGCTACATCGCCGCGGGCAAGACCGATGATCCGTATCGGGATTCGATCGACTTCTATCACCGCTATGCCTCCGACATTCAGCTCGCGAAGCAGCTCGGCGTGCGCGTGTACCGCATCGGCATCGAATGGGCGCGCGTGCAGCCGCAGCCCGGAGTGTGGGACGAAGCCGGACTGCGCTTCTACGACAGCGTGATCGGAGCCATCACCGCCGCGGGTATGCGGCCCATGCTCACCCTGGATCACTGGGTGTACCCGGGCTGGGAAGCCGATCGCGGTGGCTGGAACAACCCCGGCATGGTCACCGACTGGCTGGCCAACGCGCGCACGGTGGTCGATCGCTACGCGCGCTTCGATCCGCTGTGGGTCAGCTTCAACGAACCGGCCATGTACCTGATCAACGAGACCAGGCACGGCGGTCTGCCCGCGACCTCGGTTCCCGCCATGCAGGATCGAATCGCGCAGTCGCACAACGAGATCTACGACTACATTCACGCGGTACAGCCGGGCGCGCAGGTGACCAGCAATGTCGCCTACATCCCCGCGGCCGAGGACGTGGTGAACGGTCCGTTCATCGACAAGATCGCGGCCAAGCTGGACTACGTGGGCATCGACTATTACTACGGCCTGTCCCCGAGTTCGGCCGGCATGTTCACGAACTTCACGCAGCTGTGGAAGAACCCCCTGCAGCCCGAAGGCATCTACTATGCGCTGCAACACTATTCGAATAAGTTCCCCGGCAAGCCGCTGTACATCGTGGAGAACGGCATGCCGACCGAGAACGGCCTGCCCCGCGCCGACGGTTACACCCGCGCCGACGATCTGCGCGACACGATCTACTGGGTGCAGCGCGCCAAGGCCGACGGCATGAACGTGATGGGCTACAACTACTGGAGCCTCACCGACAACTACGAATGGGGCTCCTACACCCCGCGTTTCGGCCTCTACACGGTGGACGTCCTGACCGACCCCACCCTGACCCGCCGCCCCACCGACGCGGTCCCCGCCTACACCGAGATCACCGCCAACTCCGGCGTCCCCGCGGACTACGTCCCGACCCGCGCCCCGGCGACCTGCTCCCTCGTGGACGGCCTCGCCAGCTGCCTGGATCCGGCGGTGGCGCCCCGCTGATGTTTCGCGCTCTACGGGTCGCGGGTGCACACGGCAACGCTGCCGCATGCACCCGCGGTGCGTGGCGGGGCGGCAGTGGCCGCGCTTTCCTGCGTGCCGGGGTGAAGAGGGATAGGTGGTGTGGATGCGTGGCCCGGCCTGGGAGCTATCGGAGCGTCGGGAGATGGCTGAGTTGGCGGACGACTGGATAACGACAACCAGCCGGGTCCGGTAGTGAGATCGGGTGCGGTTCCAGCCCTTCCGAGGCAGAGCAGCCTGGACAGCGAAACCCAGCCGGGACCGGTTGGGGAGGTCGGGCTGTGGTTCCAGCCCTTCCGGGGGCGGGCGGCCTGGACGACGAGTACCAGCGGGGGCCGGTTGAGTGAAGGCTGCGGTTCCAGCCCTTCCGGGGGAGCGGCCTAGATAACGAGTACCAGCGGGGTGTGGTTGGGGAGGTCGGGCTGCGGTTCCAGCCCTGCCGGGGGAGAGCGGCCTGGATAACGAGTACCAGCCAGGACCGGTTGGGAGATCGAGTGCGGTTCCGGCCCTCCCGGGGCAAAAGCAGCCTGGATAACGGGATACCAGCCGGGCCCGGTGGGGAGCCTCGACGGCGGTACCGGCCCTCCCGGGCCGATAAACGTGATTCACCACCGGCGGGGGTACAAGCAAGCCTCGAATCGACTACCGCTCAACACAATCACCCTCTGAGGCAGTGCTGGTATTCAGCGATGACGGATCTTGTGTCTGTAAGTCTCGAGAAGGTGCCCACGGCCATCCAGCCAGGCTGGGAGGGCGAATCGGCTCCCAGCTGGGGAGCCGAAGTCGGGTACGGCAGGCGAAGTAACCAGCACTGCCTCGTTGTACTTGCTCGTTCTCCCGAACCCCGCTGGAAGGCGCACGGCGCGTGCGGGTTCGGGCTACGTCGGCCACTGGAGCGAACACCGATGCCGCTCTTGGCTCTTGGGGTGTGGCTTTGGGTTTCGGCTGCGGGCTGCGTGTTAGCAGAGTCGCCGCGCTGGGATACCCGGGATCCCCGAGGGGCCGCGCACTTGCGGGTGGTGACGGAAGTTCACCCGGGGTCTGCGAGCGGGATCGATATGCGGTGGTGGGATCCACCCGGTTTTGCCCGGATGCTCCGAATCTTCGGGCATGACTATCGTTTTCCAGCCGTTCGGGCCGGTCTTGACCTGGGCGTGGCAGGCATCGCAGGCGAATGTCAGGTTTTCGATGTCGGTTTCGCCGCCATCGGCCCATTCCTTGATGTGGTGCACGGCCGAGCGGGTGGCTGGGGCGTCGCATCCGGGGCGGGTGCACCCGCGTTCGACGGCGGTGAGTGCCAGGCGCTGTTCGGGGGTGGCGAGGCGTTCTCCTCGTGCGAAGTGCAGTGGTCGGCCGTCGGCGTCGATGATGACCAGGTACGGGGTGGCGTTGGCAGCGAGTTCGACCGCGTCCCGGATCGAGAGCGTGCCCCCGGTGGCCGTAGTCGCTTTGCCGGTGCGCTGTTCGAGGTCGTTGATGCTCATCGTGATCACAGTCGAGACAGGCAGTCCACGGTGGTTCCCGAGCCGGGTCGGTCCCATGTCGGGGCGCAGAAGCGCGATCACCGCGTCATGATTGCGTTGGGCGGCGGTGCGGTGATCGCGCGTGGCCGCTGCTTGCAGCTTCGCCCGCGTACCGGCCTTGGTGCTGTTCTGGTCGTCGGTGGCGGTATCGATCGCGAGTTCGGCAGCGCTCCACGGGCTCTCGGGATCGTCCGGGTTACACATGCCCGGGCGGGCGAGCTTCTCCAGGACCGGGGTGACTACCGCCTGGAACTGCGGGGTCACCCACCCTGATACCGGTGCCATCCCGTCCGCGCGCGGATGCCCGATCGTGAACCCGCGCCGCATCTGCTGATCCCGATGCTCGGTCAAAGATCCATCGGGATCGATGTGCAACAACACCCGAACACCGAGCGTGGTGATCCCGGCTGGATCTCCTTGGCGCGCGTACACGGTCAAGTTCCGCTCGACGAAGTCCTTGGCTTCCGCACCCGCGCGGGCGGGGATCTGCTTGATCACCTCGTGAATAGCCCGAATGTGGTCGAGGGAGATCTCACCGGCCCGCTGCGCTTGGGCGACCAACGGCAACACCGGCGGCCGCTCGAACGTGCCCTCGGACACCGTCGACAGCAGCTCGGTATTCCGCACCCGCGCCGCGGCATCACCGTGGGAAAGCCGCAGTGTCTCTTGCAGAAACCGGACCGGGCTCTTCACCCCCGCCCGCGCGGGCAGATTCCGTGTCCCGCATTCGAGCACGAGCCGTTGTTTCGCGGCATCGAGTTGGCGTGTGATGGTTTCGATGTCCTGCATGAGTTCGATGACCTCGTCATCACTCATCGAATACAGGGGCGCTTCGAGCAGGGTTTCCGCCGCTGCACCGAGTGCGAGTGCACCCTGCGCGGCTGTGGATTCCCCTCCCGAATTCATACCTCCATTCTACGCCTCAATAGCAATCGAGAATAGCCCAATTCGATTGTGATACAACAATATTCAGAATAGGCCGACGTCCACATTCCCGGAAGAACGCGAAACGCCGGCCACCCCTCAACCCTACGGAAACATCACCGCAGAGCCGGAATAACTTCCTTCTCGAAAAGCTCGATCCCGCTCGTGTCGTACGCCGACTCGGGGAAATTCAGGATCGTATAAGCCAGCCCCAGATCCTTGACCTTGCCGAGGTTTTCGATCACCTGCTCGGGCGTACCCACCGCAGCCGATCCCCGGAAGATGTTGTCGATCTGAGCCTTCGCCGCCTCCGCGCCGGTGAAGGGCGTCAGCCGGGCTTCCAGCGCCGCCAGGCGATCCTCGACCTCCGCCTCCGTCTCGGCGATGGCGACGTTGAAGTTCGAGCTGCGGGTGATCGCGTCGAAGTCCGTGCCCACGGCCGCGCAATGGTCGCGCAGCAGCGCCGACTTGTGGGCGAACTCGTCGAGCCCGCCCGCGAAGTTCGTGTACTGCGCGTACTTCGCGGCGATCTTCAGCGTCACCTTCTCGCCGCCGCCCGCGATCCAGAGCGGAATCCCGCCCTCCTGCAGGGGAAGTGGGCGGACGATCGCGCCGTCCACCTGATAGTGCTTGCCGTCGAGCGTGGCGCTGCCGGTCGTCCAGGCCTGCTTGAAGATCTGCACACCCTCGTCCAGGCGGCCGAGACGCTCACCGGCGGAGGGGAATCCGTATCCGTACGCCCGCCACTCGTGTTCGTACCAGCCGCCGCCGATGCCCATCTCCACGCGCCCGCCGGAGATCAGATCGACCGTCGCGGCGACCTTGGCCAGATACGCCGGATTGCGATAGCTGATCGCCGTGCACATCTGACCGAGGCGGATCCGCTCGGTCGTCGCCGCGAACGCCGACATGAGGGTCCACGCCTCGTGGGTCGCCTCCTCGGTGGGCACCGGCACGGTGTGGAAGTGGTCGTACACCCACAGTGATTCCCAGTCCGGATTCGCGTCGGCGCGCTGCGCCAGCCCGCGCATCACGTCCCACTGCGCAGCCGGCTCGATGCCGACCAGATCGAGCCGCCAGCCCTGCGGGATGAATAGGCCGAAGCGCACGAGTTCTCCTCCGTTTGCCGAGCAGTTTCCGTCCGCGTGAAGACGCGGTCCGAGATCCACTGTTCTCGCCCGCCACGCGGCGGGCAACCTTTGCGCGCCCCGCGCATCTAATTCCATCCGCCCGATGCCCGAAATGGTTGTCCCAGACGGGATAGGATGCGCCGCAGGTGATCGTTTCGACCAGTGGGGAGGGCTCGGCGATGAGCGCGATTCAGATGCCCGCACCGGATGGACCGGTATCGGCGGTATTCGAGACCCCGTCGGGGGACGGGCCCTGGCCGGGGGTCGTGGTGCTGCACGACATCGCCGGACTCAGCGGCGACATCCGGCGCAAGACCCGCCTGCTCGCGGACAACGGCTACCTCGCCGTCGCGCCCGACCTCTTCTCCCGGGGTAAGGCGCGCTGCGTGCCGAGCGTCTTCCGGGACATGCTCAGCAGCAAGGACGGCCGGGCCACCCGCGACATCCAGGCCGCCCGCGCGCTGCTGATCGCCGACGAGCGCTGTACCGGAAAGGTCGCGATCGTCGGTTTCTGCCTCGGCGGCGCCTTCGCGCTGCTGCTCGCCCCGCAGGGCTTCGACGTCGCCGCCCCGTTCTATCCCTCGGGGCGCGGCAACTACGAAGAGGTGTTGCGCGGCGCGTGCCCGATCGTGGCCAGCTACGGCGCCAACGACCCGGCCAACCGGGGGCGGGGCGACAAACTCGAACGCGTCCTCACCGAGTACGGCATCGACCACGACGTCAAAACCTATGCGGGCGTGGGCCACTCGTTCGCCAACGACCTGCCCGCCCAGGGCCTGCTGCGCGTGGCCGGGCTCGGCTACGACGAAGCCGCGACATCCGACGCCTGGGCGCGGATCTTCGCCTTCTTCGACACCCACCTGTCCCCGGGCTTCCAGCCGGGCGGCCCGAACGTGTAGCCGAGCCAGTCCCGAATCCGACCGGTGGAGCGCAGATCCCGCCACAGCGCCCCGAACTCGTAGTACTGCAGCGTCAGCAGATTGTCGCTGTCGACGTTCTTGGTGAGTCCGTAGGTCGGCCGGAAGGTCTCCGCGCGGAAGGTGCCGAACATCCGGTCCCACAGGATCAGGATTCCGCCGTAGTTCCGGTCCAAATACTCCGCGTCACTGGCGTGGTGCACCCGGTGGTGCGAGGGCGTGTTGAACACGAACTCGAACCAGCGCGGCAGCTTCCCGATCGTCTCGGTGTGCACCCAGAACTGATAGATGAGATTGAACGACCACGCCGTGAACACCATCCACGGCGCGACGCCCAGCAGCG
This sequence comes from Nocardia sp. NPDC057668, assembly GCF_042799795.1. Lineage (NCBI taxonomy): Bacteria > Bacillati > Actinomycetota > Actinomycetes > Mycobacteriales > Nocardiaceae > Nocardia > Nocardia sp. NPDC057668. Next base: position 2,690,648 of record NZ_JBHVIC010000001.1, on the reverse strand, counting down.
GCAGCGGAATCCAGATGAGCAGCTCGAACCACGGATTCCACTTCTGCCGCAGCGCGGTGGCGTAGTTGAAGTACCGGCTGTTGTGGTGCACCTGGTGCGCGGCCCAGATCAGCCGGACCCGGTGCGAGGTGCGGTGGTACACGTACCAGAGCAGATCCACCCCCAGCATGACGGCCACCCAGCTCAGCGGATTGCGCGGATCGAGCTGCCAGGGCGCGTGCACGTACAGCACCGCGTACCCGAGCAGCGCCACGAACTTGGCCGCCCCGCTGACGAAGACCGAGACCGCGCCCATGAGCAGGCTGTTGCGCGCGTCGGCCCGGTCGTACCCGGTGCGGTCCTCGCCGTGCTCGCGCAGCGCGAGCACCTCGACGACGAGGGCGAGCACGAAGAACGGGATCGCGTAGGTGACGGGCTGATTGATCTGTTCCCACAGGTCCACGGTGCTCACTCCACTCCCGCGCCGATGAACACGCGGTTACTTCATCACCCCGACTGTAAGGCTCGGATCGCGGGATTCGGAAGGGGCGATCCGCGTGACCAGCGGTTCAGCCCCGTCCTGCGCGCGTGACCAGGCCGAGGCAGCCGGCCGCGGCGGCCGCCAGCGCCAGGAACATCGCCGGATAGCCGAACCCGGCGTGCTGGTGCAGCACCGCCATCACCGCCGGGACGCCGAACCCCAGGTAGCTCACGGCGTAGAAGACCGCGGTCAGGCCCGCCAGGTCGTCGGGCCGGGCCATGCGCTCGATCTCCAGCAGCCCGGCGACCAGCCCGATGCCGAACCCCGCGCCCAGCAGGACCGCGGTGGCCACGGTCAGCCACAGCGTCAGCGCACCCGAGGCCACGGTGGCCAGCAGCATGCCGGTCACGGTCAGGCACAGCCCGAGCACCGGCAGCCGCAGGGTGCCGGGCCGGTCCAGTCGGCGGGCCAGCGACTGCACGGCGAACCCGCAGCCCAGCGTGATGACGGTGATGAGCGCGGAGAAGGCGATGGGCGCACCCTGCACCTTGGGCATCATGAGGGTGGGCATGATCGCGTAAGCCGTTGCGGCGGAGGTGAACAGCCATACCGACAGCGGCAGTGCGACGAGCCGGAAGCGGCGGTTCGCGGCGGCCGGGACCTTCAGATCGTCCAGCAGCCGGGCCGTCACGGGTTGCGGCACAATCGTTTCCGGTGCGCGCAGCACCCACGCCGCCGCGCCCAGGCAGAGCGCGACATTGAGGAGATAGGGCAGGGTGTCCGGCAGCGGACCCCACTGCGCGAGCACGCCGGCGACGCCCGCTCCGACACCGAATCCGCCGGTGAGGCTCATGGCCGAGCGCCGCGCCCCCGCGCCGGCGGCGGACCCGGCGGTGTAGGGCGGTTGGGAGAGTTCCTTGAGCCAGCTGCTGCCGACCGCCATCGCCAGTCCGAGCGCGATGCCGGACAGCACCCGCCCGGCCGACAGCATGGGCACCGAGCCGGCCCCGAAGGCGAGCAGCAGCGACCCGGCCGCGGCTACCAGGGGTGCGGGCCGCATCAGCGGCCTGCGGCCGTAGCGGTCCGACAGCGGCCCGCCGATGAGCAGCGCCGGAATGATGCCGAGCACGTACTCGAACAGCAGCAGGTCGACCGTCGCCAGCGGCAGTCCGTCGCGCTTGTACATGACCAGCAGCGGAGTGAATTCGTTTCCGCCCCAGGCGATGGCGAAGATGGCGGCCGCGACGCCGACCCAGGCGCGCTCGGCCGCGCGGGTCGCGGGTGCGGTGGTGGTCAGCGCCGGTGCGGCGGACGGCGTCGGCATCGGAATCCTCTCGCGGTGCGACGCCTGGGCACTGGCGTCGGGGGTGCGGCCGGGGCGGGCGGCGAAACCGGTGGGATCGCCCGCCTCGATGTGCGCCGCGATCCGGGTGCGGACGGCGATGGGCCTCGGTCGATCCTAGGAGCGCGACCGCCGGTATTTGCTGGGATGTGGCCGGGTTCACCGCCCGGACCCGCGACCGACCGGGCGGACTTGCGCGAGACGCGCCTCACGCACGATGATCTGTGCTGTTGGCATATTGCCAGTAAGTTCAGACACGGAGGTCCGCATGGCGAACGACGCCACCCCGCCGCTGCACGAGGTAGTGAACAGCGCGCTCGAGTTCACCATCCCCATCGCGCACAAGATGGGCGTCACGGCCACCGAGGTGCGGCCGGGCTACGCGGCGACCAAGGTGCCGGCCGAGGGCAACGGCAACCACTTCGGCGTCATGTACGCGGGCGTGCTCTTCACCGTGGCCGAGGTGCTCGGCGGCGCGCTCGCGCTGGCCAGCTTCGACACCGCGAAGTACTACCCGCTGGTCAAGGACCTGCACATCTTCTTCCGCAAGCCGGCCGGCACCGATGTGATCGCCGAGGCCTCGCTGTCGGAGGCGGAGATCGCCCGTATCGCCGAGGAGGCCGACCTCAAGGGCAAGTCGGACTTCACCCTGACCGCGAAGGTCATCGACGCCAACGGCGTGGTGGTCGCGGAGACCAAGGGCCTGTACCAGCTGCGCGCCCACGGCAAGTAGGGCAATCGCACGGAACGCGACGGCCCCGGCGTCGGTATGACGCCGGGGCCGTCGCGCCAGGCCGTCTTGCCGAACCGTCGCTCCGGGACGGTCGTGCCAGGATCGCGGACGCGAAATCCGGATATCGCCGATGGTCGGCCTGAGCCGAGCCCGGCCGAGCCGCGTTGAGCCCGGCCGAGCCGAATCAGGTCCGGCTGAGTTGCGTCAAGACTGGCCGATCTGCGCGAACTGTGCCATGTCGAAATAGTCGCGCCAGGCGGTGATCTTGCCGCCGGAGACCTCGAAGATGCCCATGACCGGCAGCTCGATCGGCTTCTCGCCCAGGGTGAAGCGGTCGGTGCGCTCGTTGAGCACGGTGCCGCCGTTCGCGGACTGGTGGTGGATCGTGAACTCGATCCCGCCGAACGCGCCGATGAACCCGCGCAGGAACTCGAGGATGGCCGCCTTGCCGAGCAGCGGCGCCATCGGGATGTTGTGGTAGATCGCGTCGTCGTGGAAGTACTCGGCGATGGATTCGGGTGTGCCGGTGAGCCATTCGGCGCAGAACGCGGTGACCAGGGCTTCGGGGGACAGGTCGGTCATGTCGGGCCTTTCAGGAGATCTGCAGGGTGAGGCTACGGTGCCGGCGCGCGAACAGGCTCGGAAACCATTGCGGGGGAGCGTCGTCGGCGAGTGTGAAATGCGAGCTGCGTTCCAGCAGCGCCGTCAGCGCGGCGGTCGCCTCGAGCTTGGCCAGCGCCGAGCCGACGCAGAAGTGCACGCCGCGGCCGAAGGCGAGGTTGTTCGCGCCGCTGCGCCGGTCCAGATCCAGGGTGTCCGGATCCTCGAATCGGGCCGGGTCGCGATTGGCCGCGCCCCACAGCAGCAGCACGTGACCGCCCGCGGGCAGCTCGACCCCGCCCAGCACGGTGTCGGCGGTGACGTGGCGATGATGCGCCCGGAAGGGTGATTCCAGGCGCAGCGCCTCGTCCAGCAGGGCCGGCAGCAGCGCGGGCTCGCGCCGGATCTCCCGCTGCAGTGCGGGATCGGCGGCCAGCATGCGCGCGGCGGTGGACACCAGGCCCGCGGTGGATTCGCCGCCCGCTCCCACCAGTTGCACCAGCACCAGGACCGCGACGGTGTCGGTCAGCTCGCCGGCGGCGCACGCGCGCGCCAGCACCCCGAGCAGGTCGTCGCCGGGATTCTGCTGGGCGGCCGCGAATTTCGTGTACAGGTAGCCGGTGAGCTCGGCCGCCGCGCCCACCGAGCGGGTGAAGCCGTCGGCGTCGACCACGCCGCCCAGCATCTCGGTGCTCTCGTACGCCCACGACAGCAGTTGCGGCACATCGGCATCGGGGAGCCCGATGATGTCGGCGACCAGCGCCAGCGGCAGTCGGTCGGCCATCCCGGTGGCCCAGTCGATGCGCCCGTCCCGCAGCCCGTCCTCCCACAGCGTGCCGACCAGCGCGTGCACGGTGGGCGCGAGGCCGCGAATCCGCTTCGCCAGCAGCGGCTGTACCAGTTTGCGCTGGACCAGGTGGGCCGGGTCGTCGGCGGTGGCCAGCACGTGCACGGCCTGGCCGCCGCCGTCCATGTCGAAGGTGATCGGCGGGCCGTCGGGTTGCCGCAGCAGCACGCCGGTGAGGTTCGAGGAGAAGATCTCGGGTCTGCTCACCGCCTCGGTGACCAGGTCCCAGGTGCTGACCAGAAAGAAGTCGGTGCCCGGGACGCGGTACACCGGGGAATGTTCGCGCAGCAGCCGGTAGAGCGGATTCGGGTCGTCGAGGTGGGCGGGATCGAAGAGATCGATCGCGTCCGGTGAGATCGGTGTCATTGCCACTCCGGGTCGGGGAACCTGCCGTCGGCACACGGTTTCCCGGGGGTGGATCGGGTGTCAAGAAGTGTCTCGGTATGAGAATTTCAGAGGTACGCGCTTTCCCGGTATGACAGGGAAAGCATCGATAACACCTGGTGAGAGACATTTATCGGCGATACATATATGACAGAATGTCTCGCCTCGAGATTGCTCCCGGTTCTCAGGAGCACCTGTTGTCGCGCACACACCCGAGCAGCAGCAGTGTCACATCCGCCTTGGGTGGCGCCGTCCCGCGCGGCTGAGCGGCCAGCGGAATCCGGGCGAAGTCCGCGGCGGCGGGCGCACCCAGCTGGGTGGCCGAGCGAAAGCCGTACCGCTGCCAGGCGATCCGCTGAACGTCGGGATCCTGCAGCGCGGTGATCAGGCGCTGGGCGTCGGCCGTCAGCGCGAGCACCGGATTGCTGTTGAACAGCGTCGGATCCGGATACAGCATGCGCGTCCCGGCCAGCAGCGCGTCGGTGGCGGCGGGATTGTCGCGGTAGGCCGCCAGTTGCTGCAGGACCTGGTTCTCGTAGCCCGCGTAGAGCATGGCCGCGCCCTGGATCAGCCACTCCCGGAAGCCGCCGTTGGAGCTGTCCGACTGCAGGCCCTGGGCATCGTAGAGTCCGCGCACGGTGGGCAGTCCGGCCTTGGCTTCGGCGACGGTGGGCGGCTGGAAGACGTCGCCGGAGGCGATGACCGTCAATTCCAGTTGCAGCAGGCTGAATCCGGAGTTGGAGGTCGCGGGATCGGTGCTGGTGATGCGGATCGGGCCCGCCAGGTTCTGCGCGGCCAGCGTCTCCCACTTCTGTTTGGGCAGTACGTAGTCGAGCAGCAGGCGTTTGAGATCGACTATGAAGTAGGCGTTCTCGCGCTGGGCGACGATGCCGGCCTTGATCAGGGCGTCGGTCGCGGCCGGTCCGGCGTAGACGACTTCCGGTGTCTCCAGCACCGATTCGGCCCGGTAGCCGGGGAAGTCGTTGATGTCGTGCGTCGCCTCGAACACGCTGCGCGCGCTCGCCGAGGACGGCCACAGGCAGCCGACGCCCTGACTCCGCAATTGCGCGGTCGGCACCTGGACCAGGTCGTAGGAACCGCGCTGGTCGAACTTCACGGCCAGCCCGTAGTCGTCGCGCAATATCGCCTGGACGTCGGCGTCTGCCATGAGCGCGGACTTCTCCGAACCGCCCAGGCAGCTCAGGGTGGTGACCGCGGCCGGGGTGGCCCGGGAGCCGCGAATCACCGCGACGCCGACCACGATCACCACTATCGCGACGACGGCGGCCAGCAGCACGGGCAGTCGGGACTTGTTCATCTGTCCTCGCTCGGGGGCAGTACGGGCGGATAGCTCAGTTCCAGGCGGGCAAGATCGGTGAAGAAGGACTCCAGGTCCGGATCGCCGATCTGCTCGGCGGTATGGGCCGCGAAATGTTCGAAGCCGCGCAGTATCTCGCGGCTGCGCGCGAGCAGCCGGTCGGTGTCGCGGAAGCGCGCCGGATGCTCCTGCATCTCGAGATAGCGATCGAGCACCGATTCCACGCTCGCCAGCCCGCCGCGCAGACCCGCGGCGAGCGCCGGAAGCTGCCCGGGGTCCGCCCGCTCGGTGCGCTCGACCAGGCTCGGGATGATGTCGCAGGCCCGCAGCAGCGCCGCGCGGGTCTCGGGATCGGCGACGCGCCCCGCCCGGGCCGCCACGCGCAGGGTGGCCGCGCTCAGCTCGCGAGACAGCGCGCCGCGTCGTGCGCGGTCCGAAAGAGCCTGTCCGGCAAGCGCTGTCAGGACCGCCGCGCCGGCCGCGACGCAGGCCGCGCCGGCCGCGGAGCCCAGCATCGCGTACAACCCGAGGAAGGACAGGACCAGCACCGCCAGGGTGGTGATCAGGACGGAATTGCTCGGCAACGCGCTCCTATCGGTAACCAACGGCCTGGCGCAGGGCCGCGACCATATTGTCGGAACTGAAGTAGGAACCACCCGTGCGCTGGGCGATCTCGTTCAGCGCCTTGGTGTTCACGGCGCTGCCGAAGCCGATGGTCACCACCGGCACACCGCTGCGCGTGATCGCGTCCAGCCCGCCGCCCTCGGTGTCGGTGCCGTCGGTCATCAGGATGACCAGGCGCTTGCGGGCGGGGTCGGGCGCACCCTCGAACGCGCTCGCCGCCGAGGCGAGGCAGCGGTAGATTCCGGTGCCGCCGTTGGGCTTTCGATCGCGCACGACACCGCGCAGGGTTCGCAGGGCGGGTGCGGCGTTGCCGGCGGTCCACGGTACGGAGATGGTGACGCTGTCGAAGACCAGCACCGCGGTGCGGTCCTGCGGTCCGGTCTGCAGCAGGTATTTCTTGGACTCCACCGGGTCGAAGAGCAGGTCCGCGGCCTGCTGGACGCCGTCCCAGCCGCCGTTGGTGCCCATGCTGCCCGAGGCGTCGATGCAGTAGACCAGATCGGTCGGGGGTCGATAGGCGGTCTGGTAATTGTCCAGTGCCGCTTCGATGACCGGCGCGGCCGGATAGGTGATGGGCTGCTCGGTCAGCGTGGCGCGGATGCCGCGATCGGGATCGAACACCGCGCGCGGGGCATCGGGCAGCGACAGCCCGATACTGGTGATGGGCCGCCTGCCCAGCTCGGTCAGCCGATGCTGGGTGCCCGCGGTGAGCAGGAAGTCCTGGAGCTTGGTGAAGTTGGCCAGCTTGGCGGGATAGTCGCCGTGCGGCAGGAAGCCCAGCGGTGCGTCCGAGATGGCCAGCACCCCGCGGGGATACACGACGTGCAGCGGTTCCCGACCGGCCGCGATCAGGTCCCGATTGCGCTCGATAACCAGGTCCTCGTAGGTGAACAGCGTCCGGCACTGCTGCGGCGCGGCCAGGCATTCGTCCATGAGCAGCCCGGTCGAGGGTGGGGTGCGCGCGAAAGCCCGGGCGAATCTGGTGATTCCGGTTCGCACGGGTTCGGAGTTCAGCTGGTCGGCCGTGAGCGCCACCCCGGGTCCGTTGCCCGCGAAGTGATTCAGGAAGCCCAGCAGCACCGTCGCGCCGGAATTGGACTGGGTGGGATTGGTCATCCACGCCGTGGTGCGCTTGGCCTCCACCGCCGCCAGGATCTCTTCGATCCCCACGTCGCGACCGGTGAACCCGAGTGCGTCCAGGTCGCTCTTGCGCCCGGCGTAGACCAGCGGGGTGCTGAACATGGGCTGGACCCGCTGCAGCCGGTGCTCGGTGTCGCCGAGCTGTTGAAAGACGCTGCCGGCGAACCAGAACGCGTCGTAGGGGGCGTCGCCGCCCTGGAGCAGCCGGGCCTGATCGACCGACCCCATGGCGGTCATGGTGCACGTCAGGCCCTGTTCCCGGCACCACGGCTGCACGATGTGCTCGAAGACCGCGGCGTGTTCGGAACCGGCGACGATATTGATCACATCGGCATTCGGATCGTGCGCGGTGACGGGGCCCGTCCCCGGCTCGGACCCCGTACAACCGGCGACCAGTGCGGCCGCCGTGACCAGCAGTGCGACAATCAGTTTCGTGTGCGGGCGGACCCGCCGCGCCACCTTCCCCTCCATGTCGAGAGCCTAAACACGGCGGGGTGTGGCGCGGGTGAACGGCGGATGAGCGCCGGGCGAAATCAGTTGTGCGGTAGTCGAACCAGCATCTTGCCGGTGTTCGCGCCGTTCATCATCGCGGTGAAGGCGTCCAGGGCCTGGTCGATCCCCTCGACGATTGTCTCCTCGGTGCGCAGTGAGCCGTCGGCCAGCCAGCCGCCGGCCTTGGCGAACCACTCGGGCAGCTGGTGCATGTGATCGCTGACGTTCATGCCGCGCAGGGTGATCCGCTTGCCGATGGCCAGCGGCAGGTGACGCGGGCCGGGTGCGGGTTCGGTGTCGTTGTAGATCGAGATCGCGCCGCACAGCGCGATGCGGCCGTAGCGGTTCATGGTGACCAGGGCCGCGTCCAGGTGATCGCCGCCGACATTGTCGAAGTACACGTCGATGCCCTCGGGCGCGGCGGCGGCGAGCTGTTCCGCCAGATCGCCCGCGCGGTAGTCGATCGCGGCGTCGAAGCCGAAGTCGGTGCGCAGGCGCGCCGCCTTGCCGGGGCCACCGGCGGAGCCGATCACCTTGGCCGCGCCGAGCTGTTTCGCGACCTGCCCGGCCACCGAGCCGACCGCGCCCGCGGCCCCGGAGATGAAGACCACGTCGCCCTCCCGCACGGGCGCGATCTCGGTCAGGCCCGCGTAGGCGGTCAGGCCGGTGGTGCCGAGCAGGCCCAGATAAGCCTGTGCCGGAGCGGTTTCGGTGGAGACGACCTGCGCCGAGCCCGCGTCCAGCAGCGCGTATTCGCGCCAGCCCGCGAAATGCGACACGGTCGCGCCGACCGCGACGGCGTCGGATGCCGAGGCCACGACCGTGCCCACCGCGCCGCCGGTCATCGCCTCGTCGAGAACGAAAGGCGGAATATAGGATTCGACGTCGTTCATCCGTCCCCGCATGTACGGGTCCACGGACAGCCAGTCGTTGCGCACCAGCACCTGACCCGGCGCCGGATCGGGCAGATCGACGGTGGCGAGTTCGAAGTCCGCGGGCTTCGGTTCGCCGAACGGGCGCGCGATCAGACGCCACTCACGACTGGCTACGGTCATAGCTGTTCTCCTTCGAGATGTTTCGAGTGCATGCCGTGCAGGACGGCGGTGGCGGCACGGGGCACCAGGTCGGTGCGGCGTGCGGCGAGCAGGCCGATGGTGGTGGCCAGCAAGATGTGTGCGGTGTCCGCGGGATCGCGCAGGTGTGCGCCGGTGAGCGTCGCGGTGAGGATGCCGTGCAGATCGCCGGTGAAGCGGCGGCAGATATCGCCGTTGAGCCGGGCCTGCTCATCGAGAAGCTCGGCGGCGTGCGGAGATTCGGCGAACGGGCCGGAGGTCAGTTCGACCTTCGCCGCCAGAATCCCGTGCACCCGTTCGGCCAGTGGGGCATCCGCGTTCGCGGCCGCGCGAGCGTGTTCGAGTGCGGCGCCGTGCAGTCGCTCGGTGAGGCGCCGCACGGCATCGTCCTTGCCGCGGACGTACTGGTAGACCGCGGACCTGGAAACGCCTGTCTCGGCGGCGATGTCGTCCATGGTGGTCCGGCGCACCCCGTAGCGCAGCAGGCAGCGCTGGGTGGCGTCGAGTACGTCCGCGGTCCGGTCGGCCATCGAACTCAGAGCGCCTTCAGCAGCTCCGCCGCCAGCGGAGCCGAGGACGCCGGATTCTGGCCCGTGTACAGATTGCGGTCGACCTCGATCTTCGGCGCCCAGGGCTCGCCCTCGCGGTAGTCCACGCCGAGCGCGACGAGCCGATCCTGCAGCAGCCACGGGGCCTTGTCGGCCAGGCCGGCCTGGGTCTCCTCGGCGTTGGAGAAGGCCGCGACCCGGTACCCGGCGAACGGGGAACGCCCGTCGGCATCGGCGGTCGCCAGCAGGGCGGCGGGCGCGTGGCACACCACACCGAGGGGCTTGCCCGAGGCGAGGGCGGCCGTGAGCAGCCGTGCGGAGTCGGCGTTCACGGCGAGGTCTTCCATCGGGCCGTGGCCGCCGGGGTAGTAGACGGCGTCGTAGTCGTCGAGCCGGACATCGGCGAGGTCGATGGGCCGGGTCAGCTCGGTGGCCGCGCGCAGCGTCTCGGCGACCTTCTCGGCTCCGGCCGGGCCCCCGTTGGCATCGGCGGCGAGGCTGCCGTGATCCACCGTCGGCACGACCGCGCCGGGTGTCGCGACCACGATCTCGTGCCCGGCCCCGCGCAGTGCCTCGTAGGGTGCGGCGAACTCCTCCGCCCAGTACCCGGTCGGGTGTTTCGTACCGTCGTTCAGCGTCCAATGATCGACGCCGGTCATGACGAAAAGAACCTTGGCCATGAAATCTCCTCGAATCGGAACGGGCTGCGGACTGGATCACCTGACATTTCGTATGCGATGTGTCAGGTCGTCGTGCCACCCACGCTAGGCACTCTCGGATCGACTGACCAATAGACTCGCCTATATGAGACATAGGCAGACCGATGGTTCGGTGGATCTGGCCCAGCTGCGGACCTTCCTGGCCGTCTACCGAGCCGGATCCATCACGGCCGGCGCCGCGCAGGTCGGGCTGTCACAGCCGACGGTCACCACCCAATTGCAGGCGCTCGAGCGCGGCATCGGGCGGCCGTTGTTCGAACGGCTGCCGCGCGGGGTCACCCCGACCGCCGCCGCACACGATCTCGCCGTCCGGGTGTCCGATCCGCTCGACGCGCTGGAGATCGTGGTCGGGAACGCGCCCGCCGAGAGCGCCGCGGAGCCGCCGGTTCTGCTGGGCGGCCCGGCCGAATTGCTCGCGGCCCTGGTGTTGCCCGCGCTCGCCCCGCTGGTCGCCGCCGGTGTGCGGCTGACCGTGGTCACGGGCCTGGCCGATGATCTGCTGGCCGATCTGCGGGTCGGCAAGCTCGATCTGGTGCTGTCCACCATTCGCCCGCGCGGGCGCACGCTACTGGCCGAACCCCTCGCCGATGAGGAATTCGTGCTCGTCGCGGCCCCGGCGGTGGCGGCGGGCGTCGATCCGGAGCGTTTGCGCGCCAATGACTTCACCGGGGTCCCGCTGGTCAGCTATGCCGCGGACCTGCCGATCGTGCGCCGGTACTGGCGGCACGTGTTCGGCACCCGGCTCGAAGCCGAAGCGGCCCTGGTCATTCCGGATCTGCGGGCGGTGCTCTCGGCGGTCGTCGCCGGGGCGGGCGTGTCGGTGCTCCCGCGCTATCTGTGCTCGCGTGAACTCGCCGCGGGAAATCTCGTCCTGCTGCTGGATCCGCAGGACGCGCCGATCAACACCGTCTACCTGGCACGGCGGGTCGGGGGACCGCCGCGTGTACACGCCGATCGGATTCGGGACCGGCTGCTGGAGACGGCGGGGATCTGGCGGGCCTGCGCCGACTGACTCGGCGGTACCGGATCGGACCGCATACCTACCGGGGAGTATGTCCGTTTTGGTCTTATGCTGACCGGCAAGGCGGAACGGGATGCAGATCCGCCTGCGCACCAAGGAGATAGAGGGATTCGATGTCACCGGGATACCGTCGGCCCGACGACGACACGTGGACGCAGAGCGCCGAGCCGTGGTCGCGGGACAGCGACCCGCGGTCGCGGGAGGCCGAATCGCGGTCGCGGGACGGCGAGCCGTGGTCGCGGGACGCGGGCAGGCACGCGCCCGGCGCCGACCTCTGGTCGCAGGTCACCGATGTCTTCGAGCCCATCCGCGATGACTACGCGCCCACCGGTGACCCCGAGCCCGGCGGACCGGCCGCTACCCCGCGGTCACCCCGGCGCACGCCCGCCCGTGCTCGATCGCAGGCCGAACGGGCCGGGCTGATCGCGCTGGCGGCCGTGGTGCTGGTGGCACTGGCCGTGGGCACGTTCTTCACCACCCGGCACTTCATGGGACCGAGCGACACCGGCGTTGCGGCAGCGCCCACGGTGACCGAGACGACCCCGCCGCCGGTCACCACCACCTCGGCACAATCCAAACCCCCGGCCGCCGGGGCCGCGCTGTCCTCGGTGCTCACCTGGATCAAGGCGGGCACGCCCGCCGACGACGCCGACTTCCACACCGTGACCAACACCTCCGGCGTCACCAGCGATCTGGGTTCGGCCGTCGCCTTCACCAGCCCGACCGGCAAGATCCGGTGCATGACGCCCAAGCGCGCCAACCCCCAGCAGCAGGGGCTGACCTGCATGGCAGACCTGGACAACCCGCCCGAGCGCCCGTCGAAGGCCTCGGGCAACTGGGTCGGAAACTGGATCGACTACCCCGGGGCGACCCTGGGCATCGGGCGGATGCAGGGCGACCCCGGGCAGTTCACGCTCGGCGACGGCCACATCCTGACCTACGGCAGCCGATTGGATTTCGACGACTACGTCTGCCGCATGGACAACGCCGGGCTGTTCTGTGTCAACGAAAGCGCCGGAACGGGTGTGCAATTCAGCTCGGCCGGCCCGGTCGCCTTCGGCTGCCTGTCGGAGTACACCTCCAAGCAGTACGGACTCTGGTACTCCTGCGAAGCGCCGGTGCCGACCACCACCTCCGCCGCGCCGACCACGACCGCGACCACCCCGAGCGGGAGCGCGGGGCCCGTGGTCGCGGGCGTGGAAGGTCAGCCGTGCAAGAAGGCCGGGCAGCGGGGCCGCGCCCCGGACGGCACCGGCCTGTTCTGCGATGCCGCCGGTGGCTCGGGGCTGCGGTGGTTCGTCGAGTAGCCGCTACTTCTCGAGCAGCCCGAATTCGGTGAGCAGCTCACCGATCTCGGTGCCATCCAGCCGCTTCATCAGGCGCTTGCGCAGGATCTGCGGGCCGGGCAGGTCGATGGCCTCGCCGTCGCGCAACCGGCTGGTGGCGGCCAGCAGCGACCGGATGTCATAGGTCGAACCGAAGACCTCCGGCACGCCGCGTTCGATGTCGAGCAGCTGATACGCGGCCTCCATCCCCGTGCGCACCGAGTACTCGGTGGTGAAGATGCAGTCGCGGGTGGTCTCGGCGAACTGGCCGATGAAGGCGAAGTTCACCGCGCCCTCGGGCACCACCTGCGGGCGGTCACCGGCGGTGCGCGGCATGAAGAACGCCGTCACGTACGGCATCATGACCGGCACGCACTTGGCGGCGTTCGCGGCCAGCTCCGGAATGTCCTCGACCGGAACTCCCATGTGGTACAGCCACTCCTGGGTGATCTCCTCGCCGGTGCACTCCTGCATGGACTTCTTGACGTAGTCGCCGGGGGTGTCGACGAACAGCGCGTACACCCACACCACGATCTGGTCCTTGGGCTGCTTCTTGAAGTGCGGCTGGCGGTTCACCGTCCAGCTCATCAGCCAGCTCGAATCCTTCACCGTCACGATGCCGCCGGTGACGACCTTGCCGCTGAAGGGATCTCGCTTACAGATCTTCTGAATGTATTCGGGGATGCGCTGATCCAGGGTTGTCACCGTCGCGGATTCCCACTTGGTCTTGCTGATGTCGCCGGCGAAGACCTCGGGCCGCCCGAACGCCGGATCCTTGGCGGCTATGGTGCGCCACAGATCCCAGGCCGGGGCCGGGCCTTCGTCGAGCTTCGCCGGGGTGTGCTGATCGCCCTCGTCGGAATTCTCGGTGAGGGAGCCGATCGTCATGAGCAGCAGATCGTCCGCGCCCAGGTCGACCCCGCCGGTGACGCCCTCGGACACCCAGTGGATGCGCTTGGCCTGCTTGCGCGACGCGGTGATCTCGAAATCCACGTCGGTGACCGTGGTGTCGAACTTGAACGTCACGCCCTGGTCCAGCAGCCAGCGGTAGAGCGGCAGCACCAGCGACTCGTACTGGTTGTACTTGGTGAACTTGAGCGCCGAGAAGTCCGGCAGGCCACCGATGTGGTGGATGAAGCGGTGCAGGTACAGCTTCATCTCGAGCGCGCTGTGCCACTCCTCGAACGCGAACATGGTGCGCCAGTACATCCAGAAGTTGCTCTCCAGGAAGTCCTTCGAGAACACCTCCTCGATGCGCTTGTTCTCCATCTCCTCGCGGGTGGCCAGGAAGACCTTGATGATGTCCTTCTGCGCCTTCTCGTTCAGGGTGAACAGGCCGTCGGTGTGCGCGTCCTGACCGCGGTTCAGGGTGGCGCGCTGCAGCGAGAAATTCGGGTCATCCTTGTTGAGCCAATAGAATTCGTCCAGCACGCTGGCGTCGTCGATCTCCATGGAGGGGATGGAGCGGAACAGATCCCACAGGCACTCGAAGTGGTTCTCCATCTCGCGCCCGCCGCGAATGACGAAGCCCTTCTTCGGTTCCTTGATGCCGTCGAGCGCGCCGCCGGGCAGCTTCAGCTCTTCCAGGATGGTGATCTTGTTCCCGGGCAGCCGCCCGTCGCGGATGAGGAAGGCCGCGCCCGAGAGCGAGGCCAGGCCGGACCCTACGAACCATGCCGTCTTGTCCTCGACGCCCGCGGGCTTGCGGGGCCGGGCGAACGCTTCGTAGTTGCCGTTGCTGTAGTACATCTGGCTCCTTCTCGAATCGTTTCGAACATGGTGTGCGGCAGGAGAATTACGCCGAGTACTTGTAGAAGCCCTCCCCGGTGGCGATGCCGAGCTTGCCCTTGTCGATGTAGTTGCTCTTGAGCCACGCGGCCAGCTTCTTGCCGTTCTCGTCGTCGCTGTTGACCAGGATGTTGTAGGGCGTGGTGAGGCCGATGACGTCCAGGATCCGGAACGGGCCCATGGGCGCGCCGGTGGCGATGCTCCAGGTCTTGTCCACCGCCTCGGGATCGGCGTAGCCGCCCGCGCTCAGTGCCATGGCCGCGTTCAGCAGCGGCACGAGCAGCGAGTTGAGGACGTAACCCGCCTTCTCCTTGTGCAATTCGATCGGCACCATGCCGATCGCCGAGGCGAAGTCGACGACGGCCTGGTACACCTTCGGGTCGGTCGCGGGGGTGCCCATGACCTCGGCGGTGTTGAACTTCCACACCTGATTCGCGAAGTGCAGCGCCAGGAATCGATCCGGGCGGCCGGTGAACTCCACCATGTCGCTGGGCAGCAGCGTGGAGGAGTTGGTCGCGAAAATTGTTTTCTCCGGGGCGGATTCGCCGAGCTTGCGGTAGGTGTCCTGCTTGATGGACAGCACCTCGGGCACCGCCTCGATCACCAGGTCGGCGTCCCGCACCGCTTCGGCCAGATCCGACGTCAGCGTGATGCCGGCCGCGGTCTGTTCGGCCTTGCCGTCCCCGCCGCCGGCGACGTCGGTCTTGTAGATCGCGGCGAGTTTGTCGAAGCGGTCCTGCGCGGCCTTCAGCGCGTCGTCGCTGATGTCGTACGCGGTGACCTCGAAGCCGCTGAAGGCGGTCTGAAAGGCGATCTGCGAACCGAGCACGCCGGTTCCCAGGACGGTGACCTTGCGAATATCGATGCTCATGCTCTCTCCTATCGGTGGGTGAGTGCGGCGAAGAATCCGGTGACCAGCAGGGCGATCTGCGCCCGCAGATCCTCGATCGGGTCGTGCTCGGGATCGACGCCGGTGGCGGGCCGGGCCAGTGCCAGGTGCAGCACCGCGAAGATGCCGCGTCCGGTCAGCCGGGCCTGTTCGTCCACTCGCGGGTCGTCGATGCCACGGGCCCGGGCGTCGGCGGCCAGCCGGCCGGCGAACATCGCCTCGGCCCGTGCCACCAGCTCCAGGCCCTGGACGCGGTACTTCTCGGCCGGTGATCCGAACAGCAGTTCGCGCTGATAGATCGCGGTGTTCTCGGCGCCGCGGCGGGCGGCCGCGGTGATCGGCCGCACCATGGCGAGCAGCGCCGGTACGGAATCGGTTTCGGTGCGGGCCGCCCGGTCGCCCGCGTCGAGCGCGGTGCGGAAATCCCGGTTGAAGACCATGAGGAACAGCTCGCCCTTGGAGGCGGCGTACCGGAACAGCGTGCCCGCCGCGATGTCGGCGCGATCGGAGATCTGCTGGGTGGTGACGTTGGCGAAACCGCGCTCGGCGAACAGCGCCGCGGCGGCCTCGAAAATGCGGTCCTGCTTGTCGAGCATGCCGCGCGTACGCCTGTTGACCTGTGCCGGTTGGTTGTTGACCGCCATTCGACACCTCCGCTTCCGCATCCCGTAATGAGTGGACTCATTGAAGAGCGTACGCCTGGCTAACGAGTTTGCAACCCGCCGCCGGTCACGATCGGCACGCCGGAACCCGGCGCGGATTCGAGCTCGCGCCGGGCGGATGGATCAGAAACGCAGGACCGCGATGGCGGCCGGGGCGGCGGTGCTGGCCGGGAACAACCCCTCGATCTGCTCGGCCGCGAGCAGGTAGATCGCGCCCTTGTGTTCGAGGGTGCGCACGATGGCGTACTCGGCCAGGTCGATCACGGAAGTGCCGGGCTCGGAATGGGTTTCGACCGCGTCGGTCATTTCGTCGAAGCGGCCCCACTCGGCCGCGCCCTGGGTGACGAGCAGCGATTCGACGCGTCCCTGGAAGGCCGCGCGCACCACCTCGCCGATGGTGACCGCGACCCGGGTGGGACTGTCGGCCAGCAGTTGCGCCGCGTGCTCGACGGCGGCGCGCTGAGCGGCCTCGAAACGCGGCCGGACCACCTCGTAGGCGGCGGCGTGCAGCTTCGGCCCGGTCAGCGCCGCGGGGTTGGTGTCCACCGTGCCGGCCAGCAGCGGGCCCAGGGTGGTGCGCTTCTTGAACTGGCCGGTCATTTCCGGATCGGCGACCAGCACCAGCGGGATGGCGGTGTCGGTCAGGTGCCGATCGACGGCGGCGGCCACCTTGCCCGTCCACTCCTCGAGGGTGGTCTTGCGCCAATCCGCCGGGGTGACGCCGTAGGCCTGGGTGCTGGCGCTGGTGCGGCCGCCGGTGTGCGGGCGTGCGGCGGGGGTGGCCTGCACGCGGTTCTGGCGGTCGTCGTCGAGATTGTCGGTCGGGCTGCCGGGCAGGCCGCCGTCGTAGTCCTCGGTCATGGCGAACCGGGAGGCCGAATACAGGTGCGCGCCCTCGGCGGTCATGGTGAGAACGGCGAATTCGCCGTCGGCGGCCAGCAGCGGGAGCAGCGGCTTCACGTAGAAGTCGCTGCCGACCACCACCTGTTCGGTCAGTTCCAGGGGCACCCGGTGGCGGTACTGGGTGCCGTCCGCGCCCAGGAACAGGGCCAAGCCCTGATCCCGGTGCTGCCAGAAGGGATAGTCCTCGATGAGCGCCTCGGCGGGGGCGAGCAGCTCGCGGGCCTCGGTTTTGCTCGCGCCCGCGGCCAGCAGTGCGGTGTGCGCCTCGGTCAGCAGATTCCGGAAGCGAATCGGATCCTGCCGGGTCTGCGGCCCGCTCACGTGGGTGGGCAGAAAAATGGAAACACCGCGCCCGGGCGCGGCTTTGATCAGGGTGGAAAGGTCGGACTGTGTGAACATCGGCCGTCCTTAGGTTGAGGTTGCCGGTCATCCCCAGGCGTTAGCCAGGGTAATGGCCAGGTCCGGTTCCGGGTGGGCCTCGACCGGATTGAGATGACCTTGTTCCTCAACGAAAACCCAGATCAGACCGGTGTATCGGTGACCTTCTGTGAAGTAGCCAAGAAGTCGCGAAGAATCTCCGCGAGCCGTTCGGGCGTCTCCACGTTCGGGCTGTGCCCGGCCTCGTCGATGAGTTCGAAGCGCGCGCCCACCGCGGTGTAGCGATCGCGGGTGCGCTGCCAGTCGTACATCCCGTCGTGCCGCCCGTGGACGACGAGCGCGGGCAGCTCGGTCATCTCCAGCTGGCGGTCCAGGGGATTGGCGGCCAGGGCCCGGCGGCGAACCGCGCTGACCTCCCGATAGGCCCGCCACGACATGGCCCGATGGTCGCTGATCATCTGCGCCGGACCGGGTACGGCGGCGTCGAGATCGAAGCCGCGTGCGAAGCCCTCGGACAGCGCGCGCCGCACCAGCGGCTCGGGGGCGAGGTGCTGCACCAGCATCGCGATCGGGGCGAACGCGAGCACGGGCGCACCCGGCGTGACGGTGAGATAGCTCAGATCCGGGGCCTGATCGATGATGACCACCTCGCTGACCCGCTCGGTGCGGGCGGCCACCGCGAGCGCGGCGTCCGCGCCCCAGGAATGACCGACCACCGCCACGTTCTCGATGTCCAGGGCGGTGAGCAGGCCCGCGAGCATGTCGCCCTGGCCGTCCTGATCGAAGCCGGAACTGCCTCCGGTGCACCCGAATCCGAGCAGGTCCGGGCGGATGACCCGGTAGTCGCCGGACAGCAGCGGGGTGAGCGCGTCCCACCAGTGCAGCGAGCCCTCGAAGCCGTGCAGCAGCAGCACCGGCTTGCCGTCGGCCGGCCCGTCCTCGCGCACGTGCACCTCGCGATCGAGGACCGGGATCATCTCGCCGACCCGTGTGCGTGACCTGGTTGCGCTGGACTTCATCGTCTTCACCCACCGACTGCTCGAAATGACATGACCGTCAGTGATCCTGCCATCCCGGGCGGGCGACGGGCCGGGGAGTGTCTCAGACGTGTGCGCCGGGCTCGTATGCCGGTGGCTCCCAATAGGTTTGCAAGCCTTCCCGCTGCGGGAGCCGTTCGGCCAGGCGCTCGGCGGCGCGCAGCACCTCGGGCCGGTCGATGAGCAGGCGGCCCAGGCGTTCGAGTTCGGGGCCGGTGATCACCCGGAGTGCGCCGCGGGTGAGGTTCGGGAATGCTCGGGCCACGCGGTAGCCCACCCACGATTCCGGGCGCAGCGGCAGTACCGCCTGATTGCGCGCGGCCGCCGCGACGATCTTGCGGCCCGCCTTGTCCGGGTCCATGCCCAGGTAGGTCATGGCCTTGATCATGGCCTTCTTCCCGATCTCGACCTGATCGCCGGTGAGGGTGGCGACCGCCGCGGTGGCGGGCAGATTCGTGGCGATCAGGCCGGGGCAGACCACGGTGACGCCGATGTGCTGGGCGGCCAGCTCCGCGCGCAGGGTCTCGCTGAAGTGCTTCACCGCGGCCTTGCCGATGCTGTACGGGCCGGTGAGGCGGGCGGGTGCGAAGGCCGCCATCGAGGCGATGTTCACCAGTTGCCCGCCGGTGCCGCGCTCGGCCATCTGCGCGCCGAATATCCGGCAGCCGTGGATCATCGCCATCATATTGATGTCGATGATGCGCCGCAGATCCTCGAGCGGGACGTCGAGAAATGGCCCGCCGACGATGATCCCGGCATTGTTGACCACCACGTCCGGCACCCCGTGCTCGGCGCGCACTGTTTCGGCGAACGCTTCGAGGGCGGGAGTGTCGGCGACGTCGAGCGCGTACGCGTGTGCCGAACCACCCTGTGCGCGAATCACTTCCACCGTGTCGAGCGCGGTGGCGAGATTGATGTCGGCCACGATGACCGAGGCGTCGCGCTGGGCCAGCGCCTTGGCGATGCCGCGCCCGATGCCGCTGCCGGCGCCGGTGACCACGGCGACCCGGGGGTGGAAGTTCGTCATCGCACGGCCTCCGTGTCGGCGGGGAACTCCGCGGGCAGCAGCCGCGCGAGGGTGTCGTCGACGCGGTCCAGCACGGCGTCGGGGACGTAGTGCGTCACCAATTCCACCAGCTGCCGGGTGTCCATGAAGCGCGCGGCCAGGCGAGCGCCCGCGGGGGAGATGCGGGCCGCGGTGCAGACGAGGCGGGCCTCGATCGGGGTGACGGCGATGGCGGGATTGCGCCCGGCGATGCGAACGATGTTGCGGCCGATCGTCTTCGGGTCGCGGGCGACCAGCTTGGCGACCAGCACCGAGATGTCGCGCCCGCGCGCGGCCATCCGCGGATCCAGGCCCACAACCTGGGCCGAGGGGTAGAAGCCGGTGTTGATGAAGGCCGGAAGCACCGCTGTCACACCGACTCCGGTGCCCGCGAACTCCAAACGCAGGCATTCGGTGAGCATCTGTGCCGCGGCCTTGCTGGTGCAGTACGGCGTGCTGAGCGGAATGGGCACCACCGCGGCCGGTGAGGTGACGTTGAGAATGCGCCCGCCCGCGCCGTCGTCGACCATCTGCCGTCCGAACAGCCGGCTGCCGTAGACCGGGCCCCAGAAGTTGACCGCCATGATGCGGTCCCAATCCTGGGCCGAGTGGCCGAGAAACGGTCCCGCCGTGGTGTATCCGGCGTTGTTGACCAGGACCGCCGGGGTGCCGTGGGCGGTGTAGACGTCGGCGGCGAACTCGGTCATCGCCTCGGGGTCCGAGACGTCCACCGCGTACGGGAAGCCCTGCCCGCCCAGTTCGGCGACGGTGTCGGCGGTGCGCTGGGCGCCGTCCTTGTTGATATCGCTGATCACCACCCGCGCGCCCTGTGCGGCAAAGCATTCCGCGGTCGCGCGGCCGATGCCGCTTCCCGCGCCGGTCACCACCACGAGCTTGTTCCGGAACTTGGACATGCACTCTCCTCGGCCTCGTCGCCACCGCTGAGCCGCGACACGGCGGGCTCACCGTCCCGACAGTCTACGCCAACTGTCCCAGACAGTGAAGAGGCGGCGTGCGGGGCCGCGGGAACGAGTCAGCCGCCGACCGGAGTCGGCGGCTGAGGCGGTGCGGAAGGCGCTGTGCGGCAGCGCCTTCGCGGGTGGTGCGATCGAGTGTCAGACGGCCGCGCCCTCGGGGACGTGATTCGCGAGTGCGACCGTTTCGGCGAGCAGGTCGGCGGTGCCGAGCAATTGCTGTTCGGTGTGCTCGGAGGTGATGAAGAAGCGGAGCCGCTCCTTGCCGAGGGGGACGGCGGGGGCCGAGATGGCGCCCGCGTAGACCCCGCGCTGCAGCAGCATGGCCGAGACGAATCCGGCGCGGATCTCGCCGGGAACGATGACCGGCACGATCGGGGTGCCCTGGGAATCACCGAGATTCAGTTCCCGCTCGCGCAGGGCGGTGTGGAAGAACTCGGCATTGCGCCACAGCCTGCTGATCCGCTTGGGCTCGGCGTCCATGACCTCGAGCCCGGCCAGGGCCGCGGCGATGGTGGAGGGCGCCGGGCCGCCGGTGAGCATGGCCACGCCGGGGGCGCTGGCCTTCATGGCGGCGATGAGGTCGGCGTCCCCGGCGATGAATCCGCCGCAACTCCCCAGCGCCTTGGACAGCGTGCCCATCCAGATGTCGACCTCGGACCCGAGCATGCCGTAGTGCTCGCGAATGCCGTGCCCGCGTGCGCCGAAGACGCCGAACGAGTGCGCTTCGTCGACCATCACGGCGCAGTCGAATTCCCGTGCGACGGCGGCGAGTTCGGCGACTCGGCCGACCGTCCCGTCCATGCTGTAGTGCCCCTCGAGCACCACCAGCGCGCGATCGAAGCCCGAGCGCGACATGCGCAGCACCGCGCGCAGCGACTCGGGGTCGTTGTGCCGGAAATTGATGCGGCGGCAGCCCGCCCACTGGGTGCCCGACACCACGCTGCCGTGAATGAGCGTGTCGCAGAAGGCCACATCGCCCTCGCCGAGCAGGAAGCCGATCACCCCGGCGTTGGTGAGGTAGCCGCTGGTGGTCACCATGGCGTCGCCGACGTCGTAGGTGTCGGCGAGCCTGCCCTCCAACTCGCCGTAGAGCGGGATCTCACCCGAGACGATGCGACTGGCCGAGGCCGAGGCGCCGTACTCGTCGAGCGCGTTCTTGGCGGCCTGCACCACCCGCGGGTGACTGGACAGGCCCAGGTAGTTGTAGGCGCTGAAGTTGATCAGGTCCCCGGTTGTCCCCTCGGCCCGGATGACGGTGTCGTTGGGGCTGGTTCGCGGCAGGAACACCGGGCTCGTCATGCCGGACTGCTCGCTCATCGACGCGATGAGCGCCCGCTTCTGCACGGCCGCGGCGACCTCGGGATGGTCGGTGAACTGCCGCCCGGGTCCGCGCGGGGCCCGCGCGGCCGCACCGGACGCGCCGGGCCGGGCCGCCGCTCCCGTGCGCACCGCCGGGCCGTTCGCGGACCCGGCTCCGGGCAGCGTGCCCGGCGCCGGGCGCGGGCTGCCGCCGGACTGCGCCGGAGTTCCGTTGCCCGCCAGGAGCTGACGGGCCAGGTCGCGAGCCGATGCGGTCATGCCTGCACCTCCGTGCTGTTCGTGGGGGCGGCGGACGCGCTCACGACGAGGTCTGCGCCGTCGGAAACGAAGTCCGCCACAGTCGAATCCGATGCGCCGGCGGCGAGGTCGGCGTCGGGCAGGGGCACGGGATCGGCCGTGCCCGACGCCGTCGCCGCGCTGTCGAGAGCCGGATCGGCGGCAATCGGGGACGCGGCCGCCGGCGACGGTTCCGCCGTCGCGATCGCGGGACCGTCGGGCGTGGCCGGCGCGTTCGCCGTGGCGATCCCCGTCTCCGAACCCGTGTCCCCGACCAGGAATTCGGCCGCCCGCGCGCCCGCCTGCTCGAGGGTGAAGGTACGGCCCATCTTGAGTGAGGTCAGGTCGATGCCGAGGGTCTTGCCCACCAGCGCGCCGAACTCGACGGCCATGAGCGAGTCCAGGCCGAGTTCGGGCACCGGAACCGTGAGGTCGATCGAGTCCGCGTCCACGCCCATGACCGTCGCCAACTGCTCGGCGAGCATGTGCGCCACCACGTCCCCGCGCTTCTGCTCGTCGAGCGCGCGCAGCGCGGCCACCAATTGCGAAGCCGCCGAGTCGTCTTCGGCCGCGGCCGCGATCTGCGCGGCGACCCGGGCGAGCATGCTGAAGTGCGGCGCGGTCGAGGCGACCTTGCCCCAGTCCGTCGGAATGATGGCGACCTGGTGGTGCAGGCCGAGTTCGAGCGCCTTGCCCAGGAATTCGGTGCCCTCGTCCATGGTGATGGAGTCGAAACCGGTGGCGACCAGGTAGCGCGCCACGGTCTCGTCCGCCTCGGCCATGCCGCCGCCGGACATATGGCCCCAGCCCACGGCCAAGGCCGTGCCGCCGTCGCGCACCACCACGTCGGCGATGGATTGCAGGGCGATGTTGGCCGCGGTGTACGCGTACTGCCCGACACCGGCGAAAATGGCGCTGCCGGAGGAGAACAGCACGAACATGTCGAGTTCGGCCCCGGCGGCGCCGATCGCGTGCCGCAGCGCCTGCGCGCCCTCGATCTTGGGCCGGAACACCGACTCCAGGCTCGCGCGGTCCATGACCGAGAGCCGCTTGTCGTCGACGATTCCGGCGGTGTGGAAGACGCCGCGCAACGGGTGCTCGGGGGAGTGCGCCCGGGCCACGACCGCGGTGATCGCCTCGACATCGGTCACGTCGACTTTCTCGACGGTGACCTCCACCCCGGCGTGCTCCCACGCCGCCAGCTGATCCCGGCTCGCCGCGCTGCTCGCTCCGCCGCGCCCGAGCAGCGTCAGCCGCGTCGCGCCGAGACCGACCAGCCAGCGTCCCACGGCCAGGCCGAACGCGCCGAACCCGCCGGTGATGAGGTACCGCGCCGCGGGATCGATCCGGACACTCGGAATCTGCGGCCGGACCAGCGGTGCGGCGTGCTCCAGGCTGACGGCGATTCGGCCGATCTTGGTGGAGCGCGCCACGTCCTCGAACGCCTTGGCCACCTCGTCGGTGTCGTACACCTCGAACGGCAGCCGCCGGTAGGTGCCCTCCACCAGGTGCGTCTCGACCCGGTTCATCAGCGCCACGCTCTCGGCCCGCCGCATGCCGAGCATGCGGTCCAGGTCGAAGGAGTGGTACGAGACGTTCTTGTCGAAGTACCGCAGGTCCAGCACGCCGCCGGTGTAGATGTCCGCCTTGCCGATCTCCACGATGCGGCCGAACTCGGCCACCGCCTTGAAGTTCCGGCGCAGGATCTCCCCCGGCGCGGTGCTGATCACGACGTCGGCGCCGCGCCCGGCGGTGAGCCCGAGCACGTCGTCGGCGAAATTCAGTGAGCGCGAATCGAGTACGTGATCGGCGCCCTGGTCGAGCACGTAGGCCCGCCGCTCGTCGGTGCTCGCGGTGCCGATGACCTGCGCGCCGTGCAGCTTCGCGATCTGCACCGCGGCCGAGCCGACGCCGCCGGCCGCGCCGTGCACGAGCACCACGTCTCCGGCGCGCACGCGCGCCAGTTCCAGTAGCGCGTGCTCGGCGGTGGCGAAGGAGACCAGATTGGTGCTGAAGCCCGGCCGCGATTCGGCGGGCACCTTGGACATGAGATCGCGCGGCGCGGTGTGGAACCGGCTGATCATGCCCCGGGAGGACAGCATGACCCGATCCCCTGGGGCGAGGTCGGTGACGTTCGCGCCCAGCCGGACCACGACCGCGTCACCCTCCATGCCGGGGGTGGTGCCGAAGTAGGTGCCGGCCAGGTCGTCGGCGCCGAGCACGCCCAGCACCTTGAGCGGGTCCTTGTAGTTCAGGCCCACCGCCAGCATGCGGACCTCGACCTCGTCCGCCTCCGGGGCGCGCCGGTCGCAGCCGCGCCAGCCCAGCCGGGACAGCACCCGCGACTTGGGCAGCTCGAGGGTGAAGTTGGCCTCCGGATCATGCAGCGGCACAGCCTGATCCAGGGCATCGATGCGGCCGGGCAGCGAGGCGTCCACGACCGGGACCCAGCGCAGTCCGGTGCGCAGGAAGACCTCGTCGGTGTCGTCGTAGCCGAAGGAACCGGGGATCGCGAGCTCGGCGTCCAGTTCCGCGTCGCCGGTGTCGGGCTCGACGTCGACCAGTCGCCAGCGCAGCCGGGGCTGTTCGTTGAGCAGGACGCGGCGTGCTCCGGCGAGCGCGGCGTGCGCCGGGTCGGGCGCGGTCTCTTCGTCCGGGTGCGCGAAGGCGCGCTCGGTGACCAGGGTGACGTGCAGTGAACCGTCGCCGGTCATGGTGACCTCGACGCCGCGCCGCTCCAGCCAGGCTTCCAGGAAGCCCTCCAGGGCGACCGCGAGCCGGCGCAGCGTCCACAGCGTGTCCAGATCCGCGAAGTCGTGCCCGGCCACCAGCACGAGGTGCAGGCGGTCGATGTCCGGAACCTCCAGGGCCGCCCAGAGGCGGTCCAGCACATCGGTTTCCAGGTCGGCGCGGGTCGGATCGCCGATCGCGAGCAGCTCGCCGTGCCGCGCGGCGGACGCGATGCGGGCCGCCCGTTCGCCGGTCTCGGCGCCGAGTTCGACGACGAGGGTGTGCACGGTGTCCGCGCCGGGCAGACCGGTGCGGTCCACGGGTTCCCGCATCTCCCAGCGGTCCTCGAAGAAGAAGTCCGTCATCCGTTGCAGCGCACCGCGACCCGGGGCGATGGAGCCGAAGCGCATGCCGATGATGCGCATGACCACCTGCTGCTCGCCGTCGAGCAGGTCGATGTCCGCGGTGGGCGCGGCGGCGGTGTCGAGCCGGGCAACCACGGTCACCTCCTCGGGAATCGCCCCGAACACGCGGACCTCGTCCACCCCGACCGGAACCATGGCGCCGTCGTCCTTGGCGCCGGTGCCGGCCAGCAGCGCGGCCACGCTCTGCAGCGCCGCGTCCACCACGCAGGGGTGCGCCAGATGTCCGGAGTCCCGGGCGATGGCCGCGTCCAGGGTCGCGAGCACGGTCGCGCCCGAGACCTTGACCGAGGTGGCGCGCTGGAACGCCGGTCCGTACTGCAGTCCGCGCGCGGCCAATCCGGCGTAGAAGGCGGCGGGATCGATGGTGTGCAGCTCGTCGGTGTCGGGCAGGTCGACCTTGGCGGATTCGAACGTGCCCTCCACCAGCCTGCCCGTGGCGTGCACCGTCCAGAGGGCGTCGGGGGTGTTGCGCGAGCGGATGGTGAAGCGCCGGGTGGCTTCCTCGACCTTCACCTCCATGGTGGGCACGGCGCCGTCGTCGATGATCAGCGGTGCGACGAAGCGCACCTGTTCCACCGCGACCCGGTTCGACTCGGTGCGCACCGCGGCCGCGCTCAGGGCCGCGTCCAGGTAGGCCGCGCCGGGCAGGATGCGGGCGCCGCCGACCACGTGGTCCGCGAGCCACGGCAGGGCTTCGACCCCGAGCTGCACCCGCCACGAGGTGGTCGGGTCGTCGGCGTTCGCGTCGCCGAGCATGGGGTGACCGCCCGGGGTGCCGTACTGCTGCTGCCGGAAGAACGGCAGTTCGGTGCGCAGGTGCGTGCGCTGCCAGGGGTAGCGCGGCAGGTCGAGGTGCGGGGTGACGAGGTCGGCGAACAGCGCCTCGATCGGCAGCACGCCCGCGGCGTAGAGCCCGGCCAGGGTCTGGCGCACGCTCTCGGCGTCGGCCTGCTTGCGGTTGAGGGTCGCCACGGTGGTGCCGGTCTCGCCCGCGCCGATCAGGATCTCGCGAATGTTCGCGCCCAGCACCGGATGCGGGCCGACCTCCACGAAGACGCGATTGCCCGCCCCGATGAGTTCGGTGACGGCGTCGGCGAACCGGACCGGCTGCCGCACGTTGGCGCACCAGTATTCGGCGTTCCAATCGGCCCCGGTGACCTGTCGGCCGGTGACCGTGGACAGCAGCGGCAGCGCGGGCTCGGACACGTCGAGATCGGCGAGCACCGTGCGCAGTTCGTCCAGGATCGGATCCATGAGGTAGCTGTGGTACGGCACCTCGACGTGCAGCAGCTTGGCGAAAACGCCCTGTGCGGTGAGGTCTTCGGCGATCGCGTCGAGCCGCTCGCGCGCGCCCGCCAGGGTGACGGCGCTGGGGCTGTTGACCGCGGCGATGTCGACCAGCGGGTCGCCGGCGATGAGTTCCTGCGCCGCGGCGGGAGTCAGGCCGACGGCCAGCATGCCGCCGGAACCGGCGGTCGTGGCCTGCAGGCGCGCGCGATGACAGCTGACCAGC
This sequence comes from Nocardia sp. NPDC057668, assembly GCF_042799795.1. Lineage (NCBI taxonomy): Bacteria > Bacillati > Actinomycetota > Actinomycetes > Mycobacteriales > Nocardiaceae > Nocardia > Nocardia sp. NPDC057668. The sequence goes on along the minus strand of NZ_JBHVIC010000001.1, from coordinate 2,664,079 downwards.
AGCGCGTCGTGCAGCGACAGCATGCCCGTCACGTAGGCCGCGGACACCTCGCCCACGCTGTGGCCCACCACGGCGGCGGGCCGGATGCCGTGCTCGGCCAGCACCGCGAACAGCGCGACCTGGACCAGGAAGTTGGCGGGCTGGGCGATGGCGGTCTCGGTGACCCGCGACTGTTCCTCCGGCCGCGCCAGCTCCTCGAGGATGGACCAGCCGGAGATCTCCCGGAACACGGCGTCGATGCGCTCGGCCTCGGCGGCGAAAGTGCCCCCGGCGGCGAGCAGTTCGCGGCCCATACCCCACCACTGCGGGCCCATGCCGGTGAAGACGAACACCGGTTCGGCGACCTTGGAGGCGATCACCTTGGTGGCTGCCTTGCCGCCGCCGGTGGCGAATTCGACCAGGGCGGTGACCAATTCGGTGTCGTCGCCGAAGGTCAGCCCGGTGCGGAACTGGTGGTGGGTGCGGCGGGTCCACGCGGCCTCGGCGAGCGCGGCCGGATCCGCGCCGTCCGCGATCAACTCGGCGAAGCCGCGCGCCAGCTCGCGCGCGGCCTTGTCGGTGCGCGCCGAGAGCGGCAGCACGCCGAAGTGCCGGGGTTCGCGGCCCGGGTCCGCGGTGGGCACGTACTCCTGCAGGATGGCGTGCGCGTTGGTGCCGCCGTAGCCGAAACCGTTGACGGCGATGGTCATTCGCTCGACCTCGGGCCCCACCGGCTCGGCCTCGAGCTGGAGCCGCACCCCGAGCTCGTCGAACGGGATGTCCGGGTTGGGGGTGTCGAGCCAGCCCTGCGGGGCGATGGTGCGCTTGGAGACCGCCAGCGCGGACTTGATGATGCTCGCGATGCCGGAGGCGGCCTCGGTGTGCCCGAGCTGGGCCTTGACCGACCCCACGCCCACCGGCGCGGTACGGCCTTCGACCTGCCCGTACGCGCGGCCGATGGCGCGCATCTCCAGCGGGTCGCCCACGGGCGTGCCGGTGCCGTGGGCCTCGACGTAGGTGACCTCGTGCGGGGCGATCCCGGCCCGGGCGGTGACCGTCCTGGCCAGCGCTTCCTGCAGATCGGCGTTCGGGACGGTGATGGCGGTGGTGCGGCCGTCCTGGTTGGAGCCGGTCGCCTTGATCACGGCGTAGACCCGGTCCCCGTCGCGTTCGGCGTCGGCCAGCTTCTTGAGCACGACCATGCCCGAGCCCTCGCCGCGGCCGTAGCCGTCCGCGGCGGCGTCGAAGGGCTTGCTGCGCCCGTCGGCGGCCAGGAAGCCGCCCTTGCACATCGAGACGAAGGGTTCGGGCTGCATGAGCAGGGTGACCCCGCCCGCCAGCGCGACCGAGCAGTCGTCGTTGGCCAGCGCCTGACAGGCCAGGTGCAGCGCCACCAGCGAGGAGGAGCACGCGGTGTCCACCGTCATCGCGGGTCCGACCATGTTGAGCGCGAACGCGATTCGGTTCGACAGCATGGTGTACGACGCGCCCGCGGCGGTGTGCATGTCCACGTACGGCAGGGCGGCGGTCGTGTTGGAGACCGCGAGCTGATCGAGGGTGAACGCGCCCACGTAGACGCCGATCGGCGCGCCCGCGATGCGGCCCGCGATGCCGGCGTCGTCCAGGGCTTCCCAGGCGACCTCGAGCACCAGGCGCTGCTGCGGATCCATGGCCGCGGCCTCGCGCGGTGAGATGCCGAAGAAGTCCGGGTCGAAGGCCCAGGGATCGCCGGTCATGAAGGCGGCGCGCCTGGTGTACATGCGGCCCGGCGTGCGCTTGTCCGGGTCGTAGTAGCGCGTGTAGTCCCAGCGCTCGGCCGGGATCTCGGTGACACCGTCGCGCTTATCGATAATGAAGTCCCAGAACGCTTCTGGGGAATCGATACCGCCCGCGTATCGGCACCCGATTCCGACAATGGCAATATCAGACACGACGACTCCTCGGCAAATCGGATCGAAACTGGCATTCCCCCCGAGACGTGGGTCGACTCCCCACGGTGTGTTTCCGCTGAACGGCGCGGTCAGTCGATGCCGACCGGAACCGGCGGCCGCAGTACGAAATTCATCTCCGGGCCCCTGCGCCCGATCTTGGCCCTGCGGACGAACTCGAATCCGAAAGCCTTGTAGTAGCCGACATTCGCGTCCTTGCAAATGCCGCACACCGCCGCCTGTTCGCGGTCGGATTCGGCCGCGAGCCACCGCACCAGCGCCCGGCCCACCCCGGAACGCTGTACCCGCGGCTCGCAGCCCAGGTAGACGAGATAGTTGTGGGCCGTGGCCGGTGTGGTCTCGGCGATGGTCGCGTCCACATCCATGCCGCGCCCGGTCGCCCCGGCCATGGCCCACAACAGTTGTGGCCCGGAAATCGCTTCCCGCCACAGGGATTTGCCGTATCCGGCCGGGTACCAGAGCATCGCGCCGACGATCTCGTCGTCGATGGTGGCCACCGCCGCGCCGCCTGCGGGCAGGAAGCGGTGCCGGATCATGATGCGCAGCATGCGCGGTGACCTGCGGTGCCGGTCGGCCGGGTCCGGAAAGACGTAGTCCTCGATCGGGTCGTCGGTTGCGAAGGCCCGCGAGATGATGCGCGCCATGTCGTCGATGTCGTGCTCGGTAGCACGGCGAAAAACCGGTGCGCCCAACTGATTCAAAGCCGTCCCTCTACCCTGTGCCGCCCACTGCCCGACAGGCGTCGCGGGGCTGCCGCACGCCTACGGGCCGACCCACCTTGCGATGCTACTGATCGGTAGTACTGGTCAGTAGGTTACACGCGCTCGATCGGGGTGGCAGCGGTAGTTGTTGTGGCATAAAACAATTCATGACCTATTGCCCATCCCGCCGACATGGCCTAGAGTCGCGCGATCGAAAAGCATTGGAGTGCAATGCTATTGGCTGGGACAGTGTGAAGTCCGAGCTATTCGGTGGGTTGACTGGTCAACCAGTGCGATATTTGTCCGAATTTGCGCGGAGTGGCAATGGGGCGGCCTCCGACACTCCGGGACACCGCCCGTGCGCGATGAACCCCGGATGGCCGCCCGGCGAAGTCCCGCGGGCGATCGCATCGGCCTTCGGGGGTTGTCGCCCGCATTCGATGCCCGTGATGTCACACTTGTCCATGCCGCGTCATCTATTGCTCGAGTTGATCACCATTCCGCTGTTCACCGGCGTCATCGGGTACATCACCAACTGGACCGGCATACTCATGCTTTTCGAGCCCATTCGCTTTCACGGCTTCCGGGTACCGGGCCTGCGCTGGGTCTACCCGTACCTGCCGCGCCGGATCCAGGTCCTGCCGCTGCTGTCCCACGACGGCCGCTTCGGCTGGCAGGGCATCGTGCCCTCGCGCGCGGAGAAGATGGCCAGCATCGCGGTCGACAAGGGGCTGTCCAAGCTCGGCAGCATGGCGGACTTCTATCGCGAGCTCGACCCGGACAGCATCGCCGAACAGCTGGTCGATCTGATCCGGCCGCAGATCCCCGGCATCGTGCACCGCATCATGGTGCGGCGCAATCCGCAGCTCTGGTACAACCTGCCCGCCTCGGCGCGCGAACTGATCTACCGCCGGGTCGCCGAACAGCTGCCGGTCAGCGCGCGCGACATCACCACCGGTATCGGCGAGCACATCGAGGAGCTCATCGACCCCAAATGGATGACCATCCGCCACCTCACCGCGCATCCCCGGCTGATCAATCGCATGTTCCGCGAGATCGCGGCCAACGAGCTGCGCTTCATGCAGAATTTCGGCTTCTACTTCGGCTTCCCCATGGGTTTCCTGCTGGTGGGGATCCTGCACTTCTGGCCGTACTGGTGGGTCCTGCCGCTGGGCGGGGTGGTGATCGGCTACGTCGTGAACTGGGTCGGCATCACCATGATCTACGAGCCGCTGACCCCGCGCTGGTGGGTGCCGTGGCGGCAGGGCCTGATGCTGCGGCGCCGCAACGAGATCGCCGACGGCTACGCCGAGATCATCGCGGGTGAGGTCATGACACCCCAGCGCATCGCACACGAACTGCTGGCCGGCCCGCGCGCGGATCGCACGCTGTCACTGCTGGAGTCGGTGATGGGCGCCTCGGTCGACGAGGCGGCGGGCCAGGCGCTGCACGCGGTGCGGTTCTCACTCGGCCGCGCCGGGTACGAGCGAATCAAATCCGACGTGACCCCGGAACTGCTGCTGCTGACCGAGACGGCGTTCGCCGATCCGGATTTCCTCTCGGCCCAGAGCGCGCGCGTGCGCGAGTACGTCGCCGTGCAGATGCGCGCGCTGGACCGCAAGGACTTCGTGGAACTGCTGCGCTCGGCGACCCGGCAGGACGAGTGGCTGCTCTTCGTGCACGGCGCGGCCCTGGGTGTGGTGGGCGGATTGATCCACCTCGCCATTTTCGGTGTGTGAGCGTCTATTTCGTGGTTCGTGCCAGATCGACCAGCCGGGCGCGCACCAGATCCGGACGTTCGTCGACGATGAAATGCCCGCAGCCCGACACGGGTTCGAACTCGTAGTCGTCGGCCTGCGCGGTGTCCGCGGCCGCCATCGAATGATGCACCGCCACATCGTCCACCCCGAACAGCGCGCGCACCGGAATGCCGATTCTCCGGCGCTCGGGGGTCTTGGTGGAGTTCGGGATCTCGTGCAGCCAGAAGGTGCGGTAGGTGTCGGTGGCCGCGCGTGCGCACACCGGATCGCGGAAGCGGTCCGAATAGCTGCGCACCACATCGGGACTGACCGCGTCGCGATCGGTCATCGCGCCCGCGATCAGCCGTTCGAGGAAACGGGTGCGCTGTTGCAGCGGGACCCCGACGGTCGCGATGAGCGGCTGATAGGCCAGGAACCGCCACACGTGGCGCAGCACCACCTGCGACGGCACCCACGGGTGTGCCATGTTCAGCACCAGGAAGCCGTCGAATCGCTCGGGTTCGCGCAGCACCATGCGGTAGCCGATGAAACCGCCCCAGTCGTGCCCGGCCAGCAGCACGTCGCGCAGTCCCATGGCGTCGAGCAGGGCCAGCAGATCCGAGGCCACCTCCTCCTTGGCCCAGCGGTGCGGCGGCGGCCCCGACCAGCCGTAACCGGGCAGGTCGGGGACGATCACGCGCAGTCCGGCGGGTGGATCCGCGAGTAGGTCCCGGTACGCGTAATGGTGCTGCGGCCACCCGTGCAGCAGCACCACCGGCCGGCCGCCGGCCGGCCCCGATTCGGTCACATGGAACCGCACGCCGCGCGCCTGGACGAAACTGCGGCGCACCCCCGCGATGGCCGGGGGCTCGGACGAGCTGGTGGTGTAACCGGATTCGGACATGCGATCACGATAGTCAGTGCGCGGCCCCCATCGTGACTATTGCGCGGCCCGGACCCGGCGTTCGTCCCACCTGCGGACCGCCGGTTCCAGCCCGCGTGCCGCGATCGGGCCGAAGGCGGCCATCAACAGTACGTAAGTGGTGGCCAGAGCGGCGAATTCGCCCGGCGCGGCCCCCGCCGCCACGGCCAGTCCCGCGATCACGATGGAGAACTCGCCACGGGCCACCAAAGCCGATCCAGCCCGGGCGCGTCCATACCGAGAGGTCCCTACACGCGCGGCGGCCCACCAGCCCGTCGCGACCTTCGTCGCGGTGGTCAGCACGGCCAGCGCCACCGCCCATGCCAGCACCGGCGGAATGCTGGCCGGATCGGTGCTCAATCCGAACAGCACGAAGAACAGCGCCGCGAACAGATCCCGCAGCGGCTCCAGGATTTTCGTGGCGTTGTGCGCGGTGGAATCGGAGATCGCGATGCCGAGCAGGAAAGCCCCGACCGCGGCCGAGACCTGTAGCGCCGAGGCCACACCCGCGACCAGCAGGGCCGAGCCGAGGATCTTCAGCAGGAAGATCTCGCGGTCGTCGCTGTCCACGATCATGGAGACGTAGCGGCCGTAGCGCAGCGCCACCACCAGTACGACGGTGACCGCGGCCAGGGCGATGCCGAGCGTCTGCAACCCGGCCGCGAAGCCGGCCCCGGCCAGCACCGCGGTCAGCACCGGCAGATACGCGGCCATCACCAGGTCCTCGAAGACCAGGATCGACAGAATGGTCGGGGTCTCCCGATTGCCCAGTCTGCCCAGATCGTCCAGGACCTTCGCGACGATGCCCGAGGAGGAGATGTAGGTGACCCCGGCCATGGCCACCGCGCCGGTCAGCCCCCAGCCCAGTACGAGCGCGACCAACACCCCGGGTGTCGCGTTCAGTACCAGGTCCAGGACGCCGGCGGCCCAGGATTGCCGGAGGCCGGTCACCAATTCACCGGCGGTGTACTCCAATCCGAGCAGGAGCAGCAGCAGGACCACGCCGATCTCGCTGGCCATGTGAATGAACTCGTCCGCCTGTGGCAGTTCGATCAATCCGCCGGTGCCGAACACCAATCCGCCGATGAGATACAGCGGAATGGGCGAGAGTCCGATGCGGGCGGCCACCCGCCCGAGTAATCCGAGTCCGAACAGCACCGCGCCCAGTTGAATCAATCCGAGGGCGGTGTCGTGTGCGACCATCGCCGCTTACCCGTCGGTTCGAATCAACGCGGTGGGTGGGCAGGAATTCGCGCCGCGGCGGCGGTCGGGTATCCGCTCCGCGGGGTGCGTCGTGATGGATGAAAAGCCTTTGCGCACACCGATACTCGGCTGCGGTTTCGGGTCTGTATTCACGCCCCACTATAACCGGGCAAATTGGACAGTCTGTCCGGTACGGCGAATTCTCGTGGATATCCGAGGCGGATCGCGGGGACGGGATTACGGCCGGTTGCGCCCGAACCGGGAGATCGCCGCACATAATCTTGGCTATGCCCAAGCCGTGCCTACTACTGCAGCTGCGGCCCGAGACGGCGGCCGCGGACGACGAGTACTTCGCGGTGCTGCGCAGCGCGCGCCTGGAGCCGGAGGCGGTGGTGCGGGTGCAGATGGATCGTGAGTTTCCCGCACTCGCGCTGGATGATTACTCCTCGGTCATCGTCGGCGGCGGGCCGAGCAATCTGAGCAATCCCGAACCGGAGAAATACGATTACCAGCGGCGTTTCGAACCGCTGCTGCGGGAACTGCTCGCCGAGATCGTGGCGCGGGATTTCCCCTATCTCGGCGCGTGTTACGGGCTCAGCATTCTGGCCGAGGCATTGGGCGGCACGGTCAGTGACGCGCGTTTCGGCGAGCAGGCGGGCGCGCAGACCATCGAATTGACCGCGGCCGCGCGCCTGGATCCGCTGCTGCACGATCTGCCCGAGCGATTCCGGGCATTCGTGGGGCACAAGGAAGCCTGCCAGGCGGTGCCGCCGGGCGCGATGCTACTGGCCGGATCCGCCGACTGCCCGGTCCAGATGATCAGGTTCGGGGACAATGTGTACGCCACCCAATTCCATCCCGAACTGGACGGCGACGGGCTCGCGGTGCGCATCGAAACCTACCGGCACGCGGGCTATTTCGATCCCGCCGAGGCCGACTATCTGATCGCGCTCGGGCATCGGGAATCGGTCCCGGTCCCGGCGGAGATCCTGCGGCGCTTCATTACGCGTTACCCCGCCGGCCGGTGAGCCGCGGCGGCGGGCGCTCGCGGCCGGGGGCTCCAATCCGGCTACAGCCCTGTAGTTTCGAACGTGTGAGTGCGTGGTTGGGTCGCAAGTTTCATCGAGTCGGGCGTTTCGATCAATCGGTCAGCGGGGCGGTCGCGCGAATTCCGCTGTCCGGAGCCGACGGCGGGATGCTGCGGCTGACCCGCACGGCCGACAAGGGCGTGCTGTGGATGCTGGTCGCTGCGGTACTGGCGTCCAAGCAGGGCTCCACGCGCCGCGCCGCGCTGCGCGGGGTGATCTCGATCGCCGGAGCCAGTTTCACCGTCAACCTGGTGCTGAAGAACATGTTCGCGCGGCGCCGGCCCGCGGCCGAGGAACTGCCGATCAGCAGGCGGCTGATCAATCAGCCGACCTCGTCCTCGTTCCCGTCCGGGCACAGCGCCTCGGCGGCGGCGTTCGCCACCGCGGTCGCGCTGGAGAGCCCGCGCACCGGTCTGGTGATCGCGCCCGTCGCGGCCGCCGTCGCCTATTCGCGGGTGCACACCGGCGTGCACTGGGCTTCGGACGTGTTCGTCGGGGCGGCGGTCGGCACCGGCGTCGCGCTGGCCACCAGGCTGTGGTGGCCGGTGCGCGAATCCGACGAGGCCGCCGCGCATCTGGTGCGCGAGGCGCCGATGCTGCCGGACGGCGCGGGGCTCATCGTGGTGGTCAACCCGGTGTCCGGGGACCCCGGATACGATCCGACCGCCGATGTGGCGGCGGCGCTGCCCGCGGCGACCGTGTTGCGCACCGAACCCGGTCTGGACTGCGTCGATCAGCTGGAAGCAGCTTTGGAGCAGGCGCTTTCGGGTCCGGAGAAGATTCTGGCGGTGGGCGCCGCCGGTGGTGACGGCACCATCGGCGCCGCGGCCACGGTGGCGCTGCGGCACGGGCTGGCGCTGGTGGTCATCCCGACCGGCACCCTCAATCACTTCGCCCGCGATCTCGGGGTCTACGACCTGCTCGAGGTCAGCGACGCCACCGGCGCTGGCGAGGCCGTGGCGGTCGACATCGCCTCGGTCGAACTGGAATCGGAATCCGGGACGCGCACCCACCACCTGATCAACACCGCGAGCCTGGGGGCATACCCGGAGCTGGTGCGACTGCGTGAGAAGTGGCAGGGCCGCTGGGGCAAGTGGCCCGCGTTCGCCATCGCCCTGGTGGTGATCCTGCGCCGCGCGGAGCCGATTCGCATTCGCTTCGAGGATCGCTGGCACGAGGTCTGGTTCGTCTTCGTCGGCAACGGCCCGTACCACCCGCACGGCGCGGTGCCCGCCTTCCGCGCCCGCCTCGACGCCAACCTCCTGGACGTGCGCTGGCTGCGCGCCGATGTCCGCTTCTCCCGCACCCGCGCCGTGATCGCCCTGTCGCTGGCCGCCATCGGCCGCAGCAAGGTCTACGGCGAACGCCAGGTCCCCGAACTGACGATCCACCTGGACGCTCCCGAGGCCGTGGCCGCCGACGGCGAGGTCCTCGGCGAGGCCACCACCGTCCGCTTCACCGTCGCCGGCCAGGTGACCGCCTACCGCCGCAACGAGGAGAACCCCCGCTGGGCCACCCGCCCCCGCCCCCACCACCGCGAGCTACCCCTGTCCCGCCTGGCTGCCCTCTTCAAACGCGCCGCCTGATCCCTGGCGCGTGGGGATGACCCGGCAGCTGTGACCCGGCGCGTGGGCGGATGGGTCAGTCGCCGGGCGAGCCGTTGTTTCTCGGGTGCGGCGGGCCGCGCGCGGTAGCGTGGCGGCCGTGACTGCTTCGGGGAGTGAGCTGTTGGGGGTGGTGGCCGCGTTACCCGCGCCCGCGCGGATGGCGGCGATCGCGGGCGAGGCCCGGCGGCTGGTGGGGCGGGGGCAGTTGGATCCGCTGCTCGAATCGCTGTGGGCGGGTGGGCGATACGAGCGGCGCATCGCGATCCAGATGGCGCTGTGCGGCGGGGCCCGGGATTTCCTGCTGGCCCGGGTGCAGGACCCGGACCCGGAGTTCGCGGCGCGGGCCCTCTCCGCCTCGATCCGGCTGGGCGTGTCCGCGGATGTGGTGGTGCGGCGACTGCCCGTGCTGTCGCGGTGGGCGCGCAAAGGCGTGTATCGCGCACTGAGCCGGGGTGATCGGGCGCAGGTGGCGGATGCGCTGCTGGCGCCGGTGCGCGAGCTGTACGGCGATGTCGAGGCCGCGCGGCTGCTCGTGTACTGCTCCCCGACGGTGGTGGCCGGGGCGCTGGGAGAACTGGCGTACGCGGTGCCGAGCTGGAAAGTCCTGTCCGCCAGACATATCGGCGTGGTCTTCGAGTACGTGCGGGCGGCGGCCGAGACCGCCGGGCGCGACGAATGGCGGGAGTTGTGGCCGCGACTGACCGCCCATCCGCTCGCGGCGGCCGAGCACGATTCGGCGGAACTGCTCGCGCTGGCGGCCCGGGCGATCGCGTATGTGCCGGTCGGCCGGTTGCATTCGGTGGCCGGACTTCTTGCCCGCCGTGATCCCGAGGCCGTGTTCACGCTGCTGCGCAATCCGAACCGGCACGGCCGGGACCTGATGGGACCCGCCCTGTGGCGGGCCATGCTCGCCCTGCCGGACGATCGGCTGCGCGAGCTGTACGTCGCCGCCGCGCCGCGCGAGCGTGCCCGCTTCCTGCGCCGGGTGCCGCCCGCGCGGCGAACGGCCGTCGCGGGCGCGCAGCTCACCCGGCCCGGAATCGCGCCGGGGGTCATCGATCTCGCCGAACTCGACACACTGCCGCGCCGGGACCGCGCCGTACTCGCGCGCGAACTGCTCGCGCGCCCCGGCGGCGCGGACGTACCCGGCGTCGCCGATCGGCTGACCGCGAGGTTGCCTTGGGAAGAGGCCAAACCCGTACTGCTCGAATCGATTCGACGGCCCGATGCCGACGATCGCGCGATCGCGTATCCGCTGCTCGTTACCGCCGCCGTCGGCAGCCGGGACCCGGGCGCGGTCGGCGACCTGCTCGAGCTGCTGCGCCGCCTGCGCAACGAACAGGATCCGGTGCGCCGCTGCGCGCTGCGCGCCGTTGCGGCGATTCCGATGTCCCTGTTGGCCGCGGAGCATGTGCCCGCCCTGGAACAGCTGGCCGTGGACGGCCTGGACGCACGGGACCGCTCGCACGAAACTTCCTCGGCCGTACGTGATCTGGTGCGCACCCTGCTGATTCGCGGCGCGCAGACCGGGGAGACCGACTTCACCGCGGCCGCGCTGCGCCTGATCGCTCGACTGGCCGAGCTCATGATCACCATCGACGTCCGCGGCCTGCATCGGAATCTGCCGCGCGGAATCGAAATCCGCCTGTTCGAGGCCCTGCGCCCGCGGCTGGAGGCCGACGCGGACCGCGGAAGCTTCGCGCTCGCTCTGGATCTGGCGGACGGCCTGGAGGTGCGCGGGTACGGGATCGATGGATTGCGCGCGCTGCTGCTGCGGGCCTGCACCACCACCGACGACTCGACGGTGAAGCGCGCGGTGCGGCTCGCGCTGGAAGACCGGGCCACCCGCGACGCGTGTGTGGGGGACCTGCTGCGCCGCGACCGGTCCCTCATCGCGCGGTGGGAGGTGCAGGATCTGCTGTCCTGGCGGCGCACCGATCTGCTCGACGCCGTGCTCACCGGACCGAACACGGGCCGGTTCCTCGCGCGGGATGTGCGCTTCGTCCCGATGTTCGCGGGTGGTTTCGAGCGCTGGATGCCCTCCCAGATAGAGCTTTACGCGGGCGTGCTCGCTGACTACGCCACCCACCCGAAAGTGTCGATCGGCGAACGGGCCATGGCCGTCGCGCAATTGGGCCTGTTGCCCGGTTGCTTCGATCGCGTGCTGCCTTTTCTGGCCTCGGCCGACCTCACCGTGGCCGAATCCGCGCTCACCGCGCTGGGACGCAGCGACGAGCCCGAGCGCGCCATCGCGCTGCTGAGCGAGCAGGTGCGCGGCGACCTCGCGCGGGTCACGGTCAGCGGCATCGCCTCCCGGGCCAGGTATATCTCGCCGCCGCGCCTGGCCACGGTGCTGGAACCACTACTGGACTCGCCCAAGATCACCGCGATGAAGGAGGGCCTGCGCCTGCTCGCGGTCCTGCGCGCCCCCGGTGCGGCCGCGATCATCCGCGAGTGCGCGAACCGCCCCGGCACGCACCGCGACGTACGGCGCGCCGCCGTCCATGCCACCCGCTTCCTGTTCGACGAGGACGAGACCTGGCAGCTGCTCGCCGAGCTGGCCACCGATCCGGAGGTGGCGGACGCGATCCTCGACATCGCGCCGTCGCACCTGCCGACTCGACTGCGATTCCGGTTCGCCGGCTTCGTCCGGGAGCTGGCCGCGAGCGCCGATCACCGGGTGGCCGCGCAGGCCCTGAGCGCGCTCGCCGTCTGGTACCCCTGGCTGCTGCCGAGCCCCACCGACATCCGGGTGGACCGGCTCACCGACCTCACCGAGGTCGGGCTCTGGTCCACCGCCGCCCACGCGCTGCTCACCGCCGCGTCCGGCACCGGCGATCCCGCCCCGCTGGTGGCAGCCCTCGAACGCCTGCTGGCACAGACGAACACCGACTTCCCGGATCGGGATCTACCGGCCCGTCAGCGCATCGCTTTCGTGCTGAACCGGCTGGTTTCGACGCTGTGTCTACACGAACACACCCGGCCGATCGGGTCCCGCGTCTGCGCGCTGCTCCTGCCCGACCCGCTGTGGCACGAGCAGGTCATCGAACTCACCTTCGCCGCCACGCGCTGGACCGAGATCGATGCCACCGTCGCGGCCGTTCGGGCGCTCGCGCCCATAGCTACCGGAGCCCTGACCGACTGCCCCGCACGTCAGCCGGCGTCACGATCGACGACCCCGGTGACCGAACTGCCGCCCGCCGCACTGGAATCCATCGCGAGTGCGCTGGCCCCGGATCCGGACCCGGCGACCGCCCTGACCGCTACGGCCCTGATCGCCCAGTGCGGCAGGCACTTCGGCTGGTCCCCACCCTGGACCACCCTGCTGACGACCCTGCGCGCGCACCCCGCCCCCGATGTCCGCCGCGCCGCCCACGCCGTCTTCACCGCCCCGGAGTAGGCCGCCGGGTCACTCGCCGCACCCCGGTCGGGCGAGGCCGCGTCACCCGGTGGCTCGAACCGGCAGCACGGTGACCGTGTGCCCGGCAGCGAAGGTCGGCGGTCGCCGAAAGGCCGCCGCCGTCCCGTGTCCGCGGCACGAAACCGCGCTGGATGCGCCGGGCGAAGCCGGCCGGTGTACCCGGCACACGCGCCGTGTCCGGATGGGCCGGCGCGACGTCTCACAGCGTCCCGGCGTCGGTCCCCGCCCCGAGTGTGTGCTCCGGCCGCCCCGGACTCGGCACTAGCCGTTGCGGCGACGCCGGGACATCAGGATCCCGGTCAGCCAGCCCACGGCGAACATGACCAGCAGGACCAGCCACATCGGGGAGGTGATGGTCATGAGCAGGAACTCGATCGAGACCTTGGTGCGGTTGGCGGCGATGAAGATGACCGCGACGACGACCAGGGCCAGGGCCAGCCACTGGGTGGGGGAGATGCGGGAGAGCAGCGAAGGCTTTGCCGGGGTGGTCATGCGAACTCCTCGCGGACGGTTCCGGATGGGTAGCTGATTATTCGCCACTATTCCGTACGCCGCGAGGAAATCGGACAACTCGGGCGGGTGAGTTCGGTTTCGTCAGCTGGGGTCCAGGGCCCCGGCGTGGTAGCGGGTGGCCGCGTTCCAGAGGAAGAAGCTCGGGATGCGCTGGGCGGCGGCGGCGTCGACCTGGGCTCGGACCTGGGCGTCGTTGTAGGTGAAGCCGAGGCTGAAGTCCTGCAGCCAGGGCGCTATCTGGGTGCCGGTGCCGTCGAGCAGCCGATGGAAATCCTCCAGCGAGCGGAAGATGATGTCGTACGGCTGGGCGTTGGGATTGGAGACGTCGTATTCGCCGGGATTCCAGTGCGAGGGGTACAGCATCGGCGCCACGTAGTCCACGTGCCTACCCATCATCGGGATGTCCTGGGCCACGGCGTCCGGCCGGGTGGCGGCGATGCCGAACACGGCCGCGCTCTGGAACGCCCCGGCCGCCCGCACCGGGTCGCGGCTCTCGCGCAGGAATTCGGCGATGGAGACCGTCGGCGCGTCCGTCAGCCCCGGGAACACCATGCTCGACAGCGATCCGTCGGGCCGGCGAATGTAGTCGTACATGACCTCGTCGAAACCGAGTTTCGCCGCCTCGACCGCGAGATCGATGTTGTAGCGCCGCATTTCGGCGTTGGCGAAATTGGTGAAGGCGATCGCGCCGTAGTGGCTGGAGTACGGCTGCCCGGACGGGCTCTGGATCACCCAGTCCCGCCGTCCGGAGTTCCATGCCCATTCGGCCATGGTCGGATCGCGGAACGCGACGATCCGCCCCACCACCCGAACGCCCATATCGTGCAGCTGCTTCAGCGCGTCGGGGGCGTTGTAGATCGTGCTCGCCGCCCCGGACTCGCGGGCCAGCGGCACCTGCGAGTCGTAGCCGACGACCCCGTCCTCGTCCTTGATATCGAGCTGGACGGTGTCGATGCGCCGCTCGCGCACCATGTTCAGCACGTCCTCGCGCAGCGGCTCGTACGACCAGGCGTGCGCGGTGACGTGCACCGCCCGGATCCGCGGCACCACGGCCCGGGTGGTGATCGGCTGGGTCACGGTCTTGCCGTCGGAGTCGGTGGCCACCAGCGCGCCGCCCACCGGCAGGCCCGCGAGGGTGACCTCGAACGCGCCGTCCTCGGCGAGCGGCACCGGCTGCCCGGCGGCGGTGAGGCTCTCGGCGCCGACCGCCTTGCCGCGCAGGGCGATCGGCGCGCGATAGGACGACACCGTGTCGGGCTGGCTCACCTCGAGGGCGAGCGGCAGCGCCGCGGCCTCGGTGCGCGTGGCGCCGGACCTGGCCCACAGCACTCCGGCGGCGAGCACCGCCACGACAACCATCGCCACGACAACCGCCAGGCGGCGACGCCCGGTGGCCGGGACCCGCTTCAGCAACGCGCACACCAACTCTCATTCGAAGTTCCCCAAACTATCCGCTGCCGCGGCACCGCGCGCGCGAGAATCCCGACTCTGCCCCGTAACGGATTGGCGGACATTAGAGTTCGGTGGATGGCCAGACTCGGGTTCGGCGCGGCCGGTGCCGCCGTCGTGGCACTCATGATCACCACCACCGCCTGCGGAACCGCCGACCGAGCGGCCGTCGCGCCCGAGGCGAACACCTCGGTCATCGCCCCGCCGCCACCGCCCGACCCCGCCACCGTCGGCGCGAACGAACTGGGCCTGGTGCCCATTCTGATGTACCACCAGATCACCCCCGCCCCGGCCGGGGACTACGACCAGACCCCCGAGAAGTTCCGGGCGGAGCTGGATCGGCTGCTGCGCGAGAACTATCGGCCGATCACGGTGTCCCAGTACGTCTCCGGGGCGATCGACCTGCCGGCGGGCGCCCACCCCGTCGTGCTGACCTTCGACGATTCCACCACGAGCCAGATCTCGTTCACCGCCGCGGGCGTCCCCGCGCCGGACACCGCCGTCGGCATCCTGGAGCAATTCCGCGCCGACCATCCGGAGTTCGCGCCCACCGCAACCTTTTTCGTGAACAACGAGGCGTTCTCCGGCGAGTCGCGCGCCCTGCCCTGGCTGGCCGCGCACGGCTACGAGATCGGCGCGCACACCGCGACGCACGCCAACCTGGCCCGCCTGGACAGCGCGGGCGTGCAGCGCGAGATGGTGGAGAACATTCGCGCCGTCACCGCCGCGGTGCCCGGCGGTCAGGTGCGCAGTCTGGCCCTGCCACTGGGCATTTCCCCCGTCGATCGCGCGCTGGCCGTCGCGGGGTCCTGGGGTGGACAGCCCTACGCCTTCGGCGCGGTCATGCTGGTGGGCGCGGAACCGGCCCCGTCGCCGTTCGGCGCGCTCGATCCCACCGCCATTCCGCGCATTCGCTCCGGCCGCGCCCCGGTGCCCTTCGATTCCACGCACTGGCTCGACCGGCTCGCCGAGAACCCGGACCAGCGCTACACCGCCGACGGTGATCCGGCCCGAATCTCCTTCCCGCGTGCCCTGTCCGCCGAGCTGACCGCGCGCTGGGCGGACCGGGCGACGGCGTACTGAGACGACCTCCCGGTCGCCGGCACGCGGCCGGACCGTGCGCCGATATCCGCGGAAGATTGTGCGGAAAGCGAATTCGACACTGCCCCAGACAAACTCTGCCCTCTCCAGGGCGGGGCGCCTCGGTAGCTGCGCCGAAGCGGCCGGGCCTCGGCATCCCGGTGTCCCAGCCGCGGCGGGATGGGAGCCCCGGCATCCCTTGTCCCTGACCGCAACCGCCAATCTGACAGGTGTGACAGGTCACGGTTGTGCATCGTTCGTGACGGGCGTTACTGTAGCGACTCGTTGGTAGGAACTGCGTCGTTCCTCACCACGGGGAGGATGCACGATCGCATGATCAGATATCGATTGGCGGCCAAGGTGGCGGCCGCGACCACCGCTGTTCTCACGGTGATCGCGGGTGCGGTGCTCGCCGCCGGGCCCGGGCAGAGCACGCCGGACACCGATACCCTCAATGCCCAGCTCACCGCCACTCATACTGGCCCGCAACAGTATCCGCGGGTCTTCATCGAGTGGGACGTCCCGATCACCATGAGCGACGGCACGGTGCTCAAGGCGAACGTCTACCACCCGGCCGACGCGAACGGGCAGCCGATCGCCGAGCCGACGCCGACCATTCTGAATCTGACGCCCTACACCAAACTGCTCGGCAACATCGCCGACTCCGCGCTGGCCGTCCCCGGCCTGTCCGATCTGCTCATGCCGGTGCTGGCCAATCTCGACTTCTCGGCCTTCGGCCTGGGCGGGCTCAGCGACCTCGGCAACGCTGTCTCAGGCGGCGCGGGCCGCACGTTCGCCGTCGACCGCCAGCTCATTCAGAGCGGCTACACCCAGGTCGTGGTGGATGTCCGCGGAACCGGTTTCTCGCAGGGCGTCTGGCAGGTGTTCGGCGACCGGGAACAGCAGGACGGCGCCGAGGTGGTCGACTGGGCCGCGGCCCAGCCGTGGTCCAACGGCAAGGTCGGCATGAGCGGCATCTCGTACTCGGCCATCAACCAGATGCACACCGCCGAGCGCAAACCCGCCGCGCTGAAGGCGATATTCCCGATCGTGCCCGGCAGTGATCTGATCCGCGACGTGGCCGCGCCCGGCGGCGCGCTGGGCATCGGGTTCATTCCGGAATGGCTGGCGGCGGTGAACGTCACCAAGCTGATGCCGGATCTGGTCGCGCTGCTGTCCGGCAAGTTCGACGGGGTCTGGCTGAAGGATCGGATCAAGGATCCGTTCACCTTCTTCAACGTCGTCATCGCCGCGCTCACCACCCCGAGCATCGATGAGATCCCGCCGTACCTGAACGACATCCTGGACGACGAGAGCGCGTTGCGCACCGCCTGGGTCGGCGATCCGTCGCAGATCGAGGTGCCCACCTTCATCTACGGCGGCTGGCACGACATCTTCACCTACTCCTCGGCGCGGGCCTTCAACGAGATCAACGTGCCCGACAGCCAGAAGAAGCTGGTGATGGGCAATACCTACCACGTGACCACCGGCGCGGGCCTCGGCCGGCCGGGCGCCCCGCCCGCACTCGATGTGCTGCAGCGCGCGTGGTTCGACAAGTGGCTCAAGGGCATCGACAACGGCATCGACGGCTACGACCAGGTCACCAGCTGGCAGCAGGGCGGCGGCTGGACCACGAGTCCGGCCTTCCCGCGCCCGGACGCCGATTACCGCCGGATGTACCTGAACGGCGCGCCGTCGGGTTCCGCCCCGGGCAGCCTGCGCGACGCGAGCCTGACCACGGCGCCGGGCGAGGCCGACCGGCTCACCGTCGCACCGGGTCTGACCACCGTGTGCTCGCGCGACACCGCGCACGGCACCGCGGGGATCGTCGCGGCCTTCGACATCTGCGCCGAGGACGCGCGCATCAGCGAGACGAACGCGCTGACCTTCACCACGGCGCCGGTGACGCAGCCGACCCAGATCTCGGGTCCGATCGCGGTGCATCTGAACACGGTGCTCGACGCCACCGACGGCTACTGGACGGTGACGCTGAACGACGTTGCGCCCGATGGCCGCTCGCAGGTGTGGACCACCGGTCAGCTCACCGCGTCGCTGCGCGCGCTGAACGAGGAGAAGTCCACGCGGTCGGCGAACGGCGACTACACCTCCCCGTACCCGTACCTCACCCTGGACACCCGCCGGCCGCTGGTGCCCGGCGAGGCCACCACCATCGATCTGGGCCTGTTCGCCACCGACGGTATCCTGCAGCCGGGTCATCGCCTGCGCATCGACGTCTTCGCGGGCAACTTCCCCAGCAGCATCCTGCTGCGCCCGCTACTGAACGAGAGCGAACTGCGGCCGCAGCACATCGAGATCGATCCGAACCGGCCGAGCTGGGTGAACATCCCGGTGATCGGTGATCCGGGCTGGTGAGTCAGTCCGATAGGTAGACAGAGCGGCGATGCCCGGGCCGGGTGGTCCGGGCATCGCCGTGTTCCGGGCCGGATCCCGGTGTATGGAACGCGCTGAGCTGGCCGAATGCCCGCATCGAGATTGTTCTAGTCAAACTGACTAAAACAATGCTACGGTGGTCGCATGATCGAAGCGATGGTGCGAACCGACACCGGGGCCCGGCCCGACGACGTCGAGTTCCTGCGATTCCCGGGCGGAGAGTGGTTTCTCAAGACCGGACCCGAATTCGACCCCGCCGCAGCTCGTTTCGCGGTGGTGCGCGGCGGATTCCCCGATGACCTGCTGGCCCTGGGCATGTGGTCGGATCTGGTCCGCGGGCTCGGACAGCCGGCTCGGGTCCTGATGCCGTACATACCCGCCGCGCGCACCGATCGCGATGTGCCCTGCGGCGCGGCGGTGTACGCGGCGGTCGTCACGGCCTTCGCCGACGAGCTGATCTACGCCGACATCCATTCCCCGCTGGCGGAATCGAAGCTGACCGGCACGACGCTGACGCCGATTCCGCTGGGGCCCTTGGCCGCCGCCGCGGTGCCGGGTGACTACCAGGTCGTGATCGCCCCCGACGCCGGGGCGCGGGACCGGGCCGAGCAGGTCGCCGCCGCGCTCGGCGGAATCGAGGTGCGCTACGGCCGCAAGCACCGCGACCCCGCCAGCGGACGGCTCGGCGGCTTCGAACTGGATCCCGGCGCCGTCGCCGGGCGCCGGGCCCTGGTCGTCGACGATGTCTGCGACGGCGGCGGCACCTTCGCCGGTCTGGCGGCCGCGGGCGAGTTCGCGGCAGCCGAGCGGGTGGACCTGTGGGTCACCCACGGGGTCTTCTCCGGCGGTGCGCGGCTGAGTGCCAACCTCGCGCCCTACGCCCGGGTGCACACCACCGACTCCCACCCCGGAGCCCGCGCCGGCCTGCTCGAGCCGGACCGGCTGCGCATCGTTCCCATCGTCGAACACGCTCTCACGCAAGGAATCCTGTGATGTTCCGCAACACCGTCGACCCGCTGTTCCTGACCGACGCCTACAAGCTGGATCACCGGCGGCAGTACCCCGCCGGGACCACGCGCGTGTATTCCAATCTGACGCACCGCGGTTCGCGGATTCCGGGGGTGGAGCACGTCGTGCACTTCGGCCTGCAGGCGTTCATCTCCGATGTGCTCGAGGACGCCTTCGGCCGCTTCTTCGCCGCCGACGCCGACCGCGTCTGCGCCGAGTACGAGCGCCGCGTGACCGCGATCCTGGGGCCGAACGTCATCGGCAGCGCCCACATTCGCGCACTGCACGCGCTGGGTTACCTGCCGCTGTCGATCCGGTCGCTGCCCGAGGGCACCCTCGCCCCGGTGAAGGTGCCGGTGCTGACCGTGGAGAACACTCACCCGGAGTTCTTCTGGCTGACCAACTACATCGAAACCGCGCTCTCGGCGGCGATCTGGCAGCCGTCCACCTCGGCCACCACCGCCTGGCGACTGCGGACCCTGCTGACCGAGCGGGCCCGCGCCACCGGCGCGCCGATCGAGGCCGTGGACTTCCAGGGTCACGACTTCTCCTTCCGCGGCATGCCGGGAATCGAGGCCGCCGCGGCCTCGGGCGCGGGTCACCTGCTCTCGTTCACCGGGTCGGACTCGCTGGCCTCGGAGGACTGGATCCGCTACTTCTATCCGGACGACTCCGGCGAGACCCTGCTGGCTTCGGTTGCCGCGACCGAACATTCGGTCATGTGCGCGGGCACCCGGGAATCGGAGGACGAGACGTACGCCCGGCTGCTCGAGCTGTATCCCAGCGGGATCGTGTCGGTGGTGAGCGACACCTTCGACCTGTGGCGGGTGCTGACCCACACCCTGCCCGGCCTGCGCGAGCGCATCCTGGGCCGGGACGGCACCCTGGTCGTGCGCCCCGACTCCGGTGATCCCGAGACGATCCTGTGCGGCACCGGCGCCGACGACAGCCCCGCCGGGCTGGGCGTGGTGCGCCTGCTCTGGAACGCCTTCGGCGGCACCGTCAACGCGGCCGGATACCGGGTGCTGGACCCGCACATCGGCGTCATCTACGGCGACTCCATCACCTACGATCGCGCCGATGCCATCACCGCCCGGCTGGCAGGCATGGGATTCGCCTCCACCGCGGTCGTTTTCGGCGTCGGCTCGTACACCTACCAGTACGTCACCCGGGACACCTTCGCCTCGGCGATGAAGGCGACCTACGTCGAGGTGGACGGCGCGGGCCGGGACATCTTCAAGGATCCGGCCACCGACTCGGGCACCAAACGTTCGGCGCGCGGCCGGCTTTCGGTGCTGCGGGACGACGCGGGCGAGCTCTACGTCCAGCAGCGGGCCACCCCGGAGCAGGAGGCGGCGAGCGAACTGACCGAGGTGTGGCGCGACGGCGGGTTCCTGCGCCGGGAGGGCTTCGCCGCGGTGCGCGCCCGGCTGCGGTCGGAAACGCAGCGGCACGCCGCCCGGACGGGCGGCCCCGCGATCACGACCGCCGCCGTGTGAGCGGGCGCCCGGCGGCGCCATCGCGCCGCCGGGCCGGGGTCCACCGGCGGCGCCGTCCACTCGTCCGAATGAGACCCTTTGTGGCGCTTGGGAGATGATGGGTCGGTGCTGAGCATTTTCGATGAGGAGTTCGCCCGCGATCCGTGGCAGGTGCTGCGGTCGCTGCGGGACGGTGGGGGAGCGCATCGGGTGGCCACACCGGATGGGCCGCCCGCCTGGCTCGTCACCCGGTACTCGGACGTGCGCGAGGGCCTGCTCGACGCACGGCTGTCGACGAATCTGCGCTACAGCGCCGGTGCGGACTACCGGGGCTTCGCGGTGCCCGAACCGCTGGATGTGTTCCAGCGCAGCGACCTCGACGAGCTGGCGCGCCTGCGCGGCCGGGTGACCGGGCAATTGCGCCGGGCCGGGGAATGGTCCGGGCAGGCCGGCAAACTGATGCGGGAGCGGCTGGCCGAGCTCGACGGCGCGGGCGATTTCGACTTCGTCGAGCAGGTGGCGCTGCCGCTGCCCGCGCTCATTCTCGGGGAGTTGCTGGGGCTGCCCGACGTCGAGCGCGACGCGCTCGCGCGGTGGGCCGCGGCGACCCTGCGCCCCGAGGCCGCGCCCCGCGCCCGCGACACCCTCGCGACCATGGCCGAGATCGTCGAGGCCGTCATCGCGCACGGCCGGGCGGGCTCGGCGGACACCATGCTGGGCCGCCTGGTGCGCGACGAGAGTCACGGTCCGGCAGCCGATTCCGGTGAACTGCCCGGATTGCTGTTCTATCTGCTGTTCGTCTGGTATGAGGTACTGATGGATGTGCTGGCGGGCGCGGTGCTCACCCTGTCCGGCCGCCCGGATCAGCTCGCCGCGGTGCGCACGGCAGCGGAGTCGGCCGCACCGGTCGACGAGCTCCTGCGATTCCTGTCGCCGCAGGTGCTGGCCGGGCCCCGGTTCGCCGTCACGGATCTGGTGATCGGTGGCAAGACGGTCGCCGCGGGTGAGACCGTGCTGCTGTGCCTGGCCGCTGCCAATCACGATCCCGAGCGCTTCGCCGATCCCGGTGTCCTGGACCTGGCTCGCACCCCGAATCCGCATGTGGCACTGGGGCACGGCGCGCACGCGTGCGTCGGGGCGGGCCTGTTGCGGCCGGTGCTGGGTGCGGTGCTCGCCGAGCTGTACGGGCACTGGCCGGGGCTGCACGCCACCGTGGCCGAGCGGGAGGTGCGGTGGCGGTCGGGATTCCGGCATCGAGGGCCGTTGCGCCTGCCGGTGCATCCGGGAGCGACTTCGTGAAGGGGGCGAGCGACTCTGGTCGCCCCGTTCCGACTCCGTGTACGAACCTGGTGGATACCGCTGTCCTCCCCTTCGGGGACAGCGACATCTACGAACGGAACGAAGTAGGGACGAGTATATGATCGCCATCACCACCGCTGTCAACTGCAGGAGACAGGATTAGAATGGTTGCCGCACAACAGCATCCGTTCACCAGCGCGCTCAACAGTCTCATCGGGGGCATGCATCCGCCCGTGACCAGGGACTGTCGTGAAGTGGAGATCACGCACCGGGCGCTGGCCGAGGATATCGCGCGCACCACGGGCGTCGGCCTGTCGGCGAACTATCTGTGGAAGCTGCGTACCGGGCAGACGGTCAATCCGTCGTTCGAGACGCTGGAGGCGCTGCGCGTCTACTTCGGGCTGGACAGTCTCGACCCGCTGACCAATACCGAACTCGCCGTCGCGCGCGGCCGGGAACTGGCTCTGGTCAACGCGCTCAAGGGAAAAGCCGACTCGGCGGCGCTGGAACTGGTGCTGCGCGATGGTCTGGCGCACGGTACCGTGCGGGCCGAGACCATCGTGGCGATGCTCGATGTGCTCCGGCGGATCGAGGCCGAAAACTATGGGGAAGACTTGTGAGACATGCGGATCGCGGTCTGGGAGAGCTCGGGGGATGAGCAATCCATGATGGATCATCGCCGGCTGCGGCGCGGGTTGCGCGACCTGGGCCTGCCCGGTCGCTTCACCGTCGCCGAACTGGCCGAGGCCCTGGCCCGCCGACGCGGGCGACCCCTGCGCCTGCGCCCGGAACCCTTTCCGGTGGCCGGGCTGTCCGGCGGTCTGCTCGTGACCAGGGACATCGATTTCCTGGCCTACCAGAGCAATACCAGTGAGCTGCACCAGGATCACATCGTGTGCCACGAGTTCGGGCATCTGCTCGCCGGGCACGAACCGGTCACCGTGACCGGCGAGGACGCCCTGCGCCTGCTCGCCCCGAACATCGATCCCGCGGTGGTGCGCCGCATGCTCGGGCGTTCGTGCTCCTCCGCGGCCGAGGAGCACGAGGCCGAGCACATCGCGGATCTGCTCATGGCGCACCACATCACGCGCTGGACCCCGCGTGCGGAGTGGGTGCTGCCCGACAACACCCCGGCGGGCGTCCGGCACCTGCTCGATACCCTCGGACCTGGAATCGACTGATAAACGGTGGAATTCGCTCTCGTCTACGGCAGCGTCGGCACGCTCGCCGCGGTGGTGTTCACCTGGCGTCTCATCCTGGCGGTGCGCGGGCCGCGCGGCAGCGCACGCTGGGCCGTGGCCATCGCCATCGCCTGCACGGCGGTGGGTTTCGTCACCGCCATGCCCGCCGCGTACGAGTGGATGGCACGGGTCACCGGCGTCCCCAATCTGGCCACGCTCATCGTCTACTCCGCCATCACCACCGCGGTCATGGCGCAGATCGTCTGGACCACCTACCTGGTGGGTCCGGATGATGCCCCGCCGCAGGGCCCGAACGTGAACGCCCGCAACGTGATAGTCGCGAACGCGGTGGTCGTCGCGATCATGGCGGGGCTGTTCCTGGCCGCGCCGGTGCACGACACCCCGCACGCCACCGACTTCGACCACCACTACGCCACCGAGCCCGTGGTCGACGTGTTCCTGGCGATCTATCTCAGCGCCTACACCCTCGCCCTGCTGCGCATCGTGGTGCTGTGCCGGGCGTGGCTGCCGCACGTGCGCGAACAGCCCTGGCTGCGCCGGGGCCTGCGGCTGCTGACCGTGGGATCGATCATCGCGGTCGGCTACGCCATCGGCAAGGTCGTCGCGGTGGCGGCGGCCTGGGCGGGCATCGACGCCCGCACGCTCAACAGTGACATCGCGCCGGCGTTCGCCAGCATCGGCGCGACGATCATGCTCTTCGGGTACCTGTGCCCGTCGCTGCTGCCGCAGGCCGTCGCCGCGGTCCAGCGGATCCGGGCGCTGCCGCGGTTGCGGCCGCTGTGGACGGCGCTGCGCACCGCGGTCCCCGAGGTGGCGCGGGCGGCCCCCGAGACCCGCCGTGCGCCCCGGGACCTGGTGTACCGCAGGGTCATCGAGATCCGGGACGCGCTGCTCCTGCTGCAACCCCACCTGACCCCCGAGGACACCGCCCGGGCCGAGCGGACGGTCGAACGGCTCGGGGTGCGCGAGCGCGACCGCGCCGCCGCGGTGGAGGCGGCGCGGATCGCGATGGCCCTGCGCTCCTACCGGGCCGGCGCGGTGGCCGTGGATTGCGGGGAGAGCTTCCGCCGTCCGGACCGGCCCACCTTCCTGGGCGAACTCGGTTGGCTGGTGGCGGTTTCCACCGCGTACCGCGGCTCGCCGGTGGTGCCGGCCGTGCTGCTCGAAACCGGCGATTCCCTACCGGTCGAACAGTGAAAAGCCCTGTACAAGACCGTATTACGGTCAGGTTGCGGAAATCTCTCGGTACTCCGACCTGACGAATGCGAAAGTTGGGGCTATCCTTTCCGATGCGGGGGCGGTGTTCGGTATCCCCTTCATCGAACACCGTGCCCGTCCAAATCGCTTGCACCGCTCCGGTTTACGGCCGGAGTGGTGCTTGTTCACCCGGATCCGGCAGCAGGGTGTACACCCAGCGGCCCCGGTGCGGCTCCTCGCCGACCCAGATGCGCACGTGCACCGCCCGCCAGTCCCCGCCCTCGAGCGGCCGGATGAGCATGGGCCGCCAGTCGAATTCCGCGGGCGGGATGTCGGTGTTCCACAGCCGTTCGAAATCCGGGGAGCGGGCGCACTCGCGTTTGATCTCCTCGATCCGCGCCGGATCGGTGACGCCGGGCGCCATGTGCCGGAAGGACTGCACCAGGATGTGCGCCTCGCGTTCCCAGTTGTGCAGCACCACGCGGGCACGCGGGTCCAGCAGCGTGTACGCGATGATGTTCATCCCGGGTTCGAGTCCCGGGAAGGTCTGCCGGAAGGGCTCGTTCGCGGCCAGCAGATCCAGCGCCAGCGCGGTCAGGTAGCAGGACGGGGCGGGCAGGCCGTTCAGGAATCGCATCTCGGCCGCGTTCGGCGCGGACTGCTCGATGGCGATGGTCGTCAGCTCGGGCTGCAGGACGGTGTTCGCGTAGTCCCGATACATTTGCGGCACGTTCAACGCTTCGAAGAGCGCGCTCAGCGTGGTGTGGGTCGGCGGCCGGGTGCCCTGTTCGAGCTTCTGGATCAGGCCCTCGGAGACCCCGGCGATCCGGGCCAGCTCGCTGCGGGTCAGTCGGGACGCTTCGCGGCGTTCGCGCAGGTAACCCGCAATGGCCATATGCGGCTCGACCATCCGCCCTACCTCCAAGAACCCACTGCGCACGCCTGTCGTTGCTTCCGCGACAAAACTACCCGCCGGGTGCGGCCGGTTCGCACCGGGCGGTCGCGGGGCGGTTGCCGGGCCGGGGTGCGCGGGGCGGCCGCGGGGTCCGCCGCATTGCCGCAAAAGTGATCTTTCGTGTGCCGCCCGACAAAGCCGGGGCCGGGTGATTTACTGGGGGCTTGCTGCTGGAATGCGTTCTTGTTCTGCGAGGTAGTTCGATGGCTCGAAGGGTCCACAAGCTCGGCGCCGGAACCGGTGTTGCCCACCACGGGCCGAGCGATCCCGTGCCGATGATGCCGCAATGGCTGGTCCCGCCGCCGGGATCCCTTGTCGCGCAACCGGTGTCGAATCCGGTCGGCACGCAGGGTCTGCCGCCCGACGACGGGGCTCCCGGAGGTGAGGTGCTGTTGGCCCTGCTGGGTGCGCTGAGTCTGGGCGCGGCCGCCGTGCTGGCCGCGCACGGCCACGTCCTGATCGCGCTGCTGCTCCTGCTGACCGGTGGCTTCCTGCTCCACTTCGCGAACGTCATCCGGTTGCGCCGTCGCGCGATCTGACCCGGTCGGGCGGGTGGTTCGCGCTATCCGGCGTCTCCGCGCGTGACAATCCGTAATCAATGTGCCATTGACAAATGGCGCATTGATCGATGATTGTCTGAGGTATGACGAGAACAGGGTCAAAGGCGACCTTTGTATCGGCGGTGGTACCCGAGACGGCCTCGCGCCAGGCACGGCTCGCGGCACACGCGTCGGTGGTGGGCCTGCGCCGGATCAATGGTTTGCTACCGCGCAATCGTGTCGGCATCCAGGCGGGACGCGGGCTCATCGCCGGCGTCATGGCCGCCTTCGGGCCGCCGCTGCCGGGCACCCGGGTGGACACGGTGCGTTCGGGCCGGGTGCGCGGGGAGTGGGTGCGGGCCGCCGGGGTCGAGCAGGGCGAGCGCGCCATCTACTACATCCACGGCAGCGGCTACGTGGTGTGCTCGGCGCGGACCCACCGCGGCCTGGCCTCGCGCCTGTCGAAGCTGACCGGCCTGCCGGTCTTCCTCGTCGACTACCGCCTCGCCCCCGAACACCGCTTCCCGGCCGCCGCCGACGACATCGCCGCCGGGTACCGCTGGCTTCTGGACAACGGTCACCGCCCCGAGGACCTGGTGATCGGCGGTGACTCCGCGGGCGGCCACCTGGCCATGGACCTGCTGCTGCAGAACCAGCGCGCGGGCACACCGCAGCCGGCGGGCGTGTTCATGTTCTCCCCTTTGATGGACCTCACCCTGACCCTGGCCGAGCGCCGCGATCGGGAACTGCCCGATCCGATGGCGCCCGCGCTGACCGGCCGCCGCCTGATCGAGCTGTACACCGAAGGGCAGCAGCCGGATTCACCGCGCCTGCGCCTGGACATCCCGCCGGGCTCGGCGCTCCCGCCGCTGCTGGTGCAGGCCAGCGCGGGCGAGATGCTCGCGGGCGACGCGGAACTGCTGCGCGACATGGCGGTCGCCGCCGGGGTGCGCTGCGACCTCGAACTGTGGCCCGGGCGCATCCACGTGTTCCAGGCGTTGCCGCTGCTGGTCCCCGAAGCCGTGCCGGCGCTGCGCCGCACCCGGGAATTCATCTCGTCCGCGCTCGCGGACGCCGCCCGCGCGAAAGTGAGCTGATCATGGGCATATTGGACGGGATACTGCCGGTCTTCGGCGCCCGGCGATCACATGCGGCCAAGGCCGTGGTCACGGGGGCGGGCAGCGGCATCGGCCGGGCCTTCGCCCTCGAAATCGCCGCGCGCGGCGGTGAAGTGGTGTGCGCCGACATCGACAAGGATCGCGCCGACGAGACCGCCCGGCTGATCGAGCGCACTTACGGGCGGCCCGCGCACGCGGTGTTCTGCGATGTCTCGCGCCGCGCCGACGTCGAGAGTCTGGCCCTGCACGCCGAGCTCATCTTCCACGGTCCGCCCACCCTGGTCATCAACAACGCCGGGGTCGGCATCGGCGGAAAGCCGGTGGGGCAGATCGGATTCGACGACTGGCAGTGGGCGCTGGGCATCAACCTGTGGGGCGTGGTGCACGGCTGCGAGATCTTCGCGCCGCAGCTGCGCGCCGCCGGGCGCGGCGGCATCATCAACGTCGCCTCGGCGGCGGGTTTCGCGGCGGCCCCAGGCATGGCGGTCTACAACGTGTCCAAGGCCGGGGTGCTGTCACTGTCGGAGACCCTGGCCGCGGAGCTGTCCGGCAGCGGGGTCGCGGTGACCGTGCTGTGCCCCACCTTCGTGCAGACGAATGTGGTGCGGGACGGGCGCATCGGCACCGGGGCCTCGCGCCTGGCCGCCGAACTCATGCGCTGGACCGGCTTCTCGCCCGAACGCGTCGCCCGCACCACCCTGGACTCGCACGATCACGGCCGGCTCTACGTGCTGCCCCAGCTCGACGCGCATGCGGTGTGGCTGCTCAAGCGGCACTTCCCGGCGCTCTACGCGCAGGGGCTCGGGCTACTCAATCGAGTACTGCCCCAGCATGATTCGCCCGCCCCGGCCACGACCGGGACTAGCACGGAAAAGACGGGAGTCTGACATGTCCTTCGACTTCGACAAGATGCTCGGCATGATCGAGGCCAAGCAGTGGGCGCTGGCCGATATCGACTGGGACGCACCGGGCGCCGAGCTCATCGCCCCGGACCTGCACGCCAAGCTCAAGCCCTTCATGGCCGATCTGATGTGGATCGAGAACGTGGGCGCGCGCGGGTTCGCGGCCATGGCGCAGAAGGCGCCCACCGAGACCCTCAAGCAGATCTACCGGTACTTCCACGCCGAGGAACAGCGGCACGCCAACGCCGAACTGGCGCTCATGCGGCGCTGGGGGATGCTCGACGGGGACGAGATCCCGGAGCCGAACATCAACGTGAAGCTGGTGATCGACTTCCTGGACAAGCACGCGGACGACATGTCGCTCTCGTTCCTGGGCACCGTCATCCCCATGCTCGAGGTGGCGCTGGACGGCGCGCTCATCAAGTTCATCACCGACGAGATCGAGGACCCGGTCGCGCAGGAGGTGTTCAAGCGGATCAACAACGACGAATCCCGGCATCTGGCCACCGATTACGCGGTCATGGAGCTGCTCGGGCACGCCACCGCGCGCAAGCTCGCCGCCGAACTGGTCGGCGGCTGGGTCAAGCCGTCGTTCCTCATCGGGGTGCTCAGCTACGTGCCGCTGCTGAACAAGATGCGCGACAACATCGTCGAGATGGGCGTGGACGAGGAGAAGCTCTACGCGGCCATGCGCAAGTTCAAGGCGGTGGGCGAGCGGACCCCGATCGCGAACCGGGTGCCGATGTACCGGATCGTCAAGATGCACAGCGGCTGGGTGATCAATCGCGATCATCCCTACCACCTGTTCGCCGACGCCATGGTCAAGGTGACCGCGCGGATTCCCGAACGCTTCCTGGGCGCGGCGCCGAGCTGGTCCAAGGAACTCACGTACGAGCCGGTCGCGTGAGCGCCATGAACAAGCCGCTGGACGTGGCCGTCATCGGCGCTGGATTCGCCGGTATCGGCGCGGCGATCCGGTTGCGGCAGAAGGGCATCACCGACTTCGCGATCTTCGAGCGCGATACCCGGGTCGGCGGGACCTGGCGGGACAACACCTATCCGGGCGCGGCCTGCGACATCCCGTCGCGGCTGTACTCGTTCGGGTTCGCCCCGAATCCGGACTGGTCCCACACCTACTCCGGCAGCGGCGAGATCCTGGGCTACATCGAGTCCATGGTGGAGAAGTTCGGGATTCGCCCCTACATTCGCTTCGGGCACACCGTGACCGGGATGGTGTTCGACGAGACCAGCGGTCTGTGGGACATCTCCTTCGGCGCCGGTCGGCGAAAGGTGAAGGCGCGCACGGTCATCGTCGCGTCGGGACCGCTGTCCAACGCCAGCTTCCCGAAGATGCCGGGCATCGACAGCTACACCGGGCACAAGATCCACAGTGCCCGCTGGGATCACGACTACGACTTCGCCGGTAAGAAGGTGGCGGTGATCGGCACCGGCGCGAGCGCGGTGCAGATCATTCCGGAGCTGGTGAACACGGCCGCCTCGGTCAAGGTGTTCCAGCGGACCCCGGGCTGGGTGCTGCCCCGGGTGAACCGGCGCACGAACGCGGTGACCAAGCAGCTGTACCGGCAGGCGCCGCTGACCCAGAAGCTGGCGCGCGACGCGTGGTTCTGGGGCCACGAGTCGGTGGCCCTGGGCGTCGTGTGGACCTCGCCGCTGACGCGCGTGGTGGAGTCGGTTGCACTGGCGCACTTGCGATCCCAGGTTCGGGACCCGTGGCTCCGGCGGCAGCTCACCCCGGACTTCCGGGCCGGATGCAAGCGGCTGCTGATCAGCAACGACTACTACCCGGCGCTGCAGCGCGAGAACTGCAAGCTCATCACCTGGCCCATCGCGCAGCTGTCGCCGAACGGCATCCGCACCGCCGAGGGCATCGAGCACCAGGCCGACTGCATCGTGTTTGCGACGGGCTTCGATGTGTCCAAAGCCGGTGCACCCATTCCCATCACGGGGCGGGACGGGCGCGTGCTCGGTGAGGAGTGGAGCCGGGGCGCGTACGCGTACAAGAGCGTCACCGTCGCCGGCTACCCGAATCTGTTCCTGACCTTCGGGCCGAACTCGGGACCGGGGCACAATTCGGCGCTGGTCTACATGGAAGCCCAGATCGAGTACCTGACCGACGCGATCGCGCTCCTGCTGAAGCGGGATCTGCGGATGCTCGAGGTGCGCCGCGACCGGCAGGACCGCTACAACGCCCGCATCCAGGCGCGCCTCGGGGCCACCACCTGGAACTCGGGCTGCCGCAGCTGGTATCTCACCGAGGACGGTTTCAACTCGACCATGTTCCCCGGCTTCGGCACGCAGTTCGTGCGGCAACTCGCCCGGGTGGAGCCGGACGACTTCCTGCTCACCCCGCGGGACGCGGCCCGGGTCACGGGTGCCGACCACGGAATTCCCGTCTCGCTCGGCTAATGTCGTCACCGGGGGTGCCGCCCGTCTCCGCGATGCTCACGCGTCCCGGGGCGTGGGCGGCGGCCCCGGTCGACCGGCAACCGCGCGACAGGGAGGGCGAGCACAGGATGGCGGAGTACCGCATCGACGATCTCGCCCAGGCCGCGGGGATGACCACCCGCAACGTGCGCGCGTATCAGGAACGCGGCCTGCTGCCCACGCCGACGCGGCGCAGCGGGCGCGCGCTCATCTACGACGAGTCGCACCTGGGCCGGCTGCGCATCATCGACGCGCTGCTGCAGCGCGGCTTCACCTCCGCGCACATCGCGGACTTCATCACGAGCTGGGAGACGGGCAAAGATCTGACCGAGGTGCTCGGGCTCCAGCAGGCGGTCACCGCCACGTGGGGGAAATCCGAAGCGCCACTGGAGGTTCCGCGCGAGCTGGTGGATACCTTCCTCGGTGATGCGGAGTCGGCCCCGGTGACAGGGGCCGAGCTCGAGCGCCTGGAGGACCTGGGCCTCA
This sequence comes from Nocardia sp. NPDC057668, assembly GCF_042799795.1. Classification (NCBI taxonomy): domain Bacteria; kingdom Bacillati; phylum Actinomycetota; class Actinomycetes; order Mycobacteriales; family Nocardiaceae; genus Nocardia; species Nocardia sp. NPDC057668. The sequence goes on along the minus strand of NZ_JBHVIC010000001.1, from coordinate 2,633,408 downwards.
TCCGCTCGCACGCGGACACCGTCGAATTCACCCAGCCCGAACTGCTCGCGACCTTCGCCGCGTTGCACGGCTACGGCTACGGTCTGGACGGCCTCATCGACGTGTACGCCGAGGTCGGGCAGCGGGTCGACGACATCGCCCGGCTCATGGTGACCGCGGCCAAGGATCAGATCATCACCGACCACGGCCCGGGCTGGCTGCCGGACACCGACGCCGAAACCGCCGCGCTCACGAAGATGCTCAACCATCTGCGTGAACTCGGTGTGACTGCGGTCCAGAACACCCTCGCCCAGGCGCTGGATCGCGTCCTGCAGAAGGAACTCGGCTCGTATCTGGAGACGGCCGCCGAACAGCGCGGGGCGGAAAAGCGGCCGCAGACCTGACGGTGGGCGCCGTCCGCGCGGGTCGCCGCGTTCACTTGTTCGGTGCCGCCGAGGCGTCGACCAGGGGGATCGTTGATGTGCTGGCCACGACACAATGCGAGCCGGACGTTTAGCTTGGCGAAGGGGTTGCTACCGTGACGCGGTGACCCGAGCCACTGACGCGACCCAGACCGAAGCCCCGGCGGACGACGCCGTGCGGGCGTACTTCCTGCCGCTCGGCGCGGTCTCGGACGGTTACGACCGCCTGCTCGCGACCGAGTCGACCACCAGCGTGTGGGCCTCGACCATGCAGCACGGCGCGCCGCCCTCGGCGCTGCTCGCGCGGGCGGTCGAGTTGTGCGAGCCCCGGGCGGACGCGCGCATCGCGCGGCTGACCATGGAGATCCTGGGTCCGATCCCGGTGGCGGAGATCGATGTCCGGGCCTGGATCGAGCGGCCGGGCCGTCGCGTGGAACTGGTCGCGGCCGAACTCGCGTCGATCCAGCCCGACGGGTCGCGCCGCGTGGTCGCCACCGCGCGGGCCTGGCGCATCGGCACGAGCGATACCGAAGCGGTCGCCTGGGCCGGCGACCGCGCCCTGCCGCCCGTGCCCGAACTCGACGCCATCGACTGGGAGTTCCCGCCGGGCTGGGATGTCGGCTACGTCAAGACCGTGGACATGCGCCCGGTCTCGGACGCCGGCGGCGCGCGCCGGGTGTGGGTGCGCCCGCGCGGCGTCGTCGTGGAGGGTGAGGAGATCAGCCCCCTCGTGCGGGTGTTCTCGGTCGCCGACGTCGCCAACGGCGTTGGGGCCCGCCTGGATCCGGCGCAGTACACGTTCCTCAACACCGATCTGACCGTGGACCTCTACCGGCTGCCGGTCGGCGAGTGGATCGGCCTGGCGGTCGAGACCTCCATCGGCCCGGACGGTGTCGGCATGTGTGCCACCGAGCTGTACGACGAGCGCGGCCCGATCGGCCGGGTGCTGCAGATTCTCGAGGTCCGCGCCCGCGGCTGATCCGCCGGCGGTACGTGCTGCGCTACCGCCGATGTCCCTGCGAGGGTGTGTGTCCGGAGTGTCGTCCGTAACTGGTCGCGGTGGTCCACCACATCCCGGCTCGACATCCGGCCACACCCACGGTGACAAGGCTGAGCATCCAGAGCGCGAGCACAGTCTCACCGCTCGAATTCGACGACGACATCGTGCACGAGCACGGCGAAAATGGCGGTGTCCCAGGGATCGGCGTCGGCCCCGTCGAGGATCGCGTCCAGCAGTGGCGCGTACACCAGGTTGCCCTGCCCGTGATAACCCGCTGCCCGCGCACTGGCCAGCACGGCCTGAATCACCAAGGCGTACATGCCCGCTCGCGAGGCGGCGATGACGCTACCGTCGCTCTCGATCCGCCGCAGCAGTTTCTCGGTGCACTCGATGACTTCGGTGAGCGCGCGGATCTCGATGTCGCGCAGTGCGCCGAAGTCCCGGATGGGGGTGGAGTCGGAAAGATCGAACATGGTGGGACCTCCCGTGTTTCGGGTGGTGAGGGGGGTGGATGGGTGCGTGGGGACAAGCACAGCAGCCGGTTGTGGATCGAATTGTGAATTCTGAATATTCAGATCAGTTCATGCAAAACGCCATGATGCGACTCGGATTGGCGGAGGATTGTTAGGCACATTTCGGTCGATCGATTATTCGGATTCGAGGTGCCAGCCATGCCGGAGCTTGATGAAGGTTTGTCGTCCACCCTGCTGCGTCGTCAGTTGGGTCGGTTCCTGCGAGAGGCTCGGGAGGGGACCGGCCTGTCAATCGTGAACGCGGCCAAGGAAGTTCAACTGAGTTTCAACGCGTTGCAACGTTTGGAGACCGGCCGGACGGCGAACCCGCGCCGGCAGGATGTCCGTGAGCTGTGCTCGCTATACGACGTCGACGCCGAGGAGACCGAACGTGCCGTCGGCCTGGCTTCGCGTGCCGCCGCGACAAGGGGCGAGAACGATGTGACCGCGATGGGCGGCCTTTTCTCGGACGCCTTCAACATGTATGTGGCGATGGAGCGCTCGGCTCGGCAGTTGCTCTCCTACCAGGAGCTGATCCCCGGCCTGCTGCAGACCGCAGAGTATGCACGGGCGATGACTCGTGCGTTCTTCGTCAACGGCACACACGAGGACATCGAGCGGCGCGTCCGAATCCGGCTCGATCGCCAGGTGCTGATCACCCGCAAAACGCGCCCGCTCGAGTTGGACGTGCTACTCCACGAGTCGGCGTTGCACCGCAGGGTCGGTGGCTCCGAGGTGATGGCCAACCAACTTCGGGAACTCGCCGAGGTCAGCAAACGCCCGAATGTCCGTGTCCGCGTACACCCGTTCTCGGCCGGATCGGTCTGGGGATTGCCCGCATTCCCGTTCGTACTGCTCGACTTCGGCACCGACGCCAGGGGCAAGCCCATCGAACCGCCCATCGTCTACCTCGACGGCGCGATGAGCAGCGATCTCTACATAGAGAAGCGCGAGGTAGTAGCGCGTTACCATGAGTTCGCCGATGCCCTGCGTCGCGACGCACTGGACGAGGCGACAACGCGAGACGTATTGCGCCAGGCTGCAAGGAGATTCGACAGTGAACGCTGATTCGGCAGCGCCGCGGTGGTTCAAGAGCAGCTACAGCGAGACCAGCGGCCAATGCGTGGAGGTAGCCTTCCTCGCCGCCGACGCGGTCGGCGTCCGCGACTCGAAGAACCCGTCGGCCGGCGCGCTCGTCTTCAGCTCCAAACAGTGGGCAGTCTTTACCTCGGCCCTCGGCAACAGCGGATTCGCCCCCTCCGAATAGCCCGAACGATCGAACTCACCGGCGGAAGATCATCCGGCCGGTTCGGCCAGCGCGATCGGCGGCAGTTGCGGACGTTCTCGCGCATGCGGGTGCGGATGGTTCTCTTTGGCATCGGATGGGCGGCGCACCTCGCAGCGGCGAATTATCGTGCACTATCGCCGGAGATCTGGCGGAAACCGCCACTGAAGGGCCGATAGTGCACGATAAGTAGGGAGTCGCGCTGAATTCGGCGTGTCAGTGCGTTAGCTGCTGCTGAACCGGCGTGGCCGGTTGATCTTTCGCTCGCAGCACCACGTGCGAGGTGGAAGAGGCTGCCGGTGTGCGCTTTGACGGTGGCGGCGGTGACCCGCATCCGGGCCGCGATATTCGGGTTGCCCAGCCCCTCCGCGACGGCTCGTGCGGGTGCGTCTCCGGCAGCGAACGACCGATACGGCCTGATATCGATTGAACTGCAGTTTGTGCGTATCGTCCCGGCGTCGTCGGTCGATTTCTAGGGACGCTGCCCGATGATCGAGTTCACCGCGACGCCGATGTGGTGAACGTTGGCGCGGTCCTGGTCGATCGGCGCGCTTTCCTGTTCGGACGCGGGCCCGCTCTGGATGTTGAGTATTGATCGGCCGTTTCGGTCATTGTCGACCGAGACGACGATGGTTGAGCCGTGGCTGGTGAGGCTGGTTCCGGTGAGTGCGGTGCATCGGAGGTTCTTCCAATCGATGTCGGGCGTGCGAGTGGGAATGTGCTCCAGCGCGCGCAGGGCCGCCGAGAACACTCGATGTGGCGCGGAATCCACTGGGAATCGCGCGACTTGCGCGCCCCGGACCGGGAAGATGTCGAACTCGTGGACCGTGCTGTTGCTCGAAGCCTTCAGCCGGCGGACAAACACCCAGGTTGTTCCGGCCACCACTGCCGCTAACAGACCGAAGCCCACCGCGACCGAGCCACTCGCACCGAGAATCGACACAAGCAGCCACACCGCCACCGCGGCGCCGGACACGATCGGAATGAACGAGGTCGCGCTTGGTTCCACGAAATGGCTGTCTCGAGTTCGAGTCGAGGTCTGCGAGCGACCCAAGCCCCGCTGTTCCGGCTGACTCGATATCTGGGTCTGGTTGCGTGCGCGACGAACAAGGACCGTGGCGATGACGGCCATGCCCAGAACGAATCCGGTCCCCGCGATGCCCGCTGCCACTCCCATGCTCTGCCAGGCGTCCGAGGGGGTTCCCTCGCCGACCGCGACCGTTACACCGGTCGTGTAATCGGCTGTCAGCCTGTAGATTCCGCCTTGATCGGCGTGGAACGTGTATCCCGCGCGGCCTTCGACATCGTTGATGCCGTAGGACATCGTCGAGGTGACGCTCTGTAACCGGACGAGTTCGCCGTTGGGGTCGGTCAGGGTTACGGCGACGTCCTCGGCCGGCGGTCGTTCCCCCGCGCCCGCGTATTCGAAATGAATGGTGTAGTCGCGATCCGCGGCCAGCATGATTTGACCGGAGCCGGGTGTCTCGATGCGCTGGAACTGTCCGATCTTGTCGGGAAGTTGGACCAGAGAATTGATTCCGAAGATCGCGGCACCGATGATCCCTGCCACGATCGCGGCGATACCCGGGACGATCCACCACAGCGACGGCGTGGGTTGCGGAGGCCGGGACCAGGTCGGCTGCGGCTGTGGGTATCCCGGATAGCCCATGTCGAATCCTCTGTGGCGGTGCTGGACTCGGCCCAGCACGGCGTTCCCGGCCCGGTCGAGTAAACCCGAGTAGAACGGAGCACGCCTATTTCGTGTCAATACACAACACTACAATGCGACTCCGACAGACGGTGCGGCGTTCGGGAGCGCCGCCCAGCGATTCGTTCGACCGCGACAAGCTCCGGCTTTCGAGAGACGGTGTCGGCCTGCGCGCTATCGGGATTCAGTCGGTGCCACAAGCAGACTCGGATGGTAGTGCTGCATTTCGATGAGGATGGCCTCGACCGAGTAGGGGTGAAGTCTTTCCGGGGATAGGAGTATTGCCCTATGGCCCCGAGCATTCGACGCCGTCGCTTGGAGCACAGGTCCGTCCAACGGCATTGTCGGCTCCCACGGCGCCCGCTCGTTGAGGATGATCTCGACCGTGTAGGAAGGTCCGATCCTGCGTAACCGGACCGCGGCTACCCGGTGCCAGAGAATCTTGTCCATCTCCGGAATCAGGACGCCTTCTCGGTCGAGGACGAGTTCGGGCTTGTTTCGAATCAACGCTGCCCACGAAACCGCAGTGGCTCCCAGAGAAAGCACGAGCATGCCTCCGCCGTACACGATTCGCTGCGGCAGGCCCATCTCCTCGACCAAGATAAAGAGAACGGCCATCACAACAAACACCGGGGAAAGTGCGGCGAACATGATCTGCACAGCGCGCGAACCCGGATAGATCGTCTGTTCGCTCATCGATTCCCCAACACCCAGATCTCTACCCGCGCCGCCGTGACCTCAGCACGCCCTCGGCCGCAGGATTGCTCCGAACTCGACCCGTCGCATCACCGCCCCACGGCTGGCCGTTATGCCGATCCTCCCCGACCCGGGCTCCGAACTCAACTCCCGCTGAACCGCACCCGAGCGAGCCGGCGAGCAGATCTGGAGACGTCCCATCGCATGCGAATCTTCCGGTTCAATGCTGTTGTAGGTCAGCTTGGTTCATCACTTTGGGGTCGAGTCCCGATGTCGCGCACGGCAACGCCGATGCGGTAGACGTTGGCGCGGTCTCTGCCGGGGGAGGAGGGGCGGGACGGACCTGGCGGACCGCTTTGGATGTCGACGACGGATCCACCGTTGCCATCGTCCTCGACCGAGACGTGGATGGCTTCACCGTAGCCGCTCAGACCGTATCCGGTCAGTGCCGTGCATCGCCTGTTTTCCCAATCGATCTCGACCGTGCGGGGCGGGATTTCCTCCAATGCGCGCATCGCGGCAGAGAACACTCGAGCCGGTGGTTTCGATACCGGGAAACGCGCGAACTGAGAGTCGTGGACGGGAAGGATGTCGAACCCGCGGATCTCCCGGCTGTCGAGGTGCTCGGGGCGACGAATCAGGAGCCAGATGCCGCCGACCACGATGGCGGCCGCCACCGCGTATCCACCGGCAACCAGGTTGCTTTCGCCGAGAATGACCGCCACTGCACCCACCAGGAGTGCGATACCGCTGATCACTCGGATGAATGTGTCGATAGGTACTCCCACCAGCGGCCTTTCAGTCCTATGGGATTCGAGGTGATTGATACTCGATGGAGAATCTGACGCCGGGCAGCCTCGGAGCATTCGGCCGACCACGAGATCGCCGACGAAGAAACATCATCGGCGGTGTCGCTAACCGGCCCAGAACCCGATGAGATCCTTTTTCTCGGTGACGGATCGGCGGAACCACATGGCGAGAGGACCCGCATAGCCGCCGTGGTCGTCGGGGCCCGCGGCGTTGGCTTCCCATTCGGGTAGCAGTTCGGCGCAGCTTTCCTTGCCGATAGAGCCCCAGCCGCACGAGTCGGTGAAGGGAAACAGGTCGCCATCCATGTCGCCGGCCAGGCTGAGGATCTCCTCGGGAAGTCGCTTGTAGCCGAACCAGAAATTGACGTCACCGATGTAGGGGCCGAGATCCTCGCAGACCAGTTCCAGCGCGGAGATGTAGCCATCGGCGTGGTTCTCTTCGAACGGCCCGCCGGCGAAGATCGCCTGGAGTGCCTGCGGATGCTGCGCGTCCTCGCAGCGGTAGCACTCCTCGCACTCGGCGCCTTCGCAGTCCGCGGCATCGCACGGCTCGCAACAGCCTTCGCCGGGATCATGGTTCGGCAGTTCGGCCAGCAGCCGCTCGAGAAACTCCTCGTCCTTGGACCCGATAACGGCCTCGATCTCCGCGAGATCGACCAGATACACGTGCAAGATATGTGACACGCTCGAATTCTATTCAGCACCAATGACATCTGGGCCTGGTTGAGTTGACCGCCCAGGGTTCGGCTTGGGGAATGAGGGCCGCCTTCGGGTGCGTTTCAAGGACTACCTCGTAACGGCATTCGTGTCGGCAGATCGTTGTCTAACAATCTGATTGGCCTTCCAGATAGCCGGGTAGCCACCTTCGGGGAGGAAGAGGCTGCCCGACATGCCATGTAGGCACGTTTCACTGTTCCGCGTCGCGGACCAGCAGCGCGATCTGTACCCGATTGGTGACTCCCAGCTTCGTGAACAGGTTGCCGGTGTGCGCCTTGACCGTGGCGACGGTGACACGCATCCGGGCCGCGACCTCCGGATTGCCGAGCCCATCCGCGATGGCCCGCGCGGTCTCCAGCTCGCGTTCGGACAGGGCGGACAGGCGTTTTCGTGCGGCAGCGCGGGAACCGGCGCGGGACTCGGCGGAACCCGGGCCGGTGGCCGCGGCGATCACACGTGCGGTGACCGTGGGGGACAGCACCGGGTCGCCGGCCGCGACGGTGCGTACCGCTTCGGCGATTCGAGCGGGTGGGGTGTCCTTCAGGACGAAGCCGAGGGCCCCGGCGCGCAGGGCGCCGAGTACCAACTCGTCGGAGTCGAAGGTGGTCAGCATCAGGATCGCCGGTGCGGAGGGGACGGTGCGCAGGTACCGCGTGGTGTCGACGCCGTCGCGGCCGGGCATTCGCACATCCATCAGCACCACGTCAGGACGGTATTCGTCGACGACCTCGATCGCGGCGTCCCCGTCGGCTGCCTCCGCGACGACGGTCAGATCCGGTTCACCGTCGATCACCAGGCGCAGGGCCATTCGGACCAGCTGGTCGTCGTCGACGATGACCACGCGCACAGGTTCCTGTTCACTGTGCACTCATGCTCTTTTCTCGCGGTCGTGCTCCGGCCAGGGAAGGTGCGCGGTGAGAACGTACCCGTCGTCGGAAGTGCGGTGATGGTCGAGTCTGCCACCGGCGAGGGAGATTCGTTCGGCGAGGCCCAGCAGACCGAAACCCGAGGCCGGCGGCCGGGAGACAGGCGCGGCGGCCGCTGAATTGCGGACGCTGACGTGCAATTCCCGGCCGGGCGTGCCGGCCACGGTGATGTGCACCGCCGCGGACGGCGCGTGCTTCGCGGCGTTGGTCAGTCCCTCCTGAACCACCCGATAGCCGGTCCGCCCAAGAGTTTCGGGCGGAGAGGCCGTCACCGTGCTGGCGAGCGTTATGTCCAAACCTGACGAGCGAGCGTCCGCCACCAGATCAGGGATCCGGTCCAGTGTGGGTTGCGGGGGTTCGGGGCGGTCGGTGTCGGCGCGAAGAACGCCGAGCACGTCCCGAAGTTCTTCCAGCGCTTGGCGAGAGCCGTCGGCGATCCCGCGGATCAGCGTGCGTTTGTCCGTGTCCGCGAGGTCGTCGCGGTGTTCCAGGACCCCGGCCTGCATGGCCACCAGCGAGATTCGGTGCGCGAGTACATCGTGCATTTCCCGGGCGATGCGGTTGCGTTCGGTGGCCTGTGCCTGCGCCGTGCGGGCGGCCTGTTCGCGTTCCGCGCTGTCGGCGCGGTCCCGCAGCGAGCGCAGTTCCGAGCGCCGGGCGTCGATGGCCACCCCGGTTGCCACCGCGATCCCCGCGCTCGCCACCGGCAGCGCGAGTGACAGCCAGATCGGGGCCGGTGGCGTGTCGAGGGGGTACAGGTGCTCGCTGAACTGCGCCGCCGCCACATACGCCGACACGACCACTCCCAGCTCGACCGGACGGCGGCGAGTAGCGAGCGAGCACAGGGCCAGCAGCGCCGCACCCGTGGCCAATGCCGATGCGGCCGAAGCGGTCACGACCACCAGGGCGACGGTGAACGGAAAGCGCCGCCGCCACAGCAGTGCCGTCAAGCAGCCGAGGGCGATCAGCGGATCACCGGTGATGAACCAGGAGCAGGTATCGGCCGCACAACCCACCGGCAGCGCCGTGGCGACGGAGAACCAGAAGACCGTGCCGAGTATCGCGGCCGCCGCCAGCCGCCAGGTCTGCTGCCATGCTCCGAGCCGAGGAGCGCCGACGGTGTCCATCGGGCCATTATCGCGACACCCACCCGCCGGAAGCAGCAGCCCAGCGGCCGATGCGCGATGCGACTCGGGTCGGACAGCCGCCTCGACTTTCGTCGAACACGAGGCCCCTCGCCGGAGCGATGTGCGGGCCGAGGGGGCGCGAAAGACTTGCCGTATGAGTCGACAACAGTTTCGAAATCTGAGTCTGCTGGCCGTACTCGGGCTCGCCGCGGCGCTGGTCGGGGCCTTCGTCGTGACCGCCCGGCCGACCGAAGACCCCGTGACGCAGGTGCGGTGGGGCGCTTGTCCGGAGGGCGTCGAGGATCCCGCGTCCGGGCCCGCCCGATTGCAGTGCGCGACTGTGCCGGTACCCCTGAATTACAGCGAACCCGACGGCGAGCGGATCGAGATCATGATCTCTCGGCTGGCGAGCGGGAATCCCGGCAAGCGGCGCGGGGTGTTGTTGCTCAACCCCGGTGGCCCGGGCGGCTCGGGACTGGATCAGCCCGCGTTCCTGGCCGCGCAGGGACTGCCCGCCGACGTGCTGGACAGCTACGACGTGATCGGCATGGATACCCGTGGTGTAGGACGTTCGGCGGCGGTGAGCTGCGGATTCACCGATGACCAAACGTATTTCGGCAACATCCCGCCGTATGCGGCGAACGACGCTGCGGTCACCGAGCGGGCCGCGGTCGCGCAGGGCGTCGCCGAACAGTGCGCGGCCAATGATCACGAGGGCCGGTTGCGGTACATATCGACGGCGAACATGGCCCGTGATCTGGACCGGATCCGGGCGGCGCTGGGTGAGGAGAAGGCCAGCTTCCTCGGCTATTCCTACGGGACCGCGCTGGGCGCCGCCTACGCCTCGATGTTCCCGGAGCAGGCCGACCGCATCATCCTCGACAGCAATATCGGCAACACCTATCTCGACCACGACGGGATGCGCCTGTACGGCCTCGGAATGGAGGAGACGTTCCCCGACTTCGCCGCGTGGGCCGCCGCGCGCCACGACACCTACGGTCTGGGCCGCACCCCCGAGGAAGTGCGGGCGACGTACCTCACCCTCGCCGAGCGGCTCGACGCGAACCCGGTGGATGGGTTGGACGGCGGCCTCTTCCGGTTCGGCGCCTTCTTCACGCTCTATCGCTCGACGCTGTACGCGCCGACGGCCGAGAGCTGGAAGACACTGCTGGAAACCGGACGTCCGGGACCCGAGGGCGGCCGCCCGCCCGGTACCGGCGCACCCGCGCCGACCGATAACGCCTGGACGGTCTTTCTCGCTGTGACCTGCAACGATGTCGAGTGGCCCGAGGATGTCCGGACCTACCACCGTGCTGTCGCCGAGGATCGGGAACGCTACCCGCTCTACGGCGCCGCCGCCGCGAACGTGATGCCCTGCGCCTACTGGAAGCTAGGCCCGTCCGAGCCGCCGGTACGGATCGACAACACCGGCCCGGCCGACGTACTGATCGTGCAGAACCGCCACGACCCGGTCACCCCGCTCCGCGGCGGCGAGCTGCTCGACGAAAAGTTCGGTGAGCGTTCACGTTTGGTCACCGTCGACGGAAGCGGGCACGGGGCATACGTTCTCGGCGAGAACCGCTGTGCGACCGAGGTTGTCACCGGGTACCTGGTGGAGGGCGCGATGCCGGAGAACGACCTGACGTGTCAGGCGGGCTAATGCCGGTGCCGACCCAGCATGGTTCCGGACGGTGGTCGCCGGCGCGGTCCCTGCCGTCCCGGGGCCGCTCGTCGGCTCGCACAGTCACCTGTTGCGAGCGATCGGTCGCGCTTCACCGCAGCTGTTCACCGAGAACGGGTCTGTCGTGGTGCGGCCGTGGACCTCGAACCGTCACGGACGCCAGGCCTTCCACGGTTCCGTGCTTACCGCCTCGGTCAGCGCGGTATGCGGCAGTAGCGGATGGCCACCGGTGGCGTGGACTGAACCCTCCTCGTCGTAATTCGCCTGTGGCGGGTACGGAGGATCGTCTGGAGTTTCGCCTTCGAAGATGAACCGATATGCGCGGCCGAGGAAGTCATACAACAGTTCGTCGGAATCGATCGACACACCGGTCAACTGCTCGTAGTCATCGGCAGACATCCATCGTGACTGCAAGAGTTCTGCGAACTGGGTCCTGAGTTTCGCCGGAAAGTCCGGATTCAGTTCCAAGAACCGCGGGACCTTCAGTTGATCTCGTGCGAACTCGGACCAGTCGTAGAAGATCTCGTAGTTCATCGCACCCAGGATGTACTCCAACTCCTTCTCCACACCAGCAGCTTAGGTCTCCACTCGGCAACCTGAGCACTCGACAACACACCAAACTCGGCATGTGCGGGTGTTTATCGGGACGATCGACTCGGGAGACGCAACGGTTGAGGCATCCCTGCGCAGTGCAGATTTCCGCGCGTTCGAACTCGTTGTGATTAGCATCGGCGTTCATGTCCGAGCATGAACATGTCCTCGACTGGCTACAGAGCTGGTACGCCGCGCAGTGCGACGGCGACTGGGAACACGGATGGGGTGTGCGGATCGGGACGCTCGACAACCCGGCTGGATCGTCGAGATCAACCTCGAGCAAACAGATCTGGAAGATCAGAAATATCCTCGACAGCAGATCGACCGGAGCGAGCACGATTGGGTTCATGCGTGGACCGCTGGGCGGACCTTCCACCTGGCCTGTGGTCCGCGCAACCTGACCGAGGCGCTCGCTCTGTTTCGCGTCTGGGCATCGACGCGAGACTGAGCAGTGCGGCGTCTGTGCCGATCAGCGCCGAACCCTTCAGCGATGGTGCGTTCGGAAGCGCCGGCGGCCAACCGGGTCGAGGTGTCGAGAGTCTTGCGTCACTGCCTGACCATGGCGAACCCGGATCTCGCGACCTCGAGGCCACCGATGATCGCCACCACCACGCCCACCTTGTGCAACGAGATCACCGGTGTCTCGATATCGCGGGCGAACAACCACAGCGCCAGGCCGACGGCTAGCACTGCGACGCCGATCAGGATCGAAATGACGTGGTTGCGCATGCTTCTCCTTCGATTACAGGTTTCGCACAGCCCCGCGGCTGTCATTTGCTAACACGACTGTACTACCATAACGCAGGTGCCCAAACTCATCGACCATGCGCAGCGACAGCAGGAGATTGCCGAGGCGGTCTGGCGGGTGATCCAGCGCGACGGTGTCAGCGCGGTATCGGTCCGGGATGTGGCCGCGGAGGCCGGGATTTCGGCCGGATCCCTGCGGCACGTGTTCGCCAGTAAGGCGGAACTGCTGGCGTACTCGATGCGGCTGGTGCAGAAGCGAGTTCGCGAACGGGCCGAGGCGCATGCGGCGATCACCGACCCCTGGGAACGAGCTCTCGCGGTCATCGCCGAGTTTCTGCCGCTCGACGCCAATCGGCGCTGCGAGATAGATGTCAATCTCGCACTCGTCGCCGAGAGTCCGGCACACCCCCTACTGAAAGACATTGCGCTGGACGCCTACCGGGAACTGCGCGCGGGTTGCGTGACGGTGCTGACCCGGCTGGCCGATTGTGGACTGATCAGGCCCGCACTCGACCTCGATGCCGAAGCGACCCGACTGCACGCACTGATCGACGGTGTAGCCCTGCACGCACTGATCGGCGATGCCGACGCTGCGCACACGGCAGAGGGCGTCATTGCTCATCATCTGCGGACCCTCGCCTGAAACCCGGGAGAAGGGGAGTATCCGCATGAAATCGGCCGTCACCGGTGGGCGCGGTTACGCGTCGGACCATGACTTGCGGCCGGTCCGTCCATCCTGCTTGCCAAGTGCAGTCCGGCACCGCCGCAACGAGTTACGCCTCTGTGAGAGGCATCGGCGCGTACGGGGTGGGGAAGGCGTGATTGTCGTCTACCTGGACGGGCCTGCCCAGTTGGGGGAACGCCCGCTGGCCGCAGTCGGCGCGTTCGCAGACCTTGCAGCCCGCGCCGATGGGGACCGCCGAGCGGGGATCGTCGATCGGCAGGCTGTGGGAGTAGACCAGTTTGTGGGCGTAGGCCAGGTCGCAGCCGAGGCCGATCGCGAACTCCCTTTTGGGGGAGAGATATCCGGGGGTGTTCTCGTCGGTCGTGCGGGCCAGCCACAGGTAATTGCGGCCGTCGGGCATTTGCGCGATCTGGGTGCGGATCCGGCCGGGAGTCGAGAACGCCTCGTGTACCACCCACAGGGGGCAGCTGCCGCCTACCCGGGAGAAGTGGAAAGCGGTGGCGGACTGGCGTTTCGAGATATTGCCCGCCCTGTCGGTGCGGACGAAGAAGAACGGCACGCCGCGCTCGCCGGGGCGTTGCAGGGTCGAGAGGCGGTGGCAGACGGTCTCGAAGCCGACCTCGAATTTCGATGACAGCAACTCGATGTCGTAGCGCAGGGATTCCGCCGCATCGCGGAACTGCCTGTACGGCAAGATCAATGCCCCGGCGAAATAGTTCGCCAAGCCGATCCGCAGGACGCCCTGTGAGCGTTCGGGTACCGACTCCGCCGCGTCGATGAGCGCGGCCATGGTCGCGGATTGAGTGAGAAAAGCCAGCTGCGTGGCCAATTGGAAAGCGCGCTGGCCGGGGGAGAGCCGGCGGGCCAGTACCAGCAGGCGATCGTTCGGGTCGTAGCTGCGCTTGGGGCCGGGCGCGTCCGGATCGTCCGTGCGGATCATGACCGCGACACCGTGCTGTTCCCGCAGTATCCGCGTCAGTTGCAGATCCAGACCGCCGATCGTCAAACCGTTGCGCGCGAACAGCTCTTCGGCGGCGGCGTCGAGTTCGGGTATGTGATTGCGCCGGTCGTAGAAGTAGTCCCGGACATCCTCGTAGGGGCGCGACACCGTGGGATCGGTTGTCCCACCGTCTATTCCGGCCGACATCCGCTCGATCTGCTCGGTCGCCCCGCGCAGCCGGCGATGCAGCCCGACCAGCATGTGCGCGGCCGCCGGAACGCGAGCCACCAGATCGTCGATCTCCGCCGTGGTGATCCCCGGACCGTCGGCGCCCTCGAGGCCAAGCGTCATCCCGGAGTCGTCGGCGAACACATCGTGCAGCGCGGCGATCAGCCGGGCATCGGTGTCGGCGGCGAAGAACCCCATGTCCAGATCGAAGGTGGAGTTGAGCCGCAGCAGCACCGGGACGGTCAGCGGGCGCTGGTCGTGCTCGAGCTGATTGATGTAGCTGACCGATAGCCCCAGGGTCTTGGCCATGGCGGACTGCGACAGGCCGCGCTGCTCCCGCAAAGTGCGCAACCGCCCGCCCGCATACATCTTCTGCATGTCGCCCAATCTAGCAACACGCACTTTTACAACTTTCACAGTTTCACAGCCCCGCTTCCGCAAAAATCGGCATTTGCGGGGTATTTCCGGCTTCCACGGCGCTGTGTAGCGTGCGAAAAGTACCGATGAATTCGATCCGAATCCGTTTCCAGGAGGTCCCGGCCCGTGAAGAACCATCTCGTCCGCACCCACCGCTCCGCGGAAGTCTTCCCGCGTGAGGAGCACCTGGCCTGGCGTATCGCCGAGGTCGCCGCGGATGCCGTGGAGGTTGCTCCGGAGACCGAGGAGATGATCGTCAACCGGATCATCGACAATGCCGCCGTGGCCGCCGCCTCGGTCACCCGCCGCCCGGTGGCCAACGCCCGCGCCCAGGCGCAGCGCCACGCCTACACCCCGGGCGCGACCGTTTTCGGCATCGAGGGGACCTTCTCCCCGGAGTGGGCCGCCTGGGCCAACGGCGTCGCGGTCCGCGAACTCGACTTCCACGACACCTTCCTGGCCGCGGAGTACTCGCACCCGGGCGACAACATCCCCTCGATCCTGGCCGTCGCGCAGCACACCGGCCGCAGCGGCCGCGACCTGATCCGCGGTCTCGCAACGGGTTACGAGATCCAGGTCGACCTGGTCAAGGGAATCTGCCTGCACGAGCACAAGATCGACCATGTCGCGCACCTCGGCCCCTCGGCCGCCGCCGGCATCGGCACCCTGCTCGGCCTGGACACCGAGGTCATCTACCAGGCCGTCGGCCAGGCGCTGCACACCACGACCGCCACCCGGCAGTCCCGCAAGGGCGAGATCTCCAGCTGGAAGGCGTACGCCCCGGCGTTCGCGGGCAAGATGGCCGTCGAGGCCGTGGACCGCGCGCTGCGCGGCGAGGGCGCGCCCTCGCCCATCTGGGAGGGCGAGGACGGCGTCATCGCGTGGCTGCTCGGCGGTCCGACCAAGGAATACACCGTCCCGCTGCCCGGCCCGGGCGAGGCCAAGCGCGGCATCCTGGACACCTACACCAAGGAACACTCGGCCGAGTACCAGTCGCAGGCCCCGATCGACCTGGCGTTCCGCCTGCGTGAGCGGGTCGGCGACCTGAGCCAGATCGCCTCGATCGTGCTGCACACCAGCCACCACACCCACTACGTGATCGGCACCGGCTCCAACGACCCGCAGAAGTTCGACCCCAAGGCTTCTCGCGAGACCCTGGACCACTCGATCATGTACATCTTCGCGGTCGCGCTGCAGGACGGCGAGTGGCACCACGAGCGCTCCTACGCCCCCGAGCGCGCGCAGCGGCCCGACACCGTCGAGCTGTGGAACAAGATCTCCACCGCCGAGGACGCGGAGTGGACCCGCCGCTACCACTCGATCGACCCGAACGAGAAGGCCTTCGGCGCGCGCGCCGAGGTGACGCTGAAGAGCGGCGAGGTCATCGTGGACGAGCTGGCGGTCGCCGACGCGCACCCGCTGGGCGCGCGGCCCTTCGCCCGCGACCAGTACATCGCCAAATTCCGCACCCTCGCCGAGGGCGTCATCGCCCCCGCAGAGCAGGACCGCTTCCTCGAAGTGGTCCAGCGCGCGGGCGAGCTGTCTGCCGCAGAGCTCTCCGAGCTGAACTTCGTCGTCTCGGCAGACGTGCTCGCCCGCGCGCCCCAGTCCCCGAAGGGTCTCTTCTGATGACCGGCCTCCTCGCCGCCACCACCTCCGCCGCCGACAAGCGCGCGGCTTTCAAGGCCGGACTGACCTCGGGACGCATCCAGCGCTTCCCCGGAGCCTTCAATCCGTTGGTGGCCAAGCTGATTCAAGAGATCGGCTTCGAAGGCGTCTACGTCTCGGGCGCGGTGCTGTCGGCCGACCTGGGACTGCCCGACATCGGCCTCACCACCCTCACCGAGGTTGCCGGGCGCGGACAGCAGATCGCCCGGGTCACCGATCTGCCGGTGCTCATCGACGCCGACACCGGTTTCGGCGAGCCCATGAGCGCGGCCCGCACGGTCACCGTCATGGAGGACGCGGGAATCGCGGGACTGCACCTGGAGGACCAGGTCAATCCCAAGCGCTGCGGTCATCTCGACGGCAAGGCCGTGGTGCCCACCGAGGACATGGTCCGGCGGTTGAGCGCGGCCGTCGCCGCGCGCCGGGATCCGAACTTCGTGATCTGCGCGCGCACCGACGCCGCGGGGATCGAGGGCATCGATGCGGCGATCGATCGGGCCAAGGCGTACGCCGACGCCGGCGCGGACCTCATCTTCACCGAGGCGCTGCACACCCCGGCGGAATTCGAGAAGTTCCGGGCAGCGGTCTCGATTCCGCTGCTGGCCAACATGACCGAGTTCGGTAAGTCCGAATTGCTCGCGGCCGAAGTACTCGATTCGATCGGCTTCAACGCGGTCATCTACCCGGTCACCACACTTCGCCTGGCCATGTTCGCGGCCGAGGCGGGACTGCGTGAGATCTATACGCAGGGAACACAAGCGGGGCTCCTGGACAAGATGCAGCATCGCAGCCGTCTGTACGAGCTCCTGCAGTACGAGCGCTACAACGAATTCGACACGGATATCTTCAATTTCACTCTGGGGAGGAACCAATGAGTGCCGTATCGCGGAGCGATTCTGTGGGGGGTGGTGGTCGGGCGGCGGGTGGGCCGGAGACCGCGATTCAGGCCATATACAAAGGTCTCGCCGGCGTCGTCGTCGACACCACCTCGGTCTCCAAGGTGGTGCCGGAAACCAACTCGCTGACCTACCGCGGCTACGCGGTGCAGGATCTGGCGGCCAACTGCAGTTTCGAACAGGTCGCCTACCTGCTGTGGTACGGCGAACTGCCCAATGACACCCAACTGTCACAGTTCCTGCAGCAGGAACGCGCATCTCGGCGCGCGGACCGCTCGCTGCTGTCGCTCATCGCCAAGATGCCCGACAACTGCCACCCGATGGACGTGGTCCGCACCGCCATCAGCTGGCTCGGCGCGGAGGACCCCGAGGAGTGGGACAACTCGCCGAAGGCCAACCGCGCCAAGGCTCTTCGCATGATGGCCGTGCTGCCCACCATCGTGGCCGCCGACCATCGCAAGCGGCACGGGCTCGAGCCCATCGCTCCGCACTCGCACCTGGGCTTCGCGGAGAACTTCCTGAACATGTGCTTCGGGAAGGTCCCGGCGCCGGAGCTGGTCAAGGCGTTCGAGGTCTCGCTGATCCTCTACGCGGAGCACAGCTTCAACGCCTCCACCTTCGCCGCCCGGGTGGTCACCTCCACCCTGTCGGACATCTACAGCGCGGTCACCGCCGCCATCGGAGCGCTCAAGGGCCCGCTGCACGGCGGCGCCAACGAGGCGGTCATGCACGACATGATCGAGATCGGCGATCCGGCGCTGGCCGAGGAGTGGATGCGCAACAAGCTGGCCAACAAGGAAAAGGTCATGGGCTTCGGCCATCGGGTCTACAAGAACGGTGATTCGCGGGTTCCGACCATGAAGCAGGCCTTCCTGGACATCGCGGCCGCCACCGACGGTCAGCGGTGGGTGCAGATGTACGAGATCCTCGACAGGACCATGACCGAGGCCACCGGCATCAAGCCGAACCTCGACTTCCCCACGGGCCCGGCGTATTACCTGCTGGGCTTCGACATCGAGGTGTTCACGCCCATCTTCGTGATGAGCCGTATCACCGGCTGGACCGCGCACATCATCGAACAGGGTGAATCCAACGCGCTGATCCGTCCGCTGAGTGAATACGTCGGCGTGCCACAGCGTTCCGTCGTCGCCTGATATCGACGTCCGGAACCGGGACGGCCCGCGCACACCCGCGCGGGCCGTCCACCGTTTTGCCCTGCGACATAACGCATTCGAGACTCTCCGACTCATGAGGTAGATCCACGTATGTTCTCCAAAGTGCTGGTGGCCAATCGCGGCGAGATCGCCATTCGCGCGTTCCGGGCCGCGTACGAACTCGGCGCGAACACCGTCGCGGTCTTCCCGTACGAGGACCGCAATTCCCCGCACCGGCTCAAGGCCGACGAATCGTACGAGATCGGTGAGGTCGGGCACCCGGTCCGCGCGTACCTGTCGGTGGACGAGATCATCGCGGCGGCACGGCGTTCGGGCGCGGACGCGGTGTATCCCGGCTACGGCTTCCTGTCGGAGAACCCGGCGCTGGCCGCGGCGTGCGCGGCGGCGGGGATTACCTTCATCGGGCCGTCGGCGGAGATTCTGGAGTGGACCGGTAACAAGGCCACGGCCATCGCCGCGGCCAAGGCCGCCGGGCTGCCGGTGCTCGCCTCGTGTGCGCCGTCCGCGGATGTGGACGAGCTCGTGAAGGCGTCGGAGAGCATGGAGTTCCCGGTCTTCGTGAAGGCCGTGGCCGGCGGCGGCGGGCGCGGTATGCGCCGCGTGGAGGACGCCGTGCTGTTGCGCGAGGCCATCGAAGCCGCAGCGCGCGAAGCGGAGTCGGCGTTCGGCGACCCGACGGTGTTCCTGGAGCAGGCGGTGATCAATCCGCGCCATATCGAGGTACAGATTCTGGCCGACACCCACGGCAATGTCATTCACCTGTACGAGCGCGACTGCTCGCTGCAGCGCAGGCATCAGAAGGTGATCGAGCTCGCCCCCGCCCCGAACCTGGATCCTGCACTGCGCGATCGTATCTGCGCGGACGCGGTCGCGTTCGCGAAGCAGATCGGGTACAGCTGCGCGGGGACCGTGGAGTTCCTGCTCGACGAGCGCGGCAGGCACGTGTTCATCGAGATGAATCCGCGTATTCAGGTGGAGCACACGGTGACCGAGGAGATCACCGATGTGGATCTGGTGCAGTCGCAGATGCGGATCGCGGCGGGGGAGTCGCTGGCGGATCTGGGTTTGAGCCAGGAGTCGATCGTCATCCGGGGCGCGGCGTTGCAGTGCCGCATCACGACCGAGGATCCGGCCAACGGATTCCGCCCCGACACCGGGCGCATCACCGGGTATCGCTCACCGGGCGGTGCGGGCGTGCGTCTCGATGGTGGCGCGAACGTCGGCGCGGAAGTGGGCGGCTACTTCGACTCCATGCTCGTCAAGCTCACCTGTCGCGGGCGCGACTTTCCCACGGCGGTGGCTCGAGCCCGGCGCGCCGTGACCGAGTTCCGCATTCGCGGTCTCGCCACCAATATCGGCTTCCTACAGGCTGTTCTGGACGACCCGGACTTCCGGGCCGGGCGGGTCACCACGTCGTTCATCGACGAGCGGCCCGAACTGCGCACCCGGCGCACCTCGGCCGATCGCGCGTCGAAGATCCTGGACTATCTGGCCGATATCACGGTGAACAAGCCGCATGGCCCGCGCCCGACCAAGGTGTACCCGCACGACAAACTGCCGGCCATCGATCTGGCCGTGCCGCCGCCGGCGGGCAGCCGCCAGCGGCTTCTGGAGCTCGGGCCGGAGGGGTTCGCGCGGGCGCTGCGCGAGCAGAAGGCCCTCGCCGTCACCGACACGACGTTCCGCGACGCACACCAGTCGCTGCTCGCCACCCGCGTGCGCACCAACGGCCTGCTCGATGTCGCGGGGCACGTGGCGCGCATGACGCCGGAGCTGCTGTCCATCGAATGCTGGGGCGGCGCAACCTATGACGTGGCGCTGCGGTTCCTGTACGAGGACCCGTGGGAGCGCCTCGCCGCGCTGCGCGAGGCGGTGCCGAACATCAACCTGCAGATGCTGCTGCGGGGCCGCAACACCGTCGGATACACCCCGTACCCCGAAAAGGTCACGCGCGCATTTGTTTCCGAGGCCGCGGCGACCGGCATCGACATCTTCCGCATCTTCGACGCCCTCAACAACGTCGACCAGATGCGCCCCGCGATCGACGCGGTCCGCGAAACCGGCACCACGCTGGCCGAAGTCGCGCTCTCGTACACCGGCGACCTGTCGAACCCGGACGAGGATCTGTACACCCTCGACTACTACCTGAAGCTGGCCGAGCAGATCGTGGAAGCCGGTGCGCACGTCATCGGCATCAAGGACATGGCCGGGCTGCTGCGCGCTCCGGCCGCGACGACGCTGGTGACGGCGTTGCGCCGTGAGTTCGATCTGCCCGTGCACGTGCACACCCACGACACCCCCGGCGGTCAGCTCGCGACCTACCTCGCCGCCTGGCAGGCCGGAGCCGACGCGGTCGACGGCGCGAGCGCGCCCATGGCGGGAACCACGAGTCAGCCCGCGCTGTCGGCGATCGTCGCCGCGACGGCGAATTCGCCGCACGACACCGGTCTGGACCTGCAGAACGTGTGCGACCTCGAGCCGTACTGGGAAGCACTGCGAAAGGTATACGCGCCTTTCGAATCCGGGCTGCCGGGTCCGACCGGTCGCGTGTACACCCACGAGATTCCGGGTGGTCAGCTCTCGAATCTGCGTCAGCAGGCCATCGCGCTGGGTCTGGGTGATCAGTTCGAGGAGGTCGAGGCGAAATACGCTGCTGCGGACAGGCTCCTGGGCCGGCTGGTCAAGGTCACCCCGTCCTCGAAGGTCGTCGGCGACCTCGCACTCGCCCTCGTCGGCAAGAACGTCGAGATCGACGACTTCGCCGCGGACCCCGCGCGTTTCGACGTCCCCGATTCGGTGATCGGTTTCCTGCGCGGGGAACTCGGCACCCCGGCGGGCGGCTGGCCCGAGCCCTTCCGCAGCCGTGCGCTGGCCGGGCGCGGCCCGGCCAAGCCGGAGACCCGGCTCACCGCCGAGGACGAGGCGGGCCTGAACGGCAGTTCCGAGGAGCGCCGCGCCACGCTCAACAACCTGCTGTTCCCCGGACCGACCGCCGAGTTCCGCGCGCACCGTGAGAAGTACGGCGACATCTCCGCCCTGTCCGCCAACCAGTTCTTCTACGGTCTGCGTCACGACGAGGAGCACCGCGTCCAGCTCGACAAGGGCGTCACCCTGCTGATCAACCTCGAAGCGGTCTCCGAGCCCGACGATCGCGGCCTGCGCACCGTCGTCTGCCTGCTCAACGGTCAGCTCCGCCAGGTCCAGGTCCGCGACCGCTCCCTCGCCCAGCAGGTTCCCCTCGCCGAGAAGGCCGACCCCGCCGACCCGGCCCAGCTGGCCGCGCCCTTCTCCGGAGTGGTGACCGTCGCGGTGTCCCAGGGCGACCGCGTCGAGGCCGGTGACACCGTGGCCACCATCGAGGCCATGAAGATGGAGGCCGCGATCACCGCACCCCGCGCGGGCGTGGTCGATCGCGTGGCGATCGGCAGGGGCCGGCAGGTCGACGGCGGGGATCTGTTGCTGGTGCTTTCGGGGAGCTGACCGAGCAGCTGTCAAGGCATGTGTCCACCAACTGAAACAGGTTCTAGAAATACTTGCTTCGGTCGCCTAGGGTGCAGGTGAATCGGCGTGAGAGTCGCTTCGCCGACCTTGGGAAGGGAAGTGTCCCGGTGGACATCACAGCCGCGGTTGCGCGTGGGGCGCAGGCCCCGCTCGGGCTCGAAGCCATCACCCTCGAGGAGCCCCGCGCCGACGAGGTGCTGGTGCGGATCGTCGCGAGCGGGGTGTGCCACACCGACCTGGTGACCAAGAGCGTGTTCCCGGCGGAGCTGCCGATCGTGCTGGGGCACGAGGGCTCGGGCATCGTCGAGCAGGTCGGCTCGGATGTGGACGACGTCAAGGTCGGCGATCACGTGCTGCTGACCTACAGCAGCTGCGGGGACTGCGGGCAGTGCGCGGCCGGCGTGCCGTCCTACTGCGAGAACTTCGTGGTGCGCAACACCTCGGGCGGCCGCTCCGACTTCACCTCACCGCTGAGCCAGGACGGCGAGCGGGTGATGGGCGTGTTCTTCGGGCAGTCCAGCTTCGCGACCCACGCGCTGGTCTCGCGGCGCAGCGTGGTCGTGGTGGACGACGACGTCGATCTCGTCGCCAGCTCCCCGTTCGGCTGCGGTGTGCAGACCGGCGCGGGCGCGGTCGCCAACGTCATGCGGCCTGCGGCCCATGAGTCCATCGTGATCTTCGGGGTCGGCGGAGTCGGCATGTCCGCGCTGCTGGCCGCGCGGGCGCTCGGGGTCGAGAACGTGGTCGCGGTCGATCTGTCGGCCGAAAGGCTCACCCTGGCAAAGGAACTCGGAGCGGCGGCGACCATCGACGGCGCGGCCGAGGATGTCGTGGCCCAGATCCAGGCGGCGACCGGCGGCGGCGCGAACTTCGCCTTGGACACCACCGCGGCCAATCCGGTCATCGCCAAGGCGCTGCTGGCGCTGGCCCCGCGCGGCACCCTCGTGCTGGTCGGGCTGGGCGAGGCCACCATGGACTTCGAGATCGGTCATCTCATCGGCAACGGCAAGGCCGTGCGCGGCTGCATCGAAGGCAGCTGTGACCCGCAGGAATTCATCCCGCAGCTGATCGAATGGCATCGGGCGGGCAAGTTCCCGATCGAGAAGATCTCCCGGCGCTACGCGTTCGACGAGATCAACACCGCCCTGCACGACGCCCACGCGGGTACGACCATCAAGCCCATCCTGGTGCTGTGAACCGCATGCACCCGGCGTGATCGCCGGGCACGAGATGGATCGAGGGCCGCACCGGATACCGGTGCGGCCCTCGATCGCTCATCGACGACGCGGGTGAGCGATTACTGCGGGCGCAGGACCACCAGGCCCGGGGTGGTGCCGACGTACTCGGCGAACGGGGTGTCCACCACCTGGTAGGCGGCCAGTGAACTGGCGTTGCGGAAGACCGGGCCGTTCGGCGTCCGCACGAAAATGCCCACGTGCGTGACATCGAGGCCCGGCAGATCCGCGTAGGCCGCGACGTAATCGCCGGTGCGCAGCTGCGAGACGACCGCCTCGTTCACCGCGCCCGCCGGGATGTAGGTGATCGCGCGATCCACCGCGGGCAGCCCGGGCAGGTAGGAACTGCCGTCGCCCTTGATGTTCAGCCGCTTCGGCACGCTGACCGCGGCGGCGGAGAGGGTCCCGGTGATGTCCGCGGCCGCGATCCGGGGCGTGTTCGCCCAGTCGGTGAAGAAGTGCTTGCGCTTGGTGAACGCGACTTCGCCGCCGGAGTACCGGGTTTCGACCAGGTTCGCGACGAACTCCGCGCGGGTGGTCGACCGCGTGAGGGCCTCGACGTAATCGAGGAAGGTGAAGCAGTCCACCCGGCGCAGGTCGACGATCAGCTCTTCGGGCCGGTCCGCGGCGCCGACGAGCATGTTCGCCCCGTACGGCGTGCCGAGGAAGTGGGCCGACAGCAACTCGATCAGCTCGCCCTTGCCGATGCCCGCGGGCGCGGCGCGGCGCACGGCCAGCAATTGGTCGATCTCGCCCGCGCTGACGTCGTCGATGACGGGATCCGCCGGGACGGCGACCGCCGCGGGACTCAGCAGCCCGGCGCCCCCGGCCAGCATCAGCACGACGAACAGTATGCGAGCGATGACGCGCAAATCGCCTCCACGGAAGGGCCGAGCGGTGAACAGATGCCCTCCACCGTAACCCGCGAGCGGCCGCCGCAGGGGAGTAAGACTCCGCGGGAGCAGAACAACCCCCGCTGTCAGGATTTGGAAACCTGCCGTTTATCAACGGCTGCCAGACTTCACACACCCATACCCGCCGAATCTGTCGTAGGGTGCGGGCGTCGTTACAGCTAATCGGAAGTTGAACGCCGCTGTGTGCCCCAGGCAGCGGTGCGGAAGAAGTAGGCCCAGCAGGTGTTTTCTCGCTCGACCACGCGCGCCGCGGCTGCGCTGATTGCCGCAGGCATTCTCACCGTCCTCCTGCCGTCGGCCCCCTGTACCGCCGCACCGGAACCGAGCGAACCGGGCGCCCGGCCCGGCGTGGCGGCCGCGCCGCCCGGCGCCGTGGTCGCACCCGACGGGTCGTACATCGTGCGCTCGCGGGTCGACGAGGACAGGCACCTGGAGTTCACCGTCTACTCGGTCGCGATGGATTCGGAACTCACCGTCGAGGTGCAGCGCCCGGCCGACACCTCCGCGCCGCGCCCGATCCTGTACCTGCTCAACGGCGGCAGCGGCGGCATCGGCATCGGCACCTGGGATCACCAGACCCGCGCGGAGGAATTCCTGGCGGACAAGGGCGTCAACGTGGTTCAGCCGATCGGCGGCGCGGGGTCGTACTACACCGATTGGCGCTCGCCCGATCCGCGCCTGGGCGTGGTCAAGTGGAAGACCTACCTGACCGAGGAACTGCCGCCGCTGATGGACGCGGCCCTGGGCTCGAACGGCGTCAATGCCATTGCGGGCGTGTCGATGTCCGGCACCTCGGTGCTGCAGTTGCCGATCGCCAAGCCCGGCCTGTACAGCGCCGTGGCGGCCTACAGCGGGTGCGCCCGCATCTCCGATCCCATCGGCCAGGCGTTCGTCCGGCTCACCGTCGGCTACAGCGGCAGCGACGCGGCGAACATGTACGGCGGCTCGGAGGATCCGCACTGGGCCACCAACGATCCGTACCTCAACGCGGAGGGCCTGCGCGGCATCGAGCTCTACCTCTCCAGCGGCAACGGCCTGCCCGGCCCCTACGACAAGGTCGGCGACCGCCGCATGGTCGGCACGGGCGTGGGCGCGCTGGCGAATCAGCTGCTGGTGGGCGGCATCATCGAGGCCGCCACCGATCAGTGCACCCGGAGCATGGGCGCCCGCCTGGAGGAGCTCGGCATCGCGGCCACGGTTGTGCTGCGGCCCTACGGAACCCACTCCTGGGGCTACTGGGACGACGAGCTGGTCGCGTCCTGGCCGGTGCTCGCGCGCGGACTCGGCGTCTAGCCGGACCGTGCCCGCCCCGAGTGTCGGGGCCGGGCGCGGGTCCGTGCTCAGGCCGGGTCGGTGATGAAGAGGTTGAGCTTGTAGGTCGTGACCGGCGGCGCCCAGCCGAAGAGCTTGGCGATGGCGCGGTATTTGAACGGCCATTCGCGGGCCACGGCCGGTTGCGGCTGAGCGAAGGTGCGCGATTCGCGCAGGCGCAGGCCGTGTACTTCCAGCGTGGCCGGATCGTCGCAGATCCACTGCATGCGCGCGCTGACCGCCTGGAAGACCGGGTTGCGATCCTGGCTCTTCATCATGAGCTGCCCGCCGGTGTCGAAAGCCAGTGGGGTGTCCGGGAATCGGGTGGCCAGCTGCCGCAGCACCGCGTGCACGCGCTCGGCAGGGAAGTAGAGCATGACGGCCTCGCTGAGCAGGAACAGCGGACCGGGGCGTTCGGTGACCGGCTCGAACCAGTCGGTGTCGAACAGCGAACCGGAAATCATGGTGTAGCGGTCGCCGTCCTGGAAGAACCTGCGGCGCAGGGCCATGGTGTCCTCGACATCGAGGTCGAACCAGCGCAGGCGGCCGTTGTCCAGGCGGTCGAATCGGGTCGAGAGGCCGCAGCCGAGATCGACGACGGTGCCCTCGGGATGCTCGCGCAGGAAGCCGCGCACGTATTCGTCGAAGATGGCGGCGCGCAGTACCGACCCCGACAGGGACGGACCGCGGAATTTCGTGAAGTCGTAGTCGATGGCCTCGACGAGCTCGATCGCCCGCCGGTCGTTCAGGACGCTCGGCTGTCGCCGCGCGTCCTCGGCGCGGCCGTACAGCGGAATCAACAGTGTTTCCTGGATCGCACCCAGCGATACCGATTCACCCATGATCGCAGCCTAATTAAGGATGCCCTTACCTGCCAGGGGTTTTCGTGGCGCCGGATTTCGCCCCGGCGATTCGATCGCGGCCGCCCGGGTAGTGCTGGGGCTAGAGGCAGTCGGAGCGCGCGAACGCGTGCGCAGGAGGTGTGACATGACAGAGAGCCGGACATCGGGAATGCGGTTGCGCCGGACCCCGCGCAAACACGCGGGTGAGGGCATCGAAGACGGCGTCAATGTGCTGGGGATCCTGCTCTTCGGGCTGGGCATCGTGGCCGTGGGTATGGCGCTGGTCGCGGGCGGGTACGGATTCGGCGGCTGGGCGCTGGTCGCCGGGGTGGCGGCGGCCGTGCTGTTCGTCGCCGGCGGGGTCGTGCTGCTGCTGGAGTGGCGGCGGCGGCATCCGCGGGGTGGGGTGAACGAGCCTGTCCGGCAGGGGCATTGAGCCCACTTTGGCGTGCGGTCGCCCGGCCGATGACCGATCGCCGGGCGGCGCCGGGCCCGCCGGTGTGACCGGCGACCGGGCCCCGGCTTGATAGCGTAAATATCGACCGGTTGATCGTTTATTGACGGGCGGCCGCCCGCGGGGCGGTGCGCCGCCCGGTTCGACCGCCCAGCGTGGGAGGAGTTACAGGTGGGGGTGACTCGCCGAACGCAAGCGGAGCGCCGGGCCGAGACGAGCGGACTGCTCATCGACGCGACCATTCTGACCATCCTCGAGGCCGGATACGTCGGGGTGACCGTCAAGGAGGTCTGCCGGCGCGCGGGGGTATCGCACGGCGGGCTCTTCGGGCGCTTCGACACCCTGGCAGACCTGGTGGCGGCCACCGCCGCGGAGGTCGGCCGCAGGCTCATGGAGGAGTTCATCGCGAAGATGGCGCAGCTGTCCGAACGGGGCGACGTGCACACGGTGCTGGCGCTGTGGCGCTCGGCCGCACGGGATCCGCTCAACACGGTCTGGCTGGAGCTGACGGTGGCCGCGCGCACGGATCCCGCACTACGGGAACGACTTTCGACGGCGCGAGCGGACTACGCGGCGGCCCTGCTGGCCAGCGGCAGCAAGATGTCCGCCCTGCGCGGGTTGAGCTCGGACCAGGTCTTCGTGCTCGGCTCGATGGTCGGGACGTTCTTCGACGGGGACGCCGTGCACCACGGGCCGTTCCCGCTGCCGGAGCTGGACGGGCCCCGGCTCGAGATCCTGGGTGCGATGCTCGGCCGGTACCTGGACGGTGCGCGAACGCCGGAATGAACGGATTACCGTGGGAGGTATGACCGAGGTCCGGCGCCGGACGCCCACGCAGCGCAGGTCCCGCGAGACCGTGGAGATCGTGCTGGAAGCCGCCGCGCAGATGTTCTCGCGCGAAGGACTCGCGGCGACGACCAATCGGATCGCGGAGCGCGCCGGCGTCTCGATCGGCACTCTCTACCAATACTTTCCGGACAAGCACGCGCTGTTGCGCGGGCTCGCCGAACGGCATCTGCGGGAAGGCGCGGCCCGGCTGGAGGTCGTCTTCGCCGAATTGCGCCGCACCGAGCCATCTTTCGAGCAGACCGTGCGGACGATCCTGGACACCGTCGTCGAGTTGCACCGTGATCGGCCGGTCCTGCACGCGCTCATGCACCGGGTCGCCCCTCGCGACATGGTGGAACTGGCCGAGCTGCGCGCGTTCGAGGAACACCTCGCCGACGAAGTCGCCCATCACCTCACGCGCTGCGGGCGCGGCGGCACCGACCCGGCGCTGACCGCCCGGACCGTGGTGCACGGGCTCGACACCCACCTGCACCGCGTCCTGATCCACCGTTCCGTGGACACCGACCAGCTCCTGGACCTGGTGTACCGGCTGCTCGGTGACCCGCGCCCGGAGCACCGGGTCCGACGGGCCGAGTGACGGGCGCGCCGATCGGCCGGGCGTTCCGGCTACTCGATCGTCCGTGCTGAACCCGGGGCGGGTGCGCCGGTCGAGCGCACCGCCGCGAGTACCTCGCGCAGGGCATCGCCCAGCCGATCGATGCCGGGCTCTTCGACGGGGAAGTGCCCGCACCCTTCCAAGAGGACGAGTTCGGTAGGCGCACCGAGCCTTTCGAGGAAACGAACGCTCAGCTCCGGCGGCGTCCAGCGATCCTCGGCGGGATGTACAAGGGTGACAGGGGTTTTCGGGAACAGCTCCGGTGCGGTGTGGCGGTATCGGAGGAAGCTCGACAGGAATCCCAGCGGCACCCGCACCCCGCCGCCGCGCGGATCGTGTGCGCACAGCCGCGAGAGGGCGGGGTCCAGGCTCATGTTGCGCATGTCGACCAGCCAGCGGATCGGGACCCGCACCCCGCCCAGCACCGGTTCCACCGCACCCAGCAGCGCGGGCGCGAACGGGCCGGTGAACGACCAGCGCGCGGCGGCCCGCCGGGCGTCCGGGTCCGCGGGATCGAGCAGACAGGTCGCCACGACGTGCGCCACCATGCCGGTCCGGGCCGCAACCTCGTAGGCGAGCATGCCGCCCATACTCGCCCCGAACACCACCAGCGGTCGCGGATCGGATACCGCCTGCTCCCTGACGAATTCGCACAGCAGCTCGACCCAGTCGCCGTACCGCACCGCTCGCGGCCGCGGCTCGACCGTGTCCCCGTACAGCGGGAGGTCGATGGCGAGGACCTCCGCGCCCGCCGGCCCCGCCTGCGCGGCCAGCGGCCACAGCAGTCCCGCGTGCCCGCCCCCGCCGTGGATCGCGAGCACCCGCACCGGCGCCTGCGGGTCGACCGTCCGCGCGATGTGCACCCGGCGGCCCCGCCACTCCCACCACGTCGACACAGGTTCGGTGAACGGCTCCGGCACATGCTGGGCCGGAATGAATCTCAGATACTCGCGATACTCCATGCCCCCAGCGTCATGCCGGTCGCACGCGGTGACAACTCGCGTTCACCGTCCGGAAATGGGGTCTGGAAATAGCTATCTACCTGTGGATACGGTGCACTCCCGCGCGGGGCCGCACCCGTTGCTCAGGTTCGGCTTGCGCGTCCCCCGGACCAGTGCGGCATCTGGGCTTCGTGGTGCCGAACGTGGGACCCGTCCGGTGCGCCGCCATGGACGACGCCGTCGAAGCGGCGGATGGCGTCGTCGGGGAAGCGGGTGGTGACGGTGGTGTGGGCGATGAGGGCGAGGTCGGTGCCGACCGTGCTCAGCTACCGCTGCTGATTCCGCCACCGCCACCGCTGCCGGAACCGCCGCCGTCGACCGCGAGCAGATGGAACGCGGTCTTGCCCGCCAGCCCGAAGTTGTTGTCCGACACCAGGATCAGCGAGCGTGCGCCACCGCGCAGCGCCGGGCCCCAGGTCATGCCCTCGGCGCACTGCGGATCGATCCCGTTCGCGGTGAAATCGAACAGCAGCTTCTTGCCCATCGGGCGGGCGGTCGCGGGTGCGACCGCCATGCCCGTCACCGGATCCGCACCGGCGAAAGAGGTTTCGTAGATGCGGGCGGTGAAACCGGTGCGCGGGTCGTAGCCGCGTTCCAGGGTCAGGAAGCGTCCCGCGTCGAGCGGGAGGATCTCCGCGACGCCGGCGGCGGACGGTATCGCACCCGGCGCGACCCGATCGGTCGGATAGATGTATTCGGCGAGATTCGCTCCGGTGCCGATCTGGATCTGCACCAACCGGGCTCGGCTCTCGGCGTCGGTCCCGGCGGCCGGGCCGTCCTGCACGAGCGCGTTCTCGCTGACCGCGATCAGCGCGGTGTTGTCGAACGACGGCGCCATGGCCTCGAATCCGAGATTGTCGCGAATGCCCGCGACCGGGACGCCCGCATCGTCCAGTTCCGGGGTGAACGCGGCCGGGACGGGCAGGTCGCGCACGTAGGACCCGTCCATGGCGGCCTGCCGCAGGAAACCCGGGCGACCGGTCTTGGCCTCGCCCTCGCTGGTGTAGTAGAAGCCCTGTTGTGTCGGCAGCCAGCGAATGGACTCGGTGTCCGCCGCGCGCGGCGCATACGGCTGACCGTCGATGTCGCGCAACCGAATCAGTGTGTCGAAGCGCGGATCACCCAGCTTGCCGTCCGCGCCGATCGGCAGATCCAGCGTGTAGGCCCGGACGGGACCCTGCTCACCGCGGTTGTCGCTGATCGCGAGGTAGCTTCGCGCGGCGGCGTTGTAGTCGATGCCGGACAGCCCGCCGACCTTGAAGCCGTCGAAGCTCAGCTCGTCCGGCAGTGTCACCGAATTGACGTAGCGCAGGCCGAGGCCGCCGAGGTCGGCGTGCGCGGGCGCGGGTTCGGCGATCGGGGTGATCGCGAGCCCGAGGCCGGCGGCGGCCGCGAGCAGAACGGTACTGGGTCGGGAGAACGTCATCGTCCGAGAGCCTTTGCGGATAGGGGCACTGTGCGCCGTCAGCGTGACCACCGTCCGGCCCGCCTGCCAGATCCCGTCCCGCTCAACGACTTCGCGTCGGGATTACCCCGGCGGGCCGCCGCCCGCGTGACATGATGCCGCCTCGTTCGCGGGGACCGGACCCGCGAATAGCGTTTGCCCGATAGTTACTGTCGCGCTGGGGAACTCCCTGGCAACCTGCTGAAACGGAAAATCCCGGCACCGCCGGGGTGGGCGGTTTGCCGGGATCTTGAAGTGCGCGAGGCGGGACTTGAACCCGCACGTCCGTGGACACCAGAACCTAAATCTGGCGCGTATGCCAATTTCGCCACTCGCGCTAACGGTACGACCGTCCAAACTCTACCGGGCTGAACGGGGAACCAGAAGCACCGGGCGGGCGTGGCGTACTGGTCGGTAACCCTACCTGGGCTTATAACGATTTGGTAACCGCCAATATGAGGAAGCCTCACATTTCCTTCACTCATGTAACCGGCCTCACCAGCGCCTTCAAACATGAGGGAGGGTCATGTTTCTGAATCTTCTGGTACGTACGTACCGAAATACCCGGGAGTACGCCGGAGGGCCGCGACCAAACATGAGGAGATCCTCATGATTTTGTGGAATCCTCGCCATCTACCAGGGCCAGTAGGCCGGAGGAACACCTGCGCACCGTGAGCGCGGCCCAGTCCTGTGGGGGCGGGCCGCCAGGAGAAGGAAGTCGAACGTCTTGACGATCAACGAGAGCACCGGAACCGGATCCAAGGCCAGGCTGGCGGGGAAGAGTCGGGAAAGCGGAGTCAGGTCGTCACTGCTCGATCGGTTGCTGGCGGGCGCGCCGTACGCGCTGGCCTTCGGTGGCCAGGGCGCCGCGTGGCTCAGTGAACTGGAGGAGATCGGGCGCGATTCCGCGCTCGAACCCGAGCTGACCTCGCTCGTCAACGAAGCCGCGCAGGCGCTGGAACCCGTTGCGGCGCAGCTGCTGGTGGTCCGGCCGGTCGGTTTCGACCCGGTTGCCTGGATGCTCGAGGAAGACCTCGCGGACCCGGACCAGGGGGAGGTGTCGGCGGCGCCCACAGCGCAGGTGCTGCGCTCCGCCGCCGTCTCCATGCCCGGTGTGTTCCTCACCCAGATCGCCGCCCTGCGCGCGCTGCGCCTGCAGGGCCTGGACATCGTCACCCGGCCCCCGGCCGCGGTCATCGGCCACTCGCAGGGCCGGATCGCCGCCACCGCCGCCGAGGCGCACGGGCACCGCGACGCCGAACTGCTCGCCGTCGCCCAGCTGATCGGCGCCGCCGCGGGCCTGGTCGCCCGCCGGCGCGGCCTCATGCCGATCGGTGACCGCTCCCCGATGGTCGCGGTCTCCAACGTCGACCCCGAACAGCTGCAGGCCGTCGTCGACGAGCTCGCGCTCGGCGTGGACGAGTCCAAGGCCGCCGTGCTGTCCATCCGCAACGGCCGCCGGCGCGCGGTGCTCAGTGGCCCGGTCGCCCAACTCGACCGAGTCCGTCAGCGCTGCACCGAGATCCACGACGAGCAGGCCGCCGAGCGCGAGTCCAAGAAGCGCGGCGGCGCGGTCTTCGCCCCCGTCTTCGAGGACATCCCGGTCGAGGCCGCCTTCCACCACCCCGCCCTCGGCGAGACCGTCGATATCGTGCGCGGCTGGGCCGAGCAGTGCGGCTTGGACGCCGAGCTGGCCGCGGCCCTCACCCAGGAAGTCCTCGTCGATCCCATCGACTGGGTCACCATCGTCGACACCACCGTCGCCGACGGCGCGCAGTGGATCCTGGACCTGGGCCCCGGCGACCTGCTGACCCGCCTCACCGCCGGTTCGCTCAAGGGCACCGGCGTCGGCGTGGTCGCCGCCTCCACCCGCCCCGGCCAGCGCAGCCTGTTCACCCCCGGCGCGGCCCCCGAGGTCGCCCCCGCCTGGTCCGAGTTCGCGCCCAAGCCGGTGCGCCTGCCCAACGGCCGGGTCGTGGTCGAGACCGCCTTCACCCGCCTGACCGGCCGCTCGCCCATCCTGCTCGCGGGCATGACCCCGACCACGGTGGACGCCAAGATCGTTGCCGCCGCGGCCAACGCGGGCCACTGGGCCGAGCTCGCCGGCGGCGGTCAGGTCACCGAGCAGATCTTCGCCGACCGCGTCGCCGAGCTGAAGCAGCTGCTGCACCCGGGCCGCTCGGTCCAGTTCAACTCCCTGTTCCTGGATCCGTACCTGTGGAAGCTGCAGCTGGGCGGCAAGCGCCTGGTGCAGAAGTCCCGGGCCGCGGGCGCGCCGTTCGACGGCGTCATCGTCACCGCCGGCATCCCGGAGCTGGACGAGGCCGTCGCCCTGATCGAGGAGCTCAGCGAGGTCGGCATCACCCATGTCGCCTTCAAGCCCGGCACCGTCGCCCAGATCCGCGCCGTGCTGCGGATCGCCGACGCCGCACCGGATTACGCGGTCATCATGCACATCGAGGGTGGCAAGGCCGGTGGCCACCACTCCTGGGAAGACCTCGATGACCTGCTCATCGACACCTACGCCGAACTGCGCAGCCGCGCCAATGTGATCGTCTGCGTCGGCGGCGGCATCGGCACCCCCGAGCGCGCCACCGAATACCTCACCGGCGTCTGGTCGCAGGGCTACGGCTACCCGGTCATGCCGCTGGACGGCGTCCTGGTCGGCACCGCCGCCATGGCGACCCTCGAAGCCACCACCGCCCCCGAGGTCAAGCAGCTCCTGGTCGACACCCCCGGCACCCCGGACTGGGTCGGCGCGGGCACCGCCGAGGGCGGAATGGCCTCGGGCCGTAGCCAATTGGGCGCGGACATCCACGAGATCGACAACTCCGCCTCGCGCACCGGCCGCCTGCTCGACGAGGTCGCCGGCGACGCCGAGGCCGTGGCCGCCCGCCGCGACGAGATCATCACCGCCCTGAACGGCACCGCCAAGCCGTACTTCGGCGACGTCGCCACCATGACCTACACCGAATGGCTCGAGCGCTACGTCGAGTTGGCGGTCGGCCTGGACCGGCGCCGGGACTTCGACTGCGGCGGCGACTTCGCCGACGCCATCAACGACGCCACCGCCTCGGTCTGGCTGGACATCACCTGGCGCACCCGCTTCGCGGAGATGATGCGCCGCACCGAGTCCCGGCTCAACCCGGCCGACCGCGGCGAGATCGAGACCCTCTTCGCCGACGACGCCGCCTTCGAGGAGCCGGTGCGCGCGCTGTGCACGCTGAAGGAGCGGTACCCGGCCGCCGCGGCGACCGTGCTGCACCCGGCGGACGTCCCGTTCTTCGTCACGCTCTGCAAGACCCCGGGCAAGCCGGTCAACTTCGTACCCGTCGTGGACGGCGACGTGCGCCGCTGGTGGCGCTCGGATTCGCTGTGGCAGGCCCATGATCCGCGCTACTCCGCCGATCAGGTCTGCGTCATTCCCGGCACCGTCGCCGTCGCGGGCATCACCCGCGTGGACGAGCCGGTCGGTGAACTGCTGGACCGCTTCGAGCAGGACGCCGCCTACTCCCTGGTCCGCGCGGGCGTCGTCCCGGCCGCGGTCGACGGCCGCCGCCGCGCCGACGTCACCGCGGGCGCCATCGACATCGTGCTGGCCGCCCCGGACGTGCAGTGGTCCGGCCGCACCACGGTCAACCCGATCCACCGCCTCGGCGACCTGAACGAATGGGTCACCACCGAGCAGGGCGCGAACCACCCGCCCACCGGGTCCACCCTGACCCCGGTCACCGGACCCGAATCCGACCACTCCTACGTCGAATTGGCGGTCCCGCTGCTCGGCCGTGACGCCGTCCGCATCCGCGTCACCGTCCCCGTCACCGTGTACAACGGCGGCGCGCCCGTCATCACCGAAGCCGATGCCGACGTCGCCATGTCGGCGCTGCTCGGCGTGGCCGCCGGGCAGTCCCTGCCCGAGGTCAAGGACGCCGACGGCGTCAAGGTCGCGCACCTGAACGTGGCCTGGAGCCCGGACCTGATCGCCGATCACGCCGGTGTCACCGGCTCCGGCCTGCCCGACGGCCTGAGCACCCTGGGCCGCACCGTGCCCGACGTGCTGGTCGGCGCGTGCTGGCCCGCGGTGTTCGCGGTGCTCGGCGCCACCCGCACCGCCGATGACCGCAGCGTCATCGAGGGCATGCTCGACCTCGTGCACCTGGATCATCAGATCCAGCTGAACGGTGAACTGCCTTCCGCCGCAAGCGTGCTCGCGGTCAAGGCCGAAGCCGGCGAGACTCTCGACACCGATATGGGCCGGGTCGTGGAGGTGCGCGTGCGCATCTCCGGCATGCTCGACAAGCCCGAGACCGGCATGTCCATGCCGACCGTGGCCACCCTCACCGAGCGCTTCGCCATCCGCGGCCGCACCGGGGCCAACGAACTCAGCGATCCGCCGCGCGCCGGCGGCGTGCTCTCGGAGCAGGCCAAGGACACCCCGCGCCGCCGCCGTCGCGACGTCACCCTGGTCGCCCCGCGCGCCATGGCCGCCTTCGCGCAGGTCTCCGGTGACTTCAACCCGATCCACACCAGTGACGCCGCCGCCAGGCTGGCCGGGCTGGGCAGCCCGATCGTGCACGGCATGTGGCTCTCGGCCGCCGCCCAGCACGCGGTCTCGGCCATCGACATCGCCGACAAGGTGCCCCCGCGCACACTGTCCGCCTGGACCACCCGCTTCCTGGGCATGGTCCGGCTGGGCGCGCAGATCGACGTGCGCGTGGAACGCGTCGCCATGGATCAGGGCGCGGAGGTCATCGAGGTCTCCTGCCGCATCGACGGCGATCTGGTCATGACCGCCACCGGTCGCGTCGCGCCGCCCAAGACCGTCTACGCCTTCCCGGGCCAGGGCATTCAGACCAAGGGGATGGGTCTGGACGCGCGCACCCGCTGCAAGGCCGCCAAGGCGGTCTGGGACGACGCCGACAAGCACACCCGCGAAGCCCTCGGCTTCTCGATTCTCGCCGTGGTCCGCGACAACCCGACCTACCTCAAGGCGCGGGGCGTGGAATACCGGCACCCGCAGGGCGTGCTGCACCTGACCCAGTTCACCCAGGTCGCCATGGCGACCCTCGGTGTCGCACAGGTCGCCGAACTCCGCGAGGCGGGCGTCTTCATCGAAGGCGCGATGCTGGCCGGCCACTCGGTCGGCGAGTACAACGCGCTCTCGGCCGTGGCCGGGGTGCTCCCGCTGCACGCCGTCCTCGAGGTGGTGTTCCAGCGCGGCTCGGCCATGCACGAGCTGGTTCCGCGTAATGCCCAGGGCCTGAGCGACTATCGGATGGCCGCCATCCGGCCCTCGCAGATCGGCGTCGCCGATCACGAGGTCGTCGACTTCATCACCGGCATCGGCGAAGCCTCCGGCGAGTTCCTCGAGGTCGTGAACCTCAACCTGCGCGGCGCCCAGTACGCCATCGCGGGCACGGTCGCCGGACTCGACGCCCTCGAAGCCGAGATCGAGCGGTTGCGCGCTATCACCGGCGGCAAGCGCGCCTACATCCTGATCCCGGGCATCGACGTGCCGTTCCACTCCACCGTGCTGCGCGCCGGCGTGCCCGACTTCCGCACCAAGCTGCAGGGCCTGCTGCCCGCGGACCTGCACCCGGAGGTGCTGGTGGGCCGCTACATCCCGAATCTGGTGCCGCGCCCGTTCAGCCTCGAACGCGAATTCATCCGGGAGATCGCGGATCTGGTGCCCTCCGAGCCGCTCGCCGAGGTGCTCGCCGCATGGGACGAGTGGGCCGCCAAGCCCATCGAACTGTGCCGCGTGGTGCTCGTCGAGCTGCTGGCCTGGCAGTTCGCCAGCCCCGTGCGCTGGATCGAGACCCAGGACCTGCTGTTCACCGACGTCGAGCACGGCGGCCTCGGCGTCGAGCGGTTCGTCGAGGTCGGCCTCGCCGCCACCCCGACCACCGCCAACCTGGCCTCCAATACCCTGAAGCTGCCCGGCTTCTCGAACACCGTGGTCGAGGTGCTCAACATCGAGCGCGAGTCCGGCATCGTCTACGCCACCGACACCGATCCGGCGCCGGTCGACGAGCCGGAGGAGACTCCCGCCGAGACCGCTTCCGCCGCAAGCGCTCCCGCCGCTGCCGCCCCGGCCGCAGCCCCGGTGTCCTCGGGCGGACCCCGCCCGGACGACATCGCCTTCGGCGCGGCCGACGCCACCCGCATCCTCATCGCGCTGTGGACCAAGCTGCGGCTGGACCAGATCGGCCCGGTGGACACCATCGAGGGCCTGTGCGACGGCGTCTCCTCGCGGCGCAACCAGCTGCTGGTCGACCTCGGCGCGGAACTCTCGCTCGGCGCCATCGACGGTGCCGCCGACGCCGACATGGGCGCGCTGTCCGCCACCGTCGAGCGCCTGGCCCGCACCTACAAGCCGTTCGGCTCGGTGCTGTCCGACGCCATCGGCGATCACCTGCGCAAGGTCTTCGGCCCGTCCGGCAAGCGGCCCGCCGCCATCGGCGAACGCGTCAAGAAGGTCTGGGACCTGGGTGACGGCTGGGCCAGCCACGTCACCGCCGAGGTCTCGCTCGGCACCCGCGAAGGCGCCAGCGTGCGCGGCGGGGACATGGGCGGGCTCGTCACCGGCGGGCTCAACGACGGCGCCGCCGTGGACGCGGCCATCGATGCCGCGGTCCAGGCCGTGGCCGCACGCCGCGGGATCGCGGTATCCATGCCGTCCGCCGGCGGCGGCGGGGGAGCGACGGTCGACGCCGCCGCCCTGGGCGAGTTCACCGAGCAGATCACCGGCAACACCGGCGTGCTCGCCACCACCGCCCGGGTCATCCTGGAGCAGCTCGGGCTGACCGAGCAGATCTCCGCCCCCGAAGCCTCCGACGACACCCTTGTCGATCTGGTCTCGGCCGAATTGGGCACGGACTGGCCGCGTCTGGTGGCACCGGCCTTCGACGCCCGCAAGGCCCTGCTCATCGACGATCGCTGGGCCAGCGCCCGCGAGGATCTCGCGCGGCTGTGGCTGGGCGTGGACGCCGACGTCGCCGACCTGGATGTCGAGGGGTACCTCGGCGCCGGCGCTGCCGTTGCGACACAGGCCAACTGGTGGCGTGAGCGCGCCAAGAGCGAAGCCCGCTCGGTGCTGGCCGGGGTCTACGGCCGCATCGCCGACGCCGCGGTCGCCACCGAAGAGCCGGGCGTGTGGTCCTCGGACATCGCCGTGATCACCGGCGCCAGCAAGGGTTCCATCGCCGCGGCCGCGGCCGGGCGCCTGCTGGCCGGTGGCGCGACGGTCATCGCCACCACCTCCTCGCTCAACGACGACCGCATCGGCTTCTACAAGAAGCTGTACCGCGAGCACGCCCGCAACGGCGCGACCCTGTGGGTCGTGCCCGCGAACATGGCGTCCTACAGCGATGTCGACGCGCTCATCGACTGGATCGGCAACGAGCAGGTCGACAACGCGGGCGGCGCGAAGGTGCTGGTCAAGGAGGCGATGATCCCGTCGCTGCTGCTGCCCTTCGCCGCGCCCCGCGTGGCCGGTGACCTGGCCGACGCCGGGGCCCGCGCCGAAATGGAGATGCGGGTTCTGCTCTGGTCGGTCGAACGCCTCATCGGCGGGCTGTCCAAGGTCGGCGCGGATCACAACGTGGACGCGAAACTGCATGTGGTGCTGCCGGGTTCGCCCAACCGCGGCATGTTCGGCGGCGACGGCGCGTACGGCGAGTCCAAGGCCGCGCTCGACGCCGTGGTCGCCAAGTGGCGCGCGGAGAAGTCCTGGGCCGAGCGGGTCACCCTGGTGCACGCGCTGATCGGCTGGGTGCGCGGCACCGGTCTCATGGGCGGCAACGACCCGCTGGTCGAGGCCGTGGAGAAGGCCGGCGTGCACACCTGGTCCACCGCGGAGATGGCCGACGAGCTGCTCAAGTGGTGCACCTCGCGCGCTCGCATCGTCACCGCGACCGGACCGCAGCAGATCGACCTGACCGGCGGGCTCGCGCGCGCCAAGCTGGATCTGCCCGCCCTGGCCAAGGAGGCCCGCGAGCAGGCCGAAGCCGTCGGCGCGGACGCCGAAGAGGCTGCCGCCGCGACCATTTCGGCGCTGCCCGCGCCGCCGACCATGACCTCCGCGCTGCCGGTCCCCGAATGGGGTTCGGTCACCGCCGATCTCGACGACATGGTCGTCATCGTCGGCGCGGGCGAGCTCGGACCCTACGGTTCGGCGCGCACCCGCTTCGAGATGGAGGTCTCGGACCAGCTCTCGGCCGCCGGCGTGCTCGAGCTGGCCTGGACCACCGGCCTGGTCACCTGGGAGAACGATCCCAAGCCGGGCTGGTACGACACCGAATCCGGTGACTACGTCGCCGAATCCGAGCTGGCCGAGAAGTACCACGACACCGTGGTCGAGCGCTGCGGCGTGCGCCGCTACGGCGACGACGGCGCCATGATCGACAACACGGTGCCGCTGCTCACCTCGGTCTTCCTCGACAAGGACCTGACCTTCGTCGTGAACAGCGAGGCCGAGGCGCGGGCGTTCTACGCCTCCGGCCCCGAGCAGACGATCATCACCCCCGTCGAGGGTTCGGGCGACTGGCAGGTGACCCGCAAGGCGGGCACCGAGATTCGCGTCCCGCGCAAGACCAAGCTCTCACGCTTCGTCGGCGGCCAGATCCCCACCGGCTGGGATCCGACCCGCTTCGGCATCTCCGCCGACATGGCGGCCTCGGTCGACCGGGTGGCGCTGTGGAACATCGTCTGCACCGTGGACGCGTTCCTCGGCTCCGGCTTCAGCCCGGCCGAGCTCATGCAGTGGGTGCACCCGGCCATGGTCGCCAACACCCAGGGCACCGGCATGGGCGGCATGTCCTCGATGCGCTCGCTGTACATCGACAACCTGCTCGGTGAGCCGCGCGCCAACGACATCCTGCAGGAGGCGCTGCCCAACGTCGCTCTCGCACATGTGGTCCAGAGCTACGTCGGCTCCTACGGCGGCATGATCCACCCGGTCGCGGCCTGCGCCACGGCGGCGGTCTCGGTCGAGGAGGGCGCGGACAAGATCCGGCTCGGCAAGGCCGACCTGGTCGTGGCCGGCGGCTACGACGACCTCGGCATCGAGGGCATCGTTGGCTTCGGCGACATGTCCGCCACCGCGGACTCGGCCATCATGTCCGCCAAGGGCATCAGCGACCGCTACTTCTCCCGGGCCAACGACCGCCGTCGCGGCGGCTTCGTCGAATCCCAGGGCGGCGGAACGGTATTGCTCGCCCGCGGCAGCGTCGCGCTGGAGATGGGCCTGCCCGTGCTCGGCGTCGTCGCCTACGCCCAGTCGTTCGCCGACGGCGTGCACACCTCCATCCCGGCCCCGGGCCTGGGTGCGCTGGGCGCCGGTCGTGGCGGGCCCGAGTCCAAGCTGGCCAAGGAACTCGCCAAGCTGGGTGTCGCGCCGGACGAGATCGCGGTGATCTCCAAGCACGACACCTCCACCGCGGCGAACGATCCCAACGAGTCCGAGCTGCACGAACGGCTGGCCACGGCCATCGGCCGCTCGGAAGGCGCTCCGCTGTTCGTGATTTCGCAGAAGACCCTCACCGGTCACGCGAAGGGCGGCGCGGCCGCGTTCCAGATGATCGGCCTGTGCCAGGTGCTCGAGCAGGGCGTCATCCCGCCCAACCGCAGCCTGGACTGCGTGGACGAGAAGATGCGCGCCTACCCGCACCTGGTGTGGGTGCGCGAGGCCATGGATCTGGGAGATCGCTTCCCGCTCAAGGCCGGTCTGGTCACCTCGCTCGGCTTCGGCCACGTCTCCGGCCTGGTCGCGATCGTGCACCCGCAGGCGTTCATCGAGGCGCTCGAGCCCGGCAAGCGCGAGGAGTACCAGCGCCGGGCCCAGGACCGTCAGCTCGCCGGCCGCCAGCGGATCACCGAGGCGATGTGCGGCGGCGCTCCCCTCTACGAGCGCCCCGCCGACCGCCGCCTCGGCGGCGACGGCACCCCCGCGAAACAGTCCCGCCAGCTCGAGGCCGACATGCTCCTGTCCCAGCAGGCCCGCCTGGGCAGCGACACAACCTATGTCGCCGTCCCCCCGGGACCGGCCTGCCGGTAGCGCAAGTGCCGCGCACGTCGCGGCGCACAGCTGAGTTCACGACCCGCGGAGCCTACGAAAACGTAGGCTCCGCGGTCATGAGTTGATGGTTGCTGCGGCCCGGGGCATCTCGCGGGCACACTCCGAATCGTTCGAGGATCAAGAGAAGTGGGTCCGGTGAATTACCCCGAGGCAACCGATACGGATGGACCCGCCTCGGCACGGCAATTCTCTTTCACGACCCGTCCCGTCACGGCCGTGGACGATGCGACCGGAGAGTCGATCGGACTTGACGAAATCGAATCCCGAATCGGCTGGCTTCTCGCCCTGGTGACAGTGGCGGGATCGGACTTGCTCGCACGGCTCTGGCAGCCTGCGACTTTCGACATACTCGCCACAGGTCGCGACCGGCAAGGTCGAAAGTTGCCTGCCCATGGTCACGTCGCGGCGGCGAGACTGGGCTGGACGCCGGTCTACCCGGACGGGGTCTACGTGCCGTCGAGGGTGACCCGGGTGGTGGCCACGCAGACGGTGGCCACATTGCGGACCATGGCCTACCGCGATGCCATGGTTTCGGCACATTCGGCCCGATTCGACCCAGAGCCGCGTTGTTCGGCGCTCACGGCCGGATCGGATACCGCGATGCGGCCGGGTTTCGCACGGGGAGCGCTCCGGCAGATCGTCGCGCATGCGGAGGCCGGCCACCGCGCGTTCTCGAGACCACTGCGGATCACCGACATGCAAAGTGCGCCTGGAATGGCCGCTATGGCTCAGTTGTCCGCAGCAGATCGCCAGTTCGCTCACCTCGTCGTGGTCGATGGCACACTGCAATTGACGGTGCAGCTTCCGCTCTGCTGGGCACCGACGGGGCGTACGCAGTGGAGACGCGTCCGTTTGACCGCCGTCCTGCCGGCCCATCTGCGAGGCCGAGTGGTGCGGGACTGGCACCTGCCAACCCTGATCGTCGATCGCCGGGGCGTGCTGTGGCGCTGCGCGGCAACGGAAATGGTCCCTGCCCGCGAACCCACGACGGCAACGACAGCGGTCGGAGTCGATTGGTCGCCGTCCACACTCGGCGCGGCCGCCGTCGTCCGCCGGGACCGCGACGGGTTGTTCTCGGATTTTCGCGGGTGGACCTACGATGATCGTGGGCTGGGGGTGAAGTTGGCACGACTGCAAACGGAAGGTCAACGTCTACAGCGCAAGTCAGTACGGCTCTCGCAGTTGGCTCGCCGAGCCGACCCGGAGGTGGCGGCGATACTCGAGGCGAAGATCGCGGTGCTCACGGAACAGCGGATCGCTGTGGGGGCCAAGCGGAGGCGGATAAATAGGGAATTGGCCTTCCACTTCGCACGTCAGATCACCGACTACTCCGTCA
This sequence comes from Nocardia sp. NPDC057668, assembly GCF_042799795.1. Lineage (NCBI taxonomy): Bacteria > Bacillati > Actinomycetota > Actinomycetes > Mycobacteriales > Nocardiaceae > Nocardia > Nocardia sp. NPDC057668. The sequence continues at coordinate 2,591,636 of NZ_JBHVIC010000001.1, read as the reverse complement.
CCGCGGGAGCGCGTTTGATCGGGGTGGAGGATCTGGCCACCTTCGAGCCCCGTGGGCGAGGTCGCCGGAACAACGATCGCGCGGCGCAGTCCGCTCGCGGGCAGGCGGTTGCCGCTCTCGCGCACACCGCCGCCGGAGCGGGGATCACGGTCGTATCGGTACCTGCATCGGGGACATCCGCGCTGTGCCCGAACTGCGATGAGCTCCTGTCGCGTCCGGATGGTTATCACTCCGCATGGTGTGAGCGCTGCCGACTCGGTGGGAATCGAGACCATATGGCCGGGGTCAACGTGGCCAAGCGCGCGTTGTCGGCGAAGCCGCTTGCTACTCGACGCGGCGGCAGGGTGGTGATTTCGGCGAGCCGCGTCTCCGTTCCGGTTCGCCGGTGCCGTGCGAAGAACGGACCGACGCCGCCTCGCCCGCGGCACCGTCGGGTGCGTCGTAGCTCGTCCTCGCCGGTCACGCCTGAGGGGGTGAATCTTCGACGGAACTTTCCCGCACCCCAAGCGTCGGTGTGGGACATGGTCGAACCGGCAGTGCCGCAATGCGCTGTGGGTAGCCGTGACACACGTAATTCTCGGCCGACCGCTGCATCTCCGGCGGTTGGTATGAGAGCTATGTAGACGCTCCGCTGGTATGTTGCGCCCATTCGATCGCACACAAGAAGGAATCGAGGAGTCCCCACAAGTGACAATCCTTGGTATCGGGCTGGATTTGGTTTGCATCTCCGAATTCGCCGAACAACTGGAACGCACCGGAACCACCATGATCCGGGAGAGTTTCACCGCTGGAGAACGGCGCTACTGCCAAAGCAAGGGCACCGATCCAGCACGCAGTTACGCCGCCCGCTGGGCAGCCAAGGAAGCGGTGATCAAGGCCTGGGCCTCATCACGTTTCGCGCGCAGCCCGCAGATCGGCGACAACCCGTATCCGCTCATCGAGGTCGTCAACGACGCCTGGGGCCGGCCCAGCATCAAATTGCACGGGCTGGCGGCGGAATTCCTGCCGCGGGTGCGCGTGCACCTGTCGCTGACCCACGACGGGGACACCGCGGCGGCCATGGTGGTGCTGGAAGATCCGGGTGAGCTAGCGGACCTGCTCCAGGGCTGAACGACTCGGCTCGCCTCGGGACAACTCAATTCGCCTCGGGTTCGAGGGAACTGCGCTGCCCCCCGGTGCGCGATTCCTTCTCCGCGATAAGCAGATACGCGACCATCAGTCGCTTGAGTTCGGCCACGGCGTCCTCGTGCGCCAGGCCGTCCTGCACCGAGAAATTCAGCATCGAGTACACGACGTGCACCAGCACCTGCGCCATCATGGAACGGCGCACCCGCGGCGTGCGCGGCATGAGCTGGCGCAGCATCTGCGCGACCGCCTCGGCGAATTCCTTCTCGTGAATCGCGCCGGTAGCGCGCGTGGAGGGCGTGGACTGCATCGCGAGCCACACCTCGCGGCGCGAGGGGTCCGTCATCCACAGGTCGGCCAGATGGTCCACCAGCGCGTTCATGTGCCGCAGCCAGTCCATCGACGGGATCTCGCCGTGGAAGTCGGCCAGCTCCTGTGAAACCGCCACCAGGTCTTGGCGATTGAGTTCGCAGACGATCACGTACTTGTTGGCGAAGAACTGATAGAGGGTGCCGATCGGCACTTCCGCGCGCGCGGCGACCTCTTCACAGGTGAACGATTCGAAGCCGACCTCGACCAGCAGTTCACGCGAGGACTGCAGCAGGGCGTCGAACTTGCGCTTGCTCCGTTCCTGCGTCGGACGGCGACGCGGCATGAGTTCCTGCGGGTCGTCCTGCAACTCCAACGCAGGGTCCGGTCGTCGAGTCGACCTGGTTCCCGTACGCGCATCCACGTCCACAGCCTAGAGGTAGCGACACTCCGATGACACGCTGCGGTAGTTCGTGTGTCCCTATGTCGCCCCGTTTTTTACCCATCCGCACCCGGGAATGGCGACGAACCTTCATCGCAGCTGCTTCCCGGCAGTCTCGACAAGAGGGTAATGACCAGAACTTAGCGACCTTGGAAGGCTGATCTGTGGTTCCCACCTCAGTAGTTCGTTCCGCGGTGACCATAGGTGTCGCCACCGAACGCGGCACCGTCCGTGCCGTGGCTCTCGCCGACACCGGTGACAAGTTGCCGGAGCGCGTCGTGCTGGAGCGGGTGGAGAAGATCCCCGGCGATACCAAGGCCGATCTGGCCGCCGCCGTCGAGCTGGTGCTCGAAGAGCTCGCGGGCAAGTTGGGCCCCGATCGCGAGATCGTCGGCGCGGCGGTGGCGTACCACGACGCCGCCGAGCGCCGCGCCATCGTCACCAAGCTGGCCGCCGGCCCGTGGCACGAGGCCTCGATGGTGTCGGCCAAGGCCGCGCACCTCGCGGTGGCCCGCGCCATGACCTGGGTGGACGAGTTCGAGGATCTCGCCATCTGCGAGGTCGTGCCCGGCGCGCAGACCTTCTCCCTCATCGATCCCGAGCGCAGCCGCGTGCGCGCCTCGGTCACGCTGAACGGCGGCGGCACCACCGAGGAGGCCATGCGCGCCGCGGTCACCGCGGCCTGGGATCAGTTCGACGCGGCCGGGGTCAAGCCGGACGCGGTGGTGCTGATCGGTTCCGCCGCAAGCGGTCCCGCGGTCGTCGGCGCGCTGGAGGCCGGCTTCGGCGCACCCGTGATTCCGTGCTCGGTCGCCACCGCGGCCCCCGCCATCGGCGCGGCGCTGTCCGCGCTGCCCGAGGTCGAATACGCCGGTGAGGCCGCCGAGCGGATCCGCCGGGCCCGGGGCACCGCCGCGCTCTTCGCGGCCGCGAGCGTGCTGGCCGGCGGTCTGGTCGTGGGCGGCGTCTACTCCGCGAGCAGCGGTTCCAAGACCGTGCCCGAACCCATGCTGGCCGATGCCCGGGTCACCACCGACGCGCAACCGGTCGATCACCACACCACCGCCCCGGTCGAAACCGCCCCGGTGGACACCGGTTCGGCGGGCGAGTTCGCGGACGCCCTGCCCACGGACGCCCTGCCCACGGACGCGCTGCCCGAGGGCGCGTTCGCGCCCACCGAGGCGCAGGCGCCGATGCCGATGCTGGAAGAGCCTGCCCCGGAACCGGATCCGGAGATCATCGTCATCGATCCGGCCACCCTGAACCTGGGCGGGGCGCTGGAATCCCCCGCGGATGCCCGCCCGTCGCGCCCGCTGGTGAAGTCGCAGCCCGAGCCCGAGACCGGCGCCAATTTCGACTCCATCATTCCCGCGCCGACGCATCCGGTCGGGTCGCCCACCGAGGGCGGCCTGTTCGCGGGCGAGATCGCGCCGCCGCCGGTGGGCACCGCCGAGTTCGCGAACTGGTGGGACGGGCACTGGCGCATGATGCTGCAGTGGGCCGCCCAGACCATGCCCCGCGTCTGAGGCACTGACAGCGCGGCCCGCGTTCGCGACGCGGGCCGTTCGCGGCGGAACCCGTTGCGCGGGAACCGGACTCTCGGCGCGTGCGGGGGCTGCACCGAGTTCGAGTAGTCCCGGCCCGGTGGGGGCCGGGACTTCTCTGTTCTCCGGGTGTCAGACGGACAGTTCGCGCCGCAGCTTGGCCACGTGGCCGGTGGCGCGCACGTTGTACTGCGCGACCTCGATCTTGCCGTCCGCGTCGATCAGGAACGTGGAGCGGATGACTCCGGTGACGGTCTTGCCGTACATGGTCTTCTCGCCGAAGGCGCCGTAGGCCTGCAGCACCTCTTTGTCCGGGTCCGACAGCAGGGGGAAGGTCAGTTCCTCGTTGTCGCGGAACTTGGCCAGCTTGGCGGGCTTGTCGGGCGAGATCCCGATGACCTCGAGCCCGGCGCCGTTCAGTTCGGCGAGGCTGTCGCGGAAATCGCAGGCCTGCTTGGTGCAGCCGGGCGTGCTGGCGGCCGGGTAGAAGTAGACGATCACCTTGCGGCCGCGGTAGTCGGCCAGGGACACCTCCTTGCCGTCGGCATCGGGAAGTGTGAAGGCGGGCGCGGTGTCGCCGGGACTGAGTCGGTGGTTCTCGGTCATGCCGCAACCGTAGTAGACGGGCGCGACGCGGTGTGAGCGATACACTCCACAGCACCGCTCGTAAGCGGGCGCGCAGCCGCAGTCCGGCAGCGCGCGGGGCCTCGAGACGACAGTGCCGCTGAGCGCGGCTTTCAGACAGGAGTGTGACGTGGCGAGAGATACCGAGGCGATCGAGCGGGAGATCGAGGCCGCGCGGAGCCGGCTCGCGAACACCCTCGACGAACTCGCGGTGCGGGCCGATCCGCAGCGGTTGGCCGACAACACCAAGCACGCGCTGATCGCGAAGGTGAACGAGCCCAAGATCAAGTACAGCCTCATCGGCGCGGGTGCGCTGGTCGTGACGCTGGTGCTGGTCAAGATCTTCCGCTGAGCCCGGTGTAGCGAAACCGGACGCAAGAGAAACCCCCGATGCCGACGGCACCGGGGGTTTCTCGTTGTCCGAGCTCGATCAGACCGTCGGGCAGGCGAATCCGTCGCCGTCCGGGTCCAGGTGCGGTCCGTAGCCGGGCTCGCCGCGGAAGAGCGGGGCGTGGCCGGCGTGGCGGGCCTCGTCGCAGTTCTTGTACGAGCCTCCGGCGGAACCGGTCTGGGCCAGATTGGCCGAACCGGTGGCGCCCGAGCCGGTATCGATGGTGGACGACCCGGTGCCGGAGGAACCCGTGGGCACATCGGCGAAGGCAACCCCCTGGGCTGCGAAGGTCGTCAGTCCCGCGACGCTGGCGGTGACGAGAAGCCGGCGAACGTTCATGTATTCCTCAATGTCGGCGCAATAGGTTGGTATAGGCCCGATTCGGCGCGGATTGCCACCGCTGCCGCAGGGTTGCGGCACGGTGGCCGGTACGGGTCCGGCGTCTACTGTTTCTGCGGACCGTTGCATTGTCAACCGGATGAGCTATTCATCCAGGTAAAAGCTACGGACCGACGCCCCCGCGAAGGTGTTCCGCGGGAAGGGGTCCCGTCCGTTCGCTCCGGAAATCGCTACTGCGGGTAATGATCTCCGGCCGCGCGTCTCGGACGAATTGCCCGTACTTTACGACACGTTCGGCGCCGCGGGTGTGTGCGCGCCGATACACCGACTTTAGTGTCCATGTCAACTAGTGCGGGATAGGATGAAAAGCATGGTCCGCTGGCTGAGCGACGAAGAACAGGCAACCTGGCAATCCTATATCCGGCTGCGGCAGCGCATGGATGCCGCGATCGCCGCCGGGCTGACCCGCGACGGCCTGTCCACCTCCGACTACGAGGTGCTCGTGGCGTTGTCCGCCGCGAGCGGGCAGCTGCGCGCCAAGGATCTGGGCGCGGAGATCTGCTGGGACAAGAGCAGGCTCTCCAAGCATCTGTCCCGCATGGCCGCGCGCGGGCTCATCGATCGCTGTCAGGCGGTCGACGACGCCCGCGGGCGCGAGGTGCGCCTGACCGAGGCCGGGCGCCGGGCGCTCGAGGCCGCCGCGCCCAATCATGTGGAATTGGTGCGGCGGCTGTTCATCGACGGGCTGGACGCGGGCGAGGCCGCCGCGCTGCGCTCGCTCGCGGACCGGGTGGTCGCCGAGGCCGAGCGTACCGACCTGGGCTAGCTCTCGTCCCGCGGGCGGTCGAACTGCGCGCGCTTCCAGTCGCCGAACGGCTCGTCGCGCTCGCGGACGGCCTCGCGGAAACCGGCGGTGGCCGAGCGCAATTGGAAGGCGTAGCCCTCCCTGGTGTGCCGGGAGATCCCGTCGAACACGGTGCTGATCATGCCGGAGTTGAGCACGCCCTGATTCAGCAGCGCGCTGTTGAGCGCCAGCTTCGCCATGATCAGCTGATTGATCGGCACCTGTGAGATGCGGTGCAGCAGATCCTCGGTGCGCTCGTCGAGCTCGTCCGGGGCGGGGGCCTCGATGGCCAGGCCCCACTCCGCGGCCTGCGCGCCGCTGAGGCTGTCGCCGGTGAACAGCAGGCGTTTGGCGCGCTGATCACCGACCCGGTGCGCCCACATGCCCGCGGCCGGAATGCCCCAGGTCCGGGTGGGCGGATAGCCGAACCGGGCATCCGCGGCGCAGATGATCTGATCGGCGTACAGCGCGATGTCGGTGCCGCCGGCGATGGCGAACCCGTGCACCTTGGCCACGGTCGGCTTGTTCGCGTGCAGCAGGCTGGCGAAGCCGCGGTTGAAGCGCGACATCATGGCGTAGTCCACCATGGGATCCCAAGTGCCCCACGGATTGTGATTGCGGGCCTGGACCACCGGGTCCAGGACGGTGCCCTCGGTGGGCTGCGCGCCCGGTGCGGGTTCCATGCCGTTCTCGGCGAAGATCGACAGGTCGTAGCCGCCGCAGAAGCCCTTGCCGCGCCCGCTCACCACGATGACGTGCACGCGCGGATCGAGATCGGCGCGTTCGACGGCGGTCGCCAGTTCGATCGGGGTGTCCGCGGTGATGGCGTTGCCGCGTTCGGGCCGGTTGAAGGTGATGCGGGCGATGCGGCCGGTCACCTCGTAGGTGAGGGTGCGGCCGGCGAATTCGCCGCCGGGTTCGGGGCGATCGGCGAAGAGCGAGGCGTCGCCGCCGGTCAGCTCATCGCGCCAGGCGGCGGGGCGGGTTCCCGCGTGGTTCTCGAAGTCGGGTGACACTCAAGCAGTGAACCCCCGTTCATTTCTTGCTGTCAAGGGTGCGGCTAGCTGAGCCACGGTGTGACGGGCGGTTTCACCCAGAGAATCTTCTCGTCGGCCTGTTCCCGGCGAGCCGCCGGATGCCCGGGATTGCGGGCCGCCCAGGAATCCTTCTCGGTGAGCAGGCGGGCCACCACCTGCCAGGTCTCGTCGGTACTCGGCGGATTCGCCTCGGCCGCGCGCGCTAGTTTGCGGCGTTCGGGCATGGGCATGGCGAGCAGTTCCGCTCCGGAGATGTCGCGGTGCCAGGTGTAGGCCGCCAGACGCCGGGCCTTGTCCATACGGCTGCTCGACGCGGAATCGGAATGGGCGAAGTCGTTCATGGGCTGCTCACAGGGTTGGGGATCGGGGGCAAGCCTAGTCCAGCGGGGTGACACCGATCTGCGGCAACTCCGGCCGCGGGCGCCCGGTCCGCGGTTACCGTTGGAGGATGCCGGATGCGACGGGTGCCGCTGACGTACTGACCATCGGGACGGCGACCGCCGCGGATTGGGCCGTGGTCCGCGAATGGGCGGCGGATGAGGGCTGGAATCCGGGCGAACGCGACATCACCGCCTTCTTCGCCCAGGATCCCGAGGGCTTCTTCCTGGGCCGCATCGACGGCGAGCCGGTGTCGGCGGTGTCGGTGGTCAACTACGGCACCGACTACGCCTTCCTGGGGTTCTATCTGGTGCGCCCGCGCTGGCGGGGGACCGGGCTGGGGCTGGCGACCTGGAAGGCCGGTATCGCGCACGCCGGATCGCGCACCATCGGGCTCGACGGCGTGCCGGACCGGCAGGGGGACTATCGCCGCAGCGGCTTCGAACTCGCCTATCGCAGCGCGCGATTCGTCGGCGTACCGCGCCTGCCCGGCGCCGACGGCACGGTGCGCCCGGCCACGGCCGCCGACACCGCCGCCCTGCACCGCTACGACTCCGGCTGCATGCCCGCCGACCGGCCGCGTTTTCTCGGCGCCTGGCTCGCCGAGCCCGGTCATCACACCGTTGTCCGCGAGCAGGGCGGGGTGCTGACCGGCTTCGGAACCGTCCGTCCCGCACGGGATTCCCTGCGGGTGGGGCCGCTGTTCGCCGATTCGGCCGAGGCGGCCGGGCAGCTGCTCGCCGGGCTCGGCGAGTTCGCCGCGGGCCGGCCGCTGGCGATCGACGTGCCGCTGACCAACGCGGCGGCCGTGGAGTTGGCCGAGTCTGCCGGGCTGACACCGAGTTTCGATACCGCGCGCATGTACACCGGGCCGGTGCGGGCGCATCGGCAGGATCGGGTGTTCGGGGCGACCAGTCTCGAACTGGGCTGACGTGAGGGGCTTTCCGAGCCGGGTCTGCGGGTTCGGCCGACGGGCGGGCGTTTCCGGGCCGAGCTCTCGAGTGAACGGCCTCGAACTCTGCTGCCGGCAGGGCCGGTGCTACAGGGGCCGAATCGATTCGGCCAGCCGGGCGGCCGCGGCCTGGTCGATGGGGGAGTCGGTGTCGCTGAGCCAGGTGAGCCACCAGCGCTGCTCGCCCGAGCGGACCACCGCGGTGTAGACCTCGGCGGTCGTGGCGCCGGAGTCGTCGAAATCGACCCGGTAGAAGCAGGATTTGCCGGTGGTGCCCCGGCCCGTCAGGTCGTGGCTCGACTCGTCGATCCGCTGCCCGGAATCGGGAAAGAAGAACTCGCCCATGCCGCCGCCGAGCGAGCAGGCCGCGCGGGCGTCATCGGATTCGGCCGCGGCGAACAGGGATTGGTCCAACCGGCCCAGCAGCACCATGCCGTCGGCGCCGTCGGTCCGGCGCAGTGCGGACTGACCGAAGACGAGTTCGCCGTCCTGCGGGGGGATCTCCTCCCAGCCCGCCGGGGAGACGAAGCTCATGCCCGCGGCGGCGCTGCTGATCCGGTCCGCCGCGCCGGTGTCCCGGGTGTCCCGCCACTGCCCGAGCGCGAGCACGCCCAGCGCGGCCACCGCGGCGATCAGCGCGGCGACGCATCCCAGCCCGATCCAGCGCGCGGCCCGCGGCGAGACGGTGGAGTCCGCGGTCGGCGCGCCGGAATCCGTGGCCTGAGCGGCGGAGTCCGTGGGCGGCACGGTGGGTTCCGGCGACCACTGCTGGTTGGGGTCCACCCGGCGACGCTAACAATCACGCCGAACCGGACAGGGCGGCTCGCCGCGCCGGGAGATCACGATCGGGCCACCCGAAATGTCGGAAATCTGCGGTTCCCGGTCTGGACCGGAGCCCGGGGGTAGCGTCACGCGACAGCGTTTCCGTGGAGTCGGCGACACCATTGGGAGAGTGCACATGGCAGGCAAGGTCATCGACATCGACGTCCCCGATCTGTCCGGCAGGCGCGCCGTAGTCACCGGGGCGAGCGACGGCATCGGCCTCGGGATCGCGGCCCGCCTGGCCGCCGCGGGTGCGGAAGTGCTGCTGCCGGTGCGCAATCCGCGCAAGGGCGAGGCGGCGCTCGCGAGCATTCGGGAGCGGACGCCGGACGCGCGGGTGTCCCTGCGCGAGCTGGACCTGTCCTCGCTCGACTCGGTGGCCGCGCTCGGCGCGACCCTGCGTGCGGAGGGCTCGCCGATTCACCTGCTGATCAACAACGCCGGCGTGATGACACCGCCCGAACGCCAGACCACGGCCGACGGTTTCGAACTGCAATTCGGCACCAACCACCTCGGCCACTTCGCCCTGGTGTCGCACCTGCTACCCCTGCTGCGGGCGGGCCGGGCCCGGGTGACCTCGCAGATCAGCGTCTCCGCGAACAGCAACGCCATCAACTGGGACGATCTGAACTGGGAGCGTTCCTACACCGGCTCGCACGCCTACTCCCAATCCAAGATCGCCCTGGGCCTGTTCGCCCTGGAACTCCAACGCCGCAGCGAGGCCGGCGACTGGGGCATCACCAGCAATCTCTCCCACCCCGGCGTGGCACCCACCAACCTCCTGGCGGCCCGCCCCGAGGTCGGCCGCGCCCGGGACACCCTGGGCGTCCGCGTGATCCGCTTCCTCTCGGCCCGCGGCATCCTCCTCGGCACGGTCGAGTCGGCCCAGCTCCCCGCCCTCTACGCCGCGACGTCCCCCGCCGCCCGCCCCGGCCTGTTCTACGGCCCGAGCGGCCCGGGCCACCTCGGCGGCCCACCCGCCGAACAAAAGCTCTACACCCGCCTCCGCGCCCCCGCCGACGCCACCCGGATCTGGACGATCTCCGAGACCCTGACCCACACCACCCTCGGCCCGGAATAGGTCCCGTCCGGAAATTCGGTGCCCTGCGGCTGCGATTCGCTTGGGATGGGGTGGCGGAGTGGGTGATTCGGAAACCGAGTGGGTGTGGTTCTGCTCACGTTCGGGGTGGCGGGCGGGATCGGGGGTATCTTGGCGACCCGCCGGGAGGGGAATGGGCCGGCATCGATTCGGCAACAAAAGAAGAAGGCCCCCGGCTGGTAGCCGGAGGCCTTCTGAAGTGCGCCATCAGGGACTTGAACCCCGAACCCGCTGATTAAGAGTCAGCTGCTCTGCCAATTGAGCTAATGGCGCATGCCCTGTGCTTCGTGGCCTCTCCCTCTCGGTGTTGGCCTCTCTGCGGTGCGGTAGAAACATTAACAGGCGATGCCGCCAAACATGAAATCGCCTGGTTGTTGGGGGTTTTTGCGTGGTTCGAAGATCTCGTCGAACGGTGTTAACGAAGTGCGGCCTCCAGGTGATGAACCGGTTGAACCCCGAGGGGGTGGGACGCGTTGTCGTTTGTCAGGTCGGTGGTGCCTGGCAGAATGACTTGCAGGCGTGATCTCGACCGAAACCCCGCGGGCGTGGTGGGTCGAACACGTGTGGTCGGGGCCGAATCCTCGGTGTCCAGCTGCGCACCGAGACGTGAAGTGGGGTTGCAATGAGTATTGGTCAGGGTCGGCTCCGGTCGAGCCGGCGCCGTTCGACGTGGCTGGGCTCGACAGCGGTGCTGTCCGTGCTCGCCCTCGCCCTGGTGGGCTGTTCGTCGAGCACATCCGATTCCTCTTCGGTCGCAATCGATTCCAACCCCATCAGTGAACTCGTCAAGCCGAAGCTGATCGCGCCGGTCAAGGATGGGCAGAAGGGCTTCTCGCCCGCCGACCCGCTGGTGCTCAAGGTCGAGGACGGCAAGCTCAGCTCGGTCGCGCTGACCAACCCCGAGGGCCGCGCGGTCGCCGGTGAGATGGCCGCGGACGGCCGCTCCTGGAAGCTGACCGAACAGCTGGGCTTCGCGCGCACCTACACCCTCAAGGTCGAAGCCATCGGCCTGGGCGGTGCGAGCAGCACCTCGCTGAGCTTCGCCACCATCTCCCCGAACAATCGCACCCACCCCTACCTGCTGCCCGGTGAGAACGAAGTGGTCGGCATCGGCCAGCCGGTCGCCATCCAGTTCGACGAGAACATCCCGGACCGCAAGGCCGCCCAGGCCGCCATCAAGATCACGACAACCCCCGCGGTCGAGGGCGCGTTCTACTGGGTGAACAACCGCGAAGTCCGTTGGCGGCCCGAGCATTTCTGGGCCCCGGGCACCAAGGTCGATGTGGCCGTGCAGGTGTACGGCCGCGACCTGGGCAACGGCCTGGTGGGCGACACCGACATCAACTCCAGCTTCACCATCGGCGACGCCACGGTCTTCACCGCCGACGACGACACCAAGCAGGTGACGGTCGAGAAGAACGGCCAGGTCGTGCGCACCATGCCGACCTCGATGGGCAAGAACAGCACGCCCACCGACAACGGGATCTACATCGTCGCCGACCGGCACGACAAGATCATCATGGATTCCTCGACCTACGGCGTCGCGGTCAACTCACCCGACGGGTACAAGACGCCGGTGGACTGGGCGACCCGAATCTCCTACTCCGGCATCTTCTTCCACTCCGCGCCGTGGTCGGTCGGGGCGCAGGGTTCGTCGAACACCAGCCACGGCTGCCTGAACCTGAGCCCGGAGAACGCGCGCTGGGTGTACGACAACGCCAAGCGCGGCGACATCACCATCGTCAAGAACACCGTGGGCGGGACGCTCTCGGGCGTGGACGGCCTGGGTGACTGGAACATCCCGTGGGCGCAGTGGAAGGCCGGCAACGCCGACGATAACCGCTGACCCGAAGACACGAAAGGGGCGCCGACCGAAGTCGGCGCCCCTTTCTCATGCTCGAGGTGCGTTGCGAACCCGTCGGGGGTTCGGCGTCAGAATCCGTCGCCGGGCTTCTTGTCGAGGCTGCCGCAGCCGAAGCTGGTCTCGCCGAGCACCGTCCATGCACTGCCGGTGACCGCGCAGAGCGTGTCGAACGGGCCGAAGAGCAGCTTGTCGAGGTTGGGCAGGCCGAACGAGCCGGTGCCGGTGGAACCGGTGGTGGCCAGGCCACCCGAGGTGCCGGTGTTGATGTCGTCGGACGAGCCGCCGGAACCGGGGGCGATCGTCTGCATGGGATCGTCGTTCTTCTTCTTTTCGGCGACCGAGTTCGGCACCTCGGAGAGGACGATATCCGCGCTGGCGGCGGGGGCCGCGACCATGATGGCCGCGGTGGCTAGCAATGTGGAGACGGCGGAACGATTCACGTGGTGGATCTCTCTGGTCGAGCATTGGTAAACGGGGGCCCCGACGCCGCCCGTGTGTCGCCCAGCAGTTTACGAAGATCGAGTGTTCCGCGCCACAAATTCCGATACAGTGCCACATCCGTCACAGCGAAGCGTTATGCCCGAACCCTCGCCGCGGGGTGAATCCGGGCCACCGCGCGCACCGGAGCGCCGTCCGCACCCGGGATATGCAGCGGAAACAGTGACGCTTCGACCGTGTCACCGGCCTCCTGCGCCGCCAGCACCTCCGCGAGGTTCGTGAGGTTCTCCGCGATCACCGCGTGTGCCCGGCACAGCGCCAGGGGCGCGGGAATGTCGTGCGCGGGGGTCGGGTCCACGCTGAGCGCGTCGATCCCGACGGTCCGGATTCCGGCGTCGACCAGATACCGCGCCGCCCGCACGCTGAGAAACGGATGCGCGAGATACTCGTCCGTCCCCCAGAACCGGGACCACCCGGTACAGATCAGCACGATCTGCCCCGCCGCGACCCGCCCTTCGAACACCTCCGCCCCGATGGCCGCCCGCGCCCCGAACTCGCGCGCGTCGATAACCACCGCCGCCCCCGCGAACCGTTCCAACGGCACCTCGTCCAGGGCGGGCAGCCCGTCGTCGATATGCCGGGGCGCGTCGACATGGGTCCCGCTCTGCGACCCCATATGCACCCCCAGCACGTTGACCCCGGCCCCCGCCACCGTCAACGCCGCCTCGATCACCACCTCCGGGTCCCCGGGATAAACGGGCATGCCACTGCGCAGGGGAACCGACATATCAATGAGCCGCACCCCGCCAGCCTCGCGAACGTTCCCGGTGTGCCGCAACAGGCGCGCCCACGACCTGGCGAAAGTGCCCGATTGCCGGTGATATCAGGCGGCTGAATCGCTATCATTGATAGCAAATGCGAGGAGCTGATATCAGATGAAGAGTGTCGTGGTCCGGAACCTATCCGAAGAAGTGCATCGCGCCATCAAGCAGCGCGCGGCCGCGCACGGACGCAGTGCCGAAGCCGAGCTGCGGCAGATCATCACCGATGCCGTGCTACCTCCCGGCCGCATCAAGCTCGGTTCACTCCTGGTCGATATCGGACGGGAAGTCGAGCTGACCGATGCGGAACACGCGGTCTTCGACAACCGGGACCGCACCCCGGCCGAGCCCCTGGAGTTCGAGTAGTGATCATCCTGGACACCAATGTCATCAGCGAACCCCTGCGTAAGGCTCCGGACCCGCGCGTCATCGCCTGGATCGACGCCCAGGCCGTCGAGACGCTCTACCTGACCGCCGTCACGGTCGGCGAATTGCGTTACGGTGCTGCGGTATTGCCGGATGGGCGTCGTCGTGAAGTGCTGCACGAACAACTCGAGAACCACCTGCTTCCCCTGTTCGCCGGGCGAATCCTGCCCTACGATCTGGCCGCGACCCGCCGCTACGCGCGCCTTATGGCGGCCGCCCGGGCCACGGGCTCCGCCATCGCGACGGCGGACGGCATGATCGCCGCCATCGCCGATGCCGCGGACTTCAGCATCGCCACCCGCGATACCGCGCCCTTCGTCGCGGCGGGGATTTCTGTCGTAGACCCCTGGGAGGATTCGCGGCACACGTAACGGAGATGGAGGGCAGTGCGGTGGTCGGTGTCGAGCGGAACGTCGAGAACTCGGGAATCGTGTTGAGCACGGAGGCTTTCGGGGACGCGGGGAACCCGGCCATCGTGCTGCTGCACGGGGCGGGGGACTCCATGCTGGCGTGGGACGAGGAGTTCATCGAGCGGTTGGTCGCCGGCGGACGGTTCGTAATCCGCTACGACGCCCGGGATTCGGGCCGGTCCTCCACCTTCGAGGTGGGTGCGCCGCCGCACGGGCTGGCCGACGTCATCGCGGACACGGTCGCGGTGCTGGACGCCTACGGCCTCGAGCGGGCGACGTTGTACGGGATGTCGGGTGGCTCGGCGCTGGCGCAGCTGGTGGCGCTGGCGCATCCGGAACGGGTTGCGGCACTGGTGCTTTCCTCCGGAACTCCCGGCGGGCCCGGGCACGAAGCCACCGACCTGCCGGGCATGACCCCCGAGCTGGCCGCCTTCTTCGGTGGCGAGATGCCCGAGCCCGACTGGTCCGATCAGGCCGCGGTGGTCGACTATCTCGTCGCCTCCGAGCGTCCGTTCGCCGCGACGAGCCGCCCCTTCGACGAAGCCGCCCGCCGCGCCCAGGCCGCCCGCGTCGTGGCCCGCGCGTCGAATATCGCCGCCCAGCTGACCAACCCGTTCCTCATGGACGCCGGCCCGGCCTGGCGCGATCGCCTGGCCACCGTCACCGCCCCGACCCTGGTCCTGCACGGCGACGAGGACCCGCTGTTCCCGCTCGCGCACGGGAAGGCCCTCGCCGCCGCCATTCCCGGCGCGCGCTTCCACATCCTGGCCCGGACCGGCCACGAGATGCCCCCGCGTGACGAGTGGGACGCGATCGTCCCGCAGATCCTGGCGCTGACCCCCTAGCTCACCGGCGTACCGTCCGCGACCGGCTGATCGTTCTCGGCCGGTGCGCGGCCGACCGGTTGCCTACGCAACATGGAATGTCCGCGCCCGTAGGCGAAGTAGACCACCATGCCCAGCGCCATCCAGATCACGAACCGCAGCCAGGTCTCGATCGAGAGGTTGAGCATCAGCCACAGGCAGGCGACTGCGGCCAGGATCGGGATCAGGGGGACCAGGGGGACGCGGAAGCCGCGGGGCAGGTCGGGGCGGGTGCGGCGCAGGATCGGCACGCCCACCGCGACCATGACGAAGGCGACCAGGGTGCCGATGTTCACCATTTCCTCGAGCGTGCCGAAGTCCACGAAGCCGGCCAGCAGCGCGCAGACGACGCCGACCAGCACGGTCAGCCGGACCGGGGTGCCGTGTTCGCCGGTGCGGGCCAGCGAGCGGGGGAGCAGCCCGTCCCGGGACATGGCGAACAGGATGCGCGTCTGCCCGAGGTACATGACCATGACGACGGTGGACAGGCCCGCGATCGCGCCGATGGAGATGATGTTCTTCACCCAGGTGTCGCCGTGGATCGCGAAAGCCGTTGCCAGGGTTGCATTCTCGCCCTGCAACTCGGTGTAGGACACCATGCCGGTCAGGATCAGCGAGACCGCGACGTAGAGCACGGTCACGATGGCCAGTGAACCGAACAGCCCGCGCGGCACGTCACGCTGCGGATTGCGCGTCTCCTCGGCGGTGGTCGCCACCACGTCGAAGCCGACGAAGGCGAAGAACACCAGGCTCGCCGCGGACAGCAGCCCGAACCAGCCGAACGCCGTGCCGCCGGATCCGGTGAGCCAGGCGAACAGCGACTGCCGCACGCCTTCGGCATGCTCGGACGGCTGCGGCGGCGGAATGTAGGGCGAGAGATTCGAGGCCTTGAAATAGGTCGCGCCGACCACCAGCACCAGCGCGATGACGCCCAGTTTGATCGCGACCGCCACCGCCGAAACCCGGGACGACAGTTTGGTTCCCGTGGCCAGCAGCGTGCCGACGATCGTGATGATCGCCACCGCGCCCCAGTCGAACCGCAGCGATCCGAGCTCGACCGTCACCTGATGACCGAGCAACTCGCCGAGGTATTGCGACCACCCCTTGGCCACCACCGACACCGCCAGGGCGAATTCCAGGATGAGATCCCAGCCGATGATCCAGGCGATCACCTCGCCGAAGGTGGCGTACGCGTAGGTGTACGCGCTGCCCGCCACCGGCACCGTCGAGGCGAACTCGGCGTAGCACAGCGCCGTCAGCCCGCAGGCGATCGCCGCGAAGACGAAGGCCAGCGAGACCGCGGGCCCGGCCACCGTGCCCGCCGTCCGCGCGGTGAGCGTGAAGATGCCCGCGCCGATGACCACGGCCACACCGAAGATGGTGAGGTCGCGGGCCGTCAGGTCCTTGCGGAGCTTGGAATCCGGGTCGTCGGTGTCCCGGATCGACTGTTCGACCGATTTCGTGCGGAACATGCCGCTGGTGATCGCCACGTGCTGTCTCCTCCTCGAAACTTCTTGCGCCGCGGTCAGTTCGATCGCGGGATGGCGTCCAGGCGGCGCTCGGCGAACCGGTTCGCGGCCGCGCCGGCGCCGATGCCCGCGCCGCGCGCGACGGTGATGATGTCGCGGCAGCGGTCGTAGATGCGGGCGACGTCGGCCTCCACGACCGAGGCCGGGGCGGAACGCAATTCGCCCTCGACCTGGATCAGCCCCCCGGCGTTGGCCACGAAATCGGGGACCCAGGTGATGCCGCGCTCACCGAGCGCGTGCTCCACCACCGGATGGGCGAGCTGGTTGTTGGCCGCCCCGCACACGAGTTTCGCCTCCAGTGCCGCGGCACTGTCCTCGGTGAGCGTGCCGCCCAGGGCGCACGGCGCATAGATGTCCACCGGAGCGGCGGCGACCGAGCCCAACAGCCGGACGGCCGGGTGCCGTTGCGAAATGCGCTGCAGGGCTGCCTCGTTCACGTCGCTCACGCAGACCTCCGCCCCATCGGCGAGCAGCAGTTCGACGAGTTCGCCACCGACCTTGCCCGCACCCTCCACGCCTACGGTCCGGTTGGCCAGCGCGGGCGTACCCCACACGGCCTCGGCCCCGGCGCGCATGGAGTGGAAGACCCCGAGCGCGGTGAGCCGGGCGCTGTCGCCGGAACCGCCCGCGGCCACACTGCGGCCGGTGACGTGCGCGGTGTGCCGGCCGATCACATCGAGATCGCCGGTGTTCGTGCCGACATCGCCCGCGGTGATGTAGCGCCCGCCCAGGGTGTCCACGAAGCGGGCGTATGCGCCCAGCAGCGCTTCGGTTTTCGCGAGCGCGGGATCGCCGATGATGACGGCCTTGCCGCCGCCCAGGTTCACCCCGGCGGCCGCCGCCTTGTACGTCATGCCCCACGACAGCCGCAGCACGTCCTGCAGCGCGGCGGATTCGTCGGCGTACGGGTAGAACCGGGTGCCGCCGAGGGCGGGACCGAGCGCGGTGGAATGAATGGCGATGATCGCCTTTAGCCCGGTGCGGTCGTCCTCGCAGAACACCACCTGCTCGTGGCTGCGCGGGCTCAGCTCGTGCGAGCGGGCGAAAACCCCTGCGTCGGTGTGCATTGCGGTCACGGGTGCTTCCTCTCTGGATGCCCTGCCCGAGGCGGCCTGGTGGGCCGTACGGGGCGGGGCGCTGGTCGCCGCTGGTGGCGGCGCTGGGCCGGGGTCGGCCGGGGCGGTGGCGTGTCGGGGCATGGCCGGGTGGTGGGCGCGACCTGTTCCGCCGCGCCGCCGTGCCGGGTGATTCCTCATTTACGTTGCGGTGCAAACTGTTTCGGTCGAGCTGCTGTTCGCGGCTGCGGCCATGCGCACTCCACCGGGGCGTGAGCACCGCCGACGTTGCGCCCAGGGCAGTCGATTCGGGCCGTGCCCGATGGCCGGCGCGCACGGGCGGCTCGCGCCGTTGCCCGGATCGCCCGGTCGCCCCTCATGCGACCGGGTGACCCGGACCCCGGACGAGCCGGAGCCGGATCAGTAGTCGATGCCGAGCTCCCGCAGTCCGGAGCGGTAGAGCTCGACGTTGCCGAGCTTGATGTCCTCGTACCCGCGCACGACGTCGTGCAGCGCGGCGGCCCGGACTGCGGTGTCGTAGCCGGTGGCGCTCAGTTCTGCCGCTAGCCGGCCCACCATGCCGGTGTAGTGGGACAGCAGCTCGCGCTCCACTTTTCGCACGTGGGCGTACCCGAACGGATCCAGTTTCGTGCCGCGCAACGCCCTGCCCGTGGCGAGCAGCCGCAGCGCCACATGGGATTTCGGGCCGAGCCCGATCTTCTTCTTGCGACCGAGCGCCCGCAGGACGGGCGGATGCAGCTTGTACGTGAGCTTTTCGCCCCCGGGTACCTGCGCCCGAACCTCGGCCAGGAACGCCGGATCCACGAGCAGGCGCGCAACTTCGTACTCGTCCTTGTACGCGGTGAACTTGAACAGCCCGCGCGCCACGGCGGCGCTGAAGTCGGTGCGGTCGGTGATCGCGCGTTCGGCCGACCAGGCCAGCTGCACGGTCTCGAGGTAGCGACGGGCGACCTTCACGTTCTGATAGCCGATCAGTTCGGCGGCGCGGCGTTCCACGAGCTCGCGCACCTCGCCCTCGAAGTCGGTGCCCGCCAGCAGGTCCGCGGGCACGACCGGTGTGGTGACCCGCGGTCGAGCCGCGTCCACCGCGGCCGCGAACGCGGCCGGATCCGCGATGGCCGCCCGCCCCCAGCGGAAGGCGGCGACGTTCGCCGCGACCGCGACGCCGTTGATCCCGATCGCCTCCTCGATGGCCGCGGCGGGCAGGCGCAGTCCGCCGGTCTGCACGGCCGCGCCGACCATCAGGAAGTTCGCCGCCGCCGTGTTCCCGAACAGCCGCTCGGCGGCCGCCAGCGCGTCGAAGTGATGTAGCGAGCGCGACACGGTCGCCAGTCGATCCAGCAGCTCGGCGATCGGCGGATGCTCGATCGACCTGTCGTACACCATGTCTCCGGTCGGTGTCAGGCTCGTCGAGGCCACCACGATGGTGCCCGCCGGATTCCCGTACCCGAGGTAGCGGCGGTCGGCGGCGGTCAGCAGATCGATGGCGAGCACGCAGTCCGCGCTGCCGGGGGTGAGCCGGTTGGACGGCTCCAGCCGGCCGGTCGCGAACCGCAGGTGCGACACCACGGGACCGGCCTTCTGGCTCAACCCGATCTGGTCCAGGCTCTCGACTTCGTAGCCGGCGCGCAGCGCGGCCGTGGCCAGAACCTGGTTCACCGTCACGATGCCGGTGCCGCCGATGCCGGCGAGCAGCACGTTCTGCGTGCCGATCGGTGCGCCGAGCCCGGGATCCGCCACCTCGGGCGGTTCGGCGGTTGTGCGAACGGAACCCTTGCGGCCCTTCTTGTCCGGGGTCACCTCGACGGTGACGAAGGACGGGCAGTCGCCGTCCAGACAGCTGTAGTCGGTGTTGCAGGAGGTCTGGTCGATGCGGGTCTTGTCGCCGAACTCGGTTTCGACCGGTTGCACCGACAGGCAATTGGACTTGGTCCCGCAGTCGCCGCAGCCTTCGCACACCGCCTGGTTGATCACCACGCGGGTGTCGCGGGTGGGCAGGGTGCCGCGCTTGCGCTGACGCCGTGCGTCGGCGGCGCAGTGCTGGTCGTAGATGATCACGGTGACGCCGGGGACCTCGCGCAGCAGCCGCTGCGCCTCGTCGAGCCGGTCGCGATGCCACAGCAGCGTGCCCTTGGCCAGCGCCCGCCGGTTGTGCCGCTGGGGTTCGTCGGCGCAGATGATGATGCGGCGTACGCCCTCGGTGCTGAGCTTGTGCGTCAGGCCCGCGACGGTGAGCCCGCCCTCCACGTCCTGCGCCCCGGTCATGGCGACCACTTCGTTCCACAGCACCTTGTAGGTGATGTTCACCCCCGCCGCCACGCACGCCTGCACCGCCAGCTGCCCGGAGTGGAAGAAGGTGCCGTCGCCGATGTTCTGGAACAGGTGCGGCACATCGGTGAACGGGGCCTGCCCGATCCACTGGCTGCCCTCGCCGCCCATCTGGGTCAGGCCGGTGACCGCGCTGTCGCCGCGCCCGGACATGGTGACCAGGGTGTGGCAGCCGATCCCGCCGCCGCCGATCGACCCCTCGGGCAGCGCGGTCGAGCGATTGTGCGGGCAGCCGCTGCAGAAGTACGGCTTGCGTTCGGCGGAGAGCACCTCCAGTGAAAGCGGCGGCGGCGCTGCCTTTTTCAGTTCGACGCGGCCGCGCAGCACGCGCCGCAGCGGCCCGAGCAACCGGCCGGGGGTCAGTTCGCCGTCGGACGGCATCAGCGTCGCACCGCGCTCGTCCCGCTTGCCGATGATGCGCGGCGGCGCGACCGTGCCGTAGAGGATCTCGCGCATCTGGGTTTCGATGAACGCGGTCTTGTCCTCCACCACGACGATCTCTTCCAGGCCCCGGGCGAACTCGGTGACGTGTTGCGCGCCCAGTGGATACGGCATGCCGATGCGCAGCAGTCGAATTCCCGCGCGATGCAGGGCGGTTTCGTCCACGCCCAGGTCGAGCAGGGCCTGGCGCACGGCATCGAAAGTGGTTCCGGTGGCCGCGATCCCGAGCCGCGCGGCGGGCGGATCCACCTCGATCACGTCGAGGGTGTTCGCCGCCCCGAAGGCGCGCACCACATCCCAGCGCGGACCGTACAGATCCGCCTCGGCCAGCACGCTGTCGGTCGGGGCCGCCATCGGCCGCTGCCGGTAGCGGAAAGGCCTTCCCTCCCACAGCACTTCGGGCACCGTCACCGTCAGATCGGCCACCGAGCCGTCCACCGTCCACGCGCCGTCCGCGACATCGGCCACGATCTTCATGGCCACCACGCAGCCCGAGGCCCGCGACAGCGCGACCCCCCGCATGCCCATGGTGATGATCTCTTCGGCGTTGCGCGGGAACAACACCGGCACGCCCATGGCCGCCAGCGACCGCTCGCTGACCGCCGGCACCGTGGAGGATTTCGAGGCCGGATCGTCACCGACCAGCAGCAGCACCCCGCCGCGGGCGTTGACCCCGTACATGTTCGCGTGCCGGATGGCATCGGTGGCGCGGTCCACGCCCGGGCCCTTGCCGTACCAGACCCCGACGACCCCGTCATGGGTCGCATTGCCGGCCGGGAGATCGGCCTGACTGCCCCAGACCGCCGTGGCGGCCAGTTCCTCGTTGAAGCCGGGCACGAAGGTGATGTCGTGCTCGGTGAGCACGGTCGGCATGCCCAGCAGCATCTTGTCGACCCCGCCGAGCGGACTGCCCTGGTAGCCGGAGACGAAGGTCGCGACCCGGCGCCCGGCGCGCATGTCGCGCACGTGCTGTTCGACCAGCAGTCTGGCGATGGCCTGAACGCCGGTGAGCAGGACCGGGCCCGAGCCCGAGCGATAGCGGTCGGCCAACTCGTACGGCGCGGTGGTCCGCGGTAGCGAGGACGGGCAGGCAACGCTGGTCATGAACTGTCACCACACTTCCCACGGCCCAGGTCGTGAACCGCGAACGAAGGTACGTAAAGCAATCGGTGCAGCGAAACTTGCCGGGAAGGGTTTCAGATGTCAACAGTTGGTCGAAAAACTGATCAGACTGCTCAAAAGTGATCTACGGCACTCGAATGGGAGCGGCATTCTGCTCGAGCGCGGAGAGATCCGGATCACATCAGGCGGAACCGGGGTTCCGGGTCGAATGCTCGACCAGCGGCAGGGCGCGGTATTCGATCGGCGTGGCCAGGGCCAGCATGGTTTCGGTGTGTTTGACGCCCCCGATGGTGTGCACCTGCTGCATGATCGCCAGCAGATCCTGTTGCGACCGGGCGGCTATGCGCACCAGCAGATCCGCGCGGCCGGTGGTGGCGTGCACCTCGAGGACGTTCGGAAACGCCCGCAGCGCTTCGACGATCGCGTCCATCCTGTTCTGGTCGAGTTCGACGCCCACGTACGCGTGCACCGCGAAGCCGAGCGCCTGCAGATCCACATTCGGCGGATAACCGCGCACGGCCCCACTGGATTCCAGCCGTTTCATCCGGGCCTGCACGGTATTGCGGGCGACCCCTAGTCGGGACGCCAATTCCAGGATCGGAGTGCGCGGGTCGCGCGCCAATTCCGCCAGCAGCGCGGAATCCAGTGCGTCGATCTTGATGGTCATGCCGCATTCTGGCACAGCGAATCGGGCGGGAAATCAGGCTGCGCCGTGCGCTCGCTCGAATTGTTCGGCGATGCGAACCAGCAGGTCGGCGGGGTCCGCGGGCGGCGCCTGCCGCCGCCACACGGCCCGGAATTTGCGGGTCAGGGCCGCGTCGGCGACCGGGATGCCGACCAGTGCGCCGCTGCGCAGATCGGGTTCGGCGATCAGCCTGCTCAGGATGGCCGGGGCCAGGCCGCTGCGCGCGGTGGCCAGGATCGCGGCGGCCGAGCCCAATTCGGCTGCGGGACGGGCGGGTTCGGCCTGGGCCGCGAGCAGTTCCCAGACGGTGTCGCGCGTGCCCGAGCCCGGTTCGCGCCACAGCAGGGCGGTGCGGGCCAGTTCGGCCACGGTCACCGAACTGCGGCGTGTCCAGCCGTGCCCGGGCGCGACCACGACCACGAGTTCGTCCCCGCCGAGCACCCGGCTGACCAGTTCCGCCGGGGCGTGCGGGCCCTCGACGAAGCCGATGTCGGCCTGCGCGTGGCTCACCCAGTCCTGGACCTGCCGGGAATTGCCGACCTCGAGGGCGACGGTCACCTCCGGCCGCGCGGTGCGCAGCGCGGTGAGCCACTGGGACATGCGGTGGTCGGCAATGGTTTTCGAGGCCGCGATGCGCAGGCTCGGCTGGTCGGCGGTGCGCAGGGCGGCCACGCCCGCGGCGAAGGTGTGCGCCGCCGCCAGCAGCGGTCGCGCGTACGCGACGACCGCGCGCCCCGGTTCGGTGAGGCTGGACCCGGTCGGCCCGCGCTCGAGCAACCGCAGGCGCAGCCGACGTTCCAGCGCGGTGACGCGCATGCTCGCGGCGGGCTGGGTGATGCCGTGCCGGCGCGCGGCGGCGCCGAGACTGCCCAGTTCGGCGACCGAGGCGAGCAGGTCGAGCACCTCCAGGTCGGGCGTTCCCGGGGGCAGGGTCATAAGGCTGAATTATGCGGGCAGGCCGTCGCCCGCGCCCGCCCGGCCCATAAGCCGCCCTTATGAGGTGCGCACCGTTCGGCGGCTACCGCGCCCGGTCCGGCACGCGCATCGTTGACGGTGCCCCGACCTGCTCGACGGGGCATTCATTCGAGGGAGGCTTTCATGACTTTCGTCATCGGCGCGGATTGCGTCGACGTACTGGACCGCGCCTGCGTGGAGGAATGCCCCATCGACTGCATCTACGTCGGCGGCCGCATGGCCTACATCCAGCCCGACGAATGCATCGACTGCAACGCGTGCGAACCCGCCTGCCCGGTGGAAGCCATCTACTACGAAGACGATATGCCCGACGGCCAAGACGATTTCATCACCGAGAACGCCCGCTTCTTCACCGAGACCCTGCCGGGCCGCCCAGAGCCCCTCGGCTCGCCGGGCGGCGCCGCGAGAATCGGTGTGGTGGGCGCGGATACGGAGTACATCGCGAGTTACCAGCCGTAAGCCAGAGAGTCCGGAGAACAGCGAAGGCCCCGATCCACTGGATCGGGGCCTTCGCTTCGGGTGACCGACGGGACTCGAACCCGCGACAGCCAGGATCACAACCTGGTGCTCTACCAACTGAACTACGGTCACCATTGCCGGTTGTTTCCGGCGCGATAGATCGTAGCGCGATCCGGCGCCGACTACCTAATCGGCTGGTTGGGCGGTATTTTCGGTCTGTTTCCGGTCGTTCAGCTCGGCGGCGACGGCGGCGATCTCGGCGGTCGACGGGCCGGGAGCGGGGACGAACGCGGTGCGGCGGTAGTACCGGAGTTCCTTGATGGATTCCTGGATGTCGGCCAGCGCGCGGTGGGCCAGGCCCTTCTCCGGCTGGCCGAAGTAGATGCGGGGGTACCAGCGGCGGGTCAGCTCCTTGATCGAGCTGACATCGATCATCCGGTAGTGCAGGTGCGCGTCCAGGATCGGCATGTCGCGAGCCAGGAAACCGCGGTCGGTGGCAATGGAATTGCCCGCCAGCGGCACGGTGCGCGGGGTGGGGACGTACTGCTTGATGTAGTCCATGATCTGCTGCTCGGCCTCGGCCAGGGTGACCGTGGAGCGGCGGACCTCTTCGGTGAGCCCGGAACGCGCGTGCATCTCCACCACCACCGGCGGCATGGCCGCGAGCGCGGCGTCGTCGGCGTGGATCACGATGTCCACACCCTCGCCGAGGATATTGAGGTCACTGTCGGTCACGAGTGCGGCGACCTCGATCAGCTTGTCGCTGTCCAGGCGTAGGCCGGTCATCTCGCAATCTATCCACACCACTTTGTCTGACACCTGGGAAAGGGTAGTCGTTTCGCCGTCGCCGACCCCCGCGCCCGGCCGCGTCGGCCCACTCTTGCCGCGCGACCGGGCATTATCTTTGCCAGCGAGCCGCGAGAACCAGGCGGTCGGCATGTTGGTTGGGCAGTTCTTCAGAGCAGTCGCAGTTGGCAGAGCAGACGGAGGGAAGCGCGATGACCACCCCGCAGGAGAAGGCAGCGGCGGCACGAAAGGCCGCCGAGGACGCGGCGCGGCTCGCTGCCGAGGCGGCGAAGGCGGCCGACGCCGCCGAACAGGAGGCCGCGGCCCAGGAGGCCGCCGACAAGGCCGCCGCGGCGCCGGCGCAGACCGAGGCGAAACCGGACGCGAGCAAGGCGGACGCCGCCGCTGACAGCGCCGCCGACGCCGACACCGCCGCCGCGCAGACCATCGCGGCGGGCTACGCCTTCGAGGGCCTGGCGCTCGAGCTCGGTACGGTCATCGTGAACGGGGCGGTGCACCCCGACGCGCGCGTGCGCATCCCCATGAAAACCATGAACCGCCACGGCCTCATCGCGGGCGCGACCGGCACCGGTAAGACCAAGACCGTGCAGGGCATCGCCGAACAGCTGTCCGCGGCCGGGGTGCCGGTGGTGGTGGCCGACATCAAGGGGGACCTGTCGGGTCTGGCGCAGCCGGGCCAGGAGAACGACAAGATCCGCACGCGCGCACAGGAAACCGGTGATCCGGACTGGAAGCCGACGGGCTACCCGTGCGAATTCGTCTCCCTCGGCACCGAGGGCATCGGGGTGCCGATCCGCGCCACCATCACCTCGTTCGGCCCGATTCTGCTGTCGAAGGTGCTGGGGCTCAACGAAACCCAGGAATCCACCCTCGGGCTGATCTTCCACTGGTCCGATCAGAACGGCTTCGCGCTGCTGGATCTGAAGGATCTGCGCGCGGTCATCCAATTTCTGACCAGTCCCGAGGGCAAGGAAGAACTCAAGGGCATCGGCGGCGTCTCGGCGACCACGGCCGGCGTCATCCTGCGCGCGCTGGTGAATCTCGAGGCCGACGGCGGCGACACGTTCTTCGGTGAACCCGAACTGGATCCGGCCGACCTGCTGCGGGTGGCCGGCGGGCAGGGCGTCATCACCCTGTTCGAACTCGGCGCCCAGGCCGCGCGCCCGCAGATGTTCTCGACCTTCCTCATGTGGGTGCTGGCCGACCTGTTCCAGACGCTGCCGGAAATCGGCGACATGGACAAACCGAAGCTGGTCTTCATCTTCGACGAGGCGCATCTGCTGTTCACCGGGGCGTCCAAGGCGTTCCTGCAGCAGGTGGAGCAGACGGTCAAGCTCATCCGCTCCAAGGGTGTCGGCGTCTTCTTCTGCACCCAGCTGCCCACCGACATCCCGAATCCGGTGCTCTCGCAACTGGGCGCCCGCATCCAGCACGCGTTGCGGGCCTTCACCCCCGAGGACCAGGCGGCGCTGTCCAAGACGGTGCGCACCTACCCCAAGACCGCCGTCTACGATCTCGAAAAGGCGCTCACCTCCTTGGGAATCGGTGAGGCCGTGGTGACCGTGCTCTCGGAGAAGGGCGCGCCGACCCCGGTGGCGTGGGCGCGCATGCAGCCGCCGCGCTCGCTCATGGACACGATCGGCGACGACGGAATCCGTTCCCGCGCACAGCAGTCCACGCTGTACGGCAAGTACGGGCAGACCATCGACCGCGAATCGGCCTACGAGATCCTGACCGAGAAGCTGGCCGCGGCGGCCGCGGCGGCTCCGGAAGCGCCCCCCGCGCGCGGCCGGGCCAAGGCCGAACCGGTCGACGAGTCCGTGGCCGAGAAGATTCTGAACAACTCCGCGTTCAAGAGCTTTCTGCGCTCGGCGAGCACGGTCGCGGGCCGGGAGATCAGTCGCAGCATCTTCGGCACCCGCAAACGCTGAATCTTCGGCACCCGCGAGCACCGAATTCTCGGTGCCCGCGAGCGCTGACCGGCCGGGAGTCGGTTGCGGCGGCGATCGGACTGTGCCGCAAACGATTCGGGATGCGCTGTCGCACGGGCGCGGCCCGTGTCAGCGCTCCGGCCGACCCGCTCACCCCACGTCGCGGGCGAGCAGATCCGCGATGGTCTCCCGGCGCACCAGTTCCCGGCTCTGCCCGTCGTTGACGGCGACGATGGGCGGTCGGCCGACGCCGTTGTAGCTGGAGGCCAGGCTGTGGTGGTACGCGCCGGTGCACGGCACGGCCAGCACCTCGCCCGGGCGCAGATCCGCGGGCAGGCGGATGTCGGTGGCGAGGATGTCCCCCGCCTCGCAGTAGCGGCCCGCGATGGTCGCGGTCATCTGCGGGCCGGTGGGATGCCGGTTCGCCACCACGGCCTCGTAGTGCGCCCCGTACAGCGCGACGCGGGGGTTGTCGCTCATGCCGCCGTCCACCGTCACGAAGGTGCGGCCCTCGATGTGCTTGATCGACAGCACGCGGTAGAGCGTCACCCCGGCGCGGGCGACGATCGCGCGGCCCGGCTCCAGCGCGATCTTCGGGCGCGGGAAGCCGTGCCGGGCGCAGGCCGCGTCCAGGCCGTCGTCGATGATGTCGGCCAGTTCGGCCAGATTCATCTCGGCGTCCCCGCTGCGGTACGCGACCGCGTGCCCGCCGCCGAGATCGAGATCGCCCAGTGTGATGCCGAAAGCCGCTTGGATGCGCGCCATTTCGCCGATCATCCGGCGCACGGCCTCGCCGTAGTGGAAGGGGTCGTAGATCTGCGATCCGATATGGCAGTGCAGACCGATCAGATCCAGATTGGATTGGCGCGCAATGCGTTCCACGGCCTCGGCCACCAGATCGCTGCCGATGGGGAAGCCGAACTTCTGATCGGTGACACCGGTGCGGACCGCCGGGTGCCCGTGCACGTCGATGTCGGGGGAGATGCGCAGCAACACCTGCTGCGGGCGGGTGGCCAGCGCGGCCAGCAGTGGAATCTCGGTGAGCGAGTCGATCACGATGCGGCCCACGCCGCAGTTGACGGCGGTCTCGAGTTCGGCGAAGGGTTTGCCGTTGCCGTGCAGGATGATTCGGCGCGGATCGGTCCAGGAGGACAGCGCGGTGGTGAGTTCGCCCGCCGAGCACACGTCCAGGGATAGGCCCTCATCGCCTATCCATTCCGCGACCGTGCGGGTGAGCAGCGCCTTGCCGGCGTAGATGATCTCGGCGTCCGGGAAGGCCCGGCGATAGGCGCGGCAGCGTTCGCGCACCTCGCCCTCGTCGAGCACGTAGGTGGGGGTGCCGTACTGATCGGCGATGTCCGCCAGGGCCACGCCGCCGACGGTGATGCGGCCGTCCGGGTCGTAGTGCGTTTCGCGCGGCCACACCGCCGGATCCAGGCGGGGCAGCATGCCTCCCGACCGCAGCGACGGGAAGATGTCGAGCAGCGTCACGGTGTCTCCTGTGTCGTCCCCGTCGTTCGGTGGGCGGGGCCTGACTCCAGGACTACGCCGGTGCGGGCCGCGCGCGGCACCCGACTACGCGGCCTTTACGAGTGCGCGGCCGATCTTGACGGAAACCGGTCGGCGGACATCCGGCGAGAGGTTCGCCGGACATGAAACGGCCCGATCCAGCGGGCTCAGCGCCTGCGGATCGGGCCGTGGAAGTCGTGCGGGGTGGGGTCAGCCGCCGAGCTTCTTGTAGGCGGCCCCCGCGACAACAGACGTGATCGAGCGGGGGCCGAACTGGCCGGCCAGGCTCATGCCCTTGCTGATCAGGCCCGGGACCACGCGCATCTTGTTGCGGGCCAGGGCGTCGATGGTGATCTTGGCGGTGTGTGCGGCGGTGACCCAGATGAACTCGGGGATCTTGCTGCCGACCTCGTCCTGATCCGGGTTGTCGGTGCGCACCGGGCCGGGGGCCAGCAGCGTGACGTGCACGCCGTGTTCCTTCATCTCCCCGCGCAGCGATTCGGCGAAGGTGTTGGTGAACGCCTTGGACGCGGCGTAGGTGGCGTTGTTCGGGATCGGCATGTTGCCCGCCGCCGACCCGGTGACCAGGATGCCGCCGCTGCGCCGCTCGATCATGTTCGGCAGCACCGCGAGGGTCAGGTCCTGCACGGCGACGGCGTTGAGCTCCATGATGTCGCGCTCGTAGTCCAGGTCCAGCTTGGCCAGCGGGCCGAAGGTCGCCACGCCCGCGTTGTTGCACAGGATGGCGATGTCGCGGCTCGCCAGCTCCTTGGCCAGCGGCGCGCGCTGCTCGCGGTTGGACAGGTCCACCGCCCGAACCTCGGCGACGATCCCGTACTTCTTGGTCAGCTTCTCCGCCAGCGCGGTCAGCAGCTCCTCCCGCCGGGCCACGAGAATCAGCGAGTACCCGCGCGAGGCGAGCTCCTCGGCGAGGGCGACCCCGATCCCGGACGAGGACCCGGTGACGACGGCACGATTTTCAGCGGTAGGCGCAGGCAAGCTCACGAGGGCGAAGCCTACCCATAGATACCCCGCGCGCGGAGAGCGAGTGCGAAGCGAATTCGCCCCGTGCGCGGTAGGCGGTCCATCCTCGCACCGCTGCGGGCACGAGCCGACCCGGACAGTCCGGTGACGTCGCGGCGCGCCCGGCCGTGGGCTACGGCCGCATCCGAGCAGTCGATGAACGCAGCGCGCCCAGCCGTGGGGAGCGGCCGCACCCGGACCTTCCGGTGACCCGAGGCGCGCCCGGCCGCTGGGACCGGGCGGCAACCGTGCGAGTTGCGAGGATCAGGGCCGGGGTTTGGGTTCCATGAAGGCGACGCCCCAGTGCACGTGGCCGCGCCAGACGCCCGCGATCCGGCCGCCCTGCACGGCGGGTTTCGGATCGCCGATGGGGCCGCCCGCGGCGCGCACAGCCGCAACCGCGGAGTCGAGGTCCGGGGTCAGGAACGCGACGCCCACCAGGGCGGCGGGCAGGCCGGAGGCCACGGCTTCGATGAAGGGTTCGCCGACGCGGTAGAAGGCCATCTCGGGACCTTCCGGGCCGCGCGGGAAGAAGCGGCGGCGGGGCGGAATGCCCAGTACCGCTGAGAGATCGGCGACGGCGGCATCCATCTCCGGCGCCCAGTAGACGACGTGGTCGATGATGGTGACGCCGTTCGGGTGCGCGGTCGCGACCGGATCGGGTGCGGCATCGCCGCTCGCGCCCGGGCCGGGATGGTCGGGCGGCGTGCCGCCGGGAGCCGGACGCGGCTGCCGATCGGCGCGGGAATCGGCAGCGCCGAGGTACGGCACGCCGAGAGTGTCCGGGGCGGCGTGGGTTTCGTCGAAACCCCAGGCGGCTTCGCCCAGGACGCAGGTGACCTGCCCGACGCGGAACGTGCCGTCGGTGACGGTGAAACCCAGTGCCGCCCAGGCCTGCTCGGTTCCGGGCAGGCCCAGGCGGGTGAGGTTCGGCATTACAGGGCTGCCGCCAGGCGGGTGCCCTGGTTGATCGCGCGTTTGGCATCGAGTTCCGAGGCCAGGTCGGCGCCGCCGATCAGGTGGAACTTCACGCCCGCCTCCCGCAACGGCGCTTCCAGGTCGCGCACGGATTCCTGTCCTGCGCACAGGATCACGTTGTCGCACTCGATCACGGTCGGGCGTTCGCGCTTCTCGCCGTAGCTGATGTGCAGGCCGCGGTCGTCGATGCGCTCGTAGTTCACGCCGCCGATCTGCTCCACGCCCTTGGCCTTGACCGCGGCCCGGTGCACCCAGCCGCTGGTCTTGCCCAGATCCTTGCCGAACGAGGAAGCCTTGCGCTGCAACAGCACCACCTCGCGCGCGGCGGGGGAGGGCTTGGGCGCGGTGAGGAAGCCGCGCGCGTCCGGATCGTCGGACACGCCCCACTCCTCTTCCCACTCGTCCAGCTTGAGGCTGGGATGTCCTTCGATGGTGAGGAATTCACTCACGTCGAAGCCGATGCCGCCCGCCCCGATGACCGCGACCTTCTTGCCGACCGGCTTGCCCTCGCGCACCAGTTCGGCGTAGGTGAGCACCTTGGGGTGATCGACGCCCGGGATGCTCGGGATGCGCGGCTTGACGCCGGTGGCGAGCACGATCTCGTCGTAGCCGCCCGCGATGAGCCGCGCCGCGTCCACCCGGGTGTTCAGATGCACACTGACACCGGTGATTTCGAGCTGGCGCGTGAAGTAGCGGATGGTCTCGTTGAACTCTTCCTTGCCCGGGATGCGCCGCGCGATGTCGAACTGCCCGCCGATCTTGTCGTCGGCTTCGAACAGGTCGACCCGGTGTCCGCGCTGGGCCAGGCTCACCGCGGTGGACAGGCCGGCCGGGCCCGCGCCGACGACCGCGAACCTGCGGGTGCGCCGGGTCGGCAGCAGCACGAGTTCGGTCTCGTGCCCCGCGCGCGGATTCAGCAGGCAGGACACGGTTTTCATCTGGAAGGCGTGATCCAGGCAGGCCTGGTTGCAGGCGATGCAGGTGTTGATCTCGTCGTCGCGCGCCTCCTGGGCCTTGCGCGCCCATTCCGGGTCGGCCAGCAGCGGCCGGGCCAGCGACACCAGGTCCGAGTCGCCGCGGGTGAGGATCTCCTCGGCGGTCTCGGGCATGTTGATGCGGTTCGAGGCGCACACCGGGATGCTCACCACGTCCTTGACCTTCGCGGTCCACTTCACGAACGCTCCGCGCGGCACCGAGGTCACGATGGTCGGGACGCGGGCCTCGTGCCAGCCGATGTCGGTGTTGATGATGGTGGCCCCGGCGGCCTCCACATCCTTTGCCACGGCCTCGATCTCGTCCCAGGTCTGCCCGTTCTCGACGAAGTCGGCCATGGACAGGCGGAATACGATGATGAAGTCGGGGCCGACGGCCTTGCGCACCCGGCGCACGATCTCCCCGGCGATGCGGCGGCGGTTCTCCGAGCTGCCGCCCCACTTGTCCTTGCGCTTGTTGGTGCGCGGCGCCAGGAACTGGTTGATGAAATAGCCTTCGCCACCCATGATCTCGACGCCGTCGTATCCGGCGAACTTGGCCAGGTAGGCGCAGCGCGCGTAGTCGTCGATGGTCTGCTCGACGCCCTTGCCCGAGAGTGCGCGCGGCTTCAATGGATTGATCGGCGCCTTGATGGCCGAGGCCGAAACACTGCCGGGCATATAGGAATAGCGCCCCGCGTGCAGGATCTGCAGCGCGATCTTGCCGCCCTCCGCGTGCACCGCCTTGGTGATGGCGCGATGCCGGTAGGCCTCGGTCTTGTTGGTGAGCTTCGCGCCGAACGGCATCAGCCAGCCGGTGCGGTTGGGGGCGTAACCGCCGGTGATGATGAGGCCCACACCGCCTTTGGCGCGTTCGGCGAAGTACGCCGCGAGCCGGTTGGTGTGCCAGGCCCGATCCTCGAGACCGGTGTGCATGGAACCCATGACCACGCGATTGCGCAGCGTCGTGAATCCCAGGTCCAGGGGTTCGAACAGATGCGGGTAAGCGCTCATCGCGGAGTGCCTTTCGGGTCGGACGCCTGCGACCGGGCTGAGTCGCGTTCGAGGGCGTCGAGTACTTCGTCACACCAGTCGACGAATCCCTGTTCGACGCGAATTCCCCCGCGCAGAACCAGGTACTGGTGCAGTTTTCGCCCGGAGAGCTGTTCCGGGTCGGGGTAGTCGGTCTTCTCGAAGGTGCGGTAGATGTCCAGCCGCTGGGCGTGCTGATCGCGATGGCGCCGCCATTCGGCGATCAGGGCCGGAACATCGGCCAGCGCGGCCGCGCGCAGTTTCACGCCGAGTTCGTTGCGCATCGGGCCGGTGTCGCTGGGTTCGGCGATCCAGCGGGTGAGTTCGGCGCGGCCCGCGTCGCTGACCGTGTACACCTTCTTGTCGGGGCGGCCCTCCTGCGCCACGGCTTCGGCGCTCACCCAGCCCTGCTCCTCCATACGCTTGAGGACGCGATAGATCTGCTGGTGGGTGGCGTTCCAGAAGAAGCCGATGGATTTGTCGAAGCGCCGCGCGAGGTCGTAGCCCGAGCTGGCGCGTTCGGTCAGCGATACCAGCAGCGCGTGTTCGAGGGCCATGCGACGAGGGTAACTGAGACGGTACGTACTATGCAATTGAGTGCATAGTGAACTTTCGTGGCGCGATTCGGCACGACGACGGGGCCGTGGTCGCCTAGTCTGCGCCCATGGCGCAAGCATCCGGACGGGTCCCGGGCGACGAGGCGATCGGCCAGGCCACCGGACGCGGTCCGGTGCTGGCGTGGGGACTCTGGGACTGGGGATCGGCGGCCTTCCAGGCGCTCATCCTGACCTTCGTGTTCTCGGTCTATCTCACCGACAAGGTGGGCGAGAACCTGCCCGGCGGCGTGTCGGCCAGTGCCTGGCTGGGCTGGGCGCTCGGCGCGGGCGGTCTGCTGGTCGCGGTGACGGCCCCGATCAGCGGGCAGTGGTTCGACGCCGCCGCGCGGCGCAAGTTCTCCCTCGGGGTGCTCACCGCGCTGACCGTGGTGCTCATGGCCGCGATGTTCTTCGTGCGCGACGACTACCACTACCTGTGGCTGGGCCTGGTGCTGCTGGCGCTGGGCACGGTGACCTTCGAGCTGGCCGGCGTGCCGTACAACGCGATGCTGCGCCAGGTGTCCACCCCCGCGACCGTCGGCCGGATCTCCGGATTCGGCTGGGCCATGGGCTATTTCGGTGGCATCGCACTGCTGCTGATCTGCTACGTCGGCTTCATCGCCGGTGACGGGGACACCCGCGGCGTGCTCGGCATCACGACCGAGGGCGGGCTCAATATTCGCCTCGTGGTGCTGCTGGCCGCGGTGTGGTTCACGGTCTTCGCGCTGCCGCTGTTCTTCCGGGTGCCCGAGGTGCCGCGTACGGACGCGGATCCGGGTGCGGCCGTTCGGGTCTCGGCGCTCGACGGCGCGACCGGGGCCCGGAGTCGCGGACCACTGCGCTGGCTGCGCGCCATCGGAGCTTCGTACCGGGTGCTGTGGCGCGACATCCGCGAACTGTGGGTGACCGATCGGCGCACGGTGTGGTTCCTCATCGCCAGCGCCGTGTTCCGCGACGGTCTGGCGGGCGTGTTCACCTTCGGCGCGGTGCTGGCGGTGCGCGTCTACGGCTTCTCCGATTCGGATGTGCTGCTGTTCGGCATCGCCGCGAATGTCGTTGCCGCCATCGGGGCGCTGGCCACCGGGCGCTACGACGACCGCGTCGGTCCCAAGCCGGTGATCGTGGTGTCGCTGGCCGCCATGATCGTGTGCGGTCTGGCGCTGCTCGCGGTGTCGGGCCCGGCGCTGTTCTGGGTGTTCGGCCTGGCGCTGGCCGGTTTCGTCGGTCCCGCCCAGGCTTCTTCGCGGTCGTTCCTGGCACGGCTGGCGCCGCCCGGCCGCGAAGGCCAGCTGTTCGGTCTCTACACGACGACCGGCCGCGCCGTCTCGTTCCTG
The DNA here is from genome assembly GCF_042799795.1 of Nocardia sp. NPDC057668. NCBI lineage: Bacteria > Bacillati > Actinomycetota > Actinomycetes > Mycobacteriales > Nocardiaceae > Nocardia > Nocardia sp. NPDC057668. Next base: position 2,558,112 of record NZ_JBHVIC010000001.1, on the reverse strand, counting down.
GCACCCACCATGTTCGGCCTGTTCGTCTGGGTGACCGATTCCGAGCGCTTCGGCATCATCGGCCTGGTCCTGGTGCTGATCGCGGGCCTGATCGCGCTGCTGCCGGTGCGGGATTCGGACCTGAAGAACCGCTGATGCTCCGGTTCGGGTCCGGGCGGACCGGCGTCCACCGGGGTTGACGCGCACGGGCGCGTCGAAAGACCCCTATGTCCGCCAGGACGCCATGCCGAGCGCGATGAGCCGCACCTGCAACACCGCGCGCTCGGCGATGCGGGGCCGTTCGCGGGCCTCGGCCACCACGTAATCGGCGATGCGATCCGCGACCGTGGAGACGATGAGATCCGCGGCGAGCTCCAGGTCATCGGGGGACCAGGCGTCCAGGGCGCGCACCCGGGACAGGTCGACCACCAGCTCTCGGACGATGAGCTGCATCTCGACCGCGATGGCGCCGCGCAGGGGCGCCGAACCGCCGTGCCGCTCGCGAATGAGGAAACCCCACAGATCGCGTTTGTCGTCGACTTGCTGGAAGACGAAGCGGACGGGGGCGGCCAGCCCGGCGTCGGGGGTCCGCCGGGTCTCGCGCAGCGCGAGGCGCAGCTGGCGCACGCCCTCCTCGACGAGCGAGGTGCCGAGTTCCTCGAGTGAGGCGAAATGCCGGTAGAACGCGGTCGGGACGATGCCGGCCGAGCGGGCGATCTCACGCAGGCTCAGCGCTGCGAAACCGCGTTCGGCCGCGAGCGCGAGGGTGCCCTCGAGTAGCGCGGAACGGGTGCGCTCCTTGCGCTCGACTCTGGTTGCTGCCTGCTCGCTCACGTCGATGAGCATACATTCGTTCACATTCGTCCCCTTGCTCAGATGTCGTGCGCGTCACATGAACTGCCGGTTGAACTGGACGGCCTCTACCCGGCAGACTAGCTGAGTGTACAGATGTACACCGAAATTGAGAGAGTGTGAACGAGACTCCCGATCCGGTGCTCATCGAATGAATGCGAGGCATCGCCGGCAAGCCCCCGGTGATGCGACAGGAGGCCCGCATGGTTGGACTCATCGACCTCGTGCAGACACTGACCAGTCCGCACCCGCTGGACCGCTACCTGGAGCTGGTCCGCCCCACCCTGACGCTGCGCGACCTGCGCGCCGAGATCACGCACGTGCGACGGAGCGCGGTCGGCTCGGTGACGCTCACGCTGCGCCCCAATCGCAAGTGGTCCGGGCACGAGGCGGGGCAGTACGTGCAGATCGGCGTCGTCATCGACGGCATCCGCCACACCCGCTGCTATTCGCCGGTCAATGCCGCGAACCGCCGGGACCGTCACATCGAGCTCACCATCAAGGCGCACCCGCAGGGGCTGGTGTCGAACTACCTGCACGAGAACGCGATTCCGGGGATGGTCGTCGATCTCTCACCGGCCATGGGCGTTTTCGCGCTGCCCGAGCAGCGGCCGGATCGGCTGATCCTGCTCAGCGGCGGCAGCGGCATCACCCCGGCGCTGTCCATGCTGCGCACCCTGGCCAACGAGGGGTACCGCGGCCGGGTGCTGTTCCTGCATTACAACCGTTCGCCCGAATGGGTGCCGCATCGCACCGAACTCGAAGCGATCGCCATGCAGCACAACAATATTCAGGTCGAGATGCGCTACCCTGAATTGGGGCAGGACCCCAACTTCGGGTACGACGAGCTCGAGCGGCTCGCACCCTGGTTCGCGACGGCGCAGACCTACCTGTGCGGCCCGCCCGGTCTCATGAAGGCGGTCCGCACCGTCTACGAGGCCGAACAGCTCACCGACAGACTGCATTCGGAGGAGTTCACCCTCACCGCGGCACCGGCCGACCCGGCCGACGTCGACGGCGAGACCGTCTTCTCCGGCAGTGGCAAGACCACGGCCAATACCGGCGCCAGCCTGCTGGAGCAGGCCGAATCCGCCGGGCTCACCCCGGAATACGGCTGCCGCATGGGGATCTGTTTCTCCTGCACCTCGATCAAGGTCAGCGGCTGCACGCGCAACCTGCGCACCGGCGAGGTCGACTCGGATCCGGATCAGCCCATCCAGCTCTGCGTCAGCGCCGCGGTCGGCGACGTCGAAATCGCCATCTGACAACTGCTTTCAGACCCATTGCTATCTGCACCAGCAAGGAGACAGATCATGGCAATTCTCACCGAAACCCCCGACGGCCCCCTCGTGCTGAGCCCCGAGCAGGTCGAGGACATCGGCCGTGAGCTCGACGAGATTCGCGCCCGGATCGTCGCCGATCTCGGCGAGCGCGACCGCGAGTACATCTACTCGATCATCAAGGCGCAGCGCGGCTTCGAGATCGCCGGGCGCGGCCTGATGTACCTGGGCTTCCTGCCCCCGTTCTGGCTGGCCGGCGTGGCCTCGCTGTCGGTGTCGAAGATCCTCGACAACATGGAGATCGGCCACAACGTCATGCACGGTCAGTACGACTGGATGCGTGAGCCCGGCCTGAACTCGCGCGTGTTCGAGTGGGACACCGTGTGCCCGGCCGACCAGTGGCGGCACTCGCACAACTACATGCACCACACGTACACCAACATCCACGGCATGGACCGGGACATCGGCTACGGCATCCTGCGCATCGACGAGCAGCAGAAGTGGAACCCGCTGTACCTGGGCAACCCGGTCTACGCGTTCTTCCTCATGCTCGCCTTCGAGTGGGGTGTCATGGGCCACGACCTCGAGGTCGAGAACATCGTGCAGGGCAAGCGCAAGTGGACCGATATCAAAGCCCTGGTCAAGGGCCAGATGCGCAAGGCCGGCCGGCAGGTCCTCAAGGACTACGTGGTCTTCCCGGCGCTGACCGGACCGCTGTTCCTGTCCACCCTGGCCGGTAACTTCACCGCCAACATCGTGCGCAACCTGTGGACGTTCTCCATCATCTTCTGCGGGCACTTCCCCTCCGGCGTACAGACGTTCACCCAGGAACAGACCGAGAACGAGACCCAGGGCGAGTGGTACGTGCGCCAGATGCTGGGCTCGGCCAATATCGACGGCGGCCGGCTGTTCCACATCATGAGCGGCAACCTCTCGCACCAGATCGAGCACCACCTGTTCCCGGACCTGCCCGCGAACCGGTACCCGGAGATCGCCCCCGAGGTGAAGGCGCTGTGCGAGAAGCACGGTCTGCCGTACAACACGGGGTCCTTCAGCAAGCAGATCGGCTCGGTCTGGGCGAAGATCTTCAAGCTCGCGCTGCCGCCGGTGCTGGCTGGGAAATCGCAGTCCAGCGGTGTTATCGTGATGCGCCGGGGGCAGGCTAGCGAAGTGGGCGTGTAAATGATCGGGAAATTCGAAAGCAACAAGGATCTCATCCAGGAATTGACGTCGTCCGGAGCACGGCACGTCGGCAATATCGCATCGATCATCACCGGAACGGTCGCCGAGGTGACCAAGGAGATCGGTGACTGGATCACCGACGCGATCGAGATGCGCGAGGCCGCGGCCGTGGCAGCGCAGGACGCCGCCGCGCAGCGTGCCGCGGCCGCCGATGCGGAGTTCGACGATGTCGATCCGGCCTACGACGCGGATCCGGCCGGATACGCGGGGGACAGCCGGGTGGCCGAAGGTACTGCGCCACAGGCGGATTCGGCCAAGTCGGAGTTCATCGACGCCGAAGTCGTCGAACACCGCAATTCCTGAGATTCGGGTGCGCCCGGGTGCGAGACCCCGGGCGCTACCGTCCGAAAGTGGTTGCGGCGCGGTGAGATTGCCGAACGGTCGTCACCAGACCGGCAGTCTGCGCCGATGCTGCGCCACCTCGGTGATCAGATCCTTGTAACCGTCGGCGAGCTCGGCGAGGCGATACCACTGCAGGTGGGCCTCGCTGTCCACGGCGTGCCGGGCGGCGTCGCCGTTGCGACCCTCGCCCAGGTGCGGGCCGGTGCGTCGTCGCATCCGCCCGTCGGTGCTCTTCGATCGCGGCGCATCCGGCACTGGAACTCCCAGGGCCTGTTGCGCCGCAACCCATTTCGAGGCCATTCGATCGATGACCGCGCCCAGGGTCTCGGTGTGCAGCGAGGCGCCGGAGCGGTGCGGGATGTTGGCCGCCACCCAATCGTTGATCCGGTTCACCAGCAGCAGCCTGCGCTCGTCGATGGCTTCGAGCAGGCGGCTGTGCTCGGCGACCTCGGCCGCGGTGTCCGTATCGTGTGCGGCGGCGTGCGCTCGATGCCGGCGCTCATGGCACAGCGCCAGCTCGTGGGCGGTTTCCAAGACTTCGTGGTCGCGGCTTCGCGAGTGCGGTGAGCCGTTGGGTGGATCGGTGATGGGTTCCCGGAAGGCGCGCAGCAGCATTGATGGCGATGGGAGCTCGGCCCCGAACCCCGCTCCGGTGTAGTCGGTTGCCATGGTTTCCCACCCTCAGCGTTGTGTCTGGATGCGCCAGGGCCGAGGGGGATTCGGGGAGGGGCTCCCCTCGGCTCCGGCGCAGACCCGTACCCCGGGATGCACAGCCCACCACAAACGGCACGGAAAAAAACCGGGAATTTCGCGACGATGCGATGGGGAGACTGTCCGGGAAATACGGGACATATTCAGGAAAGCGCGATAGTCGGACGGGCGCAACCATCCGGCGCTAGATCGTCCAAGCTGCCGGAGAATCGTTATACAGCATTACAACTCGGTCACGTGGGCGCCGCGTTCGGTGGCGGATCGACACCTGCGCGCTGCCGGTCGGCGCGTGCCATGGCCGTGCCGTTCTCCGGGGTCGCCGCACGAGGCGATTACTGAGGCTTATGAACAGCTATTCCTCCGGCGCGCCGGACGCGCCGCGCCGCGCACTCGATTAGCCTGGGTATTCGTGCCCGCCTATGCGTCGTCACCCGAATTGCGGTTCGGTTTCATGTTCGCGCTGGAAGACCCGGAGCGAATCGCCGAAGTCGTGCGCAACCTCATCGTTCGCCGCAGGGTGTCGGTATTCCGCCTGGCGCACCTCTCGGACGACAACGGCCCGCCCGAGCGGTACGTCGTCAACTGGGCTGCGGTGCCCCAGATTTCGGTCACCACCGCCGCGCCCGACCCCGATGCGCTGCGCTCGAGTGGAACGATGCTGGTCAACGCATTTCTGGGCGAGGACGGCGAAGTCAGCCTGTACGCGGCCGACCCGCCGGCCCCGCAGTAGTGTGGCTGGCGACACACCCCAACTCAGCAATCTCTCAGCTACTGGCCAGGGCGCTGTAAGGCTCGGTCGGCAGGGTGGGTCACGTCGCCGGTTGGAAAGCCCGACCGGCGGTGCGATCAACAGAGAGGTTGAAAAATGATCCCGGTCATCATCGACACTGGTTCCGCCGCGCTCAACGGCCTGTTCAGCACCGGCTCGGCCGCCCTGAGCGGAATCCTCAACACCCTCTTCACCGGTTCCTTCGGCTAAATCCTAATCCCGCGAAGGGTTTTCGGGTACACGCCCCGGATGCGATCAGCATCCGGGGCGTTTTCGGTGTCCATGCCGGCGCGCCGCTCGGTGTCCGTACCGGCGCGCTCGGTGTCCGTGCCGCCGCGCTGCTCAGCTCAGTGCGCGGGGCACGGCTTCGTAGATGCGCCGCACCACGTCCTCGATGTCGGGCTCCTCGATGGACAGGTCACGCACCTCTGCGCGGGCCGACACCGCGGCGAGCAGCTGTGCGGCCGTGGTGTTCTCGGTGTCGAACGCCAGCCGCTGCCGCATCCCCTCGCCCGCGCTGTCCAGCAGCTTCGCGCCCGGCAGGTCGGTGAGATCGGCGGTCGGCTCGGCCAGATCGACCGTCAGCACCCGGCGCGCGCCCACCGTGGCGGCCAGCCCGGTCAGCGATCCGTCGTAGACCAGGCTGCCGTGATCCACCACCAGCACCCGTTCACAGAGTCGCTCGATGTCGCCCATGTCGTGGGTGGTCAGCAGCAGCGTGGTGCCTCGCTGGGTGCGCTCGTGGCGCAGGAACTCGCGTAATCGCTGTTTGGACAGCACATCCAGGCCGATGGTCGGCTCGTCCAGGATCACCAGCTCGGGGGAGTGCAGCAGCGCCGCGGCGACCTCGGCGCGCATGCGCTGACCGAGCGAGAGCTGGCGCACCGGGGTGTCCAGCGTGCTGCCCATCTCCAACTGGTCCACCAGTTCGCCGGTGCGGACGGCCGCCGCGCGCGGTTCCAGGCGATGGATGGCCGCCAGGATCGAGAACGATTCGCGCAGTGGCAGATCCCACCACAGCTGCGAACGCTGCCCGAACACCACCCCGATGCGCCCGGCCAGTTCCCGGCGGCGGCGCACCGGATCGAGTCCGCAGGTGCGCAACCGGCCCGCGGTGGGCACCAGGATGCCGGTGAGCATCTTGATCGTGGTCGACTTCCCCGCCCCGTTCGCGCCGATGTAGCCCACGGCCGCACCGGGTTCCACGCGGAAGGTCATATCGGCCACGGCCGTGAGCACTTCGCGTTTGCGCCGTCGCCCGCCGTCCTTGCGGCGCAGCACGAATGTCCGGGTCAGTCCCGTGGTCTCGATGATCGCGTCGCTCATCCCCCGCCTCCCTGATAGTGCCGTGTGCCCAGCCGCCACGCGGTCAGCGCCAGCACCCACACCCAGAGTGCCGCCACCGGTGAACTCCATGCCAGCCACGCGGGCAGCAGTGCGGGCCCGGGTATTTCGAGCAGCGCTATCGCGGGCAGATAGGAGGTGAAGGCGACCGGGACGAGAAATCCGAAGACGAGTTTCATCGGGGTCGGGAACACCGACGCCGGCTGCATCGAGGCGTAGGAGCCGCCGTAGGTGAATGCGCTGGTGAGCTCCGCGCCGTCGATGAGATAGAACTGCACCCCGGCCGCGCAGACGAACAATCCGGCGAAGATGGCCACGCCCGAGACGAGCGTGATCGCGAACAGCGCCAGATGCGCCGCGCTCCAATCGATGTCGTTGCGGGCGATGCCGAATCCGAGCACCGTGGCGGCCACCGCGATGCGGGCTATGCGGCGCAGGGCGATATCGCTGGTCACCAGTTGCAGCAGCAGCGGCTGCGGGCGCAGATAGAAGGCGTCCAGGGTGCCCATGCGAATGTAGGTGGGCAGCGTGTCGGCGTGCCCCACGATCATGTCCGCCAGCGCGAAAGCGGTGTTGCTGAGCCCGAACAGCAGCAGCATGGCGTTCAGGTCCAGGCCGCCCAGCTGCGGCACATTGCTGAAGATGACCCACATCTCCGCGAATTCGAGCAGCCCGATCAGGAAGGCCGCCGCGACGTCGGTGGCGAAGGACATCGGGTAGGCCCGCTGTGCGCGGATGCGCGAGGCCAGCACCGCTCGGTAGGGCGCGAAGCGCGAGGGCCGGGTCTCAGCCACCCTGCACCTCCAGCTTCCGGCGGCCCCCGCGCAGCAGCACCTGTCCGAGCGCGATGAGTGTCACCAGCCAGAACAGCTGTACCGCAACGATGTACAGCGCGCCGGCGCCGACGGTGCGACCGGAGATGACGTCGATGGGCGACTGCAGCATGGATGGGAACGGGGTGGCGTAGGCGATGGTCTGCAACCAGCCTGGGAACACGTGCACGGGCGCGAAGAGCCCGGCCAGGAAGGTCCCGCAGATCATGTGCAGCGCCCGCAGGCCGCGCGTCTCCACCAGCCAGAACCCGCCGAGGCAGACCGCGAACATGGACAGGAACGAGATGGTGATGGCCAGCAGCAGGCTGACCGCGCCCAGCAGGTAGGGGCCGGGGGTGGCGGGCAGGGCGAGTCCGAAGGTGAGTGCGCCGATGGCGACGCTGGGCGCCGCGCGCGGGATGAGCGTGCACAGCGCCCGGCCGAGATACTCCGCGAGGTGGGCGAATTGGATGTCGATGGGGCGCAGGAAGTCGATGGCGATGTCACCGGTGCGGATGCGTTCGACGATATCGGGCAGGGTCCAGAAGGCGATGGCGCCCAGCAGGCCCTGCGACAGCCAGGTGTAGGCGCCGATGGTTCCGTGGTCGTAGCCGCCGAATCCGTTGTTGGCGGCGACCGCGGCCGAGAGCACGGCGGCGCGGACGAAGCCGAACACGACATTGGTGACGAGCCCGGCGGCCATGGCCAGCCGATAGTGCGACTGCCTGCGGAATCCGGCTTTCACCAGCTTCCAGTAGACCCCCGCCTCCGCATGCACAAGAGGTTGACACTACAAGTGGGCGGGGGTGTGCGCCAGCCGAATACGGCCATCTGTCCGAAAAATGTGGAATAGGGGTGGTCACCGAAGGTTCGCGGCGTTATGCTCGCCGCGGCTCCCACGAGACCCAGGTCACTCATCCCAGCGGCTGGGAGCCCGCCGGTGGATTCGCCGAAAACCTTCGCACTCCGCGTCCCGCAGTGATAGAAACAATCTCGTTTCACTTTGCTGCGACGCTAGGACCCACCGATGACCATTGCCGAGACGACCGTTTTCGAGACGCTCGAATCCAATGTGCGCGGCTATTGTCGGTCCTGGCCGACGGTGTTCGACACCGCGCGCGGCAGCTGGATCACCGACGAGAGCGGCAGGGAGTACCTGGACTTCTTCGCGGGGGCGGGTGCGCTCAACTACGGGCACAACAACCCCGTTCTCAAGGCCGCGCTCATCGAGTACCTCATGCGCGACGGGGTCACCCACAGCCTGGACATGGCCACCTCGGCCAAACGCCGACTGCTGGAGACGATCCGCGACGTGGTGCTCGCCCCGCGCGGCCTGGACTACAAGGTGCAGTTCCCCGGGCCCACCGGTGCGAACGCCGTGGAGGCCTCGCTCAAGCTGGCTCGCAAGATCACCGGCCGCACCACGGTCCTGAACTTCACCAACGCTTTCCACGGCATGACCCTGGGTGCGCTGTCGGTCACCGGCAACGCGGCCAAGCGGGCGGCCGCGGGTGTCCCGCTGGTGCACTCGACCCCCATGCCCTACGACGGCTATCACGCTGCGGGCGATGATCTTTCGTGGATGCGCAAGGTCCTGGACGACACGTCCTCGGGCGTGGACAAGCCCGCCGCGGTGATCGTGGAGACCATTCAGGCCGAGGGCGGGGTCAACGTGGCCCGCGCCGAATGGTTGCGGCACCTGGCCGAACTGTGCTCCGCGCGTGGCATTCTGCTCATCGTCGACGACGTGCAGATGGGCTGCGGGCGCACCGGGCCCTTCTTCTCCTTCGAAGAAGCGGGCATCACCCCCGACATCGTCGCCCTGTCCAAGTCCATCGGCGGGTACGGTCTTCCGATGGCGCTGGTGCTCATGCGCTCCGACCTGGACGTCTGGGCGCCCGGCGAGCACAACGGCACGTTCCGCGGCAACAACGCGGCGTTCGTCACCGGCGAGGTCGCGCTGCGGCACTACTGGTCCGACAACGCCCTCGAGACCGCGACCCTGGCCAAGGGCGAACTGATCCGCCGGCACCTGAGCGATCTGGCCGCCGAGTTCCAGGGGATCTCCACCCGGGGCCGCGGGCTGGTGCACGGCCTGGTCTTCGAGAACGACGCCTCCGAGGCCGCCAAGGTCAGCCGGATCGCCTTCGAACTCGGGCTGCTGGTCGAAACCTCCGGTCCCTGTGAGGAAGTGGTGAAGCTGCTGCCGCCCCTGACCACCACCGAACAGGAGCTCTCGCACGGCCTCGGCCTGCTGAGCCAGGCGGTGGAGATCGTCCGCGGCGCGCACTAGCGCGCCGTCCGCCGAGCGCGTCAGCGCTCACCCCGATCGTGCCCGCGAGGGCACCACGAACGTCGGCGCCGCCCACACCGGTGCCGACCGGTGCCGGGCTCCCAGCTGCGGAGGGAGCCCGGCATCACCTATGTCAGCCGAAGTTGCGCAGGAACCAGGCCTGCAACTCGGCTTCGGTCTTGGGCCCGTTCTCCGGATCGTCCGCGGCCTGCGCGCAGATCACGTAGATCAGGCGGGCGGCGTTGTGTGCCGCCAGCAGACAGGATTTCGCCGGGGTGTAGCTCGAGTCGGTGTAGCAGAGGAAGCGGCCGACCTCCGCGCCCGCTTTACGCCACTCCGCATCCGGGGAGGCGCCGCCGCCGCACGCGCGGCCGGGGAACTGGGCCAGATCGGCCTGATAGATGGCCGCGGTGGTGCGTTCGTCGGGCAGGCCGAGGATCTGCACGAAGGGACTGCCGACCCGGCCCGAGCAGACCAGCACCGACGTCGCCGCGCCGACCGGAGGATCCGAGTGCACGCAATTGGCTCGGGTGTAGGACTTTTCGGCGCGGGTGAGCAGATCGCGGTCCGCGTCGGTGAAGAAGTCGGGGTCCAGGCCGTACTCCGGGGCAACGAACTGCCCGTGATGGTTCTTGGCCACATAGTCGCGCAGCGCGGATTCGCTGGGGCGCGCCCAGCTGAAAACCGCCAGGGCCAAGGCTGATTCGTTGGTCACCGCCAGGCTGGGCTGGGGCGCGTCCGGGTAGACGGTGCGATCGGCGAAGCAGGTCTGCCTGCCCGCCGCCTTGCCGTCGATCCCGAGCGAGACGCCGTCCCTGCCCGCCGGATCGTGCGGGCAGTTCGTGCCCCGGAAGGTGCCCAGGAAGATCTGGGTGTAGTAGTCCCGCAGTTGCTCGACGGTGCGGAAGCGCCAGAACTGCGCGGTGGGCGCGGAAGCGTCGGGGTTGGCGGCGCAGAACACCACGGCGGTCGTGGTGTTGTCGGTGTTCACGTGCTGACAGTTGACCCGCTTGTAGCCCGCTCCCGCCGCTATCGAGAGCAGTTCGACGTCGGGACCGTTCAGCGCGGTGTTGTCCGGCACCGGCGTCCCCGCGAGCCCGGGCCGGGTCACCGCCCACCCCGCGAATCCGAGCGACGCGGCGACGAGGATGAAAACGCCCAGCAGCGTGAGGATTCGGCGGGTGCGACCGGGGTGCGGGGGCTGGTCCGCCGGCGTGGATCCGGTGCTCCCGGCCGGTACCGGTGCTGCCGGTGTGGTTCCGGGATTCGCCGGCGCGGGCGAATCCGGACGCGTGGACGACTGTCCGGCGGTGAGATTCGCCGCCGAGCTGGGAAGCCCCGGTGCCACGACCCCCTGCGCGGCGGTGAATTTCGGAGTGGAGCCGGAGGCCCCGGGCCGCATGAAGGTCTGTGCGGCAGTGGGATTCGTGCCGTGGCCGGGGCGCCCCGGCTGCGCGGGGTCACCCGGCCGGCCGGACATCGGTTGATCCGGCTGCGGGGCAGGCGAATCGGGGCGAACCGACGTGGGATGCGGCCGTGCGGAGGTGGATCGCGCGGGCGTGGTGAGGGCCGCGCGGGCCTCGGCCGCCAGTTCGCCCGCGCTGCGGAAGCGGTCGGCGGGATTCTTGGCCAGGCCGCGGGCCACCACCGCGTCCAGCGCGGCGGGGATTCCCGGGCGCAGGGCGCTGGGTGCGGGCGCGGTATCGAACAGGTGCGCCCGCATGAGCTGGACGTTGGTGTCGCCGGTGAAAGGTCTGGCGCCGGTGAGGCATTCGAACAGCACGCAGGCCACGCCGTAGATGTCCGCGGCGGGGGTGAAGTCGCGGGCGCTGAAGCGCTCGGGCGCCATGTAGCGGAACGAGCCGACCGCCGCGCCGTCGGTGGTGAGTCCCTCGTCGCCCGCCGACTGCGCGATGCCGAAATCCACCAGATACGCGAAGCCGTCGCGCGTGAGCAGGATGTTGTCCGGCTTCACATCCCGGTGCAGCAGGCCGTCCGCGTGCGCGGCGTCCAGGGCCGCGGCCAGCTGCTCGACGATGCCCACCGCGCGCTCGGGCGACCCGGGTCCGGCCCGGTCGAGCAGGTCGCGCAGATCCTCGCCGTCGACCAGGCGCATGTCGATGAACAGCCTGCCCTCGATCTCCCCGTAGTCGTGAATCGGGATCACGTGGGCTTCGCGCAGGCGCGCCGCGGCCCGGGATTCGCGCTGAAATCGCTGCCGGTACACCGGATCGTGGGCCAGCCGCTCGGGCAGCACCTTGATCGCGACCGTGCGGTCCTTGATCGTGTCGTACGCCTGATAGACCTCGCCCATACCGCCGCGGCCGATGAGCCGATCCAGCCGGTACGGGCCGAATCGCGTGCCCACCGCGATGGTTCGGTGCTCACCGGTCATCTCGCGTCCTGCTTTCCGCTCGCCCGAAGTCGGTCAGGGAACGGTGCGCACGTCGCATCCGCCGACGGCCCCGTCGTCGAGTTATCGAGTGTGCGCTCGCGGGTGGTAACGCCACGCCGGAGAAGACCGCCGGGCCGGTGGGCGGCGGCGGGCCGGGCCCGACCCGCGCCGCCACGCCGCAGACATCGCCCGTTCACGAACATCGCGCACAGTGGGGCGATGAGCGGCGAACACGACTGGGCGGCTGAACTCGGCGTCGGCGCGGCCGAATCCGTGGGTGGTATGGCCGGACCCGGGGGTGGTACGGCCGAAGTCGGGGGCGGCGCGGTTGAATCCGGGGGCGGCGCGGCCGAACTCGGCGGCATCGCGACCGTGCGCGGCATCGCGACCGTCGATGAACTCCTGGCGTTGCTGGCGGACTGCGCGGACGCGTGGGACATGCCCGACCGCAGCGGGGACCCGGTCGACATCCTCGACCACGACCGGCAGTGCGCCGAACTGTTGCGCGGAAGCTTCCCCGCCGACGCCGAACTCCAGGTCGCCGGGCTGGTGCACGACATCGGGCACGTGCTGGTGCCCGGGGACGACGCCGGGCACGGGCGGCACGGCGCGGACGCGGTGCGCGGACTCCTCGGGGACCGGGTGGCCCGGCTGGTGGAACTGCACGTCACCGCCAAGCGCTACCTCGCGGCCGCCGACCCGGCCCACGCCGCGGCGCTCTCGCCCTCGAGTCAGCGCACCCTGGTCGCCCAGGGCGGCCCCATGACCGCCGCGGAACGCCGGGCCTTCGAGTCCGACCCGGATTTCGAGGCGGCCCTGGCCCTGCGCCGCGCCGACGACGCGGGCAAGGTAGTCGGCCTGACCGTCCGGCCGCTCGGCGAGTGGCGACAGCTGATCGAGCGGGTCGCCGCGGCCGCGGAGTAATTCGGCGTCGAGTACACGGGCGTGCCAACCTCACCGCCGCGAGGCCCTGGCGGTGAGAGGCATAGGATCGATCTATGCCACTGTCGCCGCGGGTCCCGGATCTGGCCGCGCTCGAGCTGCTGCTGTCGGTGATCGAGCAGGGGAGTCTCGGGCGGGCGGCCAAGGCACACGGCATCAGTCAGCCGTCGGCGAGCTCCCGCATCCGGTACCTGGAACAGCTCGTGGGCGTCCCGGTGCTGGAGCGAACCACCCTCGGCTCCCGCCCGACCGCGGCGGGCGCGCTGATCGCGGAATGGGCGCGCGAAGTGGTGGACGCGGCCGCCCGCCTGGACGCGGGCATAGACACCCTGCGCGGGCAGCGTGATTCGCGACTGCGGGTGGCGGCCAGCGCGACCATCGCCGAATACCTGTTCCCCAAATGGCTCGTGGCCCTGCGTTCCCGCGCGCCCGACACTTCGATCGCCCTGGTGTCGGGCAATTCCGCCGACGTCGGCCGAGCGGTGCTCGAGGGCCGCGCGGAGATCGGTTTCGTGGAGAGTCCGCAGGTCCCGGGCGATCTGGAGAGTCACACGGTGGCGCGCGACCGCCTGGTGGTGGTGGTCGCGCCGGGCCACCCGCTGGCGCGGCGCCCCACGCTCGGCGCCGCGGAACTGGCCCGGACCCCGCTCATCTACCGCGAGCCCGGCTCGGGCACCCGAATATCGTTCGAACAGGCCATGACCCGGGCCATCGGGGCGTGGAGTCCGGCCGTCGTGCTCGAGCTGTCCTCCACCACCGCCATCAAGACCGCCGTCGCCGAGGGCGTCGCCCCCGCGGTGCTCAGTTCCCTGGCGGTGGCCGGGGAACTGGCGGACGGCACCCTGGTCTCGCCCGAGGTGACGGGTCTGGATCTCGAGCGCACCCTGCGCGCGGTCTGGCCGCGCGGCCAGCGACCCACCGGCCCGGCGCGCGATCTGTACGCGATCGCCGGCCGCCCGGCGTGAATCGCCTGCGGCTCAGCGTACTTCCAGCGCACCATTCCCATCAGTCTCATCCGTCACCCGTTCGCCGTCCTACCGTTTCCTCGCAGGGTTCGCAGCGTGAAGGCTCAAGTGCGCCAACAGGTCCCGCCGCCGCGACCTAGGGGTTATGGTCACGACATGGTGCGAACCGCCGTCGCCGCAGACTCGGACGAGCCAGACCGTCCCTCACCTGCACCGCGACCCCGTCTGGAGGTGGTGGCCGGTGTGCCCGAGCCGGAAACCCCTCAGCTACCCCCGCTCGGCCCGAATGTGCTGGCAGCGGCCGATATCGAACGGCTACCGGCCGGCGCCCGGCATCGGATAGCCGCCTTCGTGCATCTGCAGCTCGCGGAACTGGAAGAAATGCCTGATCCGCTGCCCCCGCGGCAGCCGGAGACCGGTAGCCCGTAGCCTCCTCGATACGGGGTACTTGCGAAGTTTGTGCAGACCGCCCGCGTATCGACGACGTTTCCTGGGATATTGCCGGATAGCTTGCCCGCGGACGAGCTGGCAGGGTGCTTGACATCACGTCGGGTCACCATCTGCATCGCGGAGCAACGCATATGAGTCTTTCGGCCGGCGGCGGCTTCGCCCGCGTCTCGGCACTGGTCTGTACCCTGCTGGCCTGCGGTGCGCACGCGGCGGCAAGCGTTCGGGCCGAGCCGGATTCGACCACCTGGTATGTCAGCGCGGCGGCTCCTATCGGCGGCGACGGGACCCGCGACGCGCCTTTCGGATCACTCGCGGCGGTGGAAACCGCTTCGCGAGCGGGGGACACCATCGTGGTGCGCGCGGTCGCGCCCGATGTCGCGCCGCTGGACGGCGGCATCGCACTCAAACCCGGCCAGCGGCTGCTCGGCGAGGGCCCGGCCGTCATCGGCGCCCCGGCGGGTACGGCCCTGCCCCGCATCGCCAACACCACCGCCGCCAACGACGGCGACGCGGTCCGGCTGGCCGAGCGCACCGAGGTCGGCAATCTGGTGATCGCGGGAGCGCAGCGCGGCGGCGTCTACGGCCACGACGCCGTCGACACCGTGATCACCGGAAACGATGTCTCCCAGACCAATCGAAGCTGCGCGGACGGCTTCCTGATCGGCCCCTTCACCCTGCCGCCCGGCCTGCCGTTCGGCGTGGCCCTGCCGCCCGCGCCGGACTTCATCACCCTCGACAACGGCTGGGCCGCCATCATGACCGACTTCACCGCCGGTGCGGGATTCACCCGCATCGCGGGAAACAGCGTGCACGACACCGCCTGCGGCGACGGCATCGACGTGCGCGCGCACGGCACGAGCCGGGTGCACGCCGAGGTCACCGGAAACGACCTGCGCACCATCAATCTCGGGCCGGGCAACCTGTCGGTGCTGGCGCTCGGGGTGCAGGCCGGGGATTCCGCGCAGCTCACCGCGACGCTGAACGGCAACGCGCAGAGCGAGATCGCCTCGCCGGCGTCTTCCCTGCTCAACGAGATCGCGGACAGCGAAGGGGTCTTCATCAACGCCGAGGGCCGGGCGCGCATGGATGTCACCATCGACGACAATCGCTTCCGCGACGGCTACGGGAACTTCTCCGCCAACGGCCTCGAATACGTGAGCACCAACGGCTCACCCGTGAGCCGGGTGCGGGTCACCGACAGCAGTTTCGAGAACGTCACCGGCGACATCATCGAGAATTACAACCTCAGCACCGAGGGGGCGCAACAGTCGCTCACCCTGGAGAACGTGCGCGCGCACCATTCGGAGTTCCCGGCCGCCGTCCTCAATTCGCTGATCCCGGCCAACCTCGGAACCTGCCTGGTGACAACGAATTTCGGCCGGGATGCCCGCACCGAGCTGCACGTGACCGATTCCAGCTTCGGCGGCTGCAGCGCCGACGGCATCGGGCTCATCGCCTACACGCCGGCCGGAGGTGTTCCGGCCACGTCCGCGCTGACCTTCGACATCGGCGGCACCGTGATCGAGGGCGCCGCCGCGCACGGCATCAACATCATCAACGTCGGCGACACAGCGGTGCTGCGCGGCACCGTGGCGCGCACCAGCGTGAGCGGTGCGAACGGGAGTCTCATCCGTGTCGATAGCAACGGCGTCATCGCGGGCGCCGCACTGGAATTCGGTGCGGGAGAGTTGGACGGCAGCGCCCGGTCCTGCCTGGCCGAACCGCATCCCCGGGTGCGGGTGTCGGGGATCGCGGTGACCTGCGGCTCGTGAACTCAGCCGGTCTGGATCCCGGAGGCGATCTTGACCACGACCTGGTCCGTGGTCACCTCCTGGACGGTGACGTTCATGCCGTCGGCGGGCTGGGTCTCTCCGACCGGAACGCGGACTTCCTGCCCGGCGACCTTCAGCGTCACCGTATTGCCGTTCACGGCAACGAGTTCGGCGTCCACCCCCAGCACGCTGGCCTTGGCGTTCACGCCCCGGGTGAAGGTGATGGTGCAGCCGCTGATGGTGCAGTCCGACTTGCTGCCCGGCCCCTCGGCCGAGCAGGCGGACAGACCCAGCGGGACCAGCAGGGCGAACACGGGCACGGCCACCAACCGTCGAAAGCGCACAGCGTCAGTGTAGTGCGCGTTCGACGGTCATTCGTGCCGCTGGGCAGCGTTATTCAGCCGCGGTGCGTCACGCGCAGTAGAAGCAGACCCCGTTGGCGGGCAGCTGGGTGAAGCAGTCCGAGCACACCGGTGCGCGCACGGGCTCGGGGTCGGGCTCCGGCACGGGGGCGGCGGCGGCCTTGCCCATTGTCATCCGGCGCTTGGCCGCGACCTTGGGGGTGAGCGGCGGTACCCCGCCGTCGGCCGGGATCTGCGCGCCGTAGAACTGGTAGCACTGCCACCGGGCGTAGGCGGCGTGCAATTCCAGGTCGTCCGGGATCGGCAGGCCCGCGAGTTCGAGCACGTACTTGTAGGCGTCGCCGACCGTATGGTTCTGCCGGACGCACAGCGCCGAGAGCGGCGGTTCGCCCGCGCTGTGGCAGCGCCGGGCGACCTTGCGCAGAATGGCGTCCATCCAGGTGCGGGTCGGGGCCTTGGTGTGTACGCCGGAGGTTTCCTGCACCCGCTCGGCCAGTTCGTTGACTGTGACGAAATGTCCGTACCCCGTTGCGGTTTCGGCCAATTCGGTGTGCGCGGCCAGCGCCCACGCAATTGTCGCCTCACGGAACGGCACCGCGGTGCCGTCGCCCGCTCGCCATGCTCCCGCCGTCATGGATACGGTCTCCTTCATCACCCGTCCAAGTTATCGCGCCGGGTACCGCGGACGCCAATGGACTCCCGAATTCTCGCGAGATTTGTCGCAAACCGACTGGTTCTCAGTGTGGATTCCCCTGTGCGGCAAGACGTTTTATCTCGCCGCGCCGGGTCGCGGCGATAGAATGAGCCACATTCCCCACTCGCGGCCACCGCGGTCGCGGTCGTTCCCGCGGCCGCGTTCGCCCCGGTCGTGGTGGGTTCGCGCCGATTCGCTCCAGCCCCCGGGCGGCTCGGACGCCGCTGCTAGCTGCCCGAGGGGGCCGATATGTACGCCAGCGAGAACATCGGCGGCAGTTGTGATTCGGGCAATCATGCGCCGGGGCGGGCATCGTGTTCCGGGCCACAACGCGGTGAGCGATTCGACCGGTTCGACGCCGTTGGCGACGGCGACGGCGATGCGTTCCGGCAATGGGCGGTGGTGGCGGTGGTCCTGCACGCCGGGGCGGTCGCGCTGCTGCCCATCGGCGTGGTCATGGCGGCCGATCTCGCACTGGCCGCCGACCAGGTGTGCGCCCGGCTGCCGGCGCCCACCGCGGTGGTGGGCACGCCCTACCTGGTCGCCTCCCCGTGCACGCCGGAGGTGCGGGCGGGGGATGTGGCCGGCGCTCGATTGCTCAGCTGGGTGAACCGCCCGCACTGGTGCGGGAGTTGGACTTCGACCGAATGGGTGCCGGCCTCGGGCGGGTTGCGCGTGCTGGATCCGGAGAGCTGGCGCGCGTCCGGGCAGCAGTGAGAGGCCGGTGGCGGCCTCCCGCTGCTGCCCCGCTCGCTACTGATCCGCCTGCGGCAGATGTGCTTTGGCGTCGTCGTAGTCGCCGGACCGCGCCGGGCCGGGGCCGTAGATCAGGTGCAGCACACCGGTTTCGAAGGGCTGCGCGGAGATCAGTCGCAACGGAATCGACTCGCCCTCGGTGAACAGGCGCAGACCCGTGTTCACGACCAGGGGGTGTACCAGCAGGTGCAGTTCGTCGATGAGCCCGGCGGCCAGCAACTGGCGCACGATCGACGGCGAACCGCTCATGGCGATGTCGGTGGCCCCGGGCTGCGCCTTGAGCTCGCGTACGCCCTCGATCAGATCGCCCTTCAGCTGTTCGGAATTTCGCCAGGTGAAGTCCAGATCCTGATGCGAGACAACGATCTTGCGGGCATCGCCCAGGGCCGCGGCCATACCCGCGTCCGCCCCGCCCGCGGCCTCGCGATCCGGCCACGCGCCCGCGAAGCTGTCGTAGGTCACCCGGCCGATGAGCAGGGTGTCCGCGGTGGCCAGTTGGGCGCCGACGGCCGCGCCCATCTCGTCGTTGAAATACGGGAAATGCCAATCCTGGGGTTCGCCGATGACGCCGTCGAGGGAGATGAAGAGGCCGGCGGTGATCTTGCGCATCGAAATGCTCCTTGAAAGTCGAGGGGGTGGGAAGTGGGAAATCAGGCGGATACGAGGAATTCGCCCGCGGGCGGGGTCAGCATCGCGATGTTCGGATTGTGGCTCAGCTTCGGCAATTCCACGTGGCGCGCGTCGGGCAGCACCTCGGTAATGGCGCCGGCGGCGACGCGCAGCAGTTTGTCGCTCTTGCCGCCGGAAATGACCAGCGTCGGGACGGTCACGCCGGCCCAATCCGCCGCGCGCAGCGCCTCGCCGCGCATGTACGGCTCCATGACCGCCCAGCAGTGCGCGGTCGAATTCGCGGTGGCGAGCAGGTTCTTCCACATCGGGGTGAAGCGCATGACGGCGGTGAAGAATCGGGGAATCCCCATGGCGTTCGTCATGTAGAAATTCACCGTCTCGGCCCGCTTGTTCTCCTTGATGAGCGAGTGCAGCGTGGCCGCCAGTTCCGCACGGGGCACGAAGTTCTCGTGATTCACCACGAACGGCGGTTCGAATGCCACCACCTTGGTGATGCCGGGAATCCGGCCCGACGCCGCCGCCCGCAGCGCGAGTCCCGCGCCCGAGGACCAGCCGAACAGCGCGGCCCGGCCGCCGACGGCGCTCACCAGGGCGGCGAGGTCGGCGATCTCGTTGTCGGCGTCGTACACGCCCGGGGTGTCGGTGCTGTCGCCGCGCCCGCGGCGGTCGTAATTGACCACGGTCAGGCCGTAGTCGTCGGCCAGTCGCCGGGCCAGTTCCACCATTTTCGGGAACTCCCGGTAGCTGAAGGCCCCGCCGATCAGAATCACCGTTCCGGCCGTGCCGCCCTCGACGCGATCGAAAGCGATGGTGTTGCCCGCCGGAGTAACGATGGTCTCCATTGTCGGATGCCTTTCTTCGAATACCTGCGGCCAAAGTTGTTGTGCCGTCGGATGTTGAGACGGCGGCCGATTCCGGGATTCATCGGAAGGATTCGAAGTCGCTGCCGTGACCTGGGTCACATCGCGGGGTCAGTCGTTCGCGAGGTGATGGCGCAGCAGCACGGCGAGCTGGTTGCGGGCGTCGTCGAAGGGGTGGCTCGATTTCAGCGCGCGGGACTGCACGATCGCGCCCTCGATGACCGAGAGCAGCAGGCCCGAGAGCGAGCAGGCGGTGGCGCGGTCGATGCCGGCGTTCACCAGCCCGTCGGCCAGGCGGGCGGTCCATTCGGCGAAGGCCTGGCCCGCGGCGGACTGCACGGTCGGATCGAGTTCGTCCAGGGCCGCGGCCATCATGAAGGAGCCGGCGCGATAGTCGCTGGACTCGAGCTCGAGCCGCCAGAAGGCGAGCAGGTCGTCGAGCCAGCGTTCGGGGGAGGTGGCGGTGGCCAGCGCGTCGGCCATCCGGCTGACGTGCGAGTACACGACCCGGGACACGATGCGCGCGGCCGCTTCGACGAGTTCCCCTTTGCCGGCTG
Source organism: Nocardia sp. NPDC057668 (assembly GCF_042799795.1). Taxonomy (NCBI): domain Bacteria; kingdom Bacillati; phylum Actinomycetota; class Actinomycetes; order Mycobacteriales; family Nocardiaceae; genus Nocardia; species Nocardia sp. NPDC057668. Next base: position 2,538,105 of record NZ_JBHVIC010000001.1, on the reverse strand, counting down.
GGAAGTGCTGGTAGAGCGAGTTTCGTGAGGCGTTGCTGCGCTTGAGCAGTTCACTGAGGCCCGCCGCGTGCACGCCGTGCTCCTGCACCGTCGCGATCGTGCTCGCGATCAGCCGAGCCCGCGGTCCCGCAGTCATGAATGGTCCTCCAACTTTTACCGTCAACCCTTGCTTGAACCGATCGGTTCATGTTAGACGTATCTCTGTGAACCGATCGGTTCATTCGGAGAGGAACCTCATGCCCGCCCACATCGCCACCGCAGCCCCGGTGACCCATGCCGCCACCCTCGGCCTGGGCGTCTATCGACCCCGCCGGGTAGTCCCCAATTCCGAGATCGTCGACCGCATCGACTCCTCGGACGAATGGATCCGAACCCGTTCCGGCATCGAGGCCCGGCACTGGGCCGATCCGGACGAGACCATCGTCTCCATGAGCACCGCCGCCGCGCGTGCTGCCCTCACCGCAGCGGGCATCACCGCCGAGCAGATCGACGCGGTCGTGCTCGCGACCTCCTCGCAGATGGTGCTCGGGCCCTCGGCGGGCGCGGTCGTCGCGACCGAACTCGGCATGCAGGACACCGCGGCCTACGACGTCTCCGCCGGCTGCGCGGGCTTCTGCTACGCCCTCGGCAACGCCGCGGCCCTGGTGCGCGCGGGGCAGGCGCGGTACGTGCTGGTCATCGGCGTGGAGCGGCTCTCGGACCTGCTCGACACCAGCGACCGGACCTGCGCGTTCATCTTCGCGGACGGCGCGGGCGCGGTCGTGGTGGGACCGTCCGAGACCGAGGGCATCGGACCGGTGGCCTGGGGTTCGGACGGCAGCCAGACCGCCGCCATCAAGCAGGACAAGGACTTCGCGCAGTACTTCGCCGAGGTGGCCGCCGCCGAGGCGAGCGGCGGGACCACGGTGCGGCCCTACATCCGGATGAACGGGACTGCGGTGTTCCGCTGGGCCGTCACCTTCCTGGAGAAGGCGTGCCGGGACGCGCTGGACAAGGCGGGCGTCTCCGTCGAGGATCTCGACGCCTTCGTGCCACACCAGGCCAACAGCCGTATCACCGACGCGCTGCTCCGCGCGCTGCACATGCCGGAGAGCATCGCGGTGGCCCGCGACATCGTGGAAACCGGAAACACCAGCGCCGCTTCGATTCCCATGGCGATGGAACAGTTGCTGCGCTCGGGTGCGGCCAAGCCCGGCGACACCGCGCTGCTGCTCGGCTTCGGCGCCGGGCTCGCCTACGCGGGTCAGGTCATCACCCTGCCCGCCATCTCCTGACCCGCGGCCGTACGCGGAACGGGCCCCGGTGCGAGGTGATCGCGCCGGGGCCCGGGGTGAATGTTTCGGTGTCGGAAGGTGTTTCGAGTTCAGTCCGGGCGGGCGTGCCTGCCCCCGCCCAGCGGCGTCGCGACGATCGGCGCGAACAGCGGCTGTGCCCGTCCGGCTATGTCCGCCTCCGTGATTCGGGGCAACTCCGTGGTGGGACGATCGGCGCCGTGCCGCAGACTGTTGATGAAGGCATCAAGAGTTCCGTAGCGATTCAGAATCTCCGCCAGCAAGCGCTGGGCGTCGGGTCCCTGCATGGATCGCAACGCTAGCCGTGAAAGCGCCGGTGATCGACGGTTGTGGTCGGTCTTGGCACGAAAAGTCAGTGGTCCAGCGGTATGTATTCGTGCCGGTCGCTTGGGCGTTTCGCGGCTCGAGTCACCGATGAGGTCCATGATGCGGACGTGGTGTCCGCGAACCGGCCCGAATTCGGGCGAATCCCCGGCTGTCCCCCCGGGCGGCGCGGCGCTCAGTTCTTCTTGGGGACAAGGATTCCGGTCAGATCGGCGTTGCTTATCGGGGTGTCCGGGTTGGCCTGCGCTTCGCACATGAGGCCGATGGCGGTGATCGAGGCGTCGACGCTGTCCGGGCTCGGGTCCGAGGTGGAGCCGTCCTTCTCGAGGTACTTGCGCACCGTGATGCGCTGCTTGTCGCGCGACTGCTCGGTGAATTCGCTGCAGGGCGTGTCCCCGCCCTTGTTCACGATCTCCTCCGCCTCGGTGCAGGCACCGAGCAGCAGTACCGCCAGCAGTCCGGACAACACCATGGGCGCCCGGCGGCGTCGCATTCGATGACTGTTCATGGCTCCGCATTTCCCCCGCGGCTCTCGATCAAACGCGGGGCATTCGCCCGAATAGCCCGGATTTGGTTGGGGCGGTGCGGGTGGTGCCGTGTTGCTTGTCCGCCCGCCTCGAGACCGGCTGCCGGGGCGGGCGAAATCGGTTCGGTGCGTACGAAAACGGGCCCGGTCGCTCCGCACGGAGCGACCGGGCCCGTCGTGGGCGCCCGGGGCGCGAACGCGCGCGCCCGGTGCGTGTCCTACTTGGCGCCGGCCGAACCCGTCAGCGCCTTGATGATGTCGGTGATCCCGCCCGGCAGCGCGGTGTTGCTCTCCGCGCGCCCCGGAACACCCACGGACAGCGTCGAAGTCGCGGTGCCCTGGGTAATGGTGATCTCGTACTTGCCGTTGGCCGGCGGCGTCCACGGCACGTTCACCGAGCCGGCGCTGGGGGTGACGGCGCTGGCGACGACGGCCCCGTTGGCCGTGATGGTCACCGGGCTGGTCGCGTCCGCGCCCGACACCGTCACGACGATCCGGCAGGCGGTCGCCCCGACGACGCAGTCCTTGCCGGTCTCGGTCCCCTCGACCTTGGCGCCGGTCACCTGCGCCGACGCGGGCGCGGCCAGCAGCACGGGCGCCAATGCGGCGGTCAGCCCCACCGCGGCCAGGGTTCCGATCGAAAGTTTCGTCATATCTCCACTACTTCTTCCCGGTGACCAGGCGATCACTCGATCCGAAGAGTAGTGAAATGCCCTTGTTTCAACAAGGGTGAATTCCGAATATGCGAACTACTTCGCACCCTAACCGAATTGGCCTTTCCGTCACCCCGATTCGCCTATCCTGCGCGGTGCGCCCCTGCGATCCGCCCGTGGCGGTCCGCGCGAGCCTTGCCCAGGGGGTCTCCGCGCGCAGATCGCGCAGCGAGTAGTTCGTTACTTCTTCGCGGGCCGGCCGGAAATGATCTCGGGTTTCGGAATGGCGGGCGGAATTCGGTGAAGGGGTCGTTGCCGTATCGATGATTTGTCGGTATCGGGCTCGGGCGTGGCGCGCGGGGCCGGTGCGGTCCCGGGGCGGGGTGCGGACGCGGTGTGGGCAAGGTCGCATCGGGGGGCGGAGGCTTCGCGCGCGGATGGTGGCGTGCGGCGTGGCGGCTCGCCGGGGTGCGGGGGAAGGGCTGGCGCGCTTGCGGTTTGGTGGACGCGCGAGACGGGTACCTCTGAGCCTGGCTTGTGGGCACAGGTCAGAGGTCTCGGCGCCCCCGGCAGGAATCGAACCTGCGACCTAGGGATTAGAAGGCCCTTGCTCTATCCAACTGAGCTACGGAGGCAGCGCGGTGCATCGTGGGCGATGCGGCCACCAAACACCATTACCCATATCGGGCGCGGTGTCCAGCGCGTTGAGTATAGCGAGCGTCCAGATTAGGTAAGGGCGCTTAGCTAGCAACCGATCGGCGCGTCGGGCCGGTAGTGCAGACCGCAGGACCGTAAACCCCCGGGAAGTCCGGACCCCCGCTCCGAACTACCCTGAGCGTATGTCGTCACCGCAGGACTCGCCCGCAGCAGCTGAGGTTCAGGCGCATCGGTCGGGATCGGGGGTGACGTTCACGGTCATCACCGCGCTGGCCGGTGCGATGGCCGCGGTGGCGGCGGCGCTGGTGGTGGGGCTTTCGGCCTCGCAGGCCCTGAGTTTGCTGGGGATTCCCGACCCGGGACCGCTCACCACGTACGGTCTGCCCGCGGTCCGCGCGGTCGCCGATCTCGCCGCGGCGATCGCGGTCGGATCGCTGCTGTTCGCGGCGTTCTTCGTGCCGCCGCAGGCCAACGGGGTGCTCGACGTCGGCGGCTACCGGGCCTTGCGCCGCGCCGGGAACGCCGCGCTGGTGTGGGCCGGGTCCGCCGCGTTGCTGGTTCCGCTGACCCTGTCGGACACCACCGGGCAACCCTTCCTGGACTCCCTGCGCCCGGAATCGGTGTGGCGCGCGGCGAATCAGGTCGACGTGGCCGGATCGTGGCGCTACACCGTGTTCTTCGTGCTCGCCCTGGCCGTCGGCTGCCGCATCGCCCTGCGCTGGGGCTGGACCCCGGTGCTGCTCGTGCTCTCCATCGTCTCGCTGCTGCCGGTCGCGCTCACCGGGCACTCGTCCTCGGGCGGCGCGCACGACATCGCCACCAACAGCCTCATCCTGCACCTGCTGGCCGCCTGCTTCTGGGTCGGCGGGCTGTTCGCGGTCCTTGCCTACGCGCTGCGCGACGGCAAGTACACGGGCCTGGCCGCCCGGCGTTTCTCCAAGGTCGCCACGATCGCGTTCGTGGTCATCGCCATCAGCGGCGTGATCAACGCCTGGGTGCGGGTGCCGTTCGGTGAACTGTTCACCTCGACCTACGGCCGGCTGGTGCTGGCCAAGACCGCCGCCCTGCTGCTGCTCGGCCTGATCGGGCTCATGCAGCGCCGGCGCGCGCTGCCCGCCCTGGAACGCGACCCCGCCGATCGCGGCGCGCTGATCCGCTTCGCAGGCGTCGAGGCGCTGATCTTCGCGGCCACCTTCGGCATCGCGGTCGGCCTCGGACGCACCCCGCCGCCGGATCTGCGCGTGGTGCCCACCCCGTCCGAGGTCGAGATCGGCTACAACCTGGCCGGTCCGCCCACCGCCGCGCGCCTGCTGTTCGACTGGCGCTTCGACCTGATCTTCGGCACCCTCGCGCTGGTGCTGGCCGTGCTCTACCTGCGCGGCGTCCTGCGCCTGCGCGCCCGGGGCGACGCCTGGCCGATCGGGCGGACCATCGCCTGGCTGTCCGGTTGCGCGGTGCTGTTGATCGGCACCAGCTCCGGCATCGGCCGCTACGCCCCGGCCATGTTCAGCGTGCACATGGGCCAGCACATGATGCTGTCGATGCTCGCGCCGATCCTGTTCGCCCTGGGCGGCCCGGTGCTGCTGGCCCTGCGCGCGCTGCCGCCCGCGGGCCGCGACGCGCCGCCCGGGCCCCGCGAGTGGATCATGGCCGGGGTGCACAATCCGGTGTCCCGCTTCATGACCCAGCCGGTGGTGGCCTCGGTCTTCTTCGTGGCCGGTTTCTACGTGCTCTATCTCGGCGGGGTGTTCGATCAGTTCGTCGGCTCGCACGGCGCGCATCTGCTGATGAACTTCCACTTCCTGCTCAGCGGGTACCTCTTCTACTGGGTGGTCATCGGCATCGACCCCAAACCGCGTCAGGTCGAGCCGCTGGCCAAGCTCGGCATGGTCTTCGGCTCGCTGCCCTTCCACGCCTTCTTCGGCATCGCGCTGATGAGCATGACCGCCGTGCTGGGCGGCTGGTTCTATCGCGGGCTGGGCCTGGACTGGAACAGCAACCTGCTCGACGATCAGCACACCGGCGGTAGCCTCGCGTGGGCCAGCGGTGAGATCCCGCTGGTGGTGGTGATGCTGGCGCTGCTCATCCAGTGGTCGCGCAGTGACAAGCGGCTGGCCACCCGGCTGGATCGCGCCGCCGAGCGTGACGACGACGCGGATCTGGCCGCGTACAACGCCATGTACGCCGAGCTGGCCCGTCGTGATCGAGAGGTTCGCAAGTGAGTGACTGCTGTCCCGCACCGCCCGACAGCCGGGCACGGAAGATCAAGCGGCTCTATCGATCCGATGTGCGCCGCGCGCGCAGGCTGCTGCTCGGGCACACCCGCAAGACGCCGGTGTTCCACACCGAGGTCCTGGGCCCGCGCGGTCCGATCCCGGTCACGCTGAAGCTCGAGCATCTGCAGCACGGCGGCACCTTCAAGGTGCGCGGCTGCCTCAACGCCCTGCTGCAATCGGACTCGCGCACCGGCAAGGTGGTGATCGCCTCCGGCGGCAACGCCGGGATCGCCGCGGCACTGGCCAGCGCGCTACGCGGACTGTCCTGCACGGTGGTGGTGCCCGAATCCGCGCCGCACACCAAGGTCGCGGCCATGTGGTCGCACGGGGCCGAAGTGCTGTGGCACGGAACCACTTACGCCGAGGCGCACCGCTACGCCTGCAAACTCGCCGGTGAGCGCGGTGCGATGCAGCTGCACGCCTACGACCTGCCCGAGATAGTGGCGGGCGCGGGCGTGGTCGGACTGGAGATCGAGGAGCAGGTGCGCGGCAGACCGCCGGTGCTGGTCGCGGTCGGCGGCGGCGGACTGGTGGCCGGGATCGCGGTGGCGCTGGGCCTGCGCGGCCGCGTGATCGGCGTGGAGCCGCAGGGCGCGCCGACCCTGCACGCCGCGCTGGCCGCGGGCCGTCCGGTGGACGTCGACGTGTCGAGCGTGGCCTCGGACGCGCTGGGCGCGAACCGGATCGGCGCGATCGCCATGGAGGTCGCCCAGCGCTACCAGGTGCGCTCGCTGCTGGTCAGCGACGACGCCATCGTCATGGCCCGGGAGTACCTGTGGCGCGAATTCCGCATCGTGGTCGAGCCCGCCGGCGCGACGGCGCTGGCCGCCGTCCAGAGCGGGGTATACGTCCCGGCGCCGGGGGAGCGCCCGGTCATCGTCCTGTGCGGCGCGAACACCGACCTCGCCACACTCTGATTCGTTCGTTGTCCACAAGCTCGCGGGTTGTCCACAATCTGACATAGCCGCTGGTGCGGTGGCGTGCCGGGGGTCACGCTGGATGGGACAGCGAGACCGGCGAAACAGCGAGGGGGACAGCGATGTACGAGGCCAACACCACCGTGATCGGGCGGGTGGTCACGCATCCGGTGCGCAGGCAACTGCCCAGCGGCGAGCAGATGCTCAGTTTCCGGCTGGCCAGCACCACCCGCCGCTACGACGCCTCGCACAGCGCGTGGGCCGACGGCGGCACCCTCTACCTCACCGTCACCTGCTGGCGGCAGCGCTTCGCCGAGGGCGTCGAGGCGTCCCTGCAACGCGGCGATCCGATCATCGCCTACGGTCAACTGCGCTCGAACGAGTACACGACGCGGGACGGCGTGGAGCGCACCGACCTCGAGATGCGCGCCACCGCTCTCGGGCCCGACCTGGGCCGTTGCGTCGCTCCCGTCCAGCGCAAACACTTCGGCCACGCCGACCTTCCCGACCCGGCGTCACAGCCGCCCACCGATGCCGACCGCGCCGGAGAACCGGCAACTCAACACAGTTAGGCTTGACCATATGGCTGAGTTCATTTACCAGATGACCAAGGTTCGAAAGGCGCATGGCGACAAGGTCGTGCTCGACAATGTGACCTTGAACTTCCTTCCCGGTGCCAAGATCGGTGTCGTCGGCCCGAACGGCGCGGGTAAGTCGAGCGTCCTGAAGATCATGGCCGGACTGGACCAGCCGAACAACGGCGATGCCTGGCTCGCGCCGGGCGCGACCGTCGGCATCCTCATGCAGGAGCCGGAGCTCAACGAGGAAAAGACCGTTCGCGGCAATGTCGAGGAGGGCCTCGGCGAGATCAAGGTGAAGCTGGATCGCTTCAACGAGATCGCCGAGCTCATGGCCACCGACTACTCCGATGAACTCATGGAGGAGATGGGCAAGCTCCAGGAGGAACTCGACCACGCCGACGCGTGGGATGTCGACTCCCAGCTCGAGCAGGCCATGGACGCACTGCGCTGCCCGCCGCCGGACGAGCCGGTCACCAACCTCTCCGGTGGTGAGCGCCGCCGCGTCGCGCTGTGCAAGCTGCTGCTGAGCCAGCCCGATCTGCTGCTGCTCGACGAGCCCACCAACCACCTCGACGCCGAATCGGTGCTGTGGCTGGAGCAGTTCCTGGCCAAGTACCCCGGCGCCGTCCTCGCGGTCACCCACGACCGATACTTCCTGGACAACGTCGCCGAGTGGATCCTCGAGCTCGACCGCGGCCGCACCTTCCCCTACGAGGGCAACTACTCCACCTACCTGGAGAAGAAGGCCGAGCGCCTCGAGGTGCAGGGCAAGAAGGACCAGAAGCTGCAGAAGCGCCTCAAGGACGAGCTGGCCTGGGTCCGCTCCGGCGCCAAGGCGCGGCAGGCCAAGAACAAGGCGCGCCTGGGTCGCTACGAGGAAATGGCCGCCGAGGCCGACAAGATGCGCAAGTTGGACTTCGAGGAGATTCAGATCCCCGCGGGTCCGCGCCTGGGCAGCATCGTGGTCGAGGTGAACAACCTGGACAAGGGCTTCGGCGATCGCCAGCTCATCAAGGATCTGTCGTTCACCCTGCCGCGCAACGGCATTGTCGGTGTCATCGGCCCGAACGGTGTGGGTAAGTCCACGCTGTTCAAGACCATCGTCGGGCTGGAGCAGGTCGACAGCGGCACGGTGAAGGTCGGCGATACGGTCAAGCTCAGCTACGTCGATCAGAACCGCGCCGGCATCGACCCGAACAAGAATGTGTGGCAGGTCGTCTCCGACGGTCTGGACTTCATCCAGGTCGGCAATCAGGAAATGCCTTCGCGCGCCTACGTTTCGGCGTTCGGCTTCAAGGGCCCGGATCAGCAGAAGCCGGCCGGGGTGCTCTCCGGTGGTGAGCGCAACCGCCTGAACCTCGCGCTGACCCTCAAGCAGGGCGGCAACCTGATCCTGCTCGACGAGCCCACCAACGACCTCGACGTCGAAACCCTGGGCTCGCTGGAGAACGCGCTGGAGAACTTCCCCGGCTGCGCCGTGGTCATCTCCCACGACCGGTGGTTCCTGGACCGCACCTGCACCCACATCCTGGCGTGGGAGGGCACCGACGACAATCCGGCGGCCTGGTTCTGGTTCGAGGGCAACTTCGAAGCCTACGAGGCCAACAAGATCGAGCGACTGGGCCAGGAGGCGGCGCGCCCGCATCGTGTCACCCATCGCAAGCTGACTCGCGGATAAGAATTCCGCGAAACGCTGCCCGCTGTTTGCCGGGGGCCACTCGTTGGCCTCCGGGTGAACGGCAATCGAAGAGCGAACTCGGCGTTCACGCGTTCGCCTTATTGCGTGAATTCTCTTTTGGTGCAAGGTTTGTCGTGTGCGACCTGGTAATTTCGGTCAGTCATAGCTAGCGCCGTACCGTCCGGTTTGTCCGGAGTGTGCGACGCGTAGTGACATTGGGAGAAATTGAGCCCGGCGCTCCCGGTGCCCAGCTACTCTCGGACCGGCGTCACTTGATTGCGGAAACCGAATCCCCGGGAGTTGGCGAAATGACGGTCTCGTCCGAATTGTCTAGCGCGGCATGGGCTGCGAGTTTGCCCGACTCGTTGCGCGGCAACCTCGTATCGCTCGAGGAGGCGTACTTCCGCCACGTCGACGCGGGCGACGCCGACTGCGCGGTGCCCGCGACCTCCACCCAGATCTTCCGCTGCCACGTGGATCTCGCGGTCAAGCGCGTGCCCGGCACCGCCAATGTGCGTGTGTACCACCACGATGACGACACCGATCTCGGCGCCGCCGTGCAGCTGGTCACCGATGACATGCCGCTGCTGGTGGAATCGGTCACCTCCTTCCTGAGCCGCATGGGTGTGAGCCTGAGCGAGGTCGTGCACCCCATCTTCGAGGTCACCCGCAACGGTGACGGCCTGCTGGAAACCGCCGTGCCGCACGAGGTCGACGGCAACGGCGCCACCGGCCTGCGTGAATCCTGGATGCATCTGCAGCTGCACCCCTCCGTCAGTCGCGAACTGCTGGAGAAGGTCGAGACCACGCTGCCCGACGTGCTCACCGACGTCCGCCAGGTCATCGAGGACACCAGCGCCATGCGCAAGGCGCAGGAACAGGTTGCCGGCGAACTCGTCGCGGCGGTGGCCGCGGGCACATCCCCCTACCCCGCAAGCGATCTCACCGATTGCGCGAACCTGCTGCACTGGCTGGCCGACGGACACTTCACCGTGCTCGGCTACGCCCGCTACGAGCGCACCTCGATCGACGGTCATCCCAAGTCGACCATCGTGCCCGGCACCAGTCTCGGCGTGCTGCGGCCCAACGTGGGCACCGACTTCCGCGTACCGGACAACAGTGGCGATCAGCCGCTGCTGATGCTCACCCAGGGACTGGTGCCCGCCACCGTGCACCGCGCGGTCTACCCGTACTTCGTCGGCGTGGCCGCCATCGACACCGACGGCACGGTGCTGGGCGTCCACCTGTTCATCGGCGTCTTCACCGTCACCGCGCTGCACGAGAACGTCCTGGACATCCCGGTCATCGAGGGCCGGGTGCACTCGATCATCGAGTCCAGCGGATTCGACCTGGACTCGTTCTCCGGTCAGGAGATGCTCGAGGTCATCCAGTCGTTCCCGCGCACCGAGCTGTTCTCCTCCGACGGCGACACCCTGCGCCGGACCGCCAGCCAGGTCCTGAATGTCGGTATGCGGCGGCAGGTTCGGCTCTTCATGCGCATGGACACCTACGGCCGCTTCGTGGCCTGCATGGTGTACCTGCCGCGCGATCGCTACACCACCCGGGTCCGGCTCGAGATGCAGGACATCCTGGTCCGCGAACTCGCCGCCGACTCGATCGACTATTCGGCCAGAGTCTCCGAAAGTGACCTGGCGAGTGTGTATTTCACGGTCCGCCTGCCGGATCAGGGCGGTGCGGCCGACACCTCCGAGCCGAACCGGCTGCGCATCCAGCACCTGCTCGCCGAGGCCAGCCGCACCTGGGACGACCACCTGCGCGACGCGGTCGCCAACTCCACCACGGTGGATCCGGCGGTGGTGCAGCGCTACGCCGACGCCTTCCCCGAGAGCTACAAGGAAGACTTCAAGTCCTCCCGGGCCCTGGCCGATATCGTTCGGCTGCAAGGACTTCGGGAAGGCGGGATCGAGCAGCATCTGTACCGGCGCGCCGATTCCGATCCGGGTTCCTGGCGCTTCACCCTCTACATCGGCGGCACCGGCATCTCGCTGAGCCAGGTGCTGCCCGTGCTGCAGAGCCTGGGCGTGGAGGTGATCGACGAACGCCCGCACCAGATCGAGCTGGGCCGCGGCTCCGAACAGTGGATCTACGATTTCGGCCTGCTCGCCCGCCCGGAGCTGCTGCGCAGCGCGCTGGACAGCAACCTGGACGCCGAACTGGTGGAATCCTCCGCCCGCATGGCCGCCCTCGACGATCACGTGCGCGGCTTACGCGAGCGGTTCACCGAGGCGTTCGAGGCGCTCTGGTACGGCTACGCAGAAGCCGACGGACTCAACGAGCTCGTGCTGCGCGGCGGCCTGGACTGGCGCGCGGTATCGATCCTGCGCGCCTACGCCAAATACCTGCAGCAGGCCGGATTCCCGTACAGCCAGGCCAATATCACCCGCGTGCTGCTGGCCTACCCGGACGCCGCCCGCATGTTCGTCGACCTGTTCGGCGCGCTGTTCGATCCCGACTCCGCCGACGACGAACACGCCCGCGATCTGGAAGGCGCGGTGCGCCATCGCATCGACGAGGTGGTGAGCCTGGACGCGGACCGCATCCTGCGCGCCATCCTCGGCCTGATGAAGGCGACGCTGCGCACCAACTACTACGTCACCGACGCCGAAGGCCAGTCGCGGCACTACCTCTCGTTCAAGGTGGAGCCGCGCGAGATCGCCGAACTCCCCAAGCCGCGACCGCAATTCGAGATCTTCGTGTACTCGCCCCGGGTGGAGGGCGTGCACCTGCGCTTCGGCCCGGTCGCGCGCGGCGGCCTGCGCTGGTCGGACCGCCTGGAGGATTTCCGCACCGAGATCCTGGGCCTGGTCAAGGCCCAGGCGGTGAAGAACGCCGTCATCGTCCCGGTCGGCGCCAAGGGCGGGTTCGTGGTCAAGCAGCCGCCGGCCGCCACCGCCGATCCGGTCGCCGACCGGCAGGCGCTGCAGAACGAGGGCGTGGCCTGCTACCGCACCTTCATCTCCGGCCTGCTCGACGTCACCGACAACGTGGATCGCGGCACCGGCGAAGTCATTCCGCCGCGACGGGTTCGCCGCCGCGACGGGGACGACACCTACCTGGTCGTCGCCGCCGACAAGGGCACCGCCACGTTCTCCGACATCGCCAACGCCGTGGCCGAGCACTACGGCTTCTGGCTGGGCGACGCCTTCGCCTCCGGCGGATCGGTGGGCTATGACCACAAGGCCATGGGCATCACCGCGCGCGGCGCGTGGGAAAGCGTCAAGCGGCACTTCGCCGAGATGGACATCGACACCCAGACGCAGGATTTCACCGTCGTCGGCATCGGCGACATGAGCGGTGACGTGTTCGGCAACGGCATGCTGCTGTCCCGGCACATCCGCCTGGTCGCGGCATTCGACCACCGGCACATCTTCCTCGACCCCGATCCCGACGCGGCGACCTCCTACGCCGAGCGCGAGCGCATGTTCGCGCTGCCGCGCTCGTCCTGGGCCGACTACGACCGCTCGCTCATCAGCGAGGGCGGCGGCGTCTGGGACCGTACGGTGAAATCGGTTCCGGTCAGCGCGCAGGCCCGCGCGGCCCTGGGCCTGGCCGACGACGTGACCGCGCTGTCTCCGCCCGAACTCATGCGCGCGATCCTGCAGTCCCCCGCGCAGCTGCTCTGGAACGGCGGCATCGGCACCTACATCAAGTCGGCCGCCGAAACCAACGCCGAGGTCGGCGACAAATCCAACGACGCCATCCGCGTCAGCGGAAAGGACCTGCGCGTCAAGGTGATCGGCGAGGGCGGCAATCTCGGCGCGACCGCGCTCGGCCGCATCGAGTTCTGCCTGCACGGCGGCAAGATGAACACCGACGCGCTGGACAACTCCGCCGGCGTGGACTGCTCGGACCACGAGGTCAATATCAAGGTGCTGCTGGACGGCGTGGTGTCGGGCGGACAGCTGCCCGAGTCCGAGCGCAATCCGCTGCTGGCCTCGATGACCGACGAGGTCGCCGCACTGGTGTTGCAGGACAACGTGTCCCAGAACTTCCTGATGGGCCTGTCGCGGGCCGAGGCGCCGCGCATGCTGAACGTGCACAAGCGCGTCATCGAGGAGTTGGAGGAGCGGCGCGGGGTCGACCGTGAGCTCGAGGCGCTGCCCAACGACGCCGAGATCAAGCACCGCACCGAACTCGGCATCGGCCTGACTTCGCCCGAGCTGTCGAATCTCATGGCGCACGTCAAGCTTTCGCTCAAGTCCGACCTGCTCGCCGGTGATCTGCCGGACAGCCCGTACTTCTCGGCCCGGCTGCCGCACTACTTCCCGACCGCGCTGCGCACCCGCTTCGGCGCGGCCATCAAGAAGCACCGGCTGCGCCGCGAGATCACCACCACCATGCTGGTGAACGAAGTGGTGGATCTGGGCGGCATCACCTACGCCCATCGCCTCAACGAGGAGATCGGCGCGACCGCGTCGGATTCGGTGCGCGCCTTCACCGCGGCGACCCAGATCTTCGGCCTGCACTCGATCTGGGAGCGCATTCGCGCGGCCGAGGTGTCCACCGCGGTTCAGGACATCCTCGAGCTCGAGACCAAGCGCACCCTGGATCGGGCCTCGCGCTGGCTGCTCAACAACCGGCCGCAGCCCATCGCGGTCGGCGCGGAGATCCACCGGTACACGCGCGAGGTCGCCGAACTCGCACCGCAGGTGCAGGGCTGGCTGCGCGGGCATCACATCGACAACCTGCACGGGCAGTCGCAGACCCTCATCGATCAGGGCGCGCCCGCGGATCTGGCGACCGAGGTGTTCGCGCTGCTGAATCTGTTCCCCCTGCTCGATGTGATCGATATCGCCGACATCACCGATCGCGACGGTGCGGAGGTGGGCGCGCTGTACTACGCGCTCAACGATCACCTCAAGATCGATTGGCTGTTGCAGGCGGTCAGCCACCTCGAGCGCGGTGATCGCTGGCACGCGCTGGCCCGGCTCGCGCTGCGCGACGACATGTACGGCTCCCTGCGCTCGCTGACCCTCGATGTGCTCTCCGGCGGTGACCCGGAGGAGACGGCCGAGGAGAAAATTGCATACTGGGAGTCGAAAAATCAGTCCCGGCTGGGTCGCGCCCGCGCTGCCCTCTCGGAATTGTTCGAATCAGGAACCCACGACCTCGCCACGCTGTCGGTCGCGGCGCGGCAGGTGCGCAGCATGGTGAGCGGGGTGGGAGCCCAATCGGAGGTACCGCGTTGACGAGTGTCGATTCGCTGAACGGCCACGAGCAGGCTGTGCGCAGCGGCGCACCGCGCCGCTTCCACACCAAGGTCGAGGTGCGCTGGTCGGATATGGACGCCTTCCAGCACATCAACCATGCCCGCATGGTGACCCTGCTGGAGGAAGCCCGGATTCCGTGGCTGTTCACCGATGACCGCCCCACGGTCCGGCTGCGGACCGGGTGCGTGCTCGTCGATCTGCGCGTGCAGTACAAGGGCCAGCTTCGGCACGAGGATTCCCCGCTCGATGTGTCCCTGTGGATCGAGCGGCTGCGCGCGGTGGACTTCCGCGTCGGCTACGAGGTGCGCGCCGCGGGCGCCGATCCGGATTCCCCGCCCGCGGTGATCGCTTCCACCCAGCTGGCCGCGTTCGACATCGACACCCAGCGACTACGCCGGATCACCCCCGAGGAGCGCGATTACCTGGCGCTGTGGCTGGCCGACTGAGCCGACCTCGCGACAGTGACTTCGGGAGAACTCACCCTCCACGTTCCCGACCCCGCCGAACGCGAGAATCTCGCGGCCTTCCTGACCCATGCGCTGCGCCTGGATCCGGCGGCGGTGGTCCGGCTGCGCCGGCGCGGTGATCGGTACGTATCGGCGTGGGCCGGAACAGGTTTCGAGGCGCTGGCGGTCCGCACCGTGGTCGCGACGCTGGGCATGGACGATGTGACCGTCGCCGGTGACGTCGTGCGCTCCGGCCTGCACGGCCCGGATTCGGCCGCACCTTTCGCGCTGGGCTACGCGATGGATTCGGCCTGGCGCACCGCGCTGCCGCCCGAGTCCGGTTTCGTGCACGTGGACGATGTGCCCGCGCGCATGCTCGTCGAACTCGCCGAGCGCGGTGCGGAATTGGCTCAGGAGCACGGCAGCGGTCACGGCCCGCCCGCCTCGCTGCTGGACCAGACGGTGCTGACGGTCTCCGGCGCCGGCCAGGAGGTCGGTGTGCCCATGCGGGTCGTATTCGCGCTCACCGCAATGGATTTCATTCCGCACGGCGGTGAGAAGGTTGATTCGCGGCGCATTTCGGTGGACGAGATCGTCCGGGTCCGGGCCGCACCGACCTGGCTGCGCCTGGATGCCCGCTACGGCTCGGTGGCTCGCCGCCGCGGTTCGGGCCTGTCCCTGTTCACCAACTGAGCGCGGCGCCCGCCCGGGAAACGCTGGAATTTCCTTGGCGGGCACCGTTTTTCCGTAATTCGGGTGTTCACCCGGCCGGGAAGCCTCATAACCGGCAGCAAATCGCAACACAGGTGCGCTTTGCGCGCGGCCGTGTTGAAATCTAGCCATGACAAACCCCAAGCCCCCGACCTGGGCTGTTCTGGTTGTCCTGGCCGTGGCGGCCGCCGTGGCCCTGTCCGCGCTCTTCGTGGTGGTCATCGCGGTGACCTCCGATACCCTGCCGCTGCTGGTCCCCGGTGTTGCCGCGCTCGTGCTGGCCGGCTGGGTCGGCAATCGCGGCCTCCAGCTGCGCGCCCGCAGCACCGCCGACTGACGCCGGGCGCGAAAACCTGTGCGCGGCTGCCGATTCACGGCAGCCGCGATTCAGTGCACCCCCCAGAAACCCGCGGTTCAGTGCACCCCGAGAAAGCGCAGCCCCGCCGTGACGAACGCGGCGGCCAGAATCACCACCAGCAGCGGTGCGCGCCGCCATGCCAGTGCGGTGGCAACGACCACGCCCGCGGGTAGCGCCAGGCCGATCTCGGTGTCGCGCGCGGGCATGAGGGTGGTGACCACCAGGGCGGTCAGCAGGACGACCGAGGCGATCTCGAGGAGCTTCACGATCCGGGGCGAGACCTTGACGCGGCTGCGCAGGGCCGGACCGGCGAAGCGAAAAGCGAAGGTGCCCAGCGCGAGTGCGAACGCGCCCAGCAGCAGTGCCTTGGTCACGGCCGCCTCCGGTGGCGGGCGGTGGCTGCGGACGAGTGCCTCATGCCGGTTCGGCCGTCTGCTCGGCGTCGTCCGGCGCTGCCCGGCGCGCGACCAGCAGCACCGCGGTCAGGGCGAGCAGCACCGGTAGTCCCGCACCGACGAACGGCGTGGTGATCGCGGCGACCGCCGCGCCCGCGAGCGCGGCGGTGCGGGTGAGCGGGTCGCGCAGCGCGGGCAGCACGAGGGTGATGAGCACGGCGGGGAAGACCGCGTCCAGGCCGAAGGCGTTGGGGTCGGGCACCACCGAGCCCAGCGCCGCGCCGATGGCCGCGCCGAGTGGCCAGGCCGCCACCACCGCCAGCCCGCAGGCCCAGTAGGCGGCGTGCCGGCGCGGCCGGTCGGGCTGGGCCAGCGCCATGGCGACCGATTCGTCGTTCATGACGTGGGTGCCGATCAGGCGTCGCCAGCCGGTGCCGACCACGTCCGGCACGGACAGTCCGTACGGCACGTGCCTGGCGTTGACCAGCAGGCCCGCCAGCACCGCGGCGACGAGTCCGCCGCCGGCGGTGATGATGCCGATGAACACGAACTCCGAGCCGCCGGCGACCACCGCCACGCTGAGCAGGATGGGCAGCCAGGCGGGCAGCCCGGCGGTGACGGCGTTCGCCCCGTAGGAGACGCCGATCATGGCCACGGCAAGGCAGATCGCCGCGATACCGGTGAGCACACCCCGATCCAGTGTTCGCCATATCGAACGCATGACGTCTATATTGAACGCACCGGGCGCGGTTAGTCAAAGCCGAATCGGTCACGGCGGGTACTGTGTGTATCCGTCATGACGCAGTCCGAAAGTCCTTCGCCCCGGCCGGCCCAGCCGCCGCAGCAGACGATCGCGGCCGCGCTGCGCCGCGAGCGCACCCGCGCCGGGCTCTCGCTGACCGAGGTCGCGCGCCGCGCCGGGATAGCGAAATCCACACTGTCGCAACTGGAATCGGGCGCGGGCAATCCGAGCATCGAAACCCTGTGGGCGCTGTGCGTCGCGCTGGACATTCAGTTCTCCCGACTGCTGGATCCGCCGAGCCCGCAGGTTCAGGTGATCCGGGCGGGCGAGGGCGCGATCCTGGCCTCGTCCCAGGCAGAGTATCGGACGACGCTGCTGGCGGCCTCACCGCCGAACGCGCGCCGCGACATGTACCGGGTCACCGCCGAACCCGGCCACCCCCGCGAGTCGGACCCGCATTCACACGGCGTGGTCGAGCACATGGTGCTGGGCGCGGGCCGTGCCATGGTCGGACCGGCCGAGGCCCCCGTGGAACTGGGTCCCGGGGATTACATCTGCTACCCGGGCGACCGCCCGCACGTCTTCGAGGCGCTGGAACCCGGTACCTGGGCGCTGCTGATCAGCGAATACAGCTGATCAGGCCGCGCCCTCGCCGAGATACTGCAACCACGTCGGATCCAATTCCGAACTCGCCGACAGCAATCGCCAGTGCGGTCCCTTGGGGGAGACCAGCTGATGATGCAGCGTCCAGCCGAGCTCGCTGAGCAGCTTGTCCGCCTTGCGGTGGTTGCACGGCGCGCACGAGGCGACGCAGTTCTCCCAGGTGTGCGGCCCGCCGCGACTGCGCGGGATGACGTGGTCGATGGTCTCGGCCTTCGCGCCACAGTAGGCGCAGCGATATCGATCGCGATGCATGAGCGCCGCGCGGGTCATCGGCACCCGGGCGCGATAGGGGACGTGCACGTAGTTGCGTAGTCGAATGACCGAGGGGAGCGCGACCGAGGTGCCGGCGGAATGCACGACCGGGCCTTCGGGATTGTCGTGCACGGTCTGGGCCTTGTCGCAGATCAGCAGGACGATCGCGCGGCGCGCGGACAGTGCGGTGAGCGGCTCGTAGGTGGCGTTGAGCAGCAGGACGCGGCTCTTGGACCAGACCGAGACGGCCGGTGTTTCGGGCGGGCGATGCGCGGAATGCGCGCCGGGATACGAATGGTCGGACAAGATGTGCAGCGGAGTAGCCCCCGAGCCACGATTGTGGACGTCGGCGGGCTGGAGTTGTCGATGAGTGCGCGCCTCGTGCCGGGCGCCGTGCCGCTGCTTCATTGGGCATACCCCGAGTTCGTATTCGTCCGATGGTGTGGTATCTCGGCAGACTGCCACCCAGTTGACCATGGAATCCCGCAGATTGCACGGTGATTTCGCACATTGTCGGGCACAAACGGATGAACGGCCCGTGACAATCCGGAATGGGCCCTTCACCGGCGCGGAAGCGGCCCGTCCGGGCGGTTTGCGCGGGCGGTGCGCGGGATGCGAACGGCCCGCGGGCGGCCGCCCCGGCGCGGGGCCGAAGTGGACACTGCACAATGGATGCCGTGACTGGCGAGCAGACAGCGACATCGTTCTATGAGGCCGTGGGCGGCGCGGAGACCTTCGATCGGCTGGTCTCGGTCTTCTACCGGGAAGTCGCCCAGGACGAACTGCTGCGCCCGCTCTATCCGGAGGAGGATCTCGGTCCCGCCGAGCGCCGCCTGCGCATGTTCCTCGAGCAGTACTGGGGTGGCCCGCGCACCTACGGCGAGGAGCGCGGACATCCGCGCCTGCGCATGCGCCACCATCCGTTCAAGGTCGGTCCGCTCGAGCGCGACGCGTGGCTGCGCGCCATGCACATCGCGGTCGCCGAGATCGAACCCGAACTGCTGGACGCACCGCATCGTAAGCAGCTGCTCGACTACTTCGAGATGGCCGCCAATTCGCTCATGAACTCGCCTATCTGAATTCATTTCGCAGAAGTCCCACGCTCCCACAGCGTTTCCTGTAGGGCGCGTTGTCCGCTCATCATTTGCTGAATCTGGACAAGTGTCGCCGACGCGCCTCCAACGGCGCTGGGCTTTGGCACCATTGCGGCTGTGAACGAGAACTCCGCCGCCCTGCCCGCCGCCCTATCCGCGCCGGCGGCGCCGTGGTGGAGATCGGCGGTGTTCTATCAGGTGTATCCGCGCTCGTTCGCCGATTCGAATGGCGACGGCGTAGGTGACCTGGGCGGGTTACGCGAGAAGCTGGGATATCTCGAACTGCTCGGGGTCGACGCGCTCTGGATCTGCCCGGTCATGCTCTCGCCCATGGCCGATGGCGGATACGACGTCGCCGACCCGCGCGATATCGACCCGCTCTTCGGCGGGCTCGCCGCGATGGACGCGGTGCTCGCCGAGGCACACGACCGCGGTCTGCGGGTCACCATGGATCTGGTCCCCAATCACACCAGCGATCAGCACCTCTGGTTCCAGCAGGCCCTGCACGCACCGCCCGGCAGCCCGGAGCGCGCCCGCTACATCTTCCGGGACGGCCGCGGTCCGAAAGGCGCGGAGCCGCCCAATAATTGGCCGAGTATCTTCGGCGGCCCGGCCTGGACCCGCGTGATCGAGTCCGACGGCCTGCCCGGGCAGTGGTACCTGCACATCTTCGCGCCCGAGCAGCCCGATCTGAATTGGGAAAACCCGGAGGTGGCAGCCGATTTCGAGGACACCATCAGATTCTGGCTGGCCCGCGGGGTCGACGGATTCCGGATCGATGTCGCGCACGGTATGGCCAAACCCGCCGGCCTGCCCGATATGGCGCATCCTGAAGGGCAGTTCGACGGTGACACCCTGGTGGTGCACGACGACGGCGATCCGCGTTTCAACGATCCCGGCGTGCACGCCATTCACCGGCGATTACGCACGATCATGGACCAGTATCCGGACACGGTCGCCATCGGCGAAGTCTGGGTCGACGACAATGTGCGCTTCGGTGAGTACGTCCGACCCGACGAGCTACATCTGGCATTCAACTTCCGTCTCGCCGAAACACCATTTCACCCGGACCGAATTCGCGCGGCCATCGACAATTCGCTGCGCGCCGTGGAGGCGGTCGGCGCGAGTCCGACCTGGACCCTGTCCAATCACGATATCGAGCGCGAGGTCACCCGCTACGGCGGTGGTGCGGCCGGCCAGGCCCGCGCTCGCGCGATGATCCTGCTCGAACTCGCATTGCCCGGCGCGGTATTCGTTTACAACGGAGCCGAATTGGGCCTGCCCAATGTCGATGATCTGCCCGAGTCGGCGCTGCAGGATCCCACCTGGGAGCGTTCCGGGCACACCCTGCGCGGGCGGGACGGCTGCCGGGTGCCGCTGCCGTGGGAGGGGCAGCGCCCGCCCTTCGGATTCTCCACCGCCGATCCCTGGCTGCCGATGCCCGGGCAATGGTCCGCGCTCACCGTGGAGAAGCAGCTCGAACGGCTGGATTCGATGTTGTCGCTCTATCGGATGGCCATCGAATTGCGCGGCGCGCGGCCGGAATTCGGCGGGTCCGGGCTGGAGTGGTATGCGAGCCCGCCGGGCTGCCTGGCATTCCGGCGGGACGGCGGCCTGCTGTGTGTGCTCAATGCCACTGAATCACCGATTCTGCTGCCCGCCGGCGAGGTGCTGCTGACCAGCGCCCCGATAAGATCTAGAAAACTTCCGGCAAACTCTACCGCCTGGCTTGTGTGAGCGGAATTCCGGCGACACGTGCGTGTGCATGCTCACCGGTCGGTGATGTCGATCCGAGCATCCATTACCGTTGGGCTGTGAGCATTCTCCAGACAGTGCTGATCTACGTCGGCATCCCGCTTGCGATCTATCTGGTGATCGCCGGATTGTCGTTCCTCGGTAAGCCGCTGCCCGGTAAGAAGCCGGACCCCTTCGTGCTCGGCGCGAAGTGGACCCAGCCGCCGGTGCTGTGGAGCGCGACCGATGAAGTGACCGGTTCCGGTCATCACGACAATGCTGAGTCGTCGCATGGCAACCATGCGGCTATCGAATCCGCGCATGCGGACCTGATCGGAGGCCGGGCAAGTGGCAAGTTCTAATTGGCCCGCGGTGAACGAGGCCGACCTACCGCACGGCTCGGCGCTGACCGCCAGCGGCCGGGTGTCCGCCGTGCACGAGGCCGGCGACGTGTTCAGCGAAGTTCCCTTCACCGATCACGATCGGCTGCTGATCGACAACGCGCTCACCGATGCCACCCGGTCCACCAAGGTGCGCTTCAACATCTACATCGGCGACCTCGGCGCGGATTCCGCCGCGGGCGCCGACGCGATCTTCCCGGGCACGCCCGAAGCCGCCCGTTCGGTGCTGATCGCCGTGGATCCGAACACCAACTCCGTCGAGATCCGCTCCGGCGCCGACGTCGCCGACCGCGCGAACGACCGGGTCTGCCAGCTGGGCGCCACCGCCGCATTGAGCCCCTTCCGCCAGGGCGAGCTGATCGACGGCCTCGTGGCCGCGGTCCGCAACATGGCCGCCCACATCGGGCGGTAGAAGAGAAGACCCCATCCCCACATCTTCAGCGCACGGCCTGGAAGCCGTGCGCTGAGCTGTACCGCCTCTCCGTATATCCAGCGCACGGCCCGTAGCCGTGCGCTGAGCTGTACCGCCTCTCCGTATATTCAGCGCACGGCCCGTAGCCGTGCGCTGTTCGCATGCGTGGTGCGGTCGGGGGCGCAAACGATTCCGGGCGTACCCCCGGAGTTACCCCGACCGGAACTAAATCAGGCGTCGCCCTGTGCGACGCCGAGACTCGTGAGGCCGAGACTCGTGAGGCCGAGACTCGTGAGGCCGAGACTCGTGAGGCCGAGACTCGTGACACGAAGTCGGGGGCTGGGCTGCAGTTGGGTGCTTTATCTGCTGTGAGCAGAACGGGGGGTTGGGGGTGGGGCGGGGGACTTAGGCTCGGGGGATGTCCGAGTTGCCGCGTCTTCATTCCATTCCCGGTGGGCGTCAGGATGACGACCGTGCGCCGCAGTCCGCGCGTGGAGCGCGGAGGGGCGGGGTGCGGTCGTTGCGGCCGGCCCCGGGGGCCGAGCGGCAGGGGGCCGCGGAGCGGGAACCGCTGTGGCGGGAAGTGCTGGGGGAGAGGTTGCGCGCGTTGCGGCTCGATCAGGGTGAGAAGCTCACCGAGACGGCGGGGCGGGCGGGGATCTCGCCGCAGTATCTGTCCGAGGTGGAGCGGGGGCGGAAAGAGCCATCCAGTGAGATGATCGCGGCGCTGGCGGGGGCGCTGGGGACCACGCTGGGGCACCTCACGTCGGAGGTCGCGGCGGATCTGTTGCGGCGGCAGCGGACTCGGCTGCCGATCTCCGGGCCGGTGCTGATGGCGGCCTGACCCGGAGATCTGGGGCAGTCGGTTCCGGGCCTCAGTTCCGCGGGCCGAGCACCTGGTCGACCAGGCCGTAGTCCATGGCCGCCTGTGCGGTGAAGACGCGGTCGCGGTCGGTGTCGCGGCGCAGGGTCTCGGGGGTTTGACCGGTGTGCGCGGACAGGATCTCCTCGATCTCGGCGCGGATCCGCACCACCTCCTCGGCCTGCAGGATCAGGTCGGGGATCGTGCCGCGGCCCTGGGTCGCGGGCTGGTGCAGCACGATTCGGGCGTGCGGGAGCATCATGCGGCGGCCGGGCGCCCCGCCGGCCAGCAGCACCGCGCCGACCGCGATGGCCTGGCCCACGCAGGTGGTCACCACCGGCGAGGAGATGTGCTGCATGGTGTCGTAGACCGCGAGCATGGCCGACAGGTCGCCGCCCTCGCAGTTGATGTAGAGGTTGATCTCGTGCCCTGGGCTCTCGGCGTCCAGGTGCAGCAGCTGGGCGATGAGCGCGTTGGCGACCCCGGAATCGATGGGGGTGCCGAGGTAGACGATGCGCTCGACCAGCAGGTGCGAGTAGACGTCCATGATGCGCTCGCCGCGCGGATGCTGGGCGATGACATTGGGAATGGTGTAGCTGCTCATGCGATTCCCACCTTGTGCCGCTGCGGAACGACCTGCCAGAACGAGTCGACGATGGCGTCGATGAAGCCGTACTCCTTGGCCTGCGGCGCGGTGAACCACCGATCGTGCAGGGAGTCCTCGTAGATCTGCTCGTACGGCTGCCCGGTGTCCGCCGAGATCAGCCCGAGCACGGTTTGCACGGTGTGACGCAGGTCGTCGGCCTGCACCTGCACCTCGACCGCGCTGCCGCCGATGCCCGCCGAGCCCTGATGCATGAGGACGCGGGCGTGCGGCAGGGCGAAGCGTTTGCCCGGGGTGCCCGAGGACAGCAGGAATTGCCCGGCGCTGCACGCCAATCCGAGCGCGAGCGTGGAGACCTCGCAGGGCACCAGTCGCATGACGTCGCGAATGGCGAGCATGGCGGGCACCGAACCGCCCGGTGAGTGGATCCACAGGGAGATTCCGGTGTCCGGATCCTCCGCGGCCAGGGTGAGCAGCTGCGTCATGAGCAGCGCCCCGTTGTCGTCGTCGAGCGGGCCGTCCAGCACCAGGATTCGCCGCCCGAAGAGTTGTTCGCGTGTGCGCCAGTTGAAGCTCGGCGTCTTCTCCTCGTGTGCCATGACCCCACCGTGCCCGCCCCGCACCGGGTTTCGCGCCCCACGCTGCCCACAGCAGATCCGCCCACGGCAGCGTGCGGATCATGCCCAGCTCACGGGCCCCGCGCGTGGTCTCGGTGCACTGCCGCGGCCGGGAGACATCGACTCGCTCGTGCCCGGGATGGACCCCGAGCACACCGGAACGACCGCAGCCCCTTTCGCGACTGCGAAAGGGGCTGCGGGGGGCGATGTTCCACCGCCGATGTGTTCCTACTGCCGGTCGAACGCGCGGGCGCGCAGCGAGCGTTCGATGCCCGCCTTGCCCTCCACGACCAGGCGGCGCAGCGAGGACGGGTGATCGCCGGACAGGAACTTGTCCGCGATGGCGACCGCCTCATCACTGATCGCCCAGTGCGGGTAGAGCCCGACCACCACGGTCTGGGCCACCTCGCTGGAGCGGCGCTCCCACACCGCGGGGATCTCGGCGAAATACCGCTCCACGTACGGGGTCAGCAGGTGCCCCTGACCCACCGGCGCGAAGCCGGTGACGATCGCGCGGGCGGTGATGTTCGGCACCGAGTCGTCGTCCATGACCGTGGCCCACGCCTGCGCCTTGACCGGGATCTGCGGCCGGGCGGTGGCGGCCGCGGCGGCCTGGCGGCGGCCCGCGGCGGTGGGGTCGCGCTCCAGTTCGGCGTCGATGACCGGGGATTGGGTGCCGTCGGCATCGAGGTCGCCGGCCGCGGCCAGGGCCTGGATGAGCCGCCAGCGCAGATCGGTGTCCACCGTGAGGCCGGGCAGTCCGGCGGTCTCGGGATCGGACTCCAGCACCTGGCGCAGCGCCTCGATGTGCCGCACCGACAGGTGCGCGCCGGTCAGGGCGTTGACGAACGCCAGCTGTTCGTCCGAGCCGGGCGCGGCGGCCCGGGCCAGTTGCAGCAACCGATCGGCGAACTCCGGCCAGCCCGTCTCGACGGCCCAATTCGGATCGGCGTAGGACGACAGCGCGGTGTGCGCCTGCATCAGCAGCCGCTGCACCACACCGATTTCGGTCTCGGCGCCGACGCCGCTCTGCACCAGCGCGACGAAATCGCGGGCCTTCATCTCGGCCTGGCGGGTCATCTCCCAGGCCGCCGACCAACACAGGGTGCGGGGCAGCGGTTCGGCGATATCGGCGATGCGGTCGACGACGGTCTCGAGCGAGGCCGGATCCAGGCGGACCGAGCAGTAGGTGAGATCGTCGTCGTTGACCAGCACCAGCTTGCCCCGGGCAACCCCGATCAGATCGGCGACGCCGGTGCGCTCGGCCGGATCGATGTCGAGTTCGACACGCTTGGTGCGCACCAGCTTTCCGTCGACATCGTCGTAGACGCCGATGGCCAGGCGGTGCGTGCGGCGCTCGCCCGCGCCCGGCTGCGCACCGTCCTGCACGACGGTGAACGAGTCGTAGTTGCCGTCCGCGTCCACGGTGAACTCGGGGCGCAGGATGTTCAGGCCCGTGGTCTTGAGCCACTGCGCGCCCCAGTCGGACAGGTCGCGGCCCGACGCCTTCTCCAGCGCACCCACCAGGTCGTCGAAAGTGGCGTTGCCGTAGGCGTGTTCGGTGAAGTAGTCGCGCAGACCCGCCAGGAACGGCTCCTGCCCGACGTACGCCACCAGCTGCTTGAGCACCGAAGCGCCCTTGGCATAGGTGATTCCGTCGAAATTCACCTCGACCGCGTGCAGGTCCGGGATGTCGGCGGCGATGGGGTGGGTCGAGGGCAGCTGATCCTGCCGGTACGCCCAGGACTTCTCCACATTCGCGAAAGTGGTCCAGGCATTGGTGTATTCGGTCGCGCTGACCTGGCACAGCACCGAGGCGAAGGTCGCGAACGATTCGTTCAACCACAGGTCGTCCCACCACTTCATGGTGACGAGATCGCCGAACCACATGTGTGCCATTTCGTGCAGCACGGTCTCGCAGCGGCGCTCGTAGGAGGCGCGGGTCACCTTGGAACGGAACACATAGTCTTCCAGGAACGTGACCGCGCCCGCGTTCTCCATGGCGCCCGCGTTGAACTCCGGCACGAACAGCTGGTCGTACTTGCCGAACGCGTACGGCACGCCGAAATTCTCGTGATAGAAGCCGAAACCCTGTTTGGTCTCGGTGAAAAGCCGTTCGTGGTCCATGAATTCGGCCAGCGAGGCGCGGCAGTAGATGCCCAGCGGGATCTCGCCGTGCCCGTCGCTGAAGCTGTCGGTCCACTTGGCGTACGGCCCGGCGATGAGCGCGACCAGGTAGGTGCTCATGCGCGGGGTGGTCGCGAAGGTGTGCTCGACGACCGCGCCGATGGTGCGGGTGCCGGCGGCCGCGCCGTTGGAGATGACCTCCCAGTCCGCCGGGGCGGTGGCGATCACGTCGTAGGTGGCTTTGAGATCCGGCTGGTCGAAGCAGGCGAACATCCGCTTGGCATCGGCGGTTTCGAACTGCGAGTACAGGTAGACCCGGTTGTCGGTCGGGTCGACGAACCGGTGCAGGCCCTCGCCGGTGTGGGAGTACTCGCAGTCGGCCTCGATGACGAGTTCGTTGCGCTCGGCCAGGCCGGTCAGGGTGAGACCGGCCGACTCGTCGTAGCCGGAGACGTCGAGCGCGACGCCGTTGAGTACCGCCGAGCGAATGCCCGCGCCCACGAAATCGATGAAGGTCTGCGCGCCCGGGGTGGCGGTGAACGTCACCGTCGAGCGCGAGAAGAACAGATCGCTGGTCGCGGCCTCGGCGCTGGTCGGCTGCCCGGTCAGATCCAGTTCGACGCGGTAGTTCTCCACCTGGACCGTCGCGGCGCGTTCGATCGCCTGTTCGCGGGTGAGGTTCGGTGCGGACAAGGGGGCTCCTTCGCTCTCGGAAGCTGTGCGGTGCGATCGGCCGCGCGGGGCCGGTGCGCATCGCGGCCTTGCCAACAATGCCATGCGCGCCGATCCGGTGGCGGCCACACGCTCGGGTTTTCGCCCTCGGTAGGGTGTGTGGCGGCAGCACGTCTACGAGGAGGACCGTTGAAGCACATCCACGCCGGTAAGGTGCGCGATCTGTACGAGGACGGCGATTCGCTGATCCTGGTCGCCTCCGATCGGGTGTCGGTGTACGACGTGGTGCTGCCCACCCCGATCCCGGGCAAGGGCGCGATGCTCACCCAGCTGTCGAACTGGTGGTTCGACTTCTTCGCCGACGTGCCCAACCACATTCTCTCCACCACCGACGTGCCCGCGGAGTTCGCCGGGCGCGGGGTGCGGGTCAAGCCGCTGAAGATGCTGAAGGTGGAATGCGTCGCGCGCGGTTACCTGACCGGCGGCGGCCTGGCCGAGTACAACCGGACCGGCACGGTCTCGGGCATCGCGCTGCCGCCCGGCCTGCGCGACGGCGACAAGCTGCCCGAGCCGATCTTCACCCCGTCGACCAAGGCGGACGTCGGGCATGACGAACCCATCTCCTTCGCCGACGTCGTGAACCAGGAGGGCCGGGAGCTCGCCGAGCGGCTGCGCGACCTCACCCTCGACATCTACTCGCGCGGCGCGGACCACGCCGCCGCGCGGGGGGTGATCATCGCCGACACGAAGATCGAACTCGGTTGGGACGGTGACGTTCTCACCCTCGGCGACGAGGTCCTCACCTCGGACTCCTCGCGGTTCTGGCCCGCCGACGACTACGAGCCCGGCCGCCCCCAGGCGTCCTTCGACAAGCAGTTCGTGCGCGACTGGTCGACCTCCACCGGATGGAACAAGGAATACCCCGGCCCCGAGATTCCGGCCGACGTCGTCGAGGTCACCCGCCGGAAGTACGCCCAGGCCTACGAACTGATCACCGGCAACGCCTGGGAGCCCGCGAACTGATCCGGTGACCAGCCGCGAATGGATACCGCTGGGCCGCACACCGTTTCGGCCGTAGATCAGGCCGGGACGCGGTCCGAAGCCAGGAACTCCTCGACGAATCCTGCCGCCTTGGCCTCGAATTCGAGGAAGTGGGCGGCCTTGGCGTCACCCGCGATCGCGTCGCCGATCGACAGGTTGCCCTCGGCGTCCAGGCGCTGGGGACGCTCCTCGGCGTCGGGGAGCAGGCCCACCCGGGAGTCGGAAAAGCCGCAGTAGTAGGCGATTCCGGCGCTGAGCTGGGCGTCCAGGGCCTCGGTCATCGCGGGGACGATATCGTCGTCGGCGGTCGCCCCGGCCAGGGCGAGCCACAGGATGCGCTTGCCCGCCAGACGGGGTTTGCTGCGGCCGTAGGCGAAGCCGTAGTTCCAGACCCGGTCGATCCAGCCCTTGAGCAGGGCGGGCGGGCCCATCCAGTAGACGGGGAAGGCGACGACGACGATGTCGGCGGCCAGGATACGGCGCATCTGCGCCTCGGTGTCCGCGGAGTAGACCTTGTCGCGATCGCCCCAGTCGGGCTGATCGGCCACGGTCATGCGCGGGTCGTAGCCCTCGGCGTTCAGGTCGAGCAGGTCGACCTCGTAGCCTTCCGATTCCAGTTGGCGCACAGTGCGATTGCCGATGTGCGCGGTCAGGGAATCCGGGCGATGATGGGACACCACGACGAGGGCGGTGCGGCGGGCATTCGGGGCGTCGTTGTTCGACACGATGGACTCCTCGGGGCTCTGCGATCTCGTGGATGTTCGCCGCGACTGCGATGTTCGCCGGCGATGTGCTGCTGTGACGTATTCAGTACATCCCGTCCGCCGTGGACGATCCATGGGTGAGAAGCTCGCATCGATAGGAATTCGTCTACGCTGAGATCGTGGATCCCCTGAGTTCATTGCTGAGCGGTATTCGAGCCGAGGGTTCGGTCGTCACCCACGCGGTGCTGCGCGCGCCCTGGACCATTCGGTTCCCGGATCGCGCGCCACTGACCATGATCAGCGTGTTTCGCGGCGGCGGGACGATCATTCTCGAAGACGGCTCGCGCACTCCCGTCGCGGCCGGTGACACCGCCGTCGTGCGCGGTGCGGAGCTGTTCTACCTCGCCGATCAACCCGAATGCGATGGCACGCCGCACACCGAGTACGAGATCGCCTGCTTCGGCCCGAACGCCGATCCGTCCGGCTGCGGGGCCGAGGAACTGAGCGGAATCCGCTGGGGCACAGGCCCGGCGGAGGCCACCGCGCTGATCGTCGGCGCGTACCGCACATCGAGCCGCAGGCACGAACGACTGCTGCGCGCGCTGCCGCCGGTGCTGGTGGTCGGTGAGGAAACCGCGGTCTGCCCGTGGCTGGAGGTGGCGGCCGTCGAGGCCGCCGACAAGAGCGCGGGGTCGCAGGCCCTCATGGACCGGCTGCTGGACTGGGCGCTGGTGTGCGCCCTGCGGCTCTGGTTCGACCACGCGGGCGAGGCCGCGCCCGGCTGGTTCCGCGGCCTGTCGGACCCGGTCGTGGCCCCGGCGCTGGAGGCCGTGCACACCCGCCCCGGCGACGCGTGGACGGTGGCGAGCCTGGCGGCCGAATCCGGGGTCTCCCGAGCGCTTTTCGCCAAACGCTTCAGCGGCGTCATGGGCCGCCCGCCGCTGACCTACCTCACCGAGTTCCGGATGGACGAGGCGGAGGAGTTGCTGGCCGAATCGGACCTGACCGTCGCCCAGGTGGCCAAACGCGTCGGCTACGCGGACGCCTTCGGCTTCAGCGCCGCCTTCAAGCGCCGCAAAGGTCTGAGCCCCACGGCTTTTCGGGCGGCCGCCGCCGCCTAGTTCCCACCCGGCGCGGGTACGCATGATGCCGGTCTCCTCGGCAGCGGCCGTAATTCACTGCGCGGGAGATGATTTCAGTTCGCGGAGGTGGGCCGCGCGTAGGGTGAGATAGTCCCGTTCCGGGAGGCTGGTCGTTCGCCGGGCGGCGGAGAGATAGGCGGTGATGGCGGCGCTGTGGTCGCCCGTCATCTCGTACAGGTGGCCGCGGACCGCGTCGAGGCGGTGCGAGCCGGCGAGCGGTTTCTCCAGGGTGGCAGCCAGTTCCAGGCCGGCCTCGGGTCCGTGCACCATCGCATTGGCCACCGCGCGGTTGAGGGTCACCATGGGACCGGGCGCGACGCGTTCGAGCGCGTTGTACAGCAGCAGGATTCGATCCCAGTCGGTGTCCTGCGGGCGCAGCGCCTGTGCATGCAGCACCGCGATGGCGGCCTGGATGCGATACGGCCCGAGCAGCCCGCCCGCGACCGAGGCCGAGGCCAGCCGCACGCCCTCGATGATCATCGTGCGATCCCAGAGACTCCGGTCCTGCTCGGTGAGCGGAATGAGCTCGCCGTGCGGTCCCGAACGTGCCGCCCGCCGTGCGTCGGTGAGCAGCAGCAGCGCCAGCAGTCCGGTGACCTCGTGATCCTCGGGCAGCAACCGGTGCAGCGCCCGCGCCAGCCGAATCGCCTCGACCGCAAGGTCATTGCGCCGCAGCTCCGAACCGGCCGCGGAGTGCCCCTCGGTGAAGATCAGGTACAACACCCGCAACACCGCGCCCAGTCGCTCCCGCCATTGCGCCGGATACCCGTCCGGCCGCTCCCGGGGCGATTCGGCTGTCCCGGAGCGATATCCGAGCGGCCCCGCGGTGCCGCGCGGATCCCCGGCCCGCGCGATCGACTGCTCGCCCGTGCCGGCCGGAACCGGAGCTGTTCCCCGTGCGGCCGCCCGCCCGCCCGCCTCGGCCGCCGGAAGCCGGCCGTCCCGCTCTTCGTCCCCCGGCATGGCGAAGGGCCGGTCGACGTCCGCCAATCGCTTCTTCGCACGCGAAATGCGCTGTGCCATGGTGGCTTCGGGCAGCAGGAACGCGCGGGCGATCTCCTCCGTCGTGAGCCCGCCGACCGCTCGCAGGGTGAGGGCGATGGCGCTGGCGGGGGAGAGCGCGGGGTGGCAGCAGAGGAAGAACAGGGTGAGGGTGTCGTCCTGATCCGTCTCCGGCGTGGGGTCGGCGGGCTGCACTTCGCCCAGCGCACTGGCGGTTTCGCGAGTGCGCCGCGATACCTCGGCACGGATGGCGTCCACCAGCCGCCGCTGCCCGACCTGGATGAGCCAGCCGCGCGGGTTGTCCGGCCTGCCCTCGCCCGGCCACTGGGTGGCCGCCGCGAGCATGGCCTCCTGCACCGCGTCCTCGGCCGCGTCGAAGTCCCCGTACCGCCGCACCAGCACCCCGAGGACCTGTGGTGCGAGTGTGCGCAGCAGATCCTCGGTCTCGCGATCGAGCGCCGGGGTCACGCGTCGGTGACGGGTGCGCTCATGATCGCCCGCACCTCGATGTACTCGCCGATCGGCTTGCCGCCGGGACCGGGGGCGGCCGAGGCCTGGGCCGCGATCTCCACCGCGCGCTCGGGGCTCTCGACATCGACGATCCAGTACCCGGCCAGGAATTCCTTGGTCTCGGCGAACGGCCCGTCGGTGACCATGGGCGCGGACCGCCCGTCCGAGCTGACGATGCGCGCCTCGTCCGGCCCGGCCAGGCCCCGGGCGTCGACCAGCTCACCGGATCTGGCCAGTTCCGCGCTCAGCAGTCGCTGGAAATCGATGTGGGCGGCGATCTCGTCCATGCTCCACTGCTCGATCGGGATGGGGCAGTGCGCGGCGGGGCCGTAGGTCTTGAGCAGCATGTACTTCATGGTGTCCTCCGTGTTCGCCGGGCGCCGCGGTGGCGCTCGCACAGGTAGGTCGAAGCCGGGCCCGCGATTTCGACGTACTTCGCGAGCGTGCCTGTGAGCGTAGCCACCGCGGGGCGGGTCAGAGCGGTACGGCGGTATCCGCGAGACGGTCCGGATCTGCGGGCGCACCGCTCAGGATCAATTCCTTGATCCGGTCGGTCACGTCCCACACGTTCACGTTCATGCCCGCGAGCACCCGATTGCCGGAGTCGAGCCACAGCGCCACGAACTCGCGCGCGCCGACGTCACCGCGCACCACGACGCGGGTCTCCTGCTTGCGCGCGACGTACCCGGTGTACTCCATGCCGAGGTCGTACTGATCGGTGAAGAAGTACGGCAGCCGGTCGTAGACCGCGGGCCTGCCGAGCATGGTCGCGGCCGCCACCGCGGGCTGATTGAGCGCGTTGGCCCAGTGCTCCACGCGAATTCGCCGCCCGAGCACCGGATGCTGCTGATCGGCGATGTCACCCACCGCCACGATGTCGGGGTCGCTGGTGGCCAGGCTCTCGTCCACCAGCACGCCGTCCGCGGTGGCCAGCCCGGCGTCCACCGCGAGTTCGATGTTGGGCCGCGCGCCCACCGCGATCAGCACCGCGTCGGCCTCGACGATCGTGTCGTCGCTCAGGCGCACCCCGGTCGCCCGCCCCGCCGCCGTGGTGATCTCCGCGACCCGCACGTCGGTGCGCAGATCCACCCCGTGCTCACGATGCAGGGCGGCGAATACCTCACCCATCTCCGTGCCGAGCACGGTGCGCAACGGGGTGGACAGCGACTCCAGGACGGTGACCTCGAGCCCGGCCGTGCGCGCCGCGGCGGTGACCTCGAGCCCGATCCAGCCCGCGCCGATCACCACCAATCGCCGGGCGGCGCCGAACATTTCGAGCAGCGCCTCGGAGTCGGGCGCGGTGCGCAGCGTGTACACGCCGTCCGCGTCCGCGCCCGGAACGGGCAGCCGGCGCGGGCGGGACCCGGTGGCCAGCGCCAGCTTGTCGTAGGGCAGCGTCGTGCCGTCGGGCAGTTCGACGGTCTTGGTGGCCCGGTCGATGCCGGTGACGGTGGTGCCGAGCAGCACCTCGACATGGTGATCGCGATACCACTGCGCGGGCTCGACCACCGCCTCCGCGGTCGTCTTCTTGCCCAGCAGGCAGTCCTTGGACAGCGGGGGCCGCTCGTAGGGCAGCCGTTCCTCCCCGCAGACCAGGGTGACGGTGCCGTCGAAATCGTTGGCGCGCAAGGCCTGTGCGAGCTTGGCGGCGGCGAGTCCGCCGCCTGCGATGATGAACCCGGGAGCCGTGGTCATGGGGGTGACCTCCCTGCGCCGCACATCCGCGGTCGCGACGACGAGGTTGACATCCGACCCTATCGCGCGGTGCGTATCGGCCGGAGGAAATATCGGCAAGATTGTGTGTTGTTACCCATCACGGACAGCCGTGCCGGCTGTGACCGCATGCGAAAGGGAGACACCCCCGTGAGTGACACCAAGAAGGACCGGGTCGATTTCTGGTTCGACCCGCTGTGCCCGTGGTGCTGGATCACCTCCCGCTGGATCCTCGAGGTCGAGCAGGTCCGCGACATCGACGTGAACTTCCACGTCATGAGCCTGGCCGTATTGAACGAGGGCCGGGATCTGCCGGAGAACTACGCCGAACTGATGAAGACCGCCTGGGGCCCGGTGCGGGTGGCCATCGCCGCCGCGCAGGCCGAGGGCGACAAGGTGCTGTCCGGTTTCTACACCGCGCTCGGCACCCGTATCCACGACCGCCGCGCCGAGTACGAGACGCGGGAGAACTTCCTGTCGATCATCATCGACGAGGCGCTGGCCGAGGTGGGCCTGCCCGCCGAGCTCGCCGCGGCCGCCGAGTCCGGCGACTACGACGAGGCGCTGCGGGTGTCCCACCACGCGGGCATGGACAAGGTCGGGCCGGACGTCGGCACGCCCACCATCCACGTGAACGGTGTCGCGTTCTTCGGCCCGGTGCTCTCGCGCATTCCGCGCGGCGAGGTCGCCGGCACGGTGTGGGACGGTGTGGTCGCGCTGGCGTCCTACCCGCACTTCTTCGAGCTCAAGCGCACCCGGAACGAAGACCCCGTCTTCGACTGATCCCGCTGCGGCCGCTCAGTTACCGCGGCCCGGTGGGTAATTCGGTGGCTGCTCGCCGTATCCGGTCCCCGGATACGGCGGGTAGGAGCCGTAGGGGAGCGGGGGCTCGGTGAAGCCGCCGCCCGCGGGGCGCGGGGGTTCGGTGAAACCGCCGCCCAGCGGCCGCGGCGTGTCCGGGAAGCCGCCGCCGTACGGTCCGGGCGGCGGGCCGCCGGGCGCGACCGGCAGGGCCGGGGGATCGGGACGCAGGAACAGCTTGCCGTGCCTGCTGCGATCCCGCAGCGCCCACATGCGCCAGGTCAGCACCGGGTGGCTGGACAGCGCGTTCACGATCCAGACCCAGAAGCCCCGCTCCTGCGCGGCCCGGTCGGCCATCTCGTCGAAGCCGGTGATGCTGTTGAGGTACTTGCCCGCCGCGAGCGTGCGCATCGCGCCCGACGCGCCCTCGTGCCGGAAGCAGTACCCGTGATTGTCGGCCGTGTACTCCTGGGAGCGGATCAGCGCGTTGCCCAGGAACGGCAGGAACGGCACCAGGAACATGCCGAACTGCCGCCAGTACGAGACGTGCCCCGCGGCGATGTGCCCGACCTCGTGGCCGATGATGAACGCCAGCGCCTCGGGTTGCCGTGCGGCGCCGCCGACTTCGAACAGATCGCTGTAGACCGCCACGTAGCGGCGGAACCCGTGCCCGGAGGCGAATGCGTTGATCTGCCCGTTGCCGAGCACCACGAAGGCGTCCGGCGCCTTGGCCATGCCCAGTCGCTCGGCGGCCTCCTGCACCAGGCGATAGCCCTCGGGGAACTGGGTCGGCGACATCTTCACGCCGTTGACCCGCATGGTCGCGTAGTTCATACCGCGGCCGATCCACAGGATCGCGGGCGCGAACACCAGGATCAGCACGTACTGGTTCCACTCGCCGAAGACGAACATCAGCAGTGCGAACAGATACGCCAACGCGGTGGTCAGCACGACCAGGACCAGCAGCGGGATCTCCCAGCTGTGCCGCGCGGGATTGCCGAAAGGCGAAAGCCCCCAGCGACCGTCGTTCGGCGGCACGCGCGGCGGGGTGTACCCGGCCTGCGGGGCCCAGCCGGGCGGGCCCACGCGCGGATCCCACCCGGTCAGGCCGGTGGCGGGATTCCAGCCGGGATGCCCGGCCGCGGGCGGCTGGTTCGGGTGGGGGCCGCCGGGCGGCTGGGCGGGATAGGCGCCGGTGACCGGTTGTGCGGGATACGAACCCGTCGGCGGGTACACCGGGTGGCTGCCGGTCGGCGGGTGCGCGGGATGCCCGGCGACCGGCGGCGGAATCGGGTGACCTCCGGTCGGCGGGTGCGCGGGACCGCCGGTGGCGGGCGGGGATTCGCGGTGCGCGACCGGCGGCGGCAGCTCCGGATACCGCTGCCCCGGAGGCCGGGCGGGCTGCGGAGCCTTGACCGGCTCGTCCGCCTTGTCCATGGTGACGGGCGGTTCCGGTTTCGCGGTGTCGTTCTCGGGTCCCCCCACGGAGCCCTCGGCAGGTGTCGGCCCCGGTGCTGCGTTCGGCGGCTGCGACTGATCGTCGGACGTCATGAGATGAACTCTATTCAGTTGTGCCAATGGCGCTACCGCCCGGCGGATTGACGCGCCCGCCGGGCGGATTCGAGCGGCCGGCACACCGGGCCGGAATGGCGGCCCGGGCGTCGGCCGGACCGTCCGCGCGTTATCGGGCGAGCTCGGGTTGCTTCGGCCATTGCGCGGCGGGCGGAACCGGGACCGAACGCGGCGGGCTGGGGCGCAGGAAGAGTTTTCCGTGACGGCTGCGATCGCGCAGCGCCCACATGCGCCAGGTGTGGACCGGGTGGCTGGCCTGGGCATTGGTGAGCCAGACGAAGAATCCGGTTTCGGTGAATGCGCGATCGGCCATTTCATCGAAACCGACCAGAACATTGAGGTATTTGCCGCCGGCGAAGGTCGTCATGGTGGGTGCGGCGCCGGTGTAGCTGTAGCTGTATCCGTGATTGTCGGCGGTGTATTCCTGTGAGCGACTCAACGCGGGTCCGAGGAAGGGAATGAATTGCATGAGAATGGTGCCCAGCTGCCGCCAGTAGGAGGTGTGCCCGGCGGCGATATGGCCGACCTCGTGGCCGATGACGAAGGCCAGCGCCTCGGGTTGCCGTGCGCGCCCGCCGATTTCGAACAGGTCGCTGTACACGGCCACGTACTTGCGGAAGCCGTGCCCGGCCGCGAAGGCGTTGAGCTGCCCGTTGCCCATGATCACGTAGGCGTCCGGCGGCTTCTTCATGCCGAAGCGCGCGGCGGCCTCGGCGACCATGCGATGGGCCTCCGGGAACTGCGTGGGCGACATCTTCACCCCGTACACCCGCGCCTGCGCCCACTGCGAGCCGCGCACGAACCAGATCAGGATCGGCGCGAACGCCAGCAATCCCAGATACACGTTGTCGGTGCCCTTGACCACCGCGTACAGCGAGAACGGATAGGCCACCACGGTCAGCAGCACCACGATCACCAGCAACGGGATCTCCCAGCTGTGCCGGGCGGGCCTGCCGAACGGCGACAGATCCCGCACCTGCGGATCCCGCGGCAGCGCGGGCGGAATGCGTTGCGGCCGGGTCTCGTCCCGCTCCGCCGGACCCCAGCCGGGCGGACCGGTGCTCGGATCCCAGCCGCTGAGCCCGGTCACCGGGTTCCACGCCGCGCGCTCGGCGGTGCGACTCGCGCCGGGCGCCGATCCGGCGACGGCCGCCGATGCGGGGGAGTCGGTTTCGTGTTCGTCATAGCGCATGGCGCACCTTCGATTCGAGGGCCTGGTAACGGGGGGCGCGCGCCCTCGGCGAGGGGTGCCGCGGGGTACGTGCGCACCCTGTTATTCGGGGTTTCGATCAGTCGGCGTTAATGGGTTCGACACCCCGGTGAACCGGGTGTGCGCGGCCTGACAGAATTGCGGCCATGCGCGTATACCTGGGTGCCGATCACGCCGGCTTCGAACTGAAGAACATCGTCAAGGCTCACCTCGAAGGACAGGGCCACGAGGTCACCGACTGCGGCGCTCTGGAATACGACGCCGTCGACGACTACCCGGCCTTCTGCATCGAGGCCGCCCGCCGCACCGTCGCCGATCCGGGCAGCCTGGGCCTGGTCTTCGGTGGTTCGGGCAACGGCGAGCAGATCGCCGCGAACAAGGTGCCCGGCGCGCGCTGTGCCCTGGCCTGGAGCGTGGAGACCGCCCAGCTCGCGCGCCAGCACAACAACGCCCAGCTGATCGGCGTCGGCGGCCGCATGCACAGCACCGAGGAGGCGCTGGCCATCGTCGACGCCTTCCTGACCGCCGAATGGTCCGACGAGGCCCGGCACCAGCGCCGCATCGACATCCTGGCCGACTACGAGAAGACCGGTGTCGCGCCCGAGGTTCCGGCGTACTGATCCGCTCCGCCCGGTAGCCGCCCGCGCCGTCGCGAACTCCTCGTTCGCGGCGGCACCGTCGTTCCGGGGCACGCGTTCGGGCTGAGCCGCCTGTCCGCGACGCTCCCCGGTGACGCGGACATCCGTCAGAGAGGGTCGCATCGTGCCCGAGGGCCACACCCTGCATCGCCTGGCCGAGCTGCACGACAAGCGTCTGGCCGGCGGGGTCGTGCGCGTGTCCAGCCCGCAGGGGCGGTTCGCGGCCGAGGCCGCGCGGCTCGACGGCCACGTCCTCGAGCGCGCCGACGCCTGGGGCAAACACCTGCTGCACCACTACGATTCGGGCCTGGTCGTGCACGTGCACCTGGGGCTGTACGGCAAATTCTACGAATCCGCGGTCCCGATGGGCGCTCCCGTCGGCGAGGTCCGCATGCGCATGTTCGGCGACGGGCGCGGGACCGAGCCGTACGGAATAGACCTGCGCGGCCCCAACACCTGCGAGATCCTGCTGGACCCCGAGGTCGACGCACTCACCGCGCGCCTCGGCCCCGATCCGCTGCGCGGTGACGCCGACCCGGACCGCGCGTGGGCCCGCATCAGCCGCTCCGCCCGCCCGATCGGCTCGCTGCTGATGGACCAGAAGGTCCTGGCCGGGGTCGGCAACGTGTACCGCGCGGAAGTCCTTTTCCGGCACAACATCTCACCGCATCGCCCCGGCAAGTCGCTGTCCCGCACCGAATGGGACGCGCTGTGGCAGGACCTGGTCGAGCTGATGAAAGTCGGCGTCCGCCGCGGGTTCATGCACGTGGTGCGCCCCGAACACGACAACGGCGCACCCTCCTACGCTCCCGACCGGCCGCGCACGTACGTGTACCGCCGCGCCGGCGAGCCCTGCCGCCTGTGCGGCAGCACGGTCCTGCACTCGGTCATGGAGGGGCGAAACCTCTTCTGGTGTCCCACCTGCCAGCCTCGGTGACCGCACCGCGGGCCGCCAGCCCGGATCATTGAGCCGGTTCGGCCGAGTTGGCATCAATTCACGTAGCCGGGCGATAGCCATCGCACGGGACTCGGCCTGAGATCTACGGGTGCTCCGCTGTGGCCGGTGCGCGCCGAACGCCGTACGGGCTACCTCGATCCGGAAGCGGGCTGAGATCGGAGCGCCTGGACCCGGACCTGTGCTTTTGATCAGTCCGAGTCGAGCAATTCTTCGACAGCAGCGCGCGGAGATCGGCATTCCGCGCTACGGAATCGCGCGAATTGTGCAGGCCAATGGTCCCGAGACAGCCCTGGCGAGTGCCCGCCGCTGTTCGGGATCGCGGTCGGCGGTTACGAACCAGAGAATTTCTAGCTATCGTTAGAGATAGGAGTTTTCTCCTGGAAATCTGTGCCAAGGAGTTGATGGAAATGATCGCACGAAGGATTGCCGGCGCGGTGGCCGCGACCGTGGTCGCGTTCTCACTCGGTGTCGCGGGAGCGGCGGTGGCGTCCGCGAGTACGCCGGAGGCCGCACCGGTGGACGGGTCGGTCGGCATTTGTTTCACGATCCCGCTGCCGGGATCCGCTGATCTGTTCTGGTGCCTCTGAACAACTGAACTGATTCCCATCCGGCTCGGGCCATCGGGGGCCGGCCGTTCGATCGAGCTGTGTGCGCCGAGCTGTACCGAGCACCGAATCTCATCGCCGCATCCGCTGAACCGGACGTCGGTCACCCACGCAGGTAGGGGTCGAGTAGGTCTTCCACACGGGCCAGGATGGTGGCCGGGTCGGCGCCGGTATCGACGAGTCTGCTCGCGGAATGCACGATAGCGTTGATCAGTTCGGCGGTCAGGCCCGGATCGGCGTCACCGAGTTCCTCGAGAGCCGTGACGAGCGGGGTTTTGAGCCGATCGTGCAGGACGCGGGCGCGGGCGGTCAGTTCCTCGCTCGGCAGAGCGGTCGCGAGGGCGCGCGTCACGGCGTGCTCGCCCTCCCGGGTCAGCTCGATATTGGCTGCGACATAGGCGATTACCCGGCTCGCCGGATCCGGGGCCCGGCTCATCTGCTCGGCGATCCGTGTCGTCCAGCGGGGTAGTACGTCTTCCATGACGGCGACCAGCAGGTCGTGGCGGGAGCGGAAGTACTGGTAGACGCTCGGGCGGGCCAGCCCGGTGCGGGCGGCGACATCGGCGAGGGTGGGGACCTGTCCCGCCGTCAGCATGGTGCGGGCCGCGTCCAGGAGAGCGTTCCGCTGCGTCGCGCGATGTTCGGCGAGGGTGGCGGCCTGAATCTTCGGCACTGCGGCGGTTCCTCCCGGACGGATTCGTACTGATCAGCCTGGACAGTGTCCCATCGAGCGGCCGGCGGGGTGGACGGTGCCTCCGTTCGGGGCGGACGTGCGGCGAGTTGACGGAGCCGGTGCGCGCGCTGCTACAGTCCTGCCTCGCGGATCTTACCGACGCGGTGTCGGTAAAAGATCGGCAGACAGGTTATGAGGTACCGGCAATGAATCAGTTCCCCGGAGTCGACGGCTTCTCGGCACCCGTGCGTCGTGGGCGATGGACGTCATGGTGTTGGTGATGGCGCTCGTGGTGGCCGTCCTGGCGTGGAGCGTCTATCGGGTCAGGGTGAATCGAAAATTCGGTCTGCACAAAGTAATTCAGATCGTGCTCACGGCGGGCCTGTTGCTCGCGGTAGTGCTGTTCGAGCTCGACGTGCGCTTCAACGGCTGGCAGTCCCGTGCCGCCGGGGTGGTGGGCGGCGACGCCTCCGTCATCGTGTGGACCGCCCTCGCCGTCCACCTGGCCTGCGCCGTCTTCTCGGTCGTCCTCTGGTTGATAGTGATCGTCCGTGCCGCACGCAATTTCGGGTCACCCCCGAGCCCGGGCGCCCATAGCCGCTGGCACCGGCGCTGGGCGCCGATCGCGGCCATCGGTATGACCCTCACCGCGGTCACCAGTTGGATCTTCTACGGACTCGCCTTCGTGGACTAAAAACCAGGGTGATCTTTGCGTTCTACCTGCGAAGTGGTTGCGGGCGGGCTAAATTGGTCGCGCGTCCAGGTAATCTTCGGGCAATGCGCCGGGGGTCGACTGGGTGACCCCGCTGCTCGAAGTGCCTGCATCGCAGTGTGATTCGGGCGGAGGGTGCAGCGGTGGAGGGCGGGTTGCCGCAGACCTCGCCTCATCCGCCGACGGGATCACACGAGAGCAGCTATTCATGCGAAATACCATTCTGGCCACCGGATTCATCGGCATCGCACTCGTCATGGGAGGTGGCACCGCCGCCGCCGTGCCACTCACCGTGGAGGACGCGAGCGTTACCGCGGTCGACCCCGCCGAATCCGTCGAATCCCCGGGTGTGGCACCGGGTGCGGCCTGCCCGGAAGCCTTCCTGACCGGCTCGGCCAAGTCCGGCGCGACCGGATCCGTCACCGGCTCCGCGATCGGATTCCTCGGCGGATCCTCGGCCGGACCCCAGGCCGGCTCCGCCGCCGGTGCGACCAACGGGATCCTCAACGGCCTGGCCGCGGGTTCCGGTGGCGGAGCTGCCAATTGCGCGCTCACCGAGCTCGGCAACAACGGACCGGATGCCCTGACCGGCTCGACCGAGGGGCCGGGCAAGGGCTACCTGACAGGTTCGGCCGCCGGCTTCAACTCCGGTTCCCGCAACGGTCTGCCGAGCGGTCTCGGAATGAGTGTGCTCTCGGGCCTGTTCGGTGCTCTGACAAGCGGTTCCGCGAAGTAGTCGGGTGTCGGCGGGAACCGCTACCGGTTCCCGCCGGCCTTCGCGCACCGTGCGTTATCGGCTCGCCGACGTCGCGGCGGAATGCACGACGATGGCGGCCCTGCGGTACCAGCGATCCACGGTGTTGCCCTCGTTGCCCATGTAGCCGGTGAGCCGGTATCCGAAGGGTTCCAGCGGGGAACCCGTTGTCCCGGGACAGAGTTCGTCGTCGTGGACGTACTGCCCCTCCGACGTCGTGGTCGCGCCGGCGCGATCCATCCACCACTTCAGCGTGATGGTCGGACCGTAGGAATCGCCGAGCACGACCTCGGCCAGGTACTCCGGATGGTCGGCGGGCCGGTCATTCCCGTGATCGAAATCGGCGCCGTAGTAGTCCTCTTCGCCGTCGATGGACTCCCAGTTCTCCTCGACGAGGGTCCAGGTGTTCTCGACCAGTTCCCATCGACGCCGGCGTCCGCACATCCATTCCTCGTCCTCGAGGTAGTCGCACGCGTTCGCCTCCCGCACTTCGGCGAGTGCCAAAGTGGGCTGGTAGCCGCTATTTTCGGCGGCCGCGACGAGGGCGGCCGCCCGCGCCGCGTCGACCCCCTTGAGCTGATCCCACCCGATGCCGCGCTGTGAATACTGGTGTTCGAGCAGGTAGACCAGGCGGGTGGGCGGCTGGTGCTCGGGGCCGTCGCCGCGACGCCACTTCGGCATCGGAACGGGGGTGGTGAAGTACGCGCGCACCAGTTCGGCCAGCGCGCCGACCTCGCCGCCGCCCGTGTCGCTACCGCCGGCGGCGGCGATCAGGTTGTAGGTCAGCGTGATTCGATAGCCCGCGGTGACCGGCAGCACCTCGTGATCGCAGTCCGCGTAGAAGGCGACCAGGGCGAGCTCGCCCGGCGCGCCGGCATCGCTCACCCGCTCTCCCCGATGCTCCACCACCAGCTCCCCGCCGCTGAACTCCGAGGGCAGGGTCACCACCAGCGTGCCGATCATGCCCTCGGCCTTCTCCGAATCCTGGTGCCGGTGGAAGAACTGCCCCTTCTCGTACACCAGCATCGAATGCAGCTCGGCCGACAGCGTGCGGTCCGCCGGCAACCCGAGGTCGGCGCGCACGTCGTCCAAGATCGACGCGAGCGCTGTGCCCCAGCACTTTTCGTCGATGCGCACGAGTTCGCGCGGCACCTGCCAGGTATCGCGCACGCTCGTGTCGAGCAGCGTCTGCTCGCGCAATCCGTAGTGCGCCGGCCGCGCGACCGAGCACAACTGCCGCGCCTGTTCCGGCGATACGGGCCAGCTCAGCACGCCCACCCCCTCGACCTCGAGTTCGAGATCGGCGGCCGGCGCGGTGCGGCGGGTGGCGTACGAGCCCGTCGTCCGCGTCGCGTCCAGCAATGTCCCGATCGTCGCGAGCGTCTGCTCCGTCATTCTGTTCTCCCAGCCCCGGCATTCTCGTAATGCCGCCTCGGCCAGCAGTATTACCGAGCCCGCCGACAATCCAGAATCAGCGGAACCAGGGGGCCACGATCGGCGGCTGACCGGGGATCAGGCCGTGTCCGCCGACCGGGAGGACGACGACGGCCTCGAACGGCTCGCCGTTCGGGTTGGACATCGCGAACAGCTGGTGGGCGGGGACTATCAGGGCGTCTCCGGCTGCGACGGTGAAGGTTTCGTCGTTCATGGTGACCGTCATGGAGCCGGAGAGGGCGATGAAGATCTCCTCGCGGTCGAGGGAGTGCGCGGGGGCGGCGGTCCGGGGCTTGATGGACAGCCGCCAGGCGCTGTTCTCGGTGGAGCCGCGGCTCGGGGCGGCCAGGCCGATGAAGGTGGCGTGGTCGTTCTCGAAGCGGGGAGCCTGGTCGGCGGTGACGAGTGGCACGGTGTCTCCTCGGTTGTCTGGGGAAGCGGTGTTCGGGGCTACTGGGCCCAGGGCGGGGCGACACGGTCGCCGCCCGGCGCCTGCGCGTAAGCGCCCACGGGCAGGATCGCGACGGCCTCGAAGGGTTCCGCACCGGGCACGGCGAGCCGGAAGTTCGTGTGCGCCGGGATGATCAGCGCGTCACCGGCGTTCATTTCGCGCGTCTCGCCGTCGAGGGTGATCTCGGCGCGGCCGGCGAGGGCGATGAAGATCTCCTCGCGCGAGACCGAGTGCTCGTGGCCCGGGTTGCCCGCCGCCAGGGTGAAGCGCCAGACGCTGTTCTCGGTGGAACCCCGGCTCGGGGCGGCGAGGCCGACGGCGGTCATGCCGGGGCCGGTGAACGTGGGTGCGTCGGCGGACTTGATGAGCGGCATTGCGGTGTCTCCTAACATTCACGCAAGATGTTCAACCAAGGTATTCAACTGAAGTTGAACAACTAGAGTTGAACATATTCGCGAGAGAGGAGTCAAGGGTGGATTTCGGCATTCTGCTCGGCCGGGCGTACCAGGGCTTCGTGGCCGACCTGCACGCGCACATGGCCGAGCGCGGGCATCGCATGCTGGGCGCCTCGTACGGCTACGTGATGCGCGCGCTGGACGAGAAAGCGCTCACCGCAAGCCAACTGGGGGAGCGGCTGGGCATCACGGCGCAGGGCGCGGCCAAGGTCGTGGACGAGATGGTGCGATACGGCTACGTCGAGCGCCGCCCGGACCCGGGCGACAAGCGCGCCAAACTCCTGCACCTGTCCGCGCGGGGCGTCGATCTGCTGGAGACCGTGCGCGCCTTCCACGCCGCATACGAGAACGACCTGATCGCGCGCATGGGCGCGGATCAGGTCGCGACGGTCCGGGCGGTGCTGGGCGAGATCGCGAGCACGGACCAGCCCGGATTCCGCCCGCTGTGAACGGGCCTATCCGGGGCTGGTGACCGCCGCCGAACGCCGGGCCAGCAGCAGGTACATGCCCGCCGCGAGCAGCGCCGCCCCGGCCAGGATGTAGCCGTCCCCCGGAATGTGCTGCCACCACGCCCATCTCAGCTCGCGATCGTCCCCGTTCGGCACCAGCCCGGGCCCGATCAGGAACAGCGCCGCGAACCCGGCGATCATGGCGATGGGTACGCGGCCCGGCCGCGTGCTCGCCCACGCTCCGGCGGCCACCAGCGCCGGGCCCACCCACACCCAGTGGTGCGTCCAGGACACCGGTGAGATCAGCAGC
Source organism: Nocardia sp. NPDC057668 (assembly GCF_042799795.1). Classification (NCBI taxonomy): domain Bacteria; kingdom Bacillati; phylum Actinomycetota; class Actinomycetes; order Mycobacteriales; family Nocardiaceae; genus Nocardia; species Nocardia sp. NPDC057668. Next base: position 2,494,746 of record NZ_JBHVIC010000001.1, on the reverse strand, counting down.
AGCACCGCCGCGTTCACGAACAGCGCGACGACCGAGTAGACGGTCACCGGCGCGCTCGCGGCCAGGCGCTCCAGGCCGAACAGGTGATGGATCAGCGCCGCGCCGAGGCAGGTCACCACCACCGCCAACCCGAGCCACACGGCCGTGGAGATCGTGTGCGGCAGCCCGAGCCGGAAGATCGTGCCCTTGATCGACTGATTGCCGACGTAGTGCGGCGACCCGATGCGATTGGTGTCGCTCACGGCGTGGAACCAGTACGCGCGGGATTCCTTGGGGAACACCACGAATCCCGCTCCCACGACGGCCGCCGCGGTGAGCGCCGCCCGGCCCGCGGCCTTGAAGTCACCGCGAATCAGGAAGAACAGCACGAAGGCCGCCGGGGTCAGCTTGGTCACCGCGGCGATGCCGATGAGCACCCCGCGCGGCCAGCGCGGCTTCACGCTGAGGGTGTCCAGCGCGACCGCCGCCATGAGGATCAGATTGATCTGCCCGAACCACAGCGTGGTGCGGACCGGCTCCACCGCCAGCAGCGCCACCACGGCCGCCGTGCTGATCGTGGCCTTGGCGCGGGCGTCGAGATCGGGCCGGATGCGCGAGAGCACCAGCCAGATCGTCACCCCGAGACTGCCCAGGGAGCTCGCCGTCACCGCGAATTCGGCCAGCCACAACGGCATGAGCGCGAGCGGGATCATGAGCACGGCCGCGGACGGCGGATAGGTGAACGGCAGATTGGTGTGCCCGGCGACCGGCAGGATGGGACCGTACAGTTCGCTGTGGTGCAGCCAGGCTCGGGTTGCGACCTGATAGACCTGCAGGTCCAGGAATCCGTGCAGCGCCGAGACCAGCGCGACGATGGAGATCGAGAGCACGATACCGAGCACGATCGGGATGCGCGGAATGTAGCTGTGTTCATCGGACTTCGGTGTGCGCGGCAAGCTTCCCCGCCCCGTGCGCATCGTGATCATTCGGCCGACACTAACCTTTCGGCATTCGCATAAGTTGTCCGGATTGCATTGTGCAAGTGGCTAATTGATGGCTAGCGGTTGTCCCGCGCGGCCGCCCCACCGGGCCGCTCGACCCTCCGGCGCGGCGAACCAGGTCGCGTGGAAGGTGAACACCACCGCGCCCAGCACGCCCAGGACGACCAGTCCCGACGGGACGGGATGATCGGCCATGGTGGTCGCCAGGAATCGGTAGGACAGCAATAGCCCGGCGAATACGGCGATTCCGAGCACGACCGCGCGGACCCGATACCGGTTCCACCCGCGCTCGGGATCACGCAGCGCCGACTCCACGGTCAGGCACAGCACCGCGCCCGCCACCAGATCGACGCCGTAGTGATAGCCGAAACCCAGCGTCGCGAGCAGCGTGCCCACCAGCCAGAGTCCGCCCGCCCAGCGCAGCCATCGCGGTCCGACGCGCGAATGGATGAACAGCGCCAGCGCCCAGGCGGTGTGCATGGACGGCATGCAGTTGCGCGCGGTCTCGGTGTCGAAGGGCAGCGCCGCGGGTATGAAGTTCAAGGTGGGCAGGACGTTCGGCCAGTCGCCGAGTTGCAGGCCGTTGCCTTCGGGCCCGTAGGCGAACACCGGGCCGACGACCGGGAACAGCACGTAGATCAGCGGCCCGATCATGCCGAGCACGAGGAAGGTGCGCAGCAGATTGTGCCGGGGCCAGGGGCCGGTCGTCACCCCGCGCAGCTGCCACACCGCGACCACCATCGCCGCCACGGGCAATTGGATGTAGATGACGTGCAGGATGGCTTTCGGGATCGCGCCCCCGGCCTCGAGCAGCGCGCCGACCACCCAGGACGGTTCGCCCAGCGCGTGATCGGCGAGCAGGAGATACGGGTCCAGGACGTCCGGGCCGGCGGCGATGCTGATCATCAGCCAGGTGTCGGCCAGTTTGGACGCCATGATCAGCAGCACGCCGAAGGCGATGGCGCGCATGGCCGCTCGCCGCGGGGGACCGTGCCAGCGCGCGACGGTCAGCGCCAGACCGGTCAGGGCGAGTGTGGGCCCGGTGCCGATCGAGACGTGCCAGCCGCACAGCAGTTGCAGTCCGAGGGTGAGCACGTCGAGGACTGCGGCCGCGCCCAGGGTGATGACCCGCAGCCGGGCGGGCACGCCCACGCACGCCAGCCCGAGGCCGGCCCAGGACACGAACGCCGACTGCGGATTGCCCAGGAAATCGGCGACCAGGCTCAGCAGGGGACCGAGGTGCCCGTGCGTCGAGGCCCAGAATTGCGATCCGCCCAGCAGGACCGCCGCCACGCCCAGCGCGGCGAGCGGGATCACCCGCGGATCCGTTCTCTCGCCGGACGACACCTCGCCGGCCGCGTTCACCTGAGGGTCGACCAGCACCGTCAATCCCTAACACAGGGGAAACGGAGGCACAAATTCCGGTTAGCGTCCGGGAAACTCGAGCGGGATGATCAGCGTGTCCCGAAGGACGTGCCGGGGTGGTGGCGCGAGGCCGGGACGCCCCGCCGGTGGAGACAGGCGGTAGAACGCCCGGCCGGCGGTCTGTGCCCGGAGCTTCGGGGCCTAGAACCCGCCGTCGAACCCGCCGCCGTCGAACCCGCCGAAATCCCCGAATCCGCCGCCGCCATCGGAGCCGGGGTCGATATAGCCGCCCTGATCGCCGTAACCGGGGTCATACCCGGCGTCGGCGGTGCCGGGGTCGTAGCCGCCGTCGCCCGCGCCCGCGTCCAGGCCGTCCTGATACCCGTCGCCGTAGCCGGATTCGAAGGCGGCCGAGTCGTATCCGACCCCGGACATGCCGGAGAACAGGGAACTGAACAGCAGCGCCGATCCGACGCCCCAGGCGCCCGCGACCAGGGCCGTGCGCCACCAGGGTTCGGAGTACCAGCCCGCGGGGACCGGGCGGCCCGCCACGCGCCCGCCGGGGTAGTAGTTCGGCGTCTGCGGCGAGGGGCTCGGCGAGGCCGCGATCTCGCGGCCGTCGTAATCGATGACGCGCTCCTCGCTGACCCGGCCCGCCGCGCGCTGCCCGTCGAGTTCGGGGACGGCGGGTCCGGGATCCATGCCCATGGCCGTGCGCGCGGCGCGGACGTAGTAGAGCCCTTCCAGGGCGGTTTCCTTCGCGAGCCCGGCCTGGGCGGGCGTGGCGGCCTGGTCGATCTGCGAGCCCGCCGCGGTGAAGCGTTCGGCGGCGTCGGCCAGGGCCTGCCGGGAGGGAGCGTCCGATCCGGTGAGCTGATACACCTGCCCGCCGAGGCGTTCGATGACCCGCCGGGCGTCGGCCTTGGCGTCGGCGAGCCTGGTGCTCGCGCGGGACCGTTGCCCGCGATTGACCACCAGGACCGCGAGCAGCACGCCGACCATGACGAGGAGTAGTACTACAACCGTGGCCACGATGATCAGCTTACGCGGCAGCAATAACTGACAAGTTGCTCAAGCCGATTGCCGATCGACGGGGGTCAGCCCGCCACTGCCGCGAAACGTGCCCCCGGGTTCTCTGAATCGACCTCCTCGTCGAGGTCCGACATGGCGAACTGGCGTTTGCCCGCCGTCTTGGCGGTGTACATGGCCCGATCCGCGCTGCGCAGCAGATCGGCGAAGTCGCACTCGCGCCCGGGCGGGCAGAACGCCGACCCGACGCTGGCCGAGGCGGGCACCGGGCCCGCCGCGGTGAGCACCGGTTCGCACAGTGCCGCGAGCACCCGGACGGCCAGTTCGGGCAGTATGTTGCGGCGCGCGGCCAGGGCGACCACGAACTCGTCGCCGCCGTACCGGGCGATGACCGTCTCGGGCGGGCAGGCCGCGCGCAGCCGCTGGGCGATGGCGACCAGGACCTCGTCGCCCACCGAATGCCCGTAGCCGTCGTTGATCTGCTTGAAGTCGTCCAGATCGATCAGCAGTAGCCCGACCCCGCGCGAGGGATCGGTGGACATCATGCGCACCCGCTCCTTGAGCAGCGAGCGATTGGCCAGATCGGTGAGCGCGTCGTGGGTCGCGTCGTGCCGCAGCCGGGTCTGCAGCGCGGCGATCTCCTGTACCCGCACCGATACCGCTTCGGTCAGGCTCCGTTCCTGCTGGGCGAGCGCGCGCTGCTGCAGCGCCTCGGCATAGCTGTCGATGGCCTGGCTGGCGATGAACGGCCAGCGCGTGGCGATGAGCGATCCGGGCTCCCCGGGCGCGAGCCCGAGCAGGGCGCGACTGGCCGGCGCGAGCATGCGGGTCCGGTCGAACGGCGACTCGGCGAGGCGATGGCCGATGGCACGGGCGGCGGGCACCGGAAACGGTTCGGACCCGGCCAGTTCCAGGAGGTCATCGATGACGCGGCCGAAGATGCGGTGCATGTCCTCGGGTGGTAGTTCGGGACCGCCGCCCGCACCGTTCGGATGGACCGCCCGCACCCACTCGCGGATGGTGGCCGTGACAACGATGGTGGTTCGAGTGTCGATTCGGATGGGCATGCGCGCTCACCCTGCGTCGTGCATAAGGTCGGAGCCAGCGGCCGTGCCGGTGACACCTCTCAGATCGAACTGTCTACCTTGCGGTCGGCATGTTCGGTGCATGCTCACCGCCCCCTTTCCAGATACACCCCCGCGTCCGGACAAAAAGGATCCTAGCAAGCCACCCGGCATCGAAATACCCTGTTTCAGAACGGGTTCCCGCTGCCTCGCGAATGGCGATCGGATGCGTTATCGCTCGGGGGCCTCCGGTGTTACACACTTTTTCGGCGCGCTGACGCGACTCGCCGCAGCCCGTCCGTGAGCGGGGGCGACCTGGGTGAACGCGGCCCGATTGGCATATGCGGAGTGAGGTTCGGTACAGTGCTCTCGCAAGCCGCACCGGTTCCGGTGGGTGTGCACGCGGGTGTAGTTCAATGGTAGAACTTCAGCCTTCCAAGCTGATAGCGCGGGTTCGATTCCCGTCACCCGCTCTTCTCCCGTCCGCGGGGATGTCCCGCCGACGAGGCCGGACGGGTTACGGGGTGTAGCGCAGCTTGGTAGCGCATCCGCTTTGGGAGCGGAGGGTCGCAGGTTCAAATCCTGTCACCCCGACCATCTTTCACTCTTCTGGGAACAGGTTTCAGAAGTCTGTTGTGTCCCGCCCGGGGGATTCGTTCGGTGGGGGCGATCCGCGGGTTTTTCCCGGCCTGCGGTGTGCTCGAGATCACGGCTGGTGCAAGGGATCTCGACAGACTGCTCGGCATGTCGCGCCCGGCGCGTCGGGGTGGTCAGGAGTCGTGGGCCCAATCGTCGCCGTGTTCGTGGCGCAGGTGCTCGGCCAGGATCGCGGCTTGGGAGCGGCGGGCCAGGCCCAGTTTGCCCAGCAGGGCCGAGACGTAGTTGCGAATCGTCTTCTCCGAGAGGAACACCTGGGCGGCTATCTGCTTGTTGCTCAGCCCCTGCCCGATCAGGGCCAGGATCTGGCGTTCGCGGTCGGTGAGGTCGGCGGTCGCCAGCGGGCCGGGAGTGGCCGGGCGGGCCGTGAGTTCGGCCGCGACGTCCGGATCGATGAGGGTTTCCCCGGCGGCCACGCGGCGAATCGCGTCGACCAATTGCGGTCCGCGAAGCTGTTTGAGGACATAGCCTTTGGCGCCGGCCAGCACCGCGCCCAGCAGGGCCTCGTCATCGGAGAACGAGGTCAGCATCAGCACGTTCAGGTCCGGCAGCTCCGAGAGCAGGTCGCGGCAGACGCTGATGCCGTCGCCGTCCTCCAGGCGCACGTCCAGCACCGCGACGTCGGGGCGCACGGCGGGAATCCGGCGCAGCGCCTCGGCCGCGCCGCCGGCTTCCCCGGCGACTGCGATGTCGCCCTCGGCCTCGAGCAGATCCTGGAGCCCGCGCCGCACGATCTCGTGATCGTCGAGCAGGAAGACGCGGATCTTTCCTGAGCTGTCCACCCGGTCATCCTCGCAGGTCACCGGGCTCTGGCCGGGGATCGGACGCGGCGAGCGGCGATCCGCATCAGCCACCCGCCGCGTTCCTTTCCGGCACCGGGACGCTGTTGGCCCGGTGCGGTCTCTAATACGCGATCAGGCCCTGTTCGCGAAAGGTCATGCGCGCCCGTTCGACCTGCGCCGCCGTGGGCGCCGGGGTGTCGGCGAGTACGAACCTGCGGCCCAGCTCCGCCCATTTGGCGCTGCCCAGGGTGTGGAAGGGCAGGACGTCGACGCGGTCGACGATGCCCAGCCCGGCCGCGAAACGCGCGACGGTTTCGACTTCCGCCGGCGCGTCGGTGATGCCCGGCACCAGGACGTAGCGCACCCACACCGGTGTGCCCCGGGCGGCGAGGCGCTCGGCGAAGCGCAGTGTCGGGTCCAGATCACGGCCGGTGAGCCGTCGATAGGTCTCGGGCTGCCCGGCCTTGATGTCCAGCAGCACCAGATCGGTGGCGTCCAGCAGTTCGTCCGAGGCCGCGCGCCCGAGGAACCCGGAGGTGTCCAGGGCCGTGTGCAGGCCGAGTTCCCGGAAACCGCGCAGCAGCGCGCTCGCGAACCCGGGTTGCTGCAACGGCTCTCCGCCGCTGATGGTCGCGCCGCCACCGCTCGCGGTGATGAACGGCACGTATTTGGCGGCCTCGCCCAGCATGTCGTCCGCGTCGCACCGAATGCCGTTGCCCCGCGCCCAGGTATCGGGGTTCTGGCAGTACAGGCAGCGCAGCGGGCACCCGCTGAGGAAGGCGACGAACCGGGTGCCCGGCCCGTCCACGCCCGTGGAGATGTCCCAGGAGTGCACCGAACCGGTGACCGGCGCGAGGGCGGCGGTCATCACAGACTCGCGTGGAAGGTGCGATTGATGACGTCGAGTTGCTGTTCGCGGGTCAGGCGCACGAAGTTCACGGCATAGCCCGAGACGCGAATCGTCAACTGCGGGTACTTCTCCGGATGCTCCATGGCATCGGTGAGGGTGTCTTTGTCCAGGACGTTCACGTTCATGTGGAAGCCCCGGGTGGCGATGTACCCGTCCAGGATGCCGACGAGATTGCCGACCCGTTCGGTGGCCGTGCGGCCCAGGCCCTGCGGGGTGACGGTGGTGGTGAGCGAAATGCCGTCCCGTGCGTGCTCGTACGGCAGCTTGGCCACGGACATGGCCGAGGCCACGATGCCGTGCCGATCCCGGCCGTTCATCGGGTTCGCGCCCGGGGAGAACGGCTCGCCCGCCCGCCGGCCGTCGGGCGTGTTGCCGGTCTTCTTGCCGTACACCACATTCGAGGTGATGGTGAGCACCGATTGGGTGTGCTCGGCACCGCGATAGGCCGGGTAGTCGCGAATCTTGGCCATGAACCGCTGTACGAGTTCGGCGGCCATGGCGTCGACCCGATCGTCGTTGTTGCCGTACGCGGGGAACTCACCCTCGATGCGGTAGTCCACCGCCAGCCCGGTATCGTCGCGCAGCACATGGACTTTCGCGAACCGGATGGCCGAGAGCGCGTCCGCAGCCACCGCCAGCCCGGCGATGCCGCAGGCCATGGTGCGGCGCACGTCGGTGTCGTGCAGCGCCATCTCGATGCGTTCGTAGGCGTATTTGTCGTGCATGTAGTGAATGACGTTGAGCGCGTGCACATAGGTCCCGGCCAGCCAGTCCATGAGCCCGTCCAGCGCCAGATCGACCTCGTGGTAGTCGAGCACGTCCGAGGTGATCGGTGTGAAACCGCGTGCGACCACCGTGCCGGTGCGCTCGTCGCGCCCGCCGTTGATGGCGTACAGCAGCGTCTTGGCGAGATTGACTCGCGCGCCGAAGAATTGCATCTGCTTGCCGACCTCGGTCGCCGAGACGCAGCAGGCGATGGCCGTGTCGTCGCCCGAGACCTGGCGCAGCAGCTCGTCGGATTCGTACTGGATCGAACTGGTGTCGATGGAGACCCGTGCGCAGAAACGCTTGAAGCCCTCGGGCAGTCGCGGCGACCACAGCACGGTCAGATTGGGTTCGGGGGCCGGGCCGAGGTTGTAGAGGGTCTGCAGCAGCCGGAAGCTGGTGCGCGTCACCAGCGGTCGCCCGTCCACGCCGAGTCCGCCGATCGATTCGGTGACCCAGGTGGGGTCGCCGGAGAACAGCTCGTCGTACTCGGGGGTGCGCAGGAAACGCACGATGCGCAGCTTGATCACGAAGTCGTCGATCAACTCCTGGGCGTACTCCTCGGTGATCAGCCCGGCGACCAGGTCGCGCTCGAGGTAGACGTCGAGGAAGTTGGCGACGCGGCCCAGCGACATCGCCGCGCCGTTCTGCTCTTTCACCGCGGCCAGGTAGGCGAAGTACAGCCACTGGATGGCCTCGCGGCCGGTGGCGGCGGGCCGCGAGATGTCGAAGCCGTAGGTGGCCGCCATGCGCTTCAGCTCGTCCAGCGCGCGGATCTGCTCGCTGACTTCCTCACGCAGCCTGATGGTTTCGTCGTCGGCCCAGCGGGCGTCCAGGGCTGCGTGATCGGCGCGCTTGGCGGCGATCAGCCGATCCACGCCGTAGAGCGCGACCCGGCGGTAGTCGCCGATGATGCGCCCGCGCCCGTAGGCGTCCGGCAGGCCGGTGATGATGCCCGCGCCGCGGGCCGCCCGGATGTCGGCGGTGTAGGCGTCGAAAACACCGTCGTTGTGTGTCTTGCGGTACGTCGTGAAGATCTCCGCGACCCGCGGATCCTCCTCGACGCCGTAGGCGCGCAGGCTCGACCGCAGCATGCGGTAGCCGCCGTTGGGCATGATGGCGCGCTTGAGCGGCGCGTCGGTCTGCAGGCCGACGATGAGTTCGGCCCCGGCGTCGATGTAGCCGGGCGCGTGCGCGGTGATGGTCGAGGGGGTGTGCTGGTCGACGTCGAGGATGCCGCGCTCGCGTTCGGCGGGAAACAGGGCGCCGAGCTTTTCCCACAGCCGCAGCGTGCGGTCGGTCGGGCCGCACAGGAAGCCGTCCGCGCCTTCGTAGGGTGCGTAATTCTGCTGGATGAAGTCCCGCACGTCGATCTCGTTGCGCCACCGGATGCCCCGGAACTCGTCCCAGGCGCCGAGACGGGTCACGTTTTCGATCATGGTCATTGCGGGCTCCTTCGCGGGTCGGTCCGGTGCTGTTTCCAGCCTGCTGCGGTCCGACACTCCCGCACAGAGACAAATGTCCCGAGGTAGCCAGTGAGTAACCTCTCGTTATGCCGACCGATCCGTGGGGTGGGGTTCCGGATGAATTGCGCGGTTTGTCCGCGCCGCGCGAGCGCCTGCACGATCTGGTCGAAGCCGTGTACGCCGTGGTCTCGGACCTGGACGTGGCCGTGGTGCTGCGCCAATTGGTAGCGGCGGCCACCCGATTGGTGAACGCCGACTTCGGTGCCCTGGGTCTGCTGGACCCCGAGAGCGACCCCGGCGACCGCGCGCTGGCGGAATTCATTCAGGTCGGAATGGACGCGGCGACCGTGGCCGCCATGCCGGGCTGGCCCCGGGGGCGCGGGGTGCTGGGGGTGGTGCTGGCCGGCGATCGCCCGGTGCGGCTGGACGATGTCGCCGTGCACCCGGCGTTCGAGGGCTGGCCGCCCGGGCATCCGGTGATGCGGGGATTTCTCGGCGTGCCGGTGCGCTACCGGGGCCGGGTGCTGGGCGACCTGTATCTCGCCAGTGCTCGTACGGGCGCGTTCACCGCCGAGGACGAGCGGATCATCGAGGCGCTCGCGGTGATCGCGGCGGTGAAGATCGCGAATGTGCGCATGTACGAACAGGTCCAGCGGGACGCGGTGCGCAGGCACGAGGATTCGATCACCATCGCGGTGATGAGCGATCGGGACCGGATCGCCAGGGACCTGCATGATTCGGTCATCCAGCGCATCTACGCGGCGGGGCTCACCGCGCAGGGCGCACTCCGGCTCGAACCGGCGCCGGAGGTCACGGAGCGACTCGAGCGCGTGGTGGCGGCGCTGGACGAGACGATCCAGGACATCCGGGCGACCATCTTCTCGATCCGGTCACCGGCGCCCGGTGTCGCGGGATTGCGCGGGGAGATAGCGGAATTGGCAGCCTCGGCGGCAGCACACCTGGGTTTCACCCCCGCGCTGGAGCAGACGGGGCCGATCGACGGGGTGCCCGGGGATATCGCCGGGCAGGCGCTGGCGGTATTGCGCGAGGCGCTGTCCAATACCGTCCGGCACGCGCACGCGACGCGCGTTGATATCGCCGTTTCGGTTGAATTGGGCGATTTGCGAATTTCGGTCGCCGACAATGGCATCGGCCTCGGCGACAATGGCCTCGGCGACACCGAGCATCGCGGGGGATTACGGAATATGGCCGAGCGCGCGCGGGCGCTCGGCGGAGAACTCGACCTGTCGCCCGGGATGGACGGCCGGGGCGCGACCGTCCTGTGGCACGTGCCGTTGCCCGGCTGAGGGTGCGCCGCCCCGGTGCCCGGGGCGAGCGCTGTGCCCCGGCTAGTTCGGCTGCGTGGAAACGCCGGGCTGGGCGGCGGGCTCGGCCGCGGGCTGCGGGTCGGCCGCGGGGATCTGCCGGCGGTCCGACCACTTGGTGGTGTCGCTCGGCGCGTTCATCGTGGCGAGCAGGTCGATGCCCGCGGCGATCAGGGTCGGGCCGCCCACCGCGAGCGTGCCGATGATGCCACCCGCCGCCGCGCCGGTGGTCAGGCCCGGAATGCAGCCCGCGACCAGGGTGGCGATGCAGCCGATGGTGGCGCCGATCGCGGTGCCGATGAACCCGCCGATGGTGGTGGCCAGGCCGAACTGAGTGATGAACGCGTTCAGCGCGCGGTCGTTCTCCAGCTGCGAGGCAACGGGTTTCACGGTCAGCGGGCCGGCGAGCTCGAGCCCGGCGGGCTTGGCGGCGGTGAGCGTGAGCACGGTGTTGTGCTGCTCCAGCAGCGGTGCGACCGGGATGGCGACGCCGCCCACGCGGAAATCCAGCGGCAGGGTCAGCAGAATGCCGCCCCGCGAGTCCTTCACGTCGACCACGGTCACCGCGTCGGCGGGGGCGACCGCGGCGCCGTCGGCGGCGAACAGCGCGCCGTCGCGCTCGACGAGGCGGGTGGTGATCCCGGCGGCCAGATCGGCGCTGCGGGCTTTGGAGAGTTCGAACATGCCGCTCTCGAGCTTGGTGACGACCGACTTGTCCACGAGCTTGGCCGAGTAGGCGATGCTCGCGGGGTCGGCGGGCTCGGCGTGTGCCACGCCGGTTGCCGAGGTCAATGCGCCGATGGTCAGGGCGGCGGCCGCGGTGACGCTGCGGAATTCCATGCGGTATCCAATCCGTCATCAGGTAAGGGCCGAACAAATCCGGAAGCCTAATGGGAAATCCCAGCGCAGGAGGGGGTTTCATCGGAGTGATGACCGACTGGATCAAGATCGCGTGAATTGCGAATTTTGACCGGGAAATTCCATTTGCTGGAATATTGCCCACTGCGCCCGACCCCGATGTGCGCGAGTGGCGCGCACGCGGCAGACTGCCGGAATGAGTCTCAGGTACAGCGCGGGGGTCCTGCTCTTCCGGCGAGCGCCCGCGGTGGAAGTGCTGATCGGGCATATGGGCGGGCCGCTGTGGGCGCGCAAGGACGCCTCGGCGTGGTCGATTCCCAAGGGGGAGTACGACCCCGCCGAGGAGGGCGCTCAGCTCGCCGCGCGGCGCGAGTTCACCGAGGAGCTGGGTCTGCCCGTGCCCGAGGGGGATTGGCTGCCGCTGGGCGAGGTCGAGTACGGCAGCGGGCGCGGGCGCAAGCAGGTCGCCATCTGGGCCGTGGAAGCCGATCTCGATCCCGCCCTGGTGGTTCCGGGGCTTTTCGACATGGAATGGCCGCCCCGTTCCGGGCGCGTGCAGCAGTTCCCGGAGATCGACCGCGCCGAATGGTTCACCCCGGATCTGGCGCTGCCCAAACTCGGTGCGGGGCAGCGTCCTTTCCTGGAACGCCTGACCACCCTGATCGCCGCGCGCTGACCACGCCGGTTGTCACACGCCGTGCGGCCCGGGCCGTAAAGGCCCGGGCCGCAGGTTTTCCGGTAGGGCGCTACAGACGCGGGTCGATGGGCGCGGTCTCGAGTGCGAGAACAGCGAACACCGCCTCGTGCACCCGCCACAGCGGCTCCCCGGCCACGAAGCGGTCCAGCGACTCCAGGCCGAGCGCGTACTCGCGCAGCGCGAGTGAGCGCTTGCCGCCCAGACCACGCTGGCGCAGCCGGCCGAGGTTCTCCGGGCGCAGGTACTCCGGGCCGTAGATGATGCGCAGGTATTCCGGGCCACGGCATTTCACGCCCGGCTGCACCGGCCGACTGCTGCGCGACCCGGTGCCCGCGACCAGCGATTCGGCCGGTTTGACCACCATGCCCTCACCGCCCGCCGCGGTCATCTCGGTCCACCACGCGGTGGCCGCGGCCTCGCTCTCGGGATCGTCGAGATCGACCCGCAGTCGCCGGGTGGTGGTGAACAGCTCCGAATCGGCCTCGATCAGCGCGTCGATGCGTGCCAGGTGCCAATCGTGCTCGCGCACGGCGTAGTTCGCGCCCTGTGCGGCCAGAATCTGGAACGGCGCCAGCCGCACCCCGTCGAGTCCGTCGACCGGCCAGCAGTATCGGCCGTACGCGGTGGTGAACGCCGCAGCGTCCGACTCGCGCGCCAGGGTGCGCGCGGCGAGTTCGCCGACGTCCTGTCCGCGTTCGGCCACCGCCGCGAGCACCCCGGCGGCCGCGCCGAGCGACGCCCGGGCGGCCGCGCCGACCGCCGCGTACTGGGTGCGCAGCAGTCCCATCGCCTTGGCCGACCACGGCAGCAGTTCCGTGTCCAGCACGAGCCAGTCGGAGCCGAGTTCGTCGAACAGGCCGGACTTCTCGGCGGCGGCGCGCACCCGGGCCAGCAGCGCTTCGGTGCGCTCGCCGTCATCGAAGAAGGGCCGTCCCGTGCGGGTGTACACCGCGCCGGTGCCGCCGTCCTCGACGCCGAACCGCGCACGGGCCGCGGCGGCCGAGCGGGCCAGCACCACGACCGCGCGCGAACCCATGTGCTTCTCCTCGCACAGGACCGACCGCACACCTTCGGAGCGGTAGTACTCGAACGCCTGCGCCGGGTGCTCCAGGTAGCCGTCCACCGTGGATGTGGCACAGGGCGACATCGTCGGCGGCAGGTACACGAGCCAGCGCGGATCGACGGCGAACCGGCTCATGACCTCGAGCGCCGCGCTCGCCGCGTCCTCCTGCACGCCGACCCGGCCCAGGTGCTTGGTCTCCACCACGCGCCTGCCCAGCACATCGTCGAGATCGAGCACGCCGGGATCGCGGTGCACCGCGCCCTCGGCGGTGGCGAAGGTCGGCAGCAGCGGCCGCGTCGGCTCGTACCAGACCTGTTCGGCGGCAACCGAAACCGTCTCGCGCTCCGGGTACCGCAGCGCGCTCAACCGGCCGCCGAACACCACGCCGGTGTCCAGGCAGAGGGTGTTGTTCACCCACACCAGATCCGCCACCGGGGTGTGCCCGTACACGACCATCGCCTTGCCGCGATAGTCGTTGGCCCACGGGTAGCGCACCGGCAGCCCGTAATCATCTGTCTCCCCGGTGGATTCGCCGTACATGGCGAACTCGCGCACGCGCCCCGACGCGCGGCCCTGGAACTGCTCCTTGAGACCGGCGTGCGCGACGACGAGGTTGCCCTCGTCCAGCACGTAGTGACTGACCAGGGCGCGCATCCATTCCTGCACTCCCTTGCGGAAGTCCGCGTCCTCGGCCTCGAGCTGGCTCAGCGATTCGGCGAGGCCGTGCGCCACCTTGACCTTGCGGCCGTCCAGCGCGCGCACCAGCTTGAACTCGTGATTGCCGGTGACGCACAGCGCGTTCCCCGCGCGCACCATGCCAGTCACCAGGCGCAGCACGCCCGGGGTGTCCGGGCCGCGATCCACCAGATCGCCCACGAAGACCGCCGTGCGCCCCAGCGGGTGTCGCGCGTCGACTGCCCGCTCGGCGGCGTCCCGGGTGATCTCGTAGCCGAGTTCGCCCAGCAGCGTTTCCAATTCGGCGCGGCACCCGTGGACATCGCCGATGATGTCGAAAGGCCCGGTCAATTCCCGCTTGTCGTTCCAGAGCCGCTCGAAGGTGAACGTGGCGGCGTCGATCGCCTCGACCCCGCGCAGCACGTGCACCCGGCGAAAGCCCTCGCGCTCCAGGAACTTCAGGCTGCGCCGCAACTCCCGCTGCTGGCGGTTCACCACGTGTGCGGGCAGGTGCGCCCGTTCGGCGCGGGCGGCGTTGCGGGCCAGGCACTCCGCGTCCGGCACGTCCAGCACGATCGCCACCGGCAGCACGTCGTGCGCCCGGGCCAGGTCGATCAGCGCCTGGCGGGCTTTGGGCTGCACGTTGGTGGCGTCGATGACCGTGCGCAGCCCGCGCCGCAGGCGCACGCCCGCGATGTGGTGCAGCAGCGCGAAGGCGTCGTCGGTGGCCGACTGATCGTTCTCGTCGTCGCTGACCAGGCCGCGGCAGTAGTCGGAGGAGATGATCGCCGTGGCCGGGAAGTGCTTGCGCGCGAACGTGGATTTCCCGGATCCGGTGCTGCCGACCAGAACAACGAGCGACAGCTCCGGGATGGTGAGTTCAGCCATTACGCGGCTCCTTTCTCGTCGGTCTCGCCGGCCCCGGCGGTGGGTGTCGTGCCCGCCGTGGCGTCGGATTTGGTGAACAGGGCGAGCTGGGTGGGCGCGCCGCGTTCCGCGTCGACCGGGCCGACCGGCTCGAAACGCACCGTGTAGCGGTAGTTTTCGCACACCCGCCCGGCCCACGCCGCGAATTCCGTCCGGCTCCACTCGAATCTGTGGTCGGAGTGCCGGAAAGCGCCCGCAGGCAGCGTCTCGTACAGCTCGTTGTACTCCCCGTTGGGGGTGGTCACCACGACCGCGCCCGGCGCGGCCGCCCCGAACACGGCCTGCTCGAGCGCGCCCAGCCGCGGTTCGTCGACATGCTCGATGACCTCCATCAGCACCGCGGCGTCGTACCCCCGCAGCGAGGCGTCGGTATAGGTCAGCGCCCCCTGCCGCACGCTCACCCGCCGTGCCTGGAACTCCGGCAGTCGCCGCAGCCGCCGCTCCGCGATCTTCAAAGCCCGCACCGAAACGTCAACTCCCACAATCTCACCGAACTCCCTGGCCGCTGCCAGCTCCAACAGCAGCGCCCCTTCGCCACACCCCAGGTCCAGCACCCGCCCGGCCCCCGCCGCCCGCAGCGCACCCAGCACCGCCGCCCGCCGCTGCACCCCCAGCGAAGGCCCCCGCCCCGAGCCCTCGGACTCGCCGCCCGCGGTCACACCGGCACCGTCGGCGACGTCGCCCGACGGCTCGCCGGCCGCGGTGGCTGCGCTTGTCCCCGTCGTGCTCGTGCCGGGCGTAGGTCGTGATTCGGCTTGCGCGTCCTGTTCCTGCTTCGAGATGGCCTCGGGGACAGTGGTTTCCGTCTCATCCGTGCTCGTGTCGACCGCGTCGAACTCCTCCGGTTCCGCGTCGTCCAGCTCCGCCAGCCGCGCGAGCGCGGTGCGGACCAGGGTGTGGCGGCGGGTCAGGTAGCGGCGGGTGATCCATTCGCGGTCGGGGTGGGATTCGAGCCAGCCCGCGCCGAACCGCAGCAGCTTGTCGATCTCGGCGGCGTCCAGGTAGTAGTGCTTTGCCCCGTCCAGGGCCGGGAGCAGGACGTAGAGGTGGGACAGGGCGTCCGAAAGGCGCAGCACGCCGGTCAGTTCCAGGCGCACGTAGTGCGAGTCGCCCCAGTCCGGGAACGCCGGATCCAGGGGCAGCGCGGTGGCCGTCACCGTCCAGCCCAGGGGCGCGAAGACGCGTTCGGCCCACTCCGTGCCGCCCTTGCAGGGCACCGCCGGCAGCTCCACGCGCAGCGGCAGCGCGGTCTCGGCCAGCTCCGGGCGCTGGGCGCAACGCCCGTGCATGGCCGAGCCGAAAACCTGGGCGATCGCGACGGCCAGCAGCGACGAGGCCGCGTACGGGCGGTCGTTCACGTACTGCGCGAGACTGAATTCCGGTGTGCCCCTGGTCTTTCCGCGCACCAGCCGCACCGGATCGATCTCCAGCAGCAGCGCGGCGGTGCAGCGTTCGGCGGTCGCCTCGGGGTAGAGCACATGCGCCACCCCGTACGACTGCTCGAAGGTTTGTACGCGCGCGGGGTTCTTGTGCAGCAGGAAGCCCAGTTCGTCGGCCGCCCAGGCGGCGCCGTCAGGTCGCGTACAGGTAATGGTCAACAGCACCCCGCGATGCTCCCGCACCGTCCACGAGCGCGGCAATCACTTTTCCACGGCCCGCGCGGGCGGGGCGGCGTGCCCGGTGGTCCTCGGGCGGGATGGAACGGGCGCTGGTCACCGCCACGGCGAGCCCAGGCCGAACACGGCGCGCCGGGCCCGAACCAACCTCGGCGCGCCGCGGGCCGCTCGCGCCGTGTAGGTTTCGGCGCGATGCCGTAAGCCTTGCGGCGGTCCGGAACTCGACGAGCAGGAGCGGGAATGCGCGTGGTGGGCAAGGTCGGTGCGATCGGAATGGTCGCTGCCGCGGTACTGCTGGTGGCGGGCTGTGGTGGCGATGACGACAGCAAGGCCGATTCGTCCGCGACGACCACCGCGGCGCGCTCTGCGGCGGCGACCACGACGCCCGCGAGCAAGGGCCGCGAGTGCACCGCCGACGACATCAAGGTCGACGGCGGCTACGGCGAAGCCCCCAAGATCACCATCCCGGACGACTGCGATCCGCCCAAGCAGCTGATCGTCAAGGACCTGGTCGCGGGCTCGGGCCCCGGCGCGGTCGCGGGTCAGCCGCTGTCGATGAACTACACCCTCATCACCTGGTCCGACAAGAAGAAGCTGGACAGCTCCTTCGATCGCGGCAAGGAATTCACGCTGAACCTCGGCGCGGGCGAAGTCATCAAGGGCTGGGACCAGGGCCTGGTCGGCGTCCAGCAGGGCGCTCGTCGCCTGCTGATCGTGCCGCCGGACCTGGGCTACGGCGCCGGCGGGCGCGGCATGAAGCCGAACGAGACCCTGGTCTTCGTGACCGACGCCGTCAAGGTCGGTTCCTGACCGTTCGACCGCTGTACCAGGGCGGCTGGTGAATCACCAGCCGTCGCGGTGCCGTCTGCCACGACCGGTTACACGCCCCCCGGACCGGTCAACTACCCTGGTCGGGATGCGTTCGGGGGGACCTAACGTCAAATGTTGAACTACGAACAAGGAGCATGTCCGTGAAGAGCACCGTCGAGCAGCTGAGCCCGACCCGGGTCCGGATTAACGTCGAGGTGCCCTTCGAGGAGCTGAAGCCCGACTTCGACAAGGCCTACAAGGCCCTGGCCGGTCAGATCAAGATCCCCGGTTTCCGTCCGGGCAAGGCTCCGGCCAAGCTCATCGAAGCGCGCGTCGGCCGTGGCGCCGTGCTCGAGCAGGTCGTCAACGACGTGCTGCCCAAGCGCTACAGCGATGCCGTGATCGCCACCGAGGCCAAGGTCATCGGCCAGCCGGAGATCGAGATCACCAAGATCGAAGACGGCCAGGAGCTCGCCTTCACCGCCGAGGTCGACGTCCGCCCGGAGATCACCCTCCCCGACTTCTCCGCGATCGCCGTCACCGTCGATCCGATCGAGATCAAGGACGAGGACATCGAGGAGCAGCTCACCTCGCTGCGTCAGCGCTTCGGCACCCTGACCGCCGTCGAGCGCGAGATCGCCGACGGTGACTTCGTCTCCATCGATCTGACCGCCACCGTCGACGGCGTCGAGGTCGAAGAGGCCTCCACCACCGGTCTGTCGCACGAGGTCGGTTCGGGCCAGCTCATCGAGGGCCTCGACGAG
Source organism: Nocardia sp. NPDC057668 (assembly GCF_042799795.1). Classification (NCBI taxonomy): domain Bacteria; kingdom Bacillati; phylum Actinomycetota; class Actinomycetes; order Mycobacteriales; family Nocardiaceae; genus Nocardia; species Nocardia sp. NPDC057668. Next base: position 2,476,993 of record NZ_JBHVIC010000001.1, on the reverse strand, counting down.
ACCCTGATCGGCCTCAAGGCGACCGAGTCCAAGGACTTCACCTCCAAGCTGGTCGCCGGCGAGCACGCCGGTAAGGAAGCCGTCATCACCGTGACCGTGCAGTCGGTCAAGGAGCGCGAGCTGCCCGAGGCCGATGACGAGTTCGCCCAGCTGGCAAGCGAATTCGACACCATCGACGAGCTGAAGGAAGACCTCAAGGGCCGCGTCGAGCGCGTCAAGAAGGTCACCCAGGCCGGCGAGATCCGCGACAAGGTGCTCGAGGCGCTGCTCGAGGCCACCGAGATCCCGCTGCCGGAGAAGGTCGTCCAGGCCGAGATCGACGCCGTCGTGCACGACGCCGTCCACGGCTTCGACCACGACGAGGCCAAGCTGGCCGAGGCCCTCGAGGCCCAGGGTTCCTCGCGCGAGGAGTTCGACAAGGACACCAAGGAGTCGGCCGAGAAGTCGGTCAAGACCCAGCTCCTGCTGGACGCCGTCGCCGAGGCCGAGAACACCCAGGTCGGCCAGGACGAGCTGTACGAGCGGATCATCTTCCAGGCCCAGCGCTACGGCATGAGCCCGGATCAGTTCATCCAGCAGATCCAGCAGGCCGGTCAGCTCGGCGCGGTCTTCGCCGACGTGCGCCGCGGCAAGGCCCTGGCCGGTGTGGTGACCTCCGCGGTCGTCACCGACACCACCGGCGCGAGCGTCGACACCGCCGAGATGTTCGGCAGCCCGGCCGAGGAAGCCGAGGAGATCTCCGCCGAGGAGCTCGCCGAGGTCGCCGACGCCACCGAGGCCGTCGAGGCCGAGGCCAAGTAACAACTACATTCAACGGCCGGTTCGTGCGGGAGACGGGGTGAATTCCCCGGCTCCGGCGGGCCGGGTATCCGGGGGCTCGGTTCCCGAGAACCCCCCGCGAGTGCGGCCGTGTCAGCGCCCACGTAGTTTTGCGCTGTGAGCGAAGCAGGGCGGTACCGGGAGTTCGGTACCGCCCTGCTTCGTTAGGGTTTGTGTCAGCGCTGGAACTTCCTAAGTGATCAGTAGGGCTTGGTGGGACCGAGCCGGTGAGAGAGGGCAGGTATCCGTGACAACTAATCGGGCAGGGGTGCAGATGGCATCCGCGACTGCTGGTCTGAACCTCAGTGATTCGGTGTACGAGCGGCTGCTGAGCTCGCGCATCATCTTCCTGGGCAGCCAGGTCGACGACGACATCGCCAACAAGCTGTGCGCCCAGATCCTGCTGCTGTCGGCCGAGGACGCGGAGCGCGATATCTCGCTCTACATCAACTCGCCCGGTGGTTCGGTGACCGCGGGTATGGCCATCTACGACACCATGCAGTTCGCGCCCTGCGACATCCGCACGGTCGGAATGGGTTTGGCCGCGTCCATGGGCCAGTTCCTGCTCGCCGCCGGCGCCAAGGGCAAGCGTTTCGCGCTGCCGCACTCGCGGATCATGATGCATCAGCCGTCCGCCGGTATCGGTGGCTCGGCGTCGGACATCGCCATCCAGGCCGAGCAGTTCGCCTACACCAAGCGCGAACTGAATCAGCTGCAGGCGCTGCACACCGGCAAGTCCGTGGAGCAGGTCACCGAGGACGCCGACCGCGACCGCTGGTTCACCCCGACGGAGGCGCTCGAGTACGGCTTCATCGACCAGGTGATCACGCACGCGCGCCAGGCCGACGGCGTCAGCTAGTCACCGACCACCCCACAGACTTTGGAGACGCATATGTCGATCGATCCGCGTGCCGCGGGAATCACTTTCGCCGCTGCCGGTTCGCTGCCGCAGTCGCGCTACATCCTGCCCCAGTTCACCGAGCAGACCACCTACGGCGTCAAGACCTCCGACCCGTACAACAAGCTGTTCGAGGAGCGCATCATCTTCCTGGGCAACCAGGTGGACGATATCTCCGCCAACGACATCATGGCGCAGCTGCTGGTGCTCGAGTCCCAGGATCCGGACCGTGACATCACCATGTACATCAATTCGCCCGGTGGCTCGTTCACCGCGCTGATGGCCATCTACGACACCATGCAGTACGTGCGTGCCGATGTCGTCACCGTCTGCCTGGGCCAGGCCGCCTCCGCGGCCGCCGTGCTGCTCGCGGCCGGCGCCCCCGGCAAGCGCGCCGCGCTGCCCAACGCCCGCATCCTGATCCACCAGCCCTCCAGCGGCGGCATTCAGGGTCAGGTCTCGGATCTGGAGATCCAGGCCGCCGAGATCGAGCGCATGCGCCGGCTCATGGAAACCACCCTGTCCCGCCACACCGGCCGGGACGCGGAGACCATCCGCAAGGACACCGATCGCGACAAGATCCTGACCGCCGACGAGGCGAAGGACTACGGGATCGTGGACACGGTTTTCCAGTACCGCAAGCTCAGCGCCCAGAAGTGAGGCGCGGGGGTGGCGGGGTTCCATGATCCCCGCCACCCGGTCGGTTTCGTGTCGGCTCGGCGGGGAAGTCCTTGCGATACGGCGGGGGACGGTGAGTCGAGGCACATGTTCGGCGAGAAACGTGCCGAAGTTGTCGACCTCGGTCGCCCGCAGCGGGTACGGTCACACTAGGGACCTTGGCTCGTGGTTGTCGGCTCCGCCTTTGTTCGGCTCGCTTTCGTCGGACTCAGCCGAACCGCTGTATCCGCATTCCTAGCGGAAACGGCATACGCTTTATAGGTGGCACTTCGCCGGCAACCGAGACAGACGGTTGCACGCGGACAAGGAAGTAGGGACCCAAACGATGGCGCGCATCGGTGATGGCGGCGATCTGCTCAAGTGCTCGTTCTGCGGAAAGAGCCAGAAGCAGGTCAAGAAGCTCATTGCGGGACCAGGGGTGTACATCTGCGACGAGTGCATCGATCTGTGCAACGAAATCATCGAAGAGGAGCTCGCTGAATCCAGCGAGGTCAAGCTCGACGAACTGCCGAAGCCCGCGGAAATCCGCGACTTCCTCGAGCAGTACGTGATCGGACAGGACTCGGCCAAGCGCACGCTGGCGGTCGCTGTCTACAACCACTACAAGCGAATTCAGGCCGGCGACAAGGGTCGCGACTCCCGAGGTGAATCGGTCGAGTTGGCCAAATCGAACATTCTCATGCTCGGCCCCACGGGTTGTGGCAAGACATATCTGGCGCAGACGCTGGCCAAGATGCTGAACGTCCCGTTCGCCATCGCCGACGCCACCGCGCTGACCGAGGCCGGTTATGTCGGCGAGGATGTCGAGAACATTCTGCTCAAGCTGATCCAGGCCGCCGATTACGACGTCAAGCGCGCCGAGACGGGCATCATCTACATCGACGAGGTCGACAAGATCGCCCGTAAGTCGGAGAACCCGTCCATCACCCGCGACGTGTCGGGCGAGGGCGTGCAGCAGGCGCTGCTCAAGATCCTCGAGGGCACCCAGGCCTCGGTGCCGCCGCAGGGCGGCCGCAAGCACCCGCATCAGGAATTCATCCAGATCGACACCACGAACGTGCTGTTCATCGTGGCGGGTGCGTTCGCGGGCCTGGAGCGCATCGTGCAGGACCGGGTCGGCAAGCGCGGCATCGGTTTCGGCGCGGAGGTGCGCTCGAAGGCCGAGATCGACACCGCCGATCACTTCGCCGATGTCATGCCCGAGGATCTGATCAAGTTCGGCCTGATCCCCGAGTTCATCGGCCGTCTCCCGGTCGTCGCCTCGGTCACGAACCTGGACAAGGAGTCCCTGGTTCGCATTCTGGCCGAGCCCAAGAACGCGCTCGTCAAGCAGTATGTACGCCTGTTCGAAATGGACGGCGTGGACCTGGAATTCACCCAGGACGCGCTCGAAGCCGTTGCGGACCAGGCCATTCTGCGCGGCACCGGCGCTCGTGGCCTGCGCGCCATCATGGAGGAGGTCCTCCTCCCGGTCATGTACGACATCCCCAGCCGCGACGATGTCGCCAAGGTCGTCGTCAACGCCGACACCGTGAACGACAACGTGCTGCCGACCATCGTGCCGCGTAAGCGTCAGTCCCCGGAACGCCGCGAGAAGTCGGCGTAAGGTACTTCACCACGGCGGCCCCGCGAGAATTTCTCGCGGGGCCGTCGTCGTCGTGTCGGCATCGGCGCGCCCCGGGAAATACGAATGCCCGCACCGTGCGCGGTGCGGGCATTCGGCGTGAAAGAGATTCTCAGGACAGCGCTTTGGCCTTGAGCGCCTCGAACTCGGTGGCGGAGATGGTGCCCTCGTCGAGGAGCTTCTTCGCGTCGGCGATCTGGGAGGCGGGATTGGTGCCCGCTGTCTCCCGGATGTATTTGGTCTCCGCGTCCTGGAACTGTTTGGCGGCGGTGGCCGAGCGGGCGGCCATGCCGTTGCCGCGCGCGATCAGATAGACCAGTGCGGTGAGCAGGGGAAGGAAGAACAGGAAGACGACCCACACCGCCTTGACCCAGCCGGAGGTCTCGTGATCCCGGAAGAGGTCGGTGATGATCATGAACAGCAGGATCAGGTAGGCCACGAAGGCGAACGTGGTGAGGATGAGCCAGAAGACGTCCCAGAAATCCATGACGTGAGTCCCTATCTAGTTGGTTAATTCATGGCTACGTGACTGGTCGTTTGATTGAAACATGTGCATCGGGTCGATGTAAGGGGTCTTCGCTGCGAGTTTGAGCGTCGTCGGGCCCGTTTTGCGTGACACGATTGCCGGATGATGGTGCTTGCTGATGGGTTGCCAAACGTGCAGCCCGAGCCCATGGTGTCGCTGTTCTGGATAGCCCTGGCCGCCGTGCTCGCGCCGCTGGTGTCGCGGCTGCTGCGCGGGGTGGTGCCGGCCGTGGTGCTGTTGCTGCTGGCCGGGGTGGCGACCGGGCCGCACGCGCTGGGCTGGGCGGGGACCGCGGGCGGGGTCGACCTGCTCAGCGAACTCGGGCTCGGAATGCTCTTCCTGCTGGCCGGGTACGAACTCGATCCGAAGCTGCTGGGCGGGCGCTCGGGGCGCACCGCGTGGTTCACGTGGTGCGTCAGCGCGGTCGTGGCCATCGCGCTGGTGACCGCGTGGGCGGCGGACGCCGACATCACCGCGCGGATCGCGGTCGCCATCGCCATGACCTCCACGGCGCTCGGCACCCTGCTGCCGATCGTGAAACAGGATGGGCTGCTGGACAAACCGCTGGGGCGCGCGGTGCTGGCGCACGGCGCGGTCGGTGAGCTGGCACCGGTGCTGGCGATGTCGGTGCTGCTCACCAGTCGCAGCGTGGGCGCGGCCCTGGTGACGCTCGTATTGTTCCTGCTGGCAGCGGCTTTCATCGGCCTGGTGCCGCAGCGCATGCTGGACCGGGTGCCGAGTTTCGGCCGGCTGCTCGGCGAGTCGAACAGCACCGAGCAGCTGCCCGTGCGCGAGGTCTTCCTGCTGCTGATCGTGCTGATGACCATCGCCGAGGTGTCCGACCTGGATGTGGTGCTGGGCGCCTTCGCGGCCGGGCTGATCCTGCGCAGACTGGTCGCGGCCGGGCATCCGCAGGTCGAATCCTCGCTCGAGACCATCGGTTACGGGGTGCTGATCCCGATCTTCTTCGTCGTCTCCGGGATGGGCATCGATATCGGAGCGGTGGCCCGGGAGCCGCTGCTGTGGGGACTGTTCGTGCTCTCGATCGCGGTGGCGCGGGGTGTTCCGGTCCTGTTGAGCGAGCGCTTCATCCAGCACGGCGCGAACCTCGCCGACCGTCGCGAGCGCGTGCAGCTGGCCCTGTACGCCGCTACCGGTCTGCCCATCATCGTCGCGGTCACCAACGTCGCGACGAGTAGCGGGCTGATGCCGCAGGATCTGGCGTCCACCTTGGTGGCGGCGGGCGCTACGACCGTCCTGCTCTTTCCCCTGCTGGCCCGGCTGCTGGGGCGCGAGACCGGCGCGCCGAAAGCGCTGGGCGCGTGAGCTGTTCCACCGGGCGATCCGTGCCTGGACCGCATGCACGTCGGCCGCCCGTCGCCGCACACCGTCCGGGCGCGATGTGGCGGTCGGATCCGTGCCCCGCGAACCCACCGACCGGGGTAACTATCGCGTCGTATCGGAGGCCGGTCCCGGCCGCGCTGCCGGGCGGAGAGGAGTTCGGGTGCTGCATCTGCGGGTGATCTGTCCGGGCGAGGTGACCGAACGGGCCATGGCGCTGCTGGCGGAGGACCCCGGAACCACCCACCTCACCCTCGACCGCGGGGCCGCGGTCGAACCCCGCGGCGATCTGATCCAGGCCGACGTGGCCCGGGCCTCGGCCAACGAGATGCTCGCCGCGCTGCGGGCGCTCGGCGTGGACCGAAGCGGGAGCATCACCTTCGTGCCCACCGGGACCGTGCTCTCGGCGGCGGGCGAGCGGGCGAGGGCCGGAGCACCCGGGCGGCCCGATCAGGTCGTGGTGTGGGAGCAGCTGCTGAGTCAGGTGCGCGAGGGTTCCCGGTTGACCCCGACGTTCCTGGCGTTCCTGAGCATCGCGTTCCTGCTCTCGGCCGTCGGGGTCACCACCGCCTCACCCATCACCCTGGTGGGCGCGATGGTGGTCGGACCCGAATTCCGGCCCCTCGCAGCGCTGTCGGTGGGTCTGGTGCGCCACGACCGGCGGCTCGTCCGGCGTTCGCTCGCCACCCTGGCCATCTCGTTCCCGGCCGCCATGGCGATCACCGCGCTGTCCACCCTGCTCTGGATTCGCCTGGGCTGGCTCGGCAACGGGGATGTGGCCAATGCCCGGGGTTTCGACTTCATCTACGAGGTCGGTCCGTTCTCGCTGGTGGTGGCGCTGCTCGCGGGCGCGGCCGGCATGCTCGCGATGGTGACCTCCAGCTCGGCGGTGCTGGTCGGGGTCTTCATCTCGGTCACCACCGTCCCCGCCGCCGGGCTGGCGGTGGTCGCCTCGATCGCGGGCAAATGGCATGTCGCGGCCAGCTCGCTGGGTCAGCTCGCGGTGAATCTGATCGGCATCGTGCTGGCGGGGGTCATCGTGCTTTTGCTGCGGCCTCGCGCGGCGGGCTGATCGGCTGTCGGAGGGGTCCGGCGCCGGGACCGGACACCGTGACGACGACCGCGGTCAGCGCATGGGTACGCCGACGTCGCTGCCGCCCTCGCGGGTCAGGCGCGCGCGGACCTTCACCAGCGATGGGGCCGGGACGAAGCCGCCCGCGAACAGGGCCTCGCCCTGGCGGAACCAGGGCGAGCGGTCGAGCAGGGCGGAGGGTGCGTAGCCGAAGTAGGTGCCGAGCTCGGCCAGGTCGGTCGGCGAGGTCATCTTCATCAGGGCGAGGTTGTCGCACTGGGACAGGATGCCGGGGTGCACCTTCGAGGGGCGCTGGGTCGAGAGCAGCAGCCAGAGGCCGAATTTGCGGCCCTCGGCGGCGATTTGGATGAGGCGCTCCCGCACCGCGATCGCGATGGGGGAGTCCAGGCGCGGGGAGGCGAGGTTGTGCGCCTCGTCGATGGCCAGCAGGACCGGGCGGCGTTCCTCGCGGCGCGCCCAGAGGTCGTCGAGCAGGGCGAGCGCGATGACCAATTGCTGTTCGGGCGTGGAGAATCCGCCGAGATCGAGAACGGCCACGTCGGGGCGCTCCGCCACCACGTCGGTGACCGGCGCGTCGCCCAGCGCCCACACCTCCCAGTCCAGCAGGCCGAGATTCTCCACGCGCTGCCCGAGTCGGCGCTGCGCGGGATTGTCCGAGGCCAGCAGTCGCGGGCGCACCTCGAACAGCTCCCCGGATTCCATGACCGTGCGCAGATGGATGAGTTCGTTGAACTCCTCGCGATCGATGATCGGATCTATCTGCAGGATGGCGGCTTTGGAGGTCAGCGGCAGGTCCAGGAAACGCGCGCGCAGCCGCGCGCCGGGTGCGGCGTTGGGCCGCAGGACACGAATGTCCCGCTCGCGCAGGGCGTTCGCGGTCGGCCCGGTCGCGGCCGGGTCGACCTCGCCCAGGTGCACGAAGTCCGAGTTCGGATCGAAGATGACCACCGGCAGCGCGGTGTGCGCGATGAGCTGTTCCAGTACGACGCCCAGGGCGTAGGTCTTGCCCGACCCGCTCTGCCCGCACCAGAAGGTGTGCCGGTTGAAGCGCTGCGGCAGCAGCCGGGCGGGCCCGCCCGGCTGGGTCAGGTTCACCCCGACCTCGAGCATGGCCCCGGTGGTGTCGTGCAGGGCCTGCACGGTCGCGGTGTCGGCGCCCTCCACACTTCCGGTAGCGAAAGAATGGCTGGAGCGGGTGTCGATGCCCTCGTCGGTCAGTTCGCCGACGAGGCGGCCGCGCAGTCGCACGGGAGTGGTCTCCGAGCGTTCCTCGATGAGCGCCAGCTGCCTGCGTTCGGCGCTGACTATCACCACCAGCGATCCGGCGACGAAAGCGCTGTCGGACGCGTCCCCGACGACGAAGGATCGCCCGTCGTCGGAGCGCGCGGACAGGGCGGAGGCGATGGTGATATCGGCGGGCATGCCCTCGATACTCGCACAGTCAGCGAATTGACAGCTATCTCTGTCCGGTGGCCCGGCTCGCTCCGTGAGCGGCCCGGCCGGCGATGATCGCGCCGATCACCGCCGGTCCGGTTTCGCGCCCGGGCTCAGGCCCAGGGCACCCGGCAGGCGTCCTGGCTGAAGCCCTGATCGGTGATGCCGAGCGCGAAGTAACTCCGGGCCCGGGAGTTCTCCAGGCCGATCTGATAGGTCAGTTCCATGAGCCCCTCCGCGCCGAAGCGCCGCTTCAGGTCGGTGACCTGCTCGTCGGTGACGGTCGGCGGGGTGGCGGTCATGGCCGCCGCGTAGGCGACGGCGGCGCGTTCGTCGGCGCTGTAGGCGGGGGAGGTGGCGTAGTCGTCGATGTGCCGGAGGCGGTCGATGTCGAGGCCGGAGAGGCGGCTGAGCATCGTGCCGAAGTCGACGCACCAGGAGCACCCGACCGTGCGGGCCACGTAGAAGACCGCGATCTCGCGCACGTTGTGCGGCAGGACGGTCGACGCGCGTTCGACCATGCCCTCGTGCATCGAGGCGGCCAGGAACAGGCGGGGATGGTTGGCGGTGACGGCGAAGGGCTCGGGAACCGCACCGAAACGCCGCTTCATGTACCGGTACGCGAGGCGGATCAGCGGTCCGGCCTGCTGCGGGGCGACGGCGGGGAGGCGGGTGGCGCTCATGGGGTCTCCTACGAATCCGAGGATGCTGCTACCCCTTGGACGAGGCGGCCCCGCGAGACGTGACGGGGGCGCGGTATGCGCTGCGTCACAGGATGATTCACCTGCAGTGTGCGCTGTCCCGGCCCTGCCGGGCCGTGCGTGGTCGGCCGGCCGGGGCAACGCGAACTCGTCGTTATTCGGCTATGTCGCAATCGGGAGCCGGTGACGATCGGCCGGGGGCCGGTCGCGCCCTGATCGGGAGTCCTCGTTGACTCCCCGGGTTCGCCGTTGAACCTTTACTCCGTTACCCGTAATTCGGTGTGTTCACCACACCTGTTACGACGGCGCGCGGGCCCGGAATTCATCGCGGCGGGCGATTTCCCAGCCCGCGGGCGGACTTGCCGCGCCGGGGGAAACGGAAGGTGAGATCGTTGGGCTCGGGCACCCGGGTGCGCTCGCGCGGGGCCACCAGGATCAGGGCCGCGCCGAGTGCGGGCAGCAGCAGCACGCTCAGCAGGCTCAGGGTGAAGCTGACCCCGCCCATGGCCTCGGGTTTGTGCAGGGCGTGATAGATCAGGTGCGGCACGCCGAAGACCAGCCAGGCCAGGCCCGCGACCCGGGCCAGCAGGCTGTCCAGGAACCACAGGGCCGCGGCGGTGACCGCGCCCAGCGCCAGGAAGAACGCCCCGACGTCGCCGGTCAGATGATGGTTGTAGGGCCCGTCCGGCTGCACCCAGCGCATGCCGAAGCCCGGGAAGCTCGTGTAGAACGAGTGCGGTGCGAACGTGGCCCAGAGTCCGGTGAACAGGGCCACGGCCAGCAGCACGCCGAGGATGATCTGCACCGCGAGCCAGCGCCGGCGGTTCACGTCCAGGCGCATGCGCACCCGTAGTCCGTCGCCCGTGCCGTGCAACGAGATTCGCATCGACTCTTCCCCTCCGCCGCCGAATCACCAGGTGGTGCAACGGTAATTCGGCGGCCGGACGGGAGCAAGGGTCAGGCGGTCAGACCTTCTCCATGACCATGTCCTCCGGGCCCCAGTAGGCCCGCATCTTGGTGATCTTGCCCGCGTCGTCGAACTCCATGATGTCGATCGGGGTCAGCGTCATGCGCTGATCGCCGAAGTAGCTCACCAGGGTGAAGTAGGCCGAGGCGTGATTGCCGTTGACCTTCACCGCGTGCAGTTCGGTTTCCTTGTTCTGGGCGTGCTCGAGCGCGGCGTACAGCTCGCGGATCGCGGCGTGCCCGACCCGGGTCGGGGTCCCGATCGGGTCCTCGACCGTGGCGTCCTCGGCGTAGAGCGCCACGATTTCATCGGTGGCGCCCGCGGCCACCAATTTCACATACTGCTCGATAACATCGCGAGGCTGCGCCGCCATGGATTCTCCCGGGTAAAAGTGAAACGTGTTCCACTTCGGAGCGTAGCAGCTGCGGGCCCCGATCCGGCCCGGGAGATTCACTCTCCGGGACGGTCCCGGTGACCGGCGCGGATCTCAGTGCCGGACGCGCTGTGCGCCCGCGTAGACGTTCATCGATTCCCCGCGCAGGAACCCGACCAGGGTGAGCCCGGCCTCGGCGGCCAGGTCCACCGCGAGCGAGCTCGGGGCCGACACCGCGCCCAGCAGCGGTATGCCGGCCATGACGGCTTTCTGGACCAGTTCGAACGAGGCCCGCCCGCTCACCATGAGCAGCAGATCGTGGGCCGGGATGCGGGATTCGCGCAGCGCCCAGCCGATGAGCTTGTCCACCGCGTTGTGCCTGCCGATGTCCTCGCGCACCGCGAGCAGGGTGCCGTCGGCGGTGAACAGGGCCGCCCCGTGCAGCCCGCCGGTGGCGTCGAAAAGCGCCTGGCCGGAACGCAGTTGGGTGGGCAGCGAGGCCAGCGTGGCGGTGTCGACCAGCGGCCCGTGCTCGGGCAGCGGAAAACGGGTGCGGGTGCGGACCTCGTCGAGAGCGGTCTTGCCGCAGAGCCCGCAGGCGCTGTTGGTGAGGAAATTGCGGGGCTTGACCGCCGCTGCCGGGCGCGGGTTGCTGAACTGCACGTCCAGCACGTTGTACGTGTTCCGGCCGTTCTCGTCGGTGCCCGCGCAGTAGCGGGCGGTCCGAATGTCCCGCGCGGATTCGATGATGCCCTCGCTGAACAGGAACCCGTGGATCAGGTCGATGTCCGCGCCGGGGGTGCGCATGGTGACTGTCAGTGCCTGGCCGCCGGTGCGGATCTCCAGGGGTTCCTCGACCGCCAGGGTGTCCGGGCGGTCGACGGTTCCGGTGGGGGAGATGCGCAGGGTGCGGCGGCGGGCGGTTACTCGGCTCACGATGTCCTGTGGGTATGGCGTTCGAGGCGGACGGTGACGCCCTTGGAGACAGGGGTATTGGAGCGCCGGGCCACATGGTCGAGGGGGACCAGCGGGTTGGTCTCGGGGTAGTAGGCGGCGGCGTTGCCGCGCGGGGTGGCATAACCGACCAGGCGGAAGCCCTCGACGCGGCGTTCGGTGCCGTCGCTCCATTCGGAGATCACGTCGACGAGATCGTCTTCGGCGAAACCGAATCGGGCGATGTCCTCCGGGTGCACGAGCACCACGCGGCGGCCGTTGTGGATGCCCCGGTAGCGGTCGTCCAGGCCGTAGATGGTGGTGTTGTACTGGTCGTGGCTGCGCAGGGTCTGCAGGATCAGCCTGCCCTCGGGCACCGGCAGCCAGTGCAGTTCGTTGGCCGCGAAATTGGCCTTGCCGGTGTCGGTCCGGAACTCGCGGGCGTCGCGCGGCGGATGCGGCAGCTGGAATCCGTTGCGGCCCCGCACCTTCGCGTTGTAGTCCGCGCAACCGGGCACCACCGCGGCGATGGCGTCGCGAATGGTGTCGTAGTCGCGCTGGAACCGCGCCCACGGCACCGGGTGGTCCGGCCCGAACAGCGCCCCGGCGAGTTCGCAGACGATGGCGACCTCGCTGCGCAGCTCGGCGCTCACCGGGGTCAGGCGGCCGGTGGACAGGTGCACCATCGACATCGAGTCCTCGACCGAAACCTGCTGTCGCCCACCGGCCTGCACGTCCTCGTCGGTGCGGCCCAGGGTGGGCAGGATGAGCGCGGTTCGCCCGTGCACCAGGTGGCTGCGATTGAGCTTGGTCGAGACCTGCACGGTGAGTTCGCAATTGCGCAGCGCGGCCTCGGTGACCTCGGTATCCGGTGTGGCGGAGACGAAATTGCCGCCCATGCCGAAGAAGACGCGGCCGCGCCCGTCGCGCATGGCGCGGATCGCGTTGACGGTGTCCCAGCCGTGTTCGCGCGGGCTCTCGATGCCGAAGCGCGCGTCCAGGGCGTCCAGGAAGGCGTCGGGCATCTTCTCCCAGATGCCCATGGTGCGGTCGCCCTGCACGTTGGAATGCCCGCGCACCGGGCATACGCCCGCGCCGGGCTTGCCGATCATGCCGCGCAGCAGGAGCAGGTTGGTGGCCTCCTCGATGGTGGCGACGCCGTGCACCTGCTGGGTCAGGCCCATGGCCCAGCAGATGATGACGGCCTTGGATTCGGCCAGCAATGCCGCGGTGCGGTCGAGGTCGGCGCGGCTCAGGCCGGTGGCCTGCTCGACGACGCCGAGATCGACCGCGCGCATGTGCTTTTCGTAGTCGGCGTAGCCGGCGGTGTGTGCGTCGACGAAGGCCCGGTCGACCACCGTGCCCGGGGCGCGGTCCTCGGCCTCGAACAGCAGTTTGCCCAGGCCCTGGAACAGCGCCATGTCGCCGCCGAGGCGAATCTGCAGGAAGTCGTCGGCGATGGTGATGCCGCCGGCCAGTCCCTTGACCGTCTGCGGGTCGCGGAAGCCGATCAGCCCGGTCTCGGGCAGCGGATTGACCGCGATCACCTTGGCGCCGTGGGCTTTCGCCTCGCCGAGCGCCGAGAGCATGCGCGGATGGTTCGTGCCGGGGTTCTGGCCCGCCACGATGATCAGGTCGGCCTTCTTGAAGTCGTCGATGGTGACCGAGCCCTTGCCGATGCCGATCGACGCGGTCAGGGCGGTGCCCGAGGACTCGTGGCACATGTTCGAGCAGTCGGGCAGATTGTTGGTGCCGAAGCTGCGCACCAGCAGCTGGTACAGGAACGCGGTCTCGTTGGCCGTGCGGCCCGAGGTGTAGAACACCGCCTCGTCCGGGGAATCGAGGCCGTTCAGCGCGTCGGCGACGATGCGGTACGCCTCGTCCCAGGCGATCGGCGAATAGTGGGTGTCGCCGGGGCGCAACACCATTGGATGCGTGAGCCGGCCCTGCTGGCCGAGCCAGTAGCCCGACTTGCCGGACAGCTCCGCGATCGAATGCGCGGCGAAGAACTCCGGGGTGACGGTGCGCAGCGTCGCCTCCTCGGCGACGGCCTTGGCCCCGTTCTCGCAGAACTCCGCGGGGCGGCGGCGGCCCGTCGGCTCGGGCCAGGCACAGCCGGGGCAGTCGAAACCGTGTCGCTGATTGACCCTGGCCAGCGTGCGCGCGGTGCGCACCACGCCCATTTCCTCGACCGCGTGCTCGAGCGCGATCGCCACCGCCGGGAAGCCCGCGGCCTCGGTTTTCGGCGGTGTGACGGTCAGCGCGGCCTCATCGATGTCCTTTTTCGGCGCGGCACGATGCATGGCGACCATTCTCCTCTGCGGCACGGCGATGGACCGGTCAGGTCCTACGCATCGTATGCCGGGCCGCCCGGGCGGTCCCGGCCGAGATCACGTGTGTCCGGCGAAGACGGCCGCGAGTTCGTGCCGGGAGGTGAGCCCGAGTTTCGGATAGGCGTTGGACAGGTGATAGCCGACGGTGCGCGGGCTCAGGAACAGCTGTGCGGCAATGTCCTTGTTGGACAGGCCGGTCGCGGCCAGCTGTGCGGTCTGCAGCTCCTGCGGGGTGAGGCGGGTGAGCAGGTCGCCGCCGGATTCGGTGGCGCGGGTTTCGCCGGTGGCCCGGAGTTCGGTTTCCGCGCGCTCGGCCCAGGACAGCGCCCCGAGGTGGCGGAAGGTCTCCGCGGCGGTGCGCAGCGGGCCGCGGGCGTCGGCGCGGCGCTGCCTGCGGCGCAGCCATTCGCCGTAGAGCAGTTCGGTGCGGGCGCGATCGAAGGCGAACTCGGTGTCCCGCCGATGGGCCGCCAGCGCCGCGGTGAAATGCGGTTCGGCCGCGTCGTCGGCCGCCAGCAGGGCGGCGCAGCGCAGCGAAATCGCCTGTATCCAGGGCTGATCGATGTGATCGGACCATTCGCGGTACCAGGCGTACGGCGCGCGGGCCTGCTCGAGCCGGTCCGTGCGGTGCGCGGCTTCGACCAGGTCGGGGATGCTGGCGATGGCGCCGTGCCGGTTCGCGCCCGCGAGCAGGGCGGTGAGCCGGTCCACGGCCGCGTCGGGACGACCCAGCCCCAGGTCGAGCAGGCTCAGCGCCGCGGCCGCGTGCACGCTGCTGGGCGCGATGTCGCGGGCGAGCGGGGCCGCGGCGTACTCGTGACAGGCCTGCTCGTCGCCGCGGATCGCCGCGAGCAGGGCCAGGGTCGCGGACTGGTAGACCTCGATGGCCCGCTGACCGGTTTCCCGGGCCAGGCGCAGGCCCTCGTTGGCGGCGGTGCAGGCCGCGGTGGGGTGGCCCAGGAGCAGTTCGGTGCGGGCCTGCCAGCGCAGCGCGTGCGTCAGCACCCCGATCGCGCCGCGCCGGCGGCAGTCGGCGGCCAGGGCGGCGGCGATGTCCCGGGCGGCCGCGGGGTCGGCGAACAGCACGTGCCAGTGCGCCATCTGCACCCGCTCGGCGAGCTGGTCGGGATCGACGGTGTCTAGCAGGAAGCGCAGTGCGGCAATGCCTTCGGCGCGCTGCGCGCCCGGATTGAGGACCGCGACCAGATCGGCGAGCGCGCGCACCCGGGCGGCGTTGGGCACCGCGAGCGCCTCGGCGCGCTCGGCCGTCAGCGTCACGGCCGGCAGATCGCCCGCGCCCCAGGCCGCGCGGGCGGCCTGGAACAGCAGGTGACCGGCCAGCGCCGGATCCCGGTCGATCACGAATCCGGCCGCGGCGCCGGAGGATCGGTAGGCCTCGCGCGGCTCGTCCTGCTCCAGCGCGATCTCCGCGCGCAGGGCCGTGAGTGCGCCGAGCGCGGCCGGATCGGTGGTCAGCGCCATGGCTTCGTCGGCCGTCGCGGCGGCCTCGGTGAGCAGTCCGGCCTCCACCAGCGCCTCGGCCGCGACGGTCAGGCGCCGCCCGCGAGCGCGGGGGTCCGGGCTCAGCTCGGCCGCGCGCCGGGCCGCGCCGGCGACCTCGCTCAGCCCGCCCCGCCGCCCGGCCCGCTCGGCGGCCGCCTCCAGGGCGAGCGCCACGGCCTCGTCCGGCCCGGTGGCCGCGGCCGCGCTGTGCCAGGCCCACCGGTCCTCACATCCGGGCCCGGCGAACTCCGCCGCCAGCGCCCGATGGGCCTCGCGGACCCGCGCGGGCTGTGCCGAATCCAGCGCCGCGGCCCGGATCAGCGGATGCGCGAAGGTGATTCGCCCGTCGCGCAACCGCAGCAGCCCGGCGGCTTCGGCCCGCGCGAGGTCCGCTTCGGCCCGCGCCATATCCGCTTCGGTTCGTGCCGGATTTGCTTCGGTTCGTTTCTGGTCCGCTTCGGCCCGCGCCGGATCCGTCTCGGTGGCGCCGGTCGCGCGCTGCATTCCGGTAGCGAGCGCGAAGCCCTCGGCCGCGTGCGAAATCGCTTCGGCGGCGGGGGTATCCGTCTCGGTGGAGGCCACCGGGGCGGGCGGATGAGTCGGCAGCCACGGACTCGGCCCGTGCGCTTCGGTGGGTGCTGCCGTGCCGACGGGTACCGCGGTGTCGATCGGCCGCTCATCGGAGTCGGTCATGACACCGAGGGCGCGGGCCGATCGTTCATCGGAGCCGGCCACGGCGTCGAGGGCGCGGGCCGGGTGTTCGGCGGCGGTGTTCAGGCGGTGGGCGGCGGCCAGGATCACGGCGGTGTCGCCGGAGCTGTCGGTCGCCGCCACCAGCAGCAGGGTGCGGGTTGGGGCGGGGAGCTGGGCGATCCGGTCGGTGAAGGCGCGCTGGATGCGGGTGGGGATGGGCGCGGTGTGCTGGAACGGGGAGGCGTAGCGGCTCTCGGCGCGCTGGACGGTCGGCAGCACGCGCAGGGCGAGCGGGTTGCCGTGGGATTCGCGCAGCAGCCATTCGGTGGCGGCGGGCGGCAGCGTGCCGTGCGCGGCGGTGAGCAGCTCCAGCGCGGCGTTGGGGTCCAGGCCGGTGAGAGTCAGTGTGGTGGCGGGCAATTCGCCGAGTTCGGGGAGGAGGTCGTCGCGCACGGCGAACACCAGCAGCAGGCGTTCGGCGTCGAGGCGGCGGGCCACGAACTCGAGGGTTCGCAGGGTGGCGCGATCCAGCCACTGGGCGTCGTCGATCAGGCACAGCAGGGGAGCGTCCTCGGCCAGTTCGGCGAGCAGGGTGAGGGTCGCGACCCCGACCAGGAAGCGTTGCGGTGCAACCGATTCACCCGAGTCCAGGGCCGCGCGCAGCGCCTGCGCCTGTGCTTCTGGGAGCCGGTCCAGCCCGGCGCGGGCGCGGCCGAGCAGCAGGTGCAGCCCGGCGAAGGCCAATTCGGACTCGGTCTCGGTGCCGGTGACGCGCAAAACGTGGAAGCCGGCGGCCAGTTCCGTGGCGCGTTCGAGCAGTTCGGATTTCCCGACGCCCGCCTCGCCGCGCAGCACCGTCACGCCCGCGCGCCCGCGCTCCGCCCCGGCCAGTTGACCGGCCAGGACGGAGAGCTCGGGAGCGCGGCCGTAGAACACCCCGCGACACTATCGAATTCGGATACGTGACCCGCGACACATCACGCGCCGTAGGGCCGCCGGGCGCGGGCCTCGCGCAAAGCCTCACCCCACCAGGCGATCTGGTCGAGCATGGTTTTCGCGGCGGCCGCGGCGGCCGGGTCCAGGGCCGCGCCGTCGGGGCCGAAGCGCTCCCACGCGCCGTGGAAGCTGACGGTGTCGCGCACCGTCACCGCGTGCAGTTCGGCGAACACCGGGCGCAGGTGCTCGACCGAGCGCAGACCGCCGGCCAGTCCGCCGTAGGACACGAAACCCACCGGCTTGGCCTGCCACTGGGTGTAGTGCCAGTCGATGAGGACCTTGAGCGAGGCCGGGTAGCTGTGGTTGTACTCGGGCGTGACGATGACGAACGCGTCCGCCGCGTCGAGCCGATCGGTGAGCGGCTGCATGGCGGGATCGGGGTTGTTGCGCAGCACCGCGTCCAGGGGCTGCTCGGCCAGGTCGATCACGTCGACCTCGAAATCGCCGTGCGCGGTGGATTCACCGGCGAACCAGTGCGCGGCCGTGGGGCCGAAGCGGCCTTCGCGGGTGCTGCCGATGATGACGGCCAGGCGCAGGGGAGTACTGGACATGATGACCTCCGGGGGATCGGCGGCGGCTGGAATCGCCGCTCTGTGACGTCCTGAACGCTATGGGCGGCCGGTGGTCGCTCGCCTCTGTCGATGTACCTGGTTCGGGCGGGGGCCGATACCTGGGCGGCCCGGCCCGGCACACCCCGGTCATTCGACAGAGGCGGCCCGGACCCGGCGATTCCTAACGTTCTCGGTATGAAGACGACCTTCCGGACCCGCGGCCCAGTGGCTCGGGCACAAGCCGCCCCGGGCGGGGCACATACCGCGACCATCGACACCGCCGCGCCGGTGGGGAGTACGTCTGCGTCGACAGGGAGTACCGCTGCATCGGCGGGAAGTACTGCTGCGTCGGCGGGAAGTACTGCTGAGTCGGCGGGAAGTACGTCTGCGTCGGCAGGGACCACCGCTGTGTCGGCGGGGAGTACTGCTGTGTCGGCGGGGAGTACCGCTGCGTTGGCGGGAAGTACTGCTGCTTCGGCCGGTACGACTGCCGTGCGCACCGCGAGTCTGGCCGCGACGGCCGCCGTGGTGATCACCGCCTCGATCATGACGGTGCTGGACATGACCATCGTCAACGTGGCGCTCAACAATCTGGCGACCACGTTCGAGACCTCGCTGGCCACGATCGCGTGGGTGGCGACCGCCTACACCCTCGCGCTGGCCACGGTGATCCCGGTAACCGCCTGGGCCATCGGCAGATTCGGCGCCAAGCGGCTGTACCTGGGCGCGATCGCGCTGTTCGCGTTCGGCTCCCTGCTGACCGGGCTGGCGTGGAACGTGCCCTCGCTCATCGGGTTCCGGATCGTGCAGGGGCTGGGCGGGGGCATGATCATGCCGATCGGCATGACGATCATGATGCGGGCCGCGGACCCGGCGCGCATGGGGCGGACCATGGCGCTCATGGGAATTCCGGTGCTGGTGGGGCCGCTGGCCGGACCGGTGCTGGGCGGCTGGCTGATCGATCAGGCGAGCTGGCGCTGGCTGTTCCTGATCAATCTGCCGGTGGCGGCGGTCGCTCTCCTGGGAGCGCGGCGCGTGCTGGCCGGCGACCCGCCCGCACCGGCCGCGAAGCTGGATCTGCCCGGGCTGCTGCTGTTGTCGCCGGGTCTGGCCGCGCTCATCTACGGCGTGGCCACCGGCGGTGAGCACGGCGACTTCACCGCGCTCTCGGCGCTGCTGCCCACCGCGGCCGGCGTCGCGCTCATCGCGGGGTTCGTGATCCGCTCGCGGCGGGTGCCGCGACCGCTCATCGATCTGAACCTGTTCCGGCACGGGCCGTTCCGTTTCGCGGCGCTGACCCTCGGGCTGTTCAACGCCGCCTACTTCGGTTCGATGATGCTCGGGCCGCTGTACTGGCAGGTGGTGCGCGGGCAGGGGGCGACCGAGGCCGGGATCCTCGGGATCCCGCAGGTGCTGGCGACCGGGATCACCATGCAGATCGCGGGGCGGCTGGTGGATCGCATGCCGCCGCGCAGGCTCGTGCTCGGTGGAATCGCCGTGGCCGCCACCGGATTCGCGGCTATGACCACGCAGATCCATGCCGACACCGAATACTGGCGGATCGCGCTGGCCGGGGTGGTCATGGGCATCGGCGTCGGCGCGACGATCATGCCTACGATCACCACCGCCACCAGGTCGCTGCCGTCCGCGCAGATCCCGGCCGCCAGCACCGCCGTCAGCATCGTGCAGCAGATAGCGGCCTCGATCGGCGCGGCGCTGATCTCGGTGCTGCTGAGCAACGCGCTGGTGCGCGAGGTGCCCGGGGCGAGCCTGGACACGCTGGCGCACAGGGTTTCCGGCGACCCCGCTGATCTCGAGGAAACCCTGGCCGGCGCCTTCCGGAGCACCTACGGCTGGGCGGTGCTGGTCCTGACGCTGGCGTTGCTCCCGGCGCTGCTGCTGCCCCGCGGGCGCGCCGCGGGGGAAGCGGAGGAGGCCGCCGCGAGATGACGGCGACGTGACGGTCCGTGGATCGCGGGCCGAGTGGAGATGACCGCGCCGTCCCCCGAAGTTGGGGGCGGAGATCCGGGCCCGGTGTGTGAACGCGCACCGGGTCTTTCGCGATTCATGAGCACGGACTCGAGCGGTCGGCTGCCGGGTTCACATGCTGTTCGGGCTCGGGAACCGGTGTGTAACGCCCGGGTGAGAAGACGCCGCGGTCGTGCTCTCGGGCCTTACCATCGAACCAGCGAGGTTACGCCGGATGGACATACGCGAATATTTCGGTCCGCCCGCCGGAGCAGGTTTCCGGTACGTGAAAGCCGCACGCCTCGCACGCGTTTCGAACCACGCACGGCGAGTCCTCGCCATCGTGGTCGCACTACTGGTCATCGGCGTGACAGGCGGTCTCGGGACCTCCGATCAGGCTCCTGCCGCCGCGCTGCCCGCGACGCTCGCCGGGTCGCCCTTGCTCGTATCGTCGCCGTTCCCCGTCGAAATGCCGCTCGCCCAGCGTGATCCGGCCGTCACCGATACGAGCGAGCCCGCCCCGGCCGAACCGCCCGGCGTCGCGGGCGGGGACTGCGGCGGAACGGGATGCGGCGGCGGCACCCACGACGGCGGCGGCACACAGGACGGTGGGGGTACACAGGACGGTGGGGGTACCCAGGGCGGTGGGACCGACCGCTGCTTCGACAGCGGTGGCTGCGGCAAACCGGTCGAGTACTGCGCCGACGGCACGGTGAAGCCCGCCACCGGCTGCCCGGTCACGAAACCGGAGCCCAAGTATTGCCCCGACGGCTCGCTGCAACCCGACAGCGGAATCTGCCCCACCACCACATGTCCGGACGGTTCGGCCAAGCCGCGCAGCGGCAAGTGCCCCGCCACGACGTGTCCGGATGGTTCGACGAAACCGAGCGGCGGCGAGTGCCCCGCGACGACCTGCCCCGATGGTTCGACGAAACCGGCGAGTGGTGAGTGCCCGGCGACGACGTGTCCCGATGGTTCGGTCAAACCGGCGAGCGGTAAGTGCCCGGCTACAACGTGTCCGGATGGTTCGGCCAAGCCGAGCGGCGGTGAGTGCCCCGCGACGACGTGTCCGGACGGTTCGACGAAACCGGCGAGTGGTGAGTGCCCGGCGACGACGTGTCCGGATGGTTCGGCCAAGCCGAGCAGCGGTGAGTGCCCCGCGACGACGTGTCCGGACGGTTCGACGAAACCGGCGAGTGGTGAGTGCCCGGCGACGACGTGTCCGGACGGTTCGGCCAAACCGAGTAGCGGCAAATGCCCCGCCACAACATGTCCGGACGGATCCGCCGCACCCACCGGTGGTGACTGCCCGGCGGGAAAGTGTCCCGACGGGTCGGCTCGTCCGGCCGACGGGCAGTGCCGGGTGGACGCCGGGAGCGGCGGGAACCCGGGCGGCGGCAACCCCGGATCCGGTGGCGGGCGGCCCGATTCGGGGCCGGGCGTGACCACCGAACCGGGCGTGACGCCCGAACCGGATCCGGTCCCGGCCACGCCGGAGCCGGGCGCGGGCAATCCGACCACCACCGGTGGATCGAATGACGTATTCCCGGCGGGCACCGGTTTGGAGTTGAATCCGCCCGCGGTGTCGCCGGGTGCGCCGGTGGCCGTGGCCGGGCGCGGCTGCGATCCCGGTGCGCGGGTGCAGGTTTCGATCGGCGGTGCGGCCGTCGCCGATACCCGCGCCCGGGCCGACGGCGGCTTCGACACGACCCTGACCACCGGCACCACCGAGATCGGCCATCACGACGTGACCGCCGAATGCGGCCCCAAACTGGCGGCCGCACTGGACGTGGTGTTGGTCAGCGAGGTCGGGGGCGGCGCGGCGACCGCGACCGTCCTGCTGTTCTTCCTGCTCATCGGCGGCTGGTTCTACGGCCACCGCCTGGTATCCCATCTGCCCGCCCGGAGGCCCCGATGACCAGTCTTCGCCTCGCCCCCGCCGCGGCCGTCCTGCTGTGCCTGGCGGCCTGGTTCGCGATCGCGCCCGCCGTCGCGGCCGATCCGGTGCGCGCCACGGCGACCGTCGACGGACGGGACATCGCGGGCGCGAACGCCCGGGACCCAGTGCGCCTGGAGCCGTCGACAGTGGCGCTGGTGGTCGTGGAGGTCACGAACGAGTCCGCGGATCCGGTGACCGTGCGTCGCGTGGACCTCACCGGTCACGTGCTGGGCCTGAACTTCTTCTCGTACTCGACCTCGGTCGAATTGACGGTGGCCGCAGGCGCGACCGGCAAGCTCACCTACCGACTCGATCCCGCCGGACTGGGCGGGCAGGCCACCGGACTCATCGGCTCGGACATCACGGTCATCGGCGCGGACGGCGAACCCGTCGCGACCGTGCCCACCGTGATCGACGTTCGCGGCTCGCTGGTGTCGGTGTACGGCCTGTTCGGGATCATCCTGACGGTGCTGACCCTGCTCGCGATCGCCGACGCGGCGCTGAGCATCGCCCGGCACCGGCTCGCGGCCAACCGCTGGCAGCGCGGACTGCGGGTGCTCGCGCCGGGCATCGGGCTCGGGCTGATGATCGGCTTCACCGCCTCCATCGCGCGCTGGTGGGTGCCGGCCACCTCGCTGTGGCTGGCCCTGGCCGGCGTCACTGCCACGATCTTCTTTCTCGCGGGCTACTTCTCGCCGACCCCGCGCCGCCCCGACTACCTCGGATTGGACGCGGAAGATCTGGCCGCCGCCCGCGAGCTCGACGCCCAGGGTTTCACCGCCGATGCGTCAGGTCGAGATTCGGCGACCGCGTTCGGCCGAGATTCAGCGCCGGCGTCCGGCCGAGATTCGGCGCCCGCGTTCGGCCGCGATCACGCCGCCGCGGGCGGTTATGACGCGGGCGGTTATGACGCGGGTGGGTACGACGCGGGTGGGTACGACGCGCGATTTGCCGCCGTGGGAGCGGGATTCGATTCCGGATCCCGGGTCGACGACAACCGGGAGACGGAATTGCTCGGCGGCGGGCAAGCACGTGTCGCCCCGGGAGCGGAGGCGGGGTTCGCCGATGGGCCGCTGCCCGGTGGATCCGAGGAGTCTTCGCCCGGTCGCTCCGGCGGCCCGATTCCCGCCGAGTTCGACAATGCTCCCGTGGCCCGCCCACTCGCCTGGTCGACAGAACCGGGCGCGGGTCCCGGCGGTGGCCCACCGGCCCCGCCCCGGCGGTGGGGTTGGCAACCGGCGCCGAACGAGGAACCGACGCAGGTGGTGAGCCCGCGGCCTGTACTCCCTAAGCCCGCTGCGGGACAGCTGGATTCGGCAGCGCCCACCGGCACGGCGGCCTTCGATCCGCGGAAACCTGCTGTCGTGCTGCCGGATTCGTTCGACGAAACGGGCGAGACGACAGTCGGCCGGAGCGATCGGCAGCCGGACGCCGCCGCGTCGGCCGCGCGGGATGCCGGCCGCACCCCCGATACCGGCGACGAGGCGACACAGGTGGTCGGACAGCCGCTCGACGTGCGTAAACCTGCTGTCGTGCAGCCGGACTCGTTCGGTGTCGAGGGTGAGACGACTCTCGGCCAGAGCGATCACCACGGCTACGCCGGCGACCCGGCCCACCTCGGCGATCACGGGTCGAACGCGCGAGGTGTTGCCCGCGCAGCCGGCCCCGGCGACGAGTCGGTCGGGCGGGATGCGAGCAACGCCACCGATCCCGCCGATGAGCCCACGATCCGCACCTCGCCGCGCATCCAGCGCTTCCGGCCCGGCGGAGTGGCCGGATGAGCGTGCGGGATCTGAAGCAGGGCGACATCGCCCGGGTGCGTGCGGCGCTGCCCGGGTACGAGGTGGGCGGGCAGATCGGGCGCGGTGGGTGCGGGGTGGTGCTGGCGGGCACGCACCGGGGGCTGGCGCGGCGGGTGGCGATCAAACAGATCCCGCCGCAGTTCGCCGGCGACACCCAGGTGCGGCGGCGGTTCGTGGCGGAGGCGCGCGTGATGGCCGCGCTGGATCATCCGCACGTGGTGCCGGTCTACGACTACATCGAGCACGAGGACATGTGCCTGCTCGTGCTGGAGTTCCTGCCCGGCGGCACGGTCGAGAATCGTTTCGTCACCGCGGGTTTCGAGGCCACCGCCGCGGTCGCGGTGGCGCTGGCCTGCGCGGCGGGGCTGGACGCGGCGCACCGGCACGGTATCTTGCACCGCGACGTGAAGCCGTCGAACCTGATGTTCGCGGCCAACGGCACGCTCAAACTCACCGACTTCGGCATCGCCAAGATCGTCGGCGGAGAGGAGACGCTGGTGACGCGGGCGGGCGACATCGTCGGCACCCCGTCCTACATCGCGCCGGAACAGGTTCGCGGCGAGTCGCTTTCCCCCTCGACGGACGTCTACGCCCTGGCGACCATGCTCTACCAGCTGCTCTCGGGCGTCCTGCCGTTCCCGCCCGGCACCGACGCCATCGCCATGCTCTTCGCCCACGCCTACGGCGACCCGATCCCCCTCACCCACGTGGCCCCCGCCGTCCCGCAACCGATCGCCGACGCCGTGATGCGTGGCCTGGCCTCCGACCCCGCCGACCGCTTCGACACCGCCGAGTCCTTCGGCATAGCCCTGGCCGAGCCCGCGGCCCACTGCTGGGGCGCCCACTGGCTGACCCCCGTGGGCATCCCCCTGATCGGCGCGGACACCATCATCGCCGCGGCCACCGGCGGCCGCCTTCGCCCGCCCACCCTGCACGCCGCACCCCCGCCCACCCTGCTCAATCCCGCGACGCCCCCGCGCCCCCACACCCCGCCGGCCTTCGGCCCGCAGGGCACACGTTCTGGCCGACAAGAATCCAACCCCGGATCGCCGGGTGCCGCCCCTGGCACGCAGGGGCCCTACTTCGAACGGGATGGCGCGCATCCGGGACGGCAGGGCGCGCACTCGGGGCCGCCGGTAACCGGCCCCGCCGCGCAAGGCCCCTACCCCAGGCCGGGTGGGGCACCCTCCGGGCCGCAAGGCGCGCACCCCGGCTCGGAGCGCGCGCGTCCCGGCCGACAGGGCACACATCCGGGATCGCAGGGCACCCGTCCCAGCGCGGGCGGGGCGAACGCCGGCCCGAAAACCGGCCCCCCGGAACACAACTCACCCCCGGCCCCGACGATGCTCAATCCGGCGACCCCGCCCGGCCCGTACGGTGCGGTTTACCGCCCGGGGACCGGGGTGGATCGCACCCACGATTCCGCACCCTCCTCCGATCCCGAAACCACAGCTCTGCAACAGAATTCACCCTCGCCCACGACATCGAACAACTCCGCGGCGTCCGGGCCGCTCGACCCGCCGCGGGGCAAGCCGGCGCCGGGTGCAGGCCCGAGCGCCGATCCCGCCCGCTTCGGGGAACCGCCGACAACAGCCATGGCCCACAGCCCGTCCGAGTCGCCGACCACCCTCAACCCCGCGACCCCGCCGCGTCCGTACGGTGCTGCGGCAGGGGCAGGTCGCAATCTCGATGCCGCGCCGCTCGCCGACCCCGAAACCACAGCTCTTCAGCAGAATGCGGCCCCGCCCGCCACCGTTCTCAACCCCGCCGTCGCGTCCGGCCCCGCGCGGGATTCCGCCGTGCAGTCCCCGGGGGCAAGCCAGGGAGCCGGTCTTCCCGGCGAACTGCGGCAGAACCCGGCCATCGCGCCGACCACGGTCAATCCCGCGACCTCGCCTCGCCCCTACGGTTCGGTGCCGAACCCGCCCGCGCCCGGCGCAGGCCAAGGGCCGTCCGATCGCGGAAGGCGTAGCG
This sequence comes from Nocardia sp. NPDC057668, assembly GCF_042799795.1. Lineage (NCBI taxonomy): Bacteria > Bacillati > Actinomycetota > Actinomycetes > Mycobacteriales > Nocardiaceae > Nocardia > Nocardia sp. NPDC057668. The sequence continues at coordinate 2,451,847 of NZ_JBHVIC010000001.1, read as the reverse complement.
ACCCGAAACAACCTCTGCCGCCGCATCGTTCGTCGGCTGCGGAGACGATGCTCAACCCGGCGGCAGCACGGGGAGGGGATTCAACGGGCGCGGCTGAGGATCCTGCGCGGCGGGGCTTCTCGCCTGGCTCTTCCGATGACGCGGAGACTCGGCTCGATGCGGCGGGGCCTTCGGCGCGCGGTGGATCGAATGCCGCAGGGGCAGGAGGTTTCGGAACGCGGTCGCCCGCGGGGCACTCGCCGCAGCAGGGCGCCGCGCGAGTCCGGCCGCCCGCGGGGTTCAGTCCCGCCGCGGGACAGCCCGATCCGCGGGCAGCTGGTCCGGGTGTGCGGACCGGGCGGCCCTGGGATCCCCGGCAGGCCGGTGACCCCGCAGGGTTCGGGCGGCCCGGTCAAGGAGGCGGTCCGCAGCCCATTCCCGGTGCCGGAAGCGGTGAGCGGCGGCAGCGGCCACCGGTGTCGTCGCCGGAGACCGTGGTGCGGCCCGCCACCCCGCTGTGGCCGGGGCGGAGGGACGACGATCGGGAGCAGCGGGGGCCGACCACCTGGCGGGACGACGACCGGGAGCAGAGAGGGCCCACCACGTGGCGGAAGGACGACCCGGAGCAGCGGGTGCCGACCGTGCGGCGGGACGGGTCCGGCAGCAGCGGGGGAGCGTCCGGGGCACAGCGGGTTTCGCCGCCACCGGCGCAGCCGGCGCGGGTCGGGTGGAGCGCGGTGAGCATGGTCCGGGTGCGGCCGCTCGAACCGATTGCGGGGGGCGGGGTTCGGCTGGTCGACGTCGACCGGAACGAGCTGGTGCCCGTGCAGCGGGTGGTGAACCTGAAACCGGCTCGGGTGCCGTTGTCTTCGGCGGGGGTGCTGGCCGCGTTGGTCGCGGGGACGGCGGTGCTCGGGCTCGGTGGTGCGCCGGAGCGGAATCTGCCCGTGCAGGGGACGGTTCGGATCGCGGGGATGGACCCGGCGGTGGCGCGGGCCGTCGAGGTGGATCTGTCCGAGCCGGTGCCCATCGAGATCAGCGGTGTCGACGCCGACGCGGCGCGCCTGTCGGTGCGGCTGCCGGGTGCGAGCGTCGGCGGGAGTGCGACACCGCTGGGTGCGGGCGGGGCGGGCAAGCTGCCGCCACCGGTCAACGGGTACGTGCTCGCCGGGGATCTCACGGCGGAACTCACCCTGTCCCGCAACGGGTCCGAGGTTGCCGCCTATCGGTTCGGCGTCCACACGGCGCAGCGCGGGACCACGACCGTGACCGCCGCCGTCCTCGTGCTGCTGACCCTGTTCGCCGCCGCCTACACCGAGTCCAACGCCCGCACCCTGCGGCGCGGGAGCGCCCGCTTCGCCGCCACCATCGGACTCACGGTCAGCACCGGCCTGCTCGGTGTCGCGGCGTCCGGGGCGTCCTGGCTCCTGCTCGGCCACGAGCCCACGATGCCCGGGCTCGTCGCGGCCACCGCACTCGCCGCCGCCGCGGGCGCCGTGGCCTCGATCGGCTTGCGCCGCATGGGAAAGCGCTTCCGCTACATCCGTGTCCTGCGCCTGCGGGAACGGGCGTGAGCGCCCGTACCCGCGCCCGGCGCGCCGGGCCGCGCCGTCGGCCGGGCTCACCGAACATGCCGACCGATCCGCGTTGCGCCCGCGTGGCCGGTGGCTCGCGTTGTGCTCGCGGGCACGGGACCGAGTCGCCGCGCGGGTAGCGCTCGCGGGCTGTTCATCGATATACACACGACGCCCCGAGCGGCGTGCGTGTGGAGGGGAGGCACGGTGACGGCAGGGGAGCCACTGATCGAGATCCGGGAGTTCGGCCGGCCCGCGCGGCGGCGGCAGCTGGCCGGGCCGCTGATCTTCGGGCGCGGCGGGAACAGCGAAATCCTCTCCGACAGCGAGGTTTCCCGGCAGCACCTGCGCCTGGTGCCCACGCCCACCGCCCTGTCGGTGGTCGACCTGGGCAGCCGGAACGGCACCACGGTCAACGGGGTCACGCTGTCCGGGCGACATGTGCTGGCGGTGGGCGACGTCGTGCGCCTGGGCCGCACCGAGATCATCGTGCTGCGCGCGCCCGATCCCGGTGCGCCACCGGAGATCGGCGTGGACACCCACGTTCCGGCCGCGGGCCACGTCGTCCCACCGCCGCCGGGCGAACGGCGGGTGAGCACCGCCGTCGCGCTGGCCGAGCGCATCCTCGACATCGACGCCACCGGCACGCGCAACATGTTCCCCACCTTCCCCGAAATGCCCGCGCGACTTCCGCTGCGCGCCTGGCAGGTCGCCCGCGCGATCAGCGTGACCGCCTACCTAGCGCTCGTTCTCACCCTCTTCCTCGACCCCACCACCGGGCTGCTGCTCTTCTTCGGCGTGCTCGTCCCACTGCTGCCCGGCCTGTTCCTGCTCGCCCCGGGCCTGTGGCGCAACACCTGCCCGCTGGCCGCGATCAATCAGGCCCCCAGGCTCTTCGGGATCGGCCGCGCCGCCACCGCACCCCGATGGATCCAGCGGTACGGCTACCTCGTGGCGGTCGCCCTGTTCTTCGGCATCGCGGGCTCGCGGCTGGCGGGACTGGACCGCAGCGGCGTGGCCACCGGCTGCGTACTGCTGGCCGTGGCGGTCGCGGCCGGGAGCGGCGGGCTGGCCTTCAAAGGCAAGAGCGGGTGGTGCAGCAGCATCTGCCCGCTCTTCCCGGTGCAGCGCGCCTACGGTCAGACGCCGTTCGTCACCGTGCCCAACAACCACTGCGAGCCGTGCGTCGGCTGCGCGAAGAACTGCTTCGACTTCACACCGCGCGCCGCCTACCAGGCCGATCTCGACGACCCGGATCCCGCATGGAGTTCGGCGCGCAAGCTCTTCGCCGCCGCGCTGCCCGGCTTCGTCCTCGGATTCTTCATTCTCGCAGGCAGTTCGGGTCTGCGTGTGGCGCAGCGCTACGAACTGCTGGCGCTGTTCCTGCTGGCGGCGGTGGGCGTGTTCTTCGTGCTGGAGTCGACCACCGCCGTCGGCGTCCGCATGCTGGCGGCCGGCTACGCGGCGGCGGCGCTGAACTTCTTCTACTGGTTCGCCGGACCGGTCCTGTTCGCCGCGCTGGGCACCCTCACCGGGGTGAGCGCGCCGTGGCTGCGCTGGCCGCTCAGCCTGCTGGTGCTGGTGGCGAGCCTGCTGTTCCTGGCGCGCACCCGGGTCAGCGAACTGCAGTACGCGCGCGCCACCGGGGACCGCGACGAACCGGTGCTGCTGCCCTTCCCGCGCCCCCGCGCCGCCGCCGAGAGTCTTACCGCGGCAGCGGCTTCGGTGGTCTTCGAACCCGGCGGCGGCCGGGTCGAGGCCGATGCCGGCATGAGTCTGCTCGACTGCGCCGAACGCGCGAATCTGCCGCTGGAGGCGGGCTGCCGGATGGGTGTGTGCGGCGCGGACCCGGTGGCCGTGCTCGCCGGCGCGGAATCGCTCGGCCCGGCCGGTGGTGAGGAGCGAAACACGCTGCGGCGATTGGGGTTCGCCGAGAACACGCGCATGGCCTGCGCGGCCCGGGTCCGGGGCGGTGAGGTGCGGGTGTCGCTGACCCCGCAGCCCGGCAGCGGAAACGGCAGCACCACGGCGCATTTCGACCGATCCATCGTCAGCGTGGTGATCGTCGGCAACGGCATCGCCGGGGTCACCGCCGCGGACTTCATCCGGCGCGGGCATCCGGACTGCGAAATCCACCTCGTCGGGCGCGAATCGCACGACTTCTACAACCGCATGGGCATCTCCCGCCTGGTCTACGGGCGCTCGGCCATGCAGGGCCTGCACCTGCTCCCCGAACAGTGGTACGCAGATCACCAGGTCACCGCCTGGCTCAATACCCTTGCCGCCCGGCTCGATACCCGCGCCCAGCGGGTTCACCTGGGCACCGGCGACGTGCTGCCGTACGACCGGCTGGTGCTGGCCATGGGCGCGAGCGCGGCCGCCCCGCCCATCGAGGGACTGCACCGGCCCGGCAGCTTCGTCCTGCGGGAAGCCGCGGACGCCCTGCGCATTCGCGCCTACGCCCAGCGGCACGGCAGTGCGCGAGCGCTGGTCGCCGGCGGCGGTCTGCTCGGCCTGGAAGCCGCCTACGCGCTGCACCAGCTCGGGTTGCGCGTCACCGTCCTCGAACGCGGCGCCCGGCTGCTGGGTAAGCAACTCGATTCGCGCTGCTCGGAGCTGGTCCTGGCGCATTTCACCCGGCTCGGCATCGACGTCGCGCGCGGGGCCGAAACCGCCCGGCTGCTGGGCGAACCCGGCGTGCGCGCCGCGGTGCTGACCGACGGCCGCACCCTGCCCTGCGACCTGTTCCTGGCCGCCACCGGCATTCGCCCGAACATCGAACTGGCCCGCCGGGCCGGGCTCCCGGTGTCCCGCGGCATCCTGGTCGACGACCGCATGCGCACCGCAGCCCCGCACGTGTACGCCGCCGGTGACGTCGCCGAACATCGGGACCGCGTCCCCGGCCTGTGGCCGATCGCCGCCGAACAGGCGCAGGCCGCCGCGGTGAATGCCCTGGGCGGCAATCAGATCCTGACGGCCGAACTCCCGGCCACCCTCCTCAAGGGTGTCGGCCTGGAACTGTTCGCCATCGGCCGCACCACCCCCGCCCCCGGCGACGAACTGATCGTCGCCGAGAACCCCGCCGCCCCCTCCTACCGCTCGCTCACGCTCTCCCTGGGCCGCTGCGTAGGCGCGACGATCCTCGGCCACCACCCCGCCGACGTGGCCGCCGCCGAATCCGCCGTCCGCGCCCGGGCCCCCTTCCCGCCCCACCTCCGCAACTCCCTGCGCGCAGGCGACTGGACCCCCTTGTCCTCGATAGCACCCGCCTGACCCACAGGGTCCAGAACACACCACGAGTTCGACAGAGCCGCAACCGAATCCCTGCATCAGACGGTGGCCACCCGACTTCAGCGCGGGTCCTCACTCTCGGCACCGTGGAGGCCGAATGCCTCAGGCCGACGTGAGCGGGGGTAGATCAGCGGCGGGGCTGCTCGGGGCGGTAGGTCAGGATCCGGGCGCCTATTCGGAGACTCCAGCCGGGTTTCAGTTCGTGGGGGCGCTGGCCGACGCGGATCCAGTCCTGGGCGCCGGGGGCGGCCACGTAGGTGCCGCCGGGGGTGGCCGCGTCGCGGATCAGGACGATGCCGTTCTCGATGAAAACGTAGGCGTGTACGCGGGATACGTGCCGATCGCGGGGGATCACGATGGGGGAGGAGGCGGCCCGGCGGACCGACTCGTCGATCAGCGGATCGCGGCCGATCACGTACGGGCGGTCCAGGGGATAGACCGCGCCGTCGGCGGTGGTGAGCGCGCCGCCCACCGGGCCGAGGGCGCTCGTTTCCGGCGGCACCGGATCGCGGCCGCTCGCGCGTTCGGTGGCCGCCGGTTCCGCGGCCGCCGCCTCGGCGTCGAACGCCGCGGTCGGGGGCTGGTCCGCGGGGTCCGGGCGCGTGGGCTCCGGCCGGCCCGGGCGTCGCGCTGCCGCGCCGGCCGAATTCGGCTCTGCCGAAGCGTCTTTCGACAGGCGAGGCTGATTGCCCCGGGACGGGTCCGAATCCGGAACGGTCAGCCCCTCGGGCACGTCCGCGTCACCGTCGATCTTCGGAACGACCCGGGTTTCGGTGGGAATCGCGGACTGCGGGTCGCTGGGATCCAGCGGCCGATCCGACCGTGCGGGCTCCTGCGCTCCGGACCGGTCCGGCTGCGGGACAACCGATTCCGCGCCTCCGATCGGACCGCTCGCGGGCCGGGATGGCCGTTCGCGCGGCGCGCCACGGGTTTCCGGCGGCTCTGCGGGCCGATCGGCATCGGCCCGGCGCTCACGCGGCGCGTCGGCCCGGTGGTCACCGGCGCGGCCGGCGGACCGGGCGGCCGGTGCGTCGGGCAGCTCGGCCGGACGCCCGAAGGCGCCGGCGGCCTGGGTCTCCGGCGGTTCGGGGTGCCGCTTGCCCGCGGTCGCGCCGCCCGGACGCGGCTGCGAATGCGAGCCGGAATCGGCGGGCCTGCGGCCGCCGGGGGACTCCGGTCGCGCACCCGAACCGGGGTAGCTCGGCGGCGGAGCGTCGTGGGTGGTCGGGGCCGCGGCCGACCCGTGGGGGTCGGCCCGGGTGGGCAGCGGACCCGAATCCGGGCCACCGGCCTCCGGTCCCCGATTGCCCGGCGGCCGCGCCGGCGAGCCCGGTCCCGGGAAGCGGGTATGTGACGGAGTCGGCAGCGGAGCGCGGCGGGTGGGGTCCGGCAGGAGTCCGGGGGAGTTCACGCGCGGCAGCGAACCACCGGTTCCCGGCGAATCGGCGGCAACCGGACCCGGCCGGGCGCTCGCGGGATCGGCACGGGAGTCGCGCGGACCTTCCGGCATCGGTTCGGCGGCAGCTTCGGACGCGGCGGAGCGCGGGGTCGAGCCGGTGTTCCCGCGCTGCGCGGGCAAGCCGGAGGGCGGGGCGTGCAGCAGGAAACCGCCGCCGGGAACCACGCCCACCCGCAGGTTGGTGTGCGGCACCTCACCGCCCGAGGTGCTGTCCGCGGCGATGGTGAGCCGGCGGACCGGGTCCCGCAGGATCTCATCGGCCCAGGTCATGGCGCGTACACCGGAGAACTGCCGCGTGCCCTCGGGCCCCTCGACCAGGGCACGCACCGGCCCGCGCAGCAGCACGAGGATCCCGCCCTGCGTCGGCGCGACCACCCCGAACGACGGCGGCTGCGCCGAGCCGCCGCTGAAAACGGTGGCGGCCAGTCGCTGCGCGATGGCCACTCCCGGATCCGCGGACCCGGCCGCGGTCTCGGCCGCGCCCAGGATCCGCTCCGTGGACGGGCTGGTCCCGGCCAGGTAGATCACCACGCTCCCGAACCGCGCGATCAATCCCTCACCGCGCAGCAATCCGACGGTTGTCGGTATCCGCCCCATTCGCGCCTCCTTGTCCGGCGCTCACAACATCGTTGCCAAGCATAGGACCGTTCACACGCCGGCGGTTGCGACACGGAATCCGCCGGATCGTGGCAATACTGCCCGAAGCGACCCCCGGGGCGCGAGGATCGAACAATCGTGCCGGTGCATCCGGCTCCGGCGTACCCGAAGGACCGAACCTATGGGCACGATCGACACCAGCGGCGCCGTACGCGGCGCCGGAACCGCCATCGCGGCCGCCGCGGCGCTCACCGTCCTGTGCGCTCCCGCCGGGGCCACCGCCACCCGGGTGGGCGTGGAACCCGGCATCAGTTACGGACCGGCGACGAACTACGGCACCGGCTGCACCTACCCGGTCAACGGCTACGTCGACGATCCCTCGGCCCCGGTCGTGTTCTACGACAACGGCATCGCCTTCGCCACCGCCGTCCCCTCGGGCCGGATCGCGGTCGGCCACTGGACCCCCGCCACCCCGGGCGTCCACCGCCTCCAGATCGTGCAGCACACCGTCCCGGGCGCGGACGTGGTCCCGTACGTCGACATCACCGTCGGCACCGGCCTGCTCACCGGTTCGGGCTGCGTGGTCCTGCACTGACCCCGGGCCAGCACCGGGGCGACGCGTCCGCAACGAAGTCGCTGCCTGTCTCGGATCTCGTTGACTTTCGGAGGAGCCGACGCGCCCGGTTACGGCCGCGCCGACCCAGGGGCGGGGCCTGCACGCGACGTGTCCGGGCGGAATCCCCTGTCGCCCGGGCGAGACCGTGCCGATCGAGTTCCGCGGCGTGGTGCCTCGACGTGAAACCCGCTCAGTGCCCGGCGAATGCCGCCTCCGCCGCGGGGGCGGCGGCCTTGCGGTCGGTGTCGACCAGGCCGATCCGGGTGCGGCGGTCCAGGAGATCGTCGGCGTCCAGCGCGCCCTCGTGGCTGACGGCGAACGCGAATTCGGCTGCGAGCACGTCGATCCCGGGCGCGACCGGCTCGGCCAGCGCGGCGTCGGCGCGCGCGAGGTCCAGCACCGCGGCCGCCTCGCTGCCGTACCGCTCGACCAGCCGGGTCGGGGCCTCGATCCGATCGCGGGCGACCCCGGTCACCGCGCCGACCAGCGGCAGGTCGCGGGTGCGGCAGGGACCTGCCGTCAGATTCGCGTGTGCGACAGCGGCGTTCACCGTGTCCTCGGCCATCTTGCGGTAGGTGGTGAGCTTGCCACCCACCACGGTGATCAACCCGGTGGGCGAGGTGAGCACCGCGTGCTCGCGGGAGATGTCGGCGGTACTGTCCGCACCGGTGCGCAGCAGCGGCCGCAGCCCGGCGAAGGTGCCGCGAATATCCTCCCGGCGCAACGGTTCCCGCAGCACCGTGTTGACGGTGTCGAGCAGGAAATCGATCTCGGACTCGGTCGCGTGCGGCACGTCCGGCACCGGCCCGGGAGCCTCCTCGTCGGTCAGGCCGAGGTAGACCCGCCCGTGCGCGGCGGGGAAGGCGAACACGAAACGGCTGGTGCTGCCCGGAATCGGCACGGTCAGCGAGGCGGAGAGCCCGCCGAAGGCGGCCGCGTCGAACACCAGGTGCGTGCCGCGCGAGGGTCGCAACTCGATGCTCGGATCCACCTGATCCGCCCAGACGCCGGTGGCGTTGACGACCGAACGCGCTCGCACGGAAAGGGTTTCGCCGGTCAGCTCATCGCGCAGGACCGCCGTGGTTCCGGTCGCCTCGGTGGCCGCTACCCGGGTGAGAACGGACGCCCCGTGCGCGGCGGCGGTGCGCGCGATCGCCACCACCAGGCGCGCGTCGTCCACCAGCTGCCCGTCCCAGGCGATCAGCCCGCCGCGCAGCCCGGCCCGGCGGACGGTCGGCGCGTAGCGCAGCGCCTCGGCCGCGGCCACCCGCCGCGAGCGCGGCAGCACCGCCGCCGGGGTGCCGGCCGTGCGGCGCAGCACGTCACCGGCGGCGAAGCCCGCCCGGACGAGGGTCTTCTGAGCCGCGCCGATGGTCGGCAGCAGCGGCACGACCTGCGGCAGCGCGCGGGTCAGATGCGGTGCGGTACGGGTCAGCAGGATGTCGCGCTCCACCGCGCTCTCGTGCGCGATGCCGACGCCGCCGCTTGCCAGGTAGCGCAGTCCGCCGTGCACGAGTTTGGAACTCCACCGGCTGGTCCCGAACGCCAGGTCGTGCTTCTCCACCAGCACCGTGCGCAGCCCGCGCGCGGCGGCGTCCAGGGCCACGCCCACCCCGGTGATGCCCCCGCCGATCACCAGCACGTCGATGGTCTCGCTCGCACCGAGCGCGAGCAGTTCCCGCTCGCGCCGTGCGGCGTTGAGGGCGGAGCCGGGCTGAGCCGAAGTGCCGGTCATGACGGGACCTTTCGATTCGATGCGGTACAGCGGGTGCTGCGCACCGCCCGGGCGGGCGGCGATCAGGGCGCCGGGGGCGCGAGGTATCCGGTGATGGCGTGCGCGAGTTCGACATCGAGGCGCGCGGAGTCGAGCAGTTCGGCGACCGTGCCCGCGGACTGCACCGCGGACTGCGCCATGAGCAGGAGCATCGTGCCGAGTTGTTCGGGATCCCCGGCTCGAATGGACCCGTCGCCCTGGCCTTCTCGGACCGCGGCCGCGAACAGGTCGATGAGCGCGCGCTGATTGCGGCCCAGCCGTTCGAAGACGTAGGTGAGCATGACGTCGGCATCGGTGCGGAAGATCTTGGCGAACAGCGGATTCCGCCGGATCGTGGATCCGCCGCCGACGATGGCCGCCACCAGCCGATCGCGCGCGGTGCCGCTGTCGGGCACCGCGTCGGCGATGATCTCGCGCAATTCGCGCACCAGCAGATCCGCGACCAGGGAGCCCGTGTCCGGCCAGCGCCGGTACACCGTCGGCCTGCTCACGCCCGCCCGCCGTGCCACCTCGGTGAGCGTGGTGCGCCGCACGCCGAACTCGGCCACGCAGGCGCGGGCGGCGTCCAGGATCGCGAGATCGACGGCGGAGGTGAGCTCGGGGGCGGCGAGATCGGGGGAGGACGGTTCGGTCGAAGCCATGTGCACCACCCTTCCATCACCCGCTCGATCGGCGGTTCTCGTTACTGCTTGACATTCTATGTCAGACTGTAACGCATGGTCGACACACAAGCAGCATTCGCTTCGCCGGGAAACCCGGGCGAGCCGCAGGACCGCGCGAGTATGGTGTGGGACGCCTGGGGATCCCCGTCCGGACACAAGCCACTCTCGGAGCAGATTCGAGGGCTGCTCACGCAGGTGTTCGGTGTGTCCGGGGAACCGGCGACCCGTCGCGATGAGGGCGACGTGCCGCTGCGTGACTCGACCCTGACGCCGGAACACCGGGCGGGGCTCGTCGCGGTGGTCGGTGCGGATCACGTCTCTGTCGACCACCGCGATCGGCTGCTGCACGCGGGCGGCAAATCCACCCCCGACCTGCTGCGCCGTCGCGCCGACGGCCCGCAGGACGCCCCCGACGCCATCGTCTTCCCCGCCGCGCACGACGAGGTCCAGGCCCTGCTCGAATACTGCTCCGGCGCGGGCATCGCCGTGGTGCCCTTCGGCGGCGGCACCAGCGTCGTGGGCGGCCTCGACCCCGCACGCGGCGCCTTCGCCACCGTCATCGCGATCGACCTGGCCCGCCTGGACACCCTCACCGAGGTCGATCCCGTCAGCGGCACCGCCACCCTGGGCGCCGGCCTCTCCGGCCCGCGCGCCGAGGAACTGCTTGCCCGGCACGGTCTTTCGCTCGGGCACTTCCCGCAGAGCTTCGAGTACGCCACCATCGGCGGTTTCGCCGCCACCCGCTCCTCGGGACAGGCCTCGGCGGGGTACGGCCGGTTCGACGACATGATCCAGCGCCTGCGCGTGGCCACCCCGGCGGGCAGCCTCGACCTGGGCCGCGCCCCGGCCTCGGCCGCGGGACCCGATCTGCGCGAACTGTTCTCCGGTTCCGAGGGCGCGCTCGGCATCATCACCACCGTCACCCTGCGCGTGCATCCGGTACCCGAGACCACCGCCTACCAGGCGTGGTCGTTCCCCGACTTCGCCACCGGAGCGGCCGCCCTGCGCACGGTCATCCAGGCGGGCGCGGCGCCCACCGTCATGCGCCTGTCCGACGAGGCCGAGACCGGCCTGAACCTCGCGCGCGCCGGTGACATCGGCGGTGCGACGGTCGGCGGGTGCCTCGCGGTCACCACCTTCGAGGGCACCGCGGCCCACGTCGCGGCCCGCAGCGCCGAGGCGATCGACCTGTTGCGCGCCGCCGGCGGCACCGCCCTGGGCGAGACCCCCGCCCGCGAATGGGAGCACGGCCGCTTCTCCGCCCCCTACCTGCGGGACTCCCTGCTGGACGCGGGAATTCTGTGCGAGACCCTCGAAACCGCTACCACCTGGGCCAATCTGGCCAACCTCAAGGCGAAAGTCACCGCCGCCCTGACCGATTCGCTCACCGCGCAGGGCACCCCGGCCCTGGTCATGTGCCACATCTCGCACACCTACCCGACCGGCGCCTCGCTGTACTTCACCATCGTCGCCAAACAGGCCGATGACGCGCTGGCGCAGTGGGCGGTCGCCAAGCGCGCGGCCGGAGACGCCATCGTCGCGGCCGCGGGCACCATCACCCACCACCACGCCGTCGGCGCGGACCACCGGCCGTGGATGGGCGCCGAGATCGGCGACCTGGGCGTGCGCGTGCTGCGCGCGGTGAAACAGGAAGTCGACCCCGCAGGCATCCTCAACCCTGGGAAGCTCATTCCGTGAGAGAGATTCGCTCGATTCTGCTCGTGACCAATCCGCTGTCGGGTCACGGCAAAGGCGTGCAGGTGGGCATCGCCGCCGCCGATCGCTTCGCCGCGCGCGGCGTGGCCGTCACCGAGATCCGCGGGGTGTCCGCGGCCGACACCGAGGAACAGGTGCGCGCGGCACTGGCCGATCCGGCCGCCCGCCCGGACGCCGTCGTCGCCGCCGGTGGCGACGGTCTGACCTGTGTGGTGTTGCAGGCGCTGGTCGGCACCGGCGTCCCGCTGGGCCTGGTGCCCGGCGGCACCGGCAACGACCTGGCCCGCGAGGTCGGGGTGCCCGACGACACCGACGCCGCGGTGGACGTCGTGCTGGCCGGCAACGCCCGCACCATCGACCTGGGCACCGTCCAGGCTCAGGACGCCGATCGGCCCATGTGGTTCGCCACGGTCACCGGCACCGGCTTCGACGCGCGAGTCACCCTGCGCGCCAACGCCCTGGTCTGGCCCAAGGGCCCGCTGCGCTACACCCTGGCCGCGGTCATCGAACTGGCCGGGAAACTGGCCGTGCCCTATCGCATCGAGCTGCACGGTTCGCCGGATCATCCGGACGGCACGGTGATCGAGCTCGACGCCGTGATGGTGGCGGTCGGCAACACCCGGACCTACGGCGGCGGCATGCTCATCGCGCCCGACGCCGTCATCGACGACGGGCTGCTGGACCTGACGGTGGTGGGCAAGATGTCCCGGCTGGACCTGCTGCGACTGCTGCCCGCGCTGTCCTCCGGCAAGCGCATCGATCATCCCGCTGCCGGGCAGTACCGGGCGGCGAAGGTGGTGCTGTCGGCGCCGAACGCGCCCGCGACCGCCGACGGCGACCCCGCGGGCATGCTCCCGGCCACCTTCGTGTCCCGGCCCGGCGCCATCGAGGTGCTGGTGCCCTGAGCGGGTCCCGGCGAGACTGTGCCCCGCGCCGGAATGGCGCGGGGCACAGTCTTTTCGGAGGGTGCGGTGAAGTCCCGGTCACCCGTGGCCGGTCCGGGCTTACCAGACCTGGAGTACGGCCACGCCCTCCGAATCCACGAGCACATCGACCGACCCACCCGGCCGGGACGCCGCTTCGCGGACGATGTCGTTCAGCCCGGCGAACACCCGGTCCCCGTCCCGGGGGAGTGCGGAGTCGGGCTGGATACCCACGCTCAGCGCACCGCGCGGTACATAGCGATCGGCGAGGGCGGGAACGGGACTGTCTGCGAGGGAACCGGTTTCGGCGGGGCTCAGTTCCAGTCCGACCGCGCCGACGTCCGGGATCATGAACGGTGTCGCGGCGGACGCTGTCGCCGCGCCCGCGAAGCCGGTGACGGCCGCAGCGCCGAGTAGCACGGCGATGCCGGTGGTCCGCTTCGAAGCTCTGACTCGCATGGTGACCCGCTTTCCAACGGTGGACACGAAGTCCGGGGAGGGGTTGCCGAGCTGTGCGTGGATCCGAGCTGTGCGTGGATATGGAGTGCCCGGCGTGAAATGCGTGAAGTGGAGTGGAAGCGACTGGCGCCAGCCGTATAGCAAGAACACATCACCGCAGGTGAAGCGGGCAAGTGTTTGCGAGCTGCCTCATAGAATCCGGGTGCGGTGACCCGGGTCACACGACCGTTCGTGCCGCGCTCAGGCCGCGAAAGTGACCTCGTGCAGCGCCGTGACCGCCGCCCGATCCAGGATGACCACGGACTTGGGCGCGGGCCGGGGTTTGACCCCCGCGCCCGCCAGGCCGATCAGGCGCTGCCAGCGCAGGCAGTGCCAGCGGAAGCTCATCCGGCCCACCTCCCGCCCGCGCGAGATCTGCCCGGCCATGGCCAATTCCGCCGTAGCGTCGATCATGATCAGGTGCACGGTCCGGCCCGCCGCCCGCGCCCACACCGCCACCAGCCAGCGCACCCAGTCCCGGGTGCCGCAGTCGTGAATGATGACCGGCCCGGCCGCGCGGAACAGCGCCATCCGGATGCGCAGGTAGTGGGTGACGTGCACGATCGGCAGCCACAGCGGGTACGGCACCGCCTCCAGTCGCGGCTGCCACCAGTTGCGCGAGTGCTGGGAATCGAGCAGCAGCGCCCCGTCCGGGCTCAGCGCCGGCTGCACCGCGTCGGAGGTGCTGCCGAACAATTTGCGCAGGGCGGTGCTCTTGCCGGCCCCCGGCACCCCGGCGACGATGACCGCGGCCGTTGCGGGATAACGCAATTCGTGGATCGCGACGCCGCGCAGATCATGCACCTGATGCGGTGTCACCACGCGGGGTGCGGAAGACAACGGGGTGGAGCCGGGGTCAAGCGGGGGGTTCACATCTCCAGGATCGGCAGCGAAAAGGGTTCCTGCAACCGGGATATCCCTGAAATCGCCCCCGAACCGCCGCCGGGGCCCCGGCTGCCTGCGCGGGAACACCCGTTGTGAACCTCCCGGCCGGGTGTCACCACGTGACCGGGAGCGCGGTCAGGCCCCGGGTGAAGACCTCCTCCCGCTGGGTCGGGCCCGCCGGGCCGGCATCCAGCGCCATGGTGGGGAAGCGCGCGGTCAATTGCCCGATCGCCGCCTGCATTTCGATGCGGGCCAGCGGCGCGCCGATGCAGTAGTGACTGCCGAAACCGAAGGTGACATGCTGCCCCTGCGCACGGGCGAAATCGACGCGGGCGGGATCGGGGAACACCGTCGCATCGTGATTGGCCGAGGTCAGCCCGAGCAGCACGAGATCGCCCGCGGCCACCTGTTCCCCGCGCACCGCCAGATCGACGCGGGCGTACCGCGGCAGGTTGGTCGGCTCGCAGGCGCGCAGCAGTTCGTCGACGGCGGCGGGCACCAGCTCCGGGCGTTCGTGCAGGGTCCGCCACAGCTCCGGCTGCTCCAGCAGCATCAGCGCCGCCACCCCGATCTGCACCACCGAGGTCTCGTGGCCGGCGAACAGCAGCACCATGGCGAACATGGCGACGTCGTCGTCGGTCAGCTCCGGATCCGCGCACAGCCGCGAGGTCACGTCGTCGCCGGGGTGGGCGCGCTTGTGCTCCACCGATTTCCGGCAGTAGCCGAAGATGTCGGCCGCGCCCTGTTCGGCTTTCCCGCGATCGGCCACGTCACCCGCGGCGGCCGTCCACTCCCGGAAGCTGTCCCGATCCTCGAACGGCACCCCGAGCAGCTCGCAGATGATCTGCAACGGCAACGGGACCGCCAGCTCCGCGTGCAGGTCCGCGGGCCCGCCGCGGGCCGCCAGGACATCGAGCAACTCGGCGGTGACAGCGTCGACCCGCGGCCGGAACGCGCGCATGCGACCCGGCGAGAAGTGCCGTTGCAGAATGGATTTCATGCGCGCGTGGTCGGCGAGCTCGGTGTCGAAATTGCCTATCGGGCCGCCGAAGAAGGCGGACTCGCCGATCCGCGCGGCGGTCTCGGGCGTGCGATGCGAGCGTCCCAGCCGGGCGTCGGCGAACAGTTCGCGCACCAGGTGATAGCCGGTCGCCAGCCAGGCGGAATCGCCGGTGGGCGTGGTGATTCGGGTCAGGCCGGCCGCACCGGTCACCGGGCACACGCCGGTGCTCCGCTCCGTGCCGGTCATGCCGTCACCTCGCCGCTCGCGGAAACGCGGGCGCGCACCGCCTCGATGATTCGAATCCGATGTGTCACGGAGTTCCTGCCTTTCCTGGGTCATGGTCGGTTCCGAAATGATTCGGGTGCTGAGTGCTGAGTGCTGAGGCCGCGTGGGCGGGAGGCGCGGCCTCGCCCGTATGCCGAATCACCAAGCGAGTACTCGTGCCCCGCGACGACGCCTCACCGGCAGGAGGATTCACGATGGGGCGCACCTCGGCCGGCGCGGGCGGTAGAACGATCACCGGGGTCGTGCGCGCCGGGGAGTCATCCGTTTCGGCGACCGCTGCGTCCCTCGCGTCGTGCGGCCGTGTGCCGGGGGCGGTAGCTCGGGCACCGGCGATTTCGCGCCGCGCGGCGCCGAGACGGGTGGTCAGAACGCCGTGTTGTTGAAGGGCCGTCGAGTGACCGCGAGCGCCCGGTCCAAAGCCGCGACCGTGCCCGGGACGAACTCCTCGACGCGACCGGCGCGGTGGAGTTCGGTGACGGTGTGGGCGCCGAAGTAGACGCTCGTCAGCTCCAGCGGGCCGATCCGCAGATCCGGGACGGCAGTGGGACCGGCGTCGGTCCACGTGCCCGCGCCGTCGCGGACTGCGAGAACGCTGGTGCCCGTGCTCATTCCCCACGGGTCGGCCAGCTCGATCACGCCGTGGAAGTCGGCGGCGAAGGTGCGCGCTGTGATCGCGGCGGGCAGGTCCAGGATCCACATCCACAGACTCGCGCCGACACCGGCCACCGCGGCCGTGCGCAGGTCCTCGAGCAGCAGCGGGGTGGGATCGTCCACGGCCGTGGTCATCTCGACGGTGTCGTACTCGCCGTGACCGAGCAGACAGCGCAGCAGCTCGCGATGGGCGGCGGTGGTGACCGCGCAGAAATCGCGGACCGACACCGTCGTGCCGGTCAGGTCGTAGATGACGTATCCGTCCGGGTGGGTGATCACGCAGGAGTCGTCGGCGAAGGTGCTCGGCCACCAGAACTCGTTGCGGCTCAGCGCCCCGGGCGTCACGCGCTGCCACCGGTCGTAGATCTCGCGCAGCAGCGGGATCGACTCGGAATACCGGCGCTCGCGAGCCGGTCCCGAATCACCGGGCGCGGAACGCAGTTTCGCGCGCCTGCGATCCACTCGCAGCCGGCGGGCGTACGCGCCGACGCCGACGTAGCCGTAGTTGCCGCCCGGTCCGGGCATGGCGGCCAGCACCTGCGAGCCGCCGGACAGGGCGATGGCGGCCAGCTCGCTCTGAATCTTGGCGTAGATACCGCGTTTCTGATGCGTGGTGGCGACCATGCCCTGCGCGCACGCCGCCACGCTCAGCTGCCCGCCGCCGGGCACCGTCACCCGCATGCGGATCACCGAGGCGGTGCCGACGATGAACGGTGCGGACGGATCGGAGACGTCCTCGGCCACCGCCACGTCCGCGAGGCGGAACTGCCGCTTCCAGAGGTCGAAGTCGCGGGTGTGCACGCCGCCGAAGGCGCGGAAGTAGCAGTCCCGCAGTGCGTCCCAATCGGCCTCGGTGGCGCGGCGCACCGCGATGTCGTCCAGTACCCGGCTGTCCCAGTCCGAGAGCAACTCCGAAGTCATACCGCCACTTCCTGTTCCGGGGCCGCGCCGCGCGGGCGGTACGCCGCGCGCACCTTGTCCAGCGCCGCCAGCAGATCGTCGATATCGCCGCGTTCGCCCAGCAGCACGCTGTGATGCAGCAGCAGGGTGTGTTCGCGGTAGTGGTCCGCCCCGGCGAAGGTGCGCTCGGAGGTGTCCGCGCCGTCCCAGATCCGGGCGAAGCGCGCCTTGGTCCGCGGGCGCAACAGGGCGCTGCGATGCAGGGGCGGACGCGGCGGGTACACCTTCGTGCCGAGTTCGGCGGTGAGCGCGGCCGCGACCCGCTCGACCGGGGCCGCACCGAAGACGCCGGGCTCGAAGCGGATGCCGTACTCGTAGACGGCCCGCCGATCCACCTGTGCCGGAACGGGAATCGCGCTCAGTCCGGGCCGGGCCGCCAGGCCTGCCTCCAGCTCGCCGGCGCGCACCGCCCGGTGGGCGTGCTGGGCGTCCAGCCGGGGGAGCTGATCGAGCAGCACGCCCGCGGTCAGCTCGGACATGCAGTAGTTGCCGCCCATGATCTCGCAGTCCTCGACGAGTTCGTATTCGCCCGGGCGCGGCGCGTCCGCGAGGTAGCCGCGCGAATCCGCGCGCAGCATGAGCATGCGGCGATAGAGGGCCGGATCGTCGGTGACGGCGGCCCCGGCCTCCCCGGCCGCCAGGGTCTTGGCAGCGCCGAGGCTGAAGACGCCGATGTCGCCGAAAGTGCCCAGGGCCCGGCCGTTCCACCGCGTTCCGTGCGCCTGCGAGCAGTCCTCGATCAGCGCGACGCCCGTCTCGCCCGCCAGCGCCGCGAGTTCGTCGACCCGCGCCGCGGTGCACGCCAGGTGCACGGCGATGACCGCGCGGGTGCGCTCGGAGAGCGCGCCGCGCACGTGATCCGCTGTCACGCAACCGGTCCCGCGATCCACGTCCACCAGCACCGGCAGCGCGCCCACCCGCAGCACGGCGGTCGCGGGGGCCACCCAGGTCAGCGCGGGCACGATGACTTCGTCACCGGGCCCGACGCCCAGTGCCTCGAGGGCGATCACCAGGGCGCTGGAGCCGTGATCGACGCTGACCCCGTACGCCGCCCCGGTGTAGCGCGCGAACTCCGCGGCGAAACGCCGCTCCCGCGATTTGCCGCCCGCCGGGGCGTACCAGCTCACCGACCAGCGCGACGAGCGCAGCGCGGCGAGCAATTCGCGTTCGGTGCCCGCGTCGTACTGCGGCCACACCGGCCAGGCCCGGCCGGCGCGAATCGGCGCGCCGCCTTCGACGGCCAGCATCACACGCCCACGGCACGGACGCAGGCGGCGGGCAGCGCGAGCGCCTCGAGCGCCGCCCGTATCTCGTCCATCGACACGTGCACCAGCGGCAGCGCACCGGTCCGGGCCGGCGTGCCCAGACCGTCCAGCAGGACGAAAGGCACCGCGTCCGAACGGGCTTCGAGATAGCCCTTCTTGTTGTCGTCGCCGATCACCGACAGCACATCGGCGATGCGCACCGCGGCGGGCAGCCGCGGTTCCACCCCGAGCCCGGTCACGATCTCGTAGTGCACGCGCAGCTCCCGCTCGGTGAGCCGGCCCCGCGCGTGCGAGATGTGCGCCGCCACCAGCATTCCCACCGCGACCGCCGCGCCGTGCGACAGCCCCGCCGCGCCCCGGGCCCGGTGATCACAGATCTCGATGGCGTGCCCGGCGGTGTGCCCGTACTCCAGCACCAGCCCCGACCCCCGTTCGAAGGTATCGGCACGGGTGACCGCCGATTTGGCCGCGATGCTGGCGTCCAGGAGCCAGCGCAGCGCGGCGGGCGTGGCCGGCGCGCCGGAATCGATGACGGCGCGCAGCTGTTCCAGGGCCGCCGGATGAATGGCCAGGCAGTTCTTGGCCATCTCGCACAACCCCGAGCGCAGCTCCCGCGCGGTGAGGGTTTCGAACAGGCGCACGTCGGTGTAGACGGCCGCCGGCGCGTAGTAGGTGCCGATGTGGTTCTTGCCGACCGGGCTGTTGATGGCCTGCTTGAGGGAGAGCACCGAGTCCATGGCGGCGATCGTGGTGGTCGGGATGTGTACCAGCCGCACCCCGCGGAACAGCAGATTCGCCATGAGCCCGGCCAGATTTCCGGGCACGCCGCCGCCGAACGCCACCACGACCGAACGCCGGGTCACCCCGGCGCGCAGCGCGGTTTCGAGGTGCGCGGTCAGACAGGCCAGGGTCTTCATGGACTCGCCCGCGCGATGGCTCAGCGTGATCGCGGGAGTCGTGCCCGCCAGCCGGGACAGCGCCCGGCCGTGCAACTCCAGCACGTGATCGTCGGTCACGAAGACCAGGGTGTCCGCGGCCAAACCGGCGATCTCCGCGGCGATCTCGTCGAGGCAGTCCTCACCGAAGGAATACGGAAAGGACTGATCGCCGATCCGAATGGTGCGTGAAGTCATTGCCATGCGGGAAATTTCAAGTGACACAACAGCGTTTGGCAAACGGTGAGCTGCCCCAGTCAGAGCCTGCCCCGCGCGCCGGTACCACTGCCCGGACCGGCGCCCGGGCGGGGTACCACCGGCAGGGGTAGCGCCCGCCGCGACTTCGCCGCGAGGACCGGTTCCGCGCGCGGTACTGTGCAATTCCGGCAGGTCACGAAGGCTGCCCGGGCGAATGGGAGAACTCTTGCCGGACAATGACATCGGGCTGCCGGGCAGCCGCGGCGCCGGCGCCTCCGCACTGCGCGCGCCCTCGCTGGCCGAGTTCGTCCGCGAGCGCCGTTCGCGGGGCACCGCCCGGCATCCGGCCGGACTGACCCGCAAACAACTGGCGGAGGCCACCCACGCCAGCCTCGGCTACATCGCCAAGATCGAACAGGGCGATGCGCTCAACCCCGGCCCCGCCATCCTCGACTCCCTCGCCACCGTGCTGGGCCTGGACGCCGCCGAACGCGTGCACCTCTATCACCTGGCTCAGCAGCAGCCCGCCCGGCGCAATCCCCGGCAGCTGCGCCGCGACGACCCCGTCGTCGACACCGTGCGCCGCACGCTGGACGCCCTGCTGCCGCACCTGGGCGCGGCCCTGGACGACGGCTGGCGAGTGGTCGCCTGCAACAGCGCCTTCGACGCGGCCTTCCCCGGTCTGCTGCGCGGCGGGCACGTGGTGCGCTGGCTGTTCACCGATCCGCGCGCTCGCATCGTCATCGAGGAGTGGGAGCACGAGGCCCGCCTCATGGTCGGTCGATTCCGCGCCTACGCCGCGCAGGCGCACGGGCGCGCGGAGATAGACGAACTGTTGGCGGAACTGGGCGAGCACGCGGACTTCCGCAGGCTGTGGGCGGACGCGCACGTGCGCATCGGCCGCCCGGACTCCACCTTCAAGCTGCGAAATCCCAAGACGGCCACCATCTTCGACGTGGTCGTGCAGCGCTATCGCAGCACCGCGCCGGACACCTCGCACCAGCTGTTCATCGGGCTGGTCGGTGCGGAGCCCGCCGCGGCTACCCGGGAAGTCCCGCCAGAAAGTCCCGGAAGATCTCGTTGACCGCGTCGGGATGGGTGAGGTTCGGGACCATGGACGCGCCCGCGATGGTGTGCAGTGCAGCCGGGCCGCCGAAGGCCGCGGTGATCTCGAGCGCGTCCCGCGGGCTCGAGGCCTGATCGCTGGATCCGCGCAACACCAGTGCGGGACAGTCGATGTCGCCCAGCAGCTCGAACACCGAATCCCGGTTGATCAGGCATTCGGTGGTGAGCCGGACCCGGCTGCGATCACCGGCCATCCACTTGTCCCACCACGGCAGCTTGTCCTCGAGGGTGCCGCCGATGGTCAGCGCCGACACCATCTTGATCGTGGGGGTCAGCGGGCCGTCGCCGGCCCAGTAGTCCAGCACCTCGCGGTAACCCACCCGCCGATCCGGCGGCATGGCGCGGGCGGTGCACCCGATCACGATGACCCCGCGCACCCGCGGCGGCGCGAGCAGCGCCATGCGCAGCGCGGTGGACGCGCCGTCCTCGACACCGCCGACCACGACCCGGTCGATGCCCAGGTGATCGACCACGGCCCAGGCGTCGCGCGCCAGATCCCAATAGCTGAACGGCGTTCCGTCGTCCGAGCTGGGACCGTGACCCCGGGAGTCGATGGCGACGATCCGGTACTCCCGCCCCAAGGCGGATCGCTGCGGTTCGAACATCTCGTTGTCCATGAGCATCGAGTGCCCCAGAACTATGGCCGGCCCTGCACCTCCCGTATCGGCGTAATGAATCTTCGTTCCCCCACGAGCGACGAACGGCATATTTCGGACTCTACGACAGCCTTTCGCCGCGGGAGCCGGATCCCGGCCGGTGCCCCCGACCGCGCGCGACAGTGCGCCCGACGCAACGTGAATGCAACGAATACCGGTCTACCCTGGGCGATTTGGCCGAATCCTGAGAATTGCTTATGGATTCGGGAATCCGGCTCGAACCCCCGGTAGTCTTCTTGTTGAGGCGGGGCTTCCGGTGTCCCTCATCCGCCGGTAGTCCCGCCCCTATCTTTTGCCTCCGCGTCTCTTTTGCCTCCGCGTCGCTCCGGCGGGTTCGCGGCCCCCTTTGGCCCGGTTCTTCCCTCCCTCCGCTTCGCTCCCCGCTCCACTCGGTCCAGAACCGGGCGGGCCGAGAACTGCGAGCCGGAGTTGTCGCGAGCCGGAGTTGCCGACAGCGTTCAGCGGCGAGGCTGCAAAGCTCGGCGGCGCTGTCAAGCCCTGCGCGGGCCTCAATTAGAATCGCCAGGTGACCAGCACAGCCTCTGAGAACCCACGTAATCGTGCCGATGCCCTCCCCAAGAGCTGGAACCCCAGCGACGTAGAGAGCGACCTGTACGAGGGCTGGGTACGCGCTGGTTACTTCACCGCCGACGCGAGCAGCGACAAGCCCGCCTACTCGATCGTGCTGCCGCCGCCGAACGTCACCGGCAGCCTGCACATGGGCCATGCCCTGGACCACACCCTCATGGACCTGCTCACCCGCCGCAAGCGCATGCAGGGCTTCGAGGTGCTGTGGCTGCCCGGCATGGACCACGCCGGCATCGCCACCCAGAACGTGGTGGAGAAGCAGCTCGCCGTCGACGGCAAGACCAAGGAAGACTTCGGCCGCGAGCTGTTCATCGACAAGGTCTGGGACTGGAAGCGCGAGTCCGGCGGCGCGATTCAGGGCCAGATGCGCCGCCTCGGCGACGGCGTCGACTGGAGCCGCGACCGCTTCACCATGGACGACGGCCTCTCCCGCGCGGTGCAGACCATCTTCAAGCGCCTGTACGAGGCGGGCCTGATCTACCGGGCCGAGCGCCTGGTCAACTGGTCGCCGGTGCTGCAGACCGGCATCTCCGACCTCGAGGTCGACCACAAGGAGGTCGACGGCGAGCTCGTGTCCATGCGCTTCGGGTCGCTGAACGACGACGAACCGCATGTGATCGTCGCCACCACCCGCGTGGAGACGATGCTCGGCGACACCGCCGTCGCGGTGCACCCGGAGGACGAGCGGTACAAAGCCCTCATCGGCACCACCGTCTACCACCCCATCACCGGCCGCCAGATCCCGATCGTCGCCGACGACTACGTCGATCCCGAATTCGGCTCCGGCGCAGTGAAGATCACCCCCGCGCACGACCCCAACGACTTCGAGCTCGGCCTGCGCCACAACCTGCCCATGCCCACGATCATGGACAAGACCGGCAAGATCGCCGACAGCGGAACCGAATTCGACGGCATGGACCGCTTCGAAGCCCGCGTGAAGATCCGCGAACGGCTCGAGGCCGAAGGCCGCATCGTCGGGCGCGTGTACCCGTACAAGCATCAGGTCGGGCACTCCGAGCGCTCGGGCGAACCCATCGAACCGCGCCTGTCCATGCAGTGGTGGGTCAAGGTCGAGGGCATCGCCAAGGCCGCCGGCGACGCCGTGCGCAACGGCGAGGTGAAGATCCACCCCGCCAGCCAGGAACCGCGCTGGTTCGACTGGGTCGACAACATGCACGACTGGAACATCTCCCGCCAGCTGTGGTGGGGCCACCGCATCCCGATCTGGTACGGCCCCGCGGGCGAGATCGTCTGCGTCGGACCGGACGAGCAGGCCCCCGAGGGCTACGTGCAGGACCCCGACGTCCTGGACACGTGGTTCTCCTCCGGCCTGTGGCCCTTCTCCACCATGGGCTGGCCCGAGACCACCGCCGAACTCGAGAAGTTCTATCCCACCAGCGTTCTGGTCACCGGGTACGACATCCTGTTCTTCTGGGTCGCCCGCATGATGATGTTCGGCATGTTCGTCTCCGACGATCCGGTCATCACCGCGGGTAAGAAGGCCGAGGCCAAGCAGGTGCCGTTCCAGGATGTGTTCCTGCACGGCCTGATTCGCGACGAGCACGGCAAGAAGATGTCCAAGTCGCGCGGCAACGGCATCGACCCGCTGGACTGGATCAACGAATACGGCGCGGACGCAACCCGATTCACCCTCGCGCGCGGGGCGCAGCCCGGCAGCGACCTGTCCATCGGAACCTCGCACGTCACCGCCTCGCGCAGCTTCATCACCAAGCTGTTCAACGCCACCAAGTTCGCGCTCATGAACGGCGCGCAGCCCGGCGAGCTTCCGGCCCGCGAGACCCTCACCGACTCCGATCGCTGGATCCTGGACCGCCTGGACCAGGTGCGCGCCGAGGTGGACGCCAACTTCGACCGCTACGACTTCGGCAAGGCCTGCGAGCAGCTCTACCACTTCGCGTGGGACGAATTCTGTTCCTGGTACCTGGAATTGGCCAAGGTGCAGTTCGCCGAGTCGCAGGAGCGCACCGCCAGCACCCGCATCGTGCTCGGCAACGTGCTCGACGCGGTGCTGCGCCTGCTGCATCCGGCCATCCCGTTCGTCACCGAGGAACTCTGGCGCGCGCTCACCGGCGGGGAATCGGTGGTCATCGCGGCCTGGCCGCAGGCCAGCGGCGTTGCCGCCGACGAGGTTTCGGCCCGCCGCATCGCCGACACCCAGCGACTCATCACCGAGATCCGCCGCTTCCGCAGCGATCAGGGCCTGGCCGACAGCCAGAAGGTCGCCGCCAAGCTCATCGGACTGGACGCCGCCGACGTGCTCGCCCAGCAGACCGAGATCGCCAACCAGGGCCGGCTCACCGCCCCCGGTGACGACTTCGCCGCCACCGCCTCGCTCGAGGTGCGCCTGAGCAACGCCACCGTCACCGTCGAGATCGACACCTCCGGCACCGTCGACCTCGTCGCCGAGGCGCGCCGTCTCGAGAAGGACCTGGCCGCGGCGCAGAAGGAATTGGCCGGCACCACGGGCAAACTCGGCAACGAGGGCTTCCTGGCCAAGGCCCCCGACGACGTCGTCGCCAAGATCCGGGGCCGGCAGGAGATCGCCGCCTCCGAGGTCGAGCGCATCGGCGCCCG
This sequence comes from Nocardia sp. NPDC057668, assembly GCF_042799795.1. Classification (NCBI taxonomy): domain Bacteria; kingdom Bacillati; phylum Actinomycetota; class Actinomycetes; order Mycobacteriales; family Nocardiaceae; genus Nocardia; species Nocardia sp. NPDC057668. The sequence continues at coordinate 2,427,612 of NZ_JBHVIC010000001.1, read as the reverse complement.
GCTGGCCGAGATCGCGAAACTGGCGGACCGCAAATGAGCGACGACCACGATCACGACATCGACGAGCAGCCGGACGAGCAGCGGCCCCGGTACGCGGAGGGGCCGCTGGCCGGCACCTCCCCGGTGGATCTGGCCGAAATGGCGCTGGTCGAGGCCGAACTCGACAAGCGCTGGCCGGAAACCAAGATCGAGCCGTCGCTGACCCGCATCGCGACCCTGATGGACCTGCTCGGCTCGCCCCAGCACGGCTATCCGGCCATCCACATCGCGGGCACCAACGGCAAGACCTCGGTCACCCGCATGATCGACGCGCTGCTCACCGCGCTGCATCGGCGTACGGGCCGCATCACCAGCCCGCACCTGCAGCTGGCCACCGAGCGCATCGCCATCGACAACGCGCCCATCACACCCGGACGCTACGTCGAGCTCTACCGGGAACTGCTGCCCTTCCTGGAGATGATCGACAAGCAGTCCGACGCCGCGGGCGGTCCGGCCATGAGCAAGTTCGAGGTGCTCACCGGCATGGCCTACGCGGCCTTCGCCGAAGCGCCGGTGGACGTCGCGGTCGTGGAGACCGGGATGGGCGGGCGCTGGGACGCCACCAACGTGATCGACGCGCAGGTCGCGGTCATCACCCCGATCGGCCTGGACCACACCGAATACCTCGGCCCGGACCTGGAATCCATCGCGGGGGAGAAGGCCGGGATCATCAAGAAGGCCCCCGACGACGGCCTGGTCGCGCGCGACACGGTCACCGTCATCGCGCAGCAGGAGCCCGAGGTCATGGAGGTGCTGCTGCGCCGAGCCGTGGAGATGGACGCCGCCGTGGCGCGCGAGGGCTCGGAGTTCCGGGTGCTCACCCGCGCGGTCGCCGTCGGCGGCCAGGTGCTCTCGCTGCAGGGCCTGGGCGGGGTCTACGACGACATCTTCCTGCCGCTGCACGGCGAGCATCAGGCCCGCAACGCGGTGCTCGCGCTCGCGGCGGTCGAGGCGTTCTTCGGCGCGGGCGCGTCCCGCCAGCTCGACATCGACGCCGTGCGCGCCGGATTCGCGACCGCGGTGAGCCCCGGCCGGATGGAACGCATGCGCAGCGCGCCGACGATCTTCCTGGACGCCGCGCACAATCCACAGGGCGCCCAGGCCCTGGCGGCCACGCTCACCGGCGAATTCGACTTCCGCAAACTCATCGCCGTGGTGGCCGTGCTCGGCGACAAGGACGCCGGCGGCATCCTGGACGCCCTCGAACCCATCGTCGACGCGGTCGTGGTCACCGAGAACGGCTCGCCGCGCGCGCTGCCCGTCGACGACCTGGCCAACCTGGCCGTCCAGCGGTTCGGTGATGAGCGCGTCGCGGTCGCCAACGACCTCACCGACGCCATCGAAACCGCCATCGCCCTGGCCGAAGAGGGCGAACATGGCGAAATGGTCTCCGGTGCGGGCATTGTGGTGACCGGATCGGTCGCCACCGCCGGGGCGGCCCGCTCGCTGTTCGGAAAGGATCCCGCGTGATGGCGGAGCAGACCTCGATTCCCGAACCCGCCACCGACCCCTGGAAGGGCTTCCGCGGGGTGATGGCCGGGACGCTCATCCTCGAAGCCATCACCGTGCTGCTCGCGCTGCCGGTGGTCTCGGCCGTGGGTGGTGGCCTGGAATGGTGGTCCATCACCTTCCTGGTCGGCCTGGCCGTGGCGATGTTCCTGGGCGCGGGCGTGCAGGGCAAGCCCTGGGCCATGACCTACAACCTGGTCCTGCAGGCGCTGCTGATCATCGGCGGCGCCTTCATGCAGCTCTCGATCCTGGTCATCGGCGTGGTCTTCGCCATCGTCTGGGCGTTCATCCTGTTCCTGCGCGCCGACGTCCGCAAGCGCATCGCGGCGGGCCTCCTGCCCAGCCAACAATCCCGCCTCCCCGGAACTCGAGCGCCCGGCTGAGAGCCGCGACAGTCCCATTCGCGTGGGATCGTAAGGTGCGCCATCCGCTCTGGGCGTACCCGGCGAGTTACCCCGAACTCACGAAATCAGTCGTCACGGTGGGGGAGGGCCCAGAGTGCGCTTAGGTCCTGGCAGCGGCGGCCAGCTAGGATTTTCGCGTGACTGAGCAGACGTTGGTACTCATCAAGCCGGACGGCGTGGCCCGGGGCCTGGTCGGGGAGATCATCACCCGCATCGAGCGCAAGGGTCTGAAGATCGCGGCGCTGAAGCTGGTGAACGTTTCCGAAGAGATCGCGGTCGAGCACTACGCCGAGCACCGGGAGCGGCCGTTCTTCGGTTCGCTGATCGAATTCATCACCTCGGGTCCGGTCGTGGCGGCCGTGCTCGAGGGTAACCGCGCCATCCCCGCCTTCCGCCAGATCGCGGGCGGCACCGACCCGGTCGAGAAGGCCGCCACCGGCAGCATTCGCGGCGACTACGCCCTCGAGACCCAGTTCAACCTGGTGCACGGCTCCGACTCGCCCGAGTCCGCCAAGCGCGAAATCGCCCTCTGGTTCCCCGAATTCACCCTCTGATCCGCTCCCGGGCTCCGCATCGTGTGGGCCGATTACCGGCCGCACCGGGTGCGCTCGCCCGAACCTCCGGCACCACCGGCGACGGGGTGTCGGGGGTTCGTGGGCGCGACGCCCCGAGGTGGTGTGGGATACTGGCATCGGAAGTGACCGCTGCCCGCCATTAGCGGCAGGTGAGGGCCACCTCCGACTGACTACACGGCACGACGGACGATCATCGCTGCCGCCGACGGCTACCGAGACTCGGCTGTCGGGCGGCCCGCTGGATGAACGCTCGTGTCGTGGGGTCGAGCCAAACAGCCAGGCGCCACGTGACCACATTCGCCCGAACGACGACAACATAGGTGATAGCGGGCACGCGGCGCGCAGACCATACGCTCTCGCGCCCGATGGGGTGTGGGACGAGACAGCGCCCCCGCGTCGGCCGCGTCACTCACATCTGAGGGACGCGCCCGGGGGTCCCGAGGAGATTTCGTGGCCGATCAAGAGCCGCAGGACGCATCGCAGGTGAACGCCGGAGAACAGGGAGCGGCGGCCGACCCGGTCGCCGAACAGCTTCCCGAACGCATCCGGGTACACGCCCTGGCGAAGCTGCTGGGAGTGACCAGCAAACGAATCCTGGCCCACCTGACCGAAATGGGCGCGCAGGCGCGCAGCCCGCAATCCAGCCTGGACCGCACCGTCGCGGAATCCGTGCGCGACGCCTTCGGCCCGCAGGCCGTCGAGACTGCGGCCCCCGCCACGGTGGACGAGGCCATTCTCGCCGGTGACGTGCTCGCCGCCGACGAATTCGCCGCCGAAGAGGTCGAGGCCGCCGAGGCCGTCGTCGTCGCCGAGCCCGAGGCCCGCCCCGCGCGCAAGCGCGCCCCCAAACTTTTCGCCAGCCCGTTCCAGCAGCCGGAGCTGCCGATCGGCGAGCCCATCGTCTACCAGCCCTCCGCGCCGGTCGCCGCGCCGCTGTTCCTGTCCCCGGACATGGCCGCGGTCGAGGAGACCCGCCGTAAGCAGCGTGCCGAGCGCAAGCCCAAGGCCGAGTCCGTCAAACCCGAGGCCGTCAAGCCCGAGACCGCCAAGAACGAGCCGGCCGAGAACGCGGACCGGTCCGGCGCCGACACCCGCGGCGAAGCCCGGTCCCGCACCGAGAACAAGGCCAAGGTCGAGGTCGAGGCGGCCGAGGACAAGGCCGTCGAGGATAGCGCCGACGATGCCGAGGACGACCAGGATTGGGACGGCGACGACTCGCGTTCCGAGCGTGGTGACGGCGCGTCGCGCCGGCGTCGCCGCGGCCGTCGCGGCCGGGGCCGGGGCCGGGGCGAGCAGTCCGCCGACGGTGACGAGTCGGGCGAGATCGATCCCGAGATCGAGGATCAGCTCCGGGCCGATGCCGAGGAAGAGGCCGACGCCGAGGACGACGCCGACGACGAGATCGTGCCCGAGGGCTCGAGCAGCCGTCGCCGCCGTCGCCGTCGCCGCCGCAAGGGCGGCGAGGACAACGAGCCCGAGAACACCGAAGACGATCCGCCGAACACCGTCGTGCACGAGCGCGAGCCGCGCAGCAAGCGCCGCGCCGCCGCGGCCGCCGCGGCCAAGGACGTCGACGAGGTGCAGGGCATCAGCGGTTCCACCCGCCTCGAGGCCAAGCGCCAGCGTCGCCGGGACGGCCGCGAGGCCGGTCGCCGCCGCCCGCCGATCCTGACAGAATCCGAATTCCTGGCCCGCCGCGAGTCGGTGGACCGGGTAATGGTGGTGCGCGACAAGCACTTCCCCGATCACCCGAGTTCCACCACGCAGGTGGCGGTGCTCGAGGACAACATCCTGGTCGAGCACTTCGTGACCAGCACCGGGTCCGCGTCCATGGTGGGCAACGTCTACCTGGGCAAGGTCCAGAACGTGCTGCCGTCCATGGAGGCCGCGTTCGTCGACATCGGCCGCGGCCGCAACGGCGTGCTGTACGCGGGCGAGGTGAACTGGGAGGCCGCCGGTCTCGGCGGCCGCGAGCGCAAGATCGAGCAGGCGCTCCGGCCCGGTGACACCGTGCTGGTGCAGGTCTCCAAGGACCCGGTCGGCCACAAGGGCGCGCGCCTGACCACGCAGATCAGCCTGGCCGGTCGCTTCCTGGTGTACGTGCCCGGCGGCACCTCCACCGGTATCAGCCGCAAGCTGCCCGACACCGAGCGCAAGCGCCTCAAGGAGATCCTGCGCGACATCGTGCCGCAGGACGCCGGGGTCATCATCCGCACCGCGTCCGAGGGCGTGGAGGAGTCGGAGCTGGCTCGCGACGTCGAGCGGCTGCAGCAGACCTGGCGGTCGATCGAGGATCAGTCCAAGAACGGCTCGAACGCGCCCAAGACCCTCTACGAAGAGCCCGACCTGCTGGTCAAGGTCGTTCGCGACCTGTTCAACGAGGACTTCTCCAAGCTCGTCATCGAGGGCGAGCGCGCCTGGAGCACGGTCGAGAACTACGTGCGCACCGTGGCCCCGGATCTGCTTGTCCGCGTGGAGAAGTACGAGGCCAACGGCAGCGTCGACGTCTTCGGCAGCCTGCGGATCGACGAGCAGCTGGCCAAGGCACTCGATCGCAAGGTGTGGCTGCCCTCGGGCGGCACCCTGGTGATCGACCGCACCGAGGCCATGACGGTCGTCGACGTCAACACCGGCAAGTTCACCGGTGCGGGCGGCTCGAACCTGGAAGAGACCGTCACCCGCAACAACCTCGAGGCGGCCGAGGAGATCGTGCGCCAGATGCGGCTGCGCGACATCGGCGGCATGATCGTGGTCGACTTCATCGACATGGTCCTCGAGTCGAACCGGGATCTGGTGCTGCGCAGACTGACCGAGGCCCTGGGCCGCGATCGCACGCGTCATCAGGTGTCCGAGGTGACCTCGCTGGGCCTGGTCCAGATGACCCGCAAGAAGCTGGGAACCGGTCTGGTCGAGGCGTTCTCGACCACCTGCGACACCTGCCACGGCCGCGGTCTCATCGTGCACAACTACCCGGTGGAGTCCGCTCCGGCCGGGGACGAGGGCGTGGGCCGTCGTGAGGGCTCGCGTCGCCGTCGCAAGGATCGCGGCAATGCCGCGGCCGAGCAGGCCCCGCTCACCGGCGTGGTCGAGGCCGCAGCCGCCCCGGCTGCCGAGGAAGAGGTCAAGGAGACCAAGGAGAAGGCCGCCGCCCGGCGTGCGCATCCGGTCGCCCTGGCCATGGCCGCGCACCACGACGACGACATCGACGTGGCCGACGAGGTGGCTTTCGCCACCGAGGCGGTCGCCGCGGCCGAGGCCGCCGGCGCCGAAGCGGTGTCCGAGGCCGCGATCCGGGACCCCGAGCCCGCCGCGCGCGCCTCGACCAACGGCACCGGGCGGCACACGCCCGCGGCCGAATCCGCCGCCGACGCGGTGGTGGCCGAGGACGCCGTTGTCGCCGCCGCCGAAGCCGCGGTCTCGGTGGCGGACGCGCAGGACGCGACCGCGGTGCAGACCGCACCCGCGGAGCCGAAGACCGTCGAGCCGAAGCTCGCTGTCGCCGCGCCGGAGGTCACCGAACCGGTGAGCGCCGAACCGGGTCGCCGTCGCCGCCGCGTGGCGCGCTCGGTCTCCACGCCGGCCTCGACCAGCGAGGGCGCGGTGTTCGTGCTGTCGAGCACGGATCAGCCCGCCGCGCCGGCCCTGTCCCTGCAGGACCTGGCACCGGCCGAGGTGCCCCCGCGCACCCGTGCGCGGCGCCGGGCCGCCGGTCGTCCCGCCGGGGCGCCGGAGGGCGGGAACTAGCCCCGCCGAAGCTGTTTCGCGGTCCGGCCCCGGCGTCATCACGCCGGGGCCGGACCGTTTCGGCGGGCGCGAGAGCGTGCGACGTGACGCACGCGACAGCCCCGCGGGCAGCCTCGGCCGGCCCGCTGAGCTGTGCCTTCGGCTCCGATTCGGGTGGCGCGACCCCGGTTTGGCCGGGTCTCCCCGGTCCTGTACTCTTGGACAGTCGCTGCCCCCGGCGACAGCACTCTGCTGTGCTGCTTGATTCGAGCAGATGCTGTGAGAACGAGGGCCAGGTTCCCAAGAGGACCGACCGGCCCCAGGCGGCGTGCAATACCAGACCAGTCGTACGGCGGTTTCCGGTGTGAACCGGAGGATCAGTCGTGTGAGCAAAGTGTTGACACCAGCACTAGTACAGGAAGAAGGGCAGCCGACCGATGGCAACGTACGCAATCGTCAAGACCGGCGGAAAGCAGTACAAGGTCGCGGTTGGTGACCTGGTGAAGGTCGAGAAGATCGAGGGTCTGCCGGGCACTGCCGTGTCCCTGGCGCCGGTGCTGGTCGTTGACGGCGCCGAGCTGACCACCGATGCTGACAAGCTGGCGAAGGTTTCCGTGTCCGCCGAGGTCGTCGAACAGACCAAGGGCCCGAAGATCCGCATCCACAAGTTCAAGAACAAGACCGGCTACCACAAGCGTCAGGGCCACCGTCAGAAGCTGACGGTCCTGAAGGTCACCGGCATCAACTAAGTTTCCGACCAGGGGATCGCTGGTTCGATCCCCGGCACGAGGAGTTCTGAAATGGCACATAAGAAGGGTGCATCCAGCTCGCGCAATGGTCGCGATTCGAATGCCCAGCGGCTCGGCGTGAAGCGCTTCGGCGGTCAGGTCGTCAAGTCCGGCGAGATCCTGGTTCGCCAGCGTGGCACGCACTTCCACCCCGGCGTCAACGTCGGCCGTGGCGGCGACGACACGCTGTTCGCCCTCGCGGCGGGTTCGGTCGAGTTCGGCACCAAGCGTGGCCGCAAGACCGTCAACATCGTGGTTGCGGAGCCGGCGAACGCCTGACCGGCGAGCCGGAGCTGAGCTCCACAATCTCTCCCGAAGCGGGTCAGGGTGCGATGCCCTGGCCCGCTTCTGCTTTGCTCGGCCTTCGTACCCCCGCAACTCTCAGTTCGCGGCCGTCTCGTTCTGGACTGAGTGGAGCGGGGGAGCGAAGCGGAGGAGCGGAGGGAGGGAAGAACGAGACATAGGGGCCGCGAACTCGCCCGGAGCGAAGCGGAGGGCAAATAGGGCACAGCAGGAGGATGATCACCGATATGTCCAAATTCATCGACCGTGTCGTGTTGCACGTGCGTGCGGGCAAGGGTGGGCACGGGTGTTCCTCGGTGCGGCGTGAGAAGTTCATGCCCCTGGGTGGACCCGACGGCGGTAACGGCGGCAACGGCGGGGACGTGATCCTCGAGGTCGACGCCAATGTCCACACGCTGCTCGACTTCCATTTCCACCCGCACGCCAAGGGCGGCAACGGCAAGCCCGGCGAGGGCAGCAACCGCAACGGCAAGCAGGGCGACGGCCTGCTGCTGAAGGTGCCGTCCGGCACGGTGGTGATGAGCCCCGAGGGGGATGTGCTGGCCGATCTGGTCGGCGCGGGCACCCGGTACGTGGCCGCGCTCGGCGGACGCGGCGGCCTGGGCAACGCGGCGCTGGTGTCCAAGGCGCGCAAGGCCCCCGGTTTCGCACTGCTCGGTGAGGACGGCCAGGAGCGCGAGCTGGTGCTCGAGCTCAAGTCGGTCGCGGACGTCGGCCTGGTGGGTTTCCCGTCGGCCGGCAAGTCCTCGCTGGTCTCGGTGCTCTCGGCGGCCAAGCCGAAGATCGCCGACTACCCGTTCACCACGCTGGTGCCCAACCTCGGTGTGGTGCAGTCGGGGGAGACGACGTTCACCGTGGCCGATGTGCCCGGTCTGATTCCGGGCGCGAGCGAGGGCCGCGGTCTGGGCCTGGACTTCCTGCGCCATCTCGAGCGCTGCGCGGTGCTGGCCCACGTGGTCGACTGCGCCACCCTGGACCCGGGCCGGGATCCGGTGTCGGACGTGGACGCGCTCGAAGCCGAACTGGCCGCGTACCAGCCCGCGCTCAAGGGCGATGCGGGGCTGGGTGATCTGGCCGATCGCCCGCGGGTGGTCATTCTCAACAAGGCCGATGTGCCCGACGCCGCCGAGCTGGCCGAGATGGTCACCCCGGAGTTCACCAAGCGCGGCTGGCCCGTGTTCACCATCTCCGCGGTGAGCCGGGAAGGCTTGCGGCCCTTGACCTTCGCGCTGGCGAATCTGGTCAAGGAGTACCGCGAGTCGCGGCCCGAGGTCGAGGTCAAGCGCCCGGTCATCCGCCCGGTCGTCAAGGGCGACAGCGGATTCCGCATCGTCAAGGATCCGGACGAGCCGGGTGGCTTCGTGGTCATCGGTGAGCGGCCCGAGCGCTGGGTCGCGCAGACCCCGTTCGACAACCCCGAGGCCGTCGGTTACCTGGCCGATCGCCTGGCTCGCCTCGGCGTCGAGGAAGAGCTGGTCAAGCTGGGTGCCGAGCCGGGGTGCTCGGTGACCATCGGCGATTACTGCTTCGACTGGGAGCCGCAGATCTCCGCCGGTGTGGAGACCCTGCTCACCCGTCGTGGTGTGGACCCGCGACTGGACCAGACCGACCGCATCGGTGCGGCCGAGCGCAAGCATGCCTCGCGTGCGCGCCGTGGTCTGGTCGGCGACGAGGACCAGTAGGCAACGCCCGCGACCGATTCCACCGTGGTGGAATCGGTGGCGGTGCGAGTTCGAAGCGGCGATACCGCGGTATCGTGGACGAATTGAGGTGTGGTGCGGGTGAGTTCGAGTATCGCAGGGGCGGAATCGGAGTCGAGCGCGGCGCGGCACGCCGTCGCCACCGCGCGCAGCGTGGTCGTCAAGATCGGTTCGTCGGCGCTGACCAGCCTCGAGGGCGGTCTCGAGACCGAGCGGCTGGATCGGCTGGCCGACGCGGTCGAGGCGCGGATGCGCGCGGGCTCGGATGTGATCGTGGTGTCCTCGGGCGCCATCGGCGCGGGCATCGCGCCGCTCGGATTGTCCAAGCGGCCCACGGACCTGGCGACCAAGCAGGCCGCGGCCAGCGTGGGGCAGCTGGCGCTGGCGCACGCGTGGGGCACCTCGTTCGCCCGGTACGACCGGGTGGTCGGGCAGGTGCTGTTGAGCGCGGGGGATTTCGGCCGCCGCGAGCATCACCGCAATGCCCAGCGCACCCTGGACCGGCTGCGTTCGCTGCACGCCATCGCGGTGGTCAACGAGAACGACACCGTGGCCACCGAGGAGATCCGCTTCGGCGACAACGATCGGCTGGCGGCGCTGGTGGCGCATCTGGTCGGGGCCGACGCGCTGGTGCTGCTGTCCGATGTGGACGGGCTGTACGACGGTGACCCGCGCAAGGGCGCCGCGAATTTCATTCCCGAGGTGCGCAGCAGCGCCGATCTGGACGGTGTGATCGCCGGCAGCGGTGGTGCGCTGGGCACCGGGGGAATGGCTTCGAAGCTGTCGGCGGCCCGGCTGGCCGCCGACGCCGGGGTGCCGGTGCTGCTGGCCGCGGCCTCGGACGCGGCGGCGGCCCTGGACGGCGCGAGCGTGGGCACCGCCTTCGCGGCGCGGCCGGTGCGGCTCTCGGCGCGCAAGTTCTGGGTGCGGCACGCCGCGGACAGCCGGGGCGCGGTGCATATCGACGCCGGCGCGGTGGCGGCGGTGGCCGAACGCCGCAGGTCGCTGCTGGCGGCCGGAATCACCAAGGTGGACGGGCGTTTCTACGGCGGCGATGTCATCGATCTGATCTCGCCGGAGGGGCTGGTCGTGGCGCGCGGGGTGGTGGCCTACGACAGTGATGAGCTCGAGGCCATGAAGGGCCGATCCTCCAGCGAACTCGCGGAAAGCAATCAGCGGTCCGTGGTGCACGCCGACGATCTGGTGACGATCTAGCTTCTTCGAAGCCGATCGGTCGGTACGTGAGATATCGCGAACCGGTCGGTCGTGCAGACCGAAACATTAACGCGTGTAACTCTTCTCGGCGCCGTGATTTTCCCGCGCGATCCGCGCCAAGGGCATCGGAAGGCCAGAGGAAGGGCAGTGGGCGGACGCCGCCGACGGGGCATTCTGTAAGTGCACTCGGCGCCGCATCGTGAGATGTGCCCTTCGCCGATAGCGGTTGCCAGGATCCGGCGCGGTCCGCCCTTGCCGCGCCGGGCTCGCGGTCCGGTGACCGCCCGCGGCGTCGGGTGCACCCCCATCGCCGTGGAGGCAGCCATGTACATACGGCAACCGGACAGCACACACCCGTGGCCGACCAGTTTCCGGCACAACGACTTCGAGATGCACGCGCACCTGCCGGATTGGCACGAACTGCTGGCCGCCTTCTGCGGGCATATCGGGGACCGCTCGCAGGACCACCCGGTCACCAAGCTGGCCCGGGCACTGGCCGAATTGCACCTGGAGCGTTTGGAACTGCGGCTCGAGCATCGGGTGGAGCCCGGGGAGACCGGTCGCATCGACGAGCTGCGCGCCGGGATCGTCGTTCGCATCGACGAGTGGGTGGCGAACCGCGCGCGCCGGAGGGGAGCGCGCGCCGAATCCCTCGGCGCGGTCGTGGACGCGATGGCCGCGGCGCACGTGCACGCGGTACATCTGCTCAAGACCGCCGAACGGGTCTCGGACGAGGAGGTACACGCGGCTTGGTACCTCCTCGCTCAGATGGCCGACGGCTGGACCGATCGCGCGGCCGGGGTCACCGGCCCGCGAATTCGGCGGTCCGCATAGGGAATTCCGGTCGCGACGGTCCGATCCACCGTTGTCGCCGGAAGGAGGCGCTTCCGCCCGGAGCGCCTCGAGCGGGGCGCTCCGGGGTTGGAGCGCGCCGGTTCGGGCGCTCGAGGTTGGAGCGTTCCGACAGGGGTGCTGGGGTGCCGGGGTAGGGAGCCCGGGCTCGGCGGCGCGAGATTCGCCGGCGGGCCCGGGCGTTGCCCGGTGCCCCGGCGCGTGGTGATCGGTGCACGGGGGCCGATCACCGCACGGGGGTTCCCAGAACCTCGCGCGGGGTTCCGGCGCCGGCCACCTCGCCCGCGCGCAACAGCAGGCAGTGCTCGGCGGCGGCGGCCTCGGCGCGATCGTGGGTCGCCAGCACGACGGTGGTCCCGGCCGCGACGATCTCGGCCAAGGTGCGCGAGATCTCCTGCTGCGCTTCGATATCGAGACCGGTGGTGGGTTCGTCCAGCAGGAGCAGATCCGATTCCTGGGCCAGGGCGCGGGCCAGCAGGGCGCGCTGGCGCTGGCCGCCGGACAGATCGCTCAGGCGGCGATCGGCGAGATCGGTGATGCCGAGGCGCTCGAGACAGGCGCGCACCACCGCGTGATCGGCCCGGGTGAGCCTGCGCCACGGTCCCCGGTGCGCCCACCGTCCCATGGCCACGGTCTCGCCGACGGTGAGGGGCAGGGTCGCGGGAACCGCGCTCTGCTGCACCACGAATGCGGGCCGCCGCTGCCCCGAGCGCTCCACGCTGCCGGCCGTGGGGGTGATCACACCCGCGATCACCGCGAGCAGGGTCGATTTGCCGGAACCGTTGTGCCCCACGATCGCCGTCATCGCACCGGCGGGGATATCGGCCGTGACCTGCCGAAGTACGGCCCCCGCCCGATATCCGGCGGTGAGTGCGCCGAGTCGTACCGCGGGTGTGCGCTGTCTGTTCACCGAGCCACCTAGATTGTATTGATAATCATTTTCATATTATAGTCCGCTGTCATGGAATGGCTGATCGCCCCGTTCGAGGTGACATTCGTGCAGCGGGCACTGTGGGGCGGGCTGCTCGTCTCGGGCATCTGCGCACTGGCCGGGACCTGGGTCGTGGTGCGCGGCATGGCATTTCTGGGCGAGGCGATGGCGCACGGCCTGCTGCCCGGGGTGGCCGCGGCCGCGCTGTTCGGGGTGAGCCCGGTACTGGGCGCGGCGGTGAGCGCCACCGCGATGGCGGCCGGTGTCACGGTGCTGGGCCGCAGCCCCCGCTTCGCCGCCGATACCGCGATCGGCCTGCTCTTCGCGGGCATGCTCGCGCTCGGGGTGATCATCGTGTCGCGCTCGCAGTCCTTCGCGGTGGATGTCACGGGCCTGCTCTTCGGCGACATTCTCGCCATCCGTCCCCGCGACGTGGCGTATCTGGCCGTGGCGCTGGGGATCTCGCTGATCGTCGCCGTGCTCGGACATCGCGCGTTCGTGGCCCTGGCCCTGGATCCGCGCACCGCGCACACCCTCGGGCTGCGGCCGCGCTGGGCGCAGGGCGCCCTGCTCGCGCTGCTGACCCTGGCGATCATCGCTTCCTTTCACATCGTGGGCACCCTGCTCGTGTTCGGGCTGCTCATCGCGCCCCCGGCCGCCGCGACCTACTTCTCGCACCGGATTCCGGTGATCATGGCGCTGGCCGCCGCGCTCGGTGGATTCGCCACCGTCGCAGGGCTGTTGGTGTCATGGCACACCGGGACGGCGGCGGGCGCGACCATCGCGCTGATCGCGGTCGCGCTGTTCTTCGTGGCGGCCGTCGCCGCGCGGCTGCGCGCACTCCGGTCCGGCGCCGGGACGCAGGTGCTGGTGACGGTGCTCGCGCTCGGCGCGGTGCTGCCGCTGGCCGGATGCGCGACACCCGAGCCGGAGCCGCCGGCGCAGGAACGCCCGCACGGGTACGTCGAAGGCGCGGAGGAGGCCGACGGTCCCCAATCTCGTTTGGTGGCAGTCGATTCCGATGGCGCGGTGCGGGTGGTCGATCTCGTCACCGGGGAGATCGCCGACGGCGGCCGCGCTCCGGGCACGCAGGGCATCGCGGGCGACGGGCGCTTCGCCTACCCGGGCGCGGCGACCACGACGCGGATCGTCGACGGCGGATCGTGGACCGTCGACCACGGCGACCACATGCATTACTACCGCGCCGCCGTGCGCGACATAGGCGATGTGCCAACGGGACCGGTGACCGGTGCGTACACCGACACCGTGCTCACCGGCCTGATCACCGAGACCCCCGCACCCCGCACCGTCCTGCTGGATCGGGCCGCGCTGGAAGCCGGGACCGTGACCGAACGCGGCGTGGTGGACGGGCTCGCGGTGCCCTACGCCGAGCACGTGGTGGTCGTCACCGGCTCCGGCGGCGTCCAGGTCCGCGATCGGGCGGGCGCGGTGGTGCACCCGCTCTCGGAACCGTGCCCCGCACCGCGCGGCACGGCCCTCACCCGGCGCGGCGTCGTCTTCGGCTGCGCCGATGGCGCGGTGGTGGTTTCGGCCGAGGCCGGGGAGTTCACCGCGGCGAAGATCGCGTACCCGCACGCGGTGCCCGCGGGTGAGCGCGCGCAGGACTTCGCCCATCGCGCCGGCAGCACCGCGCTGGTCGCACGCGCCGGCGAGCGCGGGGTCTGGGTGCTCGACAGCCGGGCGGGAAGCTGGCGTCTGATCGAGACCGGCCCGGTGCTGGCGGCCACCACCGCGGGGGAGGGCAGCGCGCTGCTGACGCTCACCCGAGACGGCGTTCTGCATGCTCTCGATCCGGTCACGGGCGCGGAAAGTGCCAGGGCACAAGTGCTTTCGGAACCGTACGCCGACGGCCCACCGCCGGTGCTGGAGATCGACGCCAATCGCGCCTACGTCAACGACGCCCGGGGACGGGCGATCCACGAGATCGACTACCGCGACAACCTGCGCCGCGCGCGCACGTTCGAGCTCGACATCGCACCCGCGTACCTGGTGGAGACAGGCAGATGAACCCGACGCTCCGCACGGCGCTGGCCGTGCTGTTTCCGCTGCTCCTGCTGCTACCCGGATGCTCCGGCGCGCAGTCCGATCGCATCGAGATCGTGGTGACCACCAACATTCTCGGCGACATGACCCGTGTCCTGGCCGGTGACGCCGCGAACGTCACGGTACTGATGCCACCGGGGGCCGATCCGCACCAGTTCGCGATCTCCGCGCAGCAGGCCGCGCGCATCGATCGCGCCGGACTGCTCGTCCACAACGGCCTCGGGCTCGAGGAGGGCGTGCAGCGGCACGTCACGGCGGCCGAAGACGCGGGTGTCCCAGCGCTTTCCGTCGGCGAGTTGGTCGGCCCGCTGCCGTACCGCGACAGCGATCGGCCCGACCCGCACTTCTGGACCGATCCCGCCCGTGCGCGGCGTGCCGCCGAATCGATCGGCGCCCGCCTGCTCGAACTGCCGGGGATCGACACCGCCGTCGTGCGCGCCAATACCGAGCGCTACCTCGCCGAACTCGACGCCCTCGACGCCTGGATGACGGAACGGTTCGCCGCCCTCGCCACCGAACGGCGGCGATTGGTCACCAACCACCACGTATTCGGCTATCTGGCACAGCGTTTCGGCTTCGAGGTGATCGGCGCGATCGTGCCCGGCGGCGCGGCGCTGGCCTCGCCGAGCGCCTCGGACCTCGCGGAGCTGGCCGGCGCCGTGCGCGCGGCGGGGGTCCCCGCGATCTTCGCCGACTCGTCGCAGCCCGATCGGCTGGCGCGGGTGCTCGCCGAACAGGCCGGTGTGAACGTGAAAGTCATTGCCCTGCACACCGAATCGCTCACCGCGCCCGGCGGGGGAGCGGCCACCTACCTGGAGATGATGCGCGCCAACACCGAGTCGATCGTGACCGGTCTCGGCTCGCGCTGAATCGCGCCGCACGACGTAACACCGAGATGAGGAGCACTACCATGGCAATTCGCACCCGAGCGCGGTCACGCGCGGCGCTGACCGGCCTGGCCGCCGTGCTCGCCCTGAGCGCCTGCGGCGCGCAGGACGAGCCCGCCGCGACCGAGATCGCCGATCCGCTCGCGGTCAGCTACGACGGCGGCATCTACCTGCTCGACGGGCAGAATCTCACCGTCGCGAAGAAACTCGAGCTCGCGGGATTCAATCGCCTCAACCCGGCCGGGGACGACCACCATCTGATGGTGTCCACCAAGGAGGGGTTCCAGGTCCTGGACGCGGTGCACGGTGAGTTCACCGACATCACCTTCCCCGGGGCCAAGCCGGGCCACGTGGTCCGCCACGCCGATCGCACCGTGCTGTTCACCGACGGCACCGGCGAGGTGCGGATCTTCGATCCGCACGAGCTCGAGCACGGCGCGCCGAAGACCGTGAACTACAAGGCCGCCGCGCCCCACCACGGCGTCGCGGTCGAGCTGACCAACGGGCAGCTGGTGGTCACGCTGGGGACCGAGGAGAAGCGCACCGGCATCGTGGTTCTGGACAAGGACCGTAGGGAGATCGCGCGCAACGAGGACTGCCCCGGCGTGCACGGCGAATCCACCGTGGCCGGCGAGGCGGTGGTCATCGGCTGCCAGACCGGCGCGCTGGTCTACCGCGACGGCGTCATCACCAAGGTCACCAGCCCGACGCCGTACGGGCGCATCGGCAATCAGGCGGGCAGTGACGCCTCCCCGATCGCGCTGGGCGACTACAAGCAGGACAAGAACGCCGAACTGGAACGGCCCCAGCAGGTTTCGCTCATCGACACCCGGAACAACTCGCTGCGCCTGGTTCCCCTGGGCACCAGCTACACCTTCCGCTCGCTGGCTCGCACCGCGCAGGGCGACGGGCTGGTGCTGGGCACCGACGGCCGCATCCACGTCATCGATCCGGTGGCCGGCAAGGTGACCCGCAGCTTCCCGGTCATCGGCGCGTGGGAGGAGCCGCTCGAGTGGCAGCAGCCGCGACCGGCGATCTTCGTGCGCGGCGGCGATGTGTTCGTCAGTGATCCGGCCACGAAGCAGATCCATCGCGTGGATCTGGCCGGCGGCAAGGTCGCGCAGTCGGTGACCCTGGAGTCCACCCCGAACGAGATCAGCGGCGTCCTCGCCCACTGAGTCCGAGTTCACCCCCCGGGCCCCGGCAGCCGTGCCGGGGCCCGGTCTCATTCGTTGCCGCCCACCAGGGGCTCCAGATTGAGTGTCATCCGTTCGAGGACGGTGACGGCGGTGCGGTATTCGTCCGGGGTGATACCGGTCATCGAGTCCGCGCGGAAGCCTGCGACGGCCGCGGTGACCTCATCGTGCCGGTCGCGCCCGAACGCGGTGAGGGACAGCCCGGCGCCGGTGCGCTCGGCCCAGCCGGCGGTGAGGATGAGATCCAGGGCGGCCAGCCGGGTTTCGCGGTCGGCGTTCGCTTCCAGTTCGGCGTGGATCCGGGTTTCGGTGGCCTCGGGTTCGGCGCGGATGACATTGAGGGCCTGCCAGGCCAGGCGGGTGAGTCCGAACGCGGCCAGGCGCCGGTCGAAGTAGGCGGTGATGGCGCGGTCTGCGCGATTGAGCCAGAAGCCGATGGGTTTCACGGGTGTTCTCCTGCGGCGGTAGTGGGTCCGCGCGGGGTTTCCGCACCGCGTTCGGATCCATGCTGTTGTACATATCCATGCTGTCAGTCATGTAATTGACAGTCAACACATATATTCGTCAGGTCACGGATATACGATGTGCGCATGACAGCGAAGGACGCGCGGACCGCCGACGAACTGCTCGACGCGGTCGGACCGGCCTTCGCCAAGCTGCGCCGCACCAGCGCGCTGCAGGTCGAGAACCCGCTCTCAGCCAAGGACTTCAGCCGCACGCTGGTGCTCAACCAGGTTCACGAACACAGCCGCGAGCCCGGCGCGGAAATCACCGTCGGCCGGGTCGCCGAACTGCTCGGCGCCGATCCCTCGGTGGCCAGCCGGATGGTCAGCGACAACATCAAGGCGGGTTACCTGGTCCGCGTCGCCTCGCAACAGGACGGCCGTCGGACCGTCCTGCGCCTGACCGCCGCGGGCGAGAAGCTCATGGCACGGTTCCGCGCACACCAGCGCGAGGCTTTCACGCAGGTGACCGCCGACTGGCCCGAGTCCGATCGCCTGACCTTCGCCCGCCTCATGCTCCGCTACGTCGACTCCCTCGAAGCGCTTCAGGACCGCCGATCCGCCGAGGACGTCTAGATCTGCCGACGACCTGGGCCGGTTCAGGGTCGCGATGCCGCGAACCGACCCGAATCACTATGACCGGCACGAGTTTTCCCGTCGACCCCCCATCCGCCCGGCGTGGCGGGGGATCTCGTACGGGCGGATGCGTGGTCCAGGTGAACCAGGCGGCTTCGGGTGTGGATGTCAGGACGGGGTGGCCAGGGCGAACGGCAGGACCGCATCGGCGCCGGCGGCCCGGAGCGCGCGGGTCGCCATCGTGAAGGTCCAGCCCGAATCGGTCAGGGTGTCGACCAGCAGGATCGGGCCGTCCACCTCGCTGAGATCCGGTGTGTCCCACGCATTGTCGAGGGCGGCCACGCGGTGCGCGGAGTTGGCGGCCGAGACCGGGGGCAGATCGGGGCGCAGGTGCAGGGTGCCGAGATCGCGCAGGCGGCCCACCTCGGCCAGGCGGGCGGCCAGCGAGGTGGTGAGCAGGCGGTGGCGCGGGGTGTCCATGGCAAGCACCGCGGTGGGACGTTCGGTCCAATTCCATTCGCGCAGCACGACCGTGCAGGCCTTGAACACGTCGTCGGGGACGGGGGCATCGGGTGCGTCCAGCAGCGCGCGCAGGCGCTGACCCCAGCCGAGATCGCTGAGCCTGCCCAGCACGCGGCCGGTCTCCGCGCCCTGGGAGATCTTGCCGGACAGGGAGACTCCGAGCTTGGCCATGCCCGTGGGCCACTGTTTGCGCGGCGCCAGGTCGATGCCGGGGCGATCGAGGCGGGCGCGAATGGCGGCCATGTCGCCGGCGTCCACCGCGATGTCCTGGCGGGTGCCGGTGCAGTTGTCACAGCGCCCGCAGCCGGGGGAATCGGGCAGCAGACCCGGATCGTCGAGCTGGCCGCGCAGGAAATTCATGCGGCAGGCGTCGGTGGCCTGGTAGTCGATCATGGCCTGCTGTTCGGCCTCGCGCGCGATGTTCAGGCGCTCGTAGCGTTCGGTGTCGTACACCCAGGGCTGTCCGGTGCCGATCCAGCCGCCGCGCACCCGCTGCACCGCGCCGTCCACGTCCAGGACCTTGAGCACCATCTCGAGCCGGGAGCGGTTCAACTCGACCAGGGGTTCCAGCGCGGCGGTGGACATGGCCCGATCGCTGTCGAGCGCGGCCAGCACCGAGCGCACGATGTGCTCGCGCGGGAACGCCACCGAGGCGAAGTAGCTCCAGATCGCGCGGTCCTCCGGCCCGGGCAGCAGCACGACCTCGGCGCGCTCGGTGCCGCGACCGGCACGGCCGACCTGCTGGTAGTACGAGATCGGCGAGGACGGCGCGCCCACGTGCACCACGAAACCCAGATCGGGCTTGTCGAAACCCATGCCCAGTGCCGAGGTGGCGATGAGCGCCTTCACCTCGTTGTTCAGCAGCGCGGCTTCCAATGCCTCGCGCTCGGCCGGATCTGTCTGCCCCGTATAGGCGGCGACGTGATGCCCGTGTGAATTGAGCACATCGGCCAGATCCTGGGCAGCGGCCACGGTGAGCGCGTAGACGATGCCCGAGCCGGGCAACTCGTGCAGGCGTTTGCTGAGCCAGGCGGTGCGGGCCACCGGGTCCGGAATGCGCACGACCGACAGGTGCAGCGACTCGCGATCCAGGCCGCCGCGCAACACCAGAGTGTCCGTGCCGATCTGGGTCGCCACATCGGTGACCACGCGGTCGTTGGCGGTGGCGGTGGTCGCCAGCACCGGGACCTCCGAGCCCAGATCGGCGATGAGCGTGCGGATCCGGCGATAGTCCGGCCGGAAGTCGTGGCCCCAGTCCGAGACGCAGTGCGCTTCGTCGATCACCACCAGCCCCGCGTCGGCGGCGAGCTTGGGCAGCACCGCGTCGCGGAAATCGGGATTGTTCAGCCGTTCCGGGCTGACCAGCAGGACGTCGACCACACCCTCGGCGACCCGGGCGTGAATCTCGTCCCACTCGGTGACGTTGCCCGAATTGATGGTGGAGGCGACGACGCCGGCGCGTTCGGCCGCGGCCACCTGGTTGCGCATCAGGGCCAGCAGCGGCGAGACGATCACCGTCGGCCCGCGGCCGGCCGCGCGCAGCAGCTTGGCGGAAATGAAGTACACGGCCGATTTACCCCAGCCCGTACGCTGCACCACCAGGGCCCGGCGCTTGTGCACGACCAGCGCCTCGATGGCGACCCACTGATCTTCCCGCAGCCGGGCCGACGGCCCGGCCAGCTCCCGCAACAGCCGTTCGGCATCCTCCCGCAGTGCGCCGGAGTTCTGGGTCTGGGTCGCGTCGGTCGAGGTCACGCGGTCCATGGTGCCTCACCGCACCGACACCGCGCCGACCGGCGGCAACCTCGCACCCCCCGAATTTTCAGCCCGCCGCGGCCAGGTGGGCCTCGACCAGGGTGCGGACCAGGGCGTCCAGTGGCGGCCACGGGAAACTCGGCCGATCCTGGCGCAGGGTGATCAGCCCGTGCATGGCCGCCCACAGGCAGACGGCGGTGCTCCGCGGATCGGCGCAGGCGCAGGCGGCGGCCGCGTCGATGAGCATCCCGAAGGTGGGCAGCCCGGGCAGCTGGGCCGCCGTCGGCTCCCAGCCCGGCTCGCCCGCGGTGCCGAACAGGACCCGGTAGTGGCCCGGATGTGCGATCCCGTAGTTCACGTAGGCGTGGCAGATCGCGGAAAGTCGTTCGGCGGGAAGGGTTTCCGCGATCTCGTCCCGCGCGTCGACCAGTACCCGCTGCAACTCGGCGAAGCGCACCGCGTAGACGGCCGTGAGCAGCTCGCGGCGGTCGGCGAAGTGCAGGTACACGCTCTGCGGTGCGATGCCGGCGGCCCGGGCCACCGCGCGCAGCGACAGCGCCTCCTGGCCGTCGAGGTCTTCGAGCAGGGTGGAGGCGGCGGTGATGAGTTCGGTGCGCAGCAGCGCGCCTTCGCCGCGGCGATTCCGGCTTCGAGCAGGTTTGTCCGACACCTTGACACCATACCAAGACGGCCGTCTACTTACATCCGTAAGCAGACGGCTGTCTTGTTAAGGAATCCCATGCTCACCATGACCCGCGTAGTCCACGCCAGCGTCCTGCTCGATTTCGGCGGCGCCCGCATCCTCACCGATCCCTGGCTGTCCGAACGCCGCTTCTACCGCCAGGGCGAACCGCGCAGCGTCGCCACCGCCGCCGACCTGCCACCGCTCGCCGGGATCGTCATCAGCCACGACCACTACGACCACTGCGACCTCGACGCCCTCGTCGACTACCCGGACCGGACCGTGCCCTTCGCGGTGGCGCCGGGGCTCGCCGCGAAGGTGCGCGCGGCCGGATTCGTCAACGTCGTCGAACTCGCGCCGTGGCAGCACACCCGGCTGGGGCCGGTCGAGGTCACCGCGGCCCCGGCCGGGCACAGCGTTCCCGAGGTCACCTTCGTGCTGCGCGCGGACGGGCACACCGTCTACTTCGGGGCGGACACCCTGCGCATCCCCGAACTCGACGAGATCGCGCACCGGTTCCCGGATCTCGATCTGGCGCTGCTGCCGATCAACGGTCTGCGCATCCGGCCGGCCCTGAACCGGCAGGTCGTCATGGACGCCGCCGAGGCCGCCGAACTGACCCGGGTGTTGCGCGCCCGCGTGGCCGTTCCCATCCACTACGCGTTCTCCAGCGGGCCGATCGGTGACCGTGTCATGACCAAGGCCGAGCGCAACCGGCCGGATCTGTACCGCGACGCCGTGGCGGACCTGGCCGCCGACACGACCGTGCACATCCTGGATCCCGGCCGGCCGCTTCGGGTGTAGGGCACGGGTGAGGGGGCGCGGAAACGGCGGGCCGGGCGGACAATGAGATCCCGGGGACCGCGCGGTCGCCGGGGAGCAGGGGAGGCGCTCATGCCCGAGAAGTTCCCGTCGCCGGCGGGCTGGACGCCGCCCGGTGCGCAGTTCCGCAGCAGCGGAACGGTTTCGCGGACGCTGATCGGGGTGGCGGCGGGGTTGATCCTCACGCCGATCGGGACGGCCTTCGCCGCGCGCGGGGCGGCCGACACCAAACGCTGGGTGATTCTCGGTGATCTCGCGGACCGGCTCGGGTCGACGCTGCAGATTCTGCTGGGGGCGCTGCTGCTGTTGGTCGTCGCGGCGCTCGCGGCCTATTCGCCGCTGGGAACCGTTGTGGCGGGGGCGGTCTGGGGCGTGCTGCCCGGGATCATTCACCTGATCTTCCCGGACGACACCTTCCGGATCATCGGTGATCTGCCGTTCTCCGACGAGATGCACATCGCGCTCTACGAATGGCTGCAGACCGGGTTTCCGCTCATCGTCGGGTTCCTGTTGATCGGCGCGGGGGTGGCGGCGACGCTCGGGCGGCGCTGACGCGTGGCGAATGTGTGTCGTGGCCCCGGGCTTTCGGCCCGGACCGGGCGTGTTCGGCTCCGCCCGTGGAAAAACCGAGGCGCCGTACCCCCAACAGGTACGGCGCCTCGGCCACGGCGGGTCACCCCTTGACGCAGAGGACCTGCCGTAGGGTCGCAACAATATCCACCAGGTCTCGCTGCGCCGCGATCACCTGGTCGATATCCTTGTACGCGGCCGGGATCTCGTCCACGACCCCGGCGTCCTTACGGGACTCGACGCCTTCGGTCTGCGCGATCAGATCCTTGACCGTGAACTGCCGCTTGGCCGCGTTCCGGCTCATCCGCCGCCCTGCCCCGTGCGACGCGGACTGGAACGAGGCCGGATTTCCCCGGCCCCGCACCACATACGAGCGCGTGCCCATGGATCCGGGAATGAGCGCGAGCTCCCCGGCCCCCGCCCGCACCGCGCCCTTGCGCGTGACGAGCATCGGCATTCCGTCGATGGTCTCCTCGGACACGTAATTGTGGTGACAGGAAATGGTGTCGTCGAAAACGACCTCTTTCCCGGCGAACTCGTCCCGCACGGCCTTGCACACGAGCGCCAACATGACGGCCCGGTTCCGCGCGGCGTATTCCTGCGCCCAGCTCAAATCCCGCCGGTAAGCGTCCATCTCGGCCGTCCCCGCCAGGAACACCGCCAAATCCCGGTCCGGCAGTCCCTGGTTATGCGTCAGCTTGCGCGCGACGGCCATATGCCGCTCGGCGAGTTCCTTGCCGATGTTCCGGCTCCCGGAATGCAACAGAATCCACACGCGCCCTTCCAAATCCAGACAAACCTCGCAGAAGTGGTTGCCGGAACCAAGTGTTCCGATCTGCTTGTGCGCCTTGGACTCGAGTGACTGCACACCCGAATCCAGCGATCCGAAGGCCTTCCAGAACTTCTCCCACCCCGAGCGGAGCACCACGCCCGCACGATGTCCGGAGACCTCGTTGTTCAGCCGGTTCACGTTCACCGGATCACTGTGCGCCGCAAAGCCGACCGGCACCGCGGCCTCGATCCGAGCCCGCAAACCCCGCAGGTCGTCCGGAAGATGTGACGCGGTCAGCGAGGTCCGTACGGCCTCCATCCCGCACCCGATATCGACACCGACCGCGGCCGGCGCGACGGCGTCCTTCATAGCGATGACGGAGCCCACGGTGGCCCCCTTGCCCAGGTGCACGTCCGGCATGACCCGAACCCCGTGCACCCATTCCAGTTCCGCGATATTGCGCAACTGTTGCAGCGCGGCCGGCTCGACCTCGTGCTCGTGGGCCCACATGAGCGTCTGCGCTCGGGTACCGCGCAGCTCTACGGGAAACATCAGACGGTCCTTCCTTTGGATTTCCCCTACCGTAGGTCGGCCCGTCCCTGAAGCGCACCGGATTATTCGGACGGTCGTGCTCCTCGCCTCAGCCGCCACCGACGCAGATTGACACTCTGTGTGGTTCGGCCGAGCAGTGCTGCCGCCTCGGCGATAGAGTGGCTCAGCGCGACCACGTCTTGCTCGGGTGTCCAGGCTTTGATCGAACGCCCGAACCCCGAATGCGGTGGCTCCCACAGCGCGACCTTGCGTGCGGCCGTGTACTTTCGCTCGATCGTCGGTGCGGCTCCGACCGGATAGCACCAGTTGGCGAGCGAGACGGCGGAAGTATTGGCCACCATGATATTGACCACCCCGTCGCGTTTGTTCGGCCGGGCGGACCGTGCAACGCCGCATACCGCCTTGATTTCGGCGCAAAAGTGCTGCGCGAGAGTTGAGCTGGCGGTGATCAGGCTGATGAACGGATACCCCTGAGCGGTGAATCCTATGGATCCGTCGCCGTCGAGGATCCCGCGCAAATAGTCGGAGCGGCTGAACTCCCCGGGCGGAGGCCCTATCTTGTCCGATTTTTTGCCCGTGGGGACTCCGAATCGCTCGAACTCGGTGCGCGCGGCCCGGGAGTAGATGTGCAGGAAGCACGTGCTGGAGTCGGATTTGAAGTTCGTCGTTCTGGTCCGACTTCCCAGCAGTGTGTGAACGGGTATGTGCCGCTGCAGCTCGGTGAGCACACCTGCGTCACGTGCCGCCAGCTCGATGGATAGACGTCCTTTGCTCGCGGTGCTGCCATAGTGCGTGCCGTCGGTCTGGAACAGGCCGACCATGTACGAGACCTCGGGTGCAGTGAGATCGAACATGGAAGGAGCGTATCGACTTCGAATACATGTTCGATAGTTTCGCGGAATGTGTTCCGATTCATGCTGTTTCATGGTCGGTTCTGCGGCGCGCCGGGTCTTCGATGCCGGGCGCGCCGTAGCCCGCCCTTACGGTTCCACGAAATCCGCGTTCAACGTGCAGAGCTTCCAGGAGCCTTCGCGGCGGATCAGGGTGCCGGTGTAGTTGATGTCCTTGAAGTAGTTGCGGTATTTGTCGGGGACGTCGGTGAACTTCTCGTTCAGGACGAACGTCGCGGTGTCGGGGTCGGGCTGGGTCACCGCGGTCACCGTGTGGGTGAAGCCGGCGGTGGTCAGCTCGGGGCCGAGGTGGGTGTCGTAGCGGGGGGTGTAGTGGGTGACTATCTCGTCTATGTCGTTGGCGGTTTCGGGGCAGACCAGGGTGCGGAAGCCTTCCCAGTCGTGTGCGTTCGAGGTGGCGGCCACGGCGTTGGTGACCCGGACCAGGTCGGGGTCCAGGGTGGCGGGGTCGGCGGGGGGCACGGGGCGGTCGGGGGCGTTGAAGACGACGGGCGCGGCCTGCGGGCGGAAACCGTTGGCGGTCAGGTGGGTTTCCATGGCGCGGCGCCAGGATCCGTCGTCGATCATGGTGCGGATGGCGTCGGTGATGCGGGCCTGCAGGGCGATATCGCCCTTGCGGACGCCGATTCCGTAGCGCTCGCGGGTGAACTGGTGCCCGACCACGCGCAGGGTGCCGTCGTATTTCTTGGCGAAGCCGGCCAGGATGACGTCATCGGCGGTCACGGCGTCCACGACGCCGGAGATGAGGTCGGCCGCGCATTCGGAGTAGGTGTCGCGGGTGGTGAGTTCGACCGTGCGGGCGAAGCTGCGCCGGATGCGGTCCGCGGCGGTGGAGCCCGCGGTGGTGCAGATCGCGCGGTCGTGCAGGTCCTCGGGGCGGTCGATGTGCCGTTCGCCGTGGCGGACCAGCAGGTCCTGTCCGGCGATCAGGTAGGGCCCGGCGAAGGAGACCTGTTGCTGGCGTGCGGCGGTGATCGAGTACGAGGCGGCGATGAAGTCGACGCTGCCGTTGTTCAGAAGCGCTTCGCGCTGTTCGGGTCTCGCTTCGCGCCAGGTGATGTGCTCGGGGTCCACCCCGAGTCGCCCGGCGATGTAGACGGCGGTGTCCACGTCGAAGCCCCGGGGTCTTCCGTCCGGACCTCGGGTCGACAGTCCGGGTTGGTCTTCGGCGATCCCGATGGTGAGGGTGCGCGCGGGCGGCTGGGGTGCTTCCGGCTTCGGAGCGGCTTGCAATGCGCATGCGGTGAGGACCAGAACGGTCGCGATCGAACCGGTGTAGAACACGCGCTTCATCGGTGACTTATCTCCTTTTTCGCAGGCTAGCAACCATTCAGCTTATCGAGCATCCAAGCATTGGTGTGACCAAAAGTCGCGGATATCCACCGTCTGAAATTGCGATTCGCCAGATTATTCGGCGGGGAATAATCGCGATCATTTCCGGAGTGCCCGGAAAACGCCGAGAATGGCAAATTGTTAGCAAATAGAATTCTCCGACCGGTTGGTCAACCCGGATCGAGAGTCGGCGTTCGGCGGGGTGTGACCTGAAATACTCTCGAATCGCGTGCCAATAGTTAGTGCGTTAACTATTCTGGCACTAACGATGGGGCGACCGAGGAGGACGGATCCGATGGAGGCGGAGGACCCGCTGCGGCTGGACCGGCAGGTGTGTTTCGCGCTGGCGGTGGCCAACCGCGCGGTACTGGCGGTCTACCGCCCGCTGCTGGAACCCATGGGCCTGACCCACCCGCAATACCTGGTGATGCTCGCGCTCTGGGGTGAGGCCCCGATGTCGGTCAAGGACATCGGCGAGGCCATCCAGCTCGATTCGCCCACCCTGTCCCCGCTGCTCAAACGCCTCGAGGCCGCGGGCCTGATCACCCGCCGCCGCGACGATCGCGACGAGCGCAACCTGGTGATCGATCTGACCGAGGCCGGCCGGGCGCTGCGCGCGGAGGCCGAGCGGATTCCGCCCGCGGTGGTGGAGCGCCTCGGGGTGGGCCTGACCGATCTGGAGCACCTGCGCGATGCGCTCAACCGTGTCAACGCGGCCGCGCGCGCGGCCGACAAGGGAGTTCGATGATGAAGCGCCCCAACCCGATACAGTGGCTCGGCTACGCCTGCGGCCGCCGCCTGCCGGACACCATGCTGGACTGGGTCCGCAACGACCTGACCGGAAAGTGGGCGGGCCCGCGGCATCTGGTGCGCGGCCTGGTGCCGATGCTGCCGATCTTCGCGCTGTTCCTGCTGTTCCCCGGTGAGCTGTGGTTGCGCGCGGCGATGATTCTGCTGGCCCTGCTGCTGGCCATGTTCTACATCGTGGCCTACATGCCGATGAACCGCGCGCATCGCCTGCGCAAGCACGGCCTGCCGGAGGATCTGGAGAATCCCGCCCGCCGCGATCGCCGCGCCGCCGAGCGCGCCGCGTACGAGGCGCGCTACGGCGGTCTGCGCTAGCCGGCGTTCTTGGTGCAGGCCGAGGTGATCACCTGGGCCGGCCGCGGGGAGGCGCTGCCGAGGTCCGGAAACGGCGGGTTGCTCTCCCCGAGCGAGGCGACCGCGGCGCCCTCGGCCTCGGCGCGGCTGCCCGCCGCGGCCCAGCCCCACGTCCCGTCCGCCCCGCGGGCGACGGCGGCGCAGCCGTCGCTGAAGCGCAGCACGATTTCGCAGTCGTAGTTGGCGCAGTCGCGAATGGCGGCCGCGTCCGCGGAGACCTTGCCCGGCATGTCGGTCGAGACCACCGCGGCGTTCTTCAGCCGGGACAGCGCGACGGTGCCGTAGTACTGCGCTGCGGCGGAAGCGTTTCCGGCCGCGGCCAGCGCGCAGGAGACCGTCATGGCCGCGGTGACCGCGGTAAGGCGTGCAACCGACAAGGCAAACCCCGATATTTCAGAAGTGGGCGAACGAGGCCGATGGTAGACGATCGCCCCTCCGTGCGAGGCACGTTCGGATTACCGGTTCTTTACTCGCGGGTGAAGCCCTCGCAACGCCCGCGCGCGTCAATCCGGGTGTGGCAGGGCGATTTCCGGCGAGCTAGCGCGACGCCTGCAGCGGCCGGGTCAGCGCGGTGCGCAGCGCCTCGAACGCCGCGGCGTTGGCCCGCTGGGTCTCCGGCAGGTGGAAGGCCATGGACATGAAGCCGTGCACGGTGCCGTCCCACCGCTGCACCTGCACGCGCACGCCCGCTTCGTGCAGCAGCCGGCCGTAGGTTTCGCCCTCGTCGCGCAGCGGGTCGAATTCCGCGGTGGCGATGTAGGCGGGCGGCAGTCCGGTGAGGTCGGCGCGCACCGGCGCGGCGTACGGGTGTTCGGCGTCGGCGTCGGCGCGCAGGTATTGCCGCCAGTACCACCGCAGGTGGGCGGCGGTGGTGAAGTAGCCGGTGGCGTTGTCGGTGTAGGACTCGCTGTCGGTGGCCGGGTCGAGCATGGGGTACAGCAGCAGCTGGAAGGCGATGTCGGGTCCGCCGTTGTCCCGGGCCCGCAGCGCCGCGACGGTGGCGAGGTTGCCGCCCGCGCTGTCCCCGGCGACCGCGACCCGCGCCGGATCTCCGCCCAGGGATTCGGCGTTGTCCGCGACCCAGCGCAACACCGCGTACGCGTCCTCGGCCGCGGCGGGGAACCGGTCGTCCGGTGCGCGGCGATAGTCGACCGAGATCACGATGACCCCGGACTCGTTGGCCATCATCCGGCAGAAGCGGTCGTGACTGTCCAGGCTGCACAGCACGAACCCGCCGCCGTGATAGAACACCACGACGCCGGGGACGGTCTCGGCGTCCAGCGGCCGGTACAGCCGCACCGGCACCTCGGGTGCGCCGTCCGGTCCCGGCACGAGCCATTCCTCCACCGCCGCAACCGGAATCGGCGCCACCGGCGGCACGGCCCGGGCGGCGAGGAAGGCGCGCGCCGCGGTGGCGTCGTGCACCTCGGTGCCCAGGGCCGGGAAGGCGGCGGTGGCCGCGTCGACGAAGATTTGCCATTCGGGCGACAGGGACATCGCTGACTCCTCCGGGAGACGGTGTGGTTGGTCGAAGTGGGGGTGCCGGAACCGGTTCGCGCGCAGCGGGTTACAGCTCCATGCCGCGCGGAATGAACTTGCCCGCCGCGAGCCCGCCGTCGACGGTGATCTCCGCGCCGGTGATGTAGGCCGAGGCGTCCGAGGCCAGGAAGGCGACGAGTTCGGCGACTTCCTCGGGCAGGCCGGTGCGCTCGAGCGGCAGGGTGGGGAAGCTGCCGGGCCCGGTGGTCAGGTACGGAACCATCGGGGTGGCAATGGGTCCGGGGTGCACGGAGTTGACGCGAATCTGCTGGGGACCGAGTTCCAGGGCGGAGATCTTGGACAACCCGCGCAGGCCCCACTTGGACGACCCGTAGGCGGAGTGGTTCATCAGGCCCTCGAGCCCGGCCTGCGAGGAGATGTTCACGATGGAGCCGCCGCCCGCCGCGGTCATGGCGGGGATGACGGCCTTGATGCCGTTGAACGCGCCGATCAGGTTGACCTTCAGAATGCGTTCCAGCTCTTGCGAACCGGTCTCGACGAGCGGCTTCATGAGGTAGATCGCGGCGTTGTTGACCAGTACGTCGAGCTTGCCGAAGGTGGAGACGGCGACCTCGACCGCGGCGGCCCAGCTGTCCTCGTCGGTCACGTCGTGGCGCACGAATCGGGCCGCGTCACCGAGGGATTCGGCGAGTTCCTTGCCTTCGGTCTCGAGCACGTCGGTGATGACGACCTTCGCACCGCGCTCGGCGAACAGTCGCGCCTCGGCCGCGCCCTGGCCGCGGGCGGCTCCGGTGATGAGGGCGACTTTGCCGTTCAGGTCGGTCATTGCTGTGTCCTAACTGGTTGTGACGGTGTGGATGTGGATCGGTGATTCAGCGGAAGCGGGGGATGACGTGCTCGCCCCACTGCCGGATGGTCTCCAGGCACGCCTCCTGCGGGACGGTGCCCATCTGGATGAGGCACAGGATCTCGTCGGCGCCGGCCGCGGCGAGGCGTTCCACGTAGGCGATGGCGTCCGCGGCGGTGCCGTAGGCGTGTTCGGCGTTGAAGATGGCGGCCGACCCGGATTTCACCGGGATCTTGGCTTCGTGCAGGTAGGCGATGTGCTCCGCGCCGACCTCCCGGATCCTGGCCATTTCGTCCGCGCCGGGGTCCACGGCCTCGTCGGGTGCGGGTCCCATGCCGTAGTAGTGCTTGACGGCCTGGGCGAAGAAGCGCTGCCCGCGCGCGCCGATCTGCCGGGCGCGCTCGCGATCGTCCAGGACGATGGTCGGGCACAGCGCCGCGAAATGGTCGTTGACCACGGTGGATACGAGCCGGTCACCGCTGCGCTCGGCGATGGCCCGGTCGTAGATGCCGCGCAGTTCGGCGATCTCCTCGATGCCCGCGAACCCCAGCACCAGCGCGCCGACGCCGTACTCGGCGGCCAGTCTCAGGGTGTCCTTGCGGGTGCAGGCCATGAACAGCGGCGGATGCGGGCGCTGCACCGGCCGCGGCAGCAGGTGATGCGGCTCGACGGTCAAAAGCTCACCGCGGTAGGAGAATTCGGCTTCGGGGTCCTGCCAGGCGGCCGCGATCATGCGCAGCGATTCCTCGACCTCGGCGGCGGTGCGCCCGGGGTCGACCCCGCACATGGAGGTTTCCACCGCGGTCGCCCCGCGGCCCGCGCCCAGGTTCAGCCGCCCGTTCGAGAGCACGTCGAGCATGCCCGCGCGTTCGGCCACGCGGACCGGATGGTTGAAGTTGAACGGCATGCACACCACGCCGTGCCCGATGCGAATCCGCTCGGTCCGGGCCGCGACCCAGGTCAGGAAGATCTCCGGTGCGCTCATGTGCGCGTACCACTTGAGTCCGTGGTGCTCGACGGCCCACACGGTGTCGAAGCCGACTCGATCGGCCAGCACGGCCTGTTCGACGCAGTCGCGCAGCACCTGGGCCTCGTGCGCGGCGGTGGGGTCCGCCATCTGCGCTTCGAAGATCATCGAGAACTTCATCCGGGTGTGCTCCTCAGCTCGCCGGCTTACCCGGGGACCGCCTGTTCGGCAAGGTCCGGTCGCTATGCCTAACCGGAATAGTTCAGTACCCAAACCTTCAGGTCATTCGGTTGTCTCAGTGGCCGGGACCACACCTGCCCGCCCCCGGGGCATCGCCTTAGCGTCGATTCGAAACGTGAGGAAGGACGGGAACCTGTGGGACAGTTGGACGGGAAAGTCGCGCTGATCACCGGCGGTGCGCGCGGCATGGGAGCCGAGCACGTGCGCCGCTTCGCCGCCGAGGGCGCGCGGGTGGTGTTCGGCGATGTGCTCGACGAGGAAGGTAAGGCCCTCGCGGCCGAGCTGGGTGCGGACGTCCACTATGTGCACCACGATGTCACCAGTGAAACTGACTGGCAGGCAGCGGTTTCCGAGACCGTCGAGCGTTTCGGCCGGCTCACCACGCTGGTCAACAATGCGGGCATTCTGCGCTTCAAGCGTCTGCTCGACATGAGCCTGGACGAGTGGAACACCATGCAGGCGATCAATGTGACGGGCAGCTTCCTGGGCATCAGGTCCGCGGCTCCGGCGCTGATCGACGCCGGTGGCGGTTCCATCGTCAACGTGTCCTCGGTGGAGGGTTTCGTCGGCGCTGCCGGGTTGTCCGCCTACAGCGCGAGCAAGTTCGCGCTGCGCGGGCTCACCAAGTCCGCCGCCCGGGAGCTGGGTCATTCGGGTATCCGGGTGAACTCGATCCATCCCGGCGGCATCGCCACCCCGATGACCGCGTCCGTGGCGGGCGCGAGCGGGGTGGACGGCAACAGTTTCTTCTCCGAACTGCCCATCCCGCGCTGGGGTCAGCCGGTCGAGGTCTCCGAGGTGACGCTGTTCCTGGCGTCCGAGGCCTCGAGCTACTGCACCGGCGGCGAATTCGTCGTCGACGGCGGCATGCTCACCAGTTGCGGCTACTAGAGGACAGACACCACTCATGGAATTCGAATTCGACGTCGTCGTCGTCGGCTCGGGCGCGGCCGGTATGACCGCCGCGCTGACCGCGGCCTATCGCGGCCTGTCGGTCACGCTGATCGAGAAGTCCCGCCTGTTCGGCGGCTCCACCGCGCGCTCGGGCGGCGGCATCTGGGTGCCGAACAACCCGGTGCTGAAGGCCGCGGGCGTGCCGGACAGCCCGACCATGGCCAAGACCTACCTGAAAGCCGTTGTCGGCGATCGTGTTCCCGATGCCAAGCAGCAGGCGTTCCTGGACAACGGCCCGGAGATGTTCGAGTACATCGGCACCCGCTCGCGGTACTGGGAATTCGATTACGACCGCGGCTATTCCGACTACCACCCCGAGTTCCCGGGCGGTCTGGCGCAGGGCCGGTCCATCGAGCCCAAGGTGATCGACGGCCGGCTGCTCGGCGGTGATCTGCACAAGATCAACCAGCCGACCATGTCCGCGCCCGGCGGGCTCGCCATCACGGTCAGCGATTTCCACGACCTGAACATGATCGCGCGCACCTGGACCGCGAAGAAGACCGCGGTCAAGGTCGGCGCGCGCACCGCCCTGGCCCTGGTCAAGGGCGCAAAACCGCTGAGCCTGGGCAAGGCCCTGGCCGCGCGGCTGTGGCTGTCGCTGCGCGACGCCGGGGTGCCGGTGTGGCTGAACACCCCGCTCACCGAGCTGATCGTCGAGGACGGCGTCGTGGTCGGCGTGCGTGCCGAGCACGAGGGCAAGCCCGTCGTCATCAAGGCCACGCGCGGCGTGGTGCTGGCGGCAGGCGGCTTCGAGCACAACCTGGAGATGCGCAAGAAGTACATCTCCGGCCCGCAGTCCACCGAATGGACCGTGGGCGCGGTCGAGAACGTCGGCGAGGGCATCGTCGCGGGCCAGAACGCCGGTGCGGCCGTCGATCTCATGGACGACGCCTGGTGGGGTCCGTCGGTGCGCAGCGCCACCGATCGCCCGCCGTTCTTCTGCCTGGCCGAGCGCGCCCAGCCCGGCGCGATCATGGTCAACGACGAGGGCGAGCGTTTCGTGAACGAGTCCGCGCCGTACGTCAACGTGGTGCACACGATGTACGAGGAGGCCGCGGCCGGGCGCAGCACCGGTCCCGCGCACTTCATCTTCGATCAGGACTTCCGCGACCACTACCTGTTCCTGGGCAATTTCCCCAAACGCCCGCTGCCCCAGGGCTATTTCGACAAGGGCATCATCAAGCAGGCCGACACCCTCGAAGAGCTGGCCGCGCAGTTGAACATCCCGGCGGGCAAGCTCACCGCCACCGTGGAGCGTTTCAACGGCTTCGCGAAGGCCGGTCGCGACGAGGACTTCCAGCGCGGCGATTCGGCCTACGACCGCTACTACGGCGATCCCACGGTCAAGCCCAACCCGAACCTGGCCCCGCTGGCGCGCGGCCCGTTCTACGCGGTGGAAATGGTTCCCGGCGACCTGGGCACCAAGGGCGGCCTCGTCACCGACGAGCACTCGCGGGTGCTCGACGAGCAGGGCGGGGTCATCGCCGGTCTGTACGCGGCGGGCAACAACTCGGCCGCGGTGATGGGCAACGACTACGCCGGCGCGGGCGCGACCATCGGACCCGCGATGGTGTTCGGTTACATCGCCGCCAATCACATGGCGGATCGGGAAGACGCCGCGGCCCAGGCTGTTCCGGGCGTCGCGAAGGCCGCCGAACCCAAGCGCGCCGCCAAGCGCGGCGGAGCGGTCAACGGCGCGGCGGCGACCGCCGGCGCGGGACGGAATCAGGGGTAACGCCATGGGACGGGTCAGCACCAAGAACGTCATCGTCACCGGCGGCGCGCGCGGCATGGGCGCGGCCTTCGCGCGCAAGCTCGCCGCCGAGGGCGCCGCGGTCGTCATCACCGACGTCCTGGTCGCCGAGGGCGCGGCCCTGGCCGCCGAACTCGGCGACCGGGCGCTGTTCCTGCCGCTGGACGTGACCGACGAAGCCGCCTGGAACGATGTCGTCGCGCAGGCCGAGTCGGCCTTCGGACCGGTCTCGGGCCTGGTCAACAACGCCGGCATCGTGCACGTGGACCCCATCGACAAGCTGGCCGAGGCGGACTACCGCCGGGTCATCGACGTCAATCAGGTCGGGGTCTTCCTGGGCATGAAGGCCGTGATCGGCTCCATGCGCGCGGGCGGGGTCGGTTCGATCGTGAACATCTCCTCGACCGGCGGGCTCATCGGCTACTCGAACATCCTCGGGTACGTCGCCTCCAAGTGGGCGGTGCGCGGCATGTCCAAGACCGCCGCCCAGGAGTTCGCCGCCGACAACGTCCGGGTCAACTCGGTGCATCCCGGGATCGTCGCGACCGAGATGGTCGCGGCCTCGGATCGCTCGAAATCCATTGCGGCCAACCAGCCCATCGCCCGGCCGGGCACGCCCGAGGAACTCGCCAACCTGGTGCTGTTCCTCATCTCCGACGAATCCTCCTACAGCACCGGGGCGGAATTCATCGCCGACGGCGGCTTCACCACGCAGTAGCGCGAGACAGGAAAGATCATGAAGGACTTCCACGGCAAGGTCGCCGTCATCACCGGTGCGGGCGCGGGCATCGGGCGCGCGCTGGCGGTCGAGCTGGCCAAGAACGGTGCGCAGCTGGCGCTGTCGGGCCGCAATCTCGACAGTGTCGCCGAGACGGCGGCGCTGTGCGAGAAGGAGGGCGTCAAGGCCCGCGCGTACAAGCTCGACGTCACCGACCGCGCGGCGGTGTACGAGCACGCGGACGAGGTGGTGTCGGACTTCGGCAAGGTCAACATCGTCATCAACAACGCCGGTGTCTCGCTGACCGCCAATATCGAAGACGTCACCTGGGAAGATTTCGAATGGATCTTCAACATCAACTTCTGGGGTGCGGCGTACGGCACCAAGGCGTTCCTGCCGCACGTGATCGCCTCCGGTGACGGTCACATCGCCAATGTCTCGAGCATGTTCGGACTGGTGGCCTGCCCGAGCCAGAGCGGTTACAGCTCCTCGAAGTTCGCGATGCGCGCCTTCACCGACGCCCTGCGCCAGGAGATGATCATCGCGGGCAACAACGTCGGCGTCTCCAGCGTGCACCCGGGCATGATCAAGACCGAGATCGCCTGGAAGGCGCGGGCTTCGGCCAATCGCGACCGCGACGCCCTGGCCAAGAACTTCGACGGCCTGGCCAAGACCACGCCCGAGCAGTGTGCCCGGACCATCCTCAAGGGCATCGGGAAGAACGACCCGCTCATCCTCATCGGTACCGACGCCAAGGCGATGAACTGGATGCAGCGCCTGCTCGGCTCGGGCTACATGAAGCCCCTCACCGCGCAGATGCGCAAGGAGATCTGACTCCGGCCCCGACCGCGCTCGGCGACCGGATGACCGTGGCCGCACACCTTCTCGGGTGTGCGGCCATCGGTCGTCTCGCCGGTTCCGGGCATGTTCCGCCGATGGCGGACGGTCGATCTCGACGCTCAGGCGGGGTCGCGCAGCCGATCCTTGAGGACCTTGCCGCCGGTGTTGCGGGGCAGGGCGGGGGTGAACACCACCTCGCGCGGGACCTTGTAGCCGGCCAGGCGTTGCCGGGACCATTCGATGATGGCGGCGGCGTCGGCGGCCGCGGGATCGGCCGGGACCACCACGGCGCGGCCGACCTCGCCCAGGCGCGCGTCGGGAACGCCCACGACGGCCACATCGCGAATCTGCGGGTGCCCCAGCAGAACCCGTTCGATCTCGGCCGGGTAGGCGTTGAAGCCGCCGACGATGAACATGTCCTTGAGGCGATCGGTGATGCGCAGGTAGCCGTCGTCGCCGAGCAGCCCGACGTCGCCGGTGTGCAGGTAGCCGTTCGCGTCGACGACCGCCGCGGTGGCCGCGGGATCGTCGAGGTAGCCGAGCATCACGTTGGGCCCCTTGACCAGGATCTCACCGGGCTCGCCCGGCGGCATGTTGCTCCCGTCCCGGCCGACGATGCGAATGTGGCTGCCGGACAACGGTTTCCCCACCGTTTCGGCGAGCAGTTCGGTGGGCGTGCCGGGCGGGCAGACCGAGACCACGCCCACCGATTCGGTGAGGCCGTAGGCGGTGAACACCGACGGCACCCCGAGCTCGGTGCGCACCCGCTCCACCAGCTCGGCGGGTATGGTCGCCCCGCCGGTACCGGCCAGGCGCACCGAGCCGAGCAGGTGGCCCGCGTGCTCGCTGTTCAGTAGATCGGTGAAAAGCGTTGGCGGACCGGCCAGCACGCTGATGCGCTCGCTCTCGATCAGCCGCAGCGCGGCGTCCGGCTCGAACCGGGCCAGCGGCACCATCGTGGCGGTGCACAGCACGCAGGCGATGATGCCGGCCTTGTACCCGAAGGTGTGCGAGAACGGATTCACCAGCAGGTACCGGTCGCGCGGGCGCAGCGCCACCGCCTCGGCCCAGGCGGTGAAGACCTCCAGGGTCTGCCGATGGGTGGCGAGCACGCCCTTCGGGGCGCCGGTGGTGCCGGAGGTGAACAGGATGTCCGAGATCGAATCCGGCAGTACCTCCGCCGCACGGTCTTTCGCGGCCGACGCCGGGATCACCTGGCCCGGGGCCAGGAATCCGGCCCACGAACTGGTGTCCCAGCCCGCGGCGGCGGCGCCGGGTGCGTCGTCGAGCAGGATCAGGTGTTCGAGATCGGGCAGCGCGCCGGCGGCGGCGAGCATGCCGGGATAGTCGTTGCCCAGGAACTCCTGCACCGTGCAGACGGCTTTGGCGTGCGCGCGGGCCAGGATGTCGGCGGCCTCGGGTCCCTTCAGCCGGGTGCTGATCGGCACCAGCGTGACCCCGGCCCCGAGCATCCCGAGCGCGGTGACGATCCAGCGGTCGCTGTTGGGCGCCCACAGCCCCACCCGGTCGCCGGTCTCGAGTCCCGAGGCGATGGCGGCACGGCTCACCTCCGCCGCCTGCTCGGCCAACTCCGCGTACGTCACTCGCCCCGTGGGCCCGGCGATCGCGACGGCGTCCGGATACCGCCGGGCGCGGTCGGCCACGAGGGCCGGAATGGTGCTGACCGGGCCGGACGCCGAAGTTCCGCCGATGGATGCCGCATGCCGCCGATCCATTCGCCCATCCTGCCCCACCACCCCCACCCGATTGCCCGTTTTTCCCGTGCCATCCCGGTGACCGGGCGTGCCTTCGGGCGGCGGTGCGCGATTCCGCTGATCGGGATGCGGGTTGGGCGTGAGGGCCGTCACCCGGCACGCTCGGTGACAGGGATATTTCTGGGCGGCATATGCCCGGTAGGCCGCAGTCGAGCGGCGAGCGCTGGAGTGCTGATGAATTCCGAACCTCGAAGGAGTGACATGACCGCGGGAGCCGAGCTGGAGCAGCGACCCGATGTGGCCGAGCTGATCGCCGGCCCGGCCGGTGCCGCCGTGACCGTCGCCGAACTCGACGGCGCCTGCGGGCTGTCGCGGGAGCGCATCGGCGGCAAGGCGTGGAGCATCGACCATATGCGGGCGCTGGGCCTGCCGGTCCCGCCCGCCTTCGTCATCACCACCGACGCGTGGGCCGACTACACCCGGCGCGGCGTGATCGCGGACGAGATCTGGGAGCGGGTGCGCGCCGGCATCGCCATGATCGAGCGCGGGACCGGGCGGTCCTTCGGCGCGGCGCAGCGGCCGCTGCTGGTGTCGGTGCGTTCGGGTTCGGCGGTGTCCATGCCCGGCATGATGGACACCGTGCTCAACCTGGGCATGACCGACCAGGTGCAGGCCGCGCTCGCCGCGAAGACCTCGAACCCGGTGTACGCCAACGACACTCGTGAGCGTTTCGTGCACCAGTACCGCGAGACCGTGCTCGGCGCGGCCGACGGCGTGGTGCCCGCCGATCCGTGGCAGCAGCTGCGCGGCGCGATCGAGGCGGTGTTCCGGTCGTGGGATTCCGCGCGCGCCAAGACCTATCGCCGCAATCGCGGGGTGCCCGACTCGCTGGGGACCGCGGTCACGGTGCAGGCCATGGTGTTCGGCAACCTCGACGAGCTCTCGGGCACCGGTGTGCTGTTCAGCCGCAACCCCAACACCGGCGACGGCCCGGTCTACGGCGAATGGCTGGTGGGCGGCCAGGGCGAGGACGTGGTCTCGGGCCGCCTGACCCCGCGTCCGCTCGCCGACCTGGCCGCGACCCAGCCCGAGGTGCACGCCCGCCTGATCGCCGCCACCGAACTGCTCGAACGCGACGGCCGCGATATGCAGGACATCGAGTTCACCGTCGAATCGGGTGCGCTGTGGATGCTGCAGTCGCGTCCGGCCAAGCGCACCGCGCGGGCCGCCGCGCGCACGGCCGTGGCCATGGTCGCCGAGGGCCTGATCGACGCCCGGCAGGCCCTGGACCGGGTCACCGCCGACCAGGTGCGCGAGGTGCTGCGCCCGGCTTCGGGCGACACGACCGGGCACGAGCCGCTGGCGCGCGGTGAATCCGCCTGTCCCGGACTGGCTTCGGGTGTGGTCGTAACCGATCCCGACGAAGCCGAGGCCCGCGCCGAGGCGGGCGAGGACGTCATCCTGGTGCGCCCCACCACCAGTCCGGACGATCTGCACGGCATGATCGCCGCGCGGGCCATCGTCACCGAACTGGGCGGCACGACCTCCCATGCCGCGCTGGTGAGCCGGGAACTGGGCCGGCCGTGCGTGGTCGGCTGCGGGCCGGGCGTGGTGGACGCGCTCATCGGCCGGACCGTCACCGTCGACGGCGGTGCGGGACTGGTGCTCTCGGGTGAGATCACCGCCAAACCGGTCGAGCAGAGCGTGCTCGACGACGTGGCGCAGCTGGCGGCCTGGGCGGGCGTCGCGCCCGCGGATCTTGCCGACCGGCTCGAACAGCGCTCCGCCGCAACCGAGTCCGCCGCAACCGAGTTCGGCACCGACGTCCCGGAGCCCGGGCGCGCCGACGCGCCCGTCACCGAGCTGTCACTGCTGCGGCTCGTCGGCATCAAGGGCCGGGTGAGCGCGGACAACCTGGCCGCGAGCCTGGGCGTGGACGCCGGCGAGATCGCCGCGCACTGTGCGGATCTGGTCGCGGCCGGCCTGTGCGCGAGCACCCCCGCCGGCTTCCGGCTCACCCCCGAAGGCCGCCCCCGGCTGGCGGAACTGCTCGAGGCCGAGCGGGCGAGCGCGGATCACGCCGCCCTGACGGCCGCCTACGACGAATTCTGTGTCTACAACGCCGATCTCAAGGTGATCATCACCGACTGGCAGATGAAGGATCCGGCGACGGTCAACGACCACGCGGACGCCGACTACGACGCCGCCGTGCTGGCCCGTCTCGCCGCCACCCACCGGGCGTTGCGCCCGCTGGTGCACCGGCTCGGCGGCCTGGCCCCGCGCCTGATCCGCTACACCGACCGCCTGGACCGGGCCGTCGAGCGCATCGCCGAAGGAGACCTGACCTACGTGGCCCGTCCCATCATGGACAGCTATCACACCGTGTGGTTCGAACTGCACGAGGATCTGATCGGCCTGTGCGGTCTGACCCGCGCCGAGGAAGCGGCGGCCGGCCGTGCCCACTGATCCCGCGCTCACCGACACCGCTCCCCGTGCTTCCCAAGAGTCCCAGGGGCAGCGGTGGGTCGAGTTCGCCCAGATCGACAACGTCCGCGATCTGGGCGGGCTCCCCGTAATCACCGGCGGCGTAACCCGTTTCGGCATGGTGCTGCGTTCGAGCACGCTGCAGCAGGCCACCGCCGCGGACCTGAGGAAACTGCTGGAACCGCTGGGCCTGCGCACGGTCATCGACCTGCGCCTGCCCGACGAGGTCGAGCGTGAGGGCTACGGCCCGGTCGCGGGCAGCGGCGTGCGCATCGCGAACCTGCCGATTCGCAAGTCGCCCCAATCCTCGCTGGCCGCACGGGATCTGGTCCCGGACAAGACCCGCGTGGACCTGACCGACCTCTACGGCCAGTTGCTGGCGGGCAGCGGCGAGCACATCGTCGCGGCGGTGCGCCTGATCATCGACCCCGAGCGCCGCTCGGTGCTGTTCCACTGCGCCGCCGGCAAGGATCGCACCGGTGTGCTGGCCGCGGTCCTGCTGGACGCGGTCGGTGTGGAACACGAGGCCATCGCGCACGACTACGTGCTCACCAACGAGCGCATGCAGCGCGTTCGCGACCGCCTCGACGCGCTGCCCTCCTACGCGGGCCTGCCCCCGGCGAACACCGGCATCCTGGCGATCACCGCCGACGTGATGCTGCGCTTCCTGGCGAACCTGCACGCGGACCACGGCGGTGCGGCCGCCTGGTTGCGGGCCAACGGGCTGACCGCCGCCGAACTCGACCGGCTCCGCGACACCCTGGTGCAGCCTGTCGAGTAGGCGCTGCCGGGCCGGTGGCGCGGGTATCGATCCCCCTCGCGCCTCGGCTGTTCCGACTGCGGCGCGGATCGGCCGCTATCGACGGTCGCCGCACGGGCACGCCCCGGGCCGGGCTCGGACAGCGACGTGGTCGCCGCACGGGCACGCCTCGGACCGATCTCGAACAGTCCTCCGGCTCAGACCGATTCGACGATGACCTTGCCGTCCTCGCCCGGTGCGATGAACGGCAGCAGTGCCTCGGCCTCGGCCCGGACCTCGGCCCGCGCCGTGCCGGTGAACGGGTGCCACGGCGTGACGCGAATCGTGGCGTCCTCGACCGCCCAGGTCCCGTGCACGAACCCGTCGACCAGGTACATCGGCACGCCCGCCGAGGCGATCCGGTTGATTCGCGCGCGGTCGGCGTCGCTGATGATCCGGCGGCGATCGCGGTGGCCGAGGGTCGCGTTGTCGAACGCGGGCAGAAAGCGCACGGGCACCGGCAGATCGGGGTCGGCGAGCGGCGCCTCCGGCAGATCGAACAGTTCGCGGCCGGTGTCGTCGTGGTGGACCCGCAGGTTCGGGCGCAGCCGCGCGACCACCGCCGCCAGTCGCGTCACCCCGGACCACGCCTGCATATCGGCCACGCTCGCCGGTCCGAAAGCCGCCAGGTAGCGCAGGATCAGGGTCTCCGGATCCGGCGTCTCGTGCACGGGTTCGCCGATCCAGTCCGGGGCGAGCGAGACCGAGACGCGCCGGTTGCGCCACGCGCCCCACACCCCGGCGGCGTCGTCGTGGATCAGCGGCAGCACGACGCCCAGCGCCTGGGCGAGCCGCCCCGGATGCGGGCTGGGGAAGCGCTCGGCCAGCGCCAGGCCCAGCTCGCGCCGGGACAGGGTGCGCCCGGCGAGCAGTTCCGCACCGGCGGAGCGGAATTCGTCACGGTCGGCCGTTCCGAGCGCCTCCTGGAAGTAGGCCGCCGAATACAGCTGCTCGACGGCGGCGCGCACGGTCGGGTACAGCCAGCGGTAGTCGTCGGCGGCCGCCAGATGCACCGTGCGCCGAATCATGGTGGAGCGCACCACGGTCCGATCCCGCAGCAGGGCCGCCAGCTCGTCGTGGCCGAAGCCGGCGAGCCGGGTCCACAGCCCCACGTACGGCCAGTTCGGCTCCTGCCCCTGCACCGCGACGAGCCGGCGGACGAGATCGGCGGCGGGCAGCTCGGCCCGCTCGACGAGCAGCTGCCGCGTGAGCAGGGTCCGGTTCAGCGTGCGCAGCGAGATTTCCGTCATGAGATCAGTCTGGCGGGGGATTAGGTCAGCTCCTGTCCTATCTCGGCGGAGCAGACCGATCTTCCGGATTCGGGCATGCGCCGCAGGCGGAGCTGGGATTCTGGGGGAGAGTCGAGAGTCCACCCACCGCGGGGAGGCAAGGCATTGGCCCGGATCGGCACCACCCTCGTTCCCGACAGTCCCCGCCTACCGGTTCGCAGCCCTTCCGGCGCGCTCCTCGGCAGCGCGCACCGACCGGCCCCGCGGCGGCGATCATGCTGCTCGGCATAGACATCGGCACCTCGGCGTCCAAGGGGGTGCTCGCCGATCATCGCGGCCGGGTGCTGCGCCGGGCCGAGCGCGCCCACCGGGTGTCCATGCCCCGGCCCGGCTGGTTCGAGCACGACGCCGAGACCGTGTGGTGGGCGGACTTCCGGGCGATCGCGCGCGAACTGGGCGCGGTCGGTCAGCCCATCGAGGCCCTGGCGGTGAGCGGCATCGGCCCCTGCCTGTTGCCGGCCGACGACGGCGGGCAGCCGTTGCGCCCGGCCATCCTGTACGGCGTGGACACCCGCGCCGGCCTCGAAATAGCCGAGCTGACCGACGAATTGGGCGCGGACACCGTCCTCGAGCGCTCGGGCTCACCCCTGACCAGTCAGGCCGTCGGCCCCAAACTGCGCTGGCTGGCCCGGCACGAACCGCAGGTCTGGAAAGACACGCGCATGCTGCTGATGGCGAGCTCCTTTCTGGTGCACCGGCTCACCGGCCGCTACGTCCTGGACCACCAGTCGGCCAGCCAGTGCGTGCCGATGTACGACCTCGTGGCCTGTGACTGGGCGCGGGACTGGGCGGATTCGGTCGCACCCGGCCTGCCGCTGCCCGAATTGGCCTGGCCCGCCGAGATAGTCGGGCACCTGACCGCGCGGGCCGCCGCCGAGACCGGACTGCCCGCCGGGCTGCCGGTCACCACCGGCACCATCGACGCCTGGGCCGAGGCGGCCGGGATCGGCGCGCGCGAGCCCGGCGACACCATGATCATGTACGGCACCACGTTGTTCCTGACCCAGGTGCTCACCGCGCCCCGGCCGCACCCCGGCCTGTGGACCACCCGCGGAACCCGGCCCGGCACATACACGTCCGCCGCGGGCATGGCCACCTCCGGTGCGGTGACCGAATGGCTGCGCACCCTGGTCGGCGGTGAGTTCGGCGACCTCGGCGACGCCGCCTCGGCGGTGCCGCCCGGCAGCCGCGGGCTGCTGGTGCTGCCCTACTTCGCGGGGGAGCGCACCCCGCTGTTCGATCCGAACGCCCGCGGGGTGATCGCGGGGCTCACCCTGACCCACGCGCGCGCCGAGCTCTATCGCGCGGTGCTCGAGGGTATCGGCTACGGCGTGCGGCACAACCTCGAGGCCATGGCGGACGCGGGCGGGGCGGCGGCGCGCTTGATCGCGGTGGGCGGCGGCACCCGGGGCGGGCTGTGGACCCGCATCGTCTCCGACATCACCGGCCTGCCGCAGCAATTGCCCGCCGAGACCATCGGCGCCGCGCTCGGCGACGCCCGGCTCGCCGCCGAGGCTCTGGGCCTGCCCACCGCCGACTGGAATCCGATCGTCGAGACGGTGGAGCCGGACCCGGCCCACACCGCACAGTACGACCGCTACTACCGGCACTACCGCACGCTCTACGAATCCACCCGGGCGACGGCTCATTTCCTGGCCGCCGAACAGCACCGCACATCGTAGGTACCCGGCGCGCGAGCCGAGCTGTCATCGGCGTCGGACCGGCCCGGTGTGCGAACAGCCTTCGCGGGCAGCGGAACCGGTCGCGAGGCCGGGCACGCGTGTCGCCGGCCGGGCCGCAGCGTCGGCCCGCATGTCCGAATTATTCCTTTTCTGTATGGTGCGCCGCGGGTAGCTCCGCGATCGCGGAACGCAGGACAGCGCGACGCGGAGGTGATACAACTTGCGCCGTGGCATGGACGTTGCGGCTCAACGCTGATCAAGAAGCTGCGCTGAGCGCGCAGGCGGTGGTGGAGGGACGGTCGAAACAGGAGATCGCTCGGGATGCCGTGCGCACCTATCTGGAACGCCACGGCACCTGGGACGAGTTCCTGTCCGACCACCCGGTCGTCTTCGGCTGAGCACGGCTCCCACCGGCTGAGCCGACCGCCTCA
Source organism: Nocardia sp. NPDC057668 (assembly GCF_042799795.1). Taxonomy (NCBI): domain Bacteria; kingdom Bacillati; phylum Actinomycetota; class Actinomycetes; order Mycobacteriales; family Nocardiaceae; genus Nocardia; species Nocardia sp. NPDC057668. The sequence goes on along the minus strand of NZ_JBHVIC010000001.1, from coordinate 2,385,049 downwards.
CGGGTAGTACCGGCCCCGTATCTCGGCATAGCGTTCGCGCACCGCCGCCCCCTGTCCCGCTGCGGGCGCATGGAATTCGGTGGCCTGCGGCGTCGGCCAGCGCGGCGGCCGCGGCCCGCCGCGCAGCGCCCAGGCGGCCTGCCGGGCGGCACCCAGGGCCACGTACTCGTTGGCGTGCGGCACGGTCACGGTGCGCCCGAAGATCGTCGCGGCCGCGTGCGCGATCAGTCGCGAACGCGCGGCCCCGCCGATCAGCAGAATGCGCCGTGGCGTGGTGGGCAGTCGATCGAAGGCCTCGGCGATGTTGCACAGCATGCCCTCGATGGCCGCGCGCGCCAGGTGGTGCGGGCGCATGGTGGCCGGGCGCAGCCCGTGCAGGCTCGCGGTGGCGTGCGGCAGATTCGGCGTGCGTTCCCCGGTCAGATACGGCAGCAGCGTGAGACCGTCCGCGCCCGCGGGTGACTGCGCCGCCAGCACCTCCAGTCCGGAGATGTCGGTGCCGAGCAGCGTCGCGGTGGCGTCCAGCACGCGGGCGGCGTTGAGCGTGCACACCAGCGGCAGGAACGCGCCGGTGGCGTCGGCGAAGCCGTTGACCGCGCCCGAGGCGTCGGTGCTGGGCGCCGCGGACCGCGTGAACACCGTGCCGCTGGTGCCGAGCGAGACCACGACGTCCCCGTCCACGATGCCCAGACCCAGTGCGGCGGCGGCATTGTCGCCGGTGCCCGCGGCGACCACCCGCCCGCCCGGGGTGTGCCCGGCCACCCCGGCGGGCTCGAGTACCCGCGGCACCTCGGGGGTGCGGCCGCGGAACGCCAGCGCCAGCAGATCGGGCCGGTAGCTCCCGGCGCCGGGGGACCAGTAGCCGGTCCCGGAGGCGTCGCCGCGATCGGTGGTCGGCGCGTGTGCGGGATCGCCGCCGCGCAGGCGCCAGGTCAGGTAGTCGTGCGGCAGCAGCACGCGCTCGGTCCGGTCCGCGAGGCCGGGCTCGTGGTCGGCGAACCAGCGCAGTTTGGCGATGGTGTGCGCCGCCAGCGGCACGCTGCCCACCGCGTCCGCCCACGCCTGCGGCCCGCCCAGCTCGGCCACCAGCTGGCCCGCGGCCTCGGCCGAGCGAGTGTCGTTCCACAGCAGCGCGTCTCGCACCGGGTCGCCCGCCGCGTCCAGCACGACGAGCCCGTGCTGCTGGCCGGCGACGGCGATCGCCTCCACGTCGCGCATCATGCGATCGCAGGCGGCCTTGAGGGCCTCCCACCACAGCGCGGGTGCGACCTCGGTGCCTTCGGGATGCGCGATCTGCCGTTGCCGCAATACCGTTCCGGTATCGGCGTCGCACACCACGATTGTGCAGGATTGAGTCGAAGAGTCCACTCCGGCAACGACCGTCATTGGTCCCAGCCCGTCTCTATCGCGCCGGGCCCCGTCCGGGACGCAGCTGGATCTTGCGGCCCGCGCCCGCACGGAAAGTGCGCAGCGCGTCACCGAATTCGTCGAGCGCGAAATCGTGGGTGATCATGGTGTCCGCGTCGATGACGCCTTCGCCCAGAAGATCCACGGCCCGCCCGAAACTGTGCAGGACCGCCATCGAACCGACGATGGTGATCTCGTCGTTGTAGATGCGAAAGGGCGAGACACTCGCTCGCGCGTCCGCAGGTGCAACCCCGAATTGCTGATAGGTGCCGCCACGCCGCACCCGGGACAATCCATCCTCCATGGCGGAAACCGTTCCGCTGCACTCGATGACGATCTCCCAGCCCTCGGGCCGGTCCATATCGCCGGCGTCGGTCGTCGCCGCGTCCGCCCCGAGGGTGCGGGCCACGGCGAGCCGGTCGACGTTGGTGTCGACCATCGACACCGACGCCGCGCCCGCCGCGCTCGCCAGTTGCAGCATGAGCAGGCCCATGGTGCCCGCCCCGTAGATCAGATAGTGCGCGCCGAGTCGCCTTGGCAGCACATCGAATCCGTGCACCGCGCACGAGAGGGGTTCCACCAGAGCACCGTGCACGGCGGTGAGATGCCCCGGTAGTCGATAACAGTTGGCGGCGGGCACTTTCACGTACTCGGCCATGGCGCCGTCGACGGTGTCGCCGATCGCGCCCCAGTTCGCGCAGAGATTTCCGCGACCGATCGCACAGTAATGGCAGCGCCCGCAGAACAGTGAGGGGTCGACCGCGACCCGATCACCGATCCGGACCCCATCGGTATCGGCACCGAGTGCCACTACCTCCCCGGCGAATTCGTGCCCGGGGATGATGGGATAGGGCGTCGGCGGGAATTCACCCGCCACGATATGGATATCGGTACCGCATATCCCGACCGCGTCCACCCGCACGACCGCTTCCCCCGCACCGGGCGTGGGATCCGGCACCGTTTCGACCGAGAACTGTCCAGGCTTCTCGACCAGTAACGCGCGCATAGCAATACCATGCACCCGATCACCGCGAGTTCGGCGCGTTTTACGCAATAGCAATCGTATTCGTGACTGGGTTTCGCCCCGATTACGAACTCGCCCGGGCGAATGCGCGAGCCGAAATTCCCAGCGCCGCCGCAAAAGTGCCCCCGGTACGCGAATGCCGGCGCCGTCCCACACGACGACGCCGGCATTCGGCGGTACTACCCGCGCTGTGCGGCCGGACCCGGCGTCCGGTTACAGCGCACGATCAGCGAACGCTCAGAACGAGCCCGTGCCGAACGAACCGGTGTTGCCGCCCTTGTCGATCAGGCGACCGGTGATCTTCTTGAAGGTGGCGTCGTCGATGCCCAGCCCATTGCTGACGAAGACCGGGAACGAACCGTAGGAGGCGACGGCCTGGTTCATGAACGCGTCCAGGAACTCCTTCTGCACACCGAGCAGCGGCTCGAACAGGGTCCGGTCGGTCACCCGGCCCGAAGACACGAGGTAGTCCAGGGTGGCCTTGTTCGTCGCCGCGAGCCGGTCGTTGGACTCGAGGAAGTTTCCGTAGATCTGGTTCTGCGGAGTGCCCAGAATGCTCAGCAGGGTCGCGGTCATGACACCGGTGCGGTCCTTGCCCGCGGTGCAGTGGTACAGCACCGCGCCGTCGGCGTTCGCAATGTCCTTCAGTGCCGCCGACAGCTGGGCGCGCGCGGTGGCATCGGTGACCATCCACCGGTAGTAGTCGGCCATGTACTGCACGTTCTTGCCGTTGCCGAGCTTGTCCGCCTGCACGTCGGGGCCGCCGGCGATGATGGTGGCGAAGAACGTGTAGAAGTCGTTGTTCGGATCCCAGATCGGGTACGCCACACCCGGAATGGAGGCCGGCAGCTTGTCGGGAGCCGAACTGCTCTCGCTCGGGGCACGGAAGTCGATGACCTTGGTGACGCCCGCGGAGATCAGCGTCTGCTGATCGGCCTCGGTCAGCTTGTTCAGTGCGTCGGTGCGGTACACGAGGCCGGACTTGACCTTGCCACCGGTCGCGACCAGGCCGCCGATGTCCCGGGCGTTCGGCGCGGTCTGCAGGCTGAAGGCCGCGCTGACCGGAGCCTGCTGCAGGATCGAGACATTCGGGGCCGAGAGCGCCGGGGTGGCCGTGGCCGGGAGGACGGCGATCAGCGCCGCGGCCACACCGGTGAGGGTGCCGCGTACTGCGCGCGAAATCGTCACTATGGGGATTTCCTTTCCATCACGGGCCGAACTGTGGGTATCCGGCCCGGGTTCCGACGGCGCGACCGTGAGATCGTCACGGCCGCACCGAAGTCGGGGCCGCCCGCGGCGGCAGCGGGCGCTACTCGGCGTCGGCGAGCAGGGTGATGGTGCCGGCCGCGCCGTCCACCCGGACGCGCTGGCCGTCCCGCAGCGCGGTGCTGGCGGTCTTGGTGTCCACCACGCAGGGCACGCCGAACTCACGCGCGACGATCGCGGCATGCGAAGCGGCGCCGCCGATGTCGGTCACGACCGCGCCCGCGTAGCCGAACATGGCGGTGTGGCCGGTGTCGGTGACCGAGGCGACCAGGATGTCACCGGGCTCGATGTCGTCGTCGATGGAGAGCACGAGCTTGACGGTGCCCTCGACGACGCCGGGGCTCACGCCGAGCCCGGACAGGCTCTCCCCGACCGGGAGCGCGCCGGAGATCTCCTCCGGCTCCCAGTCGCCGTTGATCACATCGGGCATGCGGATTCCCTGGTAGCGCGTGCGCTCGGCGCGGCGCCGGGCCACCCGCTCGGCCATATCGGCCGGGGCCCAGAGGATTTCGTCCAGCGTCAGGAACGCCGAATCCTCGATCTCGGTCAGCCTGCCCGCCTTGATCAGGCGCGCCGCGCGCTCCTGGGTCACCAGGCGCAGGCAGTTGGTCACCCGGACCACCGCGTCGCGGGCGCGCTCGCGGTAGATCGTGGCCCCGACCGCCATCTTGGCCGTGCGCCCGGTCGGCTCCGCGACCGGTTCCCGCTGCGGCGCGGGCATTTCCGCGGCCCGGCCGGCGGCCGTCACCAGCAGTTCGGGCCGATCGCCGAAGGTGGCGTTGATGAGTTCGCACTCGCCGGGGCCGCGATGGCCGATGCGGGCGAGCTCTTCGTCCAGGGCGCGGGCGAACTCCGGGGACTTCTCCCGCGCGGCGGCCACGTCGCCGCTCTTGGCGACGCCCTGCAGGCCGGAATCCTTGCGGCACAGCGCCGCCAGGCGTTCGACCGCCAGCATGGTCCTGGCCGACTCCAGGCGTTCGAGGTTGATCTTCACCTCGCCCTTGTGCGCCGCGGTGGCCGCACCGGTCATCATGACGCCGATCGAGGCGGCCATCCAGCCCTGGTTCAGGCGGTCCCGCCACAGCAGCGCGCGGGCGTGCAGTTGCTCGTCGGTCAGCTCGGCGATGCGATCGCGGTCCAGGGCTTCGGTGTGCGCGGCGGCGTTGATGAGCTCGGCCGACTTGCTGTAGCTCAGCGCGGTCGAGGCGACGCGGCCCAGCGCCTTGAAAGTGCCGAGCCTGGCGCCGATTCCGGTGGCCATGGCCGGGCGGCCCTTTGGGTGCAGCTCCACGTCGCCGATCGCGCCGTAGACGTCGCGGCGCACGCTCTCCTCGTCCCAGCCGGGCATGTTCTCCGCGGAGAACACCCCGATCGAGGCGTTGATGTACATGTGGTGCCCCATGACGCCGGTGACGCGGGAAACCCAGTGCTCGAGCGCGACTCCCTCGATGGCGATCATGTGGCCCATGGCCTCGTTGCCGAGCCGGATCGCGCCGGCCTGCAGATCGATGGTGAGCGGGGTCAGCGGCCCGGGCAGCGCCTCGGAGGTGTTGGTGGCGGTGAACACCGGGATGCGATCGTCGAGCAGGTCGTCGAACTCGCCCTGCAGGCCCTGCGGCGCAGAGGCTTTGAGCTGGTAGCCGTCCGAGGTGGGGGCGTTCTGCGGCACCACGTGCGAGGGCAGCGGGATCGCGCCGCGCTTGTTCTTCATCCCCGAACCGCTCGACACCCGCCCGTGCAGGCCGCGCGCCACATCCTCGACGGTCTCGCGGGCGGTCCAGCCGTAGCGGAAACCCCAGTCGTCCCGGGCGGCGGCGGTGTCCACGACGGCGCGCCCGGCGGCCGAACGGCCCAGCCACGCCGTGTATTTGACGCCCGCGTCCGTCAGGGTGCGGCGCACGTCGTCGCCCGAGACCTCGCCGGGCGCGGCCAATCCGACCGTGCCGCCGCGCTGGGACAGCGCGGCCAGCACCAGGAAACGTTCGAAGTCGTCGTAGTGCAGGACCTGCATGGCCCCGGCGCCGCGCGCGCCGGCCAGATTCTCCAGGACCCGCCAGGTGCCGCCGTCGACGCGGCGGCCGGCGATCAGCGCGGTGCGCACGATCAGCGCGTCCGCGCCACTGGCGGCCACGGCCCGCTCGACGCTCGAATCCGATTCCGCCACAACCGGAACCACGAGCCGGACGCCGGCCTCGCGGGCCGCGGTGGCGATCGCGCCGACCGGGCCCTGCGCCAGATGAACCACCGCGTCCGCGCCGGTGAGGGCGCGCGCGGCGAGCCCCGCGTCGGCCGGATCCCCGGCGATCGTCTCCACGCGCGGGTCCACGTAGCGATTGCGCTGCCGGTCCAGGCCGATGACCTCGTGCCCGGCCGCCAGCAGCATGCGCGCTACGGAACGACCGCTCGGCTCGGTGACTCCGGTGACCAGAATCCGCATTGACTCTCCTCCTCGTGAGGCGTCCCCAACCAACGTGACGCCGTTCACACACCGTCCCTGCCGGCCGGCCCCGGACAGGGTCGCAGTCCCGGTCAACGGGATATCGGATTCGCTCACCAAGATGCCGCGCTATGTCCGGGGGGTGCGGGCGGGCACCGTCGAGACATGACAGTGCGTGAATCGGTGCGGCCGCTGGCCGCGAGCGAGGTGGGCGACTACGACATCGAGACCGAGGTGCTGGTCGTCGGCTACGGCGCGGCGGGCGCGTCGGCGGCGTTCGAGGCCGCCCGGGCCGGGGCGCGGGTGCTGGTGCTGGACCGCTCCGGCGGTCCCGGCGGCGCGTCGGCCATGTCCGGCGGTGAGATCTACCTCGGCGGTGGCACGCCGATCCAGCGGGCGTGCGGGTTCGAGGACACCCCCGAGGCGATGGCGGCCTTCCTGACCGCGGCCCTGGGCGCGGGGGCGGACGCGGCCAAGATCGAGGCGTACTGCGCGGGCAGCGTCGAGCACTTCGGCTGGCTCGTCGATCGCGGCGTGCCGTTCAAGCCGACGCTCTGGGACTCCCCGACCTGGGTGCCGCCCACCGACGACGGGCTCATGTGGCTCGGCGAGAACAGCTGGCCCTTCACCGAACTCGCCACCCCGGCGCCGCGCGGGCACCGGCCCACCGCCAACGACTTCGGCGGCAAGCTGCTCATGGAGTGCCTGACCGAGGCGGCCGAAACCGCCGGTGCGACAGCGCTGTTCGACATCCACGCCGACGCGCTCATCGTCGACGACTCCGGCGTCGTGGTGGGCGTGACCGCCCGCCGCTACGGCCGGGAGGTGCGCATCCGCGCGCACCGCGGTGTCGTGCTCACCACCGGCGGCTTCGTCGACAACGACCGGATGCTGGCCGCGCACGCACCGGAACTGCTCGGGCACACCAAGGTCAGCGCGGGCACCGACGACGGCAGCGGCATTCGCATGGCGCAGGCCCTGGGCGCGGCGGTGCGGCACATGTCGGCGGGCCAGGTCGGCATGTCGCTGATTCCGGGACTGGCCGCGCGCGGCATGGTCGTGAACGCGCGCGGGCAGCGGTTCATGAACGAGGACACCTATCCCGGCCGCATCGGCCAGGCCGCGCTGTACCGCCAGAACATGGGCGGCAGCTGGGCGGGCGGTGACACCGCGGTGTGGGTCATCGTCGACGAGGAGGGGTTCGAGGCCGTCCCCGAATCCCAGCGCTGGGGCGTGCGCCCGCACCAGGTCGCCGAGACCCCCGCCGAGCTCGAGGAGCTCACCGGCCTGCCCGCGGGCTCGCTCACCGCCGCGATCCGCCGCTACAACGAATTCGCCGAGCGCGGCGCCGATCTCGACCACCACAAGGCCGCCCGCTGGCTCCGCCCGCTCACCGCGCCCTTCGCCGCCATCGACGTCAAGGCGGGCGTGCGCCCGCCGGCCGAGTCCGGAAACCGCAAGGGCACAGGCGCTTCGGTCTTCACCCTCGGCGGCCTGCACACCGACCTCGACGGCCACGTCCTGGATCTCGACGGCGCGCCCATCCCCGGCCTCTACGCCGCGGGCCGCGCGGCCAACGGCCTGCACGGCTTCGGCTACATCTCGGGCACCTCTCTCGGCGACGGCACGTTCTTCGGCCGCCGCGCGGGAGTTTCCGCTGCCGCCCGGGCTTGAACCCGGGCGGCGGGAGCGGCGTCTCGGTCGATCCGGCGTAGCGCCCGCTGCGGTGAACGCGGTCGGTGGTGTGCGGCCGCGCCGGAGAAGTGGAGTCGGACGGACGTCCGGCAGTAGCTGATCGGTTGCGTGTCGTGGTCCGGAATCGGCGCAGTGGGCGGGAAGACTCGGGTCATGACGACCGCGCCACAGTCGAGTCCGTCGCTGCCGCAACGCGTGCTGGGCGTGCTCAGCGCCGCCGAGCACGCGATCAAGCCGAACTACACCGGGGTGGTGATCGGCGCGATCTTCTTCGCCTGGTCCGTCTCGCCCTCGCTGCTGCCGCGCACCTGGATCTTCCAGGGCCTGGTCAGCGGCATCAGCGCGGTGATCGGTTACGGGGTCGGCTGCGTGCTGGAGTGGGCGTTCCGCAAATGGGCCTGGCCGCGCATCCCGGCCCGCACCCGCGCCCGGGTGCGACTGGCTCAGCCCGGGGACCGGATCCGCCAGATCGTGAAGCTGGTGATCGTGCTCGGGGCGGCGCTGGGCGCGGCGGCCATCCTCGCGCGCTCGGCCCGCTGGCAGCGGGATCTGCAGGTGCTCATGGGGATGGAACCCACCGAGACCTCCAGCTATCTGCGCGCCGAACTGCTCGCCGCCGCCACCGTGGCCCTGGTCATCGGTCTCTTCCGGCTCGTGCGGTGGCTGATCCGAACCATTGTGCGGGTGCTGAACATCAACTGGCACATTCCGCGCGCGATCGCACTGCCCGCCGGGTTCGTGGTCGTGGTCGTGCTCAGCGTCATGCTGTTCCAGGGCGTACTGGCCAAAGCGTTCTTCTCCGTGGCCAATTCGGCGTTCAGCGTCCGCAACAGCAATACCTCCCCGGCCGCGGTGCAGCCGGTCCAGCCCGAGCGCTCGGGCAGCCCGGGATCGCTCGCGCCCTGGGACACGCTGGGCTCGGAGGGCCGCTGGTTCGTCTCGTTCGTGCCCACCGCCGAACGCATCGCGCAGGTCACCGGCGCCCCGGCCCGCGATCCGATTCGCGTCTACGCCGGGCTCGAATCGGCCGAGAATCCCGAAGCCATCGCCGAACTCGTGGTCAAGGAACTGGACCGCACCCGGGCGTGGGAACGCAAGGTGCTGGTCATGGTGACCACGACCGGCACCGGCTGGGTGGACTCCACCACCGCCGAATCCATCGAGTACATGTACGGCGGCGACTCCGCCATCGCCGCCACCCAGTACTCGTACCTGCCCAGCGTGCTGTCGTTCCTGTCGGACAAGTCCAAGGCCGCCGAGGCCGGCCGCCTGCTGGTGCACGCGGTCCACGAACGCTGGGCACAGCTGCCGCCGGACGCCCGGCCCAAACTGCTGGTCTACGGCGAGAGCCTGGGTTCACAGGGCTCCGAGGCCGCCTTCACCGGACTCGACGACATCCGCACGCTGGTCGACGGCGTGCTGTGGGTGGGCCCGCCGAACTCCAACCGCCTCTGGAATCAGTTCACCACCCGCCGCGATCCGGGCACCCCGGAGATTCTGCCCATCTACGCCGACGGGCTCATCGTCCGATTCGCCGCCGACGCCCCCGACCTGAACCGGCCGCCCACCGCGTGGATCGACCCCCGGATCGCGTACCTGCAGCACGCGTCGGACCCCATCGTCTGGTGGTCCTCGGATCTGCTGTTCGAGCAACCGGATTGGCTGCGGGAACCGCGCGGCTCGGACGTCTCCAAATCCATTCGCTGGTGGCCGGTGGTGACGTTCTGGCAGGTCAGCGCGGACCTGGCGCACGCGCAGAAGGTGCCCTCGGGGCACGGTCACCGCTACGGCACGCTGGTTCTCGACGGCTGGGTCTCGGTCGTGCAGCCCGAGAACTGGAATCCCGACCTCGAGGCCCGCGTCCGCCAGGCCCTGAACGAGGACTCCGACTGGGAGATCGAGCACAAATAGCCGGGAGATCGCTGATCGCCCGGTCCTGCGCGCCGATGGACCCGTCACGAGACGCCGCGTCCGATTCCGCCCACCGGGACTTTTCCGGTCGGCGGGGTCCGGACGCCATAGCGTCGAGTGCAGGAACCACCGCACGAGGAGGAAACACCCGCATGACCAACAAGGTGCTCGATCAGGTTCGGGATCTGCTGCCCTCGATCCGCGAACGGGCGGTGGAAACCGAAGAGCAGCGGCGGGTGCCCGACGCCAGCATCGCGGAGCTGACCGAGGCCGGTGCGTTCCGGATGTTGCAGCCCAAGCGATTCGGCGGCGCGGAGGACTCTCCGGTCGACTTCTACCGGGTGGTGCGCGCGGTCGCGAGCGCGTGCCCGTCCACCGCGTGGGTCACCTCGGTGCTCGGCGCGCACCCGTGGCAGCTGGCGCTGTTCGACGACCGGGCGCAGCAGGACGTGTGGTCCGAGAACCCCGACACCCTGGTGTCCTCCTCCTACGCGCCGACCGGCAAGCTCAGCGCGGTCGAGGGTGGCTTCGAGATGTCCGGCCGCTGGAGCTTCTCCTCCGGCTGCGATCACGCGCAGTGGGTGTTCCTGGGCGCGCTGCTGCCCTCGGAGAACGGCATGGACTACTACACGGTCCTGGTGCCGCGTACCGACTACCGCATCGACGATGTGTGGCACGTGTCGGGCCTGTCCGGCACCGGCTCCAACGACATCGTCATCGACAAGGCGTTCGTGCCCGCGTACCGCCTGTACTCGGCCACCGATCAGGCCAACCTCATCGGCCCCGGGCAGGAGGTGAACACCGCTCCGCTGTACAAGATTTCGTTCGGCAGCGTCTTCTCCAACACCATCACCGCCCCGATCATCGGCGCGGCCGAGGGCGCGTACGAGGCGCACATCGCGCGCCAGCAGGAGCGCGTGCGGCTGTCCTACGGCGGCCAGAAGGTCTCCGACGATCCGTTCGCCCAGGTGCGCATCGCCCGCGCCGCCAGTGAGATCGACGCCGCCATCCTGCAGATGGAGCGCAATACCTCCGAGCAGCTGCGCTATGCCGAAGCGGGCGAGGACATCCCGTTCGAGCTGCGCCTGCGCGCCCGCCGCGACCAGGTGCGCGGCACCGAACGCGCGCTCGAGGCCATCGATCTGCTCTTCAAGAACTCCGGCGGGCATTCCATCCGCCGCCCCAACCCGATCGAGCGGCACTGGCGCGACGCGCACGCGGGCAGCGTGCACGCGATCAACGACGTCGAGCGCGCGCTGGCCATGTTCGGCAAGGGCGCGATGGGCCTCGAGGTCACGGATCGGATGCTGTAGATGACTCTCACGGTGGAGAACACCGAGCGCTGGGTCACCGTCGACGGCAGCAAGCTGCGGTACCACGAGGCGGGCTCCGGCGCGCCCCTGGTGCTGCTGCACGGCTCCGGCGCGGGCGTCTCGGGCTGGGCCAACTTCGGCGGCAACCTGCCGGTGCTGGCCGAGCGGTTCCGGTGCCTGGTGCTGGATCAGCCGGGCTTCGGCGCGAGCGGCCGCCCGGAAGTGTACGAACGCAACTACCTTCGGATCGCATCGGACGCGGTGATCGGGCTGCTGGACGAGCTCGGCATCGAGAAGGCGCATCTGCTGGGCAATTCCATGGGCGGCGGGGTGGCGGCGCTGACCGCGCTCGAGCACCCGGACCGGGTGGACCGCGTGGTGCTCATGGCGCCCGGCGGCGTCGGGGTGAATGTGCTGGGACCCGAACCGTCCGAAGGCATTCGGCGACTGATGGAGTTCAACGCGAACCCCACCGACGACACCGCCATGGGGTTCCTGCGCGCCATGGTCAGCAACGAGGCCACGCTCACCGAGGAACTCGTCGCCACGCGCCTGAAGGCCGCCGCCGATCCCCGGGGACAGGCCGCGCTGCGCGATGCCTACGCGACCTTCTACAACCCGAAGATGGCCGAGGCACTACCGCTCTGGGCGCGGCTGAAGAACCTGCGCCACGAAGTCCTCATGCTCTGGGGCCGCGACGATCGCGTCACCCCGGTGGAGGGCGCGCTGTTCCCCTCCAGGCAGCTGCCCAACGCCGATCTGCGCACCTTCGCCCGCTGCGGGCACTGGGTCCAGATCGAGCGCAAGGACGCCTTCGAGCGTTCGGTGCTCGACTTCCTCACGAACGGACTGTGATTCGGGCGCGTCAGATCGGGGACGCGCCGCGGCCGGCGCACGGACTCAGAGCTGATGTTCGTGCGCCCAGGCCGCGACCTGGGTGCGTGAGGTGAAGCCCAGTTTGGTCAGGATGTGCTCGACGTGGGTTTCGGCCGTGCGAATGGAGATGACCAGATCCGCGGCGATGCGCTTGTTGCTGTGCCCGGCCGCCACCAGCCGCGCCACGTCCTTCTCACGGCGGGTCAGCACATTCGTTTCCGACACCGCGACCGCCGACTTCCGGGGCGCGCGCGTGACCACCGGTTCGAGCGCGGGGGCGGCGGGGGCCGGGGCACGGCCCATCGCGTAGTCGATGGCCTCCTCCAGCGGCATGTTCGCGCCCGCGCCGAAGGCGGCGCGGAACGCGTCCTCGCCCAGGGCCGCGCGCATCTTGCAGCGCTCCTTGTCCCCGACCGCGACGGTGATGGTGTGCGCCAGTCGAATCGTGCTGCGCTGCAGCGATTCCGCGGCGCCCAGCAGCCGGGCCGCGCGCTCGGGGTCGCCCGCCGCGGATACGGTCCAGGCCAGGCCCTCGAAGGCGGAGGACAGCCAGATGCAGCGGTCGAAGAGCGCGAGCTGTTCGATGGCGCGCCGGTGATACTGCGCCGATGCCTCCAGATCGCCCAGCCGCCAATGGTTTATGCCGACCGTCCACAGCGCCAGTCCGCCCAGCAGATGGGATCCGCTGGCGGTCGTCAGCTTCAAGAAGCCCTCGGCCAGCTCGGTGCGGCCCGGCGCGTCCAGCACCATCGCGCACATGAAAGAGAAGGCGTGGCTGTCCATCTCGATGGCGTCCTGCCCGTGTGCGGCCGCCAGATCGATGGCCTCGTGGCCCAGTTCCAGGGCGTAGGCCTGATCGCCCTCGGCGAAGGCGAGCAGTGAGCGATCCAGGGATGCTTCGGCCATGATGTCGGAATCGTCGAGGCTGGCGGCCAGTTCCAGGCAGTCCGCGACCAGCTTGGCCGCGGAGTGCTGATCCCCGAGCAGCGCGGCCAGCGAGGCGGCCGAGGACAATGCCTTGGCGCGTTCGGCCGTCGGCTCCGGATTGCGCGACAGCGCGTCCACCAGCCAGCGGTACCCCTCGGACAGGAAACGATTGTGCTCCCAGAACGGGCGCAGCACCGTGACCGTCGCCATGGTATCCAGCGGTTCGTCCTCGAGCCCGGTGCGCAGCGCCGCACGCAGATTCGCGTGTTCGCGGCTCAGTTCGCGGAACCAGGCCACGTCCTCGCCGGTCCAGTACGCGGTCTGCCCGCGCATGGCCAGCTGCCGGAAGTGCGCGCGATGGCGGGCGCGCACAGCGGCCGATTCGCCGCGTTCGGCGAGCCGGTCCACCGCGAACTGGCGAATGGGCTCGAGCATGGAGTAGCGGGCGGTGTCGCCGTCCAGGCGCAGCAGCACCACCGATTTGTCGACCAGCCCGGTGAGCGCGTCCAGCAGCGCCCCCTTGGCCTTGCGCGGCACGCCGAGTTCGCACACCGCCTCGGCGGCCTCCAGGTCGAAACCGCCGGCGAAGACCGAAAGCTGTTCCCACAGCAGCTGTTCGGCGGGGGTGCAGAGGTCGTAACTCCAGCGGATCGCGCCCTCGATGGTCTGCTGGCGTTCGGGCGCGGTGCGCGGCCCGGCGCTGAGCAGTTCCATGGTGTCGTCGAGGCGGTCGAGAATCTGTTCCGGGGTGAACATCCGCAGCCGCAGCGCCGCCAATTCCAGGGCCAGCGGCATGCCTTCGAGCCTGCGGCAGATCTCGGCCAGCACCGGCCGGTTGGCAGCGGTGACCACGAACGCCGGATTGGCGGCGCTGGCCCGTTCGGTGAACAGCGTCAGCGCGTCGCCGTCGAGCCCGGAGTCGTTGTCCGGCACCGTCAGTGGCGGTACCGGCATGACCTGCTCGCCGGGGATGCCGAGCACCTCGCGGCTGGTCGCCAGCACCCGCACGTCCGGGGTGGTGGCGATGATGCGCCCGACCAGTCGCGCGCATTCGTCGATGAGGTGTTCGCAGTTGTCCAGGATGAGCAGCAGGCGCTTGTTCGCCAGGAACTCGGTCAGCCGGGGCAGCGGCGCGGTCGACTCGTCGCGGAGATCCAGGGCCTCGGCCACGGTGAGGGTGACCAGCTCGGGGTCCTGGACATCGGCCAGTTCGACCATCCAGACGCCGTCGGGGAACGCCCGCGCCACCAGTTGCCCGATCTGCCGGGACAGCCGGGTCTTGCCCATGCCGCCCGGACCCAGCAGGGTCAGTACCCGGGTGGTGGGCAGCAGCCGCTTCGCGGTAGCCAGTTCGTCGCGGCGCCCGACGAAACTGGTGACCTCGGCAGTCAGATTTCCATTGCCACGCCGTGCCATGCGCACCAACCTATGCGATTTGTCGGGTTCCCTGCCAGCGACGCCCCATAAGCCCTGCTCGTCGCCGATCGCCAGGCGTGCTCGCGGGCACTGTGCCCCGGCTTACACCCCATGACGCTCCGAACAGGCATCATTCCGGCTCATCGCCCGATTTGTCGGGTTTTGCGATGTGAAGACGGCATGATTTCCGACCTGCCCCATATGCCGCCTTTGCCGTCTGTGCCGGAGCCCGGCGGCTACCCTCGAAGGGTGCCGACCAAGCCGCGCTGCGCCCGTCTGGCGGATGTGCACGACCTCGCCCTGGCGATGCCCCACGTGACCGTCGAATACGGCCCCGCCGAGAATCCCGTGTACCAGGTGGGCGCGAAGTCCTTCATCTTCTTCCGGACGCCCCGGCCGGACGCGGTCGATCCCGAGACCGGGGACCGCTATCCGGACGTCATCGTCTTCTGGGTGCCGTCCGAATCCGACAAGCAGGCCCTGGTGCAGGACCCGGACTCGCCCTTCTTCACCACACCGCATTTCAAGGGCCATTCCTCGGTGCTGTTGCGCTCGGCGCGCCTGCCCGAACTGACGCTGCAGGAGCTGACCGAGATCATCCAGGACGCGTGGCTCAGCCGTGCCTCCGCGACGCGCGCCCGCGCCTGGCTGGCCGAGCATCCGCGTCCGGGCGACTGATCGCGGCCGTTCCGATCGCCGCGGGGTGTCCCGCCTAGGTTCCGGGTTCACTTGGCGCACGGGGCTTTTCCTCGGTTCCGGCCAGTGCCCGGGCGAGAGTGTCGAGCAGCACCGCCCGCGCGGCGCGGCCCTCGCGCACCGGGATCAGCGGATGGACGTGCACCAGCCCGGGCGCTTCGTGGTAGTCGATCTCCACGTCCGCCGCCCGGGCCTTGGCGACCAGCAGTTTCACATCCGGCCAGACGATGTCGCGGGTGCCGCTGAAGACCGTCAGCGGTCCCAGCCCGTCCATGTCGGCCATGAGCGGGCTGACCCGCGGATCCGACAGCGGCAGCACCCCGCGCCAGAGCTCGATGAAGACGCGGGTGCCCTCCTTGCCCAGCCAGGGGTCGGTCGGCAAGACGACGTCGATCTCGGGGTTGGCCAGCGACAGATCCAGCGCGGGGGAGATGAGCACCGTGCGCGGCAGGCGAATGCCGTGCTCGTCGCGCAGCACCGCGGCGGTGGACAGCGCGATCTGCCCGCCCGCCGAATCGCCGGCCAGGCAGACCTCGCCGTAGCGGGAACGGTTGGCCAGCACCAGCTCGCACACGCCGGCGACCACCTCCTCGGCGGTCCCGAAGGGCACGAGCGGATAGATGGGGACGGTGACCGTCGCACCGGCCGCGACGGCGATGTCCGCGGCCAGCGCCCAGTGCTGCGGGGAGATCTCGTTGACCCAGGCTCCGCCGTGCAGGTACACCACGTTGCCGCGCACCCGGCCGGTGCGCGGCGTGATCGTGTACACCGGCCAGCCGCCCACGTGATCCGCGCTGACCGCGACGCCGGTGCGCAAACGCCGGGGCGGTCCGTAGCTCTTGGGTCGAATGGTGCGTTCGCGCAGATGTTTTCGTGCGCCGTCGGGACCCAGGTACGGCCGATTCGCGCGAATGAGCCGAAAATAGTTCGGCAGCACCACGCGGCTGAGAAAACTCGGCACCTTGACCTCCTGCGACTGCCCGCGTCACGTTGCGCGACCCGACCCTACCGAATGCGCGTCCGAACGGCCGGAAGTCCGCCAACAGCGGCGGGATGGACTTTCCGCCCGGTGCGTTGCCGCCGTCCGGACACGATCAGTGAAAGCCGACCGCGGCGTCGATATCGGGCAGCTGATGGCGCATGCGATCCCTTTTGGTGCGCAGGTAATGCACATTGTGTTCGGTGGGCGCGGTGTGCAGTGGAACCCGCGCGGTCACCGAAATGCCGTGCGACTCCAGCCCGAATTGTTTGGCCGGGTTGTTGCTCAGCAGCCGGACCGAACGCACGTCGAGATCGGCGAGGATGCGGGCGGCGGCACCGTAGTCCCGGGCGTCGATGGGCAGCCCGAGCCGGACATTGGCGTCCACGGTGTCCGCGCCCTGATCCTGAAGTTCGTAGGCGCGCAGTTTGTTCAGCAGGCCGATGCCCCGGCCCTCCTGCCCGCGCAGGTACACCACGACCCCGCGCCCGTGCTCGGCCACCGCGGCCAGCGCCGCGTCGAGCTGTTCGCCGCAGTCGCAGCGCCGGGACCCGAAGGCGTCCCCGGTCAGGCATTCCGAGTGCACGCGGGTCAGGGTGTCCGCGCCGGCCGGATCGCCGTACACCAGCGCCAGATGTTCGGTGCCCGAGTGCTCGTCGGCGTAGCCGACCACCCGGAAGTCGCCGAAGCGGGTGGGCAGGCGGGTCTGCACCACCCGCGCGATCCCGTTCTCCAGCCGCCGGCGGTACTCGATGAGATCGGCGATCGAGACGATCGGAATGCGGTGCGCGCGAGCGAAGATCAGCAGCTCGGGCAGGCGCGCCATGGAGCCGTCGTCGTTGACGACCTCGGCGATCACCCCGGCCGGGCGCAGTCCGGCCAGCCGGGCGAGGTCGACCGCGGCCTCGGTGTGGCCCGGGCGGCCGAGCACCCCACGGGGATTCGCGCGCAGCGGGAAGACGTGCCCGGGCCGGGACAGCTCACCGGCGCGGGTGCGCGGATCGGCCAGCAGGCGCATGGTGTGCGCCCGGTCGGCGGCCGAGATGCCGGTGCTCACACCGGAGATCGCGTCCACCGAGACCGTGTACGCGGTGCCCTTGGGATCCTGATTGATCGCGGTCATCGGCGGCAGCTGCAACCGGTCCAGATCCTCGCCCGCCATGGGAACGCAGACCACGCCGCTGGTGTGGCGCACCAGGAAACCGATGTTCTCCGGGGTCGCCTTCTCGGCCGCGAGCACGAGGTCGCCCTCGTTCTCCCGATCCTCGTCGTCCACCACGAGCACCATGCCGCCTGCCGCCATCGCCGCTACCGCGGTTGCGATGCTGTCGAGCTCACCGGTCATCGTCGACCACCTCCTTCGGGTATTTCTAATAGAAATATGCCCGGCGCGGAACAACGAGGCAGGATCCCGCTCAGTGGTCGCGGATGTGCGCCCCGAATCCGGATCGGGCCATCATGGGCGCGGAGTTGTTTCCAGTACGCCCCAACGGCCCGAAGGCGATATGCCTTCGGGCCGTTGGGGTATCGGAGGTGGATCAGTGCGCCGTGCCGCCGGTGGCGGGGGTGCGGCCGTGCTTCATCAGGATCGCGCCGATCAGGGCGATGACCGCCGCGCCCGCGATGAAGTAGAAGCTGATCTCGTAGCCGGAATCGGCGTACAGCAGCGGAATGTCCTGGGTGACGGGTTCGGCGCCCATCACCGTCACCACGGCCTGCACCGGATTGGCGTTGAGGAACGCGGTGGCCACCGCGAGCCCGATCGCCACGCCCATGGCCTGCATGACCCCGAGCATGCCCGCGCTGATGCCCTGTTGTTCGGCGGGCACGCCCTCGACTATGAGGTTCGGCATGGCCGCGTAGTACAGGCCGAACGCGATGCCGAACACCGCGCTGACCAGGGCCAGCGTGCCCCAGGTATGGGACATCAGGGCATAGGCGATGGAGGAGCCGATGAAGATCGTCAGGGCCACGATGAGCGGGGCTCGGGCTCCGGAGCGGCGGATCCAGAGACCGCCGACGAATCCGAGGATCATCGAGATCACCGCCTGCGCCAGCGCGATATGGGTCGCGAAGCCGAGCAGACTGAGTCCGTCACCGTAGGTGTAGCCGGGATCCAGTTCGACCTGGACCATGTCCGGGGGCAGCTGGGAGTACACGGCCTCGGGCGGCACCACGACCGCGCCCGGCGGCAGCTCCACCCCCGGCGGCAGCGCGGCCTTGGCCTGGGCCTCGGCGCCCTTCTGCGCCTGTTCCAGCGCCCCGGCCTTGACCTGATCCCAGGTGGCGGCCTTCACCTGCTCCACGACCTCCGCCGCGGGCGGCGACTGGGTCATGTAACCCACCGCGTAGGACTGGTAGCCGATGGTGAACGACGCCAGCAGCGCGACGAACAGCACCACGCTCACGCGCGGGTTCATCAGCAGCTTCATGTCCATGATGGGCTGCTTGACCTTGGTCTCCACGATCGGGAACAGCGCCAGCAGCACCAGGCCGCCGATGAGCCACGCCAGCGAGGAGGGCTTGGACCAGCCCCAGTGCTGGCCGTTGTCCAGGTAGATCAGGGTCAGCACCAGACCCGCGCCGAGCAGGGACGCGCCGAGCAGATCGAGCTTCTGCGGGGTCCGCAGCTTGGACTCCGGCACGATCACCCAGACCAGCGGAATCATCACGACGGTGAAGGCGAACAGGAACCAGAAGATCGCGCGCCAGCTGTAGTTGTCGACGATGAAGCCGCCCAGCAGCGGGCCCGCCAGGGCCGCGACGCCCAGACCGGTGGAGGCGATGCCCAGGCCGACCGGAACCAGCTTGCGCGGCATCAGATCTCGAATGAGACCGTACGAAATGACCGCGGTGGCAATGGCGGTGGCCTGCAGGCCGCGCCCGACGAGGAACAGCATCCAGTTGCTGGTGATCGCGCAGATGACGCAGCCGATCATGAACAGGATGCCGCAGGTGAGGAACATCTTCTTCTTGCCGATGATGTCGCTCAGTTTGCCGATCAGCGGCGAGGTGGCCGCGCCGACCACGCCGAAGACGATGATGGCCCAGTTGATGTTCGCGCCCTGGCTGGGGAAGGTCGGCGCGATCTGTCGCAGCGCGGCCGAGACCATCACGTACTGCATCGGGGCGACCTCGGTGAACAGCACGATCACCGCTAGGACGGAGAAGATCCGGAGCTTCGATGCACCATCGAGGCGGCCGGTGTCGTCGACGACGCCGTCGGGCGTCGTGGTTTCGACAGTGGTGGACATTGGCGCACTCCAGGTGAGTAGGTAACACGTTTGATGTGAACCGTGTCACGCTGTGTGCGCGCCGACTATGAAGAAGTCCGTTCAGTGGGAATCAGTCGTTTCCCGGTCCGTTGAACGGGAATCTTCGGGATTCGGCTTCGCCGCGGACCTGCGGCGACTACGCTTTCGTGCCAATTTATCCAGATCGGCCAGGAGGTCCTCGGCGAATTCCTTTTCGGCCTCGTAATGCTTGACGCACCAGCGCAATACGGCACTGGGATAGGCCCATTCCGGATTGGCGTCCGCGCCGTCCGCGTCGGCCTGCGCGCGCCGGCGCTGGGTCTCCGCGTAATCGATGTGCTGGCCCAGGATTTCGCGCATGCGATCGGGCTCGGCCAGATGGCCGAGCCAGGCACGCAGCATCACACTGTGTTTGAGCACAGGCGCCTCGACGGGGGAGTGATTCACCCAGTGCGAAGCCGCTTCCCGGCCGCTGTCGGTGATGGCGTACATGCGCTTGCCGCGCATGCCGTCCTCGGAGACGACGGTTCGCGAGATGGCGAATCCGTGTTTCTCCAGCCGTTTGAGTTCGGCATAGATCTGACTGAACGACGGGCTCCAATAGAAGAACTGCAGACTCCAGTCCGCCCATTTCTTCAGGTCGTACCCCGAGAGTTCCTCTGCGTGCGAGAGCATTCCGAGCACGGCCCACGCCGTGGTCGGCAACTCCGGGATCGCCTGCTGTTCCTCGGGGCGCGCGGCGCCATCGGTCATCATGGAACTGTATCGCCCCCGCATGTGCCTGCCTTCTGAAGTTCCGGGCAACCTGGATCGGCCGCGTTCAGCGCCAGTGCGCGCGACGCGGGAACAGCGCCCGGCCGGCCTCGTGTGCGACCTCGAGCACGACGCGGGCCAGCCGGTCGTAGCTCATGCCGTCGGCGCGGCCCGAGAGCGAGAGGGCGGCGGGCGCGGTGCCCCGACCGCGCAGCGGCGCTGCGACACAGGCGATTCCGACCACGGCCTCTTCCCGGTCGATGGCGATGCCCTGGCGCAGGCGGATCTGGGCGAGTTCGCGGGCGAGCGCCTCGGGCTCGCAGATGGTGCGCGGGGTCAGGCGCGGCAGCCGGGTGCGCAGCGCGGCCTCGGCGATGTTCGGCTCGAGACAGGCGAGCATGGCCTTGCCGACGCCGGTGGCGTGCGCGGGCATCCGGCCGCCCAGGCGGGTGGGCAGGCTCGCGGCGAAGCGGCCGCCGGCCTTGTCCAGGTAGACGACGTCGCGCCCGTCCAGCACCGCCAGGTGTCCGACCATGCCGGTGCGCTGGCTCAACTCGTGCAGCAGCGGGCTGACCGCGTCGCGAATCTCGTTGTGGTCGGCGGTGAGTCCGCCGAGCTCGAGAGCGCGCATGCCCAGGCGGTAGCCGCCCGAGGTGTGCGCCAGCCAGCGCAGCTTGATCATCTGATCGAGAATCCGGTGCACGGTGGAACGCGGCAGCCCGGTGCGCTCGACCAGGCCGAGCAGGGTGAGGGTGGGGGTGGAGGCGTCGAACGCGTCCAGGATCAGCGTCATCCGTTCGATCATCGAGACCGGCACTTCGGCGCTGGTGTTACGAGATTCCTTGGAACGCATGGGGTTGTGAGCGATTCGAGCTTCCGCCGAGGCGAGCGTGGCGACGGACATATGAGCCTCCGTTGGATCCGACATCCAGTCTAGGGATATTCCGAATAGGCATGTGCCGGTTTCGGACCTTGTGCTACCCATCACAGTGCCCTGGACCACACCCGGAGGAATCGGGAGAACTACGTAGGTTTCGTCCCGATCTACGGATTCATGTCTCGGTGACCGAACCCGGATATTGACGCCTCCCCGGCCCGACCTGCTGTCATGACTGCCAGCTATATGTCGAATCGAAATAGAGGAGTCACCGTGGAACCGGTGCTGGAGGTAGATCTCGTGGCCGCACGGATCGATCCCGCCGCCTTCAAGGCAGTGCTCGGGCGCTTCGCCTCGGGGGTCACCGTGATCACCGCCGTGGACGCCGGCGAACCCGTCGGGTTCGCGTGCCAGTCCTTCGCCTCGCTGTCCATCGACCCGCCGCTGGTGAGTTTCTTCCCGGCGCGCACCTCGAGCACCTGGCCGCGCATTCGCCGGGTCGGGACGTTCTGCGTCAACATCCTGGCCGAGGACCAGACCGAGATCTGCCGGCAGCTCGGGCGGCCCGGCGCGGACAAGTTCGCCGGCATCGACTGGATTCCCTCGGGCAACGGGTCGCCGCTGCTCACCGGCGCGCTGGCGACCATCGACTGCACGCTGCGCGAGGAGGTCGACGGCGGCGACCACACGGTGGTCATCGCCGACGTCACCGGCCTGAACGAACACTCCGACGCGACGCCGCTGCTGTTCTACCGCGCGGGCTTCGGCCGGTTCGACGCGCACTAGCCGCGGCGTCTCGCACACCAGTAGCAACCTCCCGCCCAGTGAGACATCCGTTGTCATCGGCGTCACATCGGCGGGAACCATCGAAGTAAGGCAAGGGAGAGGAATTCACATGAGCACCGATGGTGTGGCATCGGCCGAAGTGCGGGTCATCGACGCGGGCGCACCGCCTGCCCGGTTCGCGCGCGGCTGGCACTGCCTGGGTCTGGCCGACTCCTTCCGGGACGGAAAGCCGCACACCGTCAAGGCTTTCGGCACCGAGATCGTGGTCTTCGCGGCGGAGGACGGCACCCTGAACGTGCTCAACGCGTACTGCCCCCACATGGGCGGCAATCTCGCCGACGGCACCGTCAAGGGTGATTCACTGGCCTGCCCGTTCCACGACTGGCGCTGGAACGGCAAGGGCAAGTGCACCGGCATTCCGTACGCCCGCCGGGTGCCCCCGCTGGCGCGCACCAAGGCGTGGCCGACGATGGTCGAGAACCATCAGCTGTTCGTCTGGCACGACCCGGAGAACAAGCAGCCGCCCGCCGAGGTCGCGATCCCGCGCATCGACGCCGCGTTCAGCGACGAGTGGACCGACTGGACCTGGAACACCATGATCGTGGACGCCAACTGCCGCGAGGTCGTGGACAACGTCGTGGACATGGCGCACTTCTTCTACGTGCACTACGGCTTCCCGACCTTCTTCAAGAACGTCTTCGAGGGCCACACCGCCAGCCAGTACATGACCTCGGTCTCGCGCGAGGACATGATGGGCGAGACGGCGAAAGCGCTGGGCGGCAAGAACGTCCTGCAGTCCGAGGCTTCGTACTACGGGCCGTCCTACATGATCGACTACCTGAAGTCCGAGAGCGCGAACGGCCTGGTCGTCGAGGGCTACCTCATCAATTGCCATTACCCGATCAACGAGAACCAGTTCATGCTCATGTACGGGGCCATCGCGCGTAAGCCCGACGGCGTCCCGGCCGAGCAGGCGGCGGAGATCGCGCAGAAGTTCGTGGGCGGGCTCGGCAAGGGCTTCGAACAGGACGCCAACATCTGGAAGCGCAAGTCGCGCATCAACAATCCGCTGCTGTGCGAGGAGGACGGGCCGGTCTACCAGCTGCGCCGCTGGTACGAGCAGTTCTACACCGACGCCGCCGCGGTCACCGAGGAGATGACCACCCGCTTCGAGTTCGAGGTGGACACCACCCGCGCGGTCACCGCGTGGGAGGCCGAGGTGGCCGACAACCTGGCCAAGCGCGCCGAAGCCGCCGCGGCGCAGGGCTGAGAGGCGCCGCCATGGATCAGGTGTCGTGCGGGTCCTGCGGGACCTGCGTGCTGGTGGAGAAGTTCAGCCCGCAGCACACCAGCGTGCAGTGGAACCGGGTCGCCGAGGCCGCCTGCACCGAACTCGCGGGCGCGGGCCTGAAATCGCACACCTGCCACGCGCTGCGGGACAGCATCGAGGCGGCGGTGGCGGCCGGTGCCCTGGGCGCGAGCACCCGCGACGCGGACGTGCGCACCCGCGGCCGGACCCTGGCCTAGGGCGGGGCGGTTGGCGACGGGCCGCCGCCGAGCGTCAGCGACGGTCCGCCGCCAAGCCTGAGAAACAGGCCGCCCGGCAGCGTCGGCGGTCGACCCTCGAATGGGCTACCCGGTAGGCCCGGAAACGAAACAAAAGCAGACGAATGGAACTGGTAAAGCGATGACGGTGGTAGACCTCGAACCGGATACGGCACAGTCCGACGCCGACGACGCGGTGCGGACCGCGCGGCAGGCGGGCGGCGCGGCCACGGTGCGGGTCGTGCGCGTGGTGCGCGAGACCGCGGACGCGGTCTCACTCGAACTCGCCCCGGATCCGGCGCACGCCGATCGCTTCGGCTACCGGCCCGGGCAGTTCCTGACCCTGCGCATTCCGAGTGAGCGCACCGGCTCGGTGAGCCGCTGCTACTCGCTGTCCAGCGCACCGCACGAGGACGGTCCGCTCAAGGTCACCGTCAAGCGCACCGCCGACGGCTACGGCTCGAACTGGCTGTGCGACAACGCCGCCGAGGGCATGAGCCTGGACGTGCTGCCGCCCGCGGGCCTGTTCACCCCGGCGTCGCTGGACACCGATCTGCTGCTGTTCGGCGGCGGCAGCGGGATCACCCCGGTGCTGTCGATCCTCAAGGCCGCCCTGGCTCAGGGCTCGGGTCACATCACCCTGGTCTACGCGAATCAGCACGAGAACGCGGTGATCTTCGCGGCCGAACTGGCGGAACTGGCCGCCGCGCACCCGGATCGGCTGTTGGTACTGCACTGGCTGCAATCGGTGCAGGGTCTGCCCAGCGTCGCGCAGCTCACCGCGCTGGCCGCGCCCTGGGCAGCGCGCGAGGTCTTCGTCTGCGGCCCCGGCCCGTTCATGGACGCGGTCGCGGCCGCCATGACCGCGCTGGGCGCCGATCGCGGCCGCGTGCACGCGGAGAAGTTCGTCTCCCTCGCGGGCAACCCGTTCGAGATCGACACCGCCCCGGTCGACATGGACGCCGCGGCCGCCGCCGGCGACAACGCCGTCGCCCGGGTGGAACTCGACGGCGAAAACCACGAGGTCACCTGGCCCCGGCAGCAGACCCTGCTCGACGTGCTGCTGGCCAAGGGCCTGGAAGCCCCCTACTCGTGCCGCGAGGGCGCGTGCAGCGCGTGCGTGTGCCGCGTGGTGTCGGGCGAAGTATCCATGCGTCGCAACGAGGTACTCGAGGACGCCGACCTGGAAGAGGGTTATGTGCTGGCCTGCCAGGCGGTTCCGGTCACCGACGACGTCTCGATCACCTATTCCTGACCGCTGTTCCCGAAATCGCTACCGCTGTTCCCGAAATCGCTAGGAGTACAACATGGCAGCCTTCAGCTCCCTCGGCTACGTACGGGTGCGCATCGCCGACGTCGCGGCCTGGCGTGAATTCGCCTTCGACACCATCGGTTTCGCCGAGGGCTCGGGACCGAATCCGGAATCGGTGTACCTGCGCACCGACGAGCACACCTACCGGCTGGAACTGGTGCCGGGCGAGCGCGACGAAGTCATCGCCGTCGGCTGGCAGGTCGCCGACCGCCGTTCGCTGCAGCTGGTGCGCGAGACCCTGGACAAGGCCGGGGTCGCGGTCACCGCGCTGAGCGCCGAGGAAGCGGCGAACCGCCACGTCGAGGAGGCCGTCAGCTTCGTCGATCCGGCCGGGTTCACCGTCGAGGTCTTCCACGGCCCGCTGCTCGACCACAGCCCGGTGCTCACCCGCCACGGCGCGCGTTTCGTCAACGGCGATCTGGGCCTGGGGCACGTGGTGCTGCCGGTGCCCGACATCGAGGCCGCGCGCCAGTTCTACACCGAGGTACTGGATTTCAGCTCGCGCGGCTCGTTCCGCGTCGGCCCGCCCGCACATCCCATCTGGATTCGCTTCATGGGCGTCAACCCGCGCCACCACAGCCTCGCGCTCATTCCGGGCAGCCGCCCGGACGGGCCCGGCATCGTGCACATCATGGTCGAGGTGGACTCGCTGGACGACGTGGGCCGGGCGCTGGACCGGGTCACCAAGGCGGGTTACCACCTGTCCTCGACGCTGGGCAGGCACACCAACGACAAGATGATCTCCTTCTACGTCCGTACCCCCGGCAACTGGGACATCGAATTCGGTTGCGAGGGCATGCTGGTCGGCGACGACTACGTCGCCGAGGAGATGACCGCGGACAGCTACTGGGGTCACGAATGGGCCCGCGGCTGAACCTGTGACCCGGTCCGCCGTCCCGTGACGGCGGACCCCGAGCGCGCCGCGGTCAGAGCCTCGGCCCGTGCGCGCCCGCCTCGGAGCACCCCTGCCCACCTGCCGAGGAGCGTTGAAAGTTGTTCCAGTCCACATCATCCGGACCATCGCGCCGCGGTCTTCGCCCCGCGTCCGCGCGCCCGCCGACCGCCGTGGGAGGTGCGTGAGATGCGCGCGGTGGTCATGCGCGATCGCAAGCTCGTCGTCGACGAGGTCCCCGAACCGGTGCCGGGTCCCGGCCAGGTGCTGGTCGAGACCATCGCCTGCGGGATCTGCGGTTCGGACAAACAGGCCCTGGACTACACCGACGAATTTCTGCAGGCCTCGCGCGACAGCGGGGTGCCCACCTTCCTGTTCGACCCGCACCGGGATCTGGTCATGGGTCACGAACTCGCCGCCCGGGTCATCGGGGCGGGCCCGGACACCCCGTTCGTCGAGGGCCAGAACGTGGTCGCGCTGCCGTGGGCGCTGGACTCCGCCGGCGGTATCCACGGCGTCGGCTACTCCAACGACTTCCCGGGCGGGTACGGCGAGCGCATGGTGCTGCAGGCGATGGCGCTGGAACCGATTCCCGCCCATGTGCCGCCGCACGTCGCCGCACTGACCGAGCCGCTCGCGGTCGGGTTCGGCAACGTGGCGCGCACCGGCATCGGGCCGGACGGCAGCGGCATCGTGATCGGTTGCGGCCCTGTCGGATTGGGTGCGGTGGCGGCGCTGTCCGAACGGGGCGTCGCGCCCATCGTGGCCTCGGATCCATCGAAACTGCGCCGCGAGGCCGCCCTGCGGCTGGGCGCGCACCGGGTCGTCGATCCGGCCGTGGAGGATCCGGTGGAGGTGTGGCGGGACCAGGCCGCGCCCGGGCAGCAGCTGCACGTCTGGGTCTGCGCCGCCGTTCCGGGCCTGCTCAACGACCTCATGTACCGGGCGCCCCGCGAGACCCGGATCCTGCAGATCGGCGCGGTCATGACCGACGACGTCATCCGCCCGATCGTCGGCATCTACAAGGACATCTCGCTCGAGATGTGCATGGTCTACCCGCACGAGGAATACGCGCGGACCCTGCACCGCATCGCCGAGGGCACCGTCGACGCGGCCTCGCTCATCACCGGCGAGGTGGGCCTGGACGGGGTGGCGGGCGCGATCGAGGCGCTGCGCAACCCCGACGATCACATCCAGATTCTGGTGCGCCCCGGCCGCTGAGGGCGCGCGCCGCGCGATGCCGCTGTCGGCCCCGCGGTATGGCACCGCCCGCACCGCTGTATCGCGGTGCGGGCGATGATGATTCGCGAGACGGGCACGGCCGGTTGGCGCGGCGGGCCCGGCCGATTCGCCGGTCGGGTCGAGTTCGCCGGGCCGGATCAGTCGGTGAAGGTGATGCGTACCGTCACCGGGTTGGTCTCCAGGGCGGCGAAGACGCTGCGCGCGGCCGGGGCCAGCAGCGGATGCGGGGCGAAGGTGTGCGAGCGGGCCACCACGTCGTCGTCCGGGAGCAGGACGGCGGTGCCGGTGCGCCACCGATCGCCCTGGCGGACGCGGACTTCGGGGTTCGCGGAGATGTTGAGCCCCCAGCCCGAGCGCAGCCCGTGCTGGCAGATGGCCCACGCGCCCTCGGCGTCGAAGAGCATGGAGATCGGAACCCGGCGCGGCTCACCGGATTTACGGCCGATGGTCTCGATCTCCGAGGCCAGCGCGGTGCGCACGCCGATCCTGTCCAGGGCGCGCACGGCCGGATTCATGATGTACCGGCCCAGGGTGCGCTCGCGCCGGAACTTGCGGGCCGCGGGATCGGCGGCGGGCCGCGGGGCAGCCGACCGCTTGCTGCGGAAGGCGTCGAAACCGTTGCGCCGCACGATGAGAACGGCCGTCTTCCACGGCGAGCGCTCGGGATCGGGGTCGCTGCCCGCGCCGAGCAGATGCAATTGGTCGGTGTGCCACTGCAGATCGAGGGCGCCGTCGAAGGACTTCAGTGTGGGATTGGCCGCGAGCCGGGCGGGCAGGCCCAGCGAAATCGCCGGTGGCCGCAGCACTTCGGTGCCGTTGGTGAGCAGCTGTGCGGCGGCGTCCGGGAAGAGGATGGCGGGCCGGCCCAGGCCGATGAGGTCGCACTTACCCTCGGCCAGCGCCTCGGACATGGCCGTGCGGGAACGGAATCCGCCGGTCACGGCGATCGGGACCGTGCCCGCTGCCTGCCGCACGGATTCGGCGTACTCCAGGAAGTACGCCTCGCGGGCCCGGGTGCTGGCGGCCTTGGTCTGCGGGCGGTTCAGCATGGCCGGGGAATCGTAGGTGCCACCGCTGATCTCGATGAGATCCAGGCCCTCGGTGGAGAGCGCCTCGACGACCGCGCGCGATTCCTCCTCGGTGAAGCCGCCGCGCTGGAAGTCCGCGGAGTTGAGTTTGATGCCGAGCCCGAAGCCCGGGCCGACGGCCGCGCGGATGCTGCGCGCCACCTCGATCACGAATCGCCTGCGCCGCTCGGGGTCTCCGCCCCAGGCGTCGGTGCGCTGATTCGACAGCGGGGACAGGAACTGCGACACCAGGTAGCCGTGTGCGCCGTGAATCTGCACGCCGTCGAAGCCCGCGGCCTCGGCCACGCTCGCGGCGACGCCGAAACGCTCGATGATGTCCAGGATCTCGGCCTCGGTCAGCGCCCGCGGCGTGGGCGCGCCGGGAATGGCCATGGCGACGGCGGACGGTGCGACCGAGCGGTTCCGGGTCACCAGCGGATTGGCCTGGCGGCCGGGGTGATTGATCTGCACCCAGACCTTGCTGCCGCCGGCCTTGGCGATCTCGGCCCAGCGGGTCAGCGCCGCGAGATGCTGCTTGTTCTCGACCGCGACGTTGCCCGGCTCGCCCTGGTGGCGGCTGTCGACCATGACGTTGCCGGTGACGATGAGGCCGTAGCCGCCGGTGCTCCAGCGGGCGTACAGGCGCTCGAGCCGCTCGTCGGGCGCGAAGTCGGTATTGCCGAGGCCCTCGCTCAGCGCCGACTTCATCATGCGATTCGGCAGCACCTGCCCGCTGGCCAGCGGCAGCGGATCGGACAGGCCGGGGACCTCGGGGGCGGGGGCCGGCACGGTCCGCTCCGGCTTCGCTCTGCCGCGGGATGATGTCGCCATGACGGGTGCTCCGATTCATCGTCGAAGGGGATTGCGCCGGTCTACACTCGAGTAGACCAATCGGTATATCGAAACGGTAGTACACCGATCGGTATACAGCAAGGAAGGGAATCGACCATGGGAGCGCGCGACCGCCTCATCGACAGCGCCATCGCACTCATGCGCTGCAAGGGCATCGCCGGAACCGGAATCGCCCAGCTCCTCGAGCACAGCGGCATCTCGCGCCGCTCGGTCTACCTGAACTTCCCCGGCGGGAAGTCCGAACTGGTCGCCGAGGCGACCCGGACCGCCGGCCAGGCGTCGAGCGCGCTGATGCGGACCGTCACCGCGGGCGCCGACCTGGCGACCGTCATCGCGGCGTTCCCGGCGATGTGGCGGGAGGCGCTGGTCTCGAGCGATTTCACCGCGGGCTGCCCGATCGTCGCCGCGGCGCTGGGCCGCGCCGAATCGCCCGAGGCGGCCGATGTCGCGGGGGAGACCTTCACCGAGTGGGAGGGCATCCTCGCCGATCGGCTGGAAGCCGAGCAGGTGGCGCCGGAGACCGCGCGCACCCTGGCCACCACGATCGTCGCCGCGATCGAGGGCGCGGTGATCGTCTCCCTGGCCACGCGCACCACCGCGCCGCTCGAGCGGGTGGGCAAGCAACTGGCGGAACTGGTCGCGCTGCATACGGGAAAGGCTCCGGCGGCGGCGTGAGATATCCGGCCCGTGCGCGCACGGACACCCCGACGGCGGCGAATTCCGCCGAGTAGAGGGGATTGTTGCACGATCAGGCCGGGCCCAGCACCCGTTCGATCTCGGCCAACTCCGGAATGGCCACGCTCGCCCCCAGTTTCGTGGTCGCGAGCGCTCCCGCCGCGCACGCCCACCGCATGGCGGCCTCGGGCCCCTCGTGCCAGTGCGCCGCGAGCACACCGGCGAAGGTGTCCCCGGCCCCGGTCGTGTCGATCACCTCCACCTCGATTCCCGCCCGCGGGATCTTGCGGCCGTCGAGCCCGCGATACACCGCGCCCGCCGCCCCCAGCGTGGTGATCACGTGCGGCACCACGTCCAGCGCCGCACCGAATTCGGCGGCCTCGCCCTCGTTGACCACCGCGATGTCGACCGCCGCCCACAGTCGCTCGGAAAGCTCTTGCACCGGTGAGGGATTCAGCACGACCGTCACCCCGTTGGCTCGCGCGTGCTCCGCGGCCGCGAGCACCGTCGGCACCGGAATCTCCAACTGGCACAGCAGCACGTCGGCCCCCGCGATGACCCCGAGGTCCGCCGAGCTCAACTCGGTCATGCGCGAATTCGCCCCGCCCACAACGATGATGCTGTTCTCGCCACCCCCGTCGACCACGATCGCCGCGACCCCGCTGGCCCCCTCGACCCGCCGCAGTCGCGAAACACCCACGCCCGCGGCGCCGAGCACCCCCGCCAGCTCACCCGCGAACACGTCGTCCCCCACGGCCCCCACGAACTCCACCTCGCCCCCGCCCCGCCGGGCGGCGATCGCCTGGTTGGATCCCTTCCCGCCCGGCACCAGCGCGAACGATTCCCCGCTGATGGTCTCCCCGGGCTCGGGCCGCCGCCCCACGGTGGTAACCAGATCCATATTGATGCTGCCCACCACCACGATCCGCGCCATCCCCGCACCCTAGACGAGCCCCCGCCGCCCCCGCACACGCCGCGCGCTCCCGCCCGAATATCGCCGGGTTCCCGGGCCCGCGGCACCTCCCGCGCCCGCCCGCAAAGCTTCTGGCCGCCGCAGTCCGAGGGTTTGTGACGACCGCGTCTTTGTGTCGCCGATGGATTCGTGCAGCGACTCCTCGTGCCCGGCCCGGCGAGCCCGCCTGGCTCGCGGCCGCCGCTGTCCCGCGGCCGTGCCGTCCGCATCGTCGCGTCGCCGATTGCTCTCGCGCCGCAGGGATCAGCACGCGTCGGCTGAGCTTCCGGCCGTTCGGGTCGCAGGCTGCGGGCGAGTCATGAGACCGGCGTCCGTGGCGGTTCTTCCCGTGTTCGAGTGAGGGGGGATGGCGACTATCGCCGTGCGAATGGGATGACCCGACCGGTCTTTCGGCCGGTCGAGTCCGGTTTGCCCGGAGTTGTGTCGTACCCCCGCGTGAGAATGCGGGGGTGACCAAGACCGAGCGGCTCTACGCGCTGGCCGAGGAACTGCGGGCGTACAGCCCGCGGCCGCGGAGCGCGCGGCAGTTGGCGGGGCGGCTGGAGGTGACGCCGCGGACCATCGTGCGCGATATCGCGGCGTTGCAGCAGTCCGGGGTTCCGGTGCGGACGGTGCCGGGGCGCAACGGGGGCTACGCGCTGGACCGGGGGCGCACGCTCGCGCCGGTGTCGCTGACAGCGACCGAGGCGACCGCGCTGCTGGTGGCGCTGCCGACACTGGCCGGCACGCCGTTCGCGCCCGCCGCGCGGTCGGCCGTGCACAAGGTGCTGGGCGTGCTGACCGAGGGCGATCGGTCGGCCGCGGCCGAGCTCAGCGCTCGAATCCGCCTGTTGCCCGGGGAATCCGCCACCGCGCCGCCGCAGGTGCTGGAGGCGCTGATCGGCCGCCGGGTGCTGCGGCTGGCGTACACCGACCGTGACGGCGTCACCAGCGCGCGGCTGGTGGAACCGCTCGGCCTGATCGTGGGCGCGCACTGGTATCTGTCGGCGTGGTGCCTGCTGCGCGGGGCCATTCGCGGCTTCCGGCTCGATCGCGTGGTGTCCGCCGAAGTGCTGCCGGATCGCGTGCCGGACAGGGGAATCGACCTGTCGCTCATCTCGACCGGCGACGGCAAGCTCATCGATGTGGCGGCGATCACGGACATACCGTTGTCGCGCAAGGACTGAATGCTCGGTGGTGAGCCCGCGGACGCGAGTTCCACGACCACACGGGAGCAGTCATGACCGCAGTATCGACCGAGATCACCACCGCCGACGCCTTCGCCGCCGCCTGGACCGAGATGTGGAACGGCGCACCGGAACTGGTGAACACCCTGTGCGGCGGCGACTTCCGCATCGCCTTCGGCAAGGACGCGGGCGACGGCACGCATCCCGCCGACGAACTGCGCGGCCCGGCGGAGTTCGCGGAGTTCTTGCGCGAGTACCTGGGTTCGCGCGCGGGGATCCGATTCGCGATCGACGGCTCGGCGGTGGGAACGTTCTCCGCCGCCGGCCCGAGCGCCTTCGCCTGCCGCTGGTTCGCCGAGCTCCCGGACGGCAACGCCCGCAGCGGAATCGACTTCTTCGAAACCCGCGACGGCAAACTCACCCGGGTCTGGTCCGTGACCGGCGAACGCCGCTTCCCGTTCTGATCCGGCGCACGTCCCGGCGCTAACTCGGCCCGTCGCCCGGACCGTGCGCGGCCACCCGCCGGTCCGGTTCCAGCGGCGGGGCCGCGACCGTCGAGAAGGTCCGGCACTCCGGCGCGGCGGAGGCGGGGGCGGCGCGCAGGGCATTGTCGTCGACGGTCAGCACGGTGAGCACGGCCGCGACGACCATGAGTGCGACACAGGTCAGGATGGCGATCCGGAAGCCGTGCTCGAACTTGCCCGGATTGGTGTAGGCGTCGCCGGTGAGCCCGGCCAGCGGCGGAATGGCCGCCACCGCAAGCAATCCGGCCGCCCGGGCCACGGCGTTGTTGACCCCGCTGGCCACGCCCGCGTGCCGTTCGTCGGCGCTGGCCAGCACGGTCGCGGTCAGCGGCGCGACGGCCAGGGTCAGTCCGATGCCGAACACGATGGCGGCGGGCAGCACCACCCCGGTATAGGAGGTGTGCTCGCTGACCCGCGTCATCATGAGCATGCCCGCGGCCGCGAGCAGCACGCCGCCCGCGATCGGCCACCGGGGCCCGACCCGCTGCGCGAGCGCGCCCGACCGCGCCGAGAACAGCAGCATGAGCACGGTGCTGGGCAGCAGGGCGGTGCCGGCCGCGATCGGGCTGAAGCCCGCCACCACCTGCAGGGTCAGCACCAGCAGGAAGAACACCACGCCCATCGCGCCGTACATGACGAAGGTGACGGCGTTGATGGCCGTGAACTGCCGCGAGGCGAAGACGTCGGTGGGCACCATGGGCGCGGGGGTGTGCGGCACGGCATCGCCGGCCTCGGCGAGCGCGCGCGCCGAGCGCCGCCGCTCCACGATCACGAACGCGACGCCGGCGAGCGCGCCGGCCACCGCGCACCCGGCCACGATCGCCCGGTTCGCGCCCGCTTCGGCGACCGTGGTCAAGGCGTAGGTGATGCCCGCCAGACTCAGCGCGGCCAGCGTCGCGCCCAGGATGTCGAACTTGCCGCGCGCCTGCGCGTCATGGGTTTCGGGCACGTGCCGCGCCGCGACGGCGATGACCACCAGCGCCAGCGGCACGTTCAGCAGGAACACCCAGCGCCAGCCCGCGTACTCCACCAGCCACCCGCCCACGAACGGCCCGATCGCCCCGGCCACCCCGCCGAGTCCGGACCAGGCTCCCACCGCGCGCGCTCGATCCTGCGGCACGAACGACGCCTGAATGATGGCCAGCGAACCCGGCGTAAGCAGTGCCCCGCCCACCCCCTGCAGGGCGCGCGCGGCGATGAGCATCGAAATATCCTGCGCCGCACCGCACAGCGCCGAGGCCAGCGCGAACCACACCACCCCGATGATGAACACGCGCCGCCGCCCGTACCGATCCCCGAGCGCCCCGCCCAGCAGAATCAGCCCGGCCAGGGTCAGCGCGTAGGCGTTCACGGTCCACTGGAGTCCGGCCATGGACGCCCCGAACTCGTCGGCGATCCGCGGCAGCGCCACGTTCACCACGGTCGCGTCCAACATCGCCATCCCCGACCCCAGGACGGTGGACAGCAGCACCCAACGCCCGGCGGCCGAGGACAGCCGAATGCTCGCGGTCATGCGCCCACGGTAGCCCGCACGGCTCGGACTCCCGGCCCGATTCGCACCCGGGCGCGTTGTCTGGGATGCCGGGATCGCCGGCCCGGGCCGAGGCGGCGTCTGCTGGTGGCCCTACAGCGGCCGGTCGGTGGGGATGTTGATCCAGCTCGGGGACTCGGGGTCCAGCACCAGATGCTGTGGGCGCAGCTGGGATTCGATCAGCAGCGCGGGAATCAGCATGCCCTTGGGGAAGTTCGAGGCGAAGACGTCCACGCGCAGGCGGTGGCCGGGCTGGAGCACCGCGTCGGTCGCGGCCAGGGCGATGTCCAGGGTGGTGGGCTCACCGGGAACGATCGGCTGCCGAGTTTCCAATGTCAGATGGTGGTAGGGGTCGGTGTAGTCGCCGTTCGCGGAGCGCTCGCTCTTGTCCTCGTCGATCGCCCGCAGCGAGGACACCAGCTGACCCGAGGTCAGCACGGTGGACTGCCCGTCGGGCGCGACGTCGTTGACGGTGACGGTCCAGTACCCGTCGGTGGCGTCCAGCACCGTGTTCAGGTGCACCGCAACGGGTCCGGATATCCGGGTGGGTTCGGCCACGGGAGTTCCGGTGAAGGTGAGCGCGGCGGTCTCGGCGATCCGGGAATCCTTGGCGCAGGCGTCGATGAGCGAGAGCACGCCCGCGGTGATCTGGGCGGCGTCCCGTGAGCACAGGGTGGACAGTCCCGGCGCGACGGTGAGAGTCGCCGGACCGGGTACGTCCGCGCTCAGCGAACCGTCGTGCACGACCGGTCCCGTTGTGCCGCTGGGATTCGCGGACAGATACACGCGCCGGTGCTCGGCCGCGGCGGCCGGGTATTCGCCGCCGCTGACCCAGCCCGCGCCCTGCTGATACACGGTCGTCGGGCCGAACCGATCGATCCCGTTGTCGATGCCCTTGAGCCACCTGTCGAACCATGCGCGCTGCAGCACGTCCAGCCGCGGCGGCGCACCGGGCGTGCCCAGTCCGGACCCGGCGGTGACGTGGTACCAGTCACCCATGAGCAGCTGTTTCTGCCCGGGCGGCAACGGGATGTCGCGGTAGATCTGCGGCTCGCTGTAGGCGAAGATGTCGTGCCAGCCGCCGACCACGAACGTGGGAACGCGAATGTTCTCCGGCCGGGCGAACAGCCCGCTGCGGAAAGCGCCGTCGGGGTTCAGGAACTCGCGCAGGTGCGGTGGAATCGCATCCACGCTCGGTACGAACAGCGCCTGAATCATCAAGTCCAGGTAGGTGACCGGACTGGCGACCCGGTCCGCGAGCCACTTCCAGTCGAAGCGGCCCTGCACCACCGAGGCGAGATCGGGCAGCAGCTTCGACGCGTCGATCGCGCCGACCCAGAACGGCAGGAATCCCACTCCCACACCGCCGCCGGGCGCCGCGGTATCGCGTACCAGATCCGAACCCGGCACCACCGGGAAGATCGCTTTCAGAGCCGCGGGCTGCTTGCCCGCGGCCTGCACCTGATTGATGGCGGAGTAGGACACCCCGGTCATGCCGATCGAGCCGTTCGACCACGGCTGGTTCGCCGCCCAATCGATGACCTCGAGGGTGTCCTGCTGCTCGCGTGCGCCGAATGCCTCCCAGATGCCCTGGGAGAAACCGGTTCCGCGCACATCGACCACGACCTGCGTGTAGCCGCTCTGCAGCATTTTGCGATCCACCGCGAAGTTGCGCAGCAGCCCGCCGGACAGCGTCCGCACCAGATCACCCGCCCCCGACACCGGCGTGCCGTTCAGATCGAACAGATCGAATCGGTTCATCAGGGTGACGAGGGAGTCGTAGAGCACCGGCACCGACATGGCCGAATCCCCGAGCATCGACGCGAGTTTCGTATAGGGGGTGAGGTTCACGAGGGTCGGCGTCGGCGTCTCGACGATGCGCCCGCCGGCGTCCATGGGGCGATAGACGTTGGCCTTCAACACCGTTCCGTCGCTCATGGTCACCGGCACGTCCCAGTCGATGTGCACGCCGGGGTAGAGCGGCGCCTGCTCGTAGGTCGCGTTCCATTCGGGCGCCCCCGCGACGGGATCGACCCCCTCCGCCGTCGACACGGGCGTCGCGAGCGCGCCCGCCACCGTCGCGGCCACCGCCGCCACGGCCAGCCGCAGCGCGGCGCCGCTGAATCTCCTCATGACGTTGATCTGCCCCTTCATCACTGTTCCCCGGCCGCCGTGCCCCTGCCGACCGGATAGAAACTGTTGCGTACCCAACTGTCGGGGCTCACTGTAACCCGCGTCACTCACCCGGACAAGGCCGATAGGCTGCACGCATGGCAATCGCATCGCAGGTGTCGCGGGAGCGGCTGCGGCCCGGGCCGAGTGCGCTCACCCGAGAGGAAGTGCTGGCCTCCCAGCAGGGCCGTCTCGGTATGGCGGTCCTGCACGCGGTCGCCGAATCGGGCTATCTCGCCACCACGGTCGCCGATATCACCAAGCGCGCGCAGGTCTCACGGCGCACCTTCTACGAGCTGTTCACCGGCAAAGAGGAGTGCTTCGCCTACGCATTCGACACCGCGATGGACATCCTGCACCAGCAGCTGGGCGCGGTTCTCGAGCCGCACGCGCAGGCGGATTGGCAACTGCTGGTGCGTCGTTCGCTCGAGTCCTACCTGGCGATCCTCGCCGCCGAACCGGCCGCCGCGCGGGCCCTGCACGTCGAGGCCCTGGCCGCCGGGCCCGCCTTCGCCCAGCGCCGAGCGCGCATGAAGAAGATCTTCGCCGACCGCATGATTCGAGCCCACGCGCTGGGCGTGGACCGCGGCGAACTCGCCGGCGCGCCCTCGCCCGGCGTGGTGGACCTGCTCATCGGCGGCATCGAGGACCGCATTCGCGATTGCCTGGAGACCGACGGTCCCGAGCGGCTGCCGGACCTGGCGGCGGATCTCAGCATCGCGGCCGTCGCGCTGTTGCGGGCTCCCGCGCGGTAGGGCGGCCCCGGCGTCCGGTCGCGGTGCGACGGCGACCGCCGACCGCGGCGGTCCCGCCCAACTCGGCGAAAGCGCCGGACGAGCCGGTCGTTAGGCTGTACCCATGACAGCTTCGACCGCCACCGAACTGGACAACGTCCGCGAGGCGGTGCACGCCGCGGCGCGCCGGGCTCGGGTGGCCTCGCGCACGCTCGCCCAGCTCACCACCGCGCAGAAGGACACCGCGCTGCACGCCGCGGCCGACGCGCTGCTCGCGGCCAAGGATCGCCTGCTCATCGCCAACGGTGAGGACATCGAGATCGCCGCGGCCGGGGGCACCCCGGAGGCGCAGCTCGATCGCCTGCGGCTGACCGCCCCGCGCATCGACGGCATCGCCTCGGGCCTGCGGCAGGTGGCCGGGCTGCCCGATCCGGTCGGCGACGTGGTGCGCGGTTCGACGCTGCCGAACGGCCTCGAGATCCGTCAGGTCCGCGTCCCGCTGGGCGTGGTCGGCATGGTCTACGAGGCGCGGCCGAACGTGACCGTCGACGCCTTCGGGCTCACCCTCAAATCCGGCAACGCGGCGCTGCTGCGCGGTTCGTCCTCGGCGGTGCGCTCGAATGCCGCACTGGTCGAGGTGTTGCGCGAAGCGCTCGGCGCGCAAGGGCTCCCGGCCGACGCGGTGCAGCTGCTGCCCGCCGACGACCGGTCCAGCGTCACCCATCTGATCCAGGCCCGCGGGCTCGTGGACGTGGTCATTCCGCGCGGCGGCGCCGGGCTCATCAACGCCGTCGTGCGCGACGCGCTGGTGCCGACCATCGAGACCGGCACCGGCAACTGCCATGTCTTCGTGCATCGCGACGCCGACCTGGACATGGCCGAGAGCATCCTGCTCAACGCCAAGACCCGCCGCCCGAGCGTGTGCAACACCGCCGAGACCGTGCTGATCGACGCCGCCGTCGCCGACACCGCGGTACCCCGGCTGCGCGCGGCGCTCGAGGGCGCGGGCGTCACCATCCACGGGGATCTGCCGGGGCTGGTACCGGCCACCGACACCGACTGGGCCGACGAATACCTCTCGCTGGACATCGCGCTGAAGGTCGTCGACGACCTGGACGCGGCCGTCGAGCACATCAACCACTGGGGCACCGGCCACACCGAGGCCATCGTCACCGCGGACCTCCGGGCCGCCCGCGCGTTCACCACGCGGGTGGACGCCGCCGCGGTCATGGTCAACGCCTCCACCGCCTTCACCGACGGCGAGCAGTTCGGCTTCGGCGCGGAGATCGGCATCTCCACCCAGAAGCTGCACGCCCGCGGCCCCATGGGCCTGCCGGAACTGACCTCCACCAAGTGGATCGTGTGGGGCGACGGCCAGATCCGGCCCGTCTAAACGCTTTTCGAAGAAAGGGCAGCACCCGTGGCTCCTTCAGCAGCACCGATTCAGGAGCCGATCTTCTCGTCGGTCGACGATGTGATCGAGCGCCTGGCCGGCACCGGCTATCTCGCCGACAAGGCCACCGCCACGTCGGTCTTCCTGGCCGACCGGCTCGGCAAGCCCCTGCTCATCGAGGGTCCGGCCGGCGTCGGCAAGACCGAGCTGTCCAAGGCCGTCGCCCAGGTCGCGGGCGCGGAACTGGTGCGCCTGCAGTGCTACGAGGGGGTGGACGAGGCCCGCGCGCTGTACGAGTGGAACCACGCCAAGCAGATCCTGCGCATTCAGGCGTCTTCGGAGAACGATTGGGCGGAAACGAAATCCGACGTCTTCACCGAGGAGTTCCTGCTCTCGCGCCCGCTGCTGACCGCCATCCGGCGCAGCGATCCGACCGTGCTGCTCATCGACGAGACCGATAAGGCCGACGTCGAGATCGAAGGCCTGCTGCTCGAGATCCTGAGCGACTTCTCGGTCACCGTGCCGGAATTGGGCACGATCACCGCGACCCGCAAGCCGTTCGTGGTGCTCACCTCCAACGCCACCCGCGAGCTGTCCGAAGCGCTCAAGCGCCGCTGCTTGTACCTGCACATCGACTTCCCGGACGAGGATCTCGAGCGCCGGATCCTGGCCAGCCGGGTGCCCGAGCTGAAGCCCGCGGTGGCGGCCCAGCTGGTGCGCGTGGTGCACGTGCTGCGCGGCATGCAACTCAAGAAGCTGCCCTCGGTGGCCGAGACAATCGACTGGGCGCGCACGCTGATCGCGCTGGGCGCAAAGGATCTCGACGACAAGACCGTGCGCGCCACGCTCGGCGTGGTGCTCAAGCATCAGGCCGATCACCTGCGCGCGCAGTCCGAGCTGAAGCTGGCCTGAGGCCATGAGCGGCGGTTCCACCTCGCCCCGGGGCTTCGTCTCCGCGGCCGTGCGCGCGGTCACCGGCGGTGGCGCGCCCGCGCCGCGACCGGTCGCCGCGGTGCCCGGCCCCACGGCCGAGCACGGGTTCTCCGGGCACCTGGTGGGTTTCGTGGAAGCCTTGCGCGCCAGGGGAATCCCGGTCGGGCCGTCCGAAACGGTGGACGCCGCACAGGTGATCACCGTGCTGGACCTGATGGATCGGGAGGTGCTGCGCGAGGGCCTGGCCTGCGCGCTGTTGCGCCGGACCACCCAGCGCGCCACCTACGACGGACTCTTCGACCTGTGGTTCCCGGCCGCGCTGGGGGAGCGCATCGGGGCCGCCGAGGTCGAAATCCCCTACAAGCCCGACGGTTCGGTGAACATCATCGAGCTGCGGCAGATGCTGGCCGAGCTGCTCCTGCAGGAGCCCTCGCCCGAACAGGAGCAGCAACTCCAGGCGCTGGCCGCGCAGATGGTCGAGCAGATGGGGCAGTATCAGGCCGCGGGCGGGCCGTCCTTCTCCAGTTACCAGACGCTCAAGGATCTGCAGCCCGAACTGCTGGTCGCCAAGCTGCTGGCCGGGCTCGCGGCCGGAATGGACAACTCCGACTTCGACACCGAGGTCGCCCGCCGCACCGCGCGTCAGCGCATCAAGTCGTTCCGGGGCACCGTGGAGGCCGAGACCCGTCGCCGGGTCGCCGAGCGCATCGGCCGGGAACGGGTCGCGAACTACGGCGTGGCCCGCCAGGCCGAGGACGCGGACTTCCTGCGCATCTCCCAGAACGAGCTCGACGATCTACGCCGCAGCAGTCAGCGGCTGGCACGAATCCTGGCCTCCCGCTTGGCTTCCCGGCGGCGCAAGGCGCGGCGCGGGGAGATCGATCTGCGCAAGACGCTGCGCAAGTCCATGTCCACCGGTGGGGTGCCGGTCAACCTGGTGACGCGCAAGCCGCGGCCGGGCCGGCCGGATCTCATTCTGATCTGCGACATCTCGGGTTCGGTCGCGGGGTTCTCCAGCTTCACCATGGTGCTTGTCAACGCATTGCGCGAACAGTTCTCGCGGGTGCGGATTTTCGCCTTCGTGGATCGGGTCGACGAGGTGACCCAGCTGTTCGACGCCACCACCCCACTGGACCAGATCACCCGCCGCATCTTCACCGAGGCGAAGGTCGTCGGCATCGAGGGGCACTCCGACTACGGTTCCGCCCTGGAGGGTTTCGCCGAGCAGTTCCCCGACGCGGTCACCAGCCGCACCTCGCTGCTGATCCTGGGCGACGCCCGCACCAACTACCGTGATCCGGCCCTGGACACCCTGCGTCAGCTGGTCGGCGTCGCCAAGCACGCGTACTGGCTCAACCCCGAGGCCGAGAAGATGTGGGGCACCGGGGATTCGGCGGCCAAGAAGTACGCCGAGATCATCGAGATGCACGAATGCCGTTCGGCTCGGCAGCTGACCGCGGTTGTCGGGCGGTTGCTGCCCATCTGATTCGAGGAGCGCGCCATGGATGTACTCGCCTACTGCCTGGCCAAACCCGGTGCGTGGCAGGACGAACCGTGGGAGGGCGATATCGTCGCGAAGGTCGGCGACAAGATCTTCGCCTTCCTCGGCAACGGTGACGCGATCGGTCTGCAGTGCGGGACGCGGGCCGAGGCGGACGAGCTGATCGCGGTGTACCCCGAGGACGTGTCGGTGTCGGCCTACATCGGGCGGTACGGCTGGAACAGCATCAAACTCGGCGGGAAGATTCCCGAGGACGAGCTGCGGGAACTGATCGATGGATCGTACGAGACCATCGTCGCCAAGCTGCCGAAAGCCAAGCGGCCCCGGGTATGAGACGGGCCCGCGCCGCGCGGAACGCTCCGCACGGCACGGGCCGCTCGTGGTCGTGTCGGGGAGCTACCGGGCCGAGCGCCGTCGGCGCAGGGTGCGCTCGTAATCCTCGAAGCGGGCCTTGGCGATCACGGACCGGTCGGGGGTGCGCAGCACGATCCCTTCGGGCCGACCGCCCGCCTTCTCGTCCAGGCCGCACCGGGTTTCGGGCAGGTGCTCGGTGAGGAAGTCGCGGGTCGCGCCGAGCTCCCGGGGCAGGTCCGCACCGTCGAGGGTGAACAGGCGCGGGGTCGGCTCGACCCCGGCTCGCGTCGCGGCCGCGCGCAATTCGGCCTCGCCGACGAACGACTGGCCACCGGCCTCGCGCCAGGCCGAGATCTCCTTGACCGGGCGCGCGAACAGCTCGGCGTGACCCGGCAGCACGGCCACGTCGAACAGCCGGTAGCCGACCGTCAGATTTCCCGTGTACTGCTTGCTCGCCGCGGTCACCTTGCCGCCGTAGGTTTCCAGGAAGTACACGCGCACGGTGTCGTCCGGGGCCGCCAGCGCGTCGGCCACCCCGCGCAGGGCAGCCACGATGCCCTGCGCGGGATTGCCGATCAGATCACCCTTGGCGCACAGCAGTTCCTCCCGGCTGCCGAGCAGCCAGGTGCCGTCGGGCAGGCAGATGATCCGCGAGTTGCTGCCGTCGACCTTCTCGGTTCCGATGACGGGCCCGGAGAACTCGGTGACGGCGTCGGTCAGGGCCCCGCGCTCCCCGAGCCGGTGATAGGTCGGGATCGACGGGTACTTGGTCGCGCTGTTGATCACCTCTAGGTCTGCCGTGCGCAGCTCGAACGTCATCGCCGTATCGTGCGGGCCGCCCGGACCGGCTGTCCACTCATTTCGGGCACGCCGAATCGGGCCATCACGGCATTTGTCATGAGAGTGTTGACCCCGTTGACTTTTCGACGGAAAGATCCCACCGCATGAGCCCCTACCCGTCCCCGCCCGCTCCGCCGAGCCCGAGCAGTCCGCTGCTGCCGCCCGGCCTGGGTTCCGGACAGCCGACGCCCCCCTCGTCGACGACCAAGCTGCGCACGGCGCTCGCCGCGGCTGTCCTGGCGTTCGTGAGCCTGCTCGGCATTCTGCTCGGCATCGTCGCGATCGAGTCCAATGACGATGCCGCGGTCGCGGCCCCCACGTCCACCACGACGGTGGCGAGCCTGCCGCTGCCGGTGGTCGTCCCCGTGCCCACCACCGAGGCGCCCGCCGGCTTCCCCGGCTGGAACGAGGTCTACGCCGACCGGGCGCTCAGCATTCCCGCCGCGACGACCGCCTGCGCCCAGTCCGGCGTCGACTTCGACCTGCCCGCCGGCCAGCCTACGACCACCCGCGACACCGATCTGACCGTAAAGATCGGCTGCGGCGGCGCCCTGACGACCGGCGCGGGCCAGGCCCTCGGCCTGTCGGTGTCCGGCGCGACCCCCGAAGGCTGCCGCACCGACGCCTTGGAACAGCCGATGCCGAAGTCGACTGCCCTCCTCCCCGTCGGAGCCGAGTACTGCGCGATCACGAGCAAGAACGCCGTGGTCTATTTCCGAGTGACCGCCGATGTCCCCGACGACACCCAACTCCGGGAGCTCACCGCCACCCTCTGGACCCGCGAGCCCTGAGACCGCACCACGTCGTGGATCATCACCCGGAGCGGTCGGACCTCGAAAGTAGGCTGTAGGCAGAGAGCGGCTGCGATTTTTCCGGTTTCCGTCGGGCGTGTGGCTCGGGGTGCTCGCGGACGGAACGCTGTGGATGGGCACCAGCGGACCCCTGAGCCGGGTCCATGATGAACGGCCACTCGCGCTGCTACCGCTGGTGAGCTTCGACCGTGACCGGGTCCTCGCCCAGATCGAGCAGCCTCTGCACGGTTCGAGGCACGCCGATCGGATTGTCGGTGAAGTCCTTGCCCCCGCGGCGATGCTGCGCATGGCGACCTACACACAGAGCGTCTATTGGGCGGAACTGGCGCTGCGATGGGTCGAGTCGAGCTCGGTCTCGGATGCGGAGTGGGACGAGTTGCTGTCGCTCCTGGAACAGCCGTGGATCACCCGTCACGTCAGATCTCGCGCCCTGAGGCAACTGAAGCGATGCGATGCCGATTGACCATTCACTCCCACCGCGGGTGCTGACCGGGTGGTCTTGTCGGACCCCGAAAGTACGATGTAGGAAGCAGATTCGAGCTGGACCACCGCTCCGGTGCGGGTGCCTCCGCATCGCCGCGGTGTGCCGCCCCGGCGAAGGAGTCCACGATGACAGGCTGGTTCCGGCCCGCAGCCCTCTCACTCGGCCTGGCGGTCTTCGCCGGTGCTCTGCTGCTGGACAATTGGGCTCCCGCGCGGGCGGCCTGGTACGTCGCGGGCTGGCTGGTGGTGACGGTGGCTATCTTCTTCGGGGAGTATCGGCGTCAGAAGGTCTGAGCCTGTGGCGCGTGCGTGCGTGCGGCTCGCGACCGAGGTGCGCGAATCCGCTGACGGGCTTGGGTATCGGGCCGTTGTGCCGCGTCGAAAATGGTTCGACGCACCGGCTCCCGCGTTCGTACCCTGCGGCCGTGTGCATTTATCTGAACACCTCCCACCGGGTGTGCCTGGACTGTCGGGTGTCTCATGGGCACCCTGCTGCTGGTCGAGCGAGCGATGGTCAAGCTGCCGGCGTCCCGGTCGTCGGCGCGGTGCCCGCGGTGTCGTCGCGGGATGATCGACGCCGGTTCGCATCTCGCGGTGCCGCGTAAGCTCGACGGGGCCGGGTGGCGGGTGCTCACGACGGTGCTCGGCTCCGGGCTGACCTTTCACGGCGGATGCTGTGGTCAGGGTCCCGGGTATCGCCCGCGGACCCTGTTCGAGGTCCGGGAGCGGCTGAATCTGGCCGAGCGGCGGGGGATTCCGGTCGCCGTGGCGTTGGCGATGGGGGACACAGCCGTCGCCGGCTCGTAATCGAGACTTTCCAAGGGGGCGGAAGTTGTGGCAGCAGAACTCGATTCGGAGAAGCGACGCGTATTCACTCGACCGGACGGCGTCCCGCGCGACCCGCTCGCGCTACTGGTCGTACACCCCGCGATCGCCCCGCCGGAGTACGCGACCCGGCTACGCCACTTGATCTCGGCGGCCCTGACGGTCACGGACTCCACCGATGATCTCCCCGGCCTGGACCCACTACCCCCGTGGTTCACACGCTTCGACGAGGTCGCCTACGCGGCCAACCGCCGCTACTCCGAGGCCCGGGCCGAGGAACCCTGGACGATCCGGGAGTGGGTCGGCTGCTTCGCCCCGCCCCGCCGCCAATGGTCGTGGTGGGATCTGACGCTCCGCACGGACGGAACCGTCGCGGTCTGGGCCGACACCCTCGGCGCGCCCCACCCGGCCTGCGAGGAACTCTGGTGGGCGCTCTACGTCTCCGGGGCCCGGGCGGTCGACCCACTGACCCTCGAGGAGGTCCCCGCATGGCAGGCCGAGGCTCGCGGCCCGAATCCGTAGGGGCGCTTGCGGTCAGACACCTCCGGAGCGGCGCCGTCGGCCGCGTCACGACAGGGCGGAGAGTGAGATCCGGGCCTGGTCTAGAGCAGTGTTCCCTCGGCCAGGTGGGTCAGGTAGGTGTCGACCACGTCGGCGGGGGAGGTCTCGCCGGTGGTGGCGGCCCAGTGCTCGGTGGCGAGGCGGACCGCGGTGTTGGCCATCGCGGCGGTCAGGGCGACCGAGATGTCGGTGGGGGAGCGGTTCGTGCGAGTCGCGATGATCGGGATCAGGCGGGTTTCGGCGTCCTGTTGGACGCGGAGCCAGGTGGAGCGGAGGGCGGGGAGTTCGGTCACCGCGCGTAGGACGGGGTGCAGGAGGGTGTCGGGGATGCCGGCCTCGGTGAGGGCGTAGGCCGTGGCGGAGCGGTAGGAGCGGGCCAGGGCCTCGCGGAGGGGGAGGTCGGGGGGACAGGCGGCCAATTCGTCGGCCCAGGCGGTGGTTCCGGCGGCCAGGAGCGGGGCGACCACGTCCTCCTTGGCGGGGAAGTAGCGGTAGAAGGTGCGCAGGCCCATGCCCGCGGCGGCGGCGATTTCCTCGACGGTGGTTGCGGCGTAGCCGTTTTCGGCGAAGAGTCGGGCGGCGACCAAGGCCACCTGGCGGCGGGTGGCCGCGCGGCGGGTTTCGCTGAGGGCGGGACGTCCGGGGCCGGGCGTGGCCGTGGTTCGGTCGCTGGTCACAGCCGCACTCTACAGAGCAGGAAAGATTTTGTGGCGCGGTGTGCCATTTATGGCATATCGTGTCACTAAAGCACTCAACGTCGAGGAAGAGATCTCATGAACCGTCTCGAACAGCGCCGCATCCTGGTCACCGGCGCGGGCTCCGGCATCGGCCAGGCCACCGTCCTTCGTCTGCTGTCCGAGGGCGCGATCGTCGT
The DNA here is from genome assembly GCF_042799795.1 of Nocardia sp. NPDC057668. Taxonomy (NCBI): domain Bacteria; kingdom Bacillati; phylum Actinomycetota; class Actinomycetes; order Mycobacteriales; family Nocardiaceae; genus Nocardia; species Nocardia sp. NPDC057668. Next base: position 2,340,171 of record NZ_JBHVIC010000001.1, on the reverse strand, counting down.
CGGCGCGGATGTCAACGTCGAGGGCCTCGCCCTGACCGGCAAGAGCGCCGCCGAGGCGGGCACCGATGCCCGCTTCACCGCCCTGGAGATGAACATCGGCGACGAAGCCGGCGTCATCGCGGGCGTCAAGAGCGCCGTCGACACCCTCGGCGGCCTCGACGCGCTGGTCAACGCCGCCGGCATCCTGCGCGCCGCGCACACCCACGAGACCTCCCTGGACCTGTGGAACCAGATCATCAACGTCAACCTCACCGGCACCTTCCTGGTGATCCGCGAGGCCCTGCCCGCCCTGCTGGCCAACCCCAGCAGCACGATCGTGAACTTCAGCTCCACCTCCGCGAACTTCGCCCACCCCTACATGGCCGCCTACTCCGCCAGCAAGGGCGGCATCCAAACCCTCACCCACGTCCTGGCTCTGGAGTACGGCAAGCAGGGCCTGCGCGCGGTCAGCGTGGCCCCCGGCGGCATCAAGTCCGGCATCACCGACGCGACTCCCGGCTACCTGCCCCAGGATTCGGACTGGTCCCTGTTCCAGCGCCTCATCGCCGTTGTCCCGCAGGACAATCCGGCCGAGATGGCGGGCCCGGAGAATGTCGCGGGCGTGATCGCGATGCTGGTCTCGGACGACGGCCGCTTCATCAGCGGCACCGAGATCCGCATCGACGGCGCCGCGCACACGTAATCCACCGGGACGCTCGGGGCGGGTCTCGAACTCGCCCCGAATGTTTCGGCCTACCGGTGGCGCTGTTGGCACCGCTGGTGGCCGGATATCACGCGCGGCCGGGGTCAGGGGTGGAGGATGATTTTGCCGCGGGTCAGGCCGGCCTCGCTGCGGCGGTGAATCTCGGGCAGGTCGCGCAGGGGGCGGGACTCGGCGATGTCGACCCGGAGGTGTTTCGACCCGACCAGCGCGCTGATCCGCGCCAATTGGGCTGCGTCGTTTCGGGTTACGAAGTGGACGGCGTCGGGGGCGGGGATCGGGGTCGCGATGGATACCAGGCGACCGCCGGGGCGGATCAGGGGTGTGAGGGCGGACGCCGCGCCGGGGGTGAGGGCGGCCAGGTTGATGACCGCGTCCAAGTCGGCGGGTAGCGGCTGCGCCGTGTAGTCGATGGTTCGATCGGCTCCGAGCTCGCGAATCGCGGCGGCGCTGCGTGCGCTCGCGGTGGCGAGGACCCGCGCGCCGGCGCGCTTGGCCAGCTGGACCGCGAAGCCGCCGACGCCGCCGCCCGCGCCGTTGATCAGGACACGTTGTCCGGGTGACACTTCCGCGTGTTCGTGGACCGCTTGCCAGGCGGTCAGCGCGGCCACCGGAATAGCGGCCGCGTCGGTCAGCGGCAGGCCCGCGGGAGCCGGAGCCAGGAGATCGGCGGCGGCCGCGACGTACTCGGCCGCCGCGCCGCCGGTATCCAACCGGGCGATCACCCGGTCGCCCGGGCCGAACATCGTGACGCCCGGGCCGACTTCCGTGACGATTCCGGCCACATCCCAGCCGAGCGTGTAGGGCAGCGGCAGCGGCAGGACATGTCGTAGCGCGCCGGAGCGCAGCGCCGCCTCGGAAGGGTTGAAAGAGGTTGCGGCGACGCGGATCAGCACCTCTCCGGGGACGGGGTGCGGCACCGGAACCACGTCGTCCGCGATGACGTCGGGCGCGCCGTAATCGTGGATGCGGGCCGCTCGCATGGTGACGACCGGGGTGGCGGGCGCGGGCTGTGTAGACATTCGGGTGTGTCCTCTCGTTCGGCTGATACCGACGGTATTTGCCGCTTTCGAGACGAACAATGCGTTGATATCTTTGTTTTATACGTCAAAGTCTCCACGTATCCTGATCGAGTGGATGTTCTCAGTGATGTGGTCGCGAGTATGCGCACCGGGCGCGCCAGCTCGGCGCGCATCGAATGGCGTGCCCCCTGGGGCCAGCGGTTTCCCGGTCGTGCGGGCGCGGCCGGATTCCAGGTCGTCCTGCGCGGCTCGTGCAAACTCTTTCCACCGCAGGGGGATCCGATCACCCTGAACGTCGGCGACGTGGCGTTCTTCCCACACGGTGACAGCTACGGACTGGCCGACGAGCTCACCACCCCGCTCGCCGAACCCCGATGCGATCCCGTCGAGGACACCGACCTGTTCGTCTCGGACTTCGTCGGCCGCGACGGCCAGGCGACGGTAACCCTCTGCGGCGGTTACGAACTCGACCCCGAGCGAGTGCATCCGCTGCTGCGTGATCTGCCCGAGGTGATCCACCTCCCCGCCGAGCTGGGCAGGCACCCCGAACTGCGTTCCGCGATAGAACTGCTGGGCGCCGAGGCGGCCAACCCCCGGCTCGGCGCGGACATCATCGTCCGAGCCCTGCTGGACATGCTGCTGCTGTACCTGTTGCGCGCCTGGTTCGAGGACCGCCCGGCCGGCGCGGAAGTCACCGGATGGGCTGCGGCACTGAACGATCCGGACATCAGCGCCGCCCTGCGCGCCATCCATCGCGCCCCCGGCGAGCCGTGGACGGTGCAGACCCTCGCCGACGAGGCCGGTCTCTCCCGGGCCGCCTTCGCCCGCCGCTTCCAATCCCTGGTCGGCCAGCCGCCCCTGACCTATCTGACCTGGTGGCGCCTGGCCACCGCCGGCCGCCTGCTGCACGGCTCCGACGCCCCGCTCCACGAGATCGCCCGCCGGGTCGGCTACACCTCGGAGTTCGCCTTCGCGGCCGCCTTCAAACGCGAGTACGGGATCGCCCCCGGCCGCTACCGCCGCACGCCCCCGCCCGCCAGGACCAACCCCCCGATCCCCGGCTGACCAGCCGGCGGCCACGGCGTCGCGGGCTTTGCCGGCCTCGGCGTCACGATCGGTGACCCACGCCCATTGGTCTGTCGTTAGGGAACCGTTGGCGGGTGTCGCGACAGTAATGGCAACGCCGGGAACAGCCCGGCAGCTTGCGATTTCGGAGAGCGACATGGGGCAGCAGCGTAAGACCGTTCATCTTCTACTCGCCATGGTGCTGGCGGCGCTCACCATGGGCGCGGTCAGCGTGGTGGCCAAGGGCGACATCATCGTCGGATTCCGGTCGAGCACGTACACGCTCGAGGGATACAACTACAAGGTCGACGTACCGCGATTCGACATCGACGGGGTCGACGGGGCCTACCTTCAGGCCCGGGACGTCTTCAACCGCTCGGTCCGCCGCGCGGCCGACATCTACATCGCCCGGGCGGGCGACCACGTGGACGTCAAGACCGGGACGAACTACGTCTACACCAACCAGCAGGTGCTCAGCACCAAGTTCTCGGTGAGCATCTACAACGAGGGCGCGGCGCACCCGTACGAGGACTTCATCACCCACAACACCCGCACCGAGACCGGCAAGGCCCTCGTGCTCCGCGACCTGTTCACCAATGTCGACAGCGGACTCTCGGTCCTGCAGCAGCAGGCCGCCATCCTGGTGCCCAAGGCCACCGACGGCGAGCCCTACTACAAGGACGCCCTGCTCCCCAAGGAAGACAACTACCGCCACTGGGCGGTCGCGAAGGACGGCCTGCGCGTCTACTTCGGCGAGATCGCCTCGCACGCCGCCGGGAACATCATGATCACCGTCCCGTGGCAGGCCCTGGACAAGGTCCTGAAGCCCGACATGAAGGCCGCGCTCACCGCCTGACCCACCCACAACCGAACCCACAACCGAAAAATGACAACCGCCGGGACGACGTTCCGGCGGTTGCCCCCGGTAAGCTCGCTATTCGTGCATACGACAGGGCGCCGCAAGCTAGGGGTGATGGGCGGCACCTTCGACCCCATCCATCACGGGCACTTGGTTGCCGCCAGCGAGGTCGCGAACACCCTCGAACTCGACGAGGTCATCTTCGTCCCGACCGGGCAGCCCTGGCAGAAGGCCGACCGGCTCGTCAGCCCGGCCGAAGACCGCTATCTGATGACCGTCATCGCCACCGCGTCGAACCCGAGCTTCTCCGTCAGCCGGACCGACATCGAGCGCGGCAAGAAGACCTACACCATCGACACCCTGCGTGAGCTGCGCGAACAGTATCCCGACGCGGATCTGTACTTCATCACCGGAGCCGACGCGCTGGCCAGCATCCTCACCTGGCAGGATTGGTCCGAACTGTTCGAACTGGCGAAATTCGTCGGGGTCAGCCGTCCGGGGTACGAATTGAACATCGACCACCTGGCCGACTATCTCCGTGATCACCCCGCCGACGCCGTCACCATGATCGAAATCCCCGCCCTGGCCATCTCTTCGAGCGAATGCCGGAAGCGGGCGAGCGAGGGCCGGCCGGTGTGGTATCTCGTCCCGGATGGCGTCGTGCAGTACATATCGAAGCGGCACCTCTACGTGTCGCACAGCAATGGGAAGGTGGCGGCAGGGTGAGCGCATCAGTCGAAGCGGTCAAGATGGCGACGGTGGCGGCCTTGGCGGCCGACGAGAAGCTGGCCGCGGAAGTCGTCGTCCTCGACGTCTCCGAACAGCTTGTGATCACGGACTGCTTCGTGATCGCGTCCGCGCCGAACGAGCGCCAGGTCAACGCCATCGTCGACAACGTCGAGGACAAGCTGCGCGACGCCGGATACAAGCCGGTGCGTCGCGAGGGCACCCGCGAAGGCCGTTGGGCGCTGCTGGATTACGTCGACATCGTGATCCACATCCAGCACAACGACGAACGCGACTTCTACGGCCTCGAGCGCCTGTGGAAGGACTGCCCGCAGATTCCGATCGAGGGCATCGAAGAACAGCGCGCCAAGGTCGAGGCCGAAGCGAACGACGAGGCCGGAGACGAGTAGTGGCCAGTAAGCTCGCCGGCGTCCGCCGGCTGATTCTGTTGCGCCACGGGCAGACCGAATGGAATGCCGGCGACCGCATGCAGGGTCAGATCGATACCGAACTCAGTGAACTGGGCCGCCGTCAAGCCAAGGACTGCGCCCCCGACATGGCCACCAGCGATGTCATCCACATCGTCTCCTCGGACCTGCGGCGCGCGCACGACACCGCGCTCGCCGTCGCCGACCACGCCGGACTGCCGGTGGTGACCGACACCCGGCTGCGCGAAACCGATCTCGGGCAGTGGGAGGGCATGACCCACCACGAGGTGGACTCGTTGTATCCCGGTGCGCGCAAGGAATGGCGCATGGATCCGACCTTCACCCCGCCCGGCGGCGAATCCAAGCTGGAGGTCGGCGCCCGCGCGCTGCCCGTGGTGCACGAGTTCTTCACCGAGCGCCACGACTGGCCCGGTAATACCATCGTGCTCGTCGCGCACGGCGGCCTGATCGCGGCACTGACCGCGGCGATCCTGGACCTCCCGCCCGTGAACTGGCCCGCCCTGGGCGGGCTGGCCAATACCAGCTGGGTGCAGTTGACCAGCCACGGTCCGAGCATGGACCGGCCCGGCTGGCGGCTCGATGTGTGGAACGCGGTCGCGAAGGTAGCCCCCGATGTCCAGTGATACCGCCGATGAACGGCAAGTCTCCGACGAACTGCTGCGGCAGGCGTCGGAGGTGAGAAACGTCCGGCACGCGCCGGACGCGTTGTTCGGCGGCGCGCCCGAGCCCGAGAGCGCGGCCGAACCCGGTCCGCGCCCGGTGCTGCTGGTGATCGGTGACTCGCTGTCCTACTTCGGGCCCAAGGGCGGGCTGTCCGCGGATCACCCGCGAATCTGGCCCAATCTCGTTGCCGCCGAACTCGGCTGGGATGTCGAGCTGGTCGCGCGGATCGGCTGGACCTGCCGGGACGCGTACTGGGCGCTGATCGGCGACCCGCGCGTGTGGGCGAGCGTGCCGCGCGCCGGTGCGGTGGTCTTCGCGACCGCCGGAATGGATTCCCTGCCTTCGCCTTTGCCGACCGCGCTGCGCGAACTCATCCGCTACGTGCGGCCGGCCGGCGCTCGCCGCCGGGTCCGCGAGGCCTATAACTGGCTGCAGCCCAAGCTTTCTCCGCTCGGGTGGCCGGTGGCGCTGCCGCCCGCGGTGAGCGTGGACTACCTCGAACAGTCACGCAACGCGCTGGCCGGGTTGCGGCCGGAGCTGCCGATGGTGGCGGTGCTGCCGTCGGTGCATCGGTGCGACGCGTACGCGCGCGTGCACACCGGGCGCGAGCCCATGGTGCGGGCCGTGAGCGACTGGGCGCGGGACAAGTCGGTTCCGCTGGTCGACCTGGGTGAAGCCGTGCGGGACAACGTCTTTCACGGTGAGGCGAATCCCGACGGGATTCACTGGGGCTGGGAGGGGCACAGCGCCGTCGCCCGCGCCATGGTGAAGGTGCTGTCCGAGGTCGCGGTGCGCGAGGGCAAGACTGCATGAGAGAGGTTCGCTAGCGGATGGCCGTCGTGGTTGTCACGGACTCGTCGGCCAGCCTGCCCGCCGACCTCGCCGCCGACCTGGGCGTGCTCACGGTGCCGCTGCACGTGCTTGTCGACGATCGTGAGATCCGCGAGGGCGTGGACGATTGCGAGATCGACTACAGCTCTTCCGCGGTGACCACCTCCGGGGCCTCGCCCGGTGATCTGCGTTCGGCGTACGAACGCGCGCTGGACATGAGCGGCGGCGACGGCGTTGTCGCCGTGCATATTTCGCGGCAGCTGTCCGGGACCTGGGAAGCCGGCCGCACGGCGGTGCGGGACATGGACGCCGCCGACCGGGTGCGGCTGGTGGATTCGCTCAGCGCCGGGCTCGGGACCGGGTTCCCGGTGCTGGCTGCTGCGCGGCGCGCACGGACCGGGGCGCCCCTGGACGTGGTGTACGACTCCGCGGTGTCCGCGGCCAGTCGCGGGCGCACGTTCATCGTGGTGAATCGGACCGAGCAACTGCGCCGGGGCGGGCGATTGAGCAGTGCCGCGGCGTTCTTCGGCACCGAGCTGGTGACCAAGCCGATCCTGCAGATCGTCGACGGGCGCATCGAGCTGCGGGAGAAGGCGCGGACACGGTCCAAGGCGTTCGCGAAACTGGTCGCGGCGGCGGTGGACGCGGCGGGCGAGGACGGAGCCGCGGTCGCGGTGCAGCACCTCGGGGCGGAAGAGGCGGCGAACACCATCGCGGGACAGCTTCGGGATCTGGTCCCGGGGATTCGCGAGCTGATCGTGAGCGAGTTCGGGCCGACGCTGGGCGTACATCTGGGAATGGGCGCGGTGGGGGCGCTGGTCGTGCCCGGTGGCTGTGGGTGATCGGCGAAACCGCTGATCACAGCGGTTGGAGGCGGGCGTGACCCGCGTCAAAATCTGGCTTTCCACAACGGGATTCGCTATCCACAGGCGCGCTGAAACCCCAGGTCGGCGCACCGGTGGGTTCGGGCTCGAGGCATACCGTCGCCCGCATGACACGCATCGACGAACACTCTCCCGCGGGCCGCAGGCTCGACGCCCTCTCGGACCCCGAATCCGTCGCCCCGCCTGATCCCCGGGCACGCAGCGGGTCTCGCTGGGACGAGGATTCGGCCGAGGCGTCCGCCCGCGAATCCGGAGACCGCGGGGCGGACGGATTCGCCCCGGGGCGGTCGTACCGCACGCCCGCGGGTGCGCGGCGGCCGGCGCGTGACCCGCGACCGCCGGGCGGGGCCTACGAGACGTCCGATGAACGTGAGCTGTCCGGGCACACGGCGCGGCTCGATCATCGAGCGCCCCGGGCCAGCGGGGCGCGGGAGGCACGGGATCCGGGTGGATTGTGCTCTCCCGCCTGGTTGTCCGGGGTCGGCGGGGGCACCGTGCCCTGGTACGAGCGCGTGGTACCGGAGCGTTTCCGGGGGACGCGGTGGGATCCGGGGCCGCGCGGGGTCGTGGTGCTGGCGGTGGTCGCGGCGCTCGCCGTGCTGCTCGCGGGATTCGCCGCCCTGCGCGAGGAGCCGGAGGTGTACGCGGTGCCGCCCATCAGCCCACCGGCGAGCGCCGGGCCGGTATCCGCCGCGGCTCAGGACGGTTCGGGCGGCGGCGCTCCGAACGCCGATGGCGGAGAGAGCGGCGGCGCGGGCTCCGCGCCGCAGGGCGGGCCGGGAGCCGCGCAGGCATCGGTACCGTCCCGAAACCCCGCCGCGCCCAACCCCTCCGAGGTGAACGGCCATCCCGCGTCCACCGGCGAGCTGGTGGTCAGCGTGATCGGCTTCGTGGACTACAGCGGCCTCCGCCGCCTCCCTGCCGGCTCCCGGGTCGCCGACGCCCTGAAATCCGCGTCCCCCCGCCCCGACGCCGACCTCTCCGCCCTGAACCTGGCCCAGCCCCTCGTGGACGGCGACCAGATAGTGGTCGGCAAACCCGTCCCGCGCGCCCAGCAGGTAGCCACCACGATCATCAATTCCGCCAAACCCCCGTCCGCCCCACTCGATCCCACCTCGCCCCGCCCGGCCACCCCCGCCGCCAAGATCAACCTGAACACCGCCACCGAAGCCGAACTCGATGCCCTCCCCGGCGTAGGTCCCATCACCGCCAAATCCATCGTCACCTGGCGCACCACCCACGGCCGCTTCACCTCGATAGACCAACTCGCCGACATAGACGGCATAGGCCCCGCCCGCCTGGCCCGCCTCCGCCCCGCGGTGACGATATGACGAACCCGTCCACCGCCGTCCGCGGCCCCACCTCGAACGCCGACGCGTTCCATGTGAGCCAGAAAAGCGTTGTGGGACCGCATATCCGACCGATCGACATGGTCGACGCGGGTGAACCCGCTGCTCCCTCTACCCTGCCGGACGACTTCGGCCGCCGGTGGTCGCGTATGTACACGGGGGAATCGCGGTGCCGCGCTGCGGCAGCACGCTGGGATTCGGCAGACACCGCTGAGCACACGCGGGTCAGCGGTCGACACCTGGGCGCCGAGGACACGGAGGCCGTGTCCGCCGGAGGCCGGGATACCGGCGGGCAGCGGTTTCCCGCGCGGGGAGCGCTGGATCGGGTGGCCGAGCTTGGGGGTGAGTGCGGGCGGGGCGTCGCCAACCGCGCGAACTCGGAGAGCGATAGATCGGTGGAACCCCGGTGGTGAGGCGGGGGACAGGGCGCGAGGTGGAGGATGCGGGGGAATTCGCCGAGGCTCCGCAGGTTGTGGACGCTCGGTTGGTTCCAGCGGCTGTGTGTGCCTGGGGCGCGATGATCGTGGCGTTGGCCGGCGGATGGCGGGCCGGGGTCGGGGTGGGTGTCGGGTGCGGGGTCTTGGCGGTCGCGGGGTGGGGCGTTCGGCGTCGGACCCCGCAGGGGATGTGGGTTGTGTTGGCGGGGTTGGTGGTTGGGGCGGGATTCGGGATGGCCGGGGGGTGGCAGGCGTATCGGGTGGCGGAGCATCCGCTGGGGGCGGTGCCGGAGGGGGAGCGGGTTCGGGTTACCGCGGTGGTGGCGGATGATCCGAAGAAGTTGAGTGGGGCGGGGTTTCGGGGTCGGGACTGGATCGTGCGGCTGGAGCTGGTGGAGTTTCGGCGGGGTGAGGCCGGGGCGGGGAAGCGGGCGGGCGGGCGGGAAAATTCGGGTGGGTCCGCGTCGGGTGACGGGCAGACCGGTGGCGGGGGCGGCACGCGGGATGACGCCGGCGGAGTGGAGGCGGTGCGGGGTGGGGGTGAGGTGATCGCGTTCACCCGGGAGGCGGGGTGGGCCGGGTTGTTGCCGGGGCAGCGGGTGGTGTTTCGGGGGGAGGTGGACCGGGGGTGGGCGCGTGGGATGACCGTGGGAGTCGTTCGGGTGGAGGGAGTTCCGACGCTCGTGGGGGAAGCGCCGTGGTGGCAGCGGGTGGCCGGTGGGGTGCGGGCGGAGTTCGCGGGGGTGGCACAGCGGGCCCTGGGGGAGGAGGCGGCGGGGTTGTTGCCGGGGTTGGTCATCGGGGATGTGTCGCGGGTTTCGGAGAAGGTGCGGGGGGATTTCCGGGAGGTGCATCTTTCGCATTTGACCGCGGTTTCCGGGGCGAATGTGACGATTTTGCTAGGGGCGGTGTTGCTTTCGATGCGGGTGCTCACCGTGGATCTGCGGGTGGGTGTCGCCGTGGCCGCGGTGGCGCTGGTCATGTTCGTGGTGTTGGCACGGCCCTCGCCGAGTGTGTTGCGGGCCGCGGTCATGGGGGCGGTGGCGCTGCTGGCGATGGTGGGCGGGCGGCGGAAGCAGGCGGTTCCGGCGTTGTGCGCGGCGGTGATCGGGCTGGTGGGGTGGTCGCCGGGGCTGGCGGTGGATTGGGGGTTCGCGCTGTCGGTGGTGGCCACGGCGGGGCTGGTGGTTTTCGCGCCGGGGTGGTCGGAGTGGTTGCGGGCGCGGGGGTGGTGGCGTGCGCCCGCGGACGCGGTGGCCGTGTCCGCGGCGGCGTTCGTGGTGACCACGCCGATCGTCATCGCCATGACGGGCCATGTGAGCCTGCTCGCGATCGTGGTGAATGTGCTGGTGGAACCCGTGATCGCACCGATCACCGTACTGGGGGCGCTGGGCGCCGTGCTCTCCTGCGCGTGGTCTCCGGCGGCGGAAGCGGTCGTCCGCTGTACCGGGCCGCCGCTGTGGTGGCTGCTCACCGTCGCCGATCGGGCGGCGGCGCTGCACGCCTCGGTGCAGCTGCCCGGCGGCGTGCGGTCGGGTGTGGTGGCCGCGGTGCTGTGCGCGATTGTGCTCGGCGCGCTGCGCCCGCGTCGGGGAGGTGTCGGGCCCGACTCGTAGGATCGGGGTCGTGAGCCAACGACCCGCGTCCCTGCATCTCGTGCTCGGTGATGAAGAACTGCTGGTGGAGCGGGCGGTGGCGGCGATCACCGCGCAGGCGCGGGCCGCCAGCCCGGACGCCGCCGCCATGCCGGTGGACAGGCTGCGGGCCGGTGACGCCAGCACCGCGGAACTGGCCGAGCTGCTGAGCCCCTCGCTGTTCGCCGAGGATCGCGTCATCGTGCTCGAGGCCGCCGCCGAGGCCGGCAAGGACGCCGTCGCGGTGGTCCAGGACGCCGCCACCGACCCGCCCGAAGGTGTCGTGCTGGTGATCCTGCACTCCGGCGGCGGCCGCGCCAAGGCCCTCGCCCCCGCGCTGCAGAAGCTGGGCGCGGTGGTGCACCCGGCGACCAAGGTCACCAAAGCCGGTGAGCGAGTCGAATTCGTGCGCAACGAATTCCGCAACGCCAACGTGCGGGCATCCGGCGACGTGGTGCAGGCCATCATCGAGTCCGTCGGCTCGGAGCTTCGCGAATTGGCCGCCGCCACTTCACAATTGATCGCCGATACCGGTGGCAAGGTCGACGTGGCCGCGGTGCACCGCTACTACTCCGGCCGCGCCGAGGTCACCGGTTTCGACGTCGCCGACCTGGCGGTCTCCGGCGACCGCCCGGCCGCGATGGAAGCCCTGCGCTGGGCCACCGACCGTGGCGTTCCGGCCGTCCTGCTGGCCGATGCCCTCGCCGATTCGGTGCACACCATCGCCCGGGTCGGTTCCGCGGGCCGCGGCGACCCGTTCAAACTCGCGGGCGATCTCGGCATGCCGCCCTGGAAGGTCAAGAAGGCCCAGGGTCAGGCCCGCGGCTGGAACGGCGCCGCCATCGGCGCGGCCCTGCAGGTCGTGGCCGCGCTGAACGCCGACGTCAAGGGCGGCGCGGCCGACACGAACTACGCCCTCGAACACGCCCTCGCGCGCATCATCGACCTGCGCGAATCCGTCTGAGCCCGAACGAGAGAACCCGCCCGCGCCATCGAGGCGTCGAGCGGGTTCCCGGGTCGTCGGGGATCAGGGCTGCCAGGTGAGCTTGCCGCCCTGGAACTCCTGGGCCTTGCCGCCCTCGTAGTCGTATTCGTCACTGGTCGGGAAGCCGTACCGGCCGTTCTCCGCGCCGTTGCGCACCCACTCGTCGCGGATGGCGCCCCAGATCGTCCGGGTGCCGGTCTTCTGCGTGGAGTAGATCGCGCCGCCCTCGAACAGGGTGTACTTGCCGCTCTCCTTGGTGGTCTTGCCCTCATCGGTGATGGGGAAGCCCAGCGGGCTGTTCTCCCAGCCGGCCTTGCCGTACTTGTCGAGGATCACACCGGTGAGCACGTGCGCCGCGGTGCCGACCGACCAGTAGATCGAGCCGTTCTGGAAGTGCTGGAAACGTCCCGGCTTTGCCGTCGCGCCCTCGCTGACCACCGGGTACTTCAGCGCCCCGCCCTCCGCGCCCTGCTGCCACCACTTGTCCCGGATCGCGCCGCCGATGGCGCGCGCGTCGGTCGCGGGGGTCCAGTAGATCGACACGTTGCGGTTGAAGTCCTGCTTGCGGCCGCCGCCCGCGGCATCGACCTCGGGACCGACCGGATCGCCGAACGCGTCGAAGCCGCCACCCCGGTCGTACTCGACCTCGATCGCGCCGCCCACCTCGAACGGGCCGATGGGCCGGGCGGCGGCGGTGCCGAGGCCGGTCGTGAGCGCGACCGCGACGATACCGGCGGCCGCGGCGCCGCGGGTCCAGGACTGGCGAGTACGGCGTAGCGGTGTCAAGGGTGCTCCCAACGGGGGTGGTCGATCCAATAGCCTGACGGTCGCAGGCCATCCTGCAGGGAACCGTCGGCCTCGGCAAGTCTCGGCAGCGAGGATACGACAAAAGCCGCCGTGGTCGTCGTGGCCACGGCGGCTGTTCGAAGCATGCTTACCGGAATGGAATACCGGTGAAAATCAGCCGAGCTTGTTGAAGGCCAGCGACAGCGCCGACTTCTTGTTGGCGGCCTGGTTGGAGTGGATGACACCCTTCGAGGCGGCCTTGTCCAGGCTCTTGCTCGCGGACTGCAGCAGGGTGAGGGCCTTGTCCTTCTCACCGGCGGCGGCGGCCTCGCGGAACTTGCGGATCGAGGTGCGCAGCGAGGACTTCACCGACTGGTTGCGCTGGCGCGCAAGCTCGTTGGTACGGATCCGCTTCATCTGGGACTTGATGTTGGCCACGCCTGTTTCCTCGTGTTCCTTCGTTTGGTGTGTATGAGGTAAGTACTGAAAGTCTCCGGGCGCACACTGACGTTCCTGTAGCGCAGCACCGACGGTCGAGATTACCAGGCAACACGCCGGTGTATGAAATCGGCCCTGTTCGCTACATGGACGATACGAGAAATTTATCCGCGTCCAACTGCGTGTTGCCCCTGCGTGATGGACTATTTTTGCATGACCCCCGTAGCCGGAGCACGATCGGCCGCGGCCGCTCCATCATCGAACGGCCGTGCCGAGATCGGCAGTGCCGTGGACGGGGTCTTCGCGGGCTACCGACCCGGCCGCTATGCCGACGCGTATGACGAGATGTTCGACCCCTCCGGCCACCCGCGCGCCCCCTACCGGGGTATCTTCGCGGCCCTGGCCACCGCCGACGCGGCGGACCTGGAGGCCCGGGCCGAGGCGCTGGCGCGCGCCTTCGTGGATCAGGGCATCACCTTCTCGCTCTCGGGCCAGGAACGGCCTTTTCCGCTGGACCTGGTGCCCCGGGTAATAGCCGCCGCGGAGTGGACCAAACTCGAACGCGGCATCAAACAGCGCGTGCGGGCGCTCGAGGCTTTCCTCGCCGACGTCTACGGCGAACAGACGATCCTGCGCGACGAGGTGATCCCGCGCCGACTCGTCACCTCCTGCGCGCACTTCCATCGCGAGGCCGCCGGGCTGGTGCCGCCCAACGGGGTTCGCATCCACGTCGCGGGCATCGACCTGATTCGCGACGAGCACGGTGACTTCCGGGTCCTGGAAGACAATCTGCGCTCCCCGTCCGGTGTCTCCTACGTCATGGAGAACCGCCGCACCATGGCCCGGGTGTTCCCGGACCTGTTCGCCTCGCATCGGGTGCACGCGGTCGGCGACTACCCCAGTCACCTGCTGCGCGCGCTGTGCGCGGCGGCCGCGCCCAACGAGACCGACCCGACCGTGGTGGTGCTCACCCCCGGGGTCTACAACTCCGCCTATTTCGAGCATTCGCTGCTGGCCCGGCAGATGGGCGTGGAACTGGTCGAGGGCCGGGACCTGTTCTGCCGCGACAGCGTCGTCTACATGCGCACCACCGCCGGCGAGCGCCAGGTCGACGTCATCTACCGCCGCATCGACGACACCTTCCTGGATCCGATGCAGTTCCGCCCCGACTCCATGCTGGGGGTGGCCGGGGTGCTCAATGCCGCGCGTGCGGGATCGGTGGTGCTGGCCAACGCGGTCGGCAACGGCGTGGGCGACGACAAACTCGTGTACACCTACGTGCCCGCGTTCATCGAGTACTACCTCGGCGAGAAGCCGATCCTGCCCAACGTGGACTCCTACCGCTGCTGGGAACCCGACGAACGCGACGAGGTGCTGGACCGGGTGGCCGAACTGGTGGTCAAACCGGTCGAGGGCTCGGGCGGGTACGGGATCGTCATCGGGCCCGACGCCGCCCCGAAGGAACTCGAGGCGATCCGCCGCAAGGTGCGGGCCGATCCGCGCGGGTGGATCGCCCAGCCGGTGGTCCAACTGTCCACCGTGCCGAGCAAGATCGGCGGCGGGCTGCTGCCGCGGCACGTGGACCTGCGGCCCTTCGCGGTCAACGACGGCGACGACATCTGGGTGCTGCCCGGCGGATTGACGCGGGTGGCGCTGCCGGACGGGTCGCTGGTCGTCAATTCCAGCCAGGGCGGCGGCAGTAAGGACACCTGGGTGCTGGCCCCCAGAACCTCTGTGGCACAGCGAGAATTGGCCGGCACGCAATTGGTCGGCGAACAACATATTCCGCAGGACCGGGACCAATCCCGTGAACCCACGCCCCATCGGGCCAGTCAGCAACAACAATCGCAGTAGACGTTCGAACCGCAGCGTGGCGGAGGTAAGCAGTAGGACCCGTTAGGCGGTAAACATGTTGGCGCGCAATGCCGAATCCCTTTTCTGGATCGGCCGATACGTCGAACGCGCCGAGTACACGGCGCGCATTCTGGATGTCGCGGTGCATCAATTGCTCGAGGACGCGACGGTGGACCCGGATCGAACCTCCAGGGTGCTGTTACGGGTACTGGGCATCGAACCACCCGAATCCGAACTCGACGTGTGGTCGGTCACCGAGCTGGTGGCCTTCGGCCGTGAACACGGCGGATCCATTGTGGATTCGGTGCACCGGGCGCGGGAAAATGCCCGGGGTGCACGGGAAGTCACCTCGACGGAAATGTGGGAGTGTCTCAACGCCACCTACAACGGGCTGGCCGCGGCCGAACGCGCGGCCCGCGCCCTGGGCCCGCACGAGTTCTGTCACTACATCACCGACCGCGCGGCCATGTTCGCCGGACTCTCCGATTCCACGCTCAGCCGGGACGACGGCTACCGGTTCCTGCTGCTGGGCCGATCCATCGAGCGCGTCGATATGACCGTGCGCCTGCTGCTTTCGCGGGCGGGGGACCGCACCTCCTCGCCCGCGTGGGTGACGGTGCTGCGCTCGGCCGGGGCGCACGACCCCTATCTGCGCACGCATCGCGGGGTGCTGGACGCGAATCAGATCGCCGAATTCATCCTGCTGGACCGGCTTTTCCCGCGCTCGGTCTTCCATTCGCTGCGCATGGCCGAAAGTTGCCTGCAGGAACTGGATCAACGCCCCAACAGTCGTTTCGCCGCGCGTCAGGAAGCGCACCGGCTGCTCGGGCGCGCCCGCAGCGAACTCGAGTTCCTGCCCGCGGCCGAACTGCTCGAGGACCTGCCGAGCCGGCTGCTCTGGTTGCAGGCGACCTGTCACGAGATAGGCGAGGCGGTGGCGCTGCAGTACTTCCACGCCGAATCCTGGGTGGCCTGGACGGGGCTGCACGGGCTCAACGGCTTCCGGGTCGGAGAATCGGTATGAGCTGGCGCATGCGGGTGGTGCACACCACCGGATACGTGTACGACGCACCGGTCACCCGGTCGTTCAACGAGGCGCGGCTGAGCCCGCGCGCGGACAGTCGCCAGAACGTCATCCTCAACCGGGTCGACACGGTGCCCTCGACCAGGTCCTATCGCTACACCGACTACTGGGGGACCACCGTAACCGCCTTCGACCTGAACGCACCGCACACCGAACTGGAGGTCACCGGCGCCTCGGTGGTGGAGACCGAGCCGTTCGCCGGACCCGCCGAGGAGCTGTCCTGGGAGGAACTGCGCGCCGATTCGGTCGCGGATCGATTCGACGAACTGCTCACCCCCACCGACTACGTCCCGCGCGAACGCCGCCTGGCCCCGGTGGCCCGCCAGCTCGCCAAGGGCGTGCCGCCGGCCAAAGCCGTTGTGCGCGGTGCGGAATGGGTGCACCGGGAAATGACCTATCTGGCCGGAACCACCTCGGTCCACACCTCCGCGGTGCAGGCGTTCGCCGAACGGCAGGGCGTTTGCCAGGATTACGCGCATCTGACGCTATTGCTGTTGCGCAGCATGGGAATTCCCAGCCGCTACGTCTCCGGTTACCTGCACCCGGACCCGGGCGGCGAGGTGGGGCATACGGTTGCCGGCCAGATGCACGCCTGGGTCGAAGCCTGGACCGGGCAATGGTGGGGTTACGACCCGACCAACAACATCCCCATCACGGAGCAACACGTTTCAGTTGGCGTCGGTCGCGATTACGCCGATGTGCCCCCTTTGAAAGGTATCTTCAGCGGCAGCGGCTCGACCGATCTCGACGTGGTTGTGGAGATCACTCGGCTCGCCTGATGCGCGACACGGCAGGACTCAGATGCTCTCCGCACACCGCGGGACGATCCGGGAAGGTGGCTCATGTCCCCTACAGCGCAGGAATTCGCCGAAGAACTGGCGGAACTGCAACCGATCGCATTGGGCCGGAAGCTGTTCGCCGAGGCCCTGGGCACCTTCGTGCTCGTGCTCGGCGGCGTCGGCACCGCGGTCCTGGCCGGTGAACGGGTCGGTGCGCTCGGTGTGGCACTGGCGTTCGGTTTCACCCTGGTGTTCCTGGTGTACGCGATCGGCCCGATCTCCGGCTGCCATGTGAATCCGGCCGTCACCGTCGGCCAGTTCCTGCTGGGCCGGATCAACGTCGTCACCCTGGGCGCGTACTGGGTGGCCCAGCTCCTCGGCGGTCTGGCGGGCGGCACGGTCGTCTACGCCATCGCGAAGAACCTGCCCTCCTACGACCGGGCGCAGAACGGGCTCGCGGCCAACGGCTGGGGCGCGCACTCACCGTCCGCGGTCGAGCTGGGCGGGGTGACCACCAACGGCTACGGCCTGGCCGCGGCGATCACCGTCGAGGTGGTGCTGACCGCGCTGCTGGTGTTCGTGGTGCTGGCCTCCACCGATCAGCTCTCGGACGTGCCGCTGGCCGGTCTGTCCATCGGCATCACGCTGGCGGTCATCCACCTCATCTCGATTCCCGTGGACTACACCTCGGTCAACCCCGCGCGCAGCCTGGCGGTGGCCTTCTATCAGGACGGCGCGGCCGGGCAGTTGTGGGTGTTCCTGCTGTTCCCGTTGGTCGGCGGCGTGCTCGGCGCGCTGGTCTACAGCCTCATGTTCGGGCGCTCGCGCAATCCGCTGAGTTGAGATAGCCGCGTGAAAAGCCCGGGCCCCGTTCCGATTCGGAACGGGGCCCGGGTGCGTTCGGGTTCCTAGTGCCAGTGGTACTCCGCGCAGAGGCGGTGCGCCACCCGGTCGAAGGTCTTGCGCGGGACGATCGCGCCCTCGCGGCGAATCCCGGTCTCGGGCACGTCCAATACCCGGTCCAGGCGCACCCAGCTGTCGCGGCCCTGGTTGTCCCACGGACCCGAGCCGATGCCCACCCAGTTCGAATGGTGTTCGTGGTCCTCGTTCGAGGAGAGCATCAGCCCGAGCAGCAGGTCCCGCTCCCTGCCCACCACCAGCACCGGGCGGTCCTTGCCGTTGTTCGGGTCCTCCTCGTAGGGCACCCAGGTCCACACGATCTCACCGGGATCCGCGCGCCCGTCCAGCTGCGGGCTGTAGACGATGAGCCGCGCCCGCTCGGTGGACGGCACGCCCGCCGACGACGTCGGCCGCACCCGGGGCGGCGCCGGTTTGGGCGCGACCGCCCGCACCGCCCGGTCCCACACCGAGGACTTCTGTACCCGCCCGATCAACTTGGGCGCCTGCTGCTTGACGAGCTGGGATCCCTGCTCCTTGGCTACGATCCCCAATTGCTTCCCCAGAGCGTTCCACCTGCCGGCCATGTCGGGCAGCCTAGCCGCGCGGGGCCGGGTTCTCATCTGCTCCGATTTGCCTGTGCCGAGCCGCAGTTCGGTGCGGGGGTGCTCCGCTGGTCAACCGCGTTCCCGGCGCACCGTAGACTTCCGGGTTGACATGCCGCTGTTTCGCCATGCCGAGGAGTGACTCCGATTAGCAGCTTCGCCGACACGACGTTCACCGATCCCAGCCGGATCAGGAACTTCTGCATCATCGCCCACATCGACCACGGGAAGTCGACGCTGGCCGATCGCATGCTGCAACTCACCGGTGTGGTCGAGGAGCGGGCCATGCGCGCGCAGTACCTGGACCGGATGGATATCGAGCGCGAGCGCGGTATCACCATCAAGGCCCAGAACGTGCGGCTGCCGTGGCAGGTCGACGGTGAGGACTACGTCCTGCACATGATCGATACGCCCGGGCACGTCGACTTCACCTACGAGGTCTCGCGGGCGCTGGAAGCCTGCGAGGGCGCGATCCTGCTGGTCGACGCCGCACAGGGCATCGAGGCGCAGACCCTGGCCAATCTGTATCTGGCCATGGACAAGGACCTCACGGTCATCCCGGTGCTGAACAAGATCGACCTCCCGGCCGCCGACCCCGACCGCTACGCCGCCGAGATCGCGCACATCGTGGGTTGTGAGCCCGAGGATGTGCTGCGCGTATCCGGTAAGACCGGCGTCGGCGTGGCCGAGCTGCTGAACAAGGTGGTCGCCGAGGTGCCGGTACCGGTCGGCGACGCGGATGCCCCGCCGCGCGCCATGATCTTCGACTCGGTGTACGACACCTACCGCGGCGTGGTCACCTACGTGCGTGTGGTGGACGGCAAGCTCACCCCGCGCTCCAAGATCAAGATGATGTCCACCGGCGCACAGCACGAACTGCTGGAGATCGGCATCGTCTCGCCCGAGCCCAAGCCCACCCGCGGCCTCGGCGTCGGCGAAGTGGGTTACCTCATCACCGGTGTGAAGGACGTGCGCCAGTCCAAGGTCGGTGACACCGTCACCAACGCGCGCGACGGCGCGACCGAAGCGCTTGCGGGATACCAGGATCCGCGGCCCATGGTCTATTCCGGTCTGTACCCGGTCGACGGCTCGGACTACCCGAACCTGCGCGACGCCCTGGACAAGCTCCAGCTCAACGACGCCGCGCTCACCTACGTGCCGGAAACCTCGGTTGCCCTCGGCTTCGGCTTCCGCTTGGGCTTCCTGGGCCTGCTGCACATGGAGATCACCCGCGAGCGCCTGGAACGCGAATTCGGCCTCGACCTGATCTCGACCGCGCCCAACGTCATCTACCGCGTGATCATGGAGGACGGCACCGAACACGTCGTCACCAATCCGTCGTACTGGCCCGAGGGCAAGGTGAAGGAGATCTACGAGCCCGTCACCAAGTGCACCGTGATCGCGCCGAGCGAATTCGTCGGCACCATCATGGAGCTGTGCCAGTCCCGGCGCGGTGAACTGCTCGGCATGGACTACCTGTCCGAGACCCGCGTGGAGATGCGGTACACGCTGCCCATGGCGGAGATCATTTTCGACTTCTTCGACTCGCTGAAGTCCCGCACCCGCGGCTACGCCTCGCTCGACTACGAGGAGGCGGGCGAACAGCAGGCCGCGCTGGTGAAGGTGGACATCCTGCTGCAGGGCGAGGCCGTCGACGCGTTCTCGGCCATCGTCCACAAGGACGCCGCGCAGGCGTACGGGCACAAGATGACCACCAAGCTGCGCGAGCTGATCCCGCGCCAGCAGTTCGAGGTGCCGATCCAGGCGGCCATCGGCTCGAAGGTGATCGCGCGCGAGAACATTCGCGCCATCCGCAAGGACGTGCTCGCCAAGTGCTACGGCGGTGACATCAGCCGTAAGCGCAAGCTGCTCGAGAAGCAGAAGGAGGGCAAGAAGCGGATGAAGACCATCGGCCGGGTCGAGGTGCCGCAGGAGGCTTTCGTGGCGGCGCTGTCCACTGATTCGGACAAGCCCAAGAAGTAAGGGTGCTTGGCGCACCCCCGCGTGCCCCGTCGTCCTCGGACGGCGGGGCACTTCGCGTATCCAGGGCCGATGCTCAGTTTTTCCCGCCGCGGGTAGCCGGATCGATAGGAAAAAGTTAGAAAACAAGCCGATTGGTACGTGGGTGAGCTGAGCAGCTGAGCAGGGAAGCGGCCGGTTCGCTAGTCAGGTGAAAACAGGGTCTTCCGTCCTGATATGCAGGATGACAAGCTATGTCTCGCACCACTGGGCACTACGTCTCCTACCAGGAGGATGTGACAGACCGGTTATCCGGAAATAGGGTGTGAAACGAGTTTGAGGACGACGGCCCGCCGCGGTGGGCCGCCGGATCATCGAGAGCGGAGCCTGTATGACGCGTGAGCTGCCCTTCGACGACGAAACCGGGGCCGGCGACGAGTACTCGGGCGACACCGCGTATCGCATTGCCACCGGGGTCGCGCGCGTGACGAGGGCAGGCGCGTATGTCACCGGCGGTGCGCTCGTGGCCGCGGCGGGCAGCCGCGGCGAACAGAGCCCGATCAACCACGACAGCCGCAACGTCGGCTGGTCGCAGGTGAACGATCCGCAACCCGACGTGCCGAGCCCGACCCTGACCTTCCCCGATCTGACCCCCTCGGGCATGCCCCAGGCCGGCTACGGCGGCGTGTCGCCGGTGGCCGAGACCCAGCACCACGGCACCGACGCCGGGCTCTTCCCCTCGCACTTCGGCGAATCCTCGTCGAGCAGCGCGAGCATGGCCGGTTTCGGCGGCCTCGGCCTGCCCGACTCCGACGCCGGGTTCACCCTGCCCGTCTCGAACGCGAATCAGGGCGGCGGCTTCACCCTGCCCGGCGTGGACTCCGACGCCGACCCGGCGCTGCCCGGAGCGGGCGACGCGGACTTCGCCCTGCCGGGCGCCGAGCACGGCTTCACCCTGCCGGGAATGGAACCGGGCGCGAGCTTCTCGCTGCCCGGGTTGAATCTGCCCGGTCCGGACGGCGGCGTGCACATGCCCGGTCTCGGCAGCGGCTACCGCCCGCCGGAGCTGGGCGACCTCGGAAGTCCTTCGCTCCCCGAGGGAGTCAACTTCGATCAGCTCGGGCTCTACCTCCGCACCGATTGGAGCGTGGACGCCCACATCGGACTCGACGGGATCCGCTTCCAGTCGGACCTGAAGGTCGACATCGGGTTCGGCAACGTCGGCGATCAGCTCGATCAGTTCGGACAGGATCTCGGACAGGGGATTTCGCACATTCCCGGCGGCCCGGCCGCGCCCGGACTCGAACAGCCCGCTCAGCCCCTGGCCGCGGGTGCGCGCCCGGCGGACGGGCAGCAGCCCGCCGCCACTGTGGGCCAGCACCCGGCGGACGGCGCCATCGGCGCACCGGGAGCACCGAGCGCTCCCGGTGCGGCTCCCGCTCCCGGTGTCTCGCCCGCGAGTGCGCCGGCCGCCGCCGCGCCCGCCGGTGGTTTCACCCTGCCGAGCGCCGGCGCCCCGGCCCCCGCGCTCGCGCCCGCCCCGGTCGCGCCCGTCGCCCCGGTCGCGCCGGTGGCCCCCGCCGCCCAGATCGCGCCCGTCGCTCCCGTGGTGCCCGCCGTGGTCGCCCCGGTCGCGGTCGCGCCGGTCGCCGTGGCCCAGCCCGTGGTGACCACCCCGTTGCAGACCACCATTCAGCCGGACGCGGCGACCCAGCCCATCGCGAATCTGCTGAGCATGCCCGGCCAGTCGCCGCTGACCGCGCCCGCCGCGATCGCGCCGACCCTGTTCGATCACGGCCGCCCGCCCGCGCTGACCACGACCAAGCCGGGGACGCACGACGATTCGGGCACGGTGGTCGCGAAACCGTTGCCGGTCACCGACATTCCCGGTTCCACCGTCCCCTCGGTCAGCGTGCCGACCAAGGACCCGGTCCTCACCACCGCGCCGTCACTGCCTTCGGTGACCAAGCCGCCGGTGGTGACCGATCCGGCCACCACGAAACTGCCCGCCGTCACCCTGGTTCCGCCGACCACCGCGCCGGAGGTGACCACCAAGCCCGATCCCTCGGACAACGACGGGGGTACCACCCGCCCGAGCGTGCCCAGCGACGACAGCACCCCGCCGACCACCCGGCCGCACGACGTGGACACCGGGCCGTCCCATCAGCCCTCGGTCAGCAATCCGACCAAGCCGCCGGTGGTGACCGATCCGGATGTGACGGTCCCGACCGTCGCGCCCACCGTGGACGTGCCGACCCATCAGCCGAGCGTCTCGCTGGATCAGCCCGCCCCGACGGTGCCGACGGTCAACCCGATGACCACCCAGCCCAAGCCGGTGCCGGATCTGCCCAAGCCTGCCAAACCGGTTGCCGAGGTGCAGGATTCGAGCCACGGGCTGCTGCCGGTCGCGGCGGATGCCGGACTGCACTCGCCCTACCTGCTGCACGACGGCGGGCTGTCGACCCACCTCATGCCCGAGACCTTCGCCGAGACGCACTACGAGGTACACGGCGTATACGACCACGCGCTGCTGTGAGCGGCGCCGAACACAACAGAATCGCTGTGAAGAACCCCGAGGCGATGGGCCCGCTGCTGGGCCTGCTCGACGAATTGCTCGAGCCGGTGCACACCGCGGGACGGGCCGACCTGGCCGGGCGGCTCGGTGTCGCCCGGGCCCGGCTCGCCGATCCGCGGGTGCGCCTGGTCGTGGTCGGTGAGTCCAAGAGCGGGATGAGCACGCTGGTCAACAGCCTGGTCGGCACGCCGGTGAGCGCCACCGAGGGACAGCTGAGCGTGCCTGTGGTCGCCGAGTACGGCGAACAGGCCACCGCGACGCTGGTACGCGTGGCCGCGGGCGGCCGGGCCGAACGACAGGTCGTGGATGCCGAATACGCGCTGAACGCACTGTCCGAGGGCGTGATTCGCGCCGAGTACACCGCGCCCAGCCCGCTGCTGGCCGAGGGGTTCGTGGTGCTGGACGCCCCGGGCTCGCCCGCCGAGACCCCGGCCACCTGGTCGCTGCTGGCGGTCGCCGACGCGGTGCTCTACGTCGCCGACGCGGTGAAGCCCTTCACCGCGGATCAGATCAACCAGCTCAAGCGCATTCAGCAGGTGTGCCCGACGGTGATCTGCGTACTGAACAAGATCGACCAGTATCCGCAGTGGCCCCAGGTGCAGCAGCACGACCGCCGCCTGCTCGACGCCGCCGAACTGGCCTTCGCGGTGGCGCCCGCCTCCGCGCGCCTGCACCAGCAGGCCTTGACCTCCGGCGATCAGCAGCTGGATCTGGAATCCGGTGTGCCGCAACTGCTCGATCATCTGCGCGACTACGTGCTCGGGCGCGCCGACGTGGTCGCCGCGGAGGCGGCCGTGCGCGACATCGGGCTCATCACCGATCACCTGGCGCTGTCGCTGCGCACCGAAGCCGAGACGCTGCGCGATCCGCGCCGGTACAGCGTCATCACCGAACAGCTGCGCCGCACCCGCGAAGAAGCCGAGCAGCTGCGCCAGCGCTCGGCCAACTGGCAGGTGACCCTGGCCGACGGCGCGGGCGAGCTGATGGCCGATACCGAACACGATCTGCGGCATCGCCTGCGCAGCCTGATCCGCGACGCCGAGGCCGACATCATGCAGCGCGATCCGGCGCGGCGCTGGCCCGAGTTCGGGGCCGAGCTGGACGCCAAGATCTGCGAGGCGGTGGAGGAGAACTTCGTCATCGCGCACTACCGCTCGGTCGAACTGGCCGAACAGGTGGCCGCGAAGTTCCCGGACCGGGGCATCCCGACACCCGAACTGCGCCTGGACAATCCGGGTGAGGTCGGCGCGGTGCTGGAGCCGGTGGCGCCGATCGATACCCTGGACAGCGCCAAACCCAGTGTCACGCAGCAGGCTTTGAGCGCGCTGCGCGGTTCCTACGGCGGCATCCTCATGGTCGGCCTGGCCACCAGCCTGCTGGGCATGTCCCTGGTCAACTGGTACTCCGCGGGTGCGGGCGTACTGCTGGGCGTCAACGCGCTGTGGGACGACCGCAAAGCCCGTCGCCAGCGCCGTCAGGCCGAGGCGAAGGTGGCCGTCGCCCGGCTCATGGACGATGTCATCTTCCAGGTGAGCAAGGAGTCGCGCTACCGCCTGCGCGGCGTACAGCGCAGTCTCCGTGACCATTTCACCGAGATCGCCAACGAGACGCTGCGCTCGGTGGACGCCTCGCTGCGCGCGGCCGAGGAGGCCGCGGCCGTGCACTCGGGCCAGCGTCGCGAACAGCGCCTCACCGAGATCGAGACCTCCCTGGTCCGCCTGCGCGACCTCCGCGAACGCGCCGACACCCAGGGCGACGCGCGCCCCTATTGATCGAGGGCTCGACAGACCACGGAACCGGCTGCGATGCGGCCGGTTCCGTCGTTTCGAACCGGGGTCGGCCCATTGCCGATGGTCGGCGCAACCGCTCGAAGAGGCGGGGCCACCGGACTCGCCCCGTGTTCAGCAGGCCCGGTTCGGGCGGGTGTGGGTCCGCTAAAGGTCGCGCCCGACCCGGTCATCGGTGTTCTGCGCCCGGGCCGTACGGCCCGGGCGGGGCTCACCCGCCCGGGCTCAGCGGCTCGGGTGAGCCGGGTGGAACTGGCCCGCGGTGTGCGACTCCTCGGCCCTGATGACGTGCATGACGGCGTTGATCTGGGCCAGGTGGGTGAAGGCCTGCGGGAAGTTGCCCAGGTGCCTGCCGGTGCGGGTGTCGATCTCCTCGGCGTAGAGCTTGAGCGGGCTGGCGTAACCGAGCAGGCGTTCGCAGAGCGCGCGGGCGCGATCCAGTTCACCGATCTCGACCAGCGCCGAGACCAGCCAGAATGAGCAGATCGTGAACGAGCCCTCCTCGCCCATGAGGCCGTCGTCGGTGGTGTCGGTGCGATAGCGCAGCACCAGCCCGTTCTCGGTCAGCTCGTCGGCGATGGCCAGCACGGTGGCGCGCACCCGGTGGTCGGTCGGCGGGAGGAAGCGCAGCAGCGGCACCAGCAGCAGTGAGGCGTCCAGGGTGTCGCTGCCGTAGGACTGGGTGAAGACCCCGTCGGCGTTGACGCCGTGATCGAGGATGTCCTGGTGGATCTGATCCGCGATGTCGTGCCACTTCTTGGCGTAGTCGTACTCCCCGTGCCACTCGGCCAGTTTCGCGCCGCGGTCCAGCGCCACCCAGCACATGACCTTCGAGGAGGTGAAGTGCTGCGGTTCGCCGCGCACCTCCCAGATGCCGCGATCGGGCTCGGTCCAGTTGTCGATCGCCGCCCGCACCTGTCGTTCGAGCATGGGCCACAACGTTTCCGGCACCTGCTGGCGCGACTTCACGTGCAGGTACACCGAATCCAGGATCGTGCCCCAGATGTCGTGCTGGTCCTGGTTGTACGCGCCGTTGCCGATGCGCACCGGCTGCGCGCCGTCGTAGCCGGACAGGTGCGGCAGCTCGGTCTCGGTGATCTCGCGTTCCCCGCCGATGCCGTAGAGCACCTGCAGCGGCAGGGTCTGCCCGTTTCCGTCGGTGGTCACATCGTGCAGGAAGGCGAAGAAATCGTCGGCGTCGCGATCCAGTCCGAGGGTGTACAGGCCCCACAGCGCGAAGGTGGAATCGCGTACCCAGGTGTAGCGGTAGTCCCAATTGCGTTCCCCGCCCGGTGTTTCCGGCAGCGAGGTGGTAGCAGCGGCCAGCAGCGCCCCGGTCGGGGCGTAGGTCAGGCCCTTGAGGGTGAGCGCGCTGCGCTGCAGATAGCCGCGCCAGGGATGATCCGGGAAGCGGCCCAGGGTGATCCACTGCCGCCACGATTCGATGGTGGTCCACATCTTCTGCGCCGCGTCGGCGAAGGTGCGCGGCGGCGGCAGCTCGTCCGACCAGGACAGCGCCACGAAGGCTTCGTCGCCCTCCTTCATCCGGGTGCGCACGCGCGCCTCGCGGCCCTCGAGGCCCAGGCGCAGATCGGTGGTCAGGGTCAGGTTGGCCACGCCCTCGACGTTGCAGGTGGCCGTTGCCTGTTCGTACACGTCGCCGCTGTACTCCCAGCGCGCGGGCGCACGGTGGTAGTCGAAGGCGGGTTCACAGCTCACCTCCAGCTCGACCACGCCGTTCACGCATTTCACGGTGCGCAGCAGCATGTGCTCGGCGGACCAGTCCATGGGGGTGCGGCGGTGGGTGCGGCTGCGTTCCTCGTTGTCGTGCCAGGGGCCCAGCACCAGTGCGTCGCGCACGATGATCCAGCCGGTCTCGGTCTGCCACGTGGTCTCCACGATGAGCCCGCCGGGCAGATAGCGCCGCGCGGCGGGCACGCTGCGCCCGTACGGCCCGAGCCGGAAGTGCCCGGCGCTGCGGTCCAGCACGGCCCCGAAGATGCTGGGGGAGTCCGGGCGCGGCACGCACATCCACTCCACCGCGCCGTTGCGGGCGATCAGGCAGTTGGTCTCGCAGTCGGACAGGAACGCGTAGTCGTCGATGGGCGGGAACGGGGATTTGTGGGAGGTGCCGCCGGCGACGGACGGCAGGTAGTCGTCGCCGATCGAGGCGTCGGGCCGTTCCACGGCGTCCCGGGGCGGGCCGATCGTCACCGCGTCGAGAGCGGGGTTGTCACCGCGGCGGGGCTTGTCGTCGTACTCCGGTTCGTCGAAGGACTCCATGCCACCATGATCGGTCCGATCGGCCCGAATCGTCCACCATCGACTCGTCGGCCTAGGCTGATGTCGTGCATCGGATCGCAGGATGGTGGGACGGCGTCGAGTTGTGGGTCGCCGGTCTGCCCTTCGTCCCCCAGTTCGCCGTGGTGCTCGTCACGGTGGTGCCGGTCTGTTTCGTCATCGCCTACGTTCTCGACCGGGTGCTGCGCTTTGCGCTGCATGCGCTGGGCCGGGATCGCGTGGCTGTTCAGGAGGCCGCGGCGCCCGCCGCCACGCCGCGTCGTTTGAAGAAGGAAGCCGCCTGATGCCGCGTTCACGCGTCCAGCTCGCCCTGATCGCGCTGCTCGTCCTGCTGGTCGTCGCCTGGTTCTTCGCGCGCTGATTTCGCCGGCCGTTCATCGGGGGAATCGGACTTCACTCCCTGCCGGGCGAATGCTGCGCGTACGCTGCTGCACCATGTCAACCGATGAAGGCTTGGAACTCGACACGCTGCTGCTGTCCGAAGAGGATTTCGAGGACGAGCCGCGCCTGATCGCCACCCACCTGTGCGGCCCCGACGATGCGCTGGAAATGGTCAAGGCGGCGCAGCTGCTGGGCCTGGGCGTCCGGCTCGCCAACCGCATCCGCCCCGACGAGGACGATGCCGAGACCGCCACCGAAGAGTGGATTCTCGACATCCTGGAGACCCCGCCGGTGGTCGAGGGCGACGAATAGTCACCCCCGCCGTCGGTCAACTCACCTGACCGTCCCGCCATTCGCTGAACCGTTTGCCGATCTTGGTGACGGTTTCGCCGACCTCCTGACCCACCGTGCCGACCGTGGCCGCCGCGTCGCGGCCCAGGTTGCGCACGGTGCGGATCAGCGGATCCTCCGACTGGTCGAAGTTCGCCCGGTACGACCGCGCCGCCTCGCGCACCTGATCGCTGACCTTCGCGGTCTTGTCCTGGTCGCGATGCGGGTAGCGCCCGTCCAGAATCCGGTCGTAGTCCCCGCTGGTGATCCAGCGGCGCAGCTCGGCCGCGCGCAGCACCGAGAACGGGTGCGTCTGCAGTTCCAGATTCAGCAGTTTCAGCACGCCGTCGCGCAGGTCGCCGGAGCGCGCGTAGTCGTCGGCCTGGGCCAGGAACGCCGCGTGGCTCATCTCGTCCACGCGGGAGCCGCCCGCCAGCTTCATGTGCACGCGCACCGAGGCTTCCACGTCCTGCCCGACGAGCAGTCCGGCGCGATCGCCGGACAGCTCGGATTTGCGGCTCCACTCCATGAGCGCGGCCACGATGGCCCGTAATGCCCAGCCGCCCACCGGCATCCAGCCGACGTTGGAAGCCAGCCGCATCAGGTGCATCAGCATGGTCCGGTACACCGCGTGCCCGGACAGCGCGTGCCCGAGCTCGTGCCCGACCACGAAGCGCAGCTCCTCCGGATCGAGCAGATCCAGCAGGCCGGTGGTCAGCACGATGAACGGCCGGTCCATGCCGATGGTGAAGGCGTTGGCGTGCGGGTCCTGCAGGACGAACATCTCCGGCGTGGTCCGCGCGTCCAGGATGCGGACGGCGTCCTGGCGCAGGTGATGCACCTGTTTGAACTGGCGTTCGTCCACCCGGACCGCGGTCGCCAGGTACAGCAGCCGGTGCTGTCGCTCGGCCAGCAGGCCGGAGAGTGTGCGCAGCACCAGGTCGAAGCCCGACAGCGAGCGCAGCATCACCAGCGCTGTCCGGTCGGCCGGGTGTTCCCAAGCGCGCGTGGATATTCCGGGAAATTCCCGGCGGAGTCGTGCGGGACTGGTCATGATCTTCCCCCGTGTGCAGGTTCACAGTGAGTCGCGACGTGTCGCGTTGCTCTGCTACAGTCTGCCGCGTGTCATCGAGTGTTGTTCCCCAGGTCCGCCATGAATTGGCGTTGATCGCTGTGGGCTGCCTCGTGGTCGCGGACATTCACTGTCGTTGATCGCTGACCGAACACCGCCGCACATCTCTTCAGTAGACTGGCGCGCGCACCTCCGTGGCCTGTGTTCGAATCCCGGCGGACCCTCCCGGGTCTTCGCGTCACCGTCCCTTTGTCCGGGGACGGGTCTACGGCAGTACGAATCTTCTTCCCGTCGAGCATCTTTCGCGCGACGGGCCCCCGGAAAGGTCCACCCAGATGTCCCCCAGCTCGCGGCTCTCGCGCCGTTCCCTCGCTGTCGCCCTCACCGCGGTCGCCGCCACCGTCCTGACCGCGTGCAGCGGCGGCGCGAGTGACTCCACCGACGAGAGCGTGGCCGACGGCAGCGGCGGCACCATCAACCTCTACGCCTACGCGGTTCCCAAGCCCGGCTACGACAAGGTTGTCCCGGCCTTCAACAAGACCGACGCCGGCAAGGGCGTGCAGGTCCAGCAGTCCTACGGCGCCTCGGGCGATCAGTCCCGCAAGGTCAAGGACGGCGCCGAGGCCGACCTCGTGAACTTCTCCGTCGAGCCCGACATCACCCGCCTGGTGGACGCCGGTCTGGTCGACGCGAGCTGGAATGCCGACGCCAACAAGGGAATTCCCTTCGGCTCGGTCGTGTCCATCGTGGTGCGCAAGGGCAACCCCAAGGGCATCAAGGACTGGGACGACCTGCTGAAGCCGGGAGTCGAGGTCGTGACCCCGAACCCGTTCTCCTCGGGCTCGGCCAAGTGGAACCTGCTGGCCCCGTACGCGGCCAAGAGCGAGGGCGGCAAGAACCCGCAGGCCGGTCTGGACTACCTGTCCAAGCTGGTCTCCCCGGAGCACGTGAAGGTGCAGCCGAAGTCGGGCCGCGAAGCCACCGAGACCTTCCTGCAGGGCACCGGTGACGTGCTGCTGAGCTACGAGAACGAGGCCATCTTCTCCGAGCGCAAGGGCGACCCGATCGAGCACATCAACCCGCCGGTCACCTTCAAGATCGAGAACCCGGTCGCCGTGATCAAGAACGGCAAGAACGCCGCCAAGGCCACCGCGTTCAAGGACTTCCTGTTCACCGAGGCCGGCCAGCGCGCCTGGGCCGAGGCCGGCTTCCGCCCGGTCGATCCGAAGGTCGCCGCCGAGTTCGCCAAGGACTTCCCGGCCCCGGCCAAGCTCTACACCATCGCCGACCTGGGCGGCTGGAAGACCGTGGACAAGGAGCTCTTCGCGCAGGGCACCGGCAGCGTCGCCATCATCTACGACAAGGCGACCAAGTAGTCGAGTGACCTGAAGCACAAGCGATACTCGATACCGTGAGTGACAGCAGCACGAACGCCGGGACCGTCTCCGGTCCCGGCGTTTCGCTAACCAAGAAACCCGCGAAACGCGGCCGCGATCCGCGGTCGTGGCTTCGGGTGACCGGCTCGGTCGGTCCGCTCGGCATTGCCACGGCGGTGCTCTGGCTCAGCATCATGGTGCTGCTGCCGCTGGCGGCGCTGACCGTCAATTCCTTCGAGGACGGCTGGTCCGGCTTCTGGGACGCGGTCACCGCGCCCCGGGCGATCGACTCGCTGAAGGTGACGATCTTCGTCTCGATCATCGTCGCGCTGATCAACGTCTTCATGGGCACCCTCATCGCCTGGGTGCTGGTGCGCGACGAGTTCCCGGGCAAGGGGATCGTCAACGCGCTCATCGACCTGCCGTTCGCGCTGCCCACCATCGTGGCCAGCATCGTGCTGCTGTCGCTGTACGGGCCGCAGAGCCCGGTCGGCGTCCATCTCAACGCCACCCAGCCCGGCATCATCGTGGCGCTGGCCTTCGTGACGCTGCCCTTCGTGGTGCGCTCGGTGCAGCCGGTGCTCATGGAGGTCGACAAGGAAGTGGAACAGGCGGCCGCGTCGCTGGGCGCGGACAACTGGACCACCTTCCGTACCGTGCTGCTGCCGACGCTGGCCCCGGCCATCATCAGCGGCACCGGGCTCGCCTTCGCCCGCGCCATCGGCGAATACGGCTCGGTGGTGCTCATCGGCGGCAACATCCCGGGCACGACCCAGATGACCTCGCAGTACATCCAGCAGCAGATCGAGGTCGACCGGCCGGTCAACGCCGCGGCGGTTTCGGTTGTGCTGCTGGCGATTTCCTTCCTGACCCTGCTGGTGCTGCGCGTCTTCGCCGATCGCACCGCGCGAAAGGAGCAGGAGGCGCGATGAAACTCGCTCCCTGGGCCCGTATCTCGCTGCGCACGGTCGCGCTGAGCTACCTGGCCGTACTACTGGTGCTGCCGCTGGTGATCATCCTGTGGCGCACCTTCGAACGTGGAATCGGCGCGTTCTTCGACTCGATCACCACCCCCGCCGCGCAGTCGGCGTTCCAGCTGTCGCTGATCATCGTGGCCATCGTGGTGCCGGTGAACGTGATCTTCGGCGTGCTCACCGCCATCGCGCTGGTGCGCGGAAAGTTCCCCGGCCGCAACCTGGTTCAGGGTCTGGTCGATCTGCCGTTCGCGGTGTCGCCGGTCGTGGTCGGTGTCTCGCTGATCCTGCTGTGGGGTGTGCACGGCTGGTTCGGCGGTATCGAGAACCACGGCATCAAGGTGATCTTCGGCCTGCCGGGCATGGTGCTGGCCACCATCTTCGTCACGCTGCCGTTCGTGGTGCGCGAGGTCGAGCCGGTGCTGCACGAGATCGGCGACGATCAGGAACAGGCCGCGGCCACCCTGGGCGCGTCGCGGTGGCAGACCTTCTGGCGCATCACCCTGCCCGCCATCCGCTGGGGCCTGACCTACGGCGTGGTGCTCACCGTGGCGCGTTCGCTCGGTGAATTCGGCGCGGTCATCATGGTGTCCACCGGTCTGCCCGGTGTGTCGCAGACCCTGACGCTGCTGGTGCACGGCCGCTACATCGACGACCACAACACATTCGGCGCATATAGCGCGGCGACCCTGCTCATGGCCATCGCCATCGTTGTCCTTCTCCTGATGACACTCCTCGAACGCAAGCGGGGCACTGCCAAATGATCACCGTGACCAACGCGAACAAGAACTACGGTTCCTTCGCCGCTCTCGACGACGTCAGCCTGGAGATCCCCTCCGGTGAGCTGACCGCGCTGCTGGGCCCGTCCGGTTCGGGCAAGTCGACGCTGCTGCGCTCGATCGCCGGCCTGGAATCGCTGGACAGCGGCGTGGTGGTGATCGCGGGCAAGGACGTGACCCGGGTGTCGCCGCAGAAGCGCGACATCGGGTTCGTGTTCCAGCACTACGCGGCGTTCAAGCACATGACCGTGCGCGACAACGTGGCCTTCGGCCTCAAGATCCGCAAGCGGCCCAAGCCGGAGATCAAGAAGAAGGTCGACGACCTGCTCGAGATCGTCGGCCTGGACGGCTTCCAGCACCGGTACCCCGCGCAGCTGTCGGGCGGTCAGCGTCAGCGCATGGCCCTGGCCCGCGCGCTCGCGGTGGACCCGCAGGTGCTGCTGCTGGACGAGCCGTTCGGCGCGCTCGACGCCAAGGTGCGCGCGGATCTGCGGCAGTGGCTGCGCCGCCTGCACGAGGAAGTGCACGTCACCACGGTGCTGGTCACGCACGACCAGGAAGAGGCGCTGGACGTGGCCGACCGGATCGCGGTCATGAACAAGGGCCGCATCGAACAGGTCGGCACCCCCGAGGACGTGTACGACCGTCCGGCCAACGATTTCGTCATGTCGTTCCTCGGCGCGGTGGCCAAGCTCAACGGCCACCTGGTCCGCCCGCACGACATCCGCGTCGGCCGCGACCCCAGCATGGCCCTGGCCGCGCACGAGGGCACCGCGCAGTCGGCGGGCGTCACCCGCGCGACGGTGGAGCGCGTGGTGCACCTGGGCTTCGAGGTCCGCGTGGAGCTGCGCAACGCGGCCACCGGCGACCTGTTCACCGCCCAGGTGACCCGCGGCGACGCCGAGGCCCTGCACCTGGCCGACGGTGAGACGGTGTACGCCCGTGCGACGCGGATTCCGGAGCTCCCGGTCTCCTGAGACATGTCCCGAAGGCCCGGCCGCGACTGAACCGTCGCAGCCGGGCCTTTCGCTATGGGTCCGGCGGGCAAGTTACCGAGGCGTGGAAAACTCGGTCGCCGTGCGAGGTTCGAGTCCGGGTGCACTGACACTGTTCCCATGTCGACCGGTCGGAGCAAGGAGTCCGGTGAGATGTGCCCTGCGGGTTGGGGACTCAGCTGTCGGCTGACTCCAAGTCGGCGGGGGCGTACCGCCACAGGGGGAGGAGGGCGTTCTCGTCCAGCGGGGTGGGGTCGGTGTGAACGGTGGACTCCAGGCGCGAGGTCGCGTCGGCGGAGTTCAGGGTCGTGCCGATCAGGACCAGATCGGTGGTGGGGGGTTCGTGGCGGGGGCGTGGGGTCGGGGTGATCGTGATGTGGCGGCCGACCATGTGCAGGACGAACTTTCGGGGGTCCTCGGGGACGGCGAAGGACAGGACGCCCTTCGCTCGGAACAGGCCGGCGGGCGGGTCTTCCAGGAAGGCGATGAGGGAGCGGGGATTCAGGGGGGCGGTGGAGGTGAACGAGACGCTGGTGTAGTCGTCGTGCAGGTGGCGGTGGCCGGGGTGGGCGCCGGTGCACGAGTGGCCTTCGGCGCCATGGGATTCCGCGTCGTGGCAGGCGGCCGGGTCGAGGGGGAGTCCGTGGTCGTGGCCGCCGCTGTCGTGGTCACCGCTGTCGTCGTCGGCGGCGAAGATCAGTTCGTCGAAGCTGAGTTGCTCGCCGACGCGGGGCTCGCGCGCGTCGCGGGTGGGGATGTCGAAGAGCAGGCCGGGGTCGAGGTGACCGCGGGTGGTGGCGTAGACGGGCACCTGGCCGACCAGGTCGGTGATCTCGGTGCGCAGCGTGTGCAGGGCCTCGGGGGTGACGCGATCGGACTTGTTGAGGACCACCAGGTCGGCCATGCGCAGGTGGGTGGCGAGTTCGGGGTGGCGGGCGCGGGACTCGGCGAAATGCTCGGCGTCGACGACCTCGACGAGCCCGCCGTAGCGGATGCGCGGGTTCTCGCTGTTGATCACCATGCGGATGAGGTTGCGTGGTTCGGCCAGCCCGCTGGCCTCCACCACGATGACGTCGATCTTCTGCTTCGGATGCGAGAGCCTGGTGAACAGGTCGTCGAGTTCGGTGACGTCGACCGCACAGCACACGCAGCCGTTGCCGAGCGAGACCATGGCATCCACCTGGCCCGCCACCAGCATGGCGTCGATGTTCACCGCGCCGAAGTCATTGACCACCACGCCTATTCGCAGGTCGCGATTGCGCAGCAGGCGGTTGAGCAGGGTGGTCTTTCCCGCGCCGAGGAATCCGGCCACGATCAGGACAGGGATGCGCCGACTCACCCGGCCACCCTACCGAGGGGCTGTGCGCCGCCCGCAGCATGGCGGAAACGGGCCGGAAATACCGGCGTCCTACCGTGGCGGACATTCGACCGAATCGGAGGTGCGCCGTGCGGGTACGGGACATTCTCGACGCGCCGCAGCTGCGTATGCGGCTGTTGCACGGGGACGAGGCCGCGCTCGAACGGTCGGTCGCCCGCGTGTGCACGACCGACATGCCCGATCCGCGGCCTTTTGTGACGCCGGGCGCGCTGGTGTGCACCGGGCTGGTGTGGCGGCACGCACCGGGTGACTCGGACCGCTACATCGAGATGCTCGACGCGGCGGGCGTGGCCGGTGTGGTCGCGGGCCGCGCGCTGCACGGGCACGTGCCCGAGGACGTGGTGGCCGCGTGCGAGCGACGCGGCCTGCCGCTGCTGGCTTCCCCGCAGAGCGTGCCCTTCAGCCGGGTCGTCGAACATCTGGCGGAGCAGGCCGCCGAGGCGCGCTGGGGGCGCGTGCGATCGGACGCCGAACAGCAGCGCAGGCTGCTCGCCGCGGTGGCGGGCGGCAGCGACATCGGTGAGCTCCTCGCGGACGTCGCCGCCGCCCAGCGGATCTCGGCCTGGCTCGTCACGGCCACCGGCCGCGTCGTCGCCGGCACCGCGCCCCTGACGGAGGACGAACTCAACCCCGTGGTCGCCACCGCCCTCGGCGCGCCCCGCCTCCCCGCCGTCGCCGCCGGGGCGATGCGAGTACTCCAGGTCGGCACGGGCGACCGAATGACCGCCTGGTACCTGGTGATTCGCCCCTCGACCCCCGACCCGGCCCCCGTGGCCGCGGATCTGGCCGCCGTCGCCGAGCTCTATCGCCGCCGCGCCGCCGACCGCCTGCACCTGGACTGGGAACTGACCGACCGCTTCTCCGCCCCCCACACGGATCAACCCGCCGCGCCGACGGTCGCGCTGGTCTGCGAGGTCCAGCTACCCGGCGCCCATGTCGCCGCCCCTCCGTTCCCGTTCGGGGCCGGCTCGGGCCTCTCCGATGGTGATACGAGGAATGCGCCGGGTCGCGCGCCCGACAGCGCGGGAATCTCGCTCGGCCGCGCTCCGATTCGCACACCCGGTGGCGGGGGGACCGTGCCCGGTGGTGAGTCGGGACGTGCGCACCCCACTGATCCGGGCCACACCGTCGAGGCGGGCCGAGTCAGCTCACGCGGGCGCGCCGATGTTGTCTCCGTCGTCCGCGCCGCGCTGCACGATGCCCTGCCCGGGATCACGACGAGCGTCGACGCTGAAGGCCGCCTCGTGGGTGTGTGCGCTGGAGCGCAGGACGAGGTCGTCCGGGACCTGCGCCGCCGCCTCGGGCGATTGACCCCCGCGCTCAACGGGATTCGTTTGACCCTCGGTGTCAGCGCGAGGCAGCCCGGAGAATCGATGTCGGGGGCCGTGGCCGCCGCGGCGGCCGCCGCCACCGTCCGCGACGACGAGCGCCCGATCGCCGTCCGCGCGGCCGACCTCGACACGGCCGCGGATCTTTTCACCGCTGTCCCCGGCGGCCTGCGCCGCCGCTTCGCCGAACGCGTGCTCGGCCCCGTCCTCGACTACGACCGCAAGAACAACGCCGGCCTGCTCGACACCCTCGAGGTCTTCCTCGCCTGCGAAGGCTCCTGGCGCGAGTCCGCCGCCCGAATGCACCTGCACCTCAACACGGTTCGCTACCGGATCGGCCGCGTAGCGGACCTGACCGGCCGCGACCCGAACCGCCTCGACGACCGCCTCGACCTCTACCTGGCTGTCCGGACCCTCTCGGGCCGGGCAGCCCTCGCCGAGGGGTGAGGTCCGTAACTCGGCGGGTTGCACGAGTGCGAAGCATGCGGCCGGTGCAGGCGCGGTGGCCAGTCACCTGCGCACCGCATTCGCCGATCCGCCAGCCGAATACTCTTGCACCACACATGCATTGCCGCCCCATCGGGCGCATCGAGGAACTCGCCGATGAGGGGGCCACGAACTCGCCGACCGCGTACACGCCCGCGAACCAGTTCCCCCTCGGGGGCCGTATCGCCCGGTGGTGGCCGTCGGACAGCGGTTCGTGCGGTCAGGCACCCGTGCCTGGGAGACATCGGGCAGGCCGTGCTGTCGGCCGCGGGCTCGTCGGGGCGGGGTCAGGCCAGGCCGGTGTACGGGTCCCAGGCGGTGCCCGGGTCGGGGGCGTCGGCGCGCAGGACGCTCGCGTGGATCAGGCCGTAGGGGCGGTCGTCGGCGTAGAAGACCTCGCCGTTGTTCTCGACGCCGAAGCGGGCGATGTCGAAGGACCAGTGGTGTTTGTTGGGGGCCGACAGGCGGATCTCGGCCAGGCAGGGGTGAGCCTCGAGGGCGGCGCTGCCCATGTCGAACAGGGTCTGCTGCAGCGCTTTCGAGTGGCGGGTGGCGAACGTGGCGATCATCGTCGAGCGGATGCCGGCGTAGGTGGCGTCCCAGTCGGCCGGGTCGGCGGCGAAACGCCAGCGGGCGGTCAGGGAGGTGGCGAGCACGCGGTCGTCG
The DNA here is from genome assembly GCF_042799795.1 of Nocardia sp. NPDC057668. NCBI lineage: Bacteria > Bacillati > Actinomycetota > Actinomycetes > Mycobacteriales > Nocardiaceae > Nocardia > Nocardia sp. NPDC057668. Next base: position 2,303,737 of record NZ_JBHVIC010000001.1, on the reverse strand, counting down.
GCGGGCTGCAGCACGGTGAACTCGTCGGTCAGGAAGCCGGTGAACTCCGAACCGGTGGACTTGAGGATCACCAGGTCCTTGAAACCGCCGATCACCCACTCCCGCTGCGCGGTTCCCGCACCGCTCACCGTCACCGCGGCGGTGCGCACCTCCGGGCCCAGCCGGGTCCAGGTGTGGTCGTGGCCTGCACCGTCGACCGGAACCCGGTGCCACGCAAACTCTTCGATCTCGATGCGCGCGGATTCCACCGGCTCGACGTCGTCCACGAAATGCCGGGCCAGCGCCCGCCCGTACTCCTCGACGCTGCCGTCGCCGTGCGTCTTGGCGTAGGTGAAGATGGTCTGCTTCTGCGAGTCGGTCGGCAGCACCGCGCCCTGATCGCCCACGGTGTGCGCCTCGTCGAAAGCTCCACGCAGGCAGGACGATACGTTCAAGTCGCGAATGCGATGCCGGGCGGTGTCGCGGTAGATGCGCACCACCCGGTTCTCGGCCTTGCCGTACTGGTGCGGGCCGAGCACGATCTTGCCGGACAGTTCGGACATGGTCGCCTCCCGTGGTCGATGATCACCTTGCCCCACTGTGGCCCATCCCCGCCGCCGCACACGCTGGTTCCGAACACAAAACACCGCCTCGGCCGGGGCCCGGTATCAGTGCATTTCGACAAACCGCCCTCCCGTCGCCGCTGCCTAGCCTGACCAGAACCGACGCGCCGCAAGGAGGCACCATGACCGCGCCCCACCCCGTCGATACCCGGTTGCCCTGGCATCGGCTGCTGGTCTTCGGCATTCAGCACGTGCTGATCATGTACACCGGCTGCGTCACGGTCCCCCTGGTGTTCGGCGCCGCCGTCGGTTTGGACAAATCGACGATCGCCATGCTGATCAGCGCGGACCTGCTGGTCGCGGGCATCATCACGCTGGTGCAGAGCCTCGGTCTCGGGCGCTTCGCGGGTGCGCGGCTGCCGATCGTCACCGGCGCGACCTTCGTCGCGATGAGCCCGATGATCCTGATCGCCAAGGAATACGGGCTCCCGGCGGTGTACGGATCCATGCTCGTCGGCGGCATCCTCGGAGTGGCCCTGGCCTGGCCGTTCGCGAAGGTGGTGCGGTTCTTCACGCCGCTGGTCAGCGGCACCGTGCTCACCGTGGTCGGGATTTCGCTCATCGGGGTGGCGGGCGGCCTGATCGTCGGCAGCGACCCGAAGTCGGCGTCCTACGCCGCGCCGTCGAACATCGCCCTGGCCGCGGCGGTGCTGCTCATCGCGCTCGTGTGCACCACGCTCGGGCGCGGGGTGTGGTCGCAGCTCGGCGTGCTCATCGCGCTGATCGCCGGCGTGCTGATCGCGATTCCGATGGGACTGGTCCAGCTCGGCGGCGTATCGGACGCGTCGTGGCTGGGCGTCCCGCATCCGTTCTACTTCGGCGCCCCGGAGTTCCCGCTGACCGCCGTCGTGGCCATGAGCATCGTGATGGCCGTGGTCTTCGCCGAATCCACCGCGAGCATGCTCGCGATCGGTGAGATAACCGGAAAACCCCTGCGGCAGGCGGACATCGCGCGCGGCCTGGTCGGCGACGGACTCTCGGCCGTCCTGGCGGGCGTGTTCAACTCCTTCATCGACACCGTCTTCAACCAGAACGTCGGCGCGGTCGCCGGCACCCGCGTGTACAGCCGCTACGTGACGGCGGTCAGCGGCGCGATACTGGTTCTGCTCGGCGCGATCCCGCGCATCGGCGCGGTGGTGGCGGCGGTGCCGAAACCCGTGGTGGGCGGGGTGGGGTTGATGCTGTTCGCGACGATCGCCGTCATCGGCATCGGCATACTGCGTAGGGCCGATCTCGCCGACCGGGTGAATCTCGGCATCGTCGCGATCGCCATCGGCGTCGGGCTGGTACCGGTTCTGACCAAGGGGATGTTCGACCGGTTCCCGAGCTCGCTGGAGATTCTGCTCAACAGCGGCATCACCCTGGCGGCGGTCACGGTGTTCGGTCTGAACCTGCTCTTCAATCACACCCGACTGGGTGAATTGGCCCGCGGCGCAACCGATCCGGAACCGGTCGACCCGGTGCCGCCGGACCCGGTCGCCGCCTGAAGCCCCGCCTCCTCATCGGGGACGAGGCCGCGGGTTCCAGCGCCGTGAGCTCTCACCTCGGCGTCGCCGGAACCCGCGGCCTCGGCTGTCATCCGCCGTGGAGTGCGTGCGTTTCCGACTGCCGACCTACCCGCAGGCGTTGACCCATTCGGACATGCCGTCGGCGAACAGCTGCCGTTTCCAGATGGGCACTTCGTGTTTGATGCGATCCACCAGGTCGGCGCAGACGGTGAACGCCTCGCGGCGATGCGGGGCCGCGACCGCCACGGCGATCGCGATATCGCCGATGGTGAGCGCGCCGATCCGGTGCAGCGCGGCCACGGGCAGGCCCGACTCGGCCGCCACCTCGGCGCAGACCCGGGCCAGGAACTTCTCGGCGTCGGGGTGGGCGGAGTACTCCAGCGCCGAAACCGCCTGCCCGCCATCGTGATTGCGGACCTTGCCGGTGAACACCACGACCGCGCCGTGTTCCGGCCCGGTCACGGACTTCTCCACCTCGTCCGGATTCAGCGGCTGATCGCTGATGCGTGCGAGCAGCGCGTGCGTCTCACTCATGGTTGCCTCCTCCGGCCACCTGGGCCAGCAGATGATCGAGCAGCGGTTCGAGCACCGCGATGCCGTCCTTCACCCCGCCCGGCGAACCCGGCAGATTGACCACGACGGTGCGTCCCGCCAGCCCCGCCACGCCGCGGCTCAGCGCGGCGAGCGGGAACTTCGCGGTGCCGCGCTGCCGAATCGACTCCGCCACGCCCGGCAGTTCGCGGTTCAGCACGGCCAGGGTGGCTTCCGGGGTGCCGTCGGTGGGGGAGGCTCCGGTGCCGCCGGTGCTGATCACCAGCGCCGGTTCGCCGGCCAGCGCCTCGGCCAGTCCGAAGGCGATGTCGGCGTCGGCGTAGACCAGGGGACCGCGCACCGAGAAGCCCAGTCCGCCCAGCCATTCGGCGAGCACCGGCCCGGTCGTGTCTACGCGGGTACCGGCCGCGGTACCGGTGGAAGCGACCAGCACCACGGCCGCTCGCCGTGCACCGAAGCCACCCGGTTCGCCCTGTGTCGCGGTGCTGGAAGCATTCTGTGCCACGGTGTCGGAATCGGTCCGCGCCACAGCATGTTTCGGGTCCGGATGCGCACCGGACGCGGCACTGTGCCGCCGAGTCTGCTCGTCCGCTTGCCCGGCAGGCGCTTCCGGGTCGCCCGTGCCGCCCGAATCCGCCCCGGCGTCGTGCGGCTGGGTATCCTCGCCCGACCGCGGCGCGACGTCGCTGCCCGGCTCGCCGGACGTCGCCGCCGACCGTTCCCAATGTCCGCGCTTGCCACCGTCTTTGGTGAGCAGCCGCACCCCGTTGAGGGTCGCCGCCGGATCCACGGCCTTGATCATGTCGTGCAGGGTGAGCCCGGCGACCGCGACCGCGGTGAGCGCCTCCATCTCCACACCGGTCGGGCCCTTGGTCTTGGCCACGGCCTCGATGGTGATGGTGTCCGCGGTGAATCCGAAGCTCACGTTCACCGAGGACAGCGCCAGCTGATGGCACAGCGGGATCAGCTCGGAGGTCTTCTTGGCCCCGTTGATCCCGGCCAGGCGCGCGGTGGTCAGCACGTCCGCCTTGGGCATGTCGTCCGCCCGGACCAGGGCCACCACCGCCGCGGTGGTGTGCAGTTCGCCGGCCGCCACCGCGATGCGGGCGGTGTCGGCCTTCGCGCTCACATCGACCATGCGCGCGCGACCTTCCTGGTCGACATGCGACAACTCACTCATACCCGCAAGCGTAGGCACTGTCCCGCGCCCGGGGTCGCACGGGGCGGCCCGGTGTTCGGCCTCACCGCGGGCGGATCGAGATGGTGAGTGCACTGCCGTCGGCGGGTGCCGGGTGGAAACGACGCGATGCCGGGCGACTACCCGGTGAGCTCGTTGCGATGTGCGGACACCCCGGCGCTCGGCAGCCTCGGACCGGGCTCGAAGTCCGCAGCACCGGTGTCTGAACAGTCGGTCGCGGTGGATGCTCGCCGGGGCGCATCGCGTAGGTCCCACACCGGGAACCCGAGGTCGCCGGGGCGGGACGTCAGCCCGGGCGGACCGGGGTGATGTGGCTGTGGACGCAGAACCAGCAGTCGTCGCGGCGGCGGAAGACGTCGGTGGTCCATTCGTCGGCGTCGAAGCGCCTGCCGTTGTAGTGCGCGGTATTGGTCACGCGGGCGGTGACGATCGCGGTGTCGCCGTACACGCGAATGTGCGGCTCGCCGATCCGATCCATGGCCGAGTGGGTGAGCCGGCCGGACAGGATCTCGTCCAGGAACTCGCCCTTGGTGGACACGCCCGTCTCCGAGACGATCACCCATTCCTCGGCCATGAAGACCGAGATCAGTTCCGCGTCGTTGGCGACGATGGCGGCCGCCCAATCCTCGGCGAGCCCGCGTAGTTCCGCGACGGTCTGCTCATCGGCGCTCATACGGTCACAGCTCCCAGGTCGTGAGGGGTGTTCCGGCGGGCACCTCGGTGACCTCGCCCGGAATCTCGATCAGTACGTCGGCCTGGGCCATGGTCGCGATCAGGTGGGATCCCGGGCCCGCCACCAGTTCCACGCCGTCGCCGGTGCGCCGGCCACGCAGGAACTGCCGTTTTCCGGCGGGGGACCGCACCGAATCCCGCAGCGGCAGTGCGACACCGGCGATCTCGGGCAGTCCGGCCAGTGCGCGCAGCAGCGGCCGGGCGAAGACCTCGAACGACACCATGGTGCTCACCGGGTTGCCCGGGAAGCTCAGCACGGGCACCCCGTCCACCACGGTCAGGCCCTGCGGCCCGCCGGGCTGGATTGCCACGGAACCGAATTCGCCGCCCAGCGGGGCGAGCACGTCCTTGACCACCTCGAAATCCCCCATGGAGACCCCGCCGGAGGTGAACACCAGATCGGCGGTCGCGGTGGCCTCGCCGAGCCGGCGGGTGAACTCGCGCGGATCGTCGGTGGCGTGCGCGACCGACACCACCTCGACCCCGTTGTCCGCGAGCGCGGCCGCCAGCGCGATGCCGTTGGAGTTGTAGATCTGCCCGGGCAGCAGGCTCAGCCCGGCCTGCACCAGTTCGTCGCCGGTGGTGATGACCGCCGCGCGCACCCGCCGCCACACCGGCAGCTCGACCAGGCCGACCGCCGCCAGCGCCGCGATGTGCCGGGGCTTGAGTACCGTGCCCGCCGCCACCAGCAGTTGCCCGGTGCGCACGTCGGTTCCGGCTTCGCGGATGAAATCCCCCGCGGAGCGGCTCTTCTCGATGGTGACCGTGCCGTCCGTCCCGGCGGTGTGCTCGACCGGCACCACACAGTCCGCGCCGACCGGAATGGGCGCGCCGGTCATGACTTTCAGCGCCGCGCCCTCGGGCAACGTTGGCGCACCGGTGTTTCCGGCCGCCACCACGCCCGCGAGCGGCAGTGTCACGGGCACGGTCGCGATCGAATCCGCCCGCACCGCGTAGCCGTCCATCGCCGAGTTGCGGAAGACCGGCAGATCCAGGGGGGAGTACACGTCGGTCGTGAGTCGCCGGCCCAGCGCGCGGGCCATCGGAACCGCCTCACCGCCGCGGTCGGCGAGCGGTGCGAACAAATTTACGATGCGTTGCCGATGGTCTTCGACGGAGCGGGCCGGGACCGTGGCGTGCCGGGAACTCATGCGGCTGAGCCTATACGCGGCCGATTCGGGCCCTTTCCGCGCGACACTGTGACCAATCCCCGGCGCTCGAACGGCGCCGGGCGGTATCGGTAGCGACATAATGGTCGAATGACCGTGGTCGCGATGGGCATGCCTGCCATACGAGCCGGGCAGCCCAGTGTCGACGGCCGCCCGGATACCCCGTATCTCGTCGACCGTTTCGGCCGTACCGCGCGCGATCTGCGGGTTTCCATCACCGAGAAGTGTTCCCTGCGCTGCACGTACTGCATGCCGGAGGAGGGCCTGCCCGCGATTCCGGCGGACGAGTTGCTCTCCACCGCCGAACTGGTGCGCCTGGTGGTGCTCGCGGTGCGCGAACTCGGGGTCCACGAGGTGCGGTTCACCGGCGGCGAACCGCTCATGCGCCGTGATCTCGAGCAGATCATCGCGGGCTGCCGGGCCGAACTGCCGGACACGCCGCTGTCCATGACCTCCAACGGGGTGGGCCTCGAGCATCGCGCCCGCAAGCTCGTCGCGGCCGGGCTCGATCGGATCAACATCTCCCTGGACACCGTGGATCGCGAAGGCTTCGCCCGGCTGACCCGCCGCGATCGGCTGGATTCGGTGCTCGCCGGCATTCGCGCCGCCCGCGCCGCCGGGCTCTCGCCGGTCAAGGTGAACGCGGTGCTCATGCGCCAAACCCTGAGCGGCGCAGCCGATCTGCTGGCGTGGTGCATCGCCGAGGGCGCCGAGCTGCGGTTCATCGAAGAGATGCCGCTGGACGCCGATCACGAGTGGGCGCGCGCGAACATGATCACCGCGGCCGAACTGCTCGAGGTGCTGGGGGAGCGGTTCACCCTCACGCCGGTCGGGCGCGATGACCCGTCCGCGCCCGCCGAACAGTGGCGGGTCGACTCCGGTCCCGCGACGGTCGGCATCATCGCCTCGGTGACGCGCAGCTTCTGCGGCGACTGCGATCGCACCCGGCTCACCGCCGACGGCCGGCTGCGGTCCTGCCTGTTCAGCGATCAGGAATACGATGTGCGCGCGGCCTTGCGCGCACACGCGGGCGACGCCGAGATCGCCGAGCTGTGGCGCGGGGCCATGTGGAACAAGTCCGCCGGGCACGGCATCGACGCCGCCGGTTTCGTACCGCCCGAACGAACGATGGGAGCAATCGGTGGTTGAGGTGCGTTACTTCGCGGCGATCGCCGACGTGATCGGCAAGCCGGGCGAGCTGCTCGACCTGCCCGCCGGTGCGACCGTCGCCGACCTGCGCACCACCCTCACCACCGCCTACGGCCCGAAACTGGACCCGATGCTTGCGGTCTGCGCCTACCTGATCGGCGACGAACTGACCCGCGACGGCACGGCCGCCCTGACGCCCCGCGTAGACGTCCTGCCCCCCTTCGCGGGCGGCTGATCCGCTCGCTCCGGGGCCTGAAGGCCCGGGAGGCGACCGCACGTGCCCGTTTCGAATGGTGCGCTCTCTCGAATGCCGGGCTGGTCGTGCGCCGGCCGAATGCCTCTGTGGCGTACCGGAGGCGTCTGTGGAGTACCGAATCATCCACCCGATGCGCTGCTCTCGGTGGTAGCCAACCGCTCCCGCCGGAGTGGCATTCTGCTGCACCGAAGTCGTTTGACCAGGTATATTTGGTCGGACGATCAGATAATGGATCGGTAACGGAACGGTCGCCGACCCGATATCTGAATGTCCGATCCGCCTATTCGGGAGGTGGCGCCATGGCGCGACTCGTACCCGCTCTACTCCTCGGCGCCGTCGTGGTCGCCTTCGCCGTCTCAGCGCTCATGAACGGCGTATCTCTCAAGTCCCTGCACTGTCAGCAGGCTTCGACCGTCGAATACCAGACCGTCGCGCCCAGAGTCGACCCCCTCCGAATCTGACTCCGGCCGAAGCCTTTCCGGCCCCGCGCCGCCTTCTCGCGCCCACACCGCTCGCTCCGGTGCGGCGCAGGCGTGGTCGGGCCGCCCGCCGTGGCCTCGGGATTTCGCACAGGGTGCCGCCCGCGTCATGTCGGCGCGGCTGCCCATGTCACGTCGAGTGTCTCCCGCGTCGGGTTGCCGCCCGGGCCACGTAGGTCGTCCGGGCACGCGTCGGGATGCCGGTCAGGTCGCGTACCGGTTGCACCCGTGTGGCGATGAGACGGCGTCGGGAAGGTGGTTCGCCGACTCGCCCGTGCGGCCGGTAGCCCGTCGAACCGGCATGGGCGCGAAGGTCTTTCCTGGATACGACCGTGCCCGCCGCATGTGAGTGCGGCGGGCGTGAGAGCCGAGAGCCCCCGCTACTTCCACCAGGTGTCGTGCGGGGTGACCGGGACGGTGCGCTTGTGGCGAGTGTTGCGGAAGATCGTCTCCACCCGTTCGGCGACCTCGGGGGCGACGGGCTTGCCCTCGAGGTAGTCGTCGATCTGGGCGTATTTCAGGCCGAGGGCCTCCTCGTCCGGCAGGGCCGGGCGGTCGTCCTCGAGATCGGCGGTGGGGACCTTCTGCCACACGCTCGGCGGTGCGCCCAGCTCCTGCAGCAGCGCCGCGCCCTGGCGCTTGGTGAGCCCGGTGAGCGGGGTGATGTCCACGCCGCCGTCGCCGAACTTGGTGAAGAAGCCGGTGACCGCCTCGGCGGCGTGATCGGTGCCGACCACCAGCAGGTTCAGCTGGCCGGCGATCGCGTACTGCAGCACCATGCGCTCGCGGGCCTTGATGTTGCCGCGCACGAAATCGCGCAGGCGCGTCTCGCCGCCCAGCAGTTCGGCAACGCCGGCCGCGACCTGTTCGCCCGCGGCGTCGGCGCTGGGCTTGACGTTCACCGACACCGAGCGATCCGGTGCGATGAACTCCAGCGCGATCTGGGCGTCGTGCTCGTCGGCCTGCACGCCGTAGGGCAGGCGCACGGCCACGAACTCGGCCTCGTCGCCCTCGGCGCGGAGTTCCGCCACCGCGAGCTGGCAGAGCTTGCCGGTCAGCGAGGAATCCTGGCCGCCGCTGATGCCGAGCACGAAACCCTTGGCGGGCGTGGCGCGCAGATACTCCTTGAGGAAGTCGATGCGCCGCCGCACTTCGGTTTTGGGCTCGATGACGGGCAGCACGCCCAGCTCGGCGATGATCTCTTCGCGCAGGTTCCCCATGGCGCTCACTCTACTGCGCGACGCTCGGTACGACGCGCCGGACGAGGGCCTCCCAGTTGTCGCCGACCTGCTCGCGGGTGAAGCCGAGCACCCGCATCTGATGCAGCACCAGGGCGGCGTCCAGGGGTGCGAGGAGACTGTCGGCCAGCAGTGAGATCTCCCCGTCGGTTCCGGCCTGGCGCAGGAGCATCGAGACGTGGGTCTTGGTGACCGCGTAGGGCGCGCCCTGGAACTTCTTGGGCTGGTCGGTGGCGGCGCGCAGCACGTCGCCCTCGATCTCGGTGAACGAGAGCCGCGCCCGGCCGTAGGCGATCAGCCGGTCCAGCGGCGGCGCACCGGGGCCGAGCGGGGGCGGGCCGAACATGTAGGCGGCCTGCAGCTTTCGATCCGATTCGTCGAGCAGGGCGTACATGAGCCCGGCGCGATTGCCGAAGCGGCGGAAGACCGTGCCCTTGCCGACGCCCGCGTGTTTGGCGAGTGCGTCCATGGTGAGCGCGTCCGCGCCGTGGGTCTGGACGAGTTCGGCGGCCGCGTCGAGCAGCAGCCGTCGATTGCGCGCGGCATCCGCGCGTTCGACGGGTTCGCCGTCGGCGAGCGGTAGTACCAGCGGAACGTCCCAAGACACGGCTTCGACCCCTTTGTCGGCATCTGCAATCGGACCATGGTCCGCTTATAGCTTAGCGCATCCGGGCCCGGGTCGCCGCGAGGTCTCCACTCGCCGCGCAGGGGCCCGGCATTGGATTCTGCTCGAGTGAAAGCGGTGCCCGAGCCGGGGTCCGGCGGCCATTGTGGGCTGTGGCGCGGGTCACGGCACGCGATCGCCGCCCCCGGGAATGGAATCGGACCACGGTCCGGTTACTGTCTTCAGAATCCCGCCAATGGATCAGCATCGTAGGAGTAGTCACCATGTCGCAGACCCGCCTTCTCGCCCTGGTCGGCAGCCTTCGCGCCGCCTCGATCAACCGCCGCCTCGCCGAGGCCGCCGTACAGGCCGCGCCCGAGGGCGTCGAGGTCGTGCTGTACGAGGGCCTGGCCGACATCCCCTTCTACAACGAGGACCTCGATGTGGAGGGCCAGGTTCCGGCCGCCGCGGCCGCGTTGCGCGAGGCCGTCGCCGCCTCGGACGGTCTGCTCGTGCTCACCCCCGAATACAACGGCACGCTGCCCGCGGTGCTCAAGAACGCCATCGACTGGGCCTCGCGCCCGTACGGCGCGGGTGCGCTCAAGGGTCTGCCGGTCGGCGTGATCAGCGCGTCCATCTCCGCCAACGCGGCCAAGTGGTCGCACGCGGACGCGGTGAAGGCGCTCGGCGTGGCCGGTGCGGCCGTGCTCGAGGACGCGTCGCTGAACTTCGGCGGCATCGGTCAGCGCTTCGGTGAGACCCATCCGGCCGACGACGCCGAGGCGCTCACCCAGCTCGCCGCGACCGTGCGTTCGCTCGCCGCAGCTGCGAATGTGTCTGCAACCATCTAGTAATTGGCGGCTGTACCGCTGAATCCGGCATGATGCCACGGTCTTTCGGCCGTGGCATCACCCGTTTCCGGAGACGTTGCGCTAGCTTCTCCGCATGAAGCAATCTTCTGGCTACGCATGGGTGTCCGGGAAGGACCCGCCGCTGCCGATCGCGCGCCGGCTCTCGGACCGACGGCGGGCGAGACGCTTTCGCCGAAGGCGTCCGATGCTCGCGACCGTACTACCTGCGCGATTCGTCGAATCGACCGGTGGGATCGCATGATCGAGGGGCGCGCACGCCTACCGGCTACCGCTCTTCGCTCGGCACCGGCACACCGGCGGCGGCACTCCGTCGCTCGCGACACGCTGGGGCCGACGGTGATTTCGGAAGCGCGCGGGTGCACGCTCGAACCCGCCGGAGTCCGCTCCGCAGGTACGCGTGTGACTCGCGTGAAGGGTGTTGATCAGCGAGAACAGTGTGTTTGCTGAGAATGTGCTGATCGCTCGAAATGTGACCTGCACCTCAGTCGTGCGGAGTTGCGAATCGAGCGTGCTGGCACTTCGCTGATCCGAATCCCATCTTTGTTAGTCGCAACATGTCGTGTCGTGTGTATCTGTCGGCCACTAGGTGTAGTGTCTTGGGAGCTGGAAGGGCGTGCGGCGAGACCCTCGAAGGGAGCCGCGCGACCAGGGACTTCGGTCTCGCGTCCAGGGGTTTGCGCACTTACTACATGGTTCTTGTTTCAGCCGTGCACTGCATACGGATCTAAGGCAAGGAGAAGGGGAGATACCAATGACCGTCACCGTTTACACCAAGCCCGCTTGTGTCCAGTGCAATGCCACGTACCGCGCCCTCGACAAGGCCGGCGTCGCATATGACGTCATCGATATCTCGGAGAGCCCGGAGGCCCGCGATTACGTGATGGCGCTGGGCTACCTGCAGGCCCCCGTCGTGGTCGCCGGTGAGGATCACTGGTCCGGCTTCCGTCCCGATCGCATCAAGGCGCTGGCCGAGTCCGTCGCCGTCGCCTAGCGGACCGGACCCGCTGATCAAGAGTCAGCGGGTCTCCCGGTGCGAAAGGAGTTGAAATGACCGAGTTGTCCACGCGGACACCGAATCTGGTCTACTTCTCCAGCGCTTCGGAGAATACGCACCGCTTCGTGGAACGGCTGGGCGTGCCCGCCGTCCGCATACCGCTTCATACCGCCGACAGTCTGCGAGTCGACGAACCCTACGTGCTCATCGTCCCCACCTACGGTGGCGGTAAGCACGTGCTGGGTGGTGAACGTTCGGAGAAGGAATTCGTGCCCCGGCAGGTGGCCAAGTTCCTCAACGATCCACACAACCGCGCGCTCCTGCGCGGCGTCATCGCGGCCGGCAACACGAACTTCGGCGATACGTACTGCTATGCGGGCGAAGTCATCTCGCGCAAGTGCGGAGTCGAGTACCTGTATCGCTTCGAACTCATGGGAACAGCCGAGGACGTCGAGCGCGTCCGAGAGGGATTGGGATTGTTTTGGCAACGACAACCGCACCGGTCGGAAAGACTGCCCGCGTAGAGCGCCCCGTCAGCGGCGAGTCCACCGACGGGATGGACTACCACGCGCTCAACGCCATGCTGAACCTGTACGGCCCCAACGGCGAGATCCAGTTCGACAAGGACCGCGAGGCCGCGCACCAGTACTTCCTGCAGCATGTCAACCAGAACACCGTCTTCTTCCACAATCTGCGGGAGAAGCTGGACTACCTGGTCAAGGAAAACTATTACGAGACCGAGGTGCTCGACCAGTACAGCTTCGACTTCACCAAGAAGCTGTTCAAGCAGGCGTACGCCAAGAAGTTCCGGTTCCCGACCTTCCTCGGCGCGTTCAAGTACTACACCTCGTACACCCTCAAGACCTTCGACGGTAAGCGCTACCTGGAGCGTTTCGAAGACCGCGTGTGCATGGTCGCGATGACCCTGGCCGCCGGCAACGAGACCCTGGCCTCGGAGCTGGTCGAGGAGATCATGGAGGGCCGCTTCCAGCCGGCCACCCCGACCTTCCTGAACTCGGGCAAGAAGCAGCGCGGCGAGCCGGTGTCGTGCTTCCTGCTGCGCATCGAGGACAACATGGAGTCCATCGGGCGCTCCATCAACTCCGCGCTGCAGCTGTCCAAGCGCGGCGGCGGTGTGGCGTTGCTGCTGAGCAACATTCGTGAGACCGGCGCGCCGATCAAGAAGATCGAGAACCAGTCCTCGGGCGTCATCCCGATCATGAAGCTGCTCGAGGATTCGTTCTCCTACGCCAACCAGCTGGGTGCGCGTCAGGGTGCGGGCGCGGTGTATCTGCAGGCCCACCACCCGGACATCTACCGCTTCCTGGACACCAAGCGGGAGAACGCGGACGAGAAGATCCGCATCAAGACGCTGTCCCTCGGCGTGGTCATCCCGGACATCACGTTCGAGCTGGCCAAGAAGAACGAGGACATGTACCTGTTCTCGCCGTACGACGTGGAGCGCATCTACGGCGTGCCGTTCGCGGACATCAACGTGACCGAGAAGTACTACGAGATGGTCGACGACAAGCGAATTCGCAAGTCCAAGATCAAGGCTCGCGAGTTCTTCCAGACCATCGCCGAGCTGCAGTTCGAATCCGGCTACCCGTACATCATGTACGAGGACACCGTGAACCGGGCGAACCCCATCAAGGGCAAGATCACCCACTCGAACCTGTGCTCGGAGATCCTGCAGGTCTCCACGCCGTCGCTGTACAACGACGATCTGTCCTACTCCCATGTGGGCAAGGACATCTCGTGCAACCTGGGTTCGCTGAACATCGCCAAGACCATGGACTCGGTCGATCTGGCCAAGACGGTCGAGACCTCGATCCGCGCGCTCACCGCGGTGTCGGATCAGACGCACATCGTCTCGGTGCCCTCGATCGAGCAGGGCAACAACGAATCCCACGCCATCGGCCTGGGGCAGATGAACCTGCACGGCTACCTGGCCCGCGAGCGCGTGCACTACGGCTCCGAAGAGGGCATCGACTTCACGAACATCTACTTCTACACGATCGCCTACCACGCGGTCCGGGCCTCGAACCTGATCGCCAAGGAGCGCGGGCAGTACTTCGGCGGCTTCCCCGAGTCCAAGTACGCCTCGGGCGAGTACTTCGACAAGTACACCGAGCAGGAGTGGCTGCCCGCGACCGAGCGTGTCGCCCAGATCTTCGCCGACGCCAACGTGCACATCCCGACCCAGGACGACTGGCGCGAGCTCAAGGCCTCGGTCATGGAGCACGGGATCTACAACCAGAACCTGCAGGCGGTCCCGCCGACCGGTTCTATCTCCTACATCAACCACTCCACCAGCTCGATCCACCCGGTGGCCTCCAAGATCGAGATCCGTAAGGAAGGCAAGATCGGCCGCGTCTACTACCCGGCCCCCTACCTGACGAACGAGAACCTCGAGTACTTCCAGGACGCCTACGAAATCGGCTACGAGAAGGTGATCGACACCTACGCCGCCGCCACCCAGCACGTGGACCAGGGCCTGTCCCTGACCCTGTTCTTCAAGGACAGCGCCACGACCCGCGACGTGAACCGCGCCCAGATCTACGCCTGGCGCAAGGGGATCAAGACGCTGTACTACATCCGTATCCGCCAGATGGCCCTGGAGGGTACCGAGGTCGAGGGCTGCGTGAGCTGCATGCTGTAAGGCGCCGAACTTCGAAGGGCGCCCCCGGTTTTCACCGGGGGCGCCCTTCTGGTTTCGGTGCGATGCCACCGGCGGAGGTGAACACGGGCCGACCAGCCCCGTGGTGCCGAATCCTGTTCGGGGGTAGGGGATCACCCGAACGGGTGGGAACCTCCGGGCGGTGTGGCGAGCCTGAACCGGATACCGTGGGTGATCATCGGGGAATGGGGGCGGGTGTGCGGGACTCGGAACGGTATTCGCGGTTTGCGGAGCTCGAAGTGCGGGGGTACTCGGACTGCTACGCGGAGTGGGCGTCCGGGGTGGCCGGTGACCCCGGGACGCTGGAGCTCATCGGGGGACTGCCGGTGGCGAAGCGGCAGCCGCAGTTGGTGTTCGGGGCGGTGCGGTACCTGGGCCTGGGGGTGGTGTCGTACGGCGAATTCCGGGAGTTCCTGGTGGAGAACCGGGATGAGGTGCGGGAGATCGTCATGACGCACCGGACCCAGACCAACGAGGCCGGGCGGACCGCGGCGTTGTTGCCCGTGATCGGGCAGTTCGCGGGGGAGCCGGTCGCGCTGATCGAGTACGGGGCCTCGTCCGGGTTGTGTCTGTATCCCGACCGGTACAGCTATCGATACGACGACGGGCCGATGCTGGATCCGGTGGACGGGCCCTCCGAGGTGGTGCTGTCGTGCTCGACCTCGGGGCGGCCGCCGATTCCGGACGTCCTGCCCGAGGTGGTGTACCGGGCGGGCTTGGACATCAACCCGCTGAACGTGGCCGACGCGGAGGACATGCGGTGGCTGGAGATGTTGATCTGGCCCGAACAGCGGGACCGGCTCGAGCGGCTGCGGGGTGCGGTGGAGATAGCCCGGCGTGACCCGCCGGAGCTGCGGGCCGGAGACCTGGTGGACTCGATCGCCGAGTTGGTGGACGCTGCCCCGCGCGGGGTTCCGGTGCTGGTGTTCGGCAGTGCCGTGCTGACCTACCTGGAGCCCGAGCGGCGCGCTGTCTTCCGGGAACTGATGCGTTCGCTGCGCTGTCACTGGATCACCAACGAGGGCATCGGGGTGCTGGGCTTCGGCGCCGCCGCACTGCCGCCCGCGCGGGCGGGGGCGAACATGGTGCTGGCGCTGGATGATCGGGCGGTGGGGTACGCGGCCCCGCACGGGCAGTGGGTGGATTGGTTCGGGGGTGGTGGGGGCGGGTTGTGATGGACTACAGGGGAATTGGGGTGGGGTAGGGCAGGCGTCCAGGGATCGGGCAAAGTGAAGTACTGGTGGGTAGGAACGGTTTAGCTTCTCGTGCATGATTCGACGCGTGGCAGTGGGCTTGGCCGTGGTGCTGGCGGCGATGGCGGGAGCGCCGGCGGAGCAGCCGCGGGACACGGTGGCATTGGCGGTGCGCGGCGAGCCGATTCGAGTCGAGCGGTACGGCGCGGCGCAGGAGCGGGTCTGGATCGAATCGGCGGCCATGGGACGGGTGATGGCCGTGGATGTGCTGCGCGGCGTCGGCGACGGGCCGCTGCCCACGCTGTACCTGCTGGACGGGGTCGACGGGAAGCTGGTGTCGGACTGGCTGACCAAGGGCCGGGCGGCGGAGTTCTTCGCGGACAAGCCCGTCGACGTGGTGCTGCCCGCGGGCGGCGCGGGCAGCATGTACAGCGATTGGGAACAGCCGGACCGCGTCCTGGGCTGGAACCGGTGGGAGACCTTCCTGACCGAGGAACTGCCCGCGGTGGTCGAGCCGTACCTGAACGGGGACGGGCGGCGCGCGGTGGGCGGGGTGTCGATGGGCGCGCAGGCCGCCATGATGCTCGCGCACCGGCACCCGGGGCTCTACCGCTCGGTCGCGGGCATCAGCGGCTGCTACTCCACCACCGACGCCCCGGGCCGGGCGGTGACCACCATGACCGTCGGCTCCCGCGGCGGCAATGTCGAGAACCTCTGGGGCCCCTGGGGTTCCCCGGAATGGCAGGCGCACGACAGCCTCCTGAACGCTGAGGGCCTGCGCGGCACCGCCGTGTACGTCTCGGCCGCCACCGGCGTCCCCGGCGTCCTGAACCTGGCCGAGGCGCTCACCGCCCGCGACGCGGTCGAGGCCATGGGCGTCGCGGGCGGCGGCATCAGCCTGGAGGCCGGCGCGCACTACTGCACCGAACGATTCGCCCAGCGGCTGAACGAGTTACAGATTCCGGCGACCGTGCTCTACCTGCCGACCGGCATCCACTCCTGGCTCGACTTCGCGGTGCAGCTGGAGCCCGCGTGGCGCAGCATCGCCGCCGCCTTCGGCACGGCGCCGGGCAAATGAGACGGGCCGGCGTGCGAAACGCGCTGTCTCAGAACCGCTGCCGGGGACTCGGCAGCCGCCGCAATCCCGGCCGCACCTTGCCGTCCACGGTGACGAGCATGCCGGAATGCACTGCGGTGACGATGTATTCGTAGGCTTCGACCCGGGTGGCCGCGTATTCCATGACGAGTTCGGCGGCTGTCCCCGGCGTGCCCACGTACACCGTGACCCGATGGGTGAGCGCGTCGCCCGCGGCCTGCCGCCGGGTCGGTTGATCGGCGATGTCGGTCATTGCGTAATCCCCTCCACAAGTGTCTGCTGCGGATGCGGCCCGGCGCCGGTGACGGTTCCGCCCGTGCCGTCGACGCTAGTGGGATCCCAAGTCCGGTAACGTGTTTCACTTTCTCGCTGTAATATTCACAGCGCCCCGCCGCGTCCCCTTGGTATCTGTGTCAAACGGTATCGTTCAACACCACAAGCCCCCGCGCGGCACGTTGTGACTTGTCGGGAAATCCGCGTCGTCCGTCCGGAATCGGCGCGCGCCTCCATACCCTTCTCCCAGGCACCGGTCCGTGATCACGACGGACCGGAAATCGCTTCGGAGGGAACGATATTCATGCATCGTCCGGAATCGATCAGAAGGCCGGGCGTGCGCGCCCACCGGCGATGGCGCTGGGCGACGGCGGGAGTCCTGGGCGCGGTGGCCGCGCTGACCCTCTCCTGCGGCGTCGCGATCGGCGAACCGCGCTACCCCACCCCCGACCCCGACCCGTTCTTCGCGGCGTCCGCCGACCTGGCGGACAAGCAACCCGGCGAAACCCTCGGCACCCGGGCGATGCCGCCGCTGCCGCTGTTCCCCGGCATCGACATCACCCTGGTCAAGTTCCGGTCCACCGATTCCACCGGACATCCCATCGTCGCCACCACGACCGTGCTCTCACCCCGCAACCGCAAGCCCGACACCCCGCTGCTGTCCCTGCAGCACATCATCAACGCGCTGGGCGCGCAGTGCTCGGTCTCCCGCGTGCTCTACACCACCGATCAGAACCTCGTGGTTCGCGAGGCCCCCGCCTGGAACCTGCTGCTGGCGCGCGGCTGGAGCATCGCGCTCCCCGATCACCTGGGTCCCCGATCCGCCTACGGCGCCGCCAAACTCGGCGGCCAGATCACCCTCGACGGCATCCGCGCGGTCCAGCAGGTGCCCGAACTGCGCGTGCAGCACAGTCCGGTCGGCCTGATCGGCTACTCCGGCGGCGGCATGGCCACCGCCTGGGCCGCGGCGCTGGCCCCGACCTACGCCCCGGATCTGAAACTCGCCGGCGCGGCCATGGGCGGGGTGCCCATGAACCTGGTGACCATGCTGGAAACCCTCGGGCTGGGCCGGCATCCGGTCTTCGGCCTGGCCCTGGCCGCCGGTCTGGGGCTCGAACGCGAGTACCCGGATCGCTTCCCGATCAGCAGTCAGCTCAACGCCCAGGGCCTCGAGATCCGGGATCGCCTGACGGACAGCTGCACCAACGACATCATCGCCGCCGGCGCGGGCCGCGGCGCCCTCGACGTCGCCGAGACGACCGTCATGACCGAGAACCCCGACGCCCGCGCGGTGGTGGAGGAGAACAGCCTCGAGCTGTACGGCGGCGTGCCGAATATCCCGGTGTTCGAATGGCATTCGCCCATCGACGGGCTCATACCGATCGACGCGGTGCGCAACACCGTGCGCCGCTACTGCGCCGCGGGCACCCGGCTGCAAACGGAGGAGGTCCCGGTGCCGGACCACCTGACCGCGGCCGTGCTGGGCATCCCGTCCGCCCTGGGCTGGCTGGACGCCCGCTTCCGCGGCGAGCCCGCACCGAGCAACTGCTGAAAGGTACGCCGGCACAACCCAACCCAGAACGTGCGTGGCCGGGTTCCAACGCCCCAACGTCGCCCGGCCGCGCATCCTCCGCCGTCGGACCCGCACCGAGCCGATCGGCTCCGACCCGCGCTGAGGTCGGCGCGCCGAAGCGGCGGAGACGCGCCTGCCGGGTGGCATGCAACCACCACCCGGCAGGCGCCGCACCGGTTGTCAGCGCGCGGGGTACGTCCGGGCGACCAGCGCCGAGCGCAACTGCCACAGCCCGGCGGCCTGGGTCGGGTCGAAGCCGGTCAGCTGGCCCACGCGTTTGAGCCGATAGTCGATGGTGTTGGTGTGCACGTGCAGGAATCGGGCGGTGCGCTGGCGATTCATGTTGTTGCTGATGTGCGTGCGCAGGGTTTCCAGCAGTTCGGGATGCCCGTCCAGGGGATCCAGCAGCGACCCCAGATGATCGCGGCCGGGTCCGGGCCGGGTGAGCTGGTATTCCAGGGCGAGTTCGTCGAAGCGGTACAGGCCCGGTTCCAGGGCGAGCCGCTGCACGATGTCGAGCAGATCGTGCGCGCGGTCGGCCGCGTGCGGAATCTGTTGCGGCTCCGCCGAAACCACGGTCGCGGTGATCGGCACCCGGGCGGCCTGGGAGAGCTGTTCGATCAGCGCGCCGAGCTCCTCCTCGGGGATGTCGGTGGTGGGCACCAGCACGGTCCCGCCGTCCACGCTCAGCAGCGCCAGGGGCTTGTTCGCGGTGCGGGTGGCCAGCTCGGCCTGCACCCGCCGCAGTTTGCGGCGCGCGACCACCTGCGAGTTCAGCGCCGGGGCGTGCTCGTCGGAATGCGCCGGAAACGCCAGCGCCAGTACGTGATACGAGTCCGCGATCTCGATGCCGCATTCACGCGCCATGGTCGAGGTCGAGTGCCCGCCCAGCAGGGCCGAGGTGAGGGTGTGGACCGCGGTGTGGTGTTCGCTGACCACGGCCCGCAATTCGCGCACGTAGGCCAGCGACACCGCGGCGGTCATCCGGTCCAGGATGTCCACCACCCGGCGTGCGCCGTCGGTGATGCTGTCGTAGTCGCGCACGCTGATGACGAGCATGGCGTCCGCGTCCGGCCCCGCCGCGCGGCGCTGATCGGCCACGGTGTGCGAGGTCACCAGATCGAAGCCGATCTTGAAGCCCTCGTGGATGGCGTGGTGGATGGTGTCGATGGGAATGCCCTCGCGAGCCCACTGCGCCGCCGCGTCCTGGAGCCGCTGCGTCTTCTCCGGGATATCCAGGCCGTCGAGCATGGCGACCGCCAGTTCGAGGCAGATGCGGGTGATCGTGGTGATGTCGCCGTTGATGGCGTCCCCGGGCAGCGTCCCGCAGGGCGCGACCGTCTCGACGAAGTGGCCGACCATCTGGCGGGCCAGGTTCCGGACGTCCCGAAGTGGCGAGGACATGGGCGTGCCGGACACGGTGATTTCCGCGCTGATCGTGCTGTCGGTGGACACGGGCGACTCCTTCCACCCCCTTGTGATTACGAAAAGGTAACGCACCCGGGGCGGGTGTTCATTACCTTCCAGTAACCCCTGTGACGGAGTCCAACGCGACCGGCCGGATCGTTGTGAACGATCACAAATGTTCCGCGTTTACCTGGGCAAGTGACCGACTTCGCCGTAAAGGGCAGGCACGAGGCCGGATTCGCCACGCTCCCAACGGGTTATGGAGGCGTTGGGCAGCTGGGTGCTCTCGATCCGCAGGACCGTGGGCTCGTCGAGTTCCTCGAGAATGTACCTGGTCAGCACCACCACGTTGTCGTGCGCGAAAACCAGTACATCCCCGTCCAATTCGCGCAGCAGCGAGCGCAGCCGCAGCGCCACGTCGGTCCAGGACTCGCCGCCCGGCGGCCGATAGTAGAAGCGGCCCATGCGCTCTCGCTCGCGATGCTCGAGCGGATACCGCCGGCGGATGCCGAGCGCGGTGAGGCCCCACAGCAGGCCGACGTCGCGATCGCGCAGCCGCTCGTCGTAGCGCACCCGCGGCGTGCGGACCGATCGCAGTGCGATGTCGGCGGTTTCGCGCGCGCGCAGGAACGGCGAGCACAGCACCGAGGTGGGCGGGCGATCCTGCTCGGCGAGCCAATCGCCCACCGCCGCCGCCTGTTTGCGCCCGAGCTCGGTCAGCGCGATGTCGGGATCGCGCGGACCCTTGTCGTATTCCTCGGCCCCCGCGCGCCCGGCGGCGGCCGCCGCCTCCGCGTTCGCCGTGCTCTCCCCGTGCCGGATCATCGTCAACGATTGCAAAGCCACGCGTGGTAGCCCAGCACACTCGGGCGTCACCGCGCTACCGAATCGGCCGCCCACACCGGGGGTTCCGCCGCGTGCGGCATCGGGCCGGGCGCGACGGGTCGTGCGGAGCGCCCGGGCAGCCCGCGCCACTGCTCGGAGTGTCGTGCGGGATCGCTCGGGGTGTCGCACACCACGCGGGCGCGATTTGGCCGGAGTCGGTATCCTGCACGAGGATGCTCTGTGTGTCGTACGAGGGTTGATCCTCTCATCGCTCCGCACGACCTCCCCCGAGACGGTTTCGGGATTGACGATATCGGTGCACGACGGCTTCGAGGAGGTGGGTCGCATGCGTAGCGAGCCCCCTAGTCGAAGGCCGCGCGGCACCGGCCCCTCTTTTTCTCGCCTGTAGTTCTCTGCGGCGTGCGTACGGGCGGGTTGGGTGCCCCGCGGTGTGACCTGGTGCTGCCAACCGTTCACCCCCGACTCGCCACTCGGCTGAGGTTCCGCCATGACGCAGACCGATCTGCCCGTCGTTTCGACGCTGCCCGCTGCCCGTCCGCTGCCCGCGACCGGCACCGCCGTACTCACCGGCCCCCGTGAGCCGCGCCCGCGCGCCGCCGACGCCCTGTCCGGCGGCCGCGAGACGCTGCCCGCGGCTCGGGACTCACACTCCGCCGGGCGTGAAACCCTGTGTGCCGAAGGCGATTCGCTTCGCGACATCGTCGACTGCCACCACCTGGGCGCCACCCTCGAGTGGCTGGACAATCACCCGCCGCACGTCATCGCCGACGAACTCGCGCGCATGGACGCGCTCTCGGCCGGCATGGCGTTCCGCCTGCTCGACAAGGATCGCGCCCTCGACGTCTTCGAGGAGCTCGAGCCGGTCGACCAGCAGCAGATCCTCACCGGACTGCGCGATCAGAGCTTCCGCGAACTCGTCGAGGAGATGGATCCCGACGATCGCGCCCGCATGCTGCGCGAGGCCCCGGCCAAGGTCGCCAAGAAGGTGCTCGCCGGGCTCAGCCCGCACGAACGCCGCATGACCGCGATTCTGCTGGGCTACCCCGAGGGCTCGGTCGGGTTCTACATGACCCCCGAAGTCGTTGCGCTGCCCCGCAATCTGCCCGTCGCCCAGGCGCTGCAGATGGTGCGCACCGAGGGCGGCAACGCCGAGACCGTCTACACCCTGCCGGTGATCGACGCGGGCCGCCGCCTCATCGGCATCGTGGAACTGCGCGAACTGGTGCTCAGTTCGCCCGACGCCATGATCGCCGATCTGGTGGAGTCCGAGCCGGCGTTCATGCGCGCCACCGACTCTGCGGAGAAGGCGGCCCGCCTCATGCAGGGCGCCAACCTCATCAACCTGCCCGTGGTGGACAGCGAGGACCGCCTCGTCGGCCTGCTCACCATCGACGACGCCATCGAGGTCATCGAGGCCGCGGACAGCGAGGACATGGCCCGCCAGGCCGGCACCGCGCCGTGGGAGGGCCACTACATGGCCGCCACGGTGTTCCAGCTCGCCCGCTACCGGGCGCTGTGGCTCATGCTGTTGCTGCTGGCGGCGATTTTCACGGTCAGCGTCACCGACATGTTCGCCGCGACCCTGGAACAGGCCGCGCACCTGGCTCTGTTCATCCCGCTGATCATCGGCGCGGGCGGCAACGCGGGCGCGCAGGCGGCCACCTCGTGCGTGCGCGCGCTGGCGGTCGGCGAGGTGCGCGTATCGGACCTGTTGAAAGTCGTATGGCGCGAATGCCGGGTCGGGCTGGTCCTCGGCGCTATGCTCGCTGCGGCCGGGCTCGTGATCGGCGGAATCTTCGTCGGTGCGAAAATCGGTGCGGTGGTGGGCATTACGCTGGTGCTCATCTGCGGCTGGGCGGCCACCATCGGCGGCACCATGCCGCTGCTGGCCAAGAAGCTGCGAATCGACCCGGCGGTGATCTCGGCGCCCATGGTGACCACGCTGGTCGACGCCACCGGCCTGATCATCTATTTCACGACCGCGAAACTGGTGCTCGGCATCTGATCCGCAACCCGAGGGCCCGGGGCGACCGCACACGCCGCCCCGGCCCGCTGTGACCGATTGCACCGCTGTAGATTTCCGATCGCTGGCGTGTGTTCACGCACCCATTCGAGCGTTCTTGCTGGATAGCCCAAGACACAAGGTCTTGTGTTGTGTGTCGATGTCATACACCAGTAGTAGTGTTCAGGTTAAGGAAGTCCGCAACGGGCCGGTGGGCAGGGAAGGGTGAGTAACCAGCGTGAAAACGATCGATCGAGCATCCGCGATCAACTGGAACCGCGTAATCGACGAGAAGGACGCGGAGGTCTGGGATCGGCTCACGGGCAACTTCTGGCTGCCGGAAAAGGTGCCGGTATCCAATGACATTCCCTCGTGGGCCACGCTCACCGCGAGCGAGAAGCAACTCACCATGCGGGTCTTCACCGGGCTCACCCTGCTGGACACCATCCAGGGCACGGTCGGCGCGGTCAGCCTCATCCCGGATTCGCTGACCCCGCACGAGGAAGCGGTGTACACCAACATCGCGTTCATGGAGTCGGTGCACGCCAAGAGCTACAGCCAGATCTTCTCCACGCTGTGCTCCACCAAGGAGATCGACGAAGCCTTCCGCTGGTCCGAGGAGAACCGGAACCTGCAGCGCAAGGCCGAGATCGTCCTGAGCTACTACAACGGCGAGGACCCGCTCAAGCGCAAGGTGGCCTCCACCCTGCTCGAGTCCTTCCTGTTCTACTCCGGCTTCTACCTGCCGATGCACTGGTCCTCGCGGGCCAAGCTCACCAACACCGCCGACATGATCCGCCTGATCATCCGCGACGAGGCCGTGCACGGCTACTACATCGGCTACAAGTACCAGAAGGGCCTGGAGCTGGTGTCCGAGGCCGAGCGCGAGGAGCTCAAGGCCTACACCTTCGAGCTGCTGTTCGAGCTGTACGAGAACGAGGTCGAGTACACCCAGGACCTGTACGACGAGGTCGGCCTGACCGAAGACGTCAAGAAGTTCCTGCGCTACAACGCCAACAAGGCGCTGATGAACCTCGGCTACGAGGGGCTGTTCCCCAAGGACGAGTGCGAGGTCAACCCGGCCATCCTCTCGGCGCTCTCGCCCAACGCCGACGAGAACCACGACTTCTTCTCCGGCTCGGGGTCGAGCTACGTGATCGGCAAGGCCGTGAACACCGAGGACGAAGACTGGGAGTTCTGAGTCGAGCCCGACTCGTACACCGGAAAACACAAGCCCGGCTCTCGAATTCACGAGGCCGGGCTTTTTCGCGGGGCGGGCCGGTCGACCCGCGGTGCGGGTCAGTCGATGACGTAGCCGTTGAGGGAGTTGCGCATGTCCTCGAGCAGCGCCTTGGCCGCGGTCACCCCGGATCCGTGCCAGATGGTGTCGGCCACCGCGAAGTCGCGCTTGTCGCTCACCGCGCTCAGGGACTTCCAGTCGTCCCCGCGCATCACCGACTCGCCGTACTTCTGGCCGTCCGCGCCGTCGAACATCAGGTAGATGATGTCGCCCTCGGCCCGATTGCGTTCCTGTTCGGTGTCCAGGCCCGGCAGCTCGAAGGACGCGCCGCGCTGGGCCTGCGGCCGCTGCACCCCGGCGTCGCCGAGCACCTGCCCGGCGAAGGTGTCCCCGCCCTGCACGCGAATGCCCTTGGCGTCGAAGCGCAGTACCGAGGCCTGGCTCAGGCTCGCGTTGACCGCGATAACGCTCTCGCGGGCCACGGTGCGGTAGTCGTCGAGGGCTTTGACCGCCGCGCCCTCGCGGCCCACGGCCTCGGCCAGCGCGCTGAACTCGGCCTGCCAGCCCTTGTCGGTGCCGACCAGGACGGTGGGCGCGATGGCGCGCAGCGCGTCGTAGTCGGGCTTGTCGCTCGCCGCGCCCAGGATCAGATCCGGTTTAAGCCCAGCCACTTTCGCCGGATCCGGGTCCGAGACCGCACCGACGCCGGGAATCTCGGAGATGCCCGTGCCCAGGTAGGCGGGTTGCGGGGTGGGCCCGGAAATCGTTGCCGCGCCGACCACCCGCTCCCACAGTCCGAGCGCGCAGACCGCGTCCAGGGCGGCGGTGGACAGCACCACGATCCGCTTGGGATCGGCGGGCACCTCGGATTCGCCCGCGGTGTGGGTGATCGAGCGCGTCGCGCCGGCGGCGGCGTCGGCCGGACCCGGTAGCGCGCACGCGGTCCGGGTGTCGCGCTCGACCCCGACCACACCCGCCCCCGCGATATTGGTGGTGGTTCGCACGATCGAGCTCATGGCATCGTCGGACCCTTTGGAGCAGCCTGCCAGCAATCCCGCGGATAGCACCGCCGCGGCGGTGGTAACCGCGCCCCAGGTGCGCAAACGTCGCGCGGGGGCGGGGGTGGAGGCGAACGTGATTCGGGTGGAAGCGGACTCGCGCACCGGCATGGCTGGCAGCGTACAGCCGTGCACCGCGACGCCCAATTACGACACAGAGTAGGACCAGCCCGCGACCCCTGTGGGAGCACGGTTTACGATCCATGGAGCGCTACGCCCGCCGCCGTTCGTCATGCGTCGAACCGGATGCCGGAAGCACTGCGTGCGAACGACCAGAAGGCACACGTTCAGGAGGAAGAGTGACTGCCGTAGAGCCACAGCCAGTCCGTCAAGTGGAAGCGGCTCGGCCATACCCGCAACGTGTGGGTCCGAAGGGTTCGTTTATCTACAAGATGGTCACCACGACGGACCCGAAGGTTCTCGGCGTCATGTACCTGGTGACGGCGCTGTCCTTCTTCATGATCGGCGGCCTGATGGCGCTGCTCATGCGCGCCGAGCTGGCCCGGCCGGGCATGCAGTTCCTCTCGCCCGAGCAGTTCAACCAGCTGTTCACCATGCACGGCACGATCATGCTGCTGTTCTACGCGACGGCGATCGTGTTCGGCTTCGCCAACATCATCCTGCCGCTGCAGATCGGCGCGCCCGACGTGGCGTTCCCGCGCCTGAACGCGTTCAGCTACTGGCTGTACCTGTTCGGCGGCACGATGGCGACCGCGGGCTTCATCACCCCCGGCGGCGCGGCCGACTTCGGCTGGACCGCGTACACCCCGCTGTCCGACATCGTGCACTCGCCGGGCGTCGGCGCGGACCTGTGGATCCTGGGCCTGGCCGTCTCCGGCCTGGGCACCATCCTCGGTGGCGTCAACATGATCACCACCGTGGTCTGCCTGCGCTGCCCGGGTATGACGCTGTTCCGCATGCCGATCTTCACCTGGAACATCCTGGTGACCTCGGTGCTCGTGCTGCTCGCGTTCCCGCTGCTGACCGCCGCGCTGTTCGGCCTGGCCTACGACCGGCACCTGGGTGGTCACATCTATGACCCGGCAAACGGTGGTGCACTGCTCTACCAGCATCTGTTCTGGTACTTCGGTCACCCCGAGGTGTACATCATCGCGCTGCCGTTCTTCGGCATCGTCTCGGAGATCTACCCGGTCTTCTCGCGCAAGCCGATCTTCGGTTACACCACGCTCGTGTACGCCACGCTGGGTATCGCCGCGCTGTCCATCGCGGTGTGGGCGCACCACATGTACGCCACCGGCGCCGTGCTGCTGCCGTACTTCTCGTTCATGACGTTCCTCATCGCCGTTCCGACGGGCGTGAAGTTCTTCAACTGGATCGGCACGATGTGGCGAGGTCAATTGACCTTCGAGACACCGATGCTGTGGTCCATCGGCTTCCTGGTGACCTTCCTCTTCGGTGGTCTTTCGGGCGTCATCCTGGCCTCGCCGCCGATCGACTTCCACGTCTCGGACACCTACTTCGTCGTCGCGCACTTCCACTACGTGCTCTTCGGCACCATCGTGTTCGCGACCTTCGCCGGCATCTACTTCTGGTTCCCGAAGATGACCGGCCGCATGATGGACGAGCGCCTGGGCAAGTGGCACTTCTGGGCCACCTTCGTCGGTTTCCACACCACGTTCCTGGTGCAGCACTGGCTGGGCAACGAGGGCATGCCGCGTCGCTACGCGGACTACCTGCCCACCGACGGGTTCACCGCGCTGAACACCATCTCCACGATCGGCGCCTTCATCCTGGGCTCGTCGATGCTGCCGTTCATCTGGAACGTCTTCAAGTCCTACCGCTACGGCGAGGTCGTGACCGTGGACGATCCGTGGGGCTACGGCAACTCCCTCGAGTGGGCCACCTCGTGCCCGCCGCCGCGCCACAACTTCTACGAGTTGCCGCGCATCCGCTCCGAGCGCCCCGCGTTCGAGCTGCACTACCCGCACATGGTCGAGCGCATGCGCGCTGAAGCCCATGTCGGCTGGGGCTCGAAGTCCCACACGGTCAAGGAGCTGGAGAAGATCTCCAAGTAATCGGAGTTCTCCACCACTGAATCGACAGCGGCGCCCGTCCCGAGAGGACGGGCGCCGCTGTCGTTGTAAGACCGCCGCGGCGTTGGTCTTTCACCGCACCGGGGTGATCCCCGCCACCGGGGGATCGGGCGGCGCGGGCGGGCCGCGGCCGACCTGACAGAATGAGCAGCGCCCTCGCACGTCACGCGGGGGATGGGCGCGAGAACGGAGTTTCGATTGAGCACGTCTGATACGACGGTTCTGGTCACGGTTACCGGACCCGACAAGCCGGGCGTGACATCGGTGCTACTCGCGGCCCTGGCCAACAACGCGGTCAGCCTGCTGGACGTGGAGCAGGTCGTGATTCGCGGGCGGCTGACCCTGGGCGTGCTGGTGTCGTGTCCCACCGATCCCGAAGCGCTGCAGGATCAGCTCGAGGACGCCATGGCCACCGTCGGCATGCAGGTCGACGTCTCCATCGGCGAGAACGCGGCGGGCGCGCGCCTGTCCACGCACGCGGTCGTGGTGCTCGGCAGCCCGGTCACCGCCCGGGCCTTCTCCAACATCTCGCGCAAGCTCGCCGAGCAGGGCGTGAACATCGACTCCATTCGCGGCATCGCCCAGTACCCGGTGACCGGCCTCGAACTCATGGTCACCGTCGCGAACCACACCGCCGAGACCGAGACCGCGCTGCGCACCGCCCTGGCCGTGGTCGCGGCCAAGCAGTCGGTCGACATCGCGGTCGAGCGTGCGGGCCTGGCGCGCCGGGCCAAACGGCTCGTCGTGTTCGACGTGGACTCCACCCTCATCCAGGGCGAGGTCATCGAGATGCTGGCCGCGCACGCCGGCGTCGAGGACGAGGTCCGCGCGGTCACCGAGGCCGCCATGCGCGGCGAGATCGACTTCGCCGAATCGCTGCGCCAGCGCGTCGCAACCCTGGCCGGACTCGACTCCAAGGTCATCGACGAGGTCGCCGATCAGATCGAGCTGACCCCGGGCGCGCGCACCACCATTCGCACCCTGCGCCGGCTCGGCTTCCGCTGCGGCGTGGTCTCCGGCGGCTTCCGCCAGGTCATCGAACCCCTGGCCCACGAGCTGGAGTTGGACTTCGTCCAGGCCAACACCCTCGAGGTCATCGACGGCAAGCTCACCGGACACGTGGTCGGGGAGATCGTGGACCGCGCCGCCAAGGCCGTCGCGCTGCGCCGCTTCGCCGCCGAGACCGGGGTGTCCATGGAACAGACCGTGGCCGTCGGCGACGGCGCCAACGACATCGACATGCTCAACGCCGCCGGGCTGGGCATCGCCTTCAACGCCAAGCCCGCCCTGCGCGAGGTGGCCGATGCCGCCCTGTCGCATCCGTTCCTGGACGCCGTGCTGTTCATCCTCGGCGTCACCCGCGAAGAGGTCGAAGCGGCCGACGCCAGAGACGGTGGCGTGCGCCGGGTTCCGCTGACCCGCTGACATCGGTTTCGGCCCCGCCACGCTGAGCCGGACCGGCAACGCCGCCGGGGTATCGATCGACGCTCCGCTGACGCCGGCTTCCGGCCGATGACCCCGTCGCCGGACCGGCGCGCTCCGAATTCGTTCGGCGACGGGGCCGTTTCACCTGCCACGCGGCAGTGAATCCCCTGGGTAGCGTGTGGCCCCGTACCTACGGTCCGGAGTGTCCACACGATCACCGGGACCTGGCCGCGGCCACGGTAGCCGCCCGCGTCAGCTCCCGCTCGGCGATGGGAGACGGTTGTGCGAGTACGGATGACGCTGGCGGTACTGCTGGCGGCGGGCCTGGCCGCGGCGGGCTGCGGGGACAATCGCAATCCCAACGAGGTGGTGGCGTCCACCACCGGCGCGGCGGTAACCTCCGCGCCCGCAACCACTTCCGAGGCCGCGGTGACGGCATCGCCGGTGGTCACCACCGGTGAGGCGCCCGTCCCGGACCCGCTGCGACTGGGGCCGGACGCCAACGGGCAGGTGGTTCGCCTCGCGGTCGGGCAGTCGCTCTCGGTCTGGCTCGCCGCCAATCCCAGCACCGGATACGCCTGGGATGTGGCCATGCTCGACCAGAACATCGTGAAGCAGAACGGCGGCGCGGAGTACGAGCAGGACCCCAGCCCGGACGGCATGGTCGGGGTCGGCGGCAAGACGCTGTGGAGCTTCACCGCCGTCGCACCCGGCGCGACCCGCCTGCAACTGCAGTACCGCCGCGCCTGGGAGCAGGGCGTGCCGCCCGCCGAAACATTCACCCTGGACCTGTCCGTCGCGTGAACGGGACGTTCGCCCGGCGTGGCTAAGCTGGCCGAAAGTCGTTGTCCAGGACAGGAGTGATGCCGGTGTCGAGCGTCGAGTCCACGATCGATGCCGGTTTCGCGGCCCGGCACGCGGAGCTGGCGCGCGGGTACGGCGGCGGTGGCGATCCGCAGGATCCGGCGCTGGTGCAGGCCATGCAGATGGTGCTGCACATTCCCAAGGACGTTCCGCCCGAGCGCAACGCGCTGCTGGCCGCGGCCGCCGCGGCGGTGGTGGCGCTGTGCCTGGACGAGCGGGTCGGCGCGGGCGGGGACTGGGAGGACCGCTATCTCACCTGGAAGCGCTCGCGAATTCGCAAGGTCGCGCGGCGTGCGCGGGGCGCGCAGTGGCTGGCCGCGCAGGAGGTCGACGGCGTGACCGTCGAATTCGGCGGCGCGCAGGCGCGGGCGCTGGTCCCGGGACCGGTCGGGAACATCGATCCGCGCATCCGGCGCCTGCAGATCGGCGGTACCGAATTGCCTTCCGGTGAACCCGGATTGATCGTTCCCGAGTATCCAGGGCTATGGGTGGATCCAGAATTGGGTATGTCAGTGGGTAAGGCCGCCGCACAGGTCGGGCACGCGAGCATGCTGCTCGCGGGAGCCCTGCCGGTGCGGGAGGCCAGGGACTGGGCCGCGAGCGGATTCCGCTGCGGCGTGGCCGAAGCCGATCCCGAGCGCTGGGTGCGGTTACAGCGCCGGGTGAGCGCGGGCTCCGCCGTGGCCGTCCGCGACGCCGGGTTCACCGAAGTGGCCCCGGGCTCGATGACGGTCATCGCGGTGCCGGGCGGGCGATAGGGAGTTTCCTCGGGAGGAAACACGGATATGACGACACTGCTGGTGATACTCATCGCGTGGGTTGTGCTCTCGATTCCGGTGGCACTGCTCCTGGCGCGAATGTTCCGCTCCACTCGCCACGACGCGCGCACCCGGGGCGACGCCGATTCCGAGCTAGTCAGGCGCCCGGAATTCGACCGCACCCCCGGCGGATTCGCGTCCGGAATCACCGTGGAAGAAGGTGACACGCATCGAGTTTTCCCACCGCGTTGAGCAACTCCGGGACGGGTGAGCCAAGATGGACCCCGTGCCGCAACCGGATCTCGATCTGCTCATCGATTTCAACGATGTCACCGTCCGACGCTCGGGCCATACGCTGGTCGGGCCAGTCACCTGGCAGGTGGAGCTCGATGAACGCTGGGTAGTGCTCGGTCCCAACGGCGCCGGCAAGACATCGCTGCTGCGTATGGCAGCCGCCGAGATGTATCCGACCTCCGGCAGCGCCGTGCTGCTGGGCGAGACGCTCGGCAAGGTGGACCTGAACGAGCTACGTCCCCGCATCGGCCTGTCCTCGGCGGCGGTGGCCAGCCGGGTGCCGCGCGATGAGAAGGTCGGCGATCTGGTGGTGTCGGCGGGCTACGCGGTCATGGGCCGCTGGCGCGAGCGCTACGACGAGGTCGACAACGACCGGGCCGTGGACATCCTGGAAAGTCTGGGGGCGGAACACCTTTCCGACCGCGCCTACGGGACGCTGTCCGAGGGCGAGCGCAAGCGGGTGCTCATCGCCCGCGCGCTCATGACCGATCCGGAACTGCTGCTGCTGGACGAGCCGGCCGCCGGCCTGGATCTGGGCGGGCGCGAGGAACTGGTGGAGCGCCTCGGCGATCTGGCCGCGGACCCGGACGCACCGGCCACCGTCCTGGTCACCCATCACGTGGAGGAGATTCCGCCGGGTTTCACCCACGCCATGCTCCTCAACGAGGGCGACGTGGTGTCGCAGGGCCTGCTCGAGGATGTGCTGACCGCCGAGAACCTGAGCGAGGCGTTCCGGCAGTCGATCGCGCTCGATCGCATCGAGGGGCGCTATTTCGCGCGCCGCGCCCAGCGCTTCGGGCGGCACAGAACTCGGTGATTCGGCCGGGTCCCGGTTCGGGGCCCGGTATCCCACGGTCCGGTCCCGCGACTTCGGCGCGCTGCCATTGCATCACTCGCTCGTGACGGGCAAACTATCGGCAACGCATTGGTTATTGCGGTAGTCGGTGAATTGAGCTGTTACACCTAGGCACTCGTTGATGATTTGTCATTAGTGGCAAATATTCGGCATGGAGCGGTGGCGAATTCGGCCGCCGCTGACGGAGGGAGCTGGGGTTGGGTCGCAGACTCGGTGCGGTGGCGCTCGGAGCCATCGCATGCGCCGCCGTGGGGTGTGCCGCCGATCCGGCGCCGCCGCACAAGGTTTCGGCCTCCGAGGCCGCCCAGGGGGTCGCGCCCGCCGCTCTGCCCGCGAATCTCCACGGCAAGACCGTGCAGATCACCTATGACAGCGGCTCCGGCGGCACCGCCACCTATTCCGAACAGGGCGACACCCTCACCTACGTCGCCGCCGACACCGGCCGCAGAACCACCGCGCCGGTCGCCATCGCACCCATCGAATCCGGGATCTTCCTGGTGACCTGGGCCGAGGACGGCACCGGCGCGGTGATCAGCCAGGTCCAGGACTACCGCACCGGCAAGGTGCAGGGCACCTGGGCGCGCCGGCCGGATCCCGCGGCCCCCTTCACGTTCGAAACTCGCAGCGGGGCAGTGCACCTCACCGATTGACCGCACCCGCGAACACCGGTAACCGAACCAGGTTCTGTCGCTGCGACCGAGCAGGGGTTAGGGTGCGAATTGTGAGTGAGACAGTTGCCCAGCCCGAATCCCAGCCCGCCACCGCGCCCGTGAAGGACGCGTCCACGGTGGTCCTGGTGCGCGACGGTGCGCGCGGGCCCGAGGTGTTCCTGCAGCGCCGGGTGGCCGCGATGGCCTTCGCCGCCGGTATGACGGTCTTCCCGGGCGGCGGTGTCGACCCCTCCGACGCCGAGCTGTCCCTGGAGTGGGCCGGGCCCGACGCGCGGTGGTGGGCCGATCGCTTCGACACCGATGTCGCGCGCGCCCAGACCCTGGTCTGCGCCGCGGTGCGCGAGACCTTCGAGGAGTGCGGGGTGCTGCTGGCCGGGCCGACCGCCGACTCCGTGGTCTCGGACACCTCGATCTACGCCGAGGCGCGCGGAAAACTCGAACGCCGCGAGCTGTCCTTCGCCGAATTCCTCACCACCGAGAACCTGGTGCTGCGCGCGGACCTGCTGCGCCCCTGGGATCACTGGATCACCCCGGTGGTCGAGCCCCGCCGCTACGACACCCGCTTCTTCGTGGCCGTGCTGCCCGAGGGCCAGCTCGCCGACGGCGCGACCACCGAGGCCGACGTGGTCACCTGGTGCACCCCGAACGAGGCCATCGAACGCTGGCAGCAGGGGCTGGACGTGCTGCTCCCGCCCACCTGGACCCAGCTGGTGGATCTGGCCGAATTCGCCACCACCGCCGACATTCTCGACTCCGCCCGCACGATCGACCCGATCATGCCCGTCTACGACCCGGAAGCCAGTCCGGCGCTGGCCTTCCCGCGTGCGGACCAGTACTTCGCGGCCATGCCCAAGTCGGCCCGCATTCGCGGTTCGCAGCGCCCCGAGTAGCCCCCGGCAGCGGCCGCCCGGCCGGTGCCGGGGCGCGCGGCGGCAGTAGGGTGACCGCTGTGGCCGAATTTGTGACCGTGGACCGGGATGTCGCGCAGGGCGTTGCCGTCCTCCGGATCGCGCGCCCGCCGATGAATCTGATCGATCTGCAGGTGGCCCTGGAGGTCGCCGGCGCGGTCGAGGAGATCGCGGGCGACGCGAGCGTCTCGGCGGTGATCGTCTACGGGGACGAGCGCGTGTTCTCCGCCGGGGACGAGATGGCCGAACTGGCCGCGTTCACGCCCGGCCAGGCCGAAGCCGTGGTCGCCGACTTCCAGGCCGCGCTGAACAGCCTCGCGCGACTGCCGCAGCCGACCGTGGCCGCCATCAGCGGCTACGCGCTGGGCGCGGGTCTGGAACTGGCGCTGGGCGCCGATCACCGGATCATCGGCGACAACGTGAAGCTGGGCCTGCCGCAGATCAAGGCCGGCCTGATTCCGCTCGCCGGGATCCGCCGCCTGAGCCTGCTCATCGGCCCGTCGCGCGCCAAGGATCTGGTCTACAGCGGCCGGTTCGTCGACGCGAAGGAAGCCGCGGCGCTGGGCCTGGTCGACGAGGTCGTCGCCCCCGACGATGTCTTCGCCGCCGCGCTGCGCTGGGCCGCCCGATACGCCGGCGCCCCGGCGCTGGCGATCGCCGCGGCCAAACGGGTCTTCGAGGCGGGCACCCACGGCCACGATCGCGCCCGCACCGAATGGGCCGCGCTGTTCGGCACCGAAGATCAGCAGGTTGGAACACGTTCTTATGAGGCATCCGGCCCGGGAGCGGCCGGTTTCGTGGGCCGATAGGCACCCCCACCGGGGCATTCATTAGGCTGCCCTGTTATGACCGTTCGTCCTGAAGACCCCGCGCCGAACCCGCACGCCACCGAGGCGGAGGTCCAGGCCGCGTATTCCGACAACAAGCTCGCGCAGGTCCTCTACCACGACTGGGAGGCCGAGACCTACGACGAGAAGTGGTCCATCTCCTACGACGAGCGTTGTATCGAATACGCGCGCGGGCGTTTCGACGCGGTGGTCCCGAATGCGCCCCTGCCCTACGACCACGCCCTCGAACTGGGCTGCGGCACCGGCTTCTTCCTGCTGAACCTGATGCAGGGCGGCGTGGCCAAGCGGGGATCGGTCACCGACCTTTCCCCCGGCATGGTCAAGGTCGCCACCCGCAACGGCCAGAACCTGGGCCTGGACGTGGACGGCCGGGTCGCCGACGCCGAGACCATCCCGTACGACGACGACACCTTCGATCTCGTCGTCGGTCACGCGGTGCTGCACCACATTCCGGACGTGGAGCTGGCGCTCAAGGAGTGCCTGCGCGTGCTCAAGCCCGGCGGGCGTTTCGTGTTCGCGGGTGAGCCGACCACCATCGGCAACATCTACGCGCGCCGCCTGGGCCAGGTGACCTGGAAGGTGACCACCGAGATCACCAAGCTGCCGTTCCTGTCCGGCTGGCGCCGCCCGCAGTCCGAACTGGACGAGTCCTCGCGCGCCGCCGCGCTCGAGGCCGTCGTGGATCTGCACACCTTCGATCCCTCCGACCTCGAGGCCATGGCCCGCAGCGCCGGCGCGGTCGAGGTCAAGGCCGAGACCGAAGAGTTCGCCGCCGCCCTGTGGGGCTGGCCGGTGCGCACCTTCGAGGCCGCCGTGCCCGAGGAGAAGCTGACCGTCGGCTACCGGATGGCCCAGTACCGGGCGTGGCTCGGCTTCAGCTGGCTGGACGAGAAGGTGCTGCGGCACGTGGTCCCGCGTCAGTTCTTCTACAACGCCATGATCACCGGCGTGAAGCCCGGCGCTTCCGCCAAGTAGTCCCCGAGAACCGGTGGGCTCCAGCGGGTTCGCTTTCACGCGCGACGACGTCGCCTACCTCGCGAGCGCGGCCGCCACGGCCGCGCTGAGCGAGGTGGCGGCTTTCGCGCTCACCCCCGCCACACTGCTGCGCGACATCGAGCGGCTGCGGCGCGATCACGGCGAGCACACCGCGGCCCTGGTGGAAACGGTCCGGCTGCGCCGCCGGGCCGTCGTCAAGCTCGACGGGGCACGGGACTGGCTCTTCACCGACGACGCCCTGCAGCAGGCCACGCCGACCGCGGTGGCCCGCCATCGCGCGCAGCGGCTCGCGGGTCGCACGGTGCACGACGTAACCTGTTCCATCGGTGCGGAATTGGCCGAACTGGCGCGGGTGTGCCCGGCCGTCGTCGGCAGCGACCTGGACGCGGTGCGGCTGGCCATCGCCGCGCACAATCTCGGCGTCCGGGCGGTGGGCGCCCCTGTGCGCCGGGGCATCACCGCGACCGGTGAAGAGTTCGAGCCCGCCGGGGACGAGCATCGGACGGCCGCGGCGGCAGGCCGAAACATCGTGCTGGCCAAGGCCGATGCGCTCGTGCCGTGCAGCACCGCCGAGGTGGTGATCGCCGATCCTGCCCGCCGGGCCGACGGCCGCCGCACCCACGACCCCGCCAAACTGCAACCCCCGCTGCCGGATCTGCTCGCCGCCTACGCCGGACGCGATCTGGCCGTGAAATGCGCTCCGGGACTGGATTTCGACAAACTCGCGTGGGCCGGCGAGATCGAGGTGGCCTCGCTGGACGGCTCGGTGCGCGAAGCGTGCCTGTGGTCGCCGGGCCTGGCCGCGCCCGGGGTGACCCGCCGGGCGACCGTGCTGTCGTCCTCCCGGGATCCCGAAGTGCTCACCGACGCCGACCCGGACGAGATTCCCGAACGGGCGCCGGGGGAGTGGATCGTCGATCCCGACGGGGCGATCGTGCGCGCCGGTCTGGTGCGGCACTACGCCGCCAAACACGGCCTGTGGCAACTGGATCCGCGCATCGCCTATCTCACCGGCGACAAGGTGCCCGACGGGGTACGCGGGTTCCGCGTCCTGGATCGCATGGACTTCCGGGAGAAGCCGCTGCGCGCCGAACTGCATCGGCGGGACTGCGGGCCGCTCGAAATCCTCACGCGCGGTGTGGATATCGATCCGGACCAGTTGCGTGCGCGGCTCAAACCCAAGGGCTCGCAACCGCATACGCTCGTCATCACGCGAATCGGCAAGACCGCCAAGGTTTTTCTCTGCGCGACGCCCTGAGCGCGCGGCGGCCCGGCCCTGTCCGGGCTCCGGGTGGATGCCGGCGCCGGGTTCCGAAGCCGTCGGAATCGTAGGAGCCGTCGGAGCTGTCAGAGGCCGTCGATGGCGACCACGCGGAACGGTGTGGTCGGGGTGCCCTCGCCCATCGGGCCGCCGCGGTCGAATTGCGACACCACGACCAGCGCCCGATCGCCCGCGTGCGCGATGGTGGTGGGGATACGCAGGGCTTCGTCGGTGACCAGATTCTGGAGTTCGGCGCTCGTGCCGTCGGCGGACAGGCGCCAGCGGCTCACCGAATTGTCCTTGTTGTGCACGGCCCACAGGGTGTCGCCGCGCAGTTCCAGGCCGTCGCCGAACAGCATGTTGCCCTTGTCGAGTGCGACCTTGCTGATCTGCGGCTCGCCCTGCAGCGTGACCCGGTACAGATCGCCGGTCGCCATGCAGACCGTGAGCAGGTACCGGCCCGCCGGATCGGAGACGATGCCGTTGAGCAGCAGGGTGGCGGCGGGATCCTTGGCCGCGCTCAGATCGGTGAAGACCGCCAGCTCGGCGCGCCCGCCCGCGGCGACGGCGGCGTCGAGTTCGGCGGGGGTGATGCGGTAGATCACCGGCCGCACGCTGTCGGTCAGGTACACCGCGCCGTCCGGGGTGACGGTCAGATCGTTGAGGAACGGGTTCTCGGTGGCCGCGTCGAAACGTGCCACGAGAGCGCGGGTTTCGAGGTTGTAGACCGTGACGCCCTTCGTGTGGTCGATGACCCAGAGCCGGCCGGAGGCGTCCACGCGCAGGCCGTTGGCGGTGCGCCTGCCGTCGGCGCCCGGGGGCAGGAAGATCTCGGCCTTCGGATTGCCCGATGTGCCGCGGTAGATCGCGCCGGTGGTGAACGACCCGACGTAGACGTCCCCGGTGCGGCCGTCGACCGCGATGCCTTCGGGGTAGGCGCGCTCCTCCGGTAGCTCGTAGGCGGTGCTGATCCGTGCGGCAGGGGTGGCGGGGGATTCCGCGCTGTTCGAGCATGCCGTCAGGGCGAGCAGCAACGCCGCTGCGGGGAGTGTGAAACGTAGGCGGTGCACGCGAGACATGGGGTGGACCTTCCGGTGGAACCGTACTTAAATTCGGACACGAACATAGATTAGAGTTCTAATGATCGTCAAGACTCGAATGACAGGAAGGGTCGAATAGGATGGCTCCCGTGACGTCGATGCCTGCCGGGGAGCGCCTGGGTTCGTACATCAAGCGCGCCGAACAAGCCCTGCAGGGCGCGAAGAACCCGGCCGTGAAGCCCGCCGGGGTGACCGTGCCCCAGTACGCGGCCCTGCTCGTGCTGAACGGCAACCCGGGGATCTCCGCCGCGGCCCTAGCCCGCGAGTGCGGCGTCACCCCGCCGACCATGAACACCGTCCTGGCCAACCTGCGTGAGCGCGGCCTGATCGAGCGCACCCCCCACGCGTGGCACCGGAACATCCTCGAAACCAGCCTGACCGCCGCCGGGGCCGCCGTCCTCGCGGACGCCGACGCCCGCGCCATCCACGTCGAACGCACCCTCGCGAAGGAATTCACCCCCGAGGAACGCGAAACCCTGATGGCCCTGCTCGACCGCGCCTCGGCTCGCCTGGACGCGATCCGCCCGGAATAGTCACCGCCGCAAGGGCTTCGCGCACACGCGCTGAAACGAGTTCGGCCGCCCCGAGGGTTCGGGGCGGCCGGGTCGAGTCGCAGAATGCTGTCCGGGGGTCCCGTGCGGTGGCGCCGCCCGCGTCCGTTGCGGGCGCGGAGGGCCGTGGTGATGCGCCGCCGCTGCGGGCGGCTCGTCCCCGGTGATCCGGTCAGGGCAGCAGGTCCCGCACCAGATCCACCGCTTCGTGCAGCTCGCGCCGGTTCTGGTGGCGGCTGAAGTGGATGCCGTCCGGGGTCACCAGGGCCTTGGCGCCCAGGTGGGTGGCGAAGAGCTGGACGTGCTCGAGCGGGGCGGGGGTCAGGACCGGGTCGTCCACGGCGACCAGGACGCGGAAACCCTTGGCGGCATTGCGAATCCGGTCCCAGTCGAAGCCGCCGTCGAAGAACGGCGCGAGCTGGTCGTAGCCGACCTCGTGCGCCATCGCGGCGACGAGCACCAGTCCGGCGAAGGGTTCACCCTCGTGGCGCTCGAGCGCGCGCAGCATGGTGACGCCGCCGAGGCTGTGCCCGACCAGGACGGTGTCGGCCGGGTCGGTGATCTCGGCCCGCACCGCGTCCAGCCACGGCTGCGGTTCGGGCGCTTCGGGATTCGGCATCTGCGGCACCCGGACGTCATGGTCGCCGAGGGTCGCGGCGAGGTCGCGCACTCACCATCGAGAAGATCGCCGCGCGCTCGGGGGTCGCCAAGAGCACCATCTACCGGTGGTGGCGTTCACTGCCCGAACTCGTGCTGGAGGCCTACGCCCGCACCGTCGCCGACCGTATGCCGGTGCCCGACACCGGTTCGGCGGCACAGGATCTCACGGAGTTCATGGCCGCG
The DNA here is from genome assembly GCF_042799795.1 of Nocardia sp. NPDC057668. Classification (NCBI taxonomy): domain Bacteria; kingdom Bacillati; phylum Actinomycetota; class Actinomycetes; order Mycobacteriales; family Nocardiaceae; genus Nocardia; species Nocardia sp. NPDC057668. The sequence goes on along the minus strand of NZ_JBHVIC010000001.1, from coordinate 2,265,587 downwards.
CTGTACGCGGTCGTGCATCATCCGCTGCGCATGGAGTCGCTGCGCGGGATGATGGCCGCCGCACAACTCGATCCGGACTTCCGCGTCGCCTTCACCGCGTGGACCGGTACCCGCCGGGCGGTCGTGGCGGACCTGCTGCGGCGGGGAATCGCCACGGGCGAACTCGATCCGGGCCTGGACGTCGACTACGCCGCGGACCTGATCTTCGGCCCGTTCTGGTACCGCATGCTGGTCGATCACGCGCCCCTGGACCCGGCCCAAGCCGCCGGGCACCTCACCCGATTGCTCGCGGGGTTGCGGGCGCGGTGAGCGCGCCCCGCACCGGATCCGGTGCGGCGGCACGCGCCCGGCCGCGAGGAGCCGCTACTTCTTCTCCGGCTTGTAGACGAAGAGCTCGCCGATCCGGGTCGCCACCACGACCTCGCCTTCCGCGCCGATCGAGGTGCCGGACGTGCTGCCTTCCGCGCCGGGCAGGTCATCGGAGTCGACCGTCTCGCCGGTGCGGCTGTCGAAGGTCACCAGGGTGAGGCTGTCGCCGATGGGGGCCACCGTGTAGCCGGTGCCGCCGTCCGTTTGGACGGGGCGGCCGCGCAGGGCCAGATCCTTGCGCTCCCAGGCGATCTCGGCGCTGTCGCCGCGGTCGCGAATGGCCAGCAGGTGACCGCCGTCGCCCGAGGGGATGAGCAGGCCGTCGGCCGCGGAGATCGCGCCGCGAGCGGGGAAGCCGAGATCCTGCGCCCATTTGGTGCGGCCGTCGGCGGTGTCGACCGCGAGCAGGCGATTGTTGTTGTCGCCCACGTACACCGTGGAGCCATCCGCGGACAGGGTCGGGCTGGTGGAACTGCCGCCCGCGAGCATCTGCGCGCTCCAGTCCTGACGAATCTCTTTGCCGTCGTAGGTCAGTGCGACCAGGTCGGCGGCGCCGGAACCGGGCCGCCACACCGTGACGAAGAACCTGCCCGACTTCTCGTCGACCGCGGACACATTCGCGACGGGGCAACTCGCGCCGCCGATGGCGCACTCCTCGAGGCCCTCGCCGTCGGGCGGCCGATTCAGGTTGGGGTACTTCATGAAATCGGGCTCGCCGAGCAACTGCATGCTCGAGACCCGGCGCTCGCCGGTCTGCCGGCTGAGTACGTCGATCTGCCCGGACTGGGTCACCGACAGCACATTTCCGTCACCGGTGAACTGCACCGAGATCGGCACCCCGGCCTGCGGCGTGCGCCAGCGCGGCTGACCCAGCGCGTTGAAAGAGTACGTCCCGCCGTCGTCGCCGACGTAGATGTTGGTGGTGCCGTCCACGGCGGTGCCGCCGTAGATCGCACTGGGCCCCATGGGATTGCAGAAACGCTTGCGCCCCGTGGGCATGAGGAAGGAGAAGATGTTGCAGGAGGTGGTGCGGGTGGTGACGAAGAGCTGACCCTCCGGGCCGATCGTGACCGGCGCCGCGATCGGCCCGCCCACGGGCCGCGACCAGCTCAGCGTCAACGCACGCGAACCGGTGACCGGACTCGCCGCGCTGTTGCGCGCGTCGTGGAACGCCAGCGGCCAGCCATCGCCCGGCCCGACCCGGATGTCGTCGACCGTCGTACTGCCGCACGCGCTCAGGGCCAGTACGCTCACCGCCGCCACCGCGAGGGGACCCGTCCGGCGCCAGGACAGGGCGCCGCGATCGGGGACGCGAGGTCCGGAATACGATCGCCGCTCGTCACGCCCGGTCTGCCGCCTGCCGTTTCGCACCTGCTGGTGTCCCTTCTGCCAGTACGGAGTCTCTGGTTTCTCGTGGGGCTGATGCAACCGGAGCACAGCCTACTTTCGGTACCGACCGCCGGGATCGATACCCCATGCGTAGTGCCTATCGCGGTGGTGTGCGGGCGGTTCGGAACGCGTACACCGCCAGTCGCACGCGATTGTCGCAGCCGGTCTTGTCCATCAGATTGGCGACATGGGTTTTGACCGTGGTCACTCCCAGGTGCAGGCGGTCCGCGATTTCCTGATTGCTCAGTCCTTCGCCGACCAGGGTCAGGACCTCCCGCTCGCGCGGGGTCGTATCCGCCTGCGCGGGAACGGATTCGGCGGGTTCGGTGACGGCGACCACCCGTTCGACCAGGCGGCGCAGCAGCGGCGGCGAGAACAGCATGTCGCCCTCGGCGGTGCGGCGGATGGCGGTCAGCAGCTCGCCCGGCTCGGTGTCCTTGACCAGATAGCCGGTCGCCCCGGCCGCGAGCGCCGGGTACAGGTGCTCGTCGTCGTCGAAGGTCGTGAGCACCAGGACCTTCGACCGGGCGCCGCTCGCGGTGATGCGCTCGGTGGCGGCCACGCCGTCGAGTCCGGGCATGCGCAGATCCATGAGTACGAGATCGGGGGAGAGTTCGGCCGCGAGCCGGATCGCCTCCACGCCGTTCGCCGCCTCGCCGACCACGCGCAGATCCGCGGTGGATTCGATGAGCATGCGCAGTCCGGCGCGCACCAGGCGCTGGTCGTCCACCAGCAACACGGTGATCATCTGCGGCACGGTCGTCATCGGCCCGCCTCCTGAGTCGGAATGTTCGGCAGCCACGCCCGGACCGTCCATGCGGCGTCGGCGGGGAATCGGTGCTCGCGTCCACCGTGATCGGCCTGCGCGGGGTCCGCGCCGTCGATGGCGAGCCGCCCGCCCGCGAGCTCCACCCGTTCGCGCATACCGATGATGCCGTGCCCGGTCACGGCATTCGCCGGGCGCTCGTGGCGGCCGCTGCGCACGGTGAGTGCGATACCCCCGTCGGCGTCGTCGACGGTGAGCAGCACCGGGCGCGCGGGATCGGCGTGCTTCATGACATTGGTGAGCGATTCCTGGACCAGCCGCAGCAGGGTGAGCCGCCCGATCGCATCCAATCCCGCCACGCTCGCGCGGATCTCGGCGCGCACGTCGAAGCCGGCCGCCCGCACCCGATCGGCCGCGGCCCCGATCTCGGTCCGCACCGCCTCGGCGTCCACCAGCGCGACCTCGCCCAGCGCCGGATCGCGCAGGGCGGTCAGCAGCCGGCGGATGTCGGCGAGCGCCGCGGCGGCGGTGCCGTGCACATCGTCGAGCACGGCGGGCAACCCGGACCCCCGCGGTCCCGCGCTCGAATGTGGTTCGACCGCTTCGGATCCGGGCACCACGATCTCGGCCGCGCCGTGGGCTGTCGTGGAGCCGTCCGGGAAGGTCCGCGCATCCGGGGTGCTCGCCCCCGCGTCGGCGAGCACGTGCCGCGCGACTCCGATGCGCAGCACGATCGAGGCCATGTGATGGGCGACGAGGTCGTGCAGTTCGCGGGCGAGGGCCTCGCGTTCGGCCGAGCGCGTGCGCTGCTCGGCGTCGGCGCGGCGCATCTCGGCCTCGGCGGCGCGTAATCGCAGGGTGGCGGCCAACTCTCGCTGCCCGCGCAGGTACAGCCCCAGCAGCACCGGCAGCCCGACGTAGGTGCCGACCTCGAGGACGAGGGTGGCGCGCGAGACGCCCGGATCATGGGTGGCCCCGCGCCCGATCACCACCGCCGCCGTCCAGCCCGCGACCGCGAGCAGCACCGGGGCGTTGCGGGGCGTCCGTCGAATCACGTCCACCAGCGCCACCGCGCCCAGAAACGGCACCAGTCCCGAGAGCCCCCACGCCGGAATCCGGAACATGGGCACGGCCAGCGCCGCCAGCAGCAGCGACACCGCCAACGGCCACCGCGCGCCCAGCGCGAACAGCACGCTCGCGGCCATGGACAACATCCAGTAAACCCACGGCACCCGGTACTGCCCGGGGAAGGTGCTCGCCGCCAGCAGCAGTGGGACCAGCACCACCGGCAGCCAGCGCACGGCTGCCTCCGGATGCCATCGGGACCACATCTCGCTCACGCCCCCACCGTAGGGGACCGGGTGTGGCGGCGTGCGGCCGAGGCTCGGGTGAAACGCCGTCGAAAGCGCTGGTTAGCACGTTTCGGAGACCGCCACAAGGGTCGTGGGGAGGAGGTGCGCGCGGTGGGGACCCGGCCGCGCGCAGGAGTCGCGGTTACCCCGGGGCAATCGATGCTGGAGGTAACTCGGCGGCAGTCGATCGCCGGTGGACGAGTAGGAGTTGGTCGTGGTCTCGAGACGAGGCTTTCTCACCGGATTCGCCGTGGCCTCGGTGGCCCTGACGACCGGGTGCGCCAGTCGCGGCGGATCCGCCGGTCCGTCGGGTTCGGCGGCGCCCGGTCCGTCGGGTTCGACCCGCCCGCTGCCCGTGCCACCGCTGGCCGACTCGACGATCGGCCCCGGCGGTGTGCGGCGCTTCACCCTGCGCGCCGCCGCGGGCACGACCGAGATGCTGCCCGGAAAGTCCACGCCCACCTGGGGGTACAACGGCTCGGTGCTGGGACCGACGCTGCGCGCCCGGCGCGGGGAGACCGTCGCCTTCGATATCCGCAACGACCTGCCGGAGCCCACCACCGTGCACTGGCACGGCATGCACGTCCCGGCGAGCTGCGACGGCGGCCCGCATCAGACGATCGCCGCGGGCGGGACGTGGCAACCGAGCTGGACCGTCGATCAGCCGGCCGCCACGCTCTGGTACCACCCGCATCCGCACGGCTCCACCGAGAAACACGTCTATCGCGGCCTGTCCGGGTTCTTCCTGGTGGATGATCCGGCCGCTGACCCCGGTCTCCCGAACGACTATGGCGTGGACGACATTCCGCTGGTCATCCAGGATCGCCGGCTCACCCCGGCCGGTGCGCTGGACGAGTCGGATCCCAGCGATGTCGGCCTGCTCGGCGACGTCATCGTCACCAACGGCATCGCCGGCGCGCATCTGGACGTGACCACCGAACGGGTGCGCCTGCGGATTCTCAACGGTTCCTCCGGCCGCCTCTATCGGCTGGCGCTCTCGGACGGGCGCGAGTTCCGGCTGGTCGGCACCGACGGGGGACTGCTCGCGGCCCCGGTTCCCTTGCGCGCCATCCAGATCAGCCCCGGCGAACGCGTCGAGATCGTCGTGGATCTGCGCGGCGGCGAACCCGTCACCCTGCGCTCGCTGCCCATCGAGCAGCGCGCCGGGATCGATCACGCCGCCGCGTTCGGCTTCGACGACACCTTCGACATCCTGCGCCTGCGACCCGCCGCACAGCTGAAACCGGCTGCGGCCGTGGCCGATTCGCTGGCGGTCATCGCACCCCTGGTGCCCGTGGGCACGCAGCCCGCCCGGCACTTCGATCTGAAGTGGTTCATGATCAACAACCAGCGCATGGACATGAACCGCATCGACATGACCATTCCCGTCGACACCACCGAGGTCTGGTCCGTCCGCAACAGCGACAACTGGCCGCACAACTTCCACGTCCACGACGTCCAGTTCCAGATCATCGACGTCGATGGCCGCACCCCGTCACCGGAGCTGTCCGGCTGGAAGGACACCGTCTACACGGCCCCCGGCTCGACCTACACCCTCGCGATGCGGTTCACCGGCCACAGCGACCCGACCTACCCGTACATGTTCCACTGCCACCTGCTCCTGCACGAGGACAAAGGCATGATGGGCCAGTTCCTGGTCCTGGCCCCCGGCGAACAACCCACACCCATGACGATGCCCGAGATGCCGGGCATGGGCGCCTCCGGCCACGGCGGGCACGGCTGACCCGTCGACGTCGCCCGGTCGAGTCGGCGGCGGTCGGCAACCATCCGGAAGTCCCAGGTGCGCAAGCCCTTCGGTGGCGTATCGATCCAGGTCACAAGGGCTGTACCTCAACAGTGGTTCAGGTAATACGGTCGAGCGCATGACCGAAGTCAGGGAGCCCGTGGCGGGCCGATCCGAGGACGAGACCGGCGCGGGTGGCGACGGGTGGCGAGCGCTGTTCGAGGCGCGGCGGCTGGCCGCGGTCACCGTGCTGGCGGGTGGCGTGGCGTTGTACGCGACCAACGAATACGTCACCGCGGCGCTGCTGCCCTCGGCGGTCGAGGAACTCGGCGGGGACCGGTTCTACGCGTGGGTGACCACCGCGTTCCTGTCGGCCTCGGTCGTGTCGGCGATGCTCGTCCCGCGGGCGCTGCTGCTGTGGGGTGCCCGGCGCGCGTACGCGGTGGCATTCGGGATCTTCGCCCTGGGGTCGCTGATCAACGCCGTCGCCCCCGCGATGGAGATCATCGTCGCGGGGCGGGCCGTGCAGGGTTTCGGCGGCGGCCTGCTCTCGGGGCTGGGGTACGCGGTGATCCGGTCCGCCCTGCCCGCGCCGCTGTGGGCGCGGGCGACCGCGCTCGTGTCCGCCATGTGGGCGGTGGGCAATCTGCTCGGGCCCTCCCTCGGCGGGGTGTTCGCCGAATTGGGTTGGTGGCGGGCGGCATTCGCGGTGATGATCGCGCTGCCGCTGGCGCTGGCCGTGATCGCGCGCAGGGTCCTGCCCGCGGCGCCGGTCACAGGCGGCGAGCGTCCCCGGCTGCCGGTCACGGCGCTGATACTGCTGACCGCCGCGGCCGCGCTGTTCAGCGTGACCGCGGTGCTGCCCAGGGGAATCGCGACGGTCGCGGGCCTGGCGGCCGGTATCGGCCTGCTGATCGCCTTCGTGCTGGTGGAACGCCGCTCGGCCACCTCGGTCCTGCCGCGGCTCACCTACCGGGCGGGCAATCCGCTCAAGTGGGTGTACCTGACCCTGGCCGCGCTGAGCGGCGTGGCCATGGTGGAGGCGTTCCTGCCGCTGTTCGGCCAGCGGCTCGGCGGTCTCACCCCGGTGGTGGCCGGGTTCTTCGGGGCGGCCCTGGCGGTCGGCTGGATCGCCGGGCAGCTGACCAGCGTCGGAATCACCACCGCGCCGGCGCGGCGCCGGGCCGTGGTGGCCGGTGCGCTGACCCTGACCGCCGCGATGACCGGATACGGGATGCTGCAGGCCGAATTCGCGAGCGGCCCGCGCATTCTGGGCTGGGTCGCGCTGCTGTTCCTGGCGGGGGTCAGCATCGGCTTCGCCTTCCCGCATCTGAGCGTGGCGGCCATGAGCAGCACCGACGACGAGGCGGAGGCGGGCAAGGCCGCGGCGGGCATCAGCGTCACCCAGCTCATCGCCAACGCGATCGCCTCCGCGCTGGCCGGGGTCCTGGTCAATCTGGGCAGCCCGGTCCTGCTCGATTCCGCGCGCTATCTCGCCTTCGGGCTGGCCGCCATCGCGGCCGCGGGCGCGGTCACCGCGACGTTGTCGCAGCGCCGCCGCGACGATCGGCGATATATCGCACGGCGGTAGCGGGCCGGACGACGCGCGAGGCGCCGACGGCGCGGCTTGTATGGTGTGTACTCGTAGCAGGCCCGGCCGGGGCGTGAACCCGGCCACAATCACAGGGAGCAAGTTCGTGACGAGCATGTGGGGCGCACCGCTGCGCACGCGTTGGGCCGGGTCGCGGCGCCGCGACCCCGAGCAGGCCCGCTTCCTGACGGTCGCCTCCTTCAAATGGATGCTCGCCAACCGCGCTTACACCCCGTGGTACCTGGTGCGTTACTACCGGCTCTTCAAGTTCAAGGCCGCCAACCCGCACATCATCCTGCGCGGCATGGTCTTCCTCGGCCGCAACATCGAGGTGCACGCGACCCCCGAACTGGCCCGCCTGGAAATCGGCAAGTGGGTGCACATCGGCGACGGCAACGCCATTCGCTGCCACGAGGGTTCGCTCCGCATCGGCGACAAGGTCGTGTTCGGCAAGGACAACGTCGTGAACACCTACCTCGACATCGAGATCGGTGAATCGACCCTCGTCGCGGACTGGTGCTACATCTGCGACTTCGACCACGTGGTCGACGACATCAACATGCCGATCAAGGATCAGGGCATCGTGAAGTCCCCGGTGCGCATCGGCCCCGACACCTGGATCGCCGCCAAGGTGACGGTGTTGCGCAGCACGCGCGTGGGCCGCGGCTGTGTGCTCGGTGCGCACGCGGTGGTCAAGGGCGATATCCCGGACTTCGGCATTGCCGTGGGCGCGCCTGCCCGGGTGGTCAAGAACCGCAAGGACGCCTGGGACGCGGCCGCCGAGGCGCGCGCCGCGCACATGGCGGCCCTCGAGGACATCGAGCGAAAGAAGAACGGCGTCAGCGCTTCCTGAATCGCGCAAACCACGAATGGCCGGGCTCTCGGGTCCGGCCATTGTCGTTCGCACCCGATAGGTTCGGGGCATGAATCGCTACGCCGCTTTCCTGCGCGGGATCATGCCCACCAACCCGAACATGAAGAACGAGAAGCTGCGCGGCGTGTTCGAGGGCCTGGGTTTCGAGCGGGTGGGCTCCCTGCTGACCAGCGGCAACGTGTATTTCGACAGCCCCGAGACCGATGTGCCCGCCCTGGAGGACCGGATCCAGCACGCCCTGCAGGCCGAGCTCGGGATCGGCGGCGGCACCCTGATCCGCAGTCGCGAACAACTCCGCGAGCTGGTGGACACCAACCCCTTCCCCGGCCTGACCCACTGCCGCGAGACCTACCTGACCGTCACCTTCGTGAAGGACCCCGAGGCGGGCCCGCCCGCGAAACCCTCGGACACCCTCGCCGAGGCGGTCTCGATAGTCCGCTACGACAGGCCCGCCGCCGCGATCCTCACAATCGTCGACAACAGTGACCCCCGCACCACCACCTTCATGGCCTGGCTGGAAAAGACCTACGGCAAGGACATCACGACCCGCACCTACCTGACGGTGGAGCGCACCCTGAAGAAACTCGAATCCTGACCCCGGACGCCCGGATTTGGTGCGATCCGTTGCACCGGGCTCATCTCGGACGATGCGTGTAGGGAGATCGGTTCCGACACGAGGGGGTTCGTTCGGTGACAGTCGAGACAGCGTTGGCCCGCGCAGCCGCACCGGCCCTGGGCGCGGGCGCCCGCGGTGTGTACCGCCGTATCCGTCCCGATGTCTCGCTACCCGCGCTGCGGGCGCACGCGGAAGAACTGGCCGAAGGGGTGCGCCGCCGGGAGCGTTCGCACCTCGATCATCTGGGAGTGACCGCGGGCGAGGAGATTCCCCGCGCCCTGCGGGTCACCGCCCGGCACGACGACGTCCCCGGCTCGGACCGGATCACCAACCTCGGCGGATATTTCGCGGCGCTGCCGGCGCGGCGGCTGCTGATCCTGGGTGATCCCGGCTCCGGAAAGACGGTCGCCGCAGCCCAGCTGGTCCTGCGGTTGTTGGCCCTGCGTCCCGCCGACGCCGACCGGCCCGCCCCCGTGCCGGTGCGGGTGGACGCCTCGAGCTGGGATCCCGAGCTCGAGTCGTTCACCTGGTTCCTGGTCCGCCGTCTGGTCGCCGGTTACCGGCTGCACGCCCGGGTCGCCACCGAGCTGCTGGCCGCCGACCTGATCCTGCCCGTCCTCGACGGGTTGGACGAGATCCCCGCCGCGCCCGCCGATTCCGCCGTAGCAGCCGGTGACGGCCCCGATGCCGCCGATGCCGCGCGGGCGGAGGGCACCATGGGCAGCGCGACGGGCGACGCCGGAGCGGCGGCGAACACGCGCCGCGGCGTGGCGCGGGCGGTCGACCGGCTCAACGAACCGCTGTGGCGGGGAAGGCCATTGGTGGTGTTGTGCCGAAGCGCGGACTACCGGGCGGTCGGGGGCGGCTCGTTGTTCGCTATGCCGGTGGCCGAGCTGCGGGGACTGCGGACGGTGGAGATCGAGGCGCATCTGCGGCGGTGCTGCGCGCTGATCAATGGTGATCCGGCGCAGTGGGATCCGGTCTTCGGCCGACTGACCGGGCAGCCGCGCGGCGTGCTCGCCGGGGCGTTGCGGTCACCCGCGCGGCTCACACCCGCGGTGCACCTGTTGCGTGTCGAGGGCCGGTCGGCGGCTGGCCGGCTGGCCGCCTGCGCGGACGACGCCGAGGTGGAGGCGCTGTTGTTCACGGCGCTCATCGATACGGCGGTGGCGGGGGAGCCGCCGACCCGGCGGGCGGGCAAGCCCCGGTATTCATCCGCGCAGGTGCACACCTGGCTGCGCACCTGCGCGCGGCGTGGGGCGCCGGGACCCGCCGCGGGCGGGAACATCGCGCTGGGGGAGATCTGGCGCATGGCTGGCGCCCGCTGCCGAGTCCTGCACGCGATCGCATTCGCGTTGCTGAGTGCTGTTGTGTTCCAAGGCTATTCGATCCTGGCCGGCCCTGTGCTCCAGGTGATCCTGGGCGCCGAGACCTACGCCGCCACCACTGTGTTCCTGCGGACGCAGGAGCCGGGGTCCGTCGGATCGTGGTGGGGTATCGCCTGTCTGGGCGGTGTGGTCACGGCCGTTCGGCCCTGGTCGGCCGCGCCACGCCGCTGCGCCCCGCTACCCGCGCGCTGGGCCGAGATCGGGCTGGCGGCGGGACTGGTGGGCGCGATGGCGGCCCTCGGGGCGCTGGCCATGTTCCCGCCGTCCCCCGACGAGGGGCCGGAGGGTCTCGGACTGCCGTTCGTTCTGACGCTGGTGGCAGGCACCTTGCTCGCCTGCCGGCGGGCCACCGCACGTCGTGCGCCGGGATCGCCTGCCGGACAGCCGATATCGGCGCAGCTCGCGGCGGCAGGGTTGGTGTTCGGCGCGTTCGTGCTGTGCGAACGGCTGCTGTGGGTCCTGCCGGTGGCCGACGCCGCGCAACGCCGGGTCCTGCTGTGGGCGCCGCTGGTCGCCGCTCAAATCTGGTGTGCGGCGGTGTTCCTGTGTGCGGGGCTCGCCCTGCTGGCGACCGTCACGAGCAGGTGGGTGCCCGAACCTCGTCCCGATGAACTGTCCCTGCGCCGTGCGGGAGTCCGGTACTGGACCCCGTTCCTCGCGATCGGACTATGGCTCGTCGTAGCCACTCCCACCGCTACGCACCCCGGTGCGCTGGCTGCACTGGAAGTGGGGTGGTTCCTGCTGGTCGCCTGGGTGGTCACCGGCGGCGGTCCCTGGACGGCGGCGCTGCTGCGCTACGGTTGCGCCCGCCTGGTATTCGCCCGCGGCTCAGACTTCACCGCCCATCCCGCGGCGTTCCTGGCCTGGTGCCGCCGCACCGGCCTACTGCGAGTCACCGGCAATATCTTCGCTTTTCGCCACGACGCTTTTCGACGCTGGCTCGCTGACACCCCGCCCGCTCGCTCCGATCACCCCTGACACGCCGACATTCGCCCTGTCGGGCCGACCCGCGCCGACGGAACTCCGCGCACCGCGCCAGGTTTCAGATGATCGCCCGTCCGTCACAGCGCCGCGTAAACCGACTCGACGAGGTTGTAGGCGCGGCGGTCGCCGGCCATCCAGTCGCGGCGCAGGTTCGGGATGAAGGCGAAGGACAGGAGGGAGTTCGGGTCGGCGAAGGCCAGTGCGCCGCCGGCGCCGGGGTGGCCGAACACGCCGGCGGGGACCGCGGGCGGGACGATGAAGTTCTCGCAGGGGAGCATGTAGCCGAGGGCGAAAGCGCTCTCGGAGAGCAAGACCTCGTCGGGGCCGCGCACCTGTTCGGCGGTCGCCTCCATCCGGTACCGGGGGTGCAGATATCTGCCCTGCATCAGGGTTCGGTAGAACCTGGCCAGGGTGTCGGAGGTGGTGACCAGGCCGGTGGCGGGCCAGCCGCCCGCCAGGACCTCGGGATCGTTGTAGCGGCCGAGGGGGTTCGCGGTGGCGCGCAGGGTGAGGGAATCCCGATCGCGGAAGGCGGCGGCCATCCGGTCCGCGGTCTCCCGGGGGATGGGATCGATATCGTCCCAGGCCATTTGGTCGGCGTGCGGGAACTCGGTGCGGGCCGTCTCCGCGCGCACGGCCTCGTCCGCCCCGATGTACAGGCCGGCTTTCAGATACCGCAGCGCGTAGTCGCCGACCGTCGAATCCGTGTGCCGCCGTACCAGTTCCCCGGCGAGCCAGCCGAATGTCTGTGCGTGGTAACCGTGCCGGGTGCCGGGCTCCCAGACCGGGGTCTGCGCGGCCAGCAGTCCCGCCATGTGCGCGGGATCGGCGGCCTCGGCCGCGGAGATCGGCCGATCGAACGCGGGCAGGCCCGCGCGATGGGCGAGCAGGTCGGCCGTTGTGGTGGCTTCCTTTCCGGCGCAGCCGTATTCGGGCCACCACCGGGTGACGGGCGCGTACAGATCCACGCGGTGCTTCGCGGCGACCTGCAACGCCGCGGTGGCCGTCACGGCCTTCGTGCACGAGAACGTCGGGCACGGCGTGCCCCGCTCCCAGCGCCGCCCGGTGCGCGAATCGGCCACCCCGCCCCAGAGATCCACGACCAATCGCGTGTTCGCGTATACCGTCAGTCCCGCGCCCAGGTTCTGCCCGTCCGCGAAACTCTCCTCGAAGATGTCGCGGACCGCCCGGAATCTCGGATCCACGAAGCCGTCGACCTGTCCACCCATGCCATGAATTAGAACACGTTCTAGTTCATGGCAGAAGGGTGTCCCGCGGAACCGTCGCCGGTTCCGTTCGTTCAGAACGGCTGGTTCGGATCCCGTTCCGGCAGCGGACGTTCGGAGATCTCGGGCCGGCCCAGCGGGTTCCGGACACCGCGCTTGGCGGACTGGTAGACCAGCGCGGTCTCCTGCGCGACCACGTCCCAGGCGAAATCGGCGGTGAGACGTTCCCGCGCCGCCCAGGCCCGATCCTGCGCGGCGGCCGGATCGTCCAGCACCGTGCACACGGCCTCGACGATGCCGTTCACATCGGCCGGTTCGAAGGACGCGCCGGTGACGCCGTCGGTGACCAGATCGCCGAGCCCGCCCGCGGTGGAGGTGACCAGCGGGGTGCCCGCGGCCGCGGCCTCGAGCGCCACGATGCCGAAGGGTTCGTAGCGGCTGGGCAGCACGATGGCGTCGGCCCCGTGCAGCCAGCCCAGCAGATCCGTGTGGTCGAGGCGGCCGACGAAGTTCACCGCGCGCGCCACCCGTGCGGCCCGGGCGCGCTCGCGCAGCCAATCGAACTGGGTGCCGATGCCCGCGATGGTCAGGGTGGTGCCCGGGTACTGCTTGCGAATGCGCGGCAGTGCCGCGATCGCGTCCTGCACGCCCTTCTCGTACTCGAGCCGCCCGACATAGAGCAGCCGCGGCGGTCCCGAACGCGGCGCGCGTTCGCGGAAGGTCCACGAGCTCACGTCGATGCCGTTGCGGATCACCGTGATCGGCGAGCGCTCGGGCCGGTACAGCCGCTCGACCTCGTCCTTCATCGATTCCGAACAGGTGATGAGCGCGTCGGAGTCGTGCGCGAGCCACCACTCCACCGAGTGCACCTGCTTGTTCACCCGCCCCGAGACCCAGCCGCTGTGCCGGCCCGCCTCGGTGGCGTGAATCGTGGAAACCAGTGGCACGTCATAGTGTTCGGCCAGCGTGATACCCGGGTGCGCGACGAGCCAGTCGTGCGCGTGCACCACATCGGGGGTCCAGCCCTCGCCGATGCCGGGCTTGTTCAGCGCGATCCCGGCCCGCACCATGGCGTGTCCCATGGCCAGGGTCCAGGCCAGCATGTCGTCGCCGAAATCGAAGCAGGGCGGATCCTCGGCCACCGCGACCACCAGCACGCCGTCCTCGATGAACGTGTGGGTGGGATGGGTGGAGGCGTCGGTGCCCATGGGACGCCGGGCGAGGACGACGACCTCGTGCCCGGCGGCGGCCAGCTCGGTGGCCAGGTGATGGACGTGACGGCCCAGCCCGCCGACAACGACGGGTGGGTACTCCCACGACACCATCAATATCTTCATTGGGGTCCTTCTGAGGAGGGGCCGAGCCGGCGCGCATCCAGCGCTGGGAAGAATCCGTCGGCCGCATACCATCCTGCCGCCAACTGCTCCGCTTTGGCGAGTTGCCCGCCGGAAACTGCGGCCGCGATCTCGCGCACCGCGTGGGCGTGCTCGTGGGCACGGTCACGCGCGTACCCCGCCGCGGAGTCCTTGGACACCATGAACGCCCAGTCGCTGGAGACCGCCAGGATCGCCTCCCGCAGGAGTTGGTCGGCGACCGGATTCCGGAGGCCCTGCAAACCCGTTTCGCCGGTTTCCGAGGCGTTCGCGCCGGTTTCCACCCGCATCTTGTCGAGGGTGTCCAGCGCCAGCTGCACCACCTCCGCGTTGAGGTCGACCAGATCCTGAACCTGGTCCCCGGCCCATACTCGCCAGTCCTTGCCCGAACCCCACGAGGAGTCGCTGAGCTGCACCGATTCCCCGACATAACCCTTGGCCCGGGCGTCGGCCAGGGTCCCGACCTCGATGCCTGCCTCGGGCAGCGCGCGCAGGACCTGCTCGAGCCACTGCGGTCCCTCGTGCCACCAATGGCCGAAGAGTTCGGTGTCGAAGGCGGCCACCACGAGCGCCGGGCGGCCGATGCGCTCGGACTCGGAGATCAATCGTTCACGCACCGTTTCCACGAAGTCCGCGACGTGTTCGCGAACGGCCGCCGCGGCGAGTTCGGGATCGTAGGGAGCCTTGTCCGCACCCGCGACCGTCTTGCCGGTGACCCGGGACGGTTTGAGACCAGTGGCGTGATCGTAGTGATGGAAATCACGGTAGGCGGCGTGGCCCGGATAGCCGGATTTCGGCGACCACACGCGATAGCTGACGTGCAGATCGCGCCCGAAGGCCACGACGTCCGAATCCCACACCGGGCGGCCCAGGGTGGTGTCGCCGCGCAGCGCGGGCCCGTCCACCATGAAGTGCGTCACACCCGCGGCGTCGTATCCGCGTTCCATGCCCGGGGTGAACCCGCACTCGGGCGCCCAGATGCCGGCGGGGGTGTGACCCCAGCGCTGGCGGGCGTCGGCGAGTCCCTCGCTGAGCTGATAGGCCCGCAGTCGCGGGTCGAGCAGCGGCTGGAACGGATGCGCCAGCGGTCCGCCCAGCAACTCGATGGCCTCGGCGTCGATGAGCCCGCGCCACACCGGCGACGCGCCGTGCCGCCAGTTGGTTTCGAAATCGGCCAGCGCGGCGTTGGCCAGCCGGTGCTCGTGCCCGCCCAGCGCGGTGTTGTCGGACATCGACGCCTCGTCCGCGCGCAACCGCCAGTTGCCCAGCCAGTGGTGCATGCCCGCGAGCGAATGCGGATCGTCCAGCTGCGCCGCCAGCACCGGCGTGATGCCCAGGCTCAGCAGATGCGAACGGCCCTCGGCCGCAAGCTTTCCGAGCACCTCGGCGACGGGCAGGTAGGAGGCCGCCCAGGACTGATAGAGCCATTCCTCGCCGACCGGCCAGCGCCCGTGATGGGCCAGCCACGGAAGGTGGGAGTGCAGGACCAGGGTGAACTGGCCCGGCACGGAGTTCGAGGACGAGGTCACGGCTTCACCGCGATGGCGACCAGGTCGAGGCTGGCATCGATGTCGCTCTCGGCGTCGGCGAGCAGGTCGAAGTCGTCGGTGCGCACGGCGGCGACGTCCGCGGTCAGGTCGGCGGGCCACGGCTCACCGGCCAGTGCGCGCTCGATCTGCGCGTCGATGATCGACCCGCCCCACTTCTCGTCCAGCGCGACCAGCGGCGCGCCGTGGAACACGCCCGCCATCAGCTCGAGCCGGAAACCGGCCTCGACGCAGAGTTCGGTGAGTTCGGCGGCGTTGAGCTCGCGGGTGTGGAAGGGGTTGAGCGGGGTGTCGCGCCCGGGGGAGAAGGTGATCCGGTTGGGCGTGCTGATCAGCAGCTTGCCGCCGGGCTTGAGCACCCGCAGGCATTCGCGGATGAATTGTGACTGATCCCAAAGGTGTTCGATGACTTGGAAATTCACCACGATGTCCACGGACGCGTCGTCGAGCGGCAGGTCGGCCAGATTGCCCTGGATCATCTCGACCGCGGGGTACTTGGCACGCACGTGCGCGACGGCGCTGTCGTCGTAGTCGAGGCCGATCACACGCTCGGCAACCCCGGCGATCATGTTGGCGCCGTAGCCTTCTCCCGAACCCGCCTCAAGCACGATCTTGCCTTCGCAACGCTCCAGCAAACGCACGTAGGCGATCTCGTGGCGGCGGAACCAGTAGTTTTCCTCGGCGATGCCGGGCACCGTCCGCTCACCGGTCAAAGGCAGGGGATCGGTGTGGTTTTCGGTGGGTATCACGGCCTCGCTCATGGGTCCGACGTTAGCGGTTGTCCATATCACAGCGGCACCCGGATCCGATGGTGGAGAAACATCACAGCCTAAGTTACCCGCGAGTAACTTAACGTAGGGTAATCTCCTGGCCGAGCTACCTGTGGACGTACGGACAACCCGATCGTGCGACCGCCACACCCGTGCCACCCAGAACAGGAGGTCGACGAAGACCCATGCCAAACATCGTCGTACTGATCAAGCAGGTTCCTGACACCTGGTCCGAGCGCAAGCTGACCGATGGTGACTACACCCTCGATCGCGAAGCCGCCGACGCCATCCTCGATGAGATCAACGAGCGCGCCGTCGAAGAGGCGCTGCTGATCAAGGAGGCCCAGGGCGGCGAGGTCACCGTGCTGGCCATGGGCCCGGCCCGTGCCACCGATGCCATCCGCAAGGCGCTGTCCATGGGCGCCGACAAGGCCATCCACATCCAGGATGACGCCATCCACGGCTCGGACGCCGTGCAGACCTCCTACGTCCTGGCCGCCGCTCTCGGCCAGATCGAGGGCGTCGAGCTGGTCATCGCCGGCAACGAGGCGACCGACGGCCGCGCCGGTGCCGTCCCCGCGATCATCGCCGAGTACCTCGGCCTGCCGCAGCTGACCCACCTGCGCAAGCTCACCGTCGACGGCGACCGCATCTCCGGCGAGCGCGAGACCGACGAGGGCGTGTTCAAGCTCGAGGCCAGCCTCCCGGCCATCGTCTCGGTCACCGAGAAGATCAACGAGCCCCGCTTCCCCTCCTTCAAGGGCATCATGGCCGCGAAGAAGAAGGAAGTTCAGACCTTCACCCTGGCCGATCTGGGCGTCGACCCGGAGACCGTGGGCGTTGCGAACGCCGGCACCCAGGTGACCGGTGTGACCCCGAAGCCGGCGCGCACGGCGGGCGAGAAGATCGTCGACGAGGGTGAGGGCGGCCAGCAGATCGCCACCTACCTCGTTGGTCAGAAGATCATCTAAAGCCCCCGAGCCGAACCAACTTCAGGAGAAAGACAAATGGCAGAAGTACTCGTGCTCGTGGAGCACGCCGAAGGTGCGCCCAAGAAGGTCACCTCCGAGCTCATCACCGCCGCGCGTGCCCTGGGCACCCCGGCCGCCGTCGTGGTCGCCGCCCCCGGCACCGCCGACAAGCTGGCCGACGCCCTGGCCGCCGCGGGCGCCGAGAAGATCTATGTCGCCGAGTCCGAGGATGCCGAAGGCTTCCTGGTGACCCCGAAGGTCGACGTGCTCGCCGGTCTGTCCGAGTCGGCCGCTCCGGCCGCGATCCTGGTCGCCGCCACCGCGGACGGCAAGGAGATCTCGGGCCGTCTGGCCGCGCGCATCGGCTCCGGCCTGCTCGTGGACGTCATCTCGGTCGACGCCGACGGCACCGCCGTGCACTCGATCTTCGGTGGCGCGTTCACCGTGACCGCCAAGGCCACCGGTGACGTCCCGGTCATCTCGATCCGCCCGGGCGCCGTCGAGGCCGCCCCGCAGGCCGGCGCCGGCGAGAAGGTCGCCGTCGAGATCCCCGCCCAGGAAGAGGGCGTCACCAAGGTCGTCTCGCGGGAGCCGGTCGCCGGTGGCGATCGTCCCGAGCTGACCGAGGCCGCGATCGTGGTCTCCGGTGGTCGTGGCGTCGGCTCGGCCGACAACTTCGGCAAGGTCGTCGAGCCGCTGGCCGACTCCCTCGGTGCCGCCGTCGGCGCTTCCCGCGCCGCGGTCGACTCCGGCTACTACCCGGGTCAGTTCCAGGTCGGTCAGACCGGTAAGACGGTCTCCCCGCAGCTGTACATCGCCCTGGGCATCTCCGGCGCGATCCAGCACCGCGCGGGCATGCAGACCTCGAAGACCATCGTCGCTGTCAACAAGGACGAGGAAGCTCCGATCTTCGAGATCAGCGACTACGGCATCGTCGGCGACCTGTTCAACGTCGCCCCGCAGCTCACCGAGGCTGTGAAGTCCCACAAGGGCTGACGCTGACGCCCTGACGGGCGCAAGCTGATTCGATGACCCCCGGCCGGAAACGGCCGGGGGTCATCGTCGTCGAAGGGGAGGTGCCGCCAGCGCGATGCCGCGGCACCCGGTGTCCGCTCCGGACGGGTGGCGATCCGCGTCCTCGCCGCCCCGGCAGCGGTGCCCCGCGCGACCTCCGATCCCGAATCGTCGGCTGCCGGTGGACAATTCACCCACCTGTGGCGGTATCGACCGCCGAGCACCGCGGGCGGTAGCCGGGCGATGGGCGCGGATCGTGCCGGAAACGACTCGGGGACAGTGGTTTCGGCGCCCCGAAAATTGGGGGCACGAGGCGCGAGTGATGCTACAGCATAGTGAAATTGCTGTATTTGAACTTGAAAGGTGTTCCGCCATGCGTTCTCTCATTGCCGCCGTAGGTGTCTCCGGCATCCTCATCGCCGGGGCCGGGCAGGCCACGGCCGCGCCGCTGACCTTGACCGAACCGTCGACGACACAGGTCGCGCAGGACCAGCCCGAGCTGTCCGGCTCGGCGAGCACCGCCTACGCGGTGCTGTTCCTGCTCGGTTCGTCCGCCGTCACCGCGTGTGCGGTCATCAGCGGCTGCGGTATCCCCGGCACGAACTGAGTCCACACTGTTCCGTAGCATCGCGGACCATGGTCACGCGAGTTCGCTGCGGTGGGCGGCCCCCGGTCGAAACGACCGGGGGCCGTCGGCCGTTCGCAGCGGCGCCGGTGGCGCGGTTTGTGCCGACTCCCAATGCGAACAGCGAGGTTTTCATGTGAGGATCGGTGATCGGCTGGGTCGAGCGGGGGAGCGGTACATGGGGCGACGATCCAGGGAGGCGGCGCCGGACGACGCCGGCGGATCGGCCGAGCGCGGGGCGCCGGACCGCGACGAGCTCACCGCGGTGGTGGCCGCGCTGCACTTCGACCTGGCGGAAGTGCTCGGAACCGATTGCGCGCCCAAGGTTTTCGACCGGGTAGCGGCGGCGCTGGACGAGCAGTTCACCTCGGTGGTCACGACCGGGCAGACGGTGGACCGCGAGATGCTGCTGACGGGGGTGTGGTCGGCGCGAAACACGCAGCCGGGGTTGGAGATCGCGGTCTCCGATGTGCGGGAGATCGCGCGCAGCGGCAATCTCGTGATCGTGCGGTTCACTGCGGAGAACCGCATGGCGGGCGCCCTCACGCGGCGCGTGTCCACCGCCGTGCTGGTGACCGACGGGCGCACCCATCTGTGGCGTTCGGTCCACGAGACGAGTACGCCCGCCGAGTCCTAATCTTCTTCTGGCGCTTCGGTTTCGAAGAATCCGACGCTGGTCAGGGTGAAGAAGTCGAACGGGCTGGGGAAGCGCCAGGAATCGTGGGCGACGTGTTCGGGTGAGGCGAATCCGAAGCGGCGCAGGAAGTGCACGGTGAGTTCGGCGACCTCGATCAGCGATGCCCGGTCATCGGGCAGCTGGCGCACCTGCACGCCGTCCTGGCCCGGGTTGAAGGCCTTGGCCTTGAGCTCGGCCCGCCACTCCGGGTGCTCGCTGACCGCGAGGGTGACCGAGTCCGGGTAGAGCGCGATCTGCACCTTCAGTTCCGGATCGACCGTCGTCCAGTCCTCGTCGTCGGGGTCGTCCTGATCGTCCGGGCCCCGGTACGCGTCCGGATTGCCCTGCAGGGTGATGACCAGCCGGTCCGGCCCAGCGACCGAATCGTCGTCCTCGGTCCCCAGCGCCCGCATGGCCAGGTGCACGTCGAGCAACGTGTCGGCCAGCGCGTCGGTGACGTCGTCCCACTGCGAGAGCACCTTCTCGCCGTAGGTGAAATCGTCCATGCCGGGGCCGTCCATATCGGCCATCCAGGTGAACGGCACCTCGTTCAGGTCGTCCTCGAGTTCCCAGGCGCGCTCGTACCAGGCTTCGAAGGCCGGGGTGGATCCCGCGCGCACGGACAGCGCGCCGTTGCGGTCCAGCGACAGCTCCCGGAAGGTCGCCGCGTCCCGCCAGCGCACGAAGACGTTGCGGCAGCCGCCGAACCAGGACGGCTCACCCCAGACGTCGATCGCGGTGTCGAGGTATTCGTGGAATTCCTCCGGATCGGCCTGCGTGATCCGAATGCCCACCGCCTCCATCTCCGGTGCGCCCGAGCGCCCGGGAATCGAGTTCTCCGCAATCCACGCCGGGCGCCCGATCCCGGGGATGTCGATGCCGTCGCCGGTCAGCGTCCAGCCCGCCGCCTTGCTCACCGTCGCCACATCGGCCCGGCTCCAGGCGCCGAAATCCGACGCCAGCCCGGTCAGCACGGCCCGGAATTGTTCCTCTGTCATCCCTTGCACCCCGCGAGGCTACCGGGCGCGGGGTACGCCTCGGACGCGCCGGGCGATTAACCGATGGCCGCGCGCGGCGGGATTTGAGAGGCTGGCGCCATGCCCATCACCCTGCCGCCCGAGGTCGCCGAGAACATCGCCGAAGTATTCTCCGAACGCGGGAAGCGGTGGCTGGCGGAGCTGCCCGGGGTGGTGGCCGAGCGGTGCTCGGCCTGGGAGCTGGAGATCACCGGCGAGTCCTTCGGCGGCGGAACGCACTCCTATGTCGCGCCGGTCCGGCGCGCGGACGGTTCGGTCGCGGTGCTGAAGGTTCCGGTGGTGGACGAGGAGAATATCGGCGAGCCCGCCGGAATGTGGGCCTACGCCGGCGACGGCGCGGTGCGACTGTACGAATACGATCCGGGCTCCGGCGCGATGCTGCTCGAATGGGCCCGGCCCGGAACGGAATTGGTGGTTCAGCCCGGATTCCCGAGCAATGAGGGCAGGCCGGAGAATATCGAGAGGGTCGAATTGGCCTGCCGCCTGTATCGGCGTTTGCGCCGCCCCGCCACCGCGATTCCGCCGGAGTACCCGGCCATTCCGGCGGCGGCGGACATGGTGGCCGAATGGCGGGAACTGTTCCTCGATCCCGAACCCGCGGTCGCGCGGCTGATTCCGGCCGCACTGCTGGCGCACGCCGCGTTCCGGTGCGCACAATTGTCGGTTCCCGACGGCCCGCTGCTGATCGTCAATCGTGATACCCATCTGGGCAATATCGTTGCGGCCGAGCGGGAGCCGTGGCTCATGATCGACCCGAAGCCCTATCTGGGCGAGGCGGCGTTCGACGCCGGATTTCTGATCATGATTCAGGTGCAGAGCGCGCCCACCCCGGAACACGCACGCGCGGTGGTGGATCGGACCGCGGCCGCGTTGGAGATCGACGCGGATCGGGCACGGGGGTGGGCGTTCATGCGCGCGCTGGAGGAGGTCGTCTGGGCGGAGCAGGACGAGGAGCCGGAGGATCTGCGCCTGCACCTGGCGGTGGCGACGGCGCTGCTGGGCTGACGGGAAGCGCTGTCGCTCAGCGCTTGTGCGGACCCTTGCCCCCGCCGCCGCGATTGGTGACGATGCCGATGAATGTCGGAATCAACAGGGCGGCGCCCCACGGTCCGGCCACCCAGCCGGGCCAGAAATATCCGGCGCCGGTCGCCAGCCAGATCCCGGTGACCAGCAGGCTCACCACGACCCACGGGATCCACATGATGACGACCCACTGCGGCACGGCGTCCCCGCCGAGTTGCGGCGACCGCGAATTCCGTTGGGCGGGCAGGTCGGACAGGATCGGCGCCAGTTCGCCGTAGGTCTTCGCGGCGTAGACGTCCTTGAGCCGGGCGTCGTATTCGTAGATGGTGAGCCGGCCTTCGTCCATCGCTGCCTGGAGCCGGGTGACGATCTGTTCGCGGTCGGCATCGGAGGCCCGCATGTTCTCCTGGGTCACGACCACAGACTAGGTCGGACGCGGTCTCCCGCGCTACGAATCGGTGCACCCGCTAATCAGTCCGGGGACTAGGCGCAGTGCAGGGCCGCGAGCAGCGTGGCCAGGATGGGCGATTGGCGAATATCGCTGCGCACCACCGCGGAAACCGGCACCCGCAACGGGTGGCCCGCGAGCTTCAGGGTCGCGATGCCCTCGGTCTGCGAGTCCGCGTAGAGGATGGTCCACGCGTCGGGCCGATTGATGAGCTCCATCGTGGCGGTGTGGTCCGGCGGAATGGGCGGGCCGTAGGCCGGGCCGGTGGGCAGATCGGCGAAGGCCGCGCGCACCACATTGTGTAACAGCACCTGATCCAGTTCCGGCGGCAGCAGCAGCGGGTAGGCCCCGAGTTCGGTCAGGACCACATCCTGGCGGCCGGCCAGGGGGTGCGCGGTGGAGGTGGCGATGACCAGATCCTCCACCCAGAGCTTCTCCACGGTCAGTCCCGGCTGATCGACGCTGCCCCGGATCAGCGCCAGATCGCAGTCCCCGTCGGCCACCGCCTGGATGCGCTGGCGGAACGGTTTGATGACGAATTCGATCTCCGCGCCGGGATGCGCTTCGCGTGCTCCGGCGATGGCGGAGAGCGATCTTGTTGCGAAGCTCATATTGGCCGCGAGGCGAATGCGCGGTCCGGATGCCCTTACAGCTGCACGAATGGCGGATTCCAGGCTCAGCATTTGCTTCGCAAGAGGAAGTAGCCGAGTGGTCGCGTCGGTGGGTACGACCGATCTTGTCGAGCGTTCGAACAGCGGTACCCCGAGGTCGCGTTCGAGCCGTGCGATCTGGTGGCTGATGGCCGATTGCGAAATGAAGCACCGGGTCGCCGCCCGGCTGAAGCTGAGTTCTTCGCAAACGGCGACAAAGTAGGCCAGCTGTCGCAGCTCCACGGCACTTCTCCAATTCATGATCAATCTAGATAAGAGTCATATTGATTATGCGCCCTGACCCCTGGAACATTCGCACTTCGAATCACGGTTAGTCATGAGAGAAGGAGGCTGTCATGCAGATCGCGGATGCGGGTGTCGAGTCCGTAGAGGTTGTCATCGTTGGTTCGGGGTTCGGTGGGCTCAGTGCCGCCAAGCAGCTCAATAAGTCGGGAGTGCCCTACGTTCTGATTTCGAGCACGCCCGAGCACCTCTTCCAGCCTCTCCTCTACCAAGTTGCGACGGGTGTGCTGGCCTCCGACGAGATCGCCCCGCCCATCAAGAACATCCTTCGGCACCACCGCAACGGTGAGACGCGCGTCGGCCGGGTCGTCGCGCTGGACGCCCCGAACGCGATCCTGACCTACGAGACCCCCGAGGGCCCGCGCAAGATCCGCTACGGATCGCTGATCGCCGCGACCGGTGCGAGCCAGTCCTATTTCGGCCGTGACGATTTCGCCGACAAGACCTATTCGCTCAAGACCATCGACGACGCCAAGGCGCTGCGCGCGCAGATCGACCGGGTGTTCACCGAGGCCAAGGACGCCGACCCCGAGACCCGCCGCCGGCTGCTCAGCTTCGTGGTGGTGGGCGCGGGTGCGACCGGCGTCGAGGTGGCGGGCCAGCTCAAGGAGCTCGCCAAGCGGTACTACAACACCGACGACTCGGTGACCCTGGTCGAGGGCGCGGGTGTGGTGCTGCCGCCGTTCGGCGGCGGGCTCTCGGAGTACGCGAAGAACTCGCTGGCCAAGAGTGGTGTCGAGGTGCTGACCGACACCTTCGTGACCGATATCGACGAGGGCAAGGTCACCGTCAAGAGCAAGGACGGGGTCGAGCGCCGGATCGCCGCGGAGACCGTGGTGTGGTCGGCCGGCGTGCAGGCGGGCGGGTTCGCCGAGATCCTGGCCGAGGCCACCGGCTGCGAAACCGACCGCGCCGGGCGACTATTGATCAATCCGGACTGCACCGTGGGCGGGCACGCCGACATCTACGCCATCGGCGACATGACCTCGCTCAAGGGATACCCCGGGCAGTCGCCGGTCGCGATGCAGGAGGGCCGCCACGTCGCGGACATCATTCGCGGCAAGAAGCAGACGGCCACCGAGTTCACCTACTGGGACAAGGGCAGCATGGCGGTGATCAGCCGTTTCAGCGCGGTCACCAAGCTGAACGACAAGATCAAGTTCACCGGCACGATCGCCTGGTTCACCTGGCTGGCCGTGCATCTGTTCTACCTGGTCGGATTCCGCAACCGGTTCGCCGCGGTGTTCTCGTGGCTGGTGTCGTTCATCGGGACCGGGCGGCCCGGGTTCGCCGAGGTCGAGAAGGCTTCCGCTGCACGAAGAGTGGAGCCGCCGCGGGCGGCGTGACGCCTCGCAGCGCCCGCTCGCAGCGCAAGAGATCGAGAGAGCCGCCCGGGTCACCCCGGGCGGCTCTCTCGCGCAAAGTCCCTCGAGTCCGTCGTGCGACGTTCGCGGGTGGGGTCAGGCGGCTCGTTCCACCTCCGTGTCCGTGGTGGCCATCAGGTACAGCTCCTCGGCGAGCTCGTCGGGGTGCACGCGCGGGAACTCTTCGGTGGTCACCTCGTCGAAATGGCCGGACTCGACCAGCCGCGCGGCCGCGCTGCGCTCGATCAGGCGGCCGATCAGCAACCCGCCGACGCGCACGCCGTGCGGGCGGACCTCCTCGTTCACCGTGTGCAGGTAGGTGAGCAGTCCCGACTGCGGCACGTTGACGCTGGCCAGGGCCGATTGTGGTTGGCGCGCACCGGAACCCAGGGCGATCAGGGCCGCGCCCGATCCGCGTTCGGTCATGGCGGGCAGCAGCGTGTGCAGCAGGTGGACCGGGGTGAGCAGGTGCAGCGGCAGCCAGCTGCGCAGGGTGTCCAAGTCCAGGGCGGTCGCGTTGACGGGCAGGCGGCTGACGTCGCCGGGGCTGTAGACCACCGCGTCCGGCAGTCCGTGCCTGGCGTGCAGTTCGTCGAGTGCGGCGGTGACCGCGACGGTGTCGGTGAGGTCGGCGACCAGGTGGTCGACGGTGACGCCCGCGGCGGTGAGCTGTCGCTCGAGCTGCCCGAGCACCTCGGTGTTGCGGGCGATGAGGGTGACCGAGTATCCGGCGCGGCCGAAGCGCTGCGCCGTGGAGAGTCCGAGCGCGGGACCCGCGCCGAACAGGGCCAGATGCGGCATTGCTGACTCCTTGGAATCGAACGGCAATGAAGTTGAGGGAGCACTCAAATTTGAGTGTGCCCTCAACTTAGCGCAGAAATCGAGGGGGCGCTCAACTTGTTAGGATCTGCCGTATGAGCGAGGTGCGGGCGGTGGCGGACCGGCAGCGGCGGCGCGATGCCCGCGACAATCGCGATCGGGTGCTCGCCGCGGCCCGGCGCCACTTCGCGGCCGAGGGCCTGGACGCCTCGCTGTCCGCGATCGCGCGGGCGGCCGGCGTCAGCATCGGCACCCTCTACAACCATTTCCCCACCCGCGATCTGCTCATCGACGCGGCCCTGCGCGATCTGGTCCTGGATTCGGTTCGCCACGCCGAACGGTCGCTGGCGGTCCCCGACCCCTGGACCGGCCTGGTCAATCACCTGACGGCCCTGGCGCAATGGCAGGCCGCCGATCGCGGCTTCACCGACATCTGCGTCCGCTCCCTGCCCCCCGACAGTCCCATCGAACAGGCGAAATCCGAAGGCCACCAACTCTTTCAGCGACTCCTGCAACGCGCCTGGGACAGCGGCCAACTCCGCCCCGACGTGGACCTCACCGATGTCGGATTGATGCTCTGGTCGGTGGTCCGCGCGACCGAAACCGTCCGCCCCCTCGCCCCCGACGCCTGGCGCCGCCACGTGGCGATCCTGCTCGACGCCCTCCGCGCCGAGGCCGCCCACCCCCTCCCCGGCAGTCCCCTGGACCCCGACACCCTCCGCGTCGCGATGACCCCGGAAAGCCCTGCCCCGAAACCGATCTGACCGACACTCTGTCGTGGTGACGGATTGGGGCACTACAGGTTTCGGAATCAGTTGGGGGCCAGGGCGACTACCTCCACCTCGATCAGCCAGTCGGGCTGGGCCAGGGCGGTGATCTCCAGGAGGGTGTCGGCGGGGTAGGGCTCGGCGAGGAACTCGGTGCGCAGGGTGATCACGTGGGGGAGGTTGGCGGGCAGGTCGCGGACGAAGATCCCGACCTTGATCACGTCGGTGAGGTTCGCGCCCGCCTCGGCCAGGACCCGTTCGACGTTGCGGAAGGCCTGGCGGCCCTGGTTCAGGAAGCCGCCGGGGACCGTGCCGCCGTCCTCGGTGAACCCGGCCTGGCCGGAGACGTAGATCAGGCCGCCCGCGGTGATGGCCTGGGAGATCCGGTACGGGTGGTACCAGTCGGGGCTGGTGGCGATCTTCTGGATACGCGGATTGCGGTCGCTCATCGGGCGGTTCCTCACGGTTGGTCGGCTGGCGCACCGGCGCGGCGCCGGATATCAGCCTGTCCGGCGGCGGATCGGGGTACCAGTGCCGCCGCAACCGATGGCCGCCGAACCGAGGTCTGCCGGACCCACCCTAGAATTCGGTACTCGTGGACAGCGCAGAGCACATCGGAGGGTTCCTGGCCTCCCGTCGTGCGCGCCTGCGCCCGGAGGACGTCGGCCTGCCCTTCTTCGGCACCCGGCGTCGCGTGCCGGGTCTGCGGCGCGAGGAACTCGCCCAGGTGGCCGGCGTCAGCGTCGACTATTACGCCCGGCTCGAACAGGGCAGGCTGGAGAACGTCTCACCGGCAATTCTGGACGCAGTGGCGAGCGCCCTGCGCCTGAGCGCGGACGAGCGCACCCACCTGTACAACCTGGCCCGTCCCCCGCACACCCCCGGCGACACGGACGACGCTCCCGCCCTGCGCCCCGCGCTGCACGCGCTGCTCGCCGCGATGGAGCAGATCCCCGCCTACATCGTCGGCCACCACACCAACATCCTCGGCTGGAACCGGGCCGCGGAACTGTTCTTCGGCGTGGATTTCGCCGGAGTGCCTCCCGCGCACCGGAGTTGGGCACACCTGGTCTTCCTGGATCCGCAGATCCACGCGCTGCTGGCCGAACAGCAGCCCGGCCTGGCCCGCCAGATCGCGAGCGACCTGCGCCTGCGCGCCGGCCATCGCCCCGGCGATCCGGAATTCACCGAGTTCATCGCGCGAATGCGGTCGAACAGCAGGCAATTCGACGAACTCTGGAGCAGTCACGATGTCACCGACGTCGCGTTCGGCAGCTACAGCTTCCGGCATCCGGTGCTGGGCCCGATCGAGTTGAACTACGAATTCCTGCCCCTGATAGGCGATCCCGGCGCTCGCGCACTGGTGACCTACACCGCCGTGCCCGGCACCCCGGCGCACCGCGCGCTGCGGGATTTCCTGTCCGCGGACAATCCCGATTCGCCGTCCGCCGACCAGGTCGAACAGCCAGGGTAGTTCTGCCGGACCCAGGTTGGCGAGTCAGCGGTGAGGCAGGCGCTGGCGCCCGTGCGCGCGGTCGATGAGGGTTTCCCCGAACAACGTCGGACGCTTTTCGAGGAGACCTTCGCATGACCACCGCCGCCAGGCAGTCCACCCATCCCGCGCTCGAGCCCGTCGAACTCGGTGCGCTGCGCCTGCGCAACCGGCTCGCGGTCGCCCCCATGACCCGGGTGTCCGCCGCCGCCGACGGCACCCCGACGGCGGCCATGGCCGAGTACTACCGCGAATACGCCACGGGCGGTTTCGGTTTGATCATCACCGAGGGCGTCTACACCGATGCCACCCACAGCCAGGGCTACTTCGGCCAGCCGGGCCTGGTCACCGCCGCGCACGTGGCCGGGTGGCGGCCGGTGGTGGAGGCCGCCCACGAGGCGGGCGCGGTGATCATCGCGCAGCTGATGCACGCGGGCGCGATCTCGCAGGGCAACGCCGGCGGATTCGAGACCATCGGCCCCTCGGCGGTCCCGCCGCGCGGGCAGATGATGGCCGACTACGGCGGGGTGGGCGGCGCCTGGTCCGCACCCCGGGAGATGACCGCCCGCGACATCGACGAGGTCGTCGCCGGATTCGCCGCCGCCGCCGCGAATGCCCGCGCGGCAGGCTTCGACGGCGTCGAGATCCACGGCGCCAACGGCTATCTGCTGGACCAGTTCCTGACCGACTACACCAATCTGCGCACCGACGAGTACGGCGGCGCGGTCGCCGATCGCATCCGCCTCACCGCCCGGGTGCTGGACGCGGTGCGCGCGGCGGCGGGCGACCTCGCGGTCGGCGTGCGCCTGTCGCAGACCAAGGTCAACGATTTCGGCTACCGCTGGCCCGGCGGCGAGGCCGACGCCCGCGTGGTGTTCGCGGCGCTGAGCGCGGCGGACTACCTGCACGTCGCCAGTGAGGGAAAGGATTTCATCGAGACCGCGCGCTTCGCGAGCGACGACACCATCACCCAGCTGGCGCGGGCGGTATCCGGCCGGCCCGTGATCGCCAACGGCGGCATGCACGTGCTCGAGCAGGCCGCGGCGGTGCTGACCGGCGGGCACGCCGACGTGCTCACCCTGGGACGCGGCGCGCTCGCCAATCCCGATCTGCCGCAGCGTGTTCGATCGGGTGTCGCGCTGGCGGACTTCGACTACGAGATGCTGCATCCGCTGGCGAATCTGGAGTCCGCCGCGGCCTGGCGCGCACGGTCCGGGCGCTGATCCAGGGTGCGCTCCCGCTGCGAGCCGCGGCCACTCGCCGCCGCCCCCTTCGCCGAACCCGGCCCGCTGCGGCGAAATTCGCGTAGGCAGGCGTGGGTGAGTCCCGAGCGCGGGACGGCGCCGGCAACGAGATGGAGGCCCCGGTTCTGCCCTGGGCAGAAGGCGGGCCGATGCCATTGACCTCAATATAAGTTGAGGTTGAACCATGGCCGTATGGAGCGAAACAAGAAGGCACTGATCACCGGGGCGTCGGCGGGATTCGGGCGGGCCGTCGCGCTCGAACTGGCGTCCCGGGGCTGGCAATTGGTCATTTCCGCACGCGGGGCCGAACGCCTGGCGCGGGTGGGGGCCGCGACCGGCGCGACGGCCGTGGCCGGGGACATCGCGGATCCGGCGCATCGGCGCGAACTGGTCCGGGCGCTCGGCGGCGAGCCGGTGGACCTGGTCCTCAACAACGCCGGTGGGCTCGGTCCCAGTCCGCTGCCCGCGCTCGAGCGCTACCCCCTGGCCGAGTTGAGGACCCTGTTCGACACCAATGTCATCGCGCCCCTCGCCCTGACCCAACTCGCCCTGCCCGCGCTGCGCGCCGCCGACGGCGTCGTGGTGAACATCAGCTCGGACGCCGCCGTCGCCGCGTACGCGGGCTGGGGTGGGTACGGGGCGACCAAGGCGGCGCTGGATCAACTCACCGCCGTGCTGGCGGTGGAGCATCCCGAACTCCGGATCTACGGTTTCGATCCGGGCGACATGCGCACCGGGATGCATCAGGCGGCGTTCCCCGGTGAGGACATCTCCGACCGGCCCGAGCCCGATACGGTCGTCCCCGCCCTGCTGCGCCTGCTCGGCGGAGAGCTGCCCAGCGGACGCTACGCGGCCTCGCAACTGGTGGTGGCGTCATGACGGTCGATCTGGCGGGCCTCGACTTCACCCTGCCCGCCGAGCTGTCGGCGACCAGGCCGCCCGAAGCGCGCGGGGTCGCGCGCGACGAAGTACGCCTGCTGGTCAGCGACGGCGACACCCTGACTCACGCCCGTTTCCGCGAGCTGCCGGCGTTCCTGCGTCCGGGAGACCTCGTGGTGGTGAACAATTCGGCGATGCTCGCCGCGGCGGTGGACGCCGAACTCGACGGCGTGCCCGCGGTGCTGCACTTCTCCACGTGGCTGACCGGACACCGCTGGGTGGTGGAGGTCCGGGATCCGGCGGGCACCCCGTGGGCCGGGCGGCCGCCGGAATCCGTTGCCCGGCTGCGGCTTCCGGGTGACGCCACCGCGGTGCTGCGGGAGCCGTGGCTGCCCGGCGCGACCCGCCTGTGGGTGGCCGAGGTCGACTCCGAGGTCCGGGAGGTGCTCGCCCGGCACGGCCGCCCCATCACCTACTCCTATGTCCCGGAACGGTGGTCGGCGGACTACTACCGCACGGTCTTCGGCCGCGAGCCCGGCAGCGCCGAAATGCCCAGCGCCGGTAGGCCGTTCACCGAGACGCTGGTCACCGAGCTGGTGGCCCGCGGTATCGCGCTGGCTCCGATCACCCTGCACACCGGGGTCTCCTCGCCGGAGACGGGCGAGCCGCCGCATCCGGAACGGCTGGTCGTCCCCGATCTCACCGCGCGCCTGGTGAATCTGACCCGCGCGGCGGGCGGGCGGGTGATCGCGGTCGGCACCACGGTGACCCGCGCCCTGGAGTCGGCCGCCGACGATCGGGGCCGGGTGCACGCCACCGCAGGCTGGACCGCGCTGGTGCTGGACGGTTCGCGCCCGGCCCGCGTGGTGGACGGCCTCATCACCGGCTGGCACGCGCCCGGGGCCTCGCACCTGCACCTGCTGGAATCGGTCGCCGGGGCCGAGGTGGTGGGGCGCGCCTACCGTGCGGCCGTCGACACCGGATACCTCTGGCACGAATTCGGTGACACCGCACTGCTGTTCCGCCGCCGACCCGGTGCGCACCCGGGCGCGGCGGTGGCGTAGGCTCGCGTTCTCATCCGCCGCCCGAGGTGGACCGCGCCCCGAAGCCGGGCGTCGCGGCAGCCTCGAATCGGGCCCGGTACCCACCCGGAATACGAGCGTTTGTCCTGGTAGGGAACGTTCGGAAGCGATCCGATGAACTCCGGGTTGCGGCCCCGCCGCGTTCATCGGACTGGCATCGACGCGCCATCTGGCGGTCGCTCCGGCGCAGTTTGGGCCTGGCTTGATCAACGACATGACCAGCATGGCAGTGTCGAAGTCCAGCCTGCTCCCCGCAGCGTCTTCCCCCCTCGTGCGCCCGGAACCGCCTCGTACCCCGGGTGGTTCGCAGTACTCCCTGGTCGTTTCCTCCGATGCCGAGCATCGCGAGGCCGCGCAGCGGCTGCGTTACCAGGTGTTCGCCGCCGAACCGGGTTTCGCCATCCCCGACAACGAGCACGGACTGGACGCCGATCGTTTCGACGATCACTGCGATCACCTGCTGGTCCGCGACGAGCTCACCGATCAGTTCGTGGGCTGCTACCGCATGTTGCCCCCGGACAAGGTGACCGCCGCCGGCGGCTACTACACCGCCACCGAATTCGATGTGAGCGCACTGGATCCGGTCGGCAACCGGATGGTGGAGATGGGCCGCGCCTGCGTGGTGCCCGATCACCGCAACGGTTCGGTGCTGACGCTGATGTGGGCGGGCATCCTGCACTACATCCAGCTGACCGGTTACGAATGGATCATGGGCTGCGTCTCGGTCCCCATGCAGCAGACGCCCGAGGATCTGCCCGGCTCGAACGTGCGCGGGGTCCGCGACCTGATTCTGCGCAAGCACGGCCTGGCGCCGGAACGGCATGTGCGCCCGTACAACCCGGTCGTCGTGCAGGGCCGCACACTCGACGAGATCGAGCCGCCGGCGCGCCCCAAGCTGCCCGCGCTGATGAACGGCTACCTGCGACTCAACGCCCAGATCTGCGGCGAACCGGCACACGACCCGGATTTCGCGGTCGCCGATTTCGTTGCCCTGCTCGGTCTGTCGACCGTCAATACCCGTTACCTGGAGCGCCTGCAGTCCGCGGTCGCCAGTATGGATGCCCGGTGATGAATCATGATGCCTGCCCTGCTTTCCCCCGGAACGGCCGGATTGTCTTGTCCGCCCGCTGAATCCAGCGCGCACGCGTGGATGCCGCACAGCCCCTGCGGTCCCGAATGCGTGCGCACCGCGCCCGAGGCGAACACGCTGCTCATGGCGGCCCGCATCCTCGGGTTCGGTGCGGTCCTGGCGTCCTTCCCGCTGGCCCACGTGCTCACCCCGCGCCGTCGCCGCGCGGCGCTGCAGAGCGGCTATGCGCGAACCCTGCTGCACTGCTGCGGAATCCGCGTCCGAGTGATCGACAACCGCACCTCCGGGGACAGCGCCGACACGGTTCGCGCGGGGGAGTCGGATACCGAGTCCGGTACGACCGACGCCGCACGGGGCGTGCTCGTGGTCGCCCCGCACATCGGCTGGACCGACGTCATGGCCCTGTCCGCGGTCGAGCCCACGTCCTTCGTCGCCCGCGCCGATCTCATCGACTGGCCCGTGCTCGGCGCGGTGGCCCGCAAGGTCCGCGTCATCCCGATCGAACGCGAACGCCTGCGCGCCCTGCCCGGCGTCATCGCCGAGATCGCCACCCGCCTGCGCGCGGGCGAACGCGTCGGCATCTTCCCCGAGGGCACCACCTGGTGCGGCCGCGCCCACGGTCACCTGCGTCCCGCTCTCTTCCAGGCCGCGGTGGACACCGGCACGCCGGTGCAACCGATCCAGTTGCGCTATCTCGACGCCCACGGCGAGGTGTCCACCGTGCCCGCGTTCGTCGGCATCGACACCATGGCCGACTCGATCCGGCGGGTATTGCGCTCACGCGGCGTCGTCGCCGAGATCACCCTGCGCCCGGTGCTCGCCCCCGGCACGGACCGGCACGACCTGGCCCGCCGCTGCGAACGCGCCATCGCCGACGCGGGTATCGACCGCACCTTCGCCGACCTGGTCCACCTGGCCGAGCACGAGCGCGTCGCGGCCCAGGTGGCGGCGCTGGAGGAACGCCTGCTGCAACCCTCGGCGACCCTGTCCGACCGCGGCTGAGGCGCGTCCGGCCGCCCGGACACGGATTCGACTGTCCCGGAGTCTTGTTCGCGATTCCTGGCGTACATCGCGGAACGCGCCGCATACTACCGCGTACACCGGCGTGTTTCGATGCGCCGGTGTATCGGTAGAGCTCGGTGGACCGGAGGGTCGAAGTGCGGCAGCGGTGGTCGAAGGTGTGTACGGCGGGGGTGGCGGCGGCCTTCTCGTTCGCGACGATGGCGGTGGTGGGGACCGCTCCCGCCGGGGCGGAGACGCCGGGGCTCGGGCCCGAGTTCGAGTTCGGCGTCGCGCAGTCCGGATTTCAGTCCGAGGGGTACAGCGCCGATTCCAATTGGCTGCGCTACGGCGATCAGGGGCGGGTGCGCGAGCCCATCGGGAACTCGGTGGATTTCTTCCACAACTACGCGGCGGACATCGAGCGGGCGCGGGGGCTGGGGGTGCGGATCTATCGCACCTCGGTCGAGTGGTCCCGCGTGGAAACCGCTCCGGGCAGCGACGATTCGGCGGGATGGGCGTTCTACGACGCGGTCATCGCCCGGATCGTGGAATCCGGCATGCGGCCGATGATCACCCTGAACCACTGGGTCCATCCGGGGTGGGAGGTGGATCGCGGCGGGTGGAACCGACCGGAGATGTCCTCGGAGCTGGTCGATTTCGCGCGGCGCGTGGTCGACCGATACTCCTGGGCGCGCCCGTTGTGGATCACCTTCAACGAGCCGACCGAATACGTCCGGCGCGAACTCATGTACGGCGGCCTGCGCCTGGAGAACGCGGGGCGCATGGCGGACGGCATCGTCTCCGCGCACCGGGAGATCTACCGCTACATCCATTCCGTGCAGCCGGACGCCGAGGTGTCCTCCAACCTGGCCTACATTCCCATCCCGGGCGTGCAATCGATGCTGGAGCAGCTCTTTCCGGAGCCGATGCGCGACACCCTGGATTTCATCGGCGTGGATCACTACTACTCGACCTCGATCACCGACCTGTCCGCCGCCTACGGTGCGACGGGTGAATTCTGGAAGAGCACCCAGGCCCCGGAGAGCATCTACTACGTGCTGCGCCACATAGCGTCCCGTTTCCCGGGCAAACCCATCCGCGTGATCGAGAACGGACTGGCCACGGGCCCGAACGGCGTCCGCGACGACGGGTACACGCGCGGGGATCATCTGCGCGACACCGTGTATTGGTTGCAGCGCGCCAAACAGGACGGCGTCGACGTCGTCTCGTACAACTACTGGAGCCTGACCGACAACTACGAATGGGGCGACTATTCGGCCCGCTTCGGCCTGTACACCGTTGACGCCCAGCATGATCCGAGCCTGACCAGGCATCCCACCGACGGCGTCGCCGCCTACCGCGACATCACCGCGCACGGCGGGGTCCCGCGGGGCTACCGGCCGACGCGCGCGCCGGTGACGTGCTCGCTGGTCGCCGTACCGGACAGCTGCGCCGCCCCGGCGGTCGTCGAGTAACCCGCGCGCGGCGGTCGCCGGCCGCCCGATGTGCGTCCCCGCGCGCCCGTTCCGTCCCGTAGGGTCGGTACCCGGCGTAGGGAACACCGGTGTGAATCCGGGGCTGTCCCGCAACTGTCACCGGGGAGCAATCCGCCGAGTAATGGCCACGACCTGCCCAGGTTGGAAGGCCGGCGGGGTGTGTCGATCCGGGAGCCAGGATACCTGCGCCCGCGGTATCGGGATCACACCAACGAGGATTGATGAACAACTACACACCGGGGCGGCCGGTTGCCGGCCGCCGTACATTCCTGTTCGGCAGTGCGGGCGCGCTCGGAGCCGTCCTGCTGGGTACCACCGGCGTCCTGGCGGGCTGCGGCTCGGATACGACCGCGCGGACCGCGGCCTCGGGTCCGCCCCGGCCGGGCGGCCGCCTGCGGACGGTGATCGCGGGGCGCTCGGCGAGCGCGGACGTGCTCGATCCGCATCAGGCCGGCAGCTCGGCCGGCGGCGCGGTATCGAAGAACGTGTGGGACAAACTGGTCGCCTACAACAACGACCTGACCCTGCGGTACCGGCTCGCCGAATCGATCGAGCCCAATGCCGACGGCAGCCAATGGCGTATCAAGCTCCGGCCGGGCGTCGTGTTCAGCGACGGTTCCCCGCTGACCGCGCGCGATGTGCTGTGGAGTTTCCAGCGCATGCTCGATCCGGCGAAGAAGTCCTCCGGTGACCTGTCGGCGGTCGACATGTCGCGCACCCGCGCCGAGGGCGATCTCGTGGTGGCCGTGCAGATGAAAACGCCGCTGGCGGACTTCGGTTCGGTGCTGGCGGGCTGGTACTGCTACATCGTCAAGGACGGCACCGGCGCCATCGACGGCTCGGTGCTGCCGGTGGGCACCGGCCCGTTCGCACTGGTCAAGTGGTCGCCGGGCGACCGGACCCTGTTGCGCCGCAACGAGAAGTACTGGGGCGGGCAGGTGTTCCTCGACGAGGTCGAGATCATCCAGATCGCCGAGACCGAGGCCCGGGTGAACGCCTTCCTGTCCGGGGAAGCCGATGTGGTGCACGAGATCTCGTACCTGCAGGCGCGGAACCTGTCGGGGGACGGCGACATCACGGTCGTGACCCCGCCCGCCGGTCTCATGGGCGCGTTCCAGATGCGGGTGGACACCGCGCCGTTCGACGACGTGCGGGTGCGCCAGGCCATGCGGCTGGCGGTGGATCGTCAGGCGATGGTGGATTCGGTGTACTACGGCTACGCCGAGCTCGGCAACGACATCTACGGCAAGGGTGCGCCGTTCTACAACGACGCTCTGCCCCAGCGCGCCTACGATCCGCAGCGCGCGCGTGAACTGCTGCGCGCGGCGGGCAAGGAGAACCTGACGGTCACGTTGCCGACCGCCGACGGCTTCCCGGGCATGCTGGAATCCGCGACGCTGTTCGCCGAGCAGGCCAAGGCCGCGGGCATCACCATCGAGCTCGAATCGGTTCCCGCCGATACGTACTTCTCACAGGTCAGCGGGAAGGCCGCGCTGTCCCACATCGGCTGGTGGAACTACAGTCTCGACTACTTCTACGGCCAGACCATGACCGGTGACGCGCCCAGCAACGGCACCGGCTGGAAGCGGCCCGGCTGGGACGCCAAGTTCGCGCAGGCGCGCGCGGCCATGGATCCGGCTCGCCGGGCGACGCTGTATCGCGAACTGCAGCAGGAACTCTGGGACGAGGGCGGCTACATCCTGCACAGCTTCGCCAAGCGGCCCGACGCCGCCCGCATCCATGTGGGCGGGGTGCGCGACGGTGTGCCGGGCACCGACGACTGGGCCAACTACGCGACCACCTGGCTGGCCGAGCAATGATTCGGCGGTCGTGATCGCCTATGCCGCCCGGCGGGCCGGCGGCGGGATCGTCGTACTGTTCGTCGTCGCGCTGCTGATCTTCGGGCTGTTCGAGTCGCTGGACTCCGACGCGGCGACGGTCATCCTGTCGCGGGCGGGCGGCGGCGACCCCACGCCCGAGCAATTGGCCACCCTGCGTGCGCAATTGGGACTGGACCGGCCCGCGCCGGTGCGCTTCGCCGAATGGCTGGCCGGGTTCGTGCACGGCGATTTCGGCGACTCCCTCATCTCGGGCAGGCCGGTGGCCGAGGTGCTGCTCGGGCGGGTCGGCAACAGCGTGGCGCTCGCGGCCGTCACCGCGGCCCTACTGATCCCGATCGCGCTCGCGCTCGGTCTGCTGGCCGGTGCGCGGCCGGGGACGCGGACCGATCGGTTGATCAGCGTCGGGTCGCTGGCGGTGGAATCCATGCCCTCCTTCGTATTCGGCGTGCTGCTGGTCGCCACCGTGTCGCTGTCGTTGCGGTTGCTGCCCGCGGTGTCGCTGCTGCCGACCGGTGCGAGCGTGTGGAGCCGGCCGGAGATCCTGGTGCTGCCCGTGATCTGTCTGCTGCTGGGGCTGCTGCCGCACCCGGTGCGGATGGTGCGCGCGCAGACCACCGAGGTCATGGCGAGTCCCTACGTGCAGACGTTGCGGCTCAATGGAATCGGCGGGCCGCGGCTCATGCTGCGCCATGTCGCGCCCAATGCGCTGTCGGCCTCGATTCATCCGCTGGCCGGATCGGTGGTCGGGTTGATCGGCGGTGTCGCGGTGGTGGAGACGCTCTTCGCGTTCCCCGGGCTCTCGCAGGAGTTGTTGCGCGCCATCGAGGCTCGTGACTTCCCGTTCGTGCAATCGGCGGCGGTGCTGCTGGCCGGGGTCGGGATCGGCGTGTATCTGCTGGCGGATCTGCTCACGCTGCTGGTGAGTCCGCGTGCGCGGCACGCGGCGATGGGGGAGCGGGTATGACGGGTCGTCTCCGATCGCTGTGGCTGCTGATTCTGGCGGCGATGCTGCTGCTCGTGGTGCTGGGACCGGTGCTGGCGCCGCATTCCCCGACGGCCTCGGCGGGGCCGCCGTTCCAATCGCCTTCGGGTCGGCATCTGTTCGGAACCGATGTGGTCGGGCGCGATGTGTTCTCGCGGGTGCTGCACGGCGGGCTGCCGCTGCTGGCCATCGCGCTGCCCGCCCTTGTGCTGGCGTACGTGCTGGGTGTGGGGCTCGGCCTGCTCGCGGGCCTGCGCCGCGGCTGGGACCGCTGGATCATGCGGCCGACCGACGCCGTCATCGTGCTTCCCTGGTTTCTGCTGATCGCCGTGATCGCCACCGCCGTCGGGGCGGGACCGGTCGCCATCGCGCTGACCGCGGCGCTGGCGTCGGTGCCGTGGATCATCCGGATCGTGCGGACCCGGGTACTGGAACTCGCCCCGTCCGGCTACGTGGAATCCGCTCGCGCGCGGGGCGAACCGCTGTGGCGGCTGGCCGTGGTCGAGGTGCTGCCCAATCTCCGGCCGTTGCTGCTCGCCGACGCGGGTGTGCGCATGTCGGCGACCATCTCACTGGTCGCGGTGAGCGGCTTCCTCGGCCTGGGCATGCGCCCGCCGTCCTCGGACTGGGCGCTGATGATCACCGAGAACCGGCCCGGGTTCGGGGTGCAGCCGTGGGCGGTGCTCGCCCCGGCGCTGGCGATCATGGTGCTGGTGGTGTCGGTGAACATGGTGACCGATCGGGCCTACGGCGCGGGCGCGCCGAGTGTGCCGCCCCGGCCGGTCGACGCGGCGGCCGGCACGGGTTTGTCGATGACCGGGCTCACCGTCCGCGATGCGAGCGGACACGCTGTGTTGGAGGACATCTCGCTGGAGCTGCCGGTGGGCTCGAGCGTGGCGGTGGTCGGCCCGTCCGGTGCGGGCAAGACCACCTTCGCGCTGGCCGCCCTCGGCGCGCTGCCCGCGGGCATGACCGTCTCCGGTGCGGTCGGCCTGCACCGGCGGGCGGGCCGCCGGACCGTCGGCTACGTGCCGCAGGACCCGGCGACCGGCCTCAACCCCGCCCTGCGCATCGGCGTCGCCCTGCGCGAGATGGCAAGACTGCACGGGAATGTCGACGGCGACGCCGTGATCGCCGACGCCCTGCGCCGCGTCGATCTCCCCGCGGATCGCGCCTTCGTCCGCCGCTATCCGCACCAGCTCTCCGGCGGCCAGCAACAGCGGGTGCTGCTGGCCCAGGCTCTCCTCGGCGATCCGGCCCTGCTGGTGCTCGACGAGCCGACCACGGGCCTCGATGCCCGGACCCGGTCCCTCCTGCTCGACACCCTGACCCGGGTCCGCGCCACCACCTCGACCACCTTGCTGGTGATCACCCACGATCTGGACGCGCTCTCCCCGCTCATAGATCAGGTGCTGGAACTGTATTCGGGCCGCGTCGCATCCCTGACCGCGTCCGGCGCGGCGGCGGGCGTCCTCGTCCCGACGCCGAAAGCCGCGCTCTCGCCGCCGCGCGTGCGGGATTCGGCCTCCGGCCAGAGCACGCGGACGATGCGTGTGGAAGATCCGGCGGTGGCATCTGCGCGGGCACCGTCCGCGACGGCCGCCCAATCGGTGAACAACGTTGTCGGACAGGAGTTGTCGGCATCCGAAGTGCGGGAATCCGACGGTGAGCCCGAGAGCCGGCCGGTGATCGGGGTGCGGGATCTGACCGTGGCGCATCGCGGTAGTGCCGCACCGGTCGTCGAGGGGGTGTCGTTCTCGCTGCGGGCGGGGGAGTGCCTCGCCATCACCGGGAGATCCGGGGCGGGCAAGACCACCCTGGCCCGGGCGCTGGCCGGCCTGCACGTTCCGGTGCGGGGTGAGATCGAGTTGGACGGCGCGGTCCTGCCACCCCGGGTCGATCGCCGGACCCTCGACCAGCGCGGGGCGATTCAGCTGGTCTTCCAGAACCCCGCCACCTCGCTCAACCCCTCGTACCGCATCGGTGATCAGATCGACCGTCCACAACGCCTGCTGCGCAACAGTTCCGCCGCCGCCGCCCGCACGCGAACCCTCGAGCTCCTCACCGGCGTCGAGCTCGCCCCATCCCTGGTGAACCGCCATCCCGCCCGTCTCTCCGGCGGTCAGCAACAACGCGCCGCGATAGCCCGCGCACTGGCGGCCGAACCCCGCGTCCTCATCTGCGACGAGGTCACCTCGTCCCTCGACCCCCGCACTCGCGCCCGCATAGTGGATCTCCTGGACGAATTGCGCTCCGCCGGAACGGCACTCATCCTGATCAGCCACCAGACCGAGGTGATCGACCGCCTCGCCGACACCGTACTGACCCTGAACGCCGCCGATTCCGAGCGGACGATCGAAACACCGTGAGATACAGCCGATTCGACGGGGTACGACCACGGCGGGAAGCTGCCGGAGGTTACGGGGCCACCGCGCGGCAGGACAGCTCCACGAGCTGGTCGGCGGCCGCGCGGGTCATGGGCTCGCCCGCCACCAGCCAGCGGTAGACCAGGGGGCCGAAGATCAGGTCGCGGATCAGGTCCGGGGCGAGATCGACGCGGAGCTGGGTCGTGGCCTGCGCCCGGGTTATCAGCGTGTGGACGGCGGCGGCTCGGGGCGCGAGGTAGGAGGCGAACAGGTGGTTCGCCAGCTCGGGGTCGTGGCGGGCCTCGGCGTGCAGGACGAAAGTCACGGGGGCGTGCGGGCTTTCGGTGAAGGCGGTGATGAAGTTCGTGGCCACCGTGCGCAGGTCGGCCAGGGGATCGCCGGTGTCGGGGGTGGCCAGGGGCGGCAGGCCCGCGGCGAGGGCGTGGGCGACCAGGGCGGCCTTGCCGGGCCACCGGCGATAGATCGTCGGGCGGGTGACGCCCGCCGCCTTCGCGACCGCCTCCAGGGAGAGCGCGGAGTACCCCTGGGTTGCCAGGATGTTCAGGGTCGCCCGCAGGATGTCGTGGTCGATGCCGGGGCGGCGGGGGCGGCCGCGCGGGGACGGGGCGGCGGGGTCTTGACTCGGCACCCGATCATGCTACTTAATTTACGGATCGTATCGTAAATGAAGAGGGGTGGGCGCGTGCGCCGATCGACTATGCGCGGCAACCGAACCGGGGGCGGACTGCCGATCGCGGCGCTGCTCGCACTGGCAGTGATCACGACGGGCGGTGCGCAGGCGTCCGCGCGGCCGGGGGACGTGGCGGGGGTCGCCGCACCGGGCTGTGCCCCGGCCGTCCAGGTCGGCGGCGTGCGCGCGACGGCGCCGGTGCTCGACTGGGCGGAGAACCTCGGCTACGACGCTCGCGGGAACCTGTGGGTCGCCCGGATATTGCGCGGTGAGGTGCAGCGCTACGACGCCACCGGCCGGCTGACCGCCACGGTCGCGGTCCCCGCCCCCGGCGCGGTGCGACTCGGCCCGGACGGCTGGATGTACGTGGCGTCGGGCGTGCTGCCCTGGAATCTGGTCACCCCCACCCTGAACGGGTCGGTCGTTCGCTTCGACCCGGACGCGGAATCCCCCGTGGCGCAGCCGTACGCGACCGGACTCGGCATGCCGAACGGCCTCGACTTCGACGCCGCCGGGCGCCTGTACATCGCCGACAGCAGGCTCGGCGTCCTCCGGCTGCTGCCGGGCGGCGCGGCCGACTCGGCGTGGAACGCGGTCGCCCCCAAGAACCTCGACCTGGCCAAGAACGTCAACGGCATGACCCTGAACGGTGCGGCGATCCTGGGCTCGGACCTGTATGTCACCGTCACTTCGAGCCCGACGGCCCGGGTCCTGCGCATCCCGCTGGACGCCCCGGACCGCGCCGAGGTCGCGGCCGATCTGCTCTTCGCGGGCACCGCCCTCCCCGACGACCTGCTGGCGGCGGGCGAATCGCTCTACGTGGCAACGACACTCGGCCAGGTGATCCGGCTCGATCCGCGCACCGGCGCGACCTGCACGGTCCTGTCCGGCCAGCCCGCGACCGCCCTCGCGTCCGCGCCGGACGCTCCGCACGAACTGGTCGTCGCCACCGAGTCCGGCGACCTGATCCGACTCGACCTTCGATAGCGAGCCGGCCGCCGCCGCCACGCTCGAACCCCGGGCATCCCGGTTCGCTCGTCAGCTTCCGCCCGCCGTCTCCAGATGCTCCGGGACGCGGGCAGTCGCGTCGAGCGCGCACCCGCCGATCCCGGGCTGCTCGGAGTGCCGGGCGTGCTGACCGATCGCGCCCGGCCGGGTCGCCGACCCACGGGTCACACCGCTCTCGCCGTCGGCGGCAGGGAAGCGAGCGATGAACAACGCGCCCCCGCATGCGGATTCGCTCACCTCGATCGACCCGCCGTGCCGCCTGATCACATCACCCGCGATGGCCAGTCCCAGCCCGGTTCCGCCGTGGTCCCGGCTGCGCGCGTTGTCCAGGCGCACGAAGCGTTCGAAGATCCGTTTGCGGTCGGCCTCGGGCACGCCCGGCCCGTCGTCGGCCACGGCCAGTTCGACGGTCCGGCCCGCGCGGACGGTGACGTGGACGGTGCTCGACGCGTGCCGCTGCGCGTTGTCCACCAGGTTGTCCAGCACGCGACCGAGCTGAATTCGGCTGCCCAGCAAGACAACCGGTGCGTCCGGCAGATCGGCGCGGACGGGTTGGCGATCGGCGATGCGCCGCAGCAGCGTCTCTCGCACGAGCACGGTCAGATCCACCCGATCCGGTCGCGGCCGCTCGCCCGCGTCGAGGCGAGCGAGCAGCAGCAGATCGGTGGCGAGCTGCCCGAGCCGCACGGTGTCGTCGAGCAGCCCGTCCAGATCGAGCAGGTTCGGATGCGCCTGGGAGATCTCGAGGTGCGTGCGCAAACTCGCTATGGGACTGCGCAATTCATGTGCGGCGTCCGCGATGAACTGCCGCTGCTGGCGCGCGGACTCCTCCAGCGCCGCCAGCGTCGCGTTGGTGGTGGCCGCGAGCCGGGCGATCTCGTCCCGCGACGAGGGTTCCGGCACGCGCCGTGACAGGTCGCCGCCCATGATCTCCACGAGCTCGGCCCGAATGGACTCCACCGGCCGCAGCGCGCGCCGCGTCACCGACCAGGTCACCGTCGCCACCAGGGCGAGCAGCGGGAGCAGTCCGATGAGCATGGCGTCGCGGACCTCCAGCACCGCCTCGTCCGCGGTGGCGAGGGAGGCGGCCGAATAGATCGTCACCGCCCGCCCGTCCGGTCCGGTGACCGCGATCGCCGCCACCCGGAAGTCGTAGCTGCCGGTATCCTCCTCGGCCACGGGCAGTTTCATGTCCCGGAACGTCGCTCCCGTCACCGAGCCCGGTTCGAGTTCACCGTCCTCCCACAGGTCGTCCGCGCTCGCGTCCTCGACCGGCGCGGCGGGCGCGAAACTCGCGAAGGGTGGCAGCCCGAGCAGCTCCTCGTCGGCGGCGAGCACCCGCCCGTCGGCCGAAACGACCTGCACCGGTTGGTCATTGGGATCCGGCAGCCTGAGCGCGGAATACTCGGCGCCCGTGGTGATCTGGGCCGCCACCTCGCGCGCCGTCATCTCCGCGTGCAGGCTCGCCGCGTCGATCAGGTTGTGCCGCAACACCAGCAGCACCGCCGCCCCCGCCACGATCATCGCCGCCGCGACCACCATGGTCGCCACCGACGTGGTGCGCGCGCGAACCGAGCCGAGCCACCGCGGTTCAGTCATGGCCCGATGTCAGCCGATATCCCGCGCCGCGCACCGTCGTGATCGACCTGCACCCGAACGGGGCGTCGATCTTGCGCCGCAGCGC
The DNA here is from genome assembly GCF_042799795.1 of Nocardia sp. NPDC057668. Classification (NCBI taxonomy): domain Bacteria; kingdom Bacillati; phylum Actinomycetota; class Actinomycetes; order Mycobacteriales; family Nocardiaceae; genus Nocardia; species Nocardia sp. NPDC057668. Next base: position 2,223,044 of record NZ_JBHVIC010000001.1, on the reverse strand, counting down.
GCTGATGTAGACCTCGACGATGTTCGCGTCGCCGTCGTACTCGTTGTGCCAAACATGGTCCAGGATCTCGTTTTTGGGCACCACCTGCCCCGCCCGTGCCGCCAGGTACTCCAGTACCGCGAACTCCTTCACCGTCAACGGCAACTCCTGGATCCCGCGCCGGCAGCCGTGCGTGTTCGGGTCGACCACGAGGTCCCCGACCTGCAGCACGGTGGCCCGCTCGCGCCCGCCCCGGCGCAGCAGCGCCCGGACCCGGGCCAGCAGCACGACGTACGAGAACGGCTTGCGCAGATAGTCGTCCGCGCCGGTGTCCAGGCCCTCGGCCTCGTCGTACTCGCCGTCCTTGGCGGTCAGCATCAGCACCGGGGTGGGGATCCCGGCGGTGCGCAGCGCCGAGCACACGCGGTAGCCGTTCATACCGGGCAGCATGATGTCGAGAATGATCAGGTCGTAGTCCCCGGCCCGGGCTCTGTGTAGTCCGTCGAGGCCGTCGTAGGCGACCTCCGCCGCCAGCCCCTCCGCGGTCAACCCTTTGGCCAGCACGTCGGCCAACCGCTTCTCGTCCTCCACGATCAGCAGGCGCATGCGGTCAAGCGTGGCAGATCCTTCCTGAAGAACCCTTCAGGTGTCATCGCCCCTCGTGTCGGCCGCGGGCTGTCAAGGTGGGCTGCGAACGAGTCCACGTCCCAGGAGGCCGTCATGACGATCGTCCGCCGCACCCTCGCCCGTCTGCGTTCCCCGCTCGTCGTCGCCGCGATCGTCGGCTTCCTGATGATCGGCGGGACCGTGCTCACCGTCACCGCCCTGAGCCTGCACGGCACCAGCAGCCTGACCACCCCGAGCGAGGACTGACCCCGCGATCACCTGTCGCCGATGCGGCTGCCGACGGTGTGCACGATGACGACCCGCGGATTCCAGGGGACCAGGTCGTCCACCCGGTTCTGCAGGTCATCGGCCGGCGGCAGATCGCCCGGTGCGAGCACCGAGATGGTGGCCGTGTCGCTGTGCAGCGTCACGCCGGTGACCTCGGCGCCGGGAATCCCGTTCAGCCAGGCGCGGGTGGCGTCGGAGATCTGCCCGGCCCACAGGGTCGACATGGTGTTGATCACCATCGGCACCGCGACCAGGATCAAGGCGGCGGTCAGCACGACGTAGGCCCGGCCGCGGCGGGCGGCGGCGACCCCGGCCTGGCGGCCGTAGCCGGTCGCGATCAGCACCACGGTGGCGGTGATGACCATGGCCACCATGTTGGAGGCGAAGAGCACGAAGGCTCCGAGCGCCAGACCCGGTGCGTGCGAGCCCAGGCAGACGCCCACCACACCCAGCGGCGGCACCAGCGAAATGGCGATGGCCACGCCCGGCAGGACATCGCCCACATCGCGGCGGGTCATGGCGATCACGCCGACCAGCCCCGTCGCCAGGGCGGCCGTCAGATCCATGAGCTTGGGTGAAGTGCGGCCCAGCACTTGGGAATTGGACAGCACGTCGTCCGGACTCGGCAGCACCTGCGCGAACAGGAGCCCGATCGCGACCACCAGGGCGATGCCCGCGCCCACCAGCAGCAGGCTGCGCCCGATCAGCGCGGCCCGGCCGGTGGCGATGCCCAGTCCCACACCGAGGATCGGCACGGACAGCGGCGCGACGATCATCGCGCCGATCACCGTCGCCGTCGAGTCCCCGACCACGCCCGACACCGCGATCACCGCGGACAGGGTGAGCATGATCCAGAACGCGGACCGTTTGGCGCGGGTGTCCCCGGTGCTCAGGTCGAGCCGGTCGACCAATTCGTCCAGCGTGCGCCGCTGGCTCGCGGGTACCAGCACCGACATGGGCGCTCCTGGTTGGGTGATCGACGCATATCGAGAAGACCTTCGGCGGAACGATACGACCGGGCTCGGCGACGGCGCTTCGCCCGGCGCGGGTGAACTTCGGCGTCGACCGCGAGCATTCGCGCTCCCGGATGAATGCATCGGTTATGCATCGATCATGGCTAGGATGGCCGCACGTGACCAAGGAGGAACATCGTGAGTCCTGCTCGCTCGACCGTCGCCCTGACCATGCTGGCCGCCGCCACCGCCGCCGCCGGTTTGTCCGCACCGGCCTCGGCCGCGCCGCCCGCGCCTGTTCCGCAACTGGAACTCGAGCGCTACCTGGGCGCCTGGAATCAACTCGCCGCGATCCCGCAGTACTTCAACCTGATCTGCGCGCGCGACACCCGCGCCGAGTACGACCTCGATGCCGCCGGTGATGTTTCGGTGCGCAATACCTGCACCACCTGGGGCGGAACCCTGAACGAGATCCCCGGTACGGCAACGGTCAACGATCCGGACACGGGCGCGCAGCTGCACGTCAGTTTTCCGGGCGTGCCCACCCAGGACATGCGATACGGCCCGACGAACTACATCGTCACCGCCCTCGGCGCGGACTATTCGTGGGCACTGGTCACCGACCCCTATCGGCTGTCCGGCTTCGTCCTGTCGCGCACACCCGCCCTGGCCCCCGACCAGTGGGACCGGGTCCGCACGGCCATCACCGACGCCGGCGAAGATCCCTGCCTGTACCTCACCTCACCGACCACCGGCGGACTGCAGAACATCGCCCCGCTGTGCTCGGGTACCGCCTTGACCGCCGCTGACCACTAGGCGAGCGGCGGGCTCGGCCCGTGTGCTCGTTCCGCGGGCGGTAGCGGCAAGCGGAAATGTGCCGGTGCTGGCAATTCGGCCGCCGGGCGTTTACCGGAGGCCGGTCGTGGGTCATACGTCCTTGTACAGAAACGGGCGTGGTCGGTCACGACGGTGCGGGAGGTGTGGGGTTGACTGTCAAGCAGCAGTGGGGCCGGCGGTACTCGATCATGCGGGCGCGATCGGTTCGGGTGGCGATTCATACGGTCCGGGCGGCCTGGTCCGACGAGCTGTCCGATCGGGCGGCGACGCTCACCTACCACGGCATGCTGTCGCTGTTCCCCGCCTTGCTGATCGCGATGGCGGTGCTCGGGTTGCTCGAACCCCGGTCGGCCGAATCCATCGCGGAGGCGGCCGGGCGGCTGGGCCCGGCCGACGGCAGAACGGCGCTGGCGGAGTCCATTCGACACCTGCAGCCCTCGGCGAACTGGTCGGGACCGGTGGCGATCATCGGGCTGGTCTTCGCGGTCTGGACGGTCTCGTGTTACCTCGGGGCCTTCATGCGCGCGGCGAACGCGCTGTACGGGGTTCCCGAAAGCCGTTCGGCGGCAAAGACGATCGTGCTCCGTCTGGTGCTGAGCGTGTTGCTCGTCGCCGCGATCGTCATGGTCGTCGTGGGATTCGCCCTCACCGCCGGTGTGGCGACCCGGGTCGGCGGTTCGCTGCACGTCAGCTCGACCGTGCTCGACGTCTGGCGGGTCCTGCGCTGGCCTCTCCTGGCCTTGATCGCGAGTGTGGTGCTGGCGCTGCTGTATTGGGCCGCACCCAACGTGACGGGACAGCGCCTGCGGTGGCTGACGCCTGGCAGTCTGCTCGCGGTGGCGACCTGGATCGCGGGATCGCTCGGGTTCGCCTTCTATGCCGATCGATTCGATTCGTTCAACCGGCTCTACGGCTCGTTGGCCGCCGCGGTGATAGTGCTGGTCTGGATGTGGCTGTCCAACTTCGCGCTGCTGCTGGGGGCGGTCATCGACTCGCAACTCTCGCGGCAGCGGCTGTTGCGCGCCGGTGGGGGAGAGCAGCGGGAGTCCGCCGCCGTCGAACCGAACGCTCCCGAGGTGCGCGGCTGTGATGCCCCGAAGGTGCTCGACAGAATACTGCCCGTCATGACGCCCGACCTGGGCGCCGGGCACGAAACGACGGCAGTGGGCGCGGCGCGGCACGCTCGCGGTTGACCCCGAGCCGCCCCGCGCCCGGTGATCGCCCGGTCGCGCCCCGCATCCGCGGTGTTTCGCCGAGCGTGCCCGGCAGTCCTGAGCAAGACCCGATTGTGGTTGTCTTGCCTGCGTGATGATCGACCTGGCGGAGGTATCGGGGTGGGGTTGTGTGGCTGGCGGGTACGGCGGGAATATCGGCGAGACGGCGGCGGCTATCCTTTATCAGTCATGAAGTCGGCTTTCCCGGGGTCCATCGGTGCCCAGACGGTCTACCTCGATCACGCGGCCACTACTCCCATGTTCCCGGTCGCCGTCGAGGCGATGACCGCTGTGCTGGGGTCGGGCGGTAACGCCTCCTCGCTGCACGGGTCGGGGCGCGCGGCGCGGCGGCTGCTCGAGGAAGCGCGCGAATCCATCGCCGCGGGGCTCGGCGCCCGGCCCTCGGAAGTGATCTTCACGTCCGGCGGGACCGAGAGCGACAACCTCGCGATCAAGGGCATCTACTGGGCGCGGCGCGACGCCGATCCCCGGCGTACCCGGATCCTGGTCAGCTCGGTCGAGCATCACGCGGTGATCGACACCGCGGAGTGGCTCGAAGAGCACGAGGGCGCGCAGGTCACCTGGCTCGAGGCCGACGCGGACGGCATCATCACCCCGCGCGTGCTGCGCGACGCCCTGGCGGCGCACGCCGACGAGGTCGCGCTGGTGAGCGTGATGTGGGCCAACAACGAAGTCGGCACGATCCAGCCGATCGTCGACTTGGCCGCCGTGGCACAGGAATTCGACGTTCCCATGCACAGCGACGCCGTGCAGGCGGCGGCGCAGCTGCCCATCGACTTCGGCCGCAGCGGACTGGCCGCGGCGAGCTTCGCGGGCCACAAGGTCGGCGGGCCGCACGGGGTCGGGGTACTGCTGCTGGGCCGGCAGGTCGGTGCGGTGCCGCTGCTGCACGGCGGCGGGCACGAGCGCGACGTGCGCTCGGGCACCTCCGATGTGCCCGCGGCGGTGGGGCTCGCGGCGGCCGTGCGCGAGACCGTCGCCGGAATGCGGGTTCGCGCCGTCGAATTGGAGCGGCTGCGCGATCGGCTCATCGACGGCGTGCGGGCCGCAGTGCCCGACGCCATCCTCAACGGCGCGACCGGTGAGCGCAGGCTCCCGGGCAACGCCCACTTCACGTTCCCCGGCTGCGAGGGCGATTCGCTGCTCATGCTGCTGGACGCCGCCGGGATCGAATGCTCGACCGGATCGGCCTGCAACGCCGGTGTCGCCGGACCCAGCCATGTGCTGCTCGCCATGGGTGTGGAACCGCGGCTGGCGCGCGGGTCGCTGCGATTCACCTTGGGACACAACTCGACCGACGCCGACATCGACGCCGCGCTGGCCGCGCTGCCGCAGGTCGTCGAACGGGCGAAGGCGGCCGGCATGGCCGGGGCGAAAGGAGGCTTCTAGTGCGAGTACTTGCCGCGATGAGTGGTGGTGTGGATTCCGCGGTAGCGGCCGCACGCGCCGTGGACGCCGGACACGAGGTGGTGGGCGTGCACCTGGCGCTGTCCGCCTCGCCGGGCACGCTGCGCACCGGATCGCGCGGTTGCTGCTCCAAGGAGGACGCCGGTGACGCCCGGCGCGCCGCGGACGTGCTCGGAATCCCGTTCTACGTCTGGGATTTCGCCGACCGCTTCAAGGAAGACGTCATCGACGACTTCGTCGCCGCGTACGCCGCGGGGGAGACCCCGAACCCGTGCCTGCGCTGCAACGAGAAGATCAAGTTCTCGGCGCTGGCCGATCGCGCGGTGGCGCTCGGCTTCGACGCCGTGGTCACCGGGCACTACGCCCGGCTCGAGGACGGCGTGCTGCGCCGCGCGGTCGACGCGGACAAGGATCAGTCGTACGTGCTCGCGGTGCTCACCGCGGATCAGCTCTCGCGCGCGATGTTCCCGGTCGGCGACACCCCGAAGCCGGCGATTCGTGAGGAGGCCGCCGAGCGCGGGCTCGCCGTCGCGAACAAGCCGGACAGCCACGACATCTGCTTCATCCCCTCCGGCGACACCCAGGCGTTCCTGGGCGCGAAGATCGGCATCCGCCCCGGCGCGGTGCTCGACGCCGACGGCACCAAGCTCGGTGATCACAAGGGCGTGCACGAGTTCACGATCGGTCAGCGCAAGGGCCTGGGCCTGCCCGGGCCGGCCGCCGACGGCAAGCCGCGCTACGTCACCGGGATCGACCCCGACTCGGGCGTGGTGACGGTGGGCTCGGCCCAGGATCTCGAGGTGTGGACGGTGCTTGCCGACCGCGCGATCTGGACCTCCGGCGAGACCCCGGACGGCCCGATCGAGTGCGTCGCCCAGGTCCGCGCCCACGGCGGCACCGCCCCGGCGGTCGCCGAGGCCGCGGGGAACGGCCTGGTGGTCCGTCTGCGCGAGCCCCTCACCGGCGTGGCCCGCGGGCAGGCCGTGGTGCTGTACCGCCCCGATTCCGACGGCGACGAGGTGCTCGGCAGCGGCACGATCTCCGGCACCGATCGCGAACGGCATTCGTACCCGGGGGAATTGGTCTCCGACAAGGCGTAGCCGGGAGTCGGGTCGAACGCGGGGGCGCCGCGGTGACCGCGCCGTACCGAGTGTGAACGGATATGTTCGCCGCCCGGGCCCGCGCCCGTGCCCGTGCTCGACTGGCACGGAATTCGTCCACCCGGGGTCTCCGGCCGCGCATTTGGCCGGGATTCATGTCCTGAGCACAATGGAGCGCGGCCGTTCCGCGCGAATTGGCGGAACGTGAGCGCTGTGAGTCCGGGTCCGGTGGCTGTTCTCCGAAATGTTGTGCCCGGTCCGTCGCACGGATGCGGGCCTGTGCGAAGGTTCGCGTAGTCGTCACCGGGCGGCTGCGAAATATCGGGTACGACCGAGTGAACGGTGGTGGCGCGGATGAGTGACGTCGACGACGGGGTTTCGGTGCTGCGCGGCGGCATCGCGACCGGCATGGGCTCCTGGCCCGGCGTCGACGCGCGTGAGTCCGCCGCGACCGTGGTCGGGGAACTCGGCGGCCTGCCGCATCTGGTGGAGTTGCCCGCCCGGGGCGTCGGGGCCGACATGATCGGCCGGGTGTCGCCGCTGCTGGTGGACATGCGCTTCGACGGCACCACGCGCGGGTATCGGCTCGCGGTCCGGCCGGGTGCGGTGGCGCGGCGGGCTCACGATCTACTGCGCGAGGATCTGGATCGACTCGAAGAAGCCTGGGAGACAGCGGGTCTCGCGGGATCGGGGCGGACGGTCAAACTTCAGGTCACGGGACCGCTGACTCTCGCGGCGGAGGTGGAGCTGCCGCACGGGCACCGGGTGCTCACCGATTCCGGTGCGGTGCGCGATCTTTCGGAGTCGCTCACCGAGGGCATCGCCCGGCACGTCGCCGAGGTCGAGAAGCGACTCGGCGCGAAAGTCCTGCTGCAGCTGGACGAACCACTGCTGACCCGGGTGCTGGAGGGGACCCTGCGCGGGGTCAGCGTCCTGAACACGGTGCGCGCCCTGCCCGAACCGGAGGCGCTGCACATCCTCGACACGGTCATCACCGCCCAGCCCGGCCCGGTCCTGCTGCACAGCTGCTCGGCGAGCCCGGCGCTCGGGTTCCTGCGCAAGTCGGCCGCCGCGGGCGTCGCCTTCGACATGGCCGCGATCGGCGTCGCCGACCTCGACCGCGTCGGCGAATTGCTCGACGACGGCAGGCATCTGGTGCTCGGCCTGGTCCCCACCACGCCGCCCGACCTGCCCATCACCTGGCGCGACGTAGCCGAACCCGGTGTGCGCCTGATGGATCGCCTGGGCTTCCCCCGCCGCCTGCTGGCCGAGCAGATCCTGGTCTCACCCGCCTGTGGCCTCGCCGGTGCGTCGCTGGAGTGGGCGCGCAAGGCCCTGACCCTGGCGACCGAGACGGCCGCCGTCTACGCCGACGAGCCCGAGTCCCTGGACTTCACCGACCCGGCGACTCGCTGACGCGGGGCAATCGGTGGCGCGTCCGAAGGCCGCCGATGGACGCGGTATCGCACCGTACGACAGGGCACGAGCCGCCCGGATGACCAGGGCCGCGGGGTTGCCGGCCGCGGCCTCGCGGCTCGATGCCCGGTAGCGCTGGTCGCCGTGCGCGGCGTCGCCGGTCGAGACTCAGGGGCGCTGGTCGCCCGGCTGGTCGGGCTTGCGGAACGGATCCTGGCCCGGCTGGCCCGGCTGGCCCGGCTGGCCTGGCTGACCGGGCGTGCCGAACGGGTCCTGGTTCAGCTGCTCGTGCTGCGGGAAACCTTGCTGCCCCGGCCCCTGTTCCCGCGACTGCTTGGACCCGAAGTACGGCCGCGCCCCCGGATGCGCGATGGACCAGCTGTCCGGTTTCCCCGCCGGGTACACGACCGCGATCTGATCGCCGACGGACGGCCACTGCGTGGTGTCCCACGCGAACCGCCCGTACACCTCGTGCGCGACCACCGACGGCCCGGAGATGCTCCCGGTGAGGGTGACGTACTGCTCGCCGGTCACCTGCGGATGCGGGCTGACCCCGTGGACGTACAGCGTCCCCTCTTCGGCGTTCGCCCCCAACGGCGCGCCGTCCCGCGCACGCCGGTAGTACATGAGCGACGCGACCAGCACGCCGACGAGCAACACGACGAACGCAAGCTCCAGCATGAAGCCCATGCTAGGCCCCCGGATGTCCGTTTCTCCGCCCCGACCCCGCCCCCGCGCGGCGACCACACCCGCGACGAGCTCCGCCGCGACCGGCGACCACCCGCGCCGACGACAGCCGCACCCGGCCGCCCTGCTACGCGACCAGCGTCATTCCCTCGCCCGCAACCTGTGGTGAATCCGTTGTGGGCCGCACCGGTCATTCGATGCGCGATGCGCCGCATGGGCCGACGCCCGCCGGCCTGCGCGGCGCGGCCACCCGCTGTCCGGAGCTGCGCTCACATATGGACCTGCGGGCCACCGAATTACGCGGTGGGGGTTCGGCACAGACCGGCCGCCGGCGTCCACCGCCGTCGCACCACCCTCACTGCGGAGTGAGGTCCGTGATCCCGAACTCCCCGCGCCGCAGCTGCCACACCGTCGTCCGCTTGGTCTGGGACCGCCCGTTGCCGCGGTCGATCAGACTGCGATTCGCGGTGGTGAACACCAGTTGCGCGCCTTGGGTATTCGTCTCCGGGTTCTGGAACAGCTGGATCAGGCGATCCGCCACCTCGGGGGTCAGGTGCGCGTCGATGTCGTCGACCGCGAGCACCCCGCCCGCGTCCAGGGCGTCGAGCATCGGCGGCAGCAGCCGCAGCATCGACAGCGTCGCGCTGGACTCGTCGGTGATGTCGAACGCGGTCTCGATCCCCTCGTGGGACAGGCCCAGGCCCACCCCGCGCCGCGCCACCATCCGCGAGTACAGGGCGTCGCGCGCGGCGTACAGATTCGCCAGCTCGCGGCGCAGCAGGGTCACGGTGATGCCGTGCTCGAGGAACATCTCCTCGGCGTAATTGGCCGAGATCGTGCAGTTCTCGACCTCCTTGGTGGTGGCCGCGATATCGGTGTCCAGGTCGCGCAGGTAGTCCGCGTACATCGGATCGTCCTCGGGCAGCAGCAGATCGGTGATGCCCAGGTCCGCACCGCGCAGCAGCGTCAGCAACCGCATGGCGTGCTCGGTGGAACGGGAGATGTGCGCGCCGACCCGGTGCGCGATGTCGCTCGGATCGGGTTGCCCCACCTGCACTTCCAGCAGCGACTGGAACCAGCGGTAGGCCGGGACCAGCGGTTCGGCGTACAACTGCCCGGACAGGCTGAGCAGCAGGGCGTTCGGCCGCACCAGCGGCACCACCGCGCCCAGTCCGTAGCGGGCGGCCTCGAACATGGGCCCGATGCGGATGTCGTCCCCGTGCCGGTCGAAGACCACGCGCTTGCGGTTGTGCGGATGCGAATGCAGCCATTCCGCGCTCACATCGGCGTTGTCGAGTTTGAAGCCGTACGTATACGGGCATCCCTCGGCGACGAAGTGCGCGACGAATTCCGAAGGGCGGTCCGCGAATCCGAGATGCGGGGTCCGGACGGGCCCGGAGAACGGGTCCCAGCCGGTGACCGAGTTCAGCACCGCGTCACGCATGCGGTCCAGGGCGTCGACCAGCCCGGTCTTCCCGGTGGCGGCCGCACCGTATACGGCGGTGACCGGGGCGGCAACCGGGCCATTGCCGCGGGTGAGTCGCAGCTCCTGCGGCTCGGCGAGGGATCGGTGGTTCGTCACCTGAAAACTGCGCAACACCCTGGTCATCCTGCCGGTAGCGAGCCCGAAATGCGACTCTCACCTTTCGGACAACCGTCCCGGTGAACGCGACACACCGGCACGGGTCCGCGACACACCGGAGTAACGGGGCCTCAGCTGGATTCGCGCCACGAGCGCGCGATGATCCGCGCCCGGCAACTCGACCGTTTCCACCGCCGCCGCGTGCGCGCCGGACAGCAGGATGTGATCGATCCCGACCAGGGGTGGCCAGGGCTTATCGGTCGGATAGGTGCGCAGGTAGCCCGCTCCGGCCTGTTCGGCGGCGTCGGCGTAGCGGCCGGAAACCATTGCGCGATACTGCGCGTGGTTGTAGGTGGCGTTCAGATCGCCGCCCGCGATGACGGGCCGGTCGGCCGGCGCCGCGTCCAGAATCGCGCGCAGCCGGGACAGCTCGTCGGCCCACACGTCGGTGCCGTAAACCGGCGGAACCGGGTGCAGGGCAAAGACGGTGACGGGCCCGATCCCGGGCAGGGTCGCCGTGGCCGAGAGCTGATTCAGGATGTAGCCGTCGTACTCGACGGTGTCGGTGAGCGGATACGCGCTCCAGATCCCGGTTCCGGCAGCTGTTTTCGCGGGGGAGACGTACTTGTACGGCAGCAGCTGATCCAGTCCCGCCCGGCCGAGCGCCTCGATCGCCGGCGCGGTGAGCTCGTTGACGGTCAGCAGCGTGACGTTCCGGTTCCGCACCTGCTCGACCAGCACGCCCGGATCCGCCCCGTCGAACAGCAGATTCGCCTGCATGACCGTGATCTCGGGCCCCTCGCCTTCGGGATCGCCGGCGAACAGCGGAACCTGCGTCGCCACGGCGACGCCCAGCACCGCGACCGCGATCCCGGCTCCGGTCCAGCGCCGCGCGACCCCGAACACCACTGCGCCCACCAGCGCGCAAGCCATCAGATACGGCGCGAGCGAGGCCGCGAGCACCAGCGGCTGCGCGTCGGATCGACTGAAGTGCAAGCCGATTCCGAGCGCCCCGGCCGCCACCGCGCCCCACCCGAGCACCTCGACGGCGATTCGCACACCCTTGGATTTCGCGAGCCGCACCGATGTCACGGACTTCGCCGACCCTGCAGACTCCACGCCGACAGCCAACACGAGACCGGGCCGCCCGGCCAAGCCGGGAGTTCTGCCGTCTGCGCGCCCGCGGCCGGAATGCCGCTGCCGGGCGACCGCGAAATCACGCCCGCGAGAGCCGAATCCGGCACTCGGCCGCCGGGCCCGCGCGGCCCGCCCCGGACCGCGAACCGGGCTCCGAAAATCTCGGAAAAATGCGCCCCGACGTGCGGGAATGTCGCACGAACCTGTCGGTGGCCTGGACTATCGTAGGGGTTGTGAGCGAATCGGAAATCGAGATCACCCCGGCGAGTGGCGACGAGCGCGTGCGGTGGCAGCAGCTGGCCGAGCAGGTGCGCGATCACCAGTTCCGGTACTACGTCCGGGACGCACCCACCATCTCCGACGGCCAATTCGACGAGCTGTTCCAGCGCCTGAGCGCGCTCGAGGACGCCCATCCGGATCTGCGCACCCCGGATTCCCCGACCCAGGTGGTCGGCGGCGGCTTCACCACCGAGTTCGCGCCGGTCGATCACCTCGAGCGCATGTACTCGCTCGACAACGTCTTCAACGCGGAGGAGATGCGCGCCTGGGTGGCGCGCGTGGAGACCGAGACCGGCGCGGACACGGACTTCGTCTGCGAGGTCAAGATCGACGGCGTCGCGCTCAACCTGGTTTACGAGGACGGCAGGCTGGTGCGCGGGGCCACCCGCGGCGACGGCGCGACCGGGGAGGATGTCACCCTCAATGCCCGCACCATCGACGACATTCCGCACACGCTGACCGGCACCGCCGAATTCCCGATCCCGAAGCTGCTGGAGGTGCGCGGCGAGGCGTACATGACGCTCGCGGACTTCGCGAATCTGAACGCCTCGATCGTCGCGGAAGGCAAAGCGCCGTACGCCAATCCGCGCAACACCGCGGCCGGATCGCTGCGGCAGAAGGATCCGGCGGTCACCGCCCGGCGCCGGCTGCGCATGATCTGCCACGGTTTCGGCCGTTCGGTGGGGTTCACCGCCGCCTCGCAGCACGAGGCGTACCGGGCGCTGGCGGCCTGGGGCCTGCCGGTGTCCGCGCACACCGTGCGGGTGCGGGGCGTGCAGGCGGTGCTGGAGCGTGTCGCCTACTGGGGCGAGCACCGGCACGACATCGAGCACGAGATCGACGGCCAGGTCGTCAAGGTCGACGATTTCGCGCTGCAGCGCCGGCTCGGGGCGACCTCGCGCGCGCCGCGCTGGGCCATCGCCTACAAGTACCCGCCCGAGGAGGTGACGACCAAGCTCCTGGACATCCAGGTGAACGTCGGGCGCACCGGCCGGGTGACGCCGTTCGCGGTCATGGCCCCGGTCACCGTCGCGGGGTCCACCGTCTCGATGGCGACCCTGCACAATGCCTCCGAGGTCAAGCGCAAGGGTGTGCTCATCGGCGACACCGTCACCATTCGCAAGGCCGGTGACGTGATTCCCGAGGTGCTCGGCCCGGTGGTCGACGCCCGCACCGGGGCCGAACGCGAATTCGTCATGCCGACGCTCTGCCCCGAATGCGGCACCGAACTCGCCCCGGCCAAGGAGGGCGACGCCGATATCCGCTGCCCGAACCAGCGGTTCTGCCCGGCCCAATTGCGTGAGCGCGTCTACCACGTGGCCGGGCGCGGCGCGTTCGACATCGAGGCGCTGGGCTACGAGGCCGCCGTCGATCTGCTGAAGTCGAACGCCATCGGCGACGAAGGCGACCTGTTCGACCTCGACGCGGACAAGCTGCTGACCACGTCGCTGTTCACCAACAACAAGGGCACGCTGTCGCAGAACGGCAAACGGCTGCTGCAGAATCTGGAGTCGGCCAAGGACCGTCCGCTGTGGCGGGTGCTGGTCGCGCTGTCCATCCGGCACGTCGGGCCAACGGCCGCACGGGCTTTGGCCTCGGCGTTCGGCAGCATGGAGCGCATCCAGGAGGCCTCGGCCGAGGAACTGGCGGCCGTGGACGGCGTCGGCCCGACCATCGCGACGGCGCTCGAGGAATGGCTGACCGTGCCGTGGCACCTCGACATCGTCGACAAGTGGCGCGCCGCGGGGGTGCGGATGGAAGACGAGCGCGACGAGTCGATCACCCGCAATCTGGAGGGCCTGTCCATTGTGGTGACGGGTTCGCTCGTGGACTTCACCCGCGACGGCGCGAAGGAGGCGATTCTGCTGCGCGGCGGCAAGGCCGCGAGCTCGGTCTCCAAGAAGACCGCCTTCGTGGTGATCGGCGACGCCCCCGGCTCCAAGGCCGCCAAGGCCGAGGAGCTGGGCGTGCCCATCCTCGACGAGGAGGGGTTCAAGCGCCTCCTCGAAGACGGGCCCGACGCCGTGACCCAGCCGGACGAGTAGGCGACGCCGCCCCGGCACGAGGTGCGGGGGCCGGTGCGCCTTCCCGATGTCGCGCCGCGTTGTCGCGCAGCGCCCCCGAGTTGCCACGGGCCGCCACGGTTCGGGCGGAAACCTCATCGGACCGCCGATCGGTCGTGGTGCTCACCGCGCGGGAATCTATGGTCTCCACAACCGCGTTGCCGCCAGTGGCGCCCGTGGTCGAATCGGGTGCGAGGCTTGTCGCCGACGCGTCGGCGTTCGGAATCGGTGAGGTGAACGGAGTGGTGAGCATGGGTGCACGAGAGCGTGTCGTCGAGATCCGTGACGCGCGGGCCGGGGAGTACGACGCGGTCGGCCGGGTCACGGTCGACACCTACGTGGGCGAGGGCTTCATCAACCCGGCCAGCGCGTACGTCGCCGAGCTCGCCGACACACCCGCGCGTGCCCGGGCCGCGCAGATCCTGGTCGCGGTGCACGAGGGCGAGATTGTCGGCTCGCTGACCGTGGCCCGCCCCGGCACCGCGTTCGCCGACATCGCCCGCCCCGGCGAGCTGGAGTTCCGCATGCTCGCGGTCGCCAAGGCCGCGCGCGGGCTCGGGGTCGGAACGGCGCTGGTGGACGCGGTCTTCGAGATCGCCCGCGCCGAGGGTTTCGACGCGGTGGTGCTGACCACCATGCCCGCCATGGTGGATGCCCGGCGCATGTACGACCGCATCGGGTTCGTCCATGCGCCGGAAAGGGATTGGTTCACCATGGCGGGCTTGCCACTGACCGTCATGCGGTTCGCGACCGGTCCGGATCAGGCCGCGTCGCCCGCGTAGCACCAACCGGCCCTGCCTCGGATCGACCAGGCCGGACAGCTGACAGGGCGGTCTGGGCCCGCCACTCTCTCGGGCGAAACCATGCCGCCTCAGGCCATATTGCCGTCGTTGCACGAGCTGGTGCTGCGCCAGGTCTCGGCGGGCCGTACCGAATCCGGCCCGCTCGCGGCGAACGGCCACTGGGAGATCGGCGCGGCGGCCTTCCAGAACATCCGCCCGTCGGGGAGGCGGACCACCTGGTAGACGTCGTCGGTGCCGGGGATCAGCTGGTAGCCCACGCAGTAGTCGTTGTAGCTGGTGCCGGGTTGCCGTGCACCAGCGCTGAATCGGCCCTGCGGCGCGCCGCTCGCGCCGGGGTTGGCGACGGTGCTCGTCGCGCCGGGAGCGGCCGTGCGGAACCAGTACGGTGCGCCGGCCTGGCTGCCGCAGCGGTAGGAGTCGCCGCCCGCGACGACCGTCGCGCCGGAGCGGTAGGGCGCGCCGTCCCACAGGCAGGCCTGGGCGGCGTCGGGGGCGATGCCGCGGGCCTGCGCGGTCGCGCCGGTGAAAGGCAGTGCGGCGGTGGCCAATGCCGCGATGGTCAGGGGGCCGAGTAGTCGTCGCACGATCAGCACCAGCTCGCCTGCGGGCGGCACACGGCCCAGCCGTTGCCGTCCGCGTTCCCGGTGGGCGTCCAGGTGGCCGCGCCGTTGCCGTCGGCGGGCGTGCGCGGGGCCGGTCGCTGGCGGGCGTGATAGTCGCGCAGCGCGTCCTGATGCTGCCCCTGAGCCAGTGGGCTCGAGTCGGTGTGCCCGTAGCCGAACGGGTCGATGGCGTGCGCGCCGGTGGTGTCCCGCCCGCCGGGACCGGCCCCGGCGGGTGCCTGCCGGTTGGCCGCGGCGCCGGAGTTGCCGGGGGAAACATCGCCCCGGGACAGGGATTCGGCGCCGGCCGCGCCCGCGGTGATGGTCGCGGCGGCGGCCGCGCCGAGCAGGTGTGCCACGGTCAGCGAGAATCGCCGGGCACGGGGTGTCGAGGGTGATCGGTACTGCTGCATGGGCGTCGTTGCCTCTCTCGATCTTCGACTCAATCTACGTACTCAGATAGTAGGTAATCTACGTACCCGGATAGTAGGAAGAGCCTGAGAATCGGCTGGGCGTTTCCGGCAGCGGCGTGAAAATACTTGGCGCGCACAGCAAAACGCGCCGGTATGAATGACCTCACACCGGCGCGCGAAAAAGGAAGGGAGAAGCGGCGACTCAGCCCAGAACGGTAGCCACTATCCCGGCGAGATAGCCCAGGCGCGCGACTTCCGAGGGCCGGAAGTCCGGCCCGCCCGGGCGGCCCAGCAGCAGCACCTTGCCGGTGTTGCCGAGCGGCGCGGCCGCCAGCTTGGTGTCCATGTCGCTCCACAGCTGCGGCACCCAGTCCGCTTCGCCGTCGAGCGCCGCGGGCTTCTCGAGCGGCATCCAGGGCACGTTGGCGGCCTGCGTGGACGGCGCGCTCTGGCTGCCGACGACCCGGAACGCGCCCGAGGGACCCATGTCGATGATCGTGCTCCAGCCCACGCGCAGCACCCGGGGCACGCCGTCGACCAGCACCTGCAGGCGGTCGTCCCGGGCGTTGGCGACCTGATCGATGAGCTCGAGCTCGCGGTGCGTGTCGAGCATGCCCGAGTACGGGCGCAGCGAATCGACCTGCACATCGTGCAGCGACTCGGCGGCGGTGATCAAAGTGTCCGGGAGGGCGCCCGTCGGAACCTCGACCACTATGTCGTCGATCGCGAAACCGTCACCGCGTTCGACGACATCCAGCGAGAGGATGTCGGCGCCGACGGAACCCAGTGCGAGAGCGAGTGAGCCGAGACTGCCTGGACGATCCGGAAGTTGCACGCGAAGCAAATAGGACACGTGCCTTCCTTTCTTTCCTGTGCGACCGAAACTTTCGGACGGGTACCCGAGTCCCGCAATATTTACACCCTCCATCGCTGGTTATCGAATCGAAGCGATGTGAGTGATGTGGGTCACTTACCGAACGGTTACCTATCGACCGTATCCCAGTATGCCGACAGCCTGTGGCCGACTGCCAGTCACGAGTCGCTAGGCTGTCCTCGGCCGAATCTCTCGCCCGAACCTGCCGAAAGGGGTCCCGCGGTGCCCGCCATCTCCAGGGACGAGGTCGCACACCTCGCCCGGTTGTCCAGGCTTGCCTTGACCGATGACGAACTCGATCTGTACGCCGGTCAGCTGGATGTCATCCTGACCCACGTGGCGTCCATCTCCGAGGTCGCCGCCGCTGATGTCCCCGCCACCGCGTCCCCGAATCCGGCGACCAATGTGACGCGCCCGGATGTGGTGCAGCCCAGTCTGACTCCGGAGCAGGCCCTGGCGGCCGCACCGGCCGTCGAGGAGCAGCGCTTCCTGGTTCCGCAGATTCTGGGAGAGGGCGAATGAGCGACCTGACCAAGCTGGACGCGTCCGCGCTGGCCGAGAAGATCCACGCGCGCGAGATCTCCTCGGTCGAGGTGACCGAGGCGCACATCGCCCGGATCGCCGAGGTCGACGGCGAGATCAACGCCTTCCTGCACGTGGCCGGTGAGCAGGCGCTGCTCGCGGCCGCCGAGGTGGATCGCGCCATCGCCGGCGGCGAGGTGGCCTCCGCGCTCGCGGGTGTTCCCTTGGCGCTCAAGGACGTTTTCACCACCACGGACATGCCCACCACCTGCGGATCCAAGATCCTCGAGGGCTGGGTCTCCCCGTACGACGCCACGCTGACCACCAAGCTGCGTCAGGCCGGCATCCCGATTCTCGGCAAGACCAACATGGACGAGTTCGCGATGGGCTCCTCCACCGAGAACTCCGCCTACGGCCCGACCCGAAACCCGTGGGACACCACGCGCATTCCGGGCGGATCGGGCGGCGGCTCGGCCGCGGCGCTGGCGTCGTACCAGGCCCCGCTGGCCATCGGCACCGACACCGGCGGCTCGATCCGCCAGCCCGCCGCGGTCACCGCGACCGTCGGCACCAAGCCCACCTACGGCACGGTCTCGCGCTACGGCCTGGTCGCGTGCGCGTCCTCCCTCGATCAGGGCGGGCCCTGCGGTCGCACCGTGCTGGACACCGCGCTGCTGCACGAGGTCATCGCCGGGTACGACCCGCGCGACTCCACCTCGCGCAACGTGCCGGTCGCGCCCGTGGTCGCGGCGGCCCGCGAGGGCATGAAGGGCGATCTGACCGGTGTGAAGGTCGGCGTCGTCAAGGAACTGCACTCGGACAGCTACCAGCCCGGCGTCATCGCGTCCTTCGACGCGGCCGTGGCCCAGCTCAAGGATCTCGGGGCCGAGGTCATCGAGGTGTCCTGCCCCAACTTCGAGCACGCGCTCGCCGCCTACTACCTGGTCATGCCGTCGGAGGTGTCGTCCAACCTGGCGCGCTTCGACGCCATGCGGTACGGCCTGCGCGCCGGTGACGACGGCACGCACAGCGCCGATCAGGTCATGTCGCTCAGCCGTGAGGCCGGGTTCGGCCCGGAGGTCAAGCGCCGCATCATGATCGGCACCTACGCGCTGTCGGCGGGCTACTACGACGCCTACTACGGTCAGGCGCTCAAGGTCCGCACCCTCATCGCGCGCGACTTCGACCGCGCGTACGAGAGCGTCGACGTGCTGGTCTCTCCGACCAGCCCGTTCACGCCGTGGAAGCTGGGCGAGAAGGTCAACGACCCGCTCGCCATGTACCTCTCGGACCTGTGCACGCTGCCCACCAACCTGGCCGGGCACTGCGGCATGTCGGTGCCGTCCGGGCTCAGCGCCGACGACGGGCTGCCGGTGGGTCTGCAGATCATGGCCCCGGCGCTGGCCGACGACCGGCTGTACCGGGTCGGCGCGGCCTACGAACTCGCGCGCGGTCCGATCGCCTGAGTTCGGCCACAACCGCTGTAACCGCACCTCTTTCGTTTCGCGCCCTCGGCGTGTCATGAAAGGGGTGCGGTGCGTCGGCGACCCGGTAGGCTCCACATGTTCTAGCGGTGGAGGAAATTGGGGATGTTGCGGCCGGGTGAGATCTTCGCGGGCTACTCGATCGACCGCGAAGTTGGTCGCGGCGGAATGGGTTCGGTCTACTCCGCCCGGCATCCGCGCCTGCCCAAGCTCATCGCCCTGAAACTGCTGCACCGGAACCTGTTCGGCAATCCGGACACCCGGGCGCGCTTCGAACGCGAAGCCGATGTGGTCGCGCTGCTGGACCACCCCAATATCGTCAACGTCTACGACCGCGGGGTCGAGGACGAGCAGCTGTGGATCGCCATGCAGTACGTGGACGGCACCGACTGCATGGCGCTGGACGCGCGCACACTGGCCCCGGAACGAGCGCTCGAGATCATCACCCAGACCGCCGCCGCGCTGGACTACGCGCACCTGCGGGGCGTGCTGCACCGGGATGTGAAGCCCGCCAACATCTTGCTGTCCGCCTCGGCCGGCGCGGGCAGCGGATTCAGCGAGCGGGTGGTGCTCAGCGACTTCGGCATCGCGCGGGTCCTGGACGATCCCGTGGTGCTGACCCAGACCGGAATGCTCAACGCCACACTGGCGTTCGCCTCGCCGGAACAGCTCACCAACGCCAAGCTGGGGCCGCGCTCGGATCAATATTCCTTGGCCTGCACGTTGTTTCGCATGCTGACCGGGCGCGGGCCCTTCGACTCCGCGCACATCGGCACGGTCGTCATCGGGCACATTCAGCAGCCGCCCCCGGCGGCGAGCGCCTTCCGGGCGGAGTTGCCGCAGGCGGTGGACGCGGTGCTGCGGCGGGCGCTGGCCAAGGACCCGCAGGATCGGTATCGCTCGTGCGCGGAATTCGCCGACGCCGTGGCGCGGGCGCTGAGTGCGCCGCAGGAACCGCGGATGGCCGCCGCGGCGGGGTTCAAGCGCCCGGCCTTCGAGGTGGTGCACGGCTGTCTGCTCGGCGGCGCGGTGGGTGACGCGCTCGGTGCGCCGGTGGAATCCATGCCGTTGCCGGATATCTTGCGGCGCTACGGTTCTCGCGGGGTGACCGGGGAGAAGGATTCGTACAAGGGCCGGATCTCGGACGAGACGCAATTGACGCTGTTCACCGTCGAGGCGCTGATCCGCGGCGCGATCCGCGAGCGTGCGGGCAGCAGCGGGGTCACCGTGTCCGGGCTGGTGCAGATGGGGCTGCTGTCCTGGTTGCGCGGGCAGGGTGTCCAGGTGCCGGAGCAGCCCGACCCGCTCGGCAGCGCGCTGACCAGGTATCCCGAGTTGATGACCTACCGGGGGCCGACGCACGCCACCACCTCGGCCATGCAGTCCGCGGCGCAGCGGCTCGAGCCGCGGTCCCCACTGGGCACCCGGGACCGGCCGATCAACGACTCCAAGGGCTGTGCGGCGGTGGTGCGCTCGGCGCCGTTCGGGTTCACGCATTCGCTGCGGTACGCCTTCGAATCCGCGTGTGACGCCGCGGCGTTGACCCATGGCAACCCGAGCGGGTGGCTGCCGGCCGGGGCTTTCGCGGGGATCGTCTTCGGGCTGTCCTGCGGGCTGGATCTGCGCATGTCGGTGGAGCTGGCCGCCAGCGAACTGACCCGCTACCGGGGGCACGAGGAGACCGCCGACGGCCTGGCCACCGCGGTGCGCATCGCCGACGCGAGCACCCGCCGGGGCGGGCCCATGCCGGAACCGGACATGCTGGAATCACTCGGCTACGGCGTCATCGGCCCCGACGCGCTGGCCATCGCCGTGTGCGCGGCGCTGTGCGCGGAGACCATCGGCGGCACCGCCGAACAGATCTTCCGCAACGGGGTGCTGCTGTCGGTCAACCACTCCGGCGACAGCGATTCCATCGGCGCGATCTGCGGGGCGCTGCTCGGCGCGCGGCTGGGGGCGCGCGCGGTGCCCGAGCAGTGGCGGCGGCGGTTGGACGCGGCGGCGGTCATCGAACGGCTCTCCACCGATCTGTGCCGCGAGCTCGGCCCGCAACCGGACCCGGCCAACTGAGGGAAGAGGTCGCGGCCGGGATCCACGACGGCGGTTCCGCAGGTGTCAGCACGACCCCAGCGCCGTGCCCTGGTCCGTCCCGTAACGGTGCCCGTGGCGGGGCGGGGCGTCGAGCGCGGCGAGCAGATCCGCGCTGGTCTGCAGGAAGCTCAGCACCGGAATCCATGGCGGGACAGGGGCGTCCGGCCGGGTGCCGGTGAGATCCGGTGCGCGCCAGAGCAGAGCGGGGGAGAAGTGCACGACCGGGTCGGAGGCGTTGGCCAGTATCGTGCCGCCGGCGCGGTGGGCGGCGTTGGCGGGCGGACCCGCCCACAGTGCGGCGCAGGTGCGATCGTCCTGTTCGGCGTCGCTCCCGAAGATCGCGCTGCCACCGACCGCGCCCAGGCTCTGCCCGTAGACGTAGAGCTTCGGTGGTTGTGCCAGTCGCGAAATCCGTTCCTCCACAGCGTCGAACAGCTTGCGCGCCGATTCCTCGGCCGCCGCCCGCCCGAACAGGAACGTGGCCCAGCTCGGCGCGTTCGAGTACTGCACGCCCACCAGGGCCACGTCCCCGCCGAACCGCTCGTCCAGCCCGCGCGCCGCGTCGCCGTCGATCCATCCGGATCCGGTGGGCACGGTCACCACCAGGTGCCCGCGCTGAAAAGCGCCGGTCCGCTCCAACTCCCGGATCGCGAGGGCAACCCGGTCGTCCACGCCGCCCGCGGAGGAGATGCCCACGTAGACCCGCACCGCCCGCTCGGGTGATCCGGCGACGAACCTGCGCCCCTGCGCCCCGAGCGACGGCCAGCTCGCCGCCGACACCGGACTCCCCGACCGGGCAGGCGAATCCGGTTGCACCACCGCCGGATCCACGGCCGCGTTGGCCGCCGCGTAGGCGGACTTCCGCCATTCGACGATCGTGGGCACCATCATGAACTGCGTCAGCAACGCCAGCGCCCCCGCGCCCGCGAGGCTGCGCACCCTCCCCAATCGCCGTACCACCCAGCGCAATCCGGCCCACAACCCAACCATCACCCCGACAATGACCACGGACTCCGCCAGCCACAGTCCCCAGTAGCCGGGCCCGATAGCCGCCACCCCCATGACCCCGCGCAGCCGGTTCTGCCAGTGCTCGGCCCGCGCGACCGCTGCCGCGACCGCGAGCACGACGACCCCCAGCGCAGGCGACCGCCACCGCCCCCACCGCGCCGTATCGATCCCGAAGCGCCGCACCCCGATCCGCACCACCCCCGCCACCCCCAACCCGAGAATCACCAGCACCGAGGTGACGATCGCCTGCGCCGACGCCGTCCGCGGCAACAGCCCCGGCGCCAACGACCCCAGCACCCCCGCCCCGGCCCCCGCCGTGACACTCAACCGCGGCGCGACGATCCGCCGCACCACCCTCGACACCGCCCGCTCCGCTTTGTCGATTGTCCTCGCGCTCAGGCGAACACCGGGGCTCTCTCGACCCCGGCGCGATTCCACGCACCGGTCGTGATGTCGGGCTCTGTCACCGAGCGCCACAGGTTCGAGACGATCCTGGATACCCGCGCGTCGCACCGGCGATAGGAATCCTCGCCCCGCACGCGATACGGCCGCTCTGCCCGGCGCGCCGGAGCGCAACGGTGCGAGACCTCCTGCTTCGCCCAATGATTCGACCCGAGCCGGAGTGACGGGCTGCGTGCCCGGGTGATACTCGGCCGCGTTGTCGCGCGGCGTTTCGTACACGTCGTCGTCGATCGACTCGCCCGAGGTGGCGGGATCCGTTCGCCGCGCCTCCGGTCTGCGCGGTGTGGCGGACACGTCGGCGTGTTCGTGGCCGGAAACGTGTCGGACGCGGGCCGGGCGCTCCGCGTCGGCCAGAGGCTCGTTGTCGCTGGCCGCCGGGTGCGAGCGGGACGGGCATTTGGGCGGTGCGGCATCGACTGAAGGGTTGCGCCGTGTGGTCGCGGGATCCGTTCGTCGCGGCTGCGGTCTGTGCGGCGCGGCGGGGACGTCGGCATCTGCGTAAGCCGACTCGCGTGGGACGCGTGTCGGGTCGGTCAGCGACTTGTCGTCGCTGACCGGCGGGTGCGATTTCGGCGGGCGTTCGGGCGGTGCGGCTTCGACCGAGGGGGTGCGCCATGTGGTCGGGGTGGAGCCGAATTCGGCTGTGGGGCGGGGGCGCTGGATGGTCATTCGGGAGCCTCCGGGGTGGTGGGGCGGGTGCGGTTCCGGCGGGTGATGCGGGTGGCGAGCGCTGCGGCCGTGCCGATTCCGGTGACGAACAGGGCGACGCCGGCCGCGGGGGAGAGGGGGCCGGGCGTGCGGTCGAAGGGGGATGTCTCGTGGACCGGGACGCCGTAGTCCTGGCGGCGGGAATTGAGGTCTACGAACGTGGCGGCCACATCGGCCATGAACTCGCAGCGGGTGCGGGACAGGGGGTTCGGGCGGGCCGCGCAGGAGTCGTGCATGCGCTCGTCGAGGGCGGTGTCCAGCGCCTGGCGGGCCCAGGGGCCGAGGGGCTGGTCGTGGTCGCCCGCGTAGCGGAGCAGGTCGTAGCCGAGATCGTGTGCCTTGCAAGCCAACTCGAACTCGGCGGGCAGCGGGACGGGGGAGGAACAGCCGCCCTCGGGATTGACCAGCAGGCCCGATTCGATGGCGGGCCGGTACCCCGCCGCCGCGGCGAAGTCGGCGGGCAGCGCCAGGGCGTCGGGGGTGACGGCGTTGGCGGCCAGGACGGCGGTCCGGGCGCCGGCGTTCTCGGTGCGCGGGGGTGCGGGCACGGCGGACGCGCTCGGGGCGAAGACCACCGCGACGGAGAAGAGCAGGGCGCTCGCACCGGCGAGCAGCGCGGCCCGGTGCAGCGGACCGTGCGCGCGGCTGTCATCGGGGTGCGCCGGGGCGCGTTCGCCGAGCGCGGCCGTCCCGGAGCAGCCCTCAAACGGCAACGGGTCGTGCGCGGGCGTCGTGGCGACGCCCACCACCACGGCGGCGGCCTCGACCGGCACCGTGCGGGTGGTCGAGGCAGCCGGCGCCATGTGGGCGGTCGACCCGGGCACGGGCCGGGTGTGCTCGGAGTCCCGGCGGGGTGCGGAGCCCGGGGTGTTCGGGAACGCTCTCATGGGGAACGACGCTAGGAATCCGGGCCTGAGCGGGGCTTCACGCCAGAGGACGGTTCCGGTGTGGGCGGTGCGGGGGAGCGGGGGCGTGGCCCGGTACCGGGGTAGGGGGTGGTAGTTGGACCCTCGGTATGAGGCGTCGGCCGGATCGGTTCTCTACCGTCGACGTCATGGTCGGTACTTTGGCGAAAAAGAATCGCCGCTCGTTGGCGTCGCGCTACTGGTTCGATGCCTCGGTCGTGGCGGTCGCGCTCATCCTGCTGTCGATAGCGTGGCCGACCCTGCACGTCACGCATCGGGTACCCATCGCGGCCATGCCGTTCATCGCCGGGTTCGCGGCGTTCCCGATTCTGCTCGTGCGCGTCAATCCGGCACTGGGCTGGGCGGTTTCGGCCGGTTCGGCGCTGCTGATCGCGCTGGCGGTACCGCATCAGCCGGGCAGCGACATCCCCTTCCAGGTCGTGCACATCCTGACCCTGTTCGCGCTGGTGTTCGCGGTCGCGGTGCGGTCGCCGCTGCAGATCGTCGGCGTCGCGTGGATCTCCACCTCGCTGCTGTTCGCCACCACCATGGCCCAGGCCGGGGACAGCTTCGCCGAGGCGGGGTTCGGCTGGCCCATAGCCATCACCGGCCTGGTGGTGTTCGGCCTGCTCATCCGCTGGGTCGTGGTCTCGCGCCAGGCCCTGGTCAAACAGGAGGAGGAGACCGAGCTCGAACGGGCCCGCCGCGCCATCCTCGAGGAGAAGGCCCGCATCGCCCGCGACCTGCACGATGTGGTCGCGCACCACATGTCGATGGTGGTGGTCCAAGCGCAGACCGCGCCCTATCGCATCGACGGTCTCTCGCCCGCCGCCCGCGAGGAGTTCGAGTCCATCGGCACCGGTGCCCGCGCCGCGCTGAACGAGATTCGCGGCCTGCTCGGCGTGCTGCGCAGCGACGGCCAGCTCCCCGAACACGCCCCGCAACCCGCCGCCGCCGATATCGCGACCCTGCTGGAGGGTGCGCTGCGCGCGGGGGTCCCACTGACCTGGACCGTCGAGGGCAGCCTCGACACGGTGCCCGATACCACCGGTCTCGCGCTGTACCGCATCGTTCAGGAATCACTCGCCAATGCCTCCCGGCACGCGCCGGGGGCGCCGGTGTGGGTGCGCATCGTGCGTGACCACGACCTGACCCTCGCGGTCACGAACGGTCCCGCCGTCGGCACCCGGGCCGCCGACCCGTCCGGCACTCCCGGCAGCGGGATCACCGGCATGCAGGCCCGCGCGACCGCGGTTGGCGGGGACCTGGTCGCCGCTCCCCGACCCGACGGCGGGTTCGAGGTCCGGGCGCAGTTGCCCCTGCCCGCCGCCACGCTCGGCCCGGACGCCCTGTCCGCGCTCGGGACCGCCGGCTGACCGCCGCGCTCCCGCTCCGCCGCGGTCTACTCCCGGGACCGTCCGCTCTTGCGGGTCGTGGCCCACGAGACGGCGTTGCCCGCCGGTATGCCGATGAGTACCGAGACCACGATCACCCAGATCGAGCCCCCGGCGCCGAAGCCGATGATCAGCACCATCGCTACGAGTACGGCCACCAACGCTCCGAACGCGGTTTCACTGACAAACGTGCCGAATCTCCCCATGCGGACAAAATTACCGAGTGGGTGGTTGCCGCACCGTGGAATTGCGGGAGGGTGCGAAGCTTGTGGTGCGGGGGACCGGGGGCGCCCGGCGTGGCAGACTCGTTGGCGTGCGTGAGGTGCGGCAGTGGCCATAACGGTGTTGATCGCCGACGATCAGGCGATGGTGCGAGCGGGATTCGGGGCGCTGCTGGGCGCGCAGCCCGATATCAGCGTGGTGGGTGACGCGCCCGACGGCAAAACCGCTGTGGCGGAGGCGAAACGGCTGCGCCCCGATGTGGTGCTCATGGACGTGCGCATGCCGGAGATGAACGGCCTGGACGCCGCGCGCGCGATCCTGGCGGCCGGGTTCGATCCGCCGGTGCGGGTGCTCATGCTCACTACCTTCGACATCGACGACTACGTGTACGAGGCGCTGGGCATCGGCGCCAGCGGGTTCCTGCTCAAGGACGCCCCCGCCGAGGAATTGGTGCGCGCGGTCCGCGTGGTCGCCGCGGGTGACGCGCTGCTCGCGCCGACGGTCACCCGCCGGCTCATCGCCGATGTCACCAAGCGCCGCAACCGCCGCACGCCCGCGCCCGCGCTATCGGTCTTGACGCCCCGCGAACGCGAAGTACTGGAGTTGGTGGCACGGGGTATGTCCAATGTCGAGATAGCGGAGAGCCTGTTCGTCGCCGAGCAGACCGTGAAGACCCATGTGTCGAAGGTTTTCGCCAAACTGAACCTGCGTGATCGGGCGCAGGCGGTGGTGCTGGCCTATGAATCGGGACTGGTCACACCGGGCTGAGACGGCGGGTCGCGGCGCGCTCCGCCGGATAGGCTCACGGACTCGTACGTCACCGGAAGGGGGTCGTCACAGTGTTGAACAGCGGTGACGTATTCGCCGGTTTCACCGTTGAACGACTGCTCGGACAGGGTGGTATGGGTTCGGTGTACCTGGCCCGCCATCCCCGGCTGGGGCGGCTGACCGCGCTGAAGCTGCTGAATCGGGAACTGTTCGCCGACCGCGAGATTCGGGCGCGGTTCGAGCGCGAGGCGGATCTGGTCGCGCAGCTGGATCACCCCAATATCGTCGAGGTCTACGATCGCGGCTCGGAGAACGAGCAGCTGTGGATCTCCATGCAGTACGTGGACGGGGTCGACGCGGCCAGCGTGAACGTGACCCAGCTGCCGCCCGAGCGGGCGGTGCAGATCATCGAAGGCGTCGCCGCCGCACTGGATTACGCCAACAGCATGGGTGTGCTGCACCGGGATGTGAAGCCCGCCAACATCATTCTGGCCCGGGCGGTCGCGGGCCACGGGGAGCGGGTGTTCCTCAGCGATTTCGGCATCGCCCGCCTGCGCGAGGATTCCACCCACCTCACCCAGGCCGGCATGTTCACCGCGACCCTGGCCTACGCCTCGCCGGAGCAGATGACCGGCGCGCCCCTCGATCACGCCACCGACCAGTACTCGCTGGCCTGCGCCCTGTACTGGCTCCTGATCGGCATGGGCCCCTACGACTCTCCCCATCCCACCGAGTTGATCCGCGGCCACCTCCAGCTCCTGCCGCCCCCGGTCTCCCTGCGCCGCCCCGGCCTCACCCCCGCCATGGACGCGGTCCTCACGAAGGCGATGGCCAAACGCCCCGCCGACCGCTTCCCCACCAGCACCGACTTCGCCAAGGCGGCCCGCCGCGCCCTGGCGCCGCCCGGCACCCCCGTCCCCCCGTACCTGGGTCCGGTCTACGCTCCCGCACCCCCCGCCTACCCCGCCCAGCCCCCCGCCTACGCCCCCTACCCCCCGCCCTACCCCGCACCTCAGAATTACCCCCCACCGCCGAATCCCCAGTCCCCCCAGGGGTATCCACCCCAGGCCCCTTCGTACGCGCCCGCGTATCCGGCCCTGGTCCCCGCCCCTCATCCGGCCCAACCCGCTCTTCCCGCCGGTCACACACCCCAGCCCGCCGGCCATCCGCAGCAGCCTGCCGGCTTCGAACCGCAGCCCGCCGGCCACGCGCCCCAGCCCGCCGGCTTCGCACCCCAGCCCGCCGGACCGGTGCACCAGCCAGGCGGTCATCCCGAGCATCCTGCGGGTCATCCGTCCCAAGGCGTTCCCGCGCAGCCGCCGGGAACCCAAGGGCCGCAAGGGGATTCCCCCGACCAGCGCACCGACCTGCTTGCTCGCCCGGATTCTCACGCCCCCGATCAGCACCCCGGTGAATTCCGGAACCCCCACCCGCACGCACCCGGCTCGCACCCCGCAGGCCCGTCCTCAGCTGCGGCTGCCGGACAGGTGACCGACGCGGTCCTCTACGCCGAATCGCCCCCGGCCTCCCGCACCGCCGAATCCGAACGGTCGCCCGCCCATACCTCCGGACCGCTCGATCCCCCCGATTCCGCCGTGCATGAGGCGAAACAGAGTTCGGTGCAGGGTGATTCGCCGGATTCGACCAACCCCTCCGGCTCCGACGGCCCCGCCGAGCCCGCCGCCCGCGCAGCCGAGCGTGCCGCCGTCGACCGCGGTGCGGTCGGTGGGGATGTCGCCGCGAATGCTCCCGGCCTTGAAGACGTGGACGCCGCCCCTGCCTCGCCCGCGGGAATCAATGCACGGTCCGGCGGCCCCCAGGATCCGAGTGGCTACCCGAAAGACACCCCGGCACAGAACGATCCCGTCGTGCGCGCCGCCGGGAACCAGGACTCCTCCGTGGGATCGCAGCCGGTAGATTCCGGGCGCACCGCACGCAGGGATCCGGACTCTTCCGGCGGTTCGGATCCGGTGGATTCGGGGCGCATCGCAGGTAGGGATCGGGACTCTTCCGGCGGTTCGGATCCGGTGGATTCCGGGCGCACCGCACGGCCGGACCCCGCAGGTTATCCGGGTGCCTCGCTGCGTAATCCGATGTCGGGAGCCTTTGTCCCCTCGGCCGGGGTCGGCGCTGCCGCCGGCCGATACGAGAGCGAACGTGTGCGCCCCCGCGACACGACCCCGGACGCCGAACCCGCTGAGGCCGGGACGACTTCGCCCGATGACGAGCGGGACGGGCATTCCGCGGAAGCCGCACCGGATGCTGTTCTGTCCGAGTTGGATTCGCCCGCCACGGCCGTCCCCGGCTCGCCCGCCGCGGAGCCTGAGACGCCGCATTCGGTGGACGCCGAGCCGCGTTCCGTCGAGCCCGGGCACGCGCCGCCGGACTCCGCTCCCGGCTCAGCGGACTTCGTTTCAGTTGTGCAACAGCATGTTCCGCCCGGTGTACCGTCGCCGGAGTTCGGTGCGCAACCACCGGGCGGCGCGTACGGCCCACTGCAAACAGGTCCCTACGCACCCAACGGGGCCCCACCGCAGGGGAACGCAGGCTGGCGAAACGAAGTGGATCGCACCCAGGTGAATGCGCTGGTCGTGTCCGGCCTTGCGGTGCTGGTACTGGCTTTGATGCTGCTGATACTCGCGGTAATGGTGCTCGGATAGCCAGGCAGGCCTCGACCGCCTCGCCCTCTCGGACCCGTTCGCCCCCAGTTCTGCCCGTGCGCGTGATTTCGGGCCCGGCCCGATCCATTCGCCTCAGATCGTCTGCAAGGGGCGGGTATCGCCGGCCGGGGCCTGCCTCGCGCGGCGTAGCACCTCGCACTCCGGCTCGGCGCAGTGGCGGTGGATCTGGGCCGCCTCGCGGGCCAGGGGCGGGGGCAGCTCGCCGGGATCGGTGGTGCAGTCGAAGATCAACATCACGGGGCCGGTCATGACGTCCCTCCGTCGGTGCGCGGGGACGCTCCGGTCGGGCGGTGGGTGCGCCCGGCTCGGGGACGAGTGGGTCCGAATTCAGGGCTCCGGCTCTCACCGGGCGCGACTCCAGTTCAGCACCGCCCGCACCGATCCGGCAACGACACCGCGGCCGGCGGCGGAAACTTTGCGAAAGCACCAGGTCAGCATTCATATCGCATGGGAGCATCGTTCACAGTGACCGAAAACCGCCTTCGTGGGGGAGGACTCGATGTCCGAGCAAGGTTCCACTCTGCCGCGCCGCCAACTGGGCCGATATCTGCGCGAGGGGCGCATGCAGTGCAATATGACGATTGCCGAAGCGGCCGCCCTGATGGAATGGAGCGAGTCGAAACTACAGCGGCTGGAAACCGGTAACGCCGAGAAGATCCGGGTCCTGGATATCCGGGAACTGTGCCGCATCTACGACTTCGACGACGAGTTCAGCGCTGCCGTCATGGGCCTGGCCCAGCAGGCCAGCGTCAAGTCCTGGTGGCACGAATACGACGACATCGTGCCCGAGGGCTTCAACGTGTATGTGGGCCTGGAGGCCTCGGCCCGGGGCCTGGTCTCGTACCAGCCCGATCTCATCCCCGGACTCATGCAGACCGCGGAGTACGCGCGCGTGCTGATCGGTGATTACTGGCCGGATGCTGAATGCGATCAGATCGACCGCAGAGTGCAGTTGAAGACCCGCCGCCAGAGCCTGCTGACGCGCAAACGCCACCCCGCGAGCCTCGACGTGATCGTCCACGAAACCGCGTTACGCAGGGTCGTTGGCAATCCGAAGGTGATGGCGGCGCAGCTGCGGCACGTCGCCGACATGTCGACACTCCCAATGATCGCTGTGCGTGTACTACCCTTCTCCGCGGGCGTTCCCATCGGGCATTCCGTGGGGCCGTTCGTGATTCTGGACTTCGGCCGGGACGGCGGAAACCGACCGGTCGAGCCCACGGTGGTGTACCTGGAGAATTTCCTCGGCGACCTCTACCTGGAGAAGCAGGCCGCGGTCGATCGTTATCGCCAGGCGTACCAGGCTCTCCAGCGCTCGGCGCTGGACGAGGCGAGCAGTAGAGATCTCTTGCGGAAGGCAGCGAAGGAGTACGCGACGTGAACGTCGAACCGTCCGGCGTCAGGTGGTTCAAGACCGCCCGCAGCACCGGGGCCAAGGAATGCGTGGAGATCGCGTTCCTGGACGCCGGTGTGGGAGTACGGGACAGCAAGAACCCCACCGGCCCGGCACTGGTATTCGGCCCGGCCGAATGGGATCGCTTCACCGCCGCGCTGACACGGGGTCGATTCGATCACTGACGCGCGGTATATGTCCCGATAGATCTGGATTGAGTGGATAAATAAGGACAATTGGGGCCTCGCACAAAGTGTGAGACCCCAATCCCTATGCGGGAGCGCTCCCCCGGGAGCAAAATAGGAGAGCCGCCCCACGAAAGTGGGGCGGCCCATTCATTTCCGGGATTCGTCCCCGCTCAGCCGAAGAACGCGGCGGCCTCGCGGTACCGGTCCTGCGGAACGAGTTTGAGCTGCTTGGTCGCCTCCGACAGCGGCACCAGCGCCACGTCGTTGCCGTGCAGCGCCACCATCTGCCCGAAGTTCCCCGCGTGCACCGCCTCCGCGGCATGCACCCCGAAGCGGGTGGCCAGCACCCGGTCGTACGGGGTGGGCGTGCCGCCGCGCTGCACGTGGCCCAGCACCGTCACCCGCACCTCCTTGCCGATGCGCCGCTCGATCTCCGGCGCGAGCTGCTGCGCGACACCGGTGAACTTCACGTGCCCGAATTCGTCGATGCCGCCGTCCCGCAGCGACATCGAGTCCGGCGCGGGCATGGCCCCTTCGGCCACCACGCAGATGAAGTGCGAATCCCCGCGCTGGAAGCGCCGTTTCACCATGGCGCAGACCTCGTCCACGTCGAACGGCACCTCCGGCACCAGGGTCAGGTGCGCGCCCGAGGCGATGCCGCAGTTCATGGCGATCCAGCCCGCGTGCCGTCCCATGACCTCCACCAGCATCACGCGCTGATGCGATTCGGCCGTGGTGTGCAGCCGGTCGATGGCCTCGGTGGCGATGGCCACGGCGGTGTCGTGCCCGAAGGTGGTGTCGGTGCAGTCGATGTCGTTGTCGATGGTCTTGGGCACGCCGACCACCGGCACGCCCTCCTCGGCCAGCCAGCTGGCCGCGGTGAGGGTGCCTTCGCCGCCGATCGGGATGAGGGCGTCGATGCCGTTGTCGTCCAGCGTCTGTTTGATGCGGGGCAGTCCGGCGCGCAGGATGTCCGGATTCGTGCGTGCGGTGCCGAGGATGGTGCCGCCCTTGGTGAGCAGGCGATCGGTGCGGTCGTTGTTCAGAATCTGGATCTTGCGATCCTCGAGTAGCCCGCGCCACCCGTCCTGGAATCCGACGATGGCATCACCCCACCGGCCGTTCGCGGTACGAACGACAGCACGGATCACCGCGTTCAGCCCTGGGCAGTCTCCGCCTCCGGTCAAGACTCCGATGCGCATGCGCCCTATCTTGCCCGTAGTCCGGGTTTCCGTCAGGTTGACCCCCGGGAAGCCCAGGTCAGCACACTCTGGACCGACCGTCCGGTGTGCGCTGTGTGCTCAGGAACCGCCCGCGCACCGCCCGCCGCGCAATTCGTCCAGATGCTCCCCGACCAGGGTGGAGATCTTGGTCAGCATGGTGGTCCCCTCGTCGAAGGAACCCGAATCGGGCTGTGCCGCAATCACCACGGCCAGCGAACCACCGTCCACCGGGATCAGCCCGAACTGGCGGACCAGGTAGCCGCCGCTGGTGTCCGGTCCCCAGCCGCCCTTGAATTCCGCGCCGGTGAGTGTGCCGAGCCCCCACCGCTGCCCGGAGGTGATCTTGCCCATGAGCGTGGTGACGGCGTCGGACTCCGGCAGGCAGGGCAGCCGCGCGGCGAAGGCGAGCTGATCGGTGACCGACCAATCCGCCTGCCCGAAGGCCGAATAGTCCGTGCGGGTGCGCGTGGCGGGCACCTGGGTGACCGAGTCACCGCCCTCGCGCAGCACCTCCTCGACATCGGCCGCCGCGGTGGTACCCGACCCCAGGGCCTGCCACAGCGTGTCCGCCGCCGCATTGTCCGAGTAGGTGATGGCCGCGGTCGCCGAACTCGCCAGCCCGGCGTTGGCCCGCAGCGCGGCCAGCGACAGCGGCACCTTCATGGTCGACCAGGCCGGCCCGCTGCGCCAATCACCCAGGGTGAGTGCGCGATCGCCGCCGACGGGCAGCAGCGCCAGCGCCACCCGGCCCTTCAGCGTGGGCTGTAGATCGTTGATGAACTCCCAGGCCAGGGTGCCGGGCACGGTCACCAGCGGGGTGCCGGTGGAGCCGGGGTTCGCGGTCGTGGTGGCGCGCGGCTCGGGCACCATCAGGGGGTCGCTCCCGCCGCAGCCGGCCAGTACGCCCGCCGCCAGCGTCACCGCCGCGCAGAACGCGCCGCGTGCGATCCGGCGGCGCCGTACGCCCTGTTCAGCGGTTCGCGCATACGGTGCGTCCACCCCGATACCTCCAGTTCCGGGGAATCGGCGCGCCCGCGTTTTTCAGCGGACACGCCGATACCCGTCAATCGCAAGGATTGTGGTGGGTCGCGGCGGCGGGGTCAAATGCGGTGCGTATGGGTACTTTTCGAACCCTACTGACCGCAGAGCCCGCCGCGCAGCTCCGGAAGGTGTTCCCCGAGCAGCAAAGCCATCCGGTCCATCATGTCGGTGGCGTCCTCGAAGGTGCCCGAGGCGGGTTCGGCGGCCAGTGCCACCGCGACCGGACCGGCCAGCGTCGGGATCAGCCCGAACTGGCGCACGGTGTACATGCCCGTGTCGTCGTCGGGACCCCAGCCGCCCTTGAACTCCGCGCCGAACAGATGACCCAGACCCCAACTCTGGCTGGGCGTTATCTCGCTCATCAGCGAGATGACCGAACTCGCGCGCGGCAGGCAGGGCAGCTTGGCGGCGAAACGCGCCTGATCGGTCAGCGTCCAATCGGTGGCGCCGAAGGACAGCAGATCGTCCGAGCCCAGCGTGGCGAGCCGGGTGTGGCGCATGCCGACGTCGGTGTAGTCGTCCCCGGCCTCGTGCAGGATGGCCTGCACCGCGTCCGCGGCTTCCTCATCGGTGCCGAGCGAATTCCAAAGCTGCTGTGCCGCATCGTTGTCGGAGTACGTGATGGCGGCCTCGGCGACATCACGCAGCTCGCGGTCCCGGCGCAGCGCGGCCAGCGCGAGCGGCACCTTGATCGTGGACCAGGCGATGCCGGTCGACCAGTTGCCGAGCACGGTCATGTCGCCGCCCCCGACCGGCATGGCGGCCAAGCCCATGCGCCCGTCCAGCGCGGCCTGCAATTCGGCGAAATCCGCCGCCAGGCTCACCGATTTCGGCAGCCCGAACAGGTCCGGGAGGTCCGGCGCGATCATCGACAGATTCGAGGCGCCTGCCTCCGCGACCGGGAGAGCCTCGGCGGGACTCGCCGATTCGGCCGGTCCAGGGGAGCCCGCTTGCACGCCGCACGCGGAGACCGCCAGCAGCGTCGCCACCGTGACGCATCGCGCAAAGGCCTTGCGACAGGCCGGAATAGGGTCAGTAGACATACACCACCGCGTTCTCGCCACCGATGCAGGTGACCAATTTTCCTGTCGCCGTGCAGTTCATCGTGTAGGCCCGGTTGGTCACCGGACTCACAGCGACAACACTACTTGCCGAACCCGGTCGGCCCGACGTCGAGTCGGCATACACCCTGCGTACCTCTTCCGCGAAAGGGCAACTGGTGACGGTGGATCCGATCGCCGAGCCGGTGTAACCGTTGAGCACCGGGTACACCACCGGGCACGGGGTCGCGCCCGCCGGCAACTGCGCCGCGGTCGTCGTGGGAGCGGTCGACGCGGTGGTTCTCGGTTGCGACTGCGACGTGGTGTAGCCCGGACCCTCCGATGCCGCGGTCGTCGGAGAGTCTTCGTCGCGGGAGCTGTCCAGGACTTGCCAGCCCACCGCACCCGCGATCGCCGCGACCGCGACCACCAGGACGCCGATCGCGGCCGGGACCGCCACCGACCTGCGGCGCGGCCGGTAGGCGGGCGGCGGGGCGGGATCGTAGCGCGGATGATCCGAGGTCGGGTACAGCGAGGGATCCGGCGTCGGCGCGTACGGGAAGTCCTGCTGCGGCCCGTGCGCGTGCCCCCAGACCGGCGGCTGCGGCTGCGCGGGCTGCGCGCTCTGCGGCAGCGGCGTGTAGTGGAAGTCGCTGACCCGCACCATGGTCGGATCCGACGGCACGATCACCGGCAGATCCGAGGTGGCGGGCGGCTCGCCCTGATCGGTGTAGGGCGGGAACGCACCCGTCGAGTACGGCCCGAAGGTGCCGGTATTGCGCTGCACCACAGTGGGATCCGAGCTCGGCACCGGCAGCACCGCGGTCGGCTGCGCCGGTGGCGGCTGGTTCGGCGGCGGCGCGAAGGCCGCGGGCGGCACCGTCCGGCCGGGCTGCGCGACGGGGCCGGGAGGCGGGGCGACCGCACCGCCGGCCAGCGCCATCCGGGCCGCGCGCGCGAACTCGCCCGCGGTCAGGAAGCGATCGCCGGGGTCCTTGGCCAGGGCGCGCGCCACCACCGTGTCCAGCGCGTCCGGGATTCCGCCGCGCTGGGCGCTGGGCCGGGGCGGCGGCTCGGACAGGTGCGCCCGGATCAGCGCGCTCACGTTGTGGGCGGGGAAAGGCTTGTTGCCGGTGAGGCATTCGTGCAGCACGCAGCCGAGGGAGTAGATGTCGGCGCGCCCGGTGACCGGTCCGGTGTCGAAGCGCTCGGGGGCCATGTAGGCGTAGGAGCCCACGGCGGTGCCCGCCATGGTGATGGCCGTGTCGCCCTCGGTGCGGGCGATGCCGAAGTCCGCCAGGTACGCGAAATCGGCGTCGGTCACCAGCACATTGGCGGGCTTGACGTCCCGGTGCACCAGGCCCGAGTAGTGCGCGGCGTCCAGTGCCGCGGCGATCTGCTCGACGAAACCCACCGCGCGCCACGGCGGCAGCGGCCCGTTGTCGTCGAGCAGGGTGCGCAGATCCTGCCCGCGCACCAGCCGCATGTCGATGTACAGCACACCGTCGATCTCGCCCCAGTCGTGAATGGGGATGATGTGCGGTTCGGCCAGCCGCGCCGCGGCCTGCGACTCGCGGCGGAAACGTTCCTGGTAGGAGGGGTCTTTCGCGAGTTCGGCGGGTAGCAGCTTGAGGGCGACGACACGGTCCTTGGACGCGTCGTAGGCCTCGTAGACCTCTCCCATGCCGCCCCTGCCGAGCAACGAGCGCAATTCGTACGGCCCGAACCGGCCGCCCGCGCGCGAAGGCGGTGCATCCACCCCGTCTAACCTCCAACTCCCGGATCGGCCGCGGCGAAGCGCCCGCGACCAACCGCTCAGGACCTGGATTCTCCTGGGGAAACCACACCGTGGTCAAACGCGAAGACGATCGCCGCGGCGCGATCGCGTAACCCCAGCTTCCCGAATATGTGTCCTACGTGGCTTTTCACCGTTACCTCCGAGATGCCCAGGTCGCGTGCGATCTCGCCGTTCAAGCGGCCGCGCCCGATCAACTCGAGCACCTCGAGCTCCCGCACGGTGAGATCGGACAGCGTCCGCTCGCTCGGGACCGGCGCCGGACGCACCGAGCGATAGGCGGTGAGCACCCGCGGGGTGACCGAGGGATCGAGCCAGGACCCGCCGCCGGCGACCGTGCGGGTGGCGCGAATCAGATCCTCGGCGGGGGAGTCCTTGAGCAGGAAGCCCGCCGCGCCCGCGCGCAGTGCGCCCGAGAGCAATTGGTCGTCGTCGAAGGTGGTCAGCACCAGCACCGGCGGCGGATCCGGGCGGGTGCGCAGGGTCCGGGTGGCCTCGATGCCGCCCATGCGCTTCATCCGCAGGTCCATCAGCACCACGTCGGGCCGGTGCGCGGTGACCGCGGCGGGCACCTCGTCGCCGTCGGCGCATTCGCTGACCGCGAAACCGTCACGGCGGCGCAGGATTCGGCGCAGACCGCCGCGTACCAGCTCCTGATCGTCCACCACCAGTACGGCGATGAGCTCGTCGTCGGCCCGCTCGGTCACCGTTCCCCCTTCGCGTGTGCGTTCGGCAGTAGCTGTTCCGTTGTGGCCGAGGGCTTTCCGGCGGCGTGCTCGCCGTTCTCCGGCTCGTCCTCCGCGCGTTTGCGGGTCATCGACTGCAGCACCGTCCACAGCGAATCCTCGGCGCTGACCGCCATGCACGCCAGGTGCCCGCCGGTCAGTGGAATGCGCGCGTGCACGTGCCAGCCGTCCGCCAGCGGACCCGCGGTGAGCGTGCCGCCGAGCAGGGCCGCGCGCTGACGCATGCCGGAGATGCCCATGCCGCGACCCGTCCGGGGCAGCGCGCCCGCGGCCAGGGTGTTGCGCACTTCCACCGCGACCTCCCTGGTGCTCAGGACGATTCGCACCGTCGCGCGCGCCCCCGGGGCGTGCTTGGCGACATTGGACAGCGATTCCTGGCCGATCCGGTACAGGGCCAGGCCGATGCCGGCCGAGACCCGCGCGGTGTCGCCGCACAGCGAATAGTCGACCTCCATTCCGGCGCGCACGAAATCCTCGACCAGCTCGGGGATGTCGTCGAGACCGGGTTCGGGCGTCTGCGAGGCGGGCCGCTGATCGAGCAGGCCCACCGTGCGCCGGATGTCGGCCATGGCTTGACGGCCCAGCCGCTCGGCGTCCGCGAGCGCGTCCACCGCCTCGTCCACGTCGCGATCGGTCTGCAGCGCGTGCCGGGCCGCGGTGACGTGCAACAGCGTGATGCTCAGCGAATGGGCGATGACGTCGTGCACCTCGCGGGCGATGCGCCTGCGCTCCTCGTCGGCGGCCTGTACGGCGCGGACCTCCTGGTATTCGCGTTCCTGATAGAGGTAGCGGCGCTGGTAGTTCATCATCTGCCCGGTCATCCAGCCGCACAGCACCGCGAAACCGTAGATGGGCAGGCCGAGATCCACGTGTCCGATGGACTCGAAGAACATCAATTGCACGATCATCGTCAGGGCGACCGGGATGCTGACGATCATCGGGGCGATGGCCGCGACCTCGCCGGCCACGGCGATCAGGATGAACGGCGCCGCGTCGTTCTGCACCGGCTGGGCCAGGAACAACCCCACCGCGCCGAGCGTGAGCGCGGTCAGCAGCAGCGGACCGGGCATGACGTCGAACAGCACGTGCAGCGGCCAGTGCGCCAGGGTCAGCAGCGCCGCCAGAAAGGGCAGCACGCTGGGCAGGTAGCCCTCCCCGATCCGCTGCCCCACCGCGATCACGGAGATCGCGAGCACCACCACGTCGATGAGGAAAACGACCTGGCTGGGATAGCCGAACCCGGTCCGCTCGACATTGATCCGGAACTGTTCGACCGGGTGACGGGCGAACAGGCGGATGCGCTCCGCGCTGTCCCGCAGCATGAGCCGCACGTCGCCCAGCGCGTGCCCGACCGAGGTGGGGGTGGCGCCTGTCACGTTCATTCTGTAAGGCTAATGGCCGAATTGGACGGCGTACATCGTTCGCGGGCAGGGGCCGGTCTCCTACCGGGGTAGGAGGACAAGTCGGGACCGCGGCACGACGACATCGCGGCGACGTCTCCGTAGCGTCATGACCATCGCCACCGTGCTCGGGTCCGATCGGATCCGCAGCGAGACGAAAGGCTGGGGGCCATGACCTGGGCAGACCTGCACGCTCGCACCGATATCCTGCACACCGTCCTAGATCGCGCGGCCCGAAATCCCGCCGACCCGAACCTGTTTCACCGGCTGCCCGAGCTGGACCGGCTCTTCGGCGGCCCGGACGGCGTACTGCTCGCGCTGCGGCACCGATGGGAGAACCATCTCGGAGTGAAATTGGAAAACGCACTGGCGGAAGGAAAATCGGCGATCGAGGTACACCGCGAACTCGCCGCCGAACAGCCCGCCCTGCGTGCCGTGCTCGACACCTACGACACCGACCAGCTCTACTTCCGGCCGCGCGTGCGCGCACTGGCCGGCTGATTCGCCAGAGGGAACACGAGGGGAACGACCATGCTGGAATTGACCGACGTCACCAAGGAATACCGGATCGGCGGGCAGAGCGTGCGCGCGCTGGACGGCATCAGCCTGCGCATCGAACCGGGGGAGTTCACCGCGATCATCGGTCCGTCGGGTTCGGGCAAGAGCACACTGCTGCATCTTCTCGGTGCGCTCGACTCGCCGGGATCGGGATCGATCCGGTTCCAGGACAAGGAAATCGGCGATCTCGATGACGATCGGCAGTCCGAATTCCGGCGGCATCAGGTCGGTTTCATCTTCCAGTTCTTCAACCTGCTCCCGACCCTGACCGCGTGGGAGAACGTCGCCATCCCGAAACTGCTGGACGGCACCGGATTACGCAAAGCCAAGCCGCGCGCGCTGGAACTGCTGGATCTGGTCGGACTCGGCGAGCGCGCTGAACACCGCCCGGCCGAGCTCTCCGGCGGGCAGATGCAGCGCGTGGCCGTGGCCCGGGCGCTGATCATGGATCCGCCGCTGATCCTGGCCGACGAGCCCACCGGCAACCTGGACTCCAAGACCGGTGAATCCATCCTGCGGTTGCTGGGCGACATCACCCGCCAGGGCAATTCGGTGGTCATGGTCACGCACGACATGGGCGCGGTGCGCTACTGCGATCGCGTGATCACGCTGCGGGACGGCAAGATCGGGGCCACCGAACGGGTGGAGCGCACCGATGACGGCGAGGTGCGCACCGTTCGAGAAACCGGCCCGGCCGAAACCGGCGCGGCCGAATCCGATGGTGCGGGCGTGGTGCGCGCATGATCGCAGCGATGTGGGATCGCCTGCGGCTGTTCAACATCGGTGAGCTACTCGCCCACCGCGGCCGCACCTTGCTGTCCATGGTGGTCATGGGCGTCTCGGCCGGACTGCTGGTCGCGGTCTTCAGCATTTCCGGATCCATCACCGGATCGGTGGACAAACTCACCCGCAGTCTGGGCGGGGACGCCGTGCTGGAGATCACCGGGGTCACCGACGCGGGCTTCGATCAGGCACTGCTGCAACAGATTCGATCCACGACCGGGGTCGGCACCGCGGTGCCCATGGTGCGCCAGGGGATCGGCTCGGGCGAGAGCCGCGCGCTGCTGATCGGCGCGGACGCCAGCATCGCCCAGCTCGGCAACGATCTGGGCGGATCACTCGACGCGCAGGCCGGCAAGCTGCTCACCGCCGCCAACGGTGTACTGGTCGGCTCGGCCATGGGGCATCACGAGGGCGATCGGGTGCGGTTCGGCGCCGTGGACGCCACCGTGGTCGGCGTCATCGACGCCGAGACCTCCGCGAAGGTCAACGGCGGGCACATCGTCATCGCGACGCTGCCCGTGGCGCAGAAGATCGCCGATCACACCGGCAAACTGGACTCGGTGCAGATCCTGGCCGCGCCCGGGGCCGACGTGGACGCCCTGCGCTCGGCGCTCACCGGGGTCGTCGCCGGTCGCGCCGTGGTCGCCGACCCGGATCTGCGCAGCGCGCAGGCGGGCGGTTCGGTGCAACTGGTGCGCTACTCCACCCTCGCGTCCTCGGCGGCGGCGCTCATCGTCTCCGCGTTCCTGATCTACAACGCCATGAGTATGGCCGTGGCACAACGCCGCCCGATGTTGTCGCTGCTGCGCGCGATCGGCGGTAGGCGCACGCCCATGGTGCTCGGCCTGCTGGTGGAGGCCGCGCTGCTGGGCCTGATCGGCGGTCTCGCCGGCTCGGTCGTCGGCATCTTCATGGGCCGCGTATCCATCGGCAGGCTGCCCGCGGCGATCGTGCAGTCGGTGGAATCGCGGACCGAGTACATGGTGCCCGGCTACGCCATTCCGGTGGCCCTGGCCGCGTGCGTGCTGGCCAGCGTGGCCGCGGCCGCCATCGCCGCCCGCCAGGTGTACAAGGTCGCGCCCATCGAGGCGCTCGCCCCGGTCGGCACATCCTCCGCCGACGCGGTCAAACCGCTGCTGCGCTGGGCCGCACTGGCCGCGGGCCTGGCCGCGATCGTGGCCGGGGTCTTCATCGCCAACGCCGACATCGGCAGGCTGTCGCTGGCCGCCATCTCCACCTCCATCGCGGGCGCGGTGCTGGTGTGCTTCGCCGCCACCGGTCCGATCGTGCGCGTCATCGGCGCGGTGTCCCGGCTCTTCGGCGCACCCGGCGCGCTCGGGGCGACCACGGTCGAACGCGCCCCGCGCCGGGTGTGGGCGACCGCCATGACCGTCATGATCGGCGTCACCGCCGTCGTGGCCATGGGCAACGCCTCGCGCGACATGGTCGACGCGGCGGGCTCGACCTTCGAAGGGCTCAGTCGCACCGACGTTTTCGTCAGCGCCACCGCGATGGAGCAGTTCCCGACCGGTCCGATCCTGCCGGGCGATCTCAAGGACAAGCTCCGCGCCGTTCCCGGCGTCGAGGACGCGGGCGCGGCGCAGATGGCCTTCGCGACCCTGGGCCGGGGCCGAGTCATGTTGCAGGGCTACGAGGGTGGCGTCGCCCGCAGCTCCGCCCTGGAGGGCACCACCGAGGCCGACCTGGCGCGCATGGCCCGGGGCGAGGGCGTGGTCATCTCCCGGGACGTGGCGCGGCAGCTGGACGTCAGCGTGGGCTCGACGCTGCAATTGCCCACGCCCACCGGCATTCACGACGTGACCGTGCTGCGGGTGGTCCCGTACTTCTCGGCCATCGCGGGGATCGTGGTGCTGGACCTGGACATCCTGCGGCAGTGGTATCAGCGGTCGGGCGAGACCATCATCGGCGTCGACTTCGTGCCCGGCGCGGATCCAGACGTCGTGCTGGCCGCGGTGCGCGCGGCGGTTCCGGCCGAGTTCCAGGTCGAGACCGGCGCGAGCGCGCTGGCCGCCATTTCCGGCAGCATCCGCCAGGGCAGCTCCATCAGCGCCGCCATTCTCTGGATCGTGGTGCTGGTGGCGACCGTCGCCCTGCTCAACACGCTGATGCTCTCGGTGCTCGAACGCCGCCGTGAACTGGGCGTGCTGCGCGCCATGGGCACCAGCCGCCGGTTCCTGCTGCGCAGCGTGCTCGCGGAGGCCGCCGGTATCGGATTCGTCGGCGCCGCACTGGGTTTGGTTGTCGGCTCCGGCGTGCACTACCTGGCGACCGTCGCGCTCGGC
The DNA here is from genome assembly GCF_042799795.1 of Nocardia sp. NPDC057668. Lineage (NCBI taxonomy): Bacteria > Bacillati > Actinomycetota > Actinomycetes > Mycobacteriales > Nocardiaceae > Nocardia > Nocardia sp. NPDC057668. The sequence goes on along the minus strand of NZ_JBHVIC010000001.1, from coordinate 2,182,068 downwards.
AACGCCATCTCCATCGACATCGCCTACCGGCCCAGCCCGCTGCTGCTGATCTACGCGGTGGTCGCGCTGGCGCTGGCGCTGCTGGGGTCGATTCCGCCGGCCGTGCGGGCGGCGCGCCTGCCCATCGTGGAGGCGATCGCGCTGGACTGAGGGAGCTATCGCTCGGCACCGGCGGGGGCGTATCGGCCAGTTCGGCCGATACGCCCCCGCCGGCATTCGGCAGCCGGGCGATTCGCCGCCGAGCGCGCGGCCGGTGGCAGGGGCGCGGGCCGATTTCGGCCGCGTTCGCCGGTGAGCTGCGGCGACCGAGATCCGGACCAGGCATCGGTAGGGTGGCGCGTATGCGGAGTGGGCGACTGATCGCGTTGGTGCTGTTCGTTGTTGCCGCGGTGGTGGCCGGATGCTCGTCGGATTCGGAGCCGAGCGAACCCACGATGGGGGAGTGGCACGGCGGCATCCAGACCCCCGGCACGCCACTCGACATCGGGGTGACCTTCACATCGGACGGGGCCACCATCGACATCCCGGTGCAGGGCTTGGCCGCCGCGCCGCTGAAGGATGTGCGGTCCGAGCCGGACGACGTGCACTGGGCCATCGCGGACGTCCCGGGTGATCCGAAGTTCAAGGGACGCTTCGACTCCGCGAGCGACACGATCATCGGTGACTTCACCCAGGCCGGCCAGAGCTTCCCGCTCACCCTCGAACGCGGCCGGGTCGCGCCGATCGCCCGGCCGCAGGAGCCGAAGCCGCCGTACCCCTATCGGTCCGAGGATGTGAGCTATCGCAACGGCGAGGTGACCATCGCGGGCACGCTCACCGCCCCGCAGGGCTCGGGACCGTTCCCGGCGGTACTGCTGATCAGCGGCAGCGGACCGCAGGACCGCAACGAAGAACTCATGGGGCATAAGCCCTTCCTGCTGCTCGCGGACACCCTCACCCGCGCGGGTTACGCGGTGCTGCGCGTGGACGACCGCGGGGTCGGCGGCACCGGCGGCAAGCTCGACGAGGCGACCTACGACGATCTCACCGCCGATGTCGCGGCGGGCGTGGGTTTCCTGCGCGCTCGCGCCGACATCGACCGTGACCGCGTCGGCCTGCTCGGGCACAGCGAGGGCGGCTACCTCGCGCCCAGGACCGCCGCCCGCCCGGACAGCGGCGTCGCGTTCGTCATCTCCATGGCCGGTCCCGGCGTCTCCGGTCGCGATGTGCTGATCGAGCAGAACAGGGTGATCCTCACCGCGGGCGGGGCGACGCCCGAGGAGGTCGACGCCCAGGTGCGGTACGTCACCGAGTGGACCGAGGTGCTCGCGCGCGGCGATCTCGCCGGGGCCAAGCAGGTTCAGTTGCGGCACAACGAGTCCGTGCCCGCCGAACAGCGGCAGTCCGAGGCCGCCCTGGACGCGGTGAACACCAAGTACATGGCGTCGTTCCTGGGCTACGATCCGGCCCCGGACCTGTCCGCACTGCGGGTTCCGGTCTTCGCGTTCTTCGGCGACAAGGACGTGCAGGTCCCGCCCGCGCAGAGCGCCGAGCCCATGCGGGCGCTGCTCGCCGGCACCGATTCGACGGTGAAGATCTACCCGGGTCTCAACCACCTCATGCAGCCCGCCCCGACCGGGCAGGTCACCGAATACGTCACCATCGAGACGACCATCGCGCCCGAGGTGCTGACCGACGTGACCGCCTGGCTGACCCAGCGGTTCCCGCCGAAGAAATAGGAGCAGCCGCTCTCGCGGGTCGCCGAGCGATTCGCGTCGGGATTCGACAGTACGGAACCATGTCGCGCCGCATACCCCGTGACGTGCTGGGATGCCTGCGGTCCGCTCCTGACCCGGCCATCGTCGGGGCCGTGGCGTTTCATACCTCACGCGACTCATAGGATGGACCTCATGAGTGCAGCCACGGTCGAGTTGATGGATTACGCCGACGTCATCACCCGCTACGAGCCGGTGCTGGGCATGGAGGTCCACGTCGAACTGGGCACCGCGACCAAGATGTTCTGCGGCTGCCCGACCGAATTCGGCGCCGAGCCCAACACCCAGGTGTGCCCGGTCTGCCTGGGCCTGCCCGGCTCGCTGCCGGTGGTGAACGAGAAGGCGGTCGAATCCGCGATTCGCATCGGCCTGGCGCTGAACTGCTCCATCACCCCGTGGGGGCGGTTCGCGCGCAAGAACTACTTCTACCCGGATCAGCCGAAGAACTACCAGATCAGCCAGTACGACGAGCCCATCGCGACCGACGGCTACCTCGACGTGGTGCTCGACGACGGCGAGATCTTCCGGGTGGAGATCGAGCGCGCGCACATGGAGGAGGACACCGGCAAATCCACCCACATGGGCGGCGCGACCGGTCGTATTCACGGCGCCTCGCACTCGCTGCTGGACTACAACCGTGCCGGGGTGCCGCTCATCGAGATCGTCACCAAGACCATCGAGGGCGCGGGCGAACGCGCACCCGAGGTGGCCCGCGCGTACGTGACCGCGCTGCGCGAGGTGCTCAAGTCCCTGGACGTCTCCGACGTCAAGATGGAGCAGGGCTCGCTGCGCTGCGACGCCAACGTCTCGCTGATGCCGGTGGGCGCCAAGGAATTCGGCACCCGCACCGAGACCAAGAACGTGAACTCGCTCAAGAGCGTCGAGGTCGCGGTGCGCTACGAGATGCGCCGCCAGGCCGCCGTGCTCGCCGCGGGCGGCACGATCACCATGGAGACCAGGCACTTCCACGAGGCCGACGGCTCCACCTCGGCAGGGCGGCCCAAGGAGTCCGCCGAGGACTACCGCTACTTCCCGGAGCCGGACCTCGAGCCCGTCGCGCCGGACGCGGCCTGGGTCGAGGAGTTGCGCGGCACCATCCCCGAGTACCCGTGGCTGCGCCGCGCGCGCATCCAGGCCGACTGGGGCCTGTCCGACGAGGTGTTCCGCGACCTGGTCAACGCCGACGCGCTGGACCTGATCATCGCGACGGTCGACGCCGGCGCGTCCGTGGACGCCGCTCGGTCCTGGTGGGTCGCCTACCTGACCGAGAAGGCCAAGGGCCTCGAGGTCGCCCTGGCCGAGCTGCCCATCACCCCCAAGCAGGTCGCCGACGTGGCCGCGCTGGTCGAGGCGAAGACCATCAACAACAAGACCGCCAAGCAGGTCGTCGACTTCGTCCTGGCCGGCGAGGGCGAGCCCGCCGCGATCATCGAGGCCAAGGGCCTGGGCATGGTCAGCGACGATTCGGCCCTCGAGGCCGAGGTCCAGAAGGCCCTGGCCGCCAACCCCGACATCGCCGAGAAGATCAAGTCCGGCAAGGTCGCCGCGGCCGGCAAGGTCGTCGGCGACGTCATGAAGGCCACCCGCGGCCAGGCCGACGCGGCCCGCGTCCGGGAGCTGGTGCTCGCCGCCTGCGGCGTCTCCTGATTCCCACTACCGCGTGAGCCCCACGCGGTAGCAGAGCCACCGACTTCGGCGCACGACCAAATGGTCGTGCGCCGAAGTCGTTCGGGGGCATGCCGACAGGGTCACCGTGGTCACGGGCTCAACGCCACCCCCGCTGGTTGTGCCACCTGCGGTGCCTGCGCCACCTCGTGCGCTGCCCGTGCTGCCCGCGTCGGGCAAGGCGGTGCGACGGGCGTGGATTGTTGTCACTGTTCGTGTCCCTGTCTGCGGCGGTCGTCGCGGGCGTGGCTCGGTTCTGTACAGGGTTCCGAACAGCGGTAGTGCTGAATGGCGGTGGCGCTGAACGACAGTGGCGCACAGCGATTGCTGTGCGCCACTGGTCCTCGAGCCGGTGCGGGTTAGTCCGGTCCGCTCCCGCTGCCCGAGGAGGGCGGCGGAATCCGTACGACGCGATCGTCGTACTGGTTCGGCTGCCCGTCGGTCTTGTTCACGGTCGAGACCCAGATCGTCCCGTCGCCGCCCATGGCCGCGCCGTCCAGGCGGCCGTACTTGTCCTGCGCGTACAGCGACGGGGCCGCGGTCACCGCGTGGGTCGTCTTGTCGGCCTGCGCGATCGCCAGCGCCTTCTGGTTGGTGAACGAGATCGCCACCCCGTCCGAGGCCGCCGCGCAGCCGGCCACGCCCGGACGGTCCGGCCAGCTCCACGCGACCGACGCGGCGCCGTCACCGGCCACGCGCTGCAGGCGATCCTCGGTGGCGGTGCGATCGGTGACCCAGATCGAGTCGGCGTGATCGGAGCACACCCCGCCCGCGGTGCCGATGCCGGCGAGCATCACCTGCGCGCTCGCGCCCGGTGCGGGACCGGTCACGCTCAACAGCTTTCCGGCCAGCGAGCCGTTGTCCGCCGCCGCGCCCGGGTTGCCGGTGTCGCCGGTCAGCACCAGCATCTTGTCGCCGGAGTGGAAGTCGATCGCGCCGCGATTGCCGGTGGCGCCCTTGGGGATTCCGGTCAGAATCGGCTTGGCCTCGCCGCCCTCGAGCGACACGCGCACCACGCGGTTGTCGCCGCCGGTGGTGGTGTAGGCGTAGATGAGCCCGTCCTCGCCGAAGCTGGGGGACAGGGTCAGCGAGGTCAGCCCGCCGTCGCCGGTGGGATCCACCGGCACCTTGGCCACCTCGATCGGCGCGGGCGGCTCGCCCTCGTCGGTGGCCACCACCTTGAGAATGCGGCCGGTGAGCCGCTCGCCCACCAGGGCGCTGACCCCGTCCGGCAGCGAGACCAGCCCGCCGGTGGTGTCCAGGCACGAAACCACCACGGCCGGATCGGGATCCACGCACGGCAGATCGGGGCGCTTGGGTGCGGAGGAGGGCGCCTTGGGATCCTTGGTGCCCAGATCGGCGTCCTGCCAGGCGGGCTCGGTGGTGAACGGGCTCGAGGCGCGATCGTCGAATCGCGCGCAGCCCGACAGCAGTACGGCACCGAGGGTCACGACGAGCGCGACTTTCCGCGCGCCCACCCCGACACGGCCGCCAGCAACCAAACTCATGCTCCAGACGTTACGGAAAACCCGGCGCGGATGCGCGGACGGGGGTGGGCCATTCTCCGCACGCCCGACGAACTGGACGGTGGACACGCCCGCGACTGCCGTGTGTCGAGCGCCTCGGACGCATACGCTGACCCGCGTGACAGAGAAGCCTAACGAGCCGTCCACCGGTGCGCCGGGCGGCGAAACGCCCGCGACCGCACCTCGGCCGGTAGGTGAACCGGTCCGCTCACCGTACGATTCGGCGCCGACCGAGCAGTTCACCACCTCCGGCTCGCTCCCCGCGTTCAGCAAGGATCAGCCCGCCAAGGATCTCCCGCGCACCGACGAGGATCTGGGTCTGGATCCGGAGGTGCCGGTCTACTCCGCGGTCCGGGAGGAGATCACCGCGAGCTCGGGCGCGTCGCCCGCGAACGCCGCGCCCGCGAGCGAGCCCGCGGCGGCCGATGCCGCGGCCCCGACCTACGCCTTCGCCAGCATTCCGCCCGCCCCGCCCGGACCGGGCGAGTCGAACGGCAGGCTGCGCCGGCGCGGCGACGATCGGCGCGGCACCCTCGACCTCGGACTCCTGCTGCTGCGCTTGATGATCGGCGGCACCTTCATCTACCACGGCCTGCAGAAGCTGACCGGCTGGTTCAACGGCCCCGGCCTCGAGGGCACCCGCGACATGATGGAGAGCGGCGGCTGGAAGCACGCCGACATCGCCGCCAGCCTGCTCATGGTCGGCGAACTCGGCGGCGGCATCCTGATCGTGCTGGGCCTGGCCACCCCGCTGGCCGCGGGCGCGGTGCTCGCGGTGATCCTGGACGCCTGGATGTGGAAACAGGGCATGATCCCCGGCTTCCAGTACAACGCGGGCACCAAGTCCGGCGTGGAGATCGACTCGATCCTGGCCGGCGCGGCCGCCGCCCTGATCCTGACCGGCCCCGGCCGCCTCTCCCTCGATCGCAACCGCGGCTGGGCCACCCGACCCTTCCTCGGCTCCCTCGCGGCCCTGGTCGCCGCGATCGCCGCCGCGATCGCGACCTACATCTACCTCCACGGCGGCAACCCCCTGACCGGCATCGGCCCCTTCGCCTGAGTCGGTAGAACCGCGAACGGCCGGGCGATCCACTGGATCGCCCGGCCGTTTCACATCCCACGGGGCTCGCGGGTTCAGCCCCGCGAGGGTTCCACGTCCGCTTCGGTCGGCAGGCAGGGCTCACAGGGTAGAGCCCCGGCGACCTACTCCCGCTTCGCGCCGTTGGGCTGGGCACGAGGGGGTTCGCGGGGGAAGCCCCCGCGAATCTCTCTTCATCCCATGGGTGTCAGCGGGGGCTCGCCCCCGTAAACCCCGTCACCATTGGGTGGCGTTGAACCGCTCCCATTCCTGGAACGTCTCCTGGTGCAACCGCAGCACCTCGCCCGACTTCGCGTCGATCTGCTCGGTCAGCATCGCGCGATGCTGACCGATCCGCGCCGCGTCGGCGGGGGCCGCGAACAGCTCGGCGTTGTCGAGCTCGCGCGCCTCGGCGGCGAGTTCCTCCGCCTCGGCGAGCAATTCGCGCGCCCGGGAATTGCGCAGGTCCGAGCGCTCCAACATGGCCGAGTACTCGGCCAGCATCGTGTCGGCCTTGCCGACGTATTCGATTGTCATCTCAGCTCATTCCTACGGCACGTGCCGCACGGCGCCCTTGTCGGCGGAGGTGGCCAGCGCGGCGTAGGCGCGCAGGGCGGTGGTCACCGGGCGTTCCCGGTTCACCGGCTGCCACGGACGTTCGGAGGCTTCCATCTTCGCGCGGCGCTCGGCCAGCACGGCGTCGTCGACCAGCAGTTCCAGTGCGCGGGTGTGCACGTCGATCCGGATGCGGTCGCCGTTCTCGATCAGGCCGATCGCGCCGCCGCCCGCCGCCTCGGGCGACATGTGCCCGATCGACAGACCGGAGGTGCCGCCGGAGAACCGGCCGTCGGTGATGAGCGCGCAGACCTTGCCCAGGCCCATGCCCTTGAGGAACGAGGTCGGGTGCAGCATCTCCTGCATGCCCGGCCCGCCCTTGGGACCCTCGTAGCGGACGACGACGACATCGCCGGGCTGAATCTTCTTGCCCAGGATCAGCGAGACGGCCTCCTCCTGGGATTCGACCACCACGGCCGGGCCCTCGAAGGTGAACAGTTCCTCGTCGATGCCCGCGGTCTTGAGGATCGCGCCGTCGAGCGCGATGTTGCCGCGCAGCACGCAGAGCCCGCCCTCGACCGTGTAGGCGTTGGCGATGTCGCGGATGCAGCCGCCGGCCGCGTCGGTGTCCAGCGAGGACCAGCGGTTGTCGGTGGAGAACGGCTCGGTGGTGCGCACACCGCCGGGCGCGGCGTGGAAGAGTTCAACGGCCTCGTCGGAAGCCTTGCCGGAGCGGATATCCCACTCGTCCAGCCACTCGTCGAACGAGGCGGTGTGCACGGTGCTGACATCGGTCTCGAGCAGGCCGCCGCGGCGCAATTCGCCGAGCAGGGCCGGGATTCCGCCGGCGCGGTGCACATCCTCCATGTGGTAATCGGAGTTGGGCGAGACCTTGGACAGGCACGGCACGCGGCGCGAGATCGCGTCGATGTCGGACAGATCGAAGTCGATCTCGCCCTCCTGCGCCGCGGCCAGGGTGTGCAGCACGGTGTTGGTCGATCCGCCCATGGCCACGTCCAGGGCCATGGCATTGCGGAAAGCCTTGACATTGGCGATGTTTCGCGGCAGCACCGAGGCGTCGTCGTCGCGGTACCAGCGGTTGGCCGCGTCCACGATGACCCGCCCGGCCCGCTGGAACAGCGCCCGCCGCGCGGAATGGGTTGCCAGCGTGGAGCCGTTGCCCGGCAGCGCCAGACCCAGGGCCTCGGTGAGGCAGTTCATGGAGTTGGCGGTGAACATGCCCGAGCACGAGCCACAGGTCGGGCACGCGCTGCGCTCGACCTCGCTCAGGCCCTCCTCGGTGACGACCTGCGAGGCGCTGGCGGAGATGGCGGTGATGAGGTCGGTCGGCGCGTGCGCCACACCGTCCACCACGACGGCCTTGCCGGCCTCCATCGGCCCGCCGGAGACGAACACGGCCGGGATGTTCAGCCGCATCGCGGCGTTCAGCATGCCGGGAGTGATCTTGTCGCAGTTGGAGATGCAGACCAGGGCGTCGGCGGTGTGCGCGTTGGCCATGTATTCGACCGAGTCGGCGATGATCTCGCGCGAGGGCAGCGAGTAGAGCATGCCGCCGTGACCCATGGCGATACCGTCGTCGACCGCGATGGTGTGGAACTCGCGCGGTACGCCGCCAGCCGCCCGGACCGCCTCGGCCACGATCTCGCCGACGTCCTTCAGATGCACGTGGCCCGGGACGAACTGGGTGTACGAGTTCGCGATGGCGACGATCGGCTTACCGAAGTCGGAGTCGGTCAGGCCCGTCGCGCGCCATAGCGAGCGAGCGCCCGCGGCATTGCGTCCGACGGTGGTGGTTCGTGAGCGAAGCGGTGGCATGAGTTTCGGGTCCTCGGATTTCTCGTCGCAGGGGGCTGTTCGGCGACTGCGCCGCATGGGTCGGCGGAGTGCACAACGTTACTCCCGCGCCCGGTAATCCCCGTCAGCGGCCGAAACCTCGCACCCCGACACGCGGCGTGTGCGGATGTCTAGGAGTTCTTGTCGCCCTCGGTGCCGTTGTCGCCCTCGGCTTTCGGCGTCTGCTCGCCGGGTGCGGCGTTCTCGTCCGCCACCGCTTCGATGTCTTCGGCATCCTCCGCCGCGTCCGCGTCCAGCGGTTCCACGAACGGATCCGGGATGCGCCCGTTGGACGCCTCGACCAGTGCCGAGAGCCGGTCGTAGCTCACGCCGGGCAGGCTCGCGTCCGAGTCGTCGGCCAGATGCAGTTGCAGCCAGCCGCGTTTGGGGATGCGCAGCCCGCGCACGTCCGCCCAGTCGATGTGCCGGCTGGAGAACATGCTGCGGGTGTCGATGCCGGATTCGGAGACCCGGGTCCGGGAGCGCTCGATCCACACCGCCAGCGCGAGCGGTATGGCGAACAACACCCACAGCACCTTCGGGGCCCCGAAGAACGGGAAAGCCACGGAGAACAGCAGGAGGAAGACCCCGAGATGCGCGAGTCGCGGGAGGCGGATCACGCGACCCGTGTCCGATCCTGCGTCGGGCGTATGGGACGATCGAGCCGGTGGCACGGACTGATGCGGTGATGACACACCCCCATCCTCGCATTGTGTTGAACGAACCCGAACAACCGCTCTGTCTCACATAATGAGACACACATGGTCAGATGTTTGACTCAGCGGCTCATGCACACATACCGTCGTGCGCGTGAATCGATTCGAGTTGCTCGTAATCGGCCGGCGCGTCCAGCGCTGAGCCGACGACTATAGGTCTATTACGTCAGCTCGCAGCTGCGACGCGCCACCCTCGAACAGCCATGGCTGTCGAGGGCTTTTTTGTGTTCAGGCAAGTCCATGAACTCCGAACGACAGAGCAGTAAGGAACAGACGGTGAGCGCACCTACCGCCCGACCCGGGCCCTCGGCCCGGCGGCCCGCGCCCGCGGCCCCCGCGGCCCCGGCTCCGGCCACCCCGAATCGTCGCCAGGTCCCGCCCGAGCGGGTCACCGGCGCGCAGTCTGTTGTCCGCTCCCTCGAGGAGCTCGGCGTCGACACGGTATTCGGTATTCCGGGCGGTGCGATTCTTCCGGTCTACGATCCGCTGTTCGACTCGGTGAAGGTCCGCCACGTGCTGGTGCGGCATGAGCAGGGCGGCGGCCACGCGGCCACCGGCTACGCCCAGGCCACCGGCAAGGTCGGTGTGTGCATGGCCACGTCCGGTCCGGGCGCGACCAACCTGGTGACCCCGATCGCCGACGCGCAGATGGACTCGGTCCCGCTGGTGGCGATCACCGGTCAGGTCGGCCGCAGCCTCATCGGTACCGACGCGTTCCAGGAAGCCGACATCTCCGGCATCACCATGGCGTGTACCAAGCACAACTTCCTGGTGACCGACCCGATCGACATCCCGCGCATGCTCGCCGAGGCGTTCTACCTCGCCGCGTCGGGCCGCCCGGGCGCGGTCCTGGTCGACATCCCCAAGGACGTGCTGCAGGCCCAGACCACCTTCAGCTGGCCGCCGGAGATGCGCCTGCCCGGCTACCGTCCGGTCACCAAGCCGCACGGCAAGCAGGTGCGCGAGGCCGCCCGCATGATCATGGAAGCCAAGGCGCCCGTGCTCTACGTCGGCGGCGGCGTCATCAAGGCCGACGCGCACGCCGAGCTGCTCGAGCTGGCGGAACTGACCGGCATCCCGGTCGTGACGACCCTCATGGCCCGCGGCTCGTTCCCCGACACGCACACCCTGAACATGGGCATGCCCGGCATGCACGGCACCGTCGGCGCCGTCGCGGCCCTGCAGAAGTCGGACCTGCTGATCACCCTCGGCGCGCGTTTCGACGACCGCGTCACCGGTCAGCTGGACTCCTTCGCGCCCGGCGCCAAGGTCATCCACGCCGACATCGACCCGGCCGAGATCGGCAAGAACCGGCACGCGGACGTCCCGATCGTGGGCGACTGCCGCGAGGTCATCGCCGAGCTGATCGAGACCCTCAAGTCCGATCCGGCCGCCGGCGACGCCCCGCTGCTGAACCTCACCGAATGGTGGACCTACCTGTCCGGCGTGCGCGATCAGTACCCGCTGGGCTGGAAGACTCCTTCCGACGGTTCGCTCTCGCCCGAGTTCGTCATCGAGAAGCTGGGCCAGCTCGCCGGTCCCGACGCGATCTACTGCGCGGGCGTGGGCCAGCACCAGATGTGGGCCGCGCAGTTCATCAAGTACGAGAAGCCGCGCACCTGGCTGAACTCCGGTGGCCTGGGCACCATGGGCTACTCGGTGCCCGCCGCGATGGGCGCCAAGATGGGCATGCCGGACCGCGAGGTCTGGGCCATCGACGGCGACGGCTGCTTCCAGATGACCAATCAGGAACTGGCCACCTGTGCCGTCGAGGGCGTGCCGATCAAGGTCGCGCTCATCAACAACGGCAACCTGGGCATGGTCCGCCAGTGGCAGACCCTGTTCTACGACAAGCGCTACTCCAACACCGATCTGGGCACGCACACCCTGCGCATCCCGGACTTCGTGAAGCTCGCGGAAGCCCTGGGCTGCCACGGCATTCGCGTGGAGAAGGAAGAGGACGTCGAGGCCGCGATCCGCGAGGCGCAGTCGATCAACGACCGGCCCGTGGTGATCGACTTCATCGTCGGCAAGGACGCGCAGGTGTGGCCGATGGTCGCCGCCGGCACCTCCAACGACGAGATCATGGCCGCGCGCGGCATCCGCCCGCTGTTCGACGACGACGAGGCCGTCGACGAGCCCGCGGTGATCCACGAGGCCATGTCGCACGAGAAGGCCACGCTCACCGCCCACGAGAAGGCCGCCCAGAAGGGGACCGAGGAAGAATGAGCACGACCCACACCCTCTCCGTGCTCGTCGAGGACAAGCCCGGTGTGCTCGCGCGCGTCGCGTCGCTGTTCTCCCGCCGCGGGTTCAATATCGAGTCGCTGGCGGTGGGCGGTACCGAGATCCCCGAGATCTCGCGTATGACCATCGTCGTCACGGTCGAGGATCTGCCGCTCGAGCAGGTGACCAAGCAGCTGAACAAGCTGGTCAACGTCATCAAGATCGTCGAGCAGGACGACGACAGCTCGGTTGCCCGCGAACTGATCCTGGTGAAGGTGCGCGCGGACGCCAGCGTGCGCACCCAGGTCATCGAGGCCGTGAACCTGTTCCGCGCCAAGGTGATCGACGTTTCGCCCGACGCGCTCACGATCGAGGCGACCGGTACCCGTTCCAAGCTCGACGCCCTGCTGCGCATGATGGAGCCGTACGGCATCCGTGAGATCGTGCAGTCCGGAGTCGTCGCGGTGGGCCGCGGACCCAAGTCCATCACCGCAACTCGCTAGTAACCGGCCGCCCCGGCGGCCAATCGATCGTCATCCCGGCAAGCTGTGCCGGGATCACACATAGCTCAGACACAGAATCAGAAGGAGATACCCAAAGTGGCAGTCGAGATGTTCTACGACGACGACGCCGACCTGTCGATCATCCAGGGCCGCAAGGTCGCCGTGATCGGCTACGGCAGCCAGGGCCACGCGCACTCGCTGAGCCTGCGCGATTCCGGCGTCGAGGTCCGCGTCGGCCTGACCGAGGGCTCCAAGTCCCGCCCGAAGGCCGAAGAGGCCGGTCTGACCGTCGGCACCCCCGCCGAGGTTTCCGCCTGGGCCGACGTGATCATGGTCCTCGCGCCCGACACCGCGCAGGCCTCGATCTTCACCAACGACATCGAGCCCAACCTGAAGGACGGCGACGCGCTGTTCTTCGGCCACGGCCTGAACATCCACTTCGGTCTGATCAAGGCTCCGGCCAACGTCACCGTCGCGATGGTCGCCCCGAAGGGCCCCGGCCACCTGGTGCGTCGTCAGTACGTCGACGGCAAGGGCGTTCCGGCCCTGATCGCCGTGGACCAGGACCCGAAGGGCGAGGGCCAGGCCCTGGCGCTGTCCTACGCGAAGGCCATCGGTGGCGCGCGCGCCGGCGTCATCAAGACCACCTTCAAGGAAGAGACCGAGACCGACCTGTTCGGTGAGCAGGCCGTGCTCTGCGGTGGCACCGAGGAGCTCGTCAAGACCGGCTTCGAGGTCATGGTCGAGGCCGGCTACGCGCCCGAGATGGCGTACTTCGAGGTCCTGCACGAGCTGAAGCTGATCGTCGACCTCATGTACGAGGGCGGCATCGCCCGCATGAACTACTCGGTGTCCGACACCGCGGAGTTCGGTGGCTACCTGTCCGGCCCGCGCGTCATCGACGCCGGCACCAAGGAGCGCATGAAGGCGATCCTGTCCGACATCCAGGACGGCACCTTCGTCAAGCGCCTCGTGGCCAACGTCGAGAACGGCAACACCGAGCTCGAGGGCCTGCGCAAGGCCAACGCCGAGCACCCGATCGAGGTCACCGGCGCGAAGCTGCGCGGCCTGATGAGCTGGGTCGACCGCCCGATCACCGAAACCGCGTAAGGTTTTCTGGTCGCTGAAAGGCTCGGCACTCCTGGTGAGTGCCGGGCCTTTCGCGTGTCCGGGAGTTCGTTGCCGCTCATCTCAGTGTGCGACCGCCCGCTCCGGAGTGCCGGGCTCGGCTCCGGCCGGGGTGCGGACCAGCGCGATGCCCGCTGCGACGAGCCAGGTCATGGTGAGCCCGCCCATCGTGGCGGTGGTGCCCCAGCCGTTGGCGGCGTAGAAGTTCGCGGGGGTGTTCCCGAAGAACAGGGACGGGGTGAAGGCCAGGTTGATCGCCGCGAGCAGGTAGGCCGTGCGGGCGGTCCAGCGGGGGAGCAGGGCCGTGCGGGTGATCGCGTAGGCGGTTGCGGCGAACAGGAGTGTCTCCAGGAAGCGGGAGACCGTGCCGTAGAGGATGTAGGTGCCGCTGACGGTGATGGTCGGGTCGATGGGGTCGGGGGACTGGATCGTCGCGCCGACCTCGAGGCCGGTGGCCACGAGAACCATGGCGAGCCAAAGTAATCCGGCGTTGGTGATCAGCGCCCCGAGCCAATCCAGTTCGGGCAGTGCGCGCTTGACGAGTTGGCCCAGGCCGGTGAAGAACACCAGCAGCGCCATCATGCCCGCGAGGCCGAACAGGGCGCGGGTCAGGATGTTCCAGTCCGGCGGGGGACCGGCGTAGACGAAGTAGAGCGGGAGCTGGACGAAGGTGAGTCCGGCGCCGAGCAGGGCGGCGGCTCCGGTGAGGCGGCGGAGGTCGATGGCCATGCACGCAATAGTATAAGACTTATACTATAAGGTCTATGCTAAAGTTTCCGGTCGCAAACCCAGTGATCGGAGGCGTTGGTGTCGGACCGCGAAGTACCCGGTGATCTGGCGCGCCTGTGGCGGTTGCCCACCGGCTCGCGCCTGGGCCGGCGCGCGGAACTGGATGTGGATCGCGTCGTCGCGACGGCCGTGGAACTGGCCGATCGCGAGGGCGCCGCGGGCGCGACGCTGCCCAAAATCGCGGCCGCGCTGAGCGTTACGCCGATGTCGCTGTACCGGCACATCGGATCCAAGGACGAACTCGTGGCCCTGATGGGCGACGCAGCCTTCGGCCCGGTGCCGGAATCGCTCGCGGCGCGGGGGGAGTGGCGTGCGGATCTGCGCGAGTGGGCGCTGGCGCAGTGCGCGGTGTTCCGCGCGCATCCGTGGCTGGCGCAGTGGCCGATCACCGGTCCGCCGCGCGGGCCGCACGCCATCGCCTGGATGGACGCGGGCCTGCGCGCGCTGCGCCCGACCGGCCTGGACTGGGGTGCGAAGATCGGCGTGATCACCGTGCTCGGCGGTTACGTCCGGCAGGGTTTCGACCTGGAGCGGCAGTTGCGCGACAGCAGGACCGCGGCCGCGCTCGACGAATCGCAGGCGCTGGCGAACTACGGCCGCGATCTGACCGGATTGCTCGACGCCGGCCGGTTACCCGATATCGCGGCGCTTTTCGATTCCGGGATCTTCGAATCGATTCCGCCGGAGCCGGACTCCGCCGCCGCGTCGATGAGCGAGGATTTCCACTTCGGCCTGGAGTTGATTCTCGACGGGGTGGCGGCCGCGGTGAAATGACACCGCGCACGAAAAGGCCCGGCGCCCCCAACAGGCGCCGGGCCTTTCATTCTCGGGTCAGCTGCTGCCGAACATGCCGCGCGGCACGACCTGCTGCCACCCGTGGTTATCGCGCCAGCCGGGCTTGGGATTGTCGTTGTGCCACCGGCCGTGGTGATGGTTGTCGTTGTTGGCCCACGGGTTGTCGGCATTCCAGCCGGGCCAGGGGTTGCGATCATTGCGGTCCGGTCCGTGCGGCCGGGACACCTCGGTGACCTGGGTATCGAGCGGAACATCCGCCAGGGCCGGTGCGGCCGCTGCGGCAAGGGGTACCGCAGCGATCGCGCCAACGATGGCTATCCGAGCAATAATCTTTTGTGCGGAAACAAATTTCGTAGTGCTCATGGACACACACTGTGCCTCATGTGGCTACCGGAAAAACACAGTCCGCAGCAGATTCACAGATAGTTCAGGGCGGGCGTACACCTTCGGGATGACTCTTCTCAGGGTGTTTCCCCGAGTTTCACCGTGCGCCAACCCCACTGGACATTTCGGACATACCGCCGACTGATCAGTAGTGCGTGCCGCCGTCGATGCGGATCTCGGTGCCGGTGATGAAAGCGCCGTCGTCCGAGGCGAGCATGGCGACCACCCCGGCCACGGTGTCGGGCGAGGCGAAACCCTGTCCGATGCCGGGCGCGAGCTTCATGAACAGGCTCAGGTCGGCGTCCTCGGGCAGGCCCGGCCCGCGGCCGTCGGTCATGTCGCTCGAGATCGAACCCGGCGCGACGGCCACCACGCGCAATCCCTGCTTGCTGTATTCCGCGGCGAGCGCGTGCGTCATGGACATGATGCCGCCCTTGGACGCGGCGTACGCGCTCATGTAGGGGTGCGCGAAGAACGCGGAGGTGGAGGTGAAGTTGACGATCACGCCCTTGTCCGAGGCCAGCAGCGCGGGCAGCGCCTCGCGAATCATGAGGAAGGTGCCGGTGAGGTTAACGGTGATGATCTTGTTGAAGTCGTCGAGGGACATCTCGTGGGTGTGTGCCGAGCGCAGGATGCCCGCGGCGTTGATCAGCGCGTCGATGCCGCCGAGCGTCTCGACAGCGGTGGCCACGCCCGCTCGCACCGACTCCTCGTTGCCGATGTCGATCGCGACGGTCCGCAGTCGATCGGCGTGCCCCTGGTCGGCGGCCTGCTTCGCGGTCTCGGCGAGCCCGGCCTCGTTGATGTCGGCTGCGACGACCTGCCCACCCTCGGACAGGACCCGGTGCACGGTGGCCCGGCCGATGCCCGAACCCGCGCCGGTGATCAGTACTCGGCGATCGGTGAAACGCTCCATTGCGAACTCTCCTCTTTGTCTGCCCCCAATATCTGACACGTTACGCCTGAGTGGCACGTCGTGCCATGCTGGCATCCGAAGACTAGGATGAGCTCGACCACTCACCGAGCAAAGGACCCGCATGCCCACCTCGGAGCCCGGCCGTCCCTCGCTGGCCGAACGCCGCCGCGCCGAGACGCGCCTGGACATCGCGCGCACCGCCGCGCGCCTGTTCGCCGACCACGGGACCGCCGAGGTCACCGCCGAACAGATCGCCGCGGCCTCGGGGGTGGGCCTGCGCACCTTCTACCGCTACGCGCGCACCAAACAGGACGCGGTCGAGCCGATGCTCACCACCGGCGCGCAACGCTGGTTCGAGACGATCGCGGCGGGCCCGCGCCGGCTGCCGACCCTCGGCGAACTCGAGGCCGCCGCGGTGCGGGCGCTGAGCATCGCCGACGGCGAGGACTTCGAGCTCACCCGGGGACTGTTGCGCGCCATGGAGAACGACCCCGCGCTGCGGGACGTGTGGCATCGCATCAATCTCGACGGCGAACGTGAATTGCGCACGGTACTGGCCGAATTGGCCGGTCCGGACGCGGATCCGGTCCGCCTGCGCCTGCTCGCCGCCGCGGCCGCGGGCGCGATCCGCATCGCCCTCGAGGAATGGGCGGTCGCGTCCCCGTCCGATCCGGTCGACCCCGCCGCGCTCGTCGTGCGCTGCATGCGGGCGCTCGGCGCCGGTATCTGATCGGCGTTTCGTCCCCATTCCGCTGGTTTTCGACCGATAAGGTACGCCGAGCGATCTTCTGGCTACCCACTGTCCGTGTCGACCAGCGGAGGCATCGAGTTGCATCGAATCTGTAGTCGCATAACCCTTTCCCTGGCCGCGGTGACGGGGCTTTTCCTGGCCACCGGCACCGCCGCCGCCGAGCCCGAGCAACTCCCGGTCAATTACTCCGTCGCGCAATGGTTCATCGACGCGAACACCGCGAAGCCCCCGTTCGACCCGCCGGGCGCGAACGACTGGTCCTGCGTCCCGACCGCCGCGCACCCCGAACCGGTGGTCCTGGTGCACGGCGTGCTCGGCAACGGCGGCGGCTGGCCCGCCATGGCACCGCTGCTGCACAACAACGGCTACTGCGTCTACTCGGTCACCTACGGCATCTACCCGAGTCAGTCCGGCCCAATCGCGGGCATGGGCGGTATGGAGCCGATCCCGCAGTCCAGCAACGAGTTGCGGGACTTCGTCAACCGCGTCCTGGACTCGACCGGGGCGTCGAAGGTGAACCTGCTGACCTGGTCCGAGGGCACCCTGGTCGGCGCGCACTACCTGCTGTTCAACGGCGGCGACCAGGTGGTGTCGAAGACCTTCAACCTCGTTCCGATCTGGGCGGGCACCCACGTCGCCGACCCGGTGGTGAACGCGGCCGCGGGCCTGGGCGTGGACCAGGCGGTCTTCGACGCCCTGCGCCCGATCTGCCAGGGCTGCGTGGACATGCTCCCGGTCTCGGACTTCATCAAGAATCTGCAGGCCGCAGGGGTTTACGCACCGGGCGTGCAGTACACCAATCTGGTGACCCGCGCCGACACCGAGGTCGTGCCGTACACCAGCGGTGTGCGCGAGGCCCCGAACGCGACGAACATCGTGTTGCAGGACGTCTGCCCGGTGAACTTCGCGGGGCACAACAGCGTGTCGGTGGATCCGACGGTGGCGGCGCTGATGCTGAATACGTTCAGCCCGGGGTCGGTGGCCGAAATCCCGTGCGCGCCAAGCCCGAGTCCGTACATCTGATCGAATCGGTGTATCCCGAATCCGGGTAGATCGGTCAATTGATCGGTTACCCACGCGTATTCGGTAACGCCGGCACTCGAGTCGCGAATCATTGGCTAGAGTGCTCGTTCGGGTGTTATCTGTTCTCTGGGGTGGTCATGGCGCAGGCGTGGAAGTTCGATGTCCCGACAATCGGGAGTAAACGACTTCCACCCGATGCGCGCTATATGGAAGCGCTGACCAGTCAGGGCTACGGCTTCGACGCCGCCATCGCCGATCTGGTCGACAATTCCATCGACGCCGGCGCGCGGGACGTGGTCATCCACTTCCTGCGCGACGGCGATCGGCTGGTGAGTCTGCTGATCATCGACGACGGCCGCGGCATGACCGAGGACGAACTCGACATCGCCATGACGGTCGGCGGCCGCCGGGATTACAGCGCGGGCTCGCTCGGGATGTTCGGCACGGGCCTCAAGTCCGCGTCGCTGAGTCACGCCGCCGCGGTGACGGTGGTCAGCCGCACCCGCACCAGCCGCCCCGCCGGCCGCCAATGGGTGATGGAACACGCGAAGTCCGGGTTCCAGTGCGACATAGTCGAACCCGGCTACGCCCAGCAGCTGATCGACCGCTACAACGGCAACCCGATCACGTGGCAGGGCACGGTGGTGCGCTGGGACGGGGTGAAGGACTTCCCCCGCAACGGCGGCCTGGAACAGACCGAGCGCTACTTGTCCCGCACGATCAATTCGCTGAGCATGCACCTCGGGCTGCAGCTGCACCGCTACCTCGCGCGGGAGAACTTCAACATCACGATCGCCGTGGAGGACATCACGTCCGGGACGGTGGTGATGGATTTCGGGGTGCTCCCGGTGGACCCGTTCGGCTACCCGGTAACAGGCAACCAAGACTTTCCCCGCACGTTCACGGTGGATCTCCCCGCGGCGGGACCGACACAACTCTCCGCCCACATCTGGCCCCCGAAATCCTCCCTGCCGCAGTTCCGCGCGATCGGCTCGCTGCAGAGCACGCAGGGGTTCTACCTGTATCGGAACGATCGTCTGGTGCAGGCCGGCGGCTGGAACAACTATCGGCAGCCCGAACAGCATCTGGTTCTGGCGCGGGTGGCGGTGGAGCTGCCCGACAATGCCGGTCACACGTTCCGCCTGACGGTGAAGAAGGACGGCGTGGAGGTGTCGCCGGAGTTCATCGCGGCCCTCGACACGGCGGTGGACGACACCGGCACGAAGTTCGCCGAGTACCTCACCGCCGCCGACCACACCTACCGCGAGGCCCGCAAACGCGCGGGCGTGGAACGCAAACCGGTGATCCCCCCGGGCAAGGGCCTGGATTCCTCGGTGCGGGAAGCGATCTCCGAAGAGCTCCCGTACCTGATCGGCGAGGAGCCGATAGCCCTGCGCTGGGAGCCGTTCGAGACCGACGCCTTCTTCGACCTGGACCGGGAGGGGCGGGCGATCCTGCTGAACCAGCGGTACCGGGCGGCGATCCTGGGCGGGCGGCGCGGAGGGTTGAACGATGCGCCGGTGATCAAGTCGCTGCTGTATCTGATGCTGCACGAGGTTTTCCAGCGGGATCGAACCGGGCCTCGCGAGAAGGACACCCTCGCGCTGTGGCAGTCGGTGCTGACCGCCGCTGCGCGCACCGAACAAGCTCGACTGGAAGTCTAGGACGGGGAACCTACATGGAAATCGACCTTCGAATCGCGCTGCACTCGCTGGTCTTGGCGGACATGGAGTCCAAGCCGAAGCGCTTGTTGCGGGCCATGCGGTACCAGGTAGAGGATCTGCTGGGTGCGGAGGTGTTCGCGACGGAAGAGGACTTTCGTCAGCGTCTGCATTCGCCCGACTCAAACCGACAGCTCGTTGACATGTGGCGAAAGTGGCTGCGTGCGCATGACTTCGCGAAGAGCCCGCAGTGGACGGTAACCGCACCGTGTTCCGACGAACGCCGCACGGCGGTTTACCTCGAACTGGCTCTGGAAACGACCACGGCCAAGCTTCTCGACGACCTCATTCCGATCATCAAGGCACCCATGCCCGTGGTGATCAGCAACGAATTCCTGCCCTGGTACGCCACTCATCAGGGTAGGTCCTTCTACTGGCCGATGTACGCGGAGCTCCTGAGCCGCAAGGGCTGGCCCGATCACGCGATCACCGCGCTGGATATGGCGACCGAAAGTGTGGTGGAACGACTTTCGGACCCCACCCGGCCCGAGGCGTACCAGTCGAAGGGTTTGGTCGTCGGTTACGTCCAGTCGGGTAAGACCGCCAACTTCACCGGTGTGATCGCGCGCGCGATCGACGCGGGGTACCGATTGGTCATCGTCCTCGGTGGCACGCTGAACCTGCTGCGTGACCAGACTCAGCGTCGCCTGGACATGGAGTTGGTGGGCAGGGAGAACGTGCTCCGCGGCGCGAGCGAGTACGAATCCGATTACGCGGACGATCCGGACTGGATTCAGGGCAAGTTCGTCGAGTTCGGGAACTCGCCGGCCGTATTGGGCGGCTTCGACATTCACCGGATGACGACCCGATACGACGACTACAAGAGCCTGCTGCAGGGCATCGTCGCGCTGGAGTTCGAGAAGCAGGATCCGGCCCGGCCGCTCTACGACCCAGTGAACCTGCATCGCGCGCCCGCGCGACTGATGGTGGTCAAGAAGAACAAGTCGGTGCTGACCAAGCTGGTCAAGGATCTGAACAAGATCCTCACCCCGCTTCACGAGATTCCGGTTCTGATCGTCGACGACGAATCCGACGAGGCGTCGGTGAACACGACCAAGCCCAAGCCCGACGCGGAACGTACCGCCATCAACCAGAAGATCTCACAGCTACTGACGATGCTGCCCCGCGCGCAGTACGTCGGCTATACGGCGACGCCGTACGCGAATGTCTTCATCGACCCGAGCGATACTGCGGACCTCTTCCCGAGGGACTTCATCATCTCCCTCGAACGGCCGGATGGCTACATGGGAGCGGCGGACTTCCATGATCTGGATTCCGATGTCCTGGAAGAGGATCGGACGGTCGCGAACTCGAATCAACTGGCACATGTGCGTGACGTGACGGTCACGGATGACGATGACACCGGTCCTCTTCGCCGTGCCATGGATATGTTCGTGCTGACCGGCGCCATGAAGATGTATCGCGCTGAGGTGGAGAGCGGTGCCGCGGATCGATACCGCCACCACACGATGCTCGTTCACGAATCCAATTGGGTCGAGTCCCATCGTGAGCTGCTTGGGCGTGTGACCCAATTGTGGTGGCAGGCAGGGTATACCAGTGCCGAAGGCTTGGAGCGATTGCGCGAGCTGTTCGAATCCGACATCGCCCCGGTCTCGGCGGTTCGTGCCGAAGGCCACGCCGTGCCGGCCTCGTTCGACGAGTTGAAGCGCTTCATCGGCCCCGCGTACGTGAACATCGGCGGTGACAATCAACCGATCATCGTGGTCAACGGGGACAAGGATATCGAAACCGGCACAGCGGATTTCGACCGTCGTCCGATCTGGAAGATCCTCGTCGGGGGCCAGAAGCTCTCCCGCGGCTTCACCGTGGAAGGATTGACCGTCACCTACTTCCGCCGCCGCGCGGCCAACGCGTCGGCTCTCATGCAGATGGGACGCTGGTTCGGCTTCCGCAAGGGCTACCGAGACCTGGTGCGGCTGTATATCGGACGCGAGGAGGAGCACGGCAAGCGTGGCATCGATCTCTTCAAGGCGTTCGAGGCCGTGTGCTTGGACGAGGAGACATTCCGTCAAGAGCTCGAGCAGTACTCGGTGATGGTTGACGGCATGCCGCAGATCACGCCTGCGCAGGTGCCGCCGTTGGTCTCCCAACACCTGCCGTGGCTGAAGCCGACCAGCAACAACAAGATGTACAACGCGCGGCTGGTGGAGGTGCGGACACCCGGTCGCTGGAAGGAGTTCTACGACTACCCGACGCCCGGTCCCGACCTGCGCCACAATGCTGAGCTCTGGGCGCCTGTCGTGGCCCAACTCGATACGACGCCAACGGAGTTCAAGTATCACATTCCCGAGGGAGGCGTTACGCACCAGTTCCGCGCCCTCACCGGTCGAATCGAACCGGGGGAGTTCCTGAGGATCCTCGAGTCCCTGCGCTGGCGCGTCCCCTCGCTGTTCACCCCCCATCTCGAGTACCTGCGTGACATCTCCACTGGAGCCAACAGAGGCGTCGATGAGTGGATTGTTCTGGCGCCCCTGCGCGCCAAACACGCGAAGGGTATCGCGCTGGACAACTCCGATCGTCGCTACGACTGGTGGGAGCGCGGCCGTACCCGCGACTCGATGTTCTCCCGCGTCAGCGAACCAAAACAAAACAGCGTCGCCATGCGAATCGCAGGCGGCCTCCCCAATTCCAGCGACCCAGTAACCGAAGGTTTCGTAGCCCCCCGCCGCGGAGTCCTCATGCTGTTCCCGATCGTCCAGCCAGACCACACCTCGGAAATCTCGGAAAATGGCACCATCGATCCTCGAAAGCTGGTCATGGCCTTCGGATTCGCCGCCCCAGTCTCAGCAATCGGCCGAGACGACCGACTGATTCGCTTCGTCACGATCGACTCATCTCAGGACTCCGCGATCATTGATGCGGAAGGAATCGCCTGATTGGTCAGTCTGGATCTACCAATATATCAATGCTTGGGTGAGGCCATGGAAGTTGCGCGTATTCGCTGGTCTGCTGCGCAATTCGTCTGGTGACGGCCTCGGCAAGGTCATCAGACTTGTGTACGACGCCACCATCTGTACGCGACCGGCCGGAGTGGAGTGTGTCCCACTTGGTCCTCGCGCTCGTTCGTGTAGCTGAACCCTGCTCGTTGCTCCCGAATCCATTCAAGACATCATTCCATACCGGCTGATATCCGACTCGCAGCCCGTTTTCGCCAAGATCGGCATGCACATCTGGCATCAGGAGCGCTCGGAATCTAAATTCATCGACAGGTAGTCCGCCGCCTAGCATTGATTTCCTGTGCATTTTGAGGCGGTTGCGTACGGCAAATGGCGTCTTCTTCTTTTTCCCCGTAGCGCTGTTGCTCGAGCGTCCCTGCCCTGCGTATACCGGAATCTGTAGTACGGAGAGGGGTTGATATAGTGCGACGCTGCTTCCGCGGTAGTAGATCGCGTAAAGACCCGATCCTTCGAAGTTCGGAATTTCCTTTGCCATTGAGACAAGGGGTTGGCGCTCGAAGATCTCACATATCGTGTTCGTGAGCTGAGTTGTCGACAAAGGGTCGAATGATTCGGGAGTGTAGATGATACTCACGCTCTCTTGTCGATTCACTGTTCTGGATTGCGTACGGTGGGAGGTTCGTTCAGCCGTGGAGTTCGGCCGCTTCTGCCGGTGCTGACCGCAGCCGCGACTCGGGCAGCCGCAAGCTCTGGATCCTCGTGTTCCCAAATTCGGATTACCCGCCAACCAGCATCCGTCAGGAGTTGATCGGTCTCTCGGTCTCTCGCGCGATTGCCAACGATCTTCGAGGTCCAGAAATCACTGTTCTTCTGTGCCGGTCTGTAGTGGTCAGGGCATCCGTGCCAGTAACAACCATCACAGAAGACAGCGACCCGCGGGCCAACAAAGACGACATCAGCCTTTCGTCGGACATGGGGGAGTGGCTGCATGTCCACGCGATATCGGAGGAGTCCGTGCGCACGTATGGCAGATCGGAGCGCCAGTTCCGGGCGGGTATCCTTTCGGCGGTTTGCGCGCATTACCGATCGAACTGCCGGCGTGCTGGCCCAGGAGTTCGACGGCTCCGCGGGACGAGGCAGTAATTTCCTGTCACACACCAGAGTCCATGCCTGGACCAGGTTCTGACGCCGCGTTCGCCCGTCCACCTCGCCGACGTACTTGGTGGGGTACTTGCCGCGATCGGACCACCTGATGTACGCACGGATTCGGCGAGTCTTGGCGTAGACCTTCAGCTCAACCGAGGCGGACGACACGCGACCGTCTCCGAGATCGACGAGACGGTTGTGTCGACCTCCCGCCGCCCGATCCTGCTCTGCGGTACGTGCCGCACGACCCAGACCGGATCGACACCTCCACGCACGATCAGGCGGCAGACGATCGTTCCATTTTCCTGTTTCGCTGTCGGGCACTGCCGTGTCTACTTGGTGGACTCGGCATCTTTGAGCACAGTTGCGACCGCCCCAGCGAAAGTCTTTCCGAGGAGCACAGGTACGGCATTGCCGAGCTGCCGCATCTTCTCGCCGCGTGGTCCCGCGAGCTGCCAGTCGTCAGGGAAGGTCATAACTCGCGCGGTTTCGCGAACCGTCATATACCGATGAGTTCCGTTGTCCAGCAGCATTACGGACTCACCACCTGGCACGCCATGAACGCCAGCCTTCACCGTCTTCGCGGGACGGTCCAGCTCATTGGGTGTATGCCCAGCGTAGATCCGCGCATCCGGCCAGCCAATATGGTCGGTGAACCCGCCGAGGTTGTGTTCCTTGCGATCAAGGAAATTTGGTGGAACATCCGGCAGTGGCGGCTGCCCGTCGATTCCCTTCAGCGCATCGCGAAGTGTCCGCCACGGAAGGAGTCGTTCGCCCTCTCCCGCTTGGAGAGTTTGCTGAGGAACCGGGATTCGTGCCATGACACGTTCTCGAACTGTCTTAGGGACCTCTGGATGCCGTTCCCAGTAAGCGCCGCTGTGCATGTCCTCGTACAGGCTCGTGTCGGAGTACTGGGACCTAACCAGTTTCTTGAACTCTCCCATGTTCACCCCGAGATCCCGCCGAAAAGCGATGGCGATCACCCGATTCCGGATCTGAGGCACGCCAAAGTCGGCGGCGTTGACCGGGAAGTGATCGACGTCGTAACTCTCATCCAACTCGACGTGCGCTGAATCCTCCATGTGCCGCAGGATCGCGTCATGGTCCCGCCAGTCCGACCCTTCCGCGCGCTCCTCGAACGGAAGCGATAACTCCCGCTTGATGTAGTCGAAATAGGGTTTGAACGACGGCCGGAGCAACCCCCGCACGTTCTCGCAGATCACGGCCTTGGGACGCATCTCACGGATCGCACGGAACATGTGCGGGAAGCCGTTGCGGTCGTCCTCGTCACCCTTGGCGATACCGCCGAGTGAAAAGGGTTGGCACGGAGGGCCTCCTGCCAAGACGTCGACCTTGTCCCGGAGATACTCAAAGTCAACCTTCCGTACGTCGCCGACAATCAACGGTGGCCGCTCGTTCCGGCTGGGTATTGTCGGAGCCTGCCCTTCCTCTAGTGGCGTCGCACAGTTCGCGGCGAGCGTCTCACAGGCCCGCTTCGCGAACTCGTTGAGCAGCAACGGCCGAAACCCCGCTTGTTCGACGGCCATCGCCAAGCCACCACCGCCAGCGAAAAGCTCTACGCTCGTACGCTTGGTATTGGCTGCTCGCCGCTGCTTCGACATGCCGAAACCATACCGCGGTCTCCATTCGAACGCACGTGCGACACGCCTTATTGCGGGAGTGTTGAATGACTCGCCGATGGTCAGTCGTCTTCGTCCTCGGTTGTCGAGCCGACTTCGCCCGTCTCATCCAGGAGATCCTTGCCCGCGAACGGCTGGGCCCGGTCGTTCACCTTGCGCCAGAACATCCTCGCGCTGTCGTAGTCCTTGCTCTCGTGGTAGAGGATCGCGTAGCCGGGTAGGACCGTGGCTTGCCAGCCACCAGGTAGCGCCTGAATCGCTAGTTGCATGAAGTCCGCCGCAGTCAGGGGGTACGGCGGGATGACAACCGCGGTGCCGTTCAGCTGCTTCTTAAGCGACTGGTCCCTCGACTCGTACCGGAAGGTATACGGTAGGTCGGTCTTGGCCGACTTGAGTGCGAGGCTCAGCGGTTGTGAGCCAGCGGCGATTCCCTCGATCTTCCGATCGATGTCAATCGGATACCGCGCGTCGAAGTGCTTCGCCTTGACGCGTGTATCGTCGCGATTGCGGCCCGGATCCTTGTTGCCGAAACCCATTGTGTTCCAAGGGGCCTTGCCGTTGGCCCGATACGTGTTGATCAACAACTTCTCGGGAGCCGCCGCCTCGAGATCCTCGTCGACATACAGGCAGACATAGCCGATTTCCTCGATCCCAAGGTTCGTGCGGCCGGAGAGCTTTGTGAGATGATTCCCGAGTCTGTCACGCAGGTTCTGACTCGCCTTGCCGACGTAGACCAGATCCCCGTTCAGATAGAGCTGGTAGATGCCTGGCCGATCCTCGATCTGGTCGAGGTTCGTTTGGTTGAGGAAAGCCGGGCGCAGCCTGTTGAGCTTCTCGCCGAGCTGGTCAGCCAGTGCGCGAGTGATACTCAGTTTGAACTCGGCTCGAGCCTGACCGCCTGGCCCGTAGAGGCCGCCATTTGGCTGATTGTTCACCAAGCTAACGTAGCTCAGGAATGGTCTTGGAACCAGTCGATTGAATGGGGTGGGTTTGTTTGAGCGACGGCTGGGCAATGCCGGGAGCTGTTGTGGCCCTTTGATTGTCGTGGTGTGAAAGACTGGCTAATCGCTATCCGAGCCCGCCGAGCTCTCGAAGTCGGCGTCTTGGATCGATCCGTTGGTGGCCATGTGCTCCTTGAGTGACGTCTTGTACATGGGAAAGTCTGGGAGCTTCGACCACGACAAGGTCTCGCCCAGCTGCTCCGCGACCAGATCGGCCAGGTGGGTTGCCGCACTCTGGTAGATGCGCGCGCAAGTTATCGCTCCGTGCAGGACGAGCGAGTGTTTGTCGTCCTTCATCGGGTTCAGGACCGATGAAGCGGAGGTCTGGTTCGGATTCAGTGGGCCTGGCCAGACCTCGCTTTGCCAACCGCTGGCAAGGCCGTGCGACAGGCAGTGCCGCACCTGCATCCAGCCTTTCGCATCATCTCGCGCCTGCATCCAGTTCAGTTCAACGGCATTCCACAAGCGCTTGTGGGCCTCGGGCGGATACCAGACGTCAACAGCGAAATCGATTCCGATCGCCGACTTGGCGCCCGTAAACCCCTTCGCCACAATTCCTTCGAACATCTGGATGTCCGGGTTGTTGATCTTGCCGAGTTTTGTCGCGATCTGTCCGAAGCTCTGCCCCTGGCGGTACAGGGCGGTGGCCACGAAATCCTCAACAAACCCCTCGAAAGCCGAAATCACGCCGAGCGTGATCGCTGGCGCCAGGGCGGCGGCGTTTCCGGGTCCGCCGGCCTTGCGGGGATGCAAGGCCAACAGCCTTGACGGAACGATAAGCGCCCGCGCGTAGCGATCCACGCTGGCTTGGAGGCTGGGTGCGAGTACAGCTGTAGTCACGACACTCCCCGATGACGGAATACGCAGGCAGAGAGAGCTTCTCACATCCCGAACTGGCTGGCGCAGTCCCTCCCCTGGGCTTCCCTCGGACTTCCGGAAAACCAGGGGGAGGCCAACCAGTCCGGGAAACAGCGGGAACCTCACTCATGCGTTCGCATGTCGGGTGGGAACTCTGTCCGCCGAAGCGGCTCAACCCCTGTTGGAATCCCTCCGCTGGTGTGCTCCAGGTCAGTTCGAACCACACCTGGCCTACCTTCGCGAGACCACGAACCGCGCCGTGGTCGACGACTGGACTGTCCTGGCGCCTCAGCGCAATAGAGCGGGGAGACGAATTCGGCTCGGCTCCAGTGCTTCCGACGTCTGCTGGTTCGAACGAGACCGGCGCCGCTCCCCTCTGTTCGGTGCCGTCAGCGACCCTAAACATCGAGTGGTGGCGTTCGCATCGCCGGCGGATTGAGGTTGCTTTGGCGAATGGGCGAGGCCTCCAGTGGTTAGCGATTAACCGAACCGGAGACAACTGGAACCCCTGGTCAGCGTAGTGTCGGCGGTGCGGGCGGTGCCCGATGCCAATGAACGCGGCTGGAGCCGTCACTGTCCTGCCCGAAGAAGTCGGGTCGCCCGCTGAAGCGGCGGGGCCGGCCGAACCACTGGCTGGGCAGGGTGAGTGCGGGCCCGTTGATCGCGCGTGTGGGCGGACCAGCAGTTGCAAGGCGTGTGGCAGAGACGCTGTTGGTGCGGTAACCGCAGGCAGTGAGAGACAGTTCACAGTTCACCGCAGTGCTCGATGGCATTTGGTGCGTGAGCACTGCCGGATCGCGGTCATAGGCTTGTGGCTGCCACATCATTGAGGATGGTCCGCAGGCCCGCCCTCGACAATTCGAGACACAACCTAGCTGGCAGCACTCACAATCTTCACTGATCGACTTCTGGGATCAAGTCTATCGGTGTCGACTCCACGATCCACTCGGCCCTGGCCAGTAACTCGTCGAAGGTCAGGACCTCCGGTTCCGTGAGATGCCGGCGGAACAACTCGAACGATTTGAACTTGTCCTCGTGTACTCCGCCGGCCTCGCCGTGGAGGCCGTTCAGATTTCCGGCGATCAGGTACGAGCGCGGGCGTAGTAGGTATGTGTAGTCGCCGGGAATGTCGCTGCCGTCGGACGCCTGTTGCTGGAGTCGACGGCCGATCTTGTCCACGGTTCGGTGGATTGTTCCCTGGACTTGGGCGACGGCGCCGGACAATTCCGCAGAGGGCGCCCAGCAGCCAGAGCGATAGGGTTTGTCCTTGAGGAGTGGGGTCCGGTGGGTCTTGATCTCCGCGAAGACCATTGACTTGATACGTCCGGAGGTGCGCATCAAGGCGTCGGCCCGTTTGCCGACCCCGCTGATCGAGCTGCCCACTACGACCTGCTCCAGCTTCTCATCGCTCCACTTGGTAAGAAGCTGGCCGGACAGTGATACGCCGAAGATCCACGGATTCTCCTCGAAGAACCTCTGCCATACCGCTTCCGGGCTCTCCTTCGGTACCTCTTTGGCTTCTTCGGCGAAGTACTCGTCATCCTCCAGCAACCGCTTGAAACGGGCTACCTGATTCCTGCGTCGCGCCATAGCGACTACGTCGTCGGCGGCTTCGTCGTTGCCGATCAGCTCCCGGAAGAGTTCGGGGTTCTTGTTGTAGGCAGCTGTCAAGCTATGCAGGTCGACGGTGATGTCCGACGGAAAGACCACGTCCATGCTCGGCGGGATGCCGAGTTCATCGTCTCCGAAGGTATCGCGGAAGACCTGTGTAAGCCCGGCGGCGATCTTGGCATCGAGTTGCAACGACTGGCTGCTCTTGGGATGCGAGACACGGTCTTTCGAACCGAACGTCGTCAGGTGCAGCAGTGTGGCGCCATCGGCGTCGGTGACGGTTTGGTGTTCGCAGACGACGCTCTTCTTCGGTTCATGC
The DNA here is from genome assembly GCF_042799795.1 of Nocardia sp. NPDC057668. Taxonomy (NCBI): domain Bacteria; kingdom Bacillati; phylum Actinomycetota; class Actinomycetes; order Mycobacteriales; family Nocardiaceae; genus Nocardia; species Nocardia sp. NPDC057668. The sequence continues at coordinate 2,153,191 of NZ_JBHVIC010000001.1, read as the reverse complement.
GCTTTGATTCGCTGGGTGTTGGGGCTCAGATCGCGAATTCGTGCCACCTTCTGATTGTGTGTATCTCTGTACCGATCGTCAACCGGTATAGGCGGCCTCGGCGTTTCGGGCAGCGGGTCTGACGGTCGTCGGCCCGAGATCGACATGCCGTCGCTCATTCGGCACGCGTCGCGTGGTCGTTCTCGAACTCTCGCTTGCTCTGCGCCTCGACGAGGCGCAGAGCGGCAGTGCAGTGTTGAACCAAGCTGGCGAGAGCTGTCGGGTCGAGCGAGATCTCGAACTCGCGGGGCGGGCTGCCGAAGACCGCGGTGGCGGACTCTCGGCACTCGTCGACTGTCACGCGAATCGGGCAGGTCCTGGTGATTTGAACCCATGCGCCGACTTCCAGGTGGTTGAACATCGTACGGCTCCTTCCGGTCGGGATCAGTGATACCGAAAGCACATCACTGTGCAGTGGAAGTGGGTAGCCTGAACTGGGTATCCCAGTTCAACCGATCCGAACTTGCAGGACGGCGATCGGTTCGGGCCGTTCCGTCGCCCAGTACGGGTGGTCGCCGTTTTGGGGAGTCGTCATGGAAGACGTTGGATCCACGCTGCCCAGGCGACAGCTGGGCCGGTATTTGCGAGAGGCCCGGTCTGCGCTGGGGATGTCTCAAGAGAAGGTCGCCAAGTGCGCAGACGTCAGTTCGTCCGTATTTCAGCGGTTGGAGCGCGGCGTGCCTACACGTTTGAAAGTGCGTGACCTACAAGCGATCTGCGACGTCCTGGAGATGCCGGAGGGCTCGACGGCCGCCATGGTGACGTTGCTTCAGCAATCGACCGAGAAGAGTTGGTGGTACGAGTACGGGAGTCTGATGCCCGCGGACTTCGATGTGTACATCGGACTGGAGGCCGCGGCTCGGAGGGTGACCACCTATCAGCCGGCCCTGGTTCCAGGTCTACTGCAGACCGCTGAATACGCCCGCACCTTGATTCGTGCCGCGAAGCCCACGGAGACCATTTCGGAGCATGGGCGTCGGGCGGAGTTGCGAAACAAGCGGCAGGCGATCATCACTCGACGGCATCAACCGCTGCAGTTGGAGGTCCTTCTGCACGAAGCGGTTCTGCGGAGCGCCGTGGGTGGGCGGCAGGTGATGGCGGCGCAGCTGCGACATCTGGCGGAGATCGGGAAGCTGTCGAACGTCCGGGTGCAAGTGCTTCCATTCAGTGCAGGTGCGCCGGTGGGAGATCCGGTGGGGCAGTTCGCGATCCTGGAGTTCGATCATGATCCGCACGGACTTCCCTCGGGGCCTCCGGTGGTCTATCTGGAATCCTTCACGGGGTGCATGTATCTGGAGAGCGATGCAGATGTGCAGCGCTACGATCAGGTTCTCGAAGCACTCCGGCGCGAGTCTCTGGACGAGTCGGCGAGCCGGGTTCTGCTGCGGCAGATGATGAAGGAGTTCGCGACGTGATCGCTGATCTATCCGGGGCCGAATGGTTCAAGAGCAGCTACTCCGGAGACAAGGCCGATTGCGTCGAAGTGGCGTTCGTCGAGAACGTCGTCGCTGTAAGGGATTCGAAGGCCCCATGTCAACCTGGGTTGGTCTTCTCGATCGGGGCGTGGGAAGAGTTCGTCAACGGAGTTGCAGGGCAGACGTTCACGTCGTAATGACCAGCCGGGCTATGTCGGACTGCGACGGCGCTTCGAAGGCCGTTTTGCCCTATGCGAACTCCAGCCATTCTCAGTGCTGGACCGGGCTTCGGGTGGGGTGCGAATTATCGTGCACTATCGGTCACGAAAGGGCTGCTTGCTGCCACGCGGACGGTGATTGTGCACGAAAATCGGCTACCGGCGAGCACGCCTGCGCCGGCGAACCACCGCCGCTGCCTGGTCCGCGCACTCATCCAAAGCGTTGAACACGTCGGCCGCGGCGTACCGCAACACCAACCACCCCTCGAGGACCAGCCAGTTCTGGCGTCGGCGATCGTTGCGGAACACCGGCGGCGCGCTGTGGAACTCGCGGCCGTCTATCTCGATGATCGTGCGGGAGCGTTCGTCTACGAAGTCGCAGATGTACGGGCCTACGGGGTGATTCGCGAGGAGGCGGAGGCCTCTGGCCGTTAATGACCGGGCGAAGAGGCGTTCCGGTTCCGAGGCGTGGTGGATCGCCGCCTCGTGGAGTTGTTTCCGGAGCGCCTTCGTGCCGGTCACGGTTGATCGGCAGAGGGCGAGGGCGTCGGCGGGGGAGACCGTGCGGCCCAGTTGGGTGTCTACCAAGGCGGCGGCCTCGCGGGGTGGGAGGGTTGCCGCGCAGTCGAGGAGGGTGAGGGCGGGGGACGTCGTGGGGAGGTCGAACGTCGTTGACACCTGGTCGATGGGGATATCGCGGCGGTGGAGGCGCAGCCAGGGTGGGGGCTTTCGGTAGACCGTTCTTGGGACCGTCGCTTCGAGGTATGGGGGCTCGGGGAGCATGCCTCGGAGCCAGGCGGCGGTGCGGTGGCTGAGGACGGCGGGTGGGAGCCACGCGGATACCGCGCGGTGGCGGTCCAGGGGAGTGGCGTCGCCGCAGAGGTAGACGCCTGGGAGCAGGCGGGTGTACGTGCCGCGGTGGCAGCGGCGGGCTATCGCGTCGGCGGAAACGCCTTCGGCGCGGAGTTCGGCGCGAGTGGTGATCACGGAATTGACGGTGACAGATCGGCGGTGGTGTCGCGGCGACGTGAACTGGGACAACGGGTCGGCTGTGGACAGGCCGCCGCTGTGCACAATGGGGTCGGAGGTCGACCGTGGCCGACCGTGGACACGGCCGTGTCGCCGCCCCGACGGGCGAGCGGCTCGGACATGGCGCAGTTGCCCGCCACCCAGGATGCCGCCACCGCCTGCCAGGGGCTGCGCGCTATTCGCGGGTACGCATTGGGGCCGGTGGGGCTGACCAGCATTAACTTGTTCGACAGGACGAGAACGGCCCCGTAACCACCCGCCGATCAGCGGTACGGCGTTGGCGCGGTGGCTAATTCGAGTGCCACTTCACCACGTCCCCCAAATCCGCACGGGTTGTGCGAAACCCGTTCGCCGGGTGGTTCGGATCGCCGTAGCCGAACGAAATACCGGCGACTATCTGGCGGTCCTCGGGGATCGCGAAGTACTCGTGGAGGAACGGGGAGTAGGTCGCCAGCGCCGCTTGGGGAGCTGTTGCCACGCCCAGGCTTTGGGCCGTCAGGAGGAAGGAGGTCAGGTAGAGGCCGCAGTCCAGGACGCCGTAGGAGCCTTGGGCCGTGTCGGTTGTGATCAGGGCCAGGTGGGGTGCGTCGAAGAACTCGAAATTGCGGACCAATTGGCGCATCGTCCCTGCGTGGTCGCCGCGGGGGACGTCCACCGCCGCGTAGAGGGCCGCGGCGCATTCTCGGCGGCGGTCGCGGTAGACGCCGTGGTACGTGGGGAAGGGGATGTCGGTGGCCGGGGCCGCGCCGTCGATGTGGGCGAGCAGGGACTCGCGGAGGCGGGCCGTTGCCGGCGGCTCGGTCACGATCACCTGCCAGGGTTGGGCGTTGCAGCCGGAGGGGGTGCGCTGGGCGGTGGTCAGGATCTGGGTGATCGTCTCGCGGGATACCGGATCGGGGCGGAAGGCGCGGCACGTGTGGCGGTCGTCCAGCAGGGACCGGAGGACCTGGTAGGGAGCTGGGCCGGTCGTATCGTGGGGCCGCTCGGTGGAGGCCACGGCCGGGGCTTGCTCAGCGGCGAAAGGGCTGCCGGCGGCAGAGTCGCTACCGGGGGCGGCGCGCTCATTCTCGGCGGTGACCTGGTGGCTGTCGATTGGGTTCGCCAACGGCGGTGATGCTGCTGTAGTGCGCGGAAGGGGCGCTGGATCCGCCGCGACATGGTCGTCGGCGGGCGCGTTGCTGGTCAGGCTGGGACCCGAAGCTTCGGCGAGCAGGTCGGTTTCAACGGTGGCTCGGTGGTTGGGCATGGGACCCCCTACGGGTGTGGTCTCATTTCGGGACCGATGAGATTTGGTCTCATATTAAGACCACTCGGCTAGCATTGGGAAGATGCGGTACGAAGAGCTGGCCGAGGAGCCGTGTTCGATCACGCGGGCGCTGGTGGTGTTCGGGGACCGGTGGACCCTGCTCATACTCAAGGCCGCGTTCGCGGGGGTGCGGCGGTTCAACGGGTTTCAGGGGTATCTGGGGATATCCAAGGGGAGGCTGCTCGACCGGCTGGATCGGCTGGTCGAGCACGGGATCCTGAGCAAGGGGCCGGCCGAGGTCGGTGCGCACGAGGAGTATCGGCTCACGCCCAAGGGGTTCGACGTCTATCCGATTCTGCTGGCGTTCAAGGACTGGGGGGACGCGCACGTCGCGCCGGACGGGCCACCCATGCTGTACGGGCATCGCGACTGCGAGGGGCAGGCGCATGTGCGGCTCGAATGCGACCACTGTGGGGACGAACTCACCGCGCGCGACGTCGTCCCTACTCCGGGGCCGGGCCTGCTGGGCTGAGGTCCGGGCGGGTTACAGGCTGCCTGCCCGAGGCTGAGCCGGCGGACCGGTGAGGGGCGATCCGCGATCGACTGCATCCCCCGGAAACGCCCGCGCGCGCCGACCTCCACGAACCGTATAGTCCCACCCGTGTCCAGCGTCATCGTTCGTCCGGCCCTGCCCGCAGACGAGAATCACCTGTGGTCCATGCTCTTCGAAGCCTCTTACTCGGCCGACCAGGGGCGAACGTCGCCGGACGAGTTGCGCGCCATACCGGCGCTCGCGCACTACGTCGAGAACTGGGGTGCGCCTGGGGATCTCGGTGTCGTCGCCGAGCAGGACGGGGAACTGCGCGGGGCCGCGTGGCTGCGACTGTTCACCGGTGACAACGCCGCCTACGGGTACATCGACGACGACACCCCGGAACTGGCCATCGGAGTCGTGCCCGGTGCGCGCGGCACGGGGGTCGGCACCCTGCTCATGGAACAGCTGCTGGTGGACGCGCGAGCTGCCTTCAAGCAGGTGAGTCTCAGTGTGCGGGAAGAGAACCCGGCGCGCCGGCTCTACGAACGGCTCGGCTTCGTCGAGATTCCGGACTCCGCGCACCCGAGTCCCACCGGGAGTACCAGTCGCACCATGCTGCTCCGCTTCTGATCGGCTTCGGCGGACGAACGGCCCGCCTGCATGGCGCGCGAGCACAGCCGCGCGGCCTGCCATGGGCGCGCATCGCGCACCATCGAGGGGGCGCGCTCACCCCAGCGGGAACTCCAGCACCCCCGGCGCCAGATAGTCGTCCCGATCGACCAGCATCCGCACCCGCGGCCGCGCCTGTTCCGGAATCCGTGCCAGCTCCGCTTCCACCGGACTCCGGAACGCCTCCCCGCGCGCGGTGAACACCGGCAGCCAGTTGTCATGATGGTTGGGCACGAACACCTTCGGGCGCAGCGCCTCGATGTAGCTCCGCGGGTCCCGCAGCCCGTTGGTGAACTGGTTGAACCCCTGCACCGCGCCGACGTGCACGTCCGAGGCGGGTAGCGAGCGCAGCACGTCCAGCACCTCGGGGGCCTTGTCCAGCAGCGGCCCCGAGGAATCGTGCCAGGTCAGGGTGAAGCGATCGGTCCGGAACTGGTAGAGCAGCACCCCGCCCTCGGGCGCGGCGATATTGCGCGCCAGATGGGCGGCATGGGCCAGGGACGGTGGGAACTCCCGGATATCGCACGGACACGGCTTGGGGCGCACCGGATCCGAGCCCGCGGGACTCTCGTCGCGGGCGGTGCGGGCGGAGTGCACGTGCCGGACCGCGGTCACCGCGACGCCCGGCGCGAGCTCGAAGTCGTATCGATCACCGTACGAGGAATCAGCGGAACCCAATTCCACACAGTCGAATCGGGGATCGGGGACCTGCCCGCGTACGGTCGCGCAGTGTTCCGTGGTCCCGTACACCACGGCCCCGCTCGCCTGCGCGATGGGCCCGGCGTCGGCGGCGTGATCGAAATGCCCGTGGCCGATGAAGATCGCGGCCGGGCGCAGGGCCGCCACCTCGGCGACGGTCGTCGGCACGTAGCCCGAGGTCGCGCCGCGCGGCACCCACGCGTCGAGCAGGAAGACGGTGCCGCCCAGCGAGATCGCGAAGCTCGCACAGCCGAACCAGGACACCAGAACTCGATCCGGGCTCACCGCACCGGTTTCCGGGTCAACCGCCGCGTTCCCGAAGAACCGGCGCCGCGCGGCGATGGTCGCGGCCAGGGTTGGCGCGGCCGGTTCCGGGGTGGTCAGACGTTCGGACAATGCCGCCAGACCTCGCGAAATCGGATTCACCCGTGCACCTCTCACCTCTACCGCCCGCCGGCACCGTGCCGCGCCCCACGCATTCTTCCCGTCTCGGACAGTCCTGTCACCGGATCTCCCGAGGTGACGGACCGATGGACCCGCACCGCGTAAAGAGCAACCGTGTGAAGGCCGGGCAGGCAAGCGTGCCCTCGTCCTGGTCGATCAACAGGTGAACGGATGCCTTGCCTGCGCAGAGTCCCCGGTCCAATTGCGGGATCGCCGCGGTGACAGGCTGCGGGTCCGGTCGCCCTGGCGCGCACCCCACCGCGCGAAAGCGCAACGGCGCGAGCGCCGCACCTGGAACCGCGTCCGCAACCCGGCCCATTGCCGGGTGTTTCGCGCCTTCCGGGCCGAATGATGCCCGCCTGCCTACACCCCGATCGCGACCGCACGGACGCCCACCCTCCGCCCGATCCCGATAGCCGAGACCTAGCCGTTGCCTCCGGCTACCCCGTGGTGAATCCGGAACCCGACCGTGACGAACCGGTACGCAACCGTTCAGCCTTTCGTTAATCACGAAGCGTTGCATCGATACCAGGGGTAGCTGAACGAAGGCTGCCGTGAGGGCAATTGGGGGCCCACCATGTACAACGAGGTGCATGCGGCCGCGCTGGATCGCGACGACCACCGGTACACCATGCGGATCAGCCGGCTGGCGATCGACAAACTCGGCATCCGGCTCTACGACCGGGTGTCGGCCGTGCTGGCCGAACTCATCGCCAATTCCTATGACGCAGACGCCACCGAGGTGGATGTCGCGCTGCCGTGGGGCGTCACGCTGGCGGGGACCATCCGCGCCGCGGACGAACCCGCGTACCGGATCGTGGTGTCGGACAACGGACACGGCATGACGGCGTCGGAGATCAATGCCCACTACCTGATGGTGGGCTCGGACCGGCGCAAGCGCACCGGCTCCGACCTCTCGCGTGAGCAGCAGCGACCGGTCATGGGGCGCAAGGGAATCGGGAAGCTCGCCGCCTTCGGAATCTGCCGGACCATCGAGGTCATCAGCGCGGGGTCGACCCCGACCGACCGTACGCCGCAGGGTTGGCCGGTCGCGCACCTGATCCTGGACCTGGACGACATGCTGTCGGACACCGAGCGCGACTACTACCCGAAGCCGGGCCCGCTGGACGGCACCTTCACCGGCACCCGCGGCACCACCGTCATTCTGCGAAACTTCTTCCGCAAGAGGGTGAACAGCGGCACCGAGCTGAGCAGGCAGCTCGCTTCGCGCTTCGGCATCGAACGCTCGGACTGGCGCGTGCAGGTGCGCAACAGCGCGGGTTCGGAGTCCTTCACACTCAGTGATCTGCCCATCGACGTCATGGAGGACACCCGGGTCGACGTGAGCCGGGTGCCGGTGCGTTTCGGGCACAAGTTCCTGCCGGTCTCGGGCTGGATCGCGTACTCCAAACAGCCCTACCGCGACGAGGCGATGGCGGGTGTCCGGATCTACGCGCGCGGCAAGATCGTCGCGCAGACCCGCGATTTCGGCATACCCGCCGGATTCACCGGCGAGTTCAAGCTGCGCTCCTACCTGGTCGGGGCAGTGCACGTGGACTGGCTCGATGACGAGGAGGATCTGGTCCGCTCCGACCGCCAGGACATCATGTGGAACTCCCCGCGCGGGGAAGCGCTGGCGCAGTGGGGGCAGGCGCTCATCAAGGAAATCGGCAGGCTCGGTGAGAAGTCCATCCGCCGCCGGGTCTGGGAGGAGTTCGTCGAGCGCTCCCGGATTCGCGAGATGCTGGAGGGAATCGCGCCGGGGGACCGCGTGTTCCGGGACTCGGTGCTGGAAGCGGCGCGAATCCTGGTGGCGCACAAGGACCGGGCCTCGCTGGACGACCCCGCGCACATCGAGAACATGGTGCGGCTGGCACTGTCGCTGGGCCCGCAGCGCAGCCTGCTCGAGACGCTCAAGGAGATCGCCGAGGACGCCGAACCCGAACTCGACGTGGTGGTGGCGCTTTTCGAGCGCGCCCGGGTCGCCGAGATCTACTCCCTGGGCCAGATCGCCAGCGAGCGGGTCGCGGTGGTGGATCGGCTACGCGCGCTCATCGACGATCGCCGTTCGCTCGAGCGCCCCTTCCAGGAGCTCATCGAAACCGCGCCGTGGCTGCTGGCACCGGAATGGACGCCGCTGGGCATGAACGAATCGCTGCAGCGGGTACGGGCCAGCTTCGAGCGCTGGTACGCACAGAAATTCGGATCCATGTTGCAGACCAGCGCCGTCGGCAGCCCCAAGCGCGAACCCGACTTCGTACTGCTGCACGACTCCGGTGAGCTCTGGATCGTGGAGATCAAGCGGATGGACTACCACCTCACCGATACCGAGTACAACCGCGCGGTCAACTACCTCTACGAACTCGACCGTTTCCTGGAGGAGAATCCGCGCATCGGGGCCCAATTCCCGCGCCGGCGACTGACATTCATCGTCGATCACATCGACCGGCTCGGCCCGGCGTCGCTGTCCTCGCTGTTCAGCGACAGCCGGGTGGACCGCCGCACCTGGCGCGAGCTGCTGGATTCCACGCTGCGCGCGCACCGGGACTTCCTGGACCGGGTGTACGCCATGCGCGGATCGGACGACGAGCCGGGCGCGGCCCGGGCGGGATGAGGCGGGTTCCGGGACGACCGCGCCCCGTGACACCATGGGGGCGAGGCGCGCGTGGGGACGTGGCCGATTCCACGGTTTTTCCAGGGCATTCGACGAGGTATGGGGTAATGGTGCACGGCACTGTGAAGTGGTTCGACAGTGAGAAGGGCTTCGGCTTCCTCACCTCCGACGACGGCGGACCCGACGTGTTCGTCGAGTACACCGCCGTCGAGGGGCAGGGCTTCCGGTCGCTGGCCGAGGGCCAGCGGGTGGAGTTCGAGGTGCGCAGCACCAAGCCCGGGCCCGAAGCCGTGGTCGTGCGGGTCATCGGCCGAGCTGGCGCCTGAAGAACTCGTTCGACAGCGCCCGTGCCCGCTCCCGGTGTGCGGGTTCGTTGCCGGTGAATTCCGCCTCCGCACGGTCGAATTCGCGGGTGATGAAATCCGCGATGGGCGCGGGCACCTCGCCGGCGCCCATCTCGCGGGTGCGGGCCTTCAACTCCGTGAGCGTCCGGATCGATTCGACCAGATCGGCGGGCAGGTCGCACTCCGCGAGCAGCGTCGGCAAATGCATCGGCGCGACGGTCTTATCCGGATGTTCGCGCAGCCAGCGCAATGCCATGGCCGGTCGCAGCGAATAGAACACCTTCTTCAGCGACCGGTTGGTGTCGAACAGTCGCCATTGCCGGGCGCCCAGGTGCAGGTAGTGCCGGGCGACCTGATCGCGGTCGGCGACGGCGTCGGCCAGCTCCCGCAATTCGTCACGGAACGCCGAGTCCGCGGAATACACGATGGGCGACATGAGCCATTCGATCAGGACCGCGTTGCCGCGCACCAGCAGTTGCAGCGCCTTGACCAGATCCCAGCCGTTCACATCCAGCAGGCCGATCAGCGGCGTCTCGATGACATCGCGCCCGGGCCACGGCGTGAGGTAGTCCTCGAGCGGGCGGAGGTAGACGAAGCGGCAGTCGTAATCGGAGTCCGGGGACGGAAAGCCCCAGGCCCGGCTGCCGCTCTCGATGGCGAGGCGCACGTCGACCCGGTGCTCGCGCTCGATCCGGCCGAGTTCGGCGTCGATCGTCGCGACCACCGCCGGGTCCATGGCGTCGGGGATGTTGCGCAGGATCATGGTCGCCGAGGCTAGCGGGCGCGGCCCGCGCCGGTCCATTTATTTCCCGGCCTGAGCAGGGGTTATCTGCGCGAGATATGCGTGTTGTCGGCTTTGCTGGGATCGAGTACATGAAGCCCCGCGCGATATCGAATAACTGGGATGCATGTCACAGTGCGTTAATGTTCCGTAACGGGTGCGCAGAACGCGTCGATATGCCGTGCGTCGGAAGTTCGATTGGTTTTTTATCGAGAGGCTTTACTAAATGATCCCCGTTATCATCGAGACCGGTTCCGCTGCTCTGAACGGCCTGCTCAGCACCGGCTCGGCCGCGCTGCACGGCATCCTGAGCACCCTGTGGACCGGCTCCTTCGGCGGCTGATCGTCGGCAAAAGCTGAAAAGGCCGACCTCGGGTTTCGCAGCCCTGAGGTCGGCCTTTCGCATTTCCTGAGACAATTAGAAGCCGTCAGACTATTTGCCGCAGAACTGTGGCCTCCGTCGCAAATTGATGATTTGCGAATGATTTGCCAGATTTCTCGCTTCGACAGCTCCAAGCCCATGCCTTAGGTTGTTCGTTATTCGGACAGTCGTCCAGGCGAAAGGGAGTGTGTTGCAGAACGAGGATTTGCGCCGCGGATGAATACCGATGCCCTGCAGGCGAGTTGGCGGTACGTCGAACGTGCCGGCGACGAGGCCACCCAGTACTTCTACGCACACCTGTTCCTCGCGCACCCCGAGGTCCGGGACATGTTCCCGACCCGGATGACCGCCCAGCGCGCCAAGTTCTTCGCGGCCCTGGGCCGCATCGTCAGCAACGTCGAAACCCTCGCCGCCGATTCGGAATTCGTCGCCCAGCTGGGCCGCGATCATCGCCGCTTCGGCGCCGTCGCCGCGCACTACCCGGCCGCGGGCGCCTCGCTGCTGGCCACCCTCGCGCATTTCCTGGGCCCGCGCTGGACCGCCGAACTCGCACAGACCTGGACCGGCGCCTATCAGGCCGTCGCGGGCATCATGGTCGAGGCCGCCGATCGGGCCGCGAACACGCCCGCGTGGTGGGACGCGGAGATCGTGTCCACCGAACGTCGCAGCATCGACGTCACCGTCATCACGGTGCGCCCGCTGCACGAGTATCCGTACGAAGCGGGTCAGTCACTGGCGGTGGAGATTCCGCAGCGGCCGCGGCTGTGGCGCTACTTCACCCCGGCCAACGCTCCGCGCGCGGACGGTACCTTCGATCTGCACGTGCAGGTCGTGGACGGCGGCGAGGTCAGCGCGACCTTCGCTCGCACGATCCGCCCGGGCGATCAGGTGCGACTCGGCGCACCCGTGGGCACCGCCTTCGTCTTCCCGCCGCAAGCGGTGGACAACCTGCTGCTCATCGCCGGCGGCTCCGGGCTCGCGCCCATGCGCGCGATCATCGAGCGCATCGAGCAGGAATCGCGGCACACCGGATACACCCCGCGGGTGCAGCTGTTCCACGGCGTGCGCACCACCTGGGATCTCTACGACCACGAGGCCCTGACGGCGCTCACCGAGAATCCCTGGTTCACCTACACCCCGGTGGTGTCGGAGGATCCCGGCTTCCACGGCGTGCAGGGCATGGTTGGCGCGGTGGCCGCGCGCGGTCGCGACCTGACCGGGTGCACCGCGCTGGTCTGCGGTTCCCCGGCCATGGTCGCCGCCACCGTCGCGGCGCTGTCCGCCGCCGGGATGCCCAGGCACGCCATCAGATACGAGACATTCGGCCAGGCGCCGGCGGCAGGCTCCGCCGCCCCGGCCGCCGACCGCGGCTTCGACAAGGTTGACCAATGGATGTGACACCCGACGAGATCCGATCCGCCACGTTCAAGGGCGCGCGACTGGGGCGGCGTGGCTACGACGCCGAGGAGGTCGACCGCTTCCTCGAGCGGGTGCACATCGCGGTGGCGCGGGTGGCGCGGGAGAACCGCCAGCTCACCCTCACCAGCAACTCGCCGGAACTGGCTCGGCTGCAACGGGAGAACATGCAGCTGGCCGGCAAGAGCGAAGCGATGCAGATGCAGATGCAGACCATGGCCTCCGCCGGTGAGGTGGCCGAGCTGCAGCGTCAGCTGGCCAACGCGAACTGGGAGATCGCCCGGTTGCAGGAGGAGACGGCCAAGGACGCCCTCGGCATCAGCAATCAGGCCGTCGAAACCCTCAAGCGCGCACAGGCTTCCGCCGACTCGATCGTGGAACAGGCCGAAGAGCACGCGCGGGAGCTGATGCGGGTCACCCGCGCGCAGCAGCGCGAGATGCTGCAGCAGGTGCACGCGGCCGGGCCGCAGCGCGGTGCCTACGCCGATCCCGAACTCGAGGATCAGCGCCTGGCCCAGCTGCAGTCCTACTCCGGACTGCTGCGAAACCAGTTGCAGGCCATGATCATGACGTTGTCGGTGGAAGTCGACAAGCTGGCCCTGCTGCCGCTGCCGGGCATCGCCGAGTCGCTGCCGGACATCGTGCCGGCCTCCGGGTATCAGCGCGACCTGCCGATCGGCGGGAAGGGTCATACCCCGCAGGACTGATCGGGCACATCCCGATCCCACATCGTCCACGGACACAGAGGTCCCGAATTCGGTAGCAGCCCTGCCGATTTCGTGGCGTGTAAGGAATCAGGCACGCAGACAAGGGAAGTGGGGAACCCACATGAATATCGAAGCATTGCAGTCGAGTTGGCAGCAGGTCGGCGCGGTCGGACCCGAGGCCGTGGAGTACTTCTACGATCATCTGTTCGCGGCGCACCCGGAGGTGCGGGACATGTTCGCCGAGGACATGACCGTGCAGCGTGAGCGCTTCCTGTCCGGCCTCGGCCGGATCGTCACCAATGTCCAAACCCTCGCGGACGACCCGTCTTTCGTGCAACAGCTGGGCCGCCACCATGCCCAGCTCGGGGTGGTGGCCGCGCACTACCCGGTGGCCGGGGCATCACTGCTGGCCACCCTCGAACACTTCCTCGGTGCGCAATGGACCGAGGAACTCGCCGGGACCTGGGCCGCGGCCTACGGCGCGGTGGTGGAGATCATGCTCTCCGCCGACGAGGTCAAGGTCTGACCGTTCCCGCGAGGAACGGCGAACCGGTCCCGGATGTCCCGGGACCGGTTCGGCTCGCATCCGTCGCGGATGCCGAATTCGACAGTGCGGCTGTCTATTTGTGGTCGCTGCCGGACGAACCCCCGGCCGAGCCGCTGCCCAGGATGCAGAGCGGGTTGTTCACCATGGCCGCCTGGGCCGAACCGGAGGACGAGCCCGTGACGCCGGAATCGACCGGCGGGGTGTTCGGCACCGGCGCGCCGGGGTCGCCGGAACCGCCGGCGAGCATCGAGACGCCGTCCAGGTTCGCGGGGGCCGCCACCCCGAGCAGGTCCAGGACGGTGGGGGTGATGTCGGCGAGGGTGTACCCGTTGTTCTGCGCGCCCGCGGCGAAGCCCGGACCGCGGGCGATCACGAAACTCGCTGTCTCATAGGCGCTCTGGCCGCCGTGCCCGCCTTCGGGCTTGTGGCCGTGATCGGTGGTGACCAGGATGGTCCAGCGCTCGTTCGAATGCGCGGCCATGCGGGCGTCCACCGCCTGGGTGATCTTGCCGACCAGGCCGTCCGCGCGCGCGATGGCATCGCGGTAGGACTGCGGCCAGATGCCGCGCAGGGTGTGCCCGACGATATCGATCTGGTCCAGGTGGGTGAAGGTCAGATCCGGGCCGTCCGCGCTGATGGCCGCGGCCACCTGGGTCGCGGCGTTGGAATCGGCGATGGTCTCGCAGATGCCCGCACCGGTCGGGTCGATTTGCGTCACTGTGACTTTGTCGGCCTTGGGGTTACCGGTGCGCGCGATCATGCCGATCTTGTCCCAGGTGCCCAGCGAGACCGTCGACAGGCTCGGCTGCGCGGCCTCGAGCTGCGTGAACACCGTCGGATATGGCGCGAAAGCCCCCGCGTTGCAGGATGCGTCGTTGTCCACGATGCCGTGCTTGGTGTCCCACACCCCGGTCAGCGCGGTCGCCCACGAGACGCAGGACATGGTCGTATGCCCGGCGATGGAGGTGCGCGCCAGGGTGCCCTCGGCGACCAGGCGGTCCAGGTTCGGGGCATTGGCGGCGGCGATCTCGCTGTACAGCGTGCCGTCCAGGCCGATCACCACGACCTTGTTCACCACCGGCGCGGCGGGGGCGGGGGCCGCGGCGGTGAGGGGGACGGCGCACAGCGCGGCGGCCGCGAGAATCCGATGAGTCCGAGACATGCCGGGCAACCTAGCCGGGTGGCGGCGAGTTCGCAGCGTATTTGGACAATTGACCACAATAGTTTCGGTGAGCGGGAAAACCGGCATGTCACCGGTCTGACGGCACCCGCCTACCGGGCGGTAAGGCAAGCCAAATCTTCGCCCATTAAGATTGCGCCCGTAAATCCCGGACCCCTTTCCCGCAGGAGTACCCCACAGTGAGCCAAGCAGGCCGCCCCGTAGTTCTGATCGCCGACAAGCTCGCCCAGTCGACCGTCGACGCGCTCGGTGACGGTGTCGAGGTTCGCTGGGTCGACGGCCCGAACCGCCCCGCACTACTCGAGGCCGTCGTGGACGCCGACGCGCTGCTCGTGCGCTCGGCCACCACGGTGGACGCCGAGGTCCTCGACGCCGGTAAGAACCTGAAGATCGTCGCCCGCGCGGGCGTCGGCCTCGACAATGTCGACGTGCCGGCCGCGACCGAGCGTGGCGTCATGGTCGTCAACGCGCCGACCTCCAACATCCACACCGCCGCCGAGCACGCGGTCACGCTGCTGCTCTCGGCCGCGCGCCAGATCCCGGCCGCCGACGCCACCCTGCGCGAGCACACCTGGCAGCGCAGCAAGTTCAACGGTGTCGAGATCCTCGGCAAGACCGTCGGCGTCATCGGCCTGGGCCGCATCGGCCAGCTGTTCGCGCAGCGCCTCGCCGCCTTCGAGACCAAGATCGTCGCGTACGACCCCTACACCTCCCCGGCCCGCGCCGCCCAGCTCGGCATCGAACTGCTGACCCTGGACGAGGTGCTCGAGCGCGCCGACTTCATCTCGGTGCACCTGCCCAAGACCCCCGAGACCAAGGGCATTCTCAACGCCGCCTCGATCGCCAAGACCAAGCCGGGCGTCATCATCGTCAACGCCGCGCGCGGTGGCCTGATCGACGAGCAGGCCCTGGCCGACGCCATCAAGTCCGGCCACGTGCGCGCTGCCGGCCTCGACGTGTTCGAGACCGAACCCTGCACCGACAGCCCGCTTTTCGAGCTGCCGCAGGTCGTGGTCACCCCGCACCTGGGCGCCTCCACCTCCGAGGCCCAGGACCGCGCCGGCACCGACGTCGCCAAGTCCGTCAAGCTCGCCCTCGCCGGTGAGTTCGTCCCGGGTGCGGTCAACGTCACCGGCGGCGCTGTCTCCGAGGACGTCGCCCCGTGGCTGGACATCGTCCGCAAGCAGGGCGCGCTGCTCGGCGCCCTCGCCTCCGAGCTGCCGGTCAGCCTCGAGGTGCAGGTCCGCGGCGAGCTCGCCGCCAGTGACGTTGCGGTGCTGGAGCTTTCGGCTCTGCGCGGCGTCTTCTCCGCCCTGATCGAGGATTCGGTCACCTTCGTCAACGCCCCGTCGCTGGCCAAGGATCGCGGCATCGAGGCCACGGTCACCACCGTGACCGAGAGCCCCTCGCACCGCAGCCTGGTCGACCTGCGCGCCGTGTTCGGCGACGGCCGCACCCTGAACGTGGCCGGCACCCTGACCGAGCCCTCGCAGGTGCAGAAGATCGTCAACATCAACGGCCGCAACTACGACATGCGCGCCGAGGGCCTGAACCTGGCCGTCATCGCGTACGAGGACAAGCCGGGTCAGCTCGGCCGCCTGGCCACCAAGCTCGGCGACGCGGGCATCGACATCCTCGCCGCCCAGCTGACCCAGGACCTGGACCAGGACGGCGCGACCGTCGTGCTGCGCGTCAACGCCGATGTTCCAGCCGAGGTGCAGTCCGCCATCGCCGAGGCCGTCGGCGCGGTGAAGGTCGCCCAGGTCAACCTGGACTAGTAGGTACCGGGCCGAGCCCGGAAACGATTGCCGCCGCGCCCCCGCCGTGAATCACGGCGGGGGCGCGGTCGTATCAATAGGCTCCGGAATTGTGGAAGCTGATGCCCAGCACCCGCAGCAACAAGCCGATGATGTGCAGGTTGCTGTCGCCGCTGCCCGTCGAGTTCTCCAGTGATCCCATGTGTGCCCGTCTCCCTCGCGCTACCGGTCGAGCGGACGGTACCGCGTGACGAGGAGCTCGGCGGCACGCAGATTTCCGGGTCTTGCACAGCCGCCGTCCCAGTGGTTGGGAGGGGTTCGCCCTGGTGAACGGGGTGCTCGGGGCACCCGCTATCGTGGCGGGCGGACTCTTCGCCCGCGTCGGAACACGGGCGCCGAGAGTGTTCAGGGTCGCTAATCCGAACGGAGCATTGTTCATGAAACTCGCTGTCATCCCGGGCGACGGAATCGGTCCCGAGGTCATCGCCGAGGCCCTCAAGGTCCTCGACGTCGTGGTCCCCGGTGTGGAGAAGACCGAATACGACCTGGGGGCCAAGCGGTTCCATGCCACCGGTGAGATCCTGCCGGACAACGTCATTCCCGAGCTCAAGCAGCACGACGCCATCCTGCTCGGCGCCATCGGCGACCCGTCCGTGCAGAGCGGCGTGCTCGAGCGCGGGCTGCTGCTGCGCACCCGCTTCGAGCTCGACCACCATGTGAACCTGCGCCCGTCGCGGCTGTACTCCGGTGTCACCAGCCCGCTGGCGGGCAACCCGGACATCGACTTCGTGGTCGTGCGCGAGGGCACCGAGGGCCCGTACACCGGAACCGGTGGTGCGATCCGGGTGAACACCCCGCACGAGGTCGCCACCGAGGTCTCCACCAACACCCGCTTCGGCGTCGAGCGCGTGGTGCGCTACGCCTTCGAGAAGGCCCGTGCGCGCCGCAAGCACCTGACCCTGGTGCACAAGAACAACGTGCTCGCCTTCGCCGGCTCGCTGTGGACCCGCACCGTGGCCGAGGTCGCCACCGAGTACCCGGACATCGAAACCGCCTACCAGCACATCGATGCCGCCACCATCCACATGGTCACCGACCCGGGCCGCTTCGACGTGATCGTCACCGACAACCTGTTCGGCGACATCATCACCGACCTGGCGGCCGCGGTCTCCGGCGGCATCGGCCTGGCCGCCTCGGGCAACATCGACGCCTCGGGCGCCAACCCGTCCATGTTCGAGCCCGTGCACGGCAGCGCCCCGGATATCGCGGGCCAGTCCAAGGCCGACCCGACCGCCGCCATCCTGTCGGTGTCGCTGCTGCTGAACCACCTCGGCAACGCCGAGGCCGCCGCGCGCATCGAGACCGCCGTCGCCAAGGATCTGGCCTCGCGCACCGCGCCGGCCTCGACCGTCGCGGTCGGCGATCGCATCGCCGCCGCTCTCTGACACCGGCTTTCGCCGTTTCGGCCCCGCTCCCGAGTCCCGGGGAGCGGGGCCGAACTCTGCGCCGGGCGCGTTCGGGGCGCATGATGGGGGAGTACGGGCGCGCAGGGGCGTCTCGAACGCTCGAACCGTGCTCAATCCGGCTGCCGCACAGGGCGACAAAGGCGGCAAAAGGCTCAGAATTTCCAAACCTACTGTGCCAGTGAGCTATATCGCATTCATGCATTCGGATGCGAAAACGTAACGGGCGCAGACATTCCTGATTTGCGGGAAATCCGCGAAAGGGACGCGACGGCTCCGGGGAGCCCCGAAGATAACGGCGCCGAGCCGCCCGCCGGGGTGCGGCGGGCGGCCCGGAACCGGGTGTTCCAGTGCCTCGGAACCGCCGGTTCGGTGCTTCGGAACCGGCGGTTCAGTGCTATGGAACCGGCGGTTCAGTGCGCCGTGCGCGGCACCAATGGGACTGCGGCCACGGCGATCACGGCCGTCAGCGCGTAGGTGACGGGGAACCCGGCGACGGTGATCAGCGCGCCGAAGGTGGGCGCCAGCGCCGCCATGACCAGGTTCTGCCCGGTGTTCTGGATGCCCAGCCCGCGCCCGGACCAGTACGGTCCCGCGATCTCGGCCACCGCCGTGAAGGCCAGGCCGTTGTCGGTCACGGTGATGACCGAGGCCACGATCAGAATCGGAATCGCCAGCCACCACCACTGCACCCAGGCCGCGAAGGCCAAGGCGGCCATGGAGATTGCGGCCGCGACGGCGATCGTGCGCAGCGGTCCCAGCCTGCTCGCGACCCGGTCGGACCAGATGCCCGCGCCGATACGCCCACCCGCACCCAGGATCTGGGTGACCGTGACCAGCACGCCCGCCGCCGCCAGCGACCAGCCGACATCGGTGTGCAGCCACAGCAGGGCGAAGGTCCACAGCGTGCCCTGCGGAATGGCCAGCAGGATCGAGACCAGATGGATGCGCCACAGGGTGGAATCGCCCCGGTACGGATTGGCGGGACGACCTGTCTCGCTGGTGGATTCGGGGCGCGGCGGGTCGATGATCCCGAACAGGCAGGCCACCGCCGCCAGGCCGGCCATGACGGCGGGCACCAGGATCGCGGTCGAGAACCCGTGCGCCGCAGCGACGGCGGGAATGCTCAGGGCGCCGATGCCCACGCCCAGCGGCTGGGCGGTCTGGCGAATCCCCATGGCCAGCCCGCGTTTATCGGGCGGGAACCAGCCGACGATGACCCGCCCGCTCGCGCCGTTGGTGCTGGCCGCGCCCATTCCGCCCAGAAACAGCAGAATGCCCAGTGCCACATAGTTGGTCACGGTGGCCGCGGCCACGCCCGCGATCAGCATCAGCGCCGGACCGGCGACCAGCACCTTGTGCTCCCCGATGCGATCCACCACGTAGCCCCAGGCGATCAGCGTGCAGACCAGCCCGACCGTCGGCATGGAGACCAGCAGGCCGGCGGTCGCCAGTGACATCCCGCGCCCGGTCAGCGCGGGCAGCAGGAAGGGCGTGCCGTGTACGAAGACCGCGCTCGAGCTCTGCGCGAAGACGCCGAGGGCCAGCATGCTCCACCGTTTGGCCGAACTCAGCTGTGTCACGGTGGCCATGACCCTCACCTCACGTCTCACTATGTGGAACTGATATCTTATTCCTTGAACATCGGGTCTCACGGTACACCTGATGCAGCTGAGTATTTCCGGGGCACGCTGTCTGTTTGCTCACACCTCCGGGAGGTCCGTCGCGGGCCCGTCCTCGGGGGCGAGTTGTCTTGCGTGCAAGCTCTTTACACATTCCCGGCAGCCCGGATCTCAGGTGGATGCCGCGCGCGTCCCCGGCCGGTCCCGCCCGCCCGCCCCGCGGCCGTCCCGGGTCCGTCCGTGCCCCGTGGTCGGGCGCGTTCGGGCAGGTGGCGACCGGTCGATAGGATGCGGTTCATGCGCCTAGGTCGAGTTGCCAGCCCAGATGGTGTCGCTTTCGTCAGCGTGGAAGGAGACGGCGGTGACGCCGTCGTCCGTGAGATCGCCGAACACCCGTTCGGCACGCCGACGTTCACCGGCCGCAGCTGGCCGCTGGCGGACGTGCGGCTCCTCGCTCCGATCCTCGCCAGCAAAGTGATCTGCATCGGTAAGAATTACGCCGCTCACGCCGCGGAAATGGGTGGGCCCGCGCCCGCCGAACCGGTCATCTTCATGAAGCCCAATACCGCCATCATCGGCCCCAACGTGCCGATTGTGTTGCCGCCCAGTTCCTCTCAGGTGGACTACGAGGGCGAGCTGGCCATCGTCATCGGCCGCCCCTGCAAGGACGTGCCCGCCGCCCGGGCGCACGAGGTCATCCTGGGCTACACCGTCGCCAACGACGTCACCGCCCGCGACCAGCAGAAGATCGACGGCCAGTGGACCCGCGCCAAGGGGTACGACACGTTCTGCCCGCTCGGACCGTGGATCGAGACCGCCCTGGACCCATCGGATCTGGAGATCAGCACCGAGCTCGACGGCGAGGTCAAGCAGCGCAGTCGCACTTCACTTCTGCTGCACGATATTCCGAAGCTGATCGAATGGGTCACCACCGTGATGACGCTGCTGCCCGGCGACGTCATCCTGACCGGCACCCCCGAGGGCGTCGGGCCGGTGCAGGCCGGTCAGAACGTGTCGGTGACCGTCCAGGGCATCGGCACCCTCACCAATCCCGTTGCCGCCAAGCGCTGATCGAGAGAGAGACATGACAGACGTCCGGGTCCGATTCTGCCCCTCACCCACCGGCACACCGCATGTCGGGCTGGTGCGGACCGCCCTGTTCAACTGGGCCTACGCGCGCCACCACGGCGGGAAATTCGTCTTCCGCATCGAAGACACCGACGCCGCACGCGATTCCGAGGAGTCGTATCAGGCGATTCTGGACGCGCTGCACTGGCTCGGGCTGACCTGGGACGAGGGCCCGGAGGTCGGCGGCCCCTACGGCCCCTACCGGCAGTCCCAGCGCCGTGAGCTTCATCTCGATGTCGTGCGCAAGCTATTGGCAGCGGGGGAGGCCTACGAATCCTTCTCCACCCCTGAAGAAGTCGAAGCCCGGCACAAGGCCGCCGGCCGCGATCCGAAATTGGGGTACGACAACTTCGATCGGGACCTGACGCCCGAGCAGATCGCCGCCTACAAGGCCGAGGGGCGCCCGGCGGTCATCCGCCTGCGGATGCCCGACGAGGATCTGTCCTGGGTCGATCTGGTGCGCGGGGAGACCACCTTCCGCGCGGGCGTCGTGCCGGACTTCGCGCTCACCCGCGGTAATGGCGATCCGCTCTATACCCTGGTCAATCCCGTCGACGACGCGTTGATGAAGATCACCCACGTATTGCGCGGTGAGGATCTGCTGTCCTCCACGCCGCGCCAGCTCGCGCTTTATGCGGCGATGCGCCGAATCGGCGTCGCCGAGCACACCCCGGAGTTCGGGCATCTGCCGTTCGTCATGGGCCAGGGCAACAAGAAGTTGTCCAAGCGGGATCCGGAGTCCAATCTCTTCCTGCATCGGGACCGAGGCTTCATTCCCGAGGGTTTGCTGAATTATCTGGCGCTCCTCGGCTGGAGCATCGCCGATGATCGTGACCTGTTCTCCATGGCCGAGATGGTCGCGGCGTTCGATATTTCGTCCGTTAATTCGAATCCGGCGCGTTTCGACCAGAAGAAGGCCGACGCCCTGAACGGCGAACATATTCGGCGGCTGGAGTCCGGTGATTTCGCTCACCGGTTGCGGGAGTATCTCACCCTGCACGGGCATATCGGCGCCGAGATCGACGAGAAGCTGTTCGCCACGGCCGCAGATTTGGTGCAGACCCGCATCGTCGTTCTGGGTGATGCATGGGATCTATTGAAGTTCCTGTTCGTGCCCGCCGCGGAGTTCACCGTGGACGAGGCGGCGGCGCAAAAGAATCTGGGTGCGGACGCGGCGCCGGTATTGGAAGCGTCCATTACCGCGCTCGAGGGTGTTTCGGCCTGGACAGCGCCCGCGATCGAGGAGGCGCTCAAAACCGCGCTCATCGATGAACTGGGTCTGAAGCCGCGCAAGGCGTTCGGCCCGGTGCGCGTGGCCGTCACCGGTTCGCACATCAGCCCGCCGCTGTACGAGTCCCTCGAGCTGCTGGACCGCGATACCGCCATGGATCGCCTGCGGGCGGCCCTGACGGCGGCCTCCGCGCGCTGACCGGCATCGGAAAAGGGTACAAAACCGGCCTCTGACCAGCCGATTTGTATAACCCCGGCATCGGCCTGCTAATCTCTTCTCGGCTCGGAAAGCGGCTGGGAAGTCCCCACAAGGGACAGGCCGAATGCCCAGGTCAATGGGGTATGGTGTAATTGGCAACACAGCTGATTCTGGTTCAGCCATTCTAGGTTCGAGTCCTGGTACCCCAGCTGAGAGAGCCCTCGGGCTCTCGAAACAGTTGGAGATTCGGTGGTCCGGCCACCAAGGTAATCGCCAACAATCCTGGTCCCGTCGTCTAGCGGCCTAGGACGCCGCCCTCTCAAGGCGGTAGCGCGGGTTCAAATCCCGTCGGGACTACAAAGCGAAGGCCCCCAGCCCAACGGCTGGGGGCCTTCGCTTTTCCCGTGTACCGGGCGCCGGGGTTTTCGGCCCCGGCGCGGATTTCAGTCCAGCGCCCCGGCGGTGCTGCCGCCCAGCGGGATCGCGGGCATCCCGAGTTTGCGGTGGTCCCAGCTGCGCACGCGTTCGGGGACGATGCGAATCGCGATGCGCTTGTTCAGCATCTGTTCGACGAACGGCTTCATCTCTTCGCTGTACGGGCCGGTGTACCGCTCCCACACGCTGATACCCACCTGGAACAGGGCGTCGGCATCGTCGATGATCTCCGCGCGGCCCTCGATGGACACCCCGCGCAACTGGTCGTAGGTATCGCCGGCCTCGACCAGGACGGTCACCCGTGGATCACGCCGCAGATTCACCGCCTTCTGCGATTTGGCCTTGGTCTCGAACCAGATCTCGCCGTTGATCAGCCCGAACCACATGGCGGTCAGATGCGGGGTGCCCGCGGGACCGAGGGTGGCGAGGGTGGCGATTCGGCTGCGCTGCAGGAATTCCGCGATCTCCGGGTCGGACATCGTGATCTGAGCGCGTTGATTAACTCCCATGGGCCGACTGTAATTTACGCCGTATGAGGCGGGTCACAGTGCCCGTCCGGCACCGCCGTACCCGATCCCGCCGAACGCCGATACGGCTGATCCGCGCTGAACGCCGCCGTGCCCGATCCCGCTGAACGCCGCTGTGCGGCCCGAAAACGCCGACGCCCCCACCGGATTCCCGGCGGGGGCGTCGAAAGCGCTGTGCGGGCCCGTCAGAGGCGCTTGTGCAGGGCGTCGGCGGCGGCCACGAGGTCCGCGGCCCAGCGGGCGCCCGGGCGCCGGCCCATGCGATCGATCGGGCCGGAGACCGACACCGCCGCGATGACCGCGCCCCCGGTGTCGCGCACCGGCGCCGAGACGCTGGCCACGCCCGCCGCGCGCTCGGCCGCGCTCTGGGCCCAGCCGCGCCGCCGCACCTCGGCCAGCGCGCGCTCGCCGAATACCGCCTCCGGCAGCACGGTCCGCTGAAGTTCGGGATCGGCCCAGGCCAGCAGCACCTTCGCGGCCGAGCCGGCGGTCATCGGCATGCGCGCGCCGACCGGCACGGTGTCGCGCAGTCCCGAGGCCGGTTCCATCGAGGCGACGCAGACGCGGGCGTTGCCGTCGCGCCGATACAGCTGCACGCTCTCGCCGGTGATCTCGCGCAGGCGCGGCAGGATGCCCGCGGCGGCGTCGAGCAGCGGGTCGCTGGCGGTGGTAGCCAGCTCCGACAGGGCCGGGCCCGGACGCCACAGTCCCTGGCTGTCGCGGGCCAGCATGCGATGGGTCTCCAGGCCCACGGCCAGGCGATGCGCGGTCGCGCGGGGCAGGCCGGTGCGGGCGCAGAGCTCGTTGAGGCCGCAGGGTTGCTCGGCGACGGCGTGCAGGACCGCCATGGCTTTGTCCAGAACACCGATACCGCTATGCTGTCTCATAGAACGATATTAGCGTCTCGCATGTTGGGAATGCCAAATCGCGGATCGCAGCGTGCGAACGCATATGGGCATCTTCGGCATCAGGGCTCACCGGCCCGCGCGGCGCGTTCCCCGCGTCACCAGCCCGGGCGTGGGTTATGTCCTATCGAGAGGTGATGCAGTTATGGCCGTTCGGCCACGCACTCTGGCGGAGAAGGTCTGGGACCAGCACGTCGTCGTGAAAGGCGAAGGTGAGGGCGCGAACCGCGAACCCGATCTCATCTACATCGATCTGCACCTGGTCCACGAGGTCACCAGCCCCCAGGCCTTCGACGGCCTGCGCGCGGCCGGGCGCCCGGTCCGCCGCCCCGATCTCACCATCGCGACCGAGGATCACAACGTCCCGACGATCGACATCGATCAGCCGATCGCCGATCCGGTGTCCCGCCTGCAGGTCGAGACGCTGCGCAAGAACTGCGCGGAGTTCGGGATCCGCCTGCACCCCATGGGTGATCTGGACCAGGGCATCGTGCACGTCGTCGGACCGCAGCTGGGCCTGACCCAGCCCGGCACCACGGTGGTCTGCGGTGACTCGCACACCTCCACCCACGGCGCATTCGGCGCGCTCGCAATGGGTATCGGCACCAGCGAGGTGGAACACGTGCTGGCGACGCAGACTTTGTCGCTGCGCCCCTTCAAGACCATGGCCATCAACATCGAGGGCGCGCTGCCCGAGGGCGTGACGTCCAAGGACGTGATCCTCGCGGTCATCGCCGAGATCGGCACCGGCGGCGGTCAGGGCTACGTGCTCGAGTACCGGGGCGAGGCCGTGCGGGCCATGTCCATGGAGGCCCGGATGACCATGTGCAACATGTCGATCGAGGCCGGTGCGCGCGCCGGGATGGTCGGCCCGGACGCGATCACCTACGAGTTCCTGAAGGGCCGCCCGCACGCCCCCGAGGGCGCGGACTGGGATGCCGCCGTGGCGGCCTGGGACGAGCTGAACGGCGACCCGGACGCGGTTTTCGACGCCGAGGTCACCATCGACGCCACCGCGCTGACCCCCTTCGTCACCTGGGGCACCAACCCGGGACAGGGCCTGCCCCTGGGCGCTTCGGTGCCCGACCCGGAGCAGATCCACGACGAGAACGAGCGCGCGGCCGCGGAGAAGGCGCTGCAGTACATGGGCCTGGAGCCGGGCACCCCGCTGCGAGACGTCACCGTGGACACCGTTTTCGTGGGGTCCTGCACCAACGGCCGGATCGAGGATCTGCGTGCGGTGGCAGGCATTCTGGACGGCCGCAAGGTCGCAGCCGGTGTGCGGATGCTGATCGTGCCGGGCTCGATGCGGGTCCGCCTGCAGGCGGAAAACGAGGGTCTGGGCGAGATTTTCACCGCCGCGGGCGCGGAATGGCGGCAGGCGGGCTGCTCGATGTGCCTGGGCATGAACCCCGATCAGCTTTCGCCCGGTCAGCGTTGTGCCTCCACCTCGAACCGGAACTTCGAAGGGCGACAGGGCAAGGGCGGTCGCACGCACCTGGTCTCGCCGCTGGTCGCGGCGGCCACGGCCGTGCGCGGAACCCTGTCCTCACCTGCGGATCTCGGCTGATTCCAGCTGATCGATCCCCGGCGGGCCGGACGACCCGCCGGCGCCGGGCAACTCACACAGACTCGAGGAGAAACACGATGGAAGCCTTCAAGGTCCACAAGGGGATCGGCGTTCCGCTGCGCCGATCCAATGTCGACACCGACCAGATCATCCCGGCCGTCTATCTGAAGCGCGTAACCCGAACGGGTTTCGAGGACGGCTTGTTCGCGGGCTGGCGAACGGATCCGAACTTCATTCTCAACGTCGAGCCCTACAACCGCGCCAGTGTGCTGGTGGCCGGTCCGGATTTCGGTACCGGTTCCTCACGCGAGCACGCCGTTTGGGCGCTCAAGGACTACGGCTTCCGGGTCGTGATCTCCTCGCGCTTCGCGGACATCTTCCGGGGCAACGCCGGTAAGGACGGTCTGCTGACCGCCCGGATGGCCCAGAGCGATGTGGAATTGCTCTGGAAACTCATCGAGGAACAGCCCGGTTTGGAATTGACGGTGGACCTCGAGACACGCACTGTCGCCGCCGGAACCGTTGTGTTGCCGTTCGATATTGACGACTACACCCGGTGGCGTCTGCTGGAAGGGCTGGACGACATCGGCCTCACGTTGCGCCGGTGCGACGACATCGACGCCTTCGAAAACGCAAGGCCGAGTTGGAAACCCGCCACCATTCCGGCTCGTATTTCGCAGACGTAATCATTGGGGGGCGTTAGCTGAACGCCCCCTAACGCGGTTGCTGGGCGTGTGCGGTGTCTCATCAAAATGGGTGTGGCAGATAGACTCTTGCCCAAAGAAGGTTTACCGTGGTACCTAGTCGGTCCGACGACGGGCCATTAGTCTGCGGAGGATTCAATGAACAAGGCGGAACTGATCGATGTTCTGACCGAGAAGTTGGGTACTGACAGGCGCACGGCAACCGCTGCGGTTGAGCAGATGGTCGACACCATCGTGCGCGCTGTGAACAAAGGTCAGAGCGTCACCATCACCGGGTTCGGCGTCTTCGAACAGCGCAAGCGCGCCGCTCGTGTCGCCCGTAACCCGCGCACCGGCGAAACCGTCAAGGTGAAGCCGACTTCGGTGCCCGCATTCCGTCCCGGCGCTCAGTTCAAGGCGATCATTGCGGGTAAGCAGAAGATCGCCTCGAGCGGCCCGGCCGTGAAACGCGGTGTGGCTGCTCCGGTGTCGGGCAAGCCGGGTGCGAAGAAGACCACGGCCAAGAAGACGGCCAAGAAGGCCGCCACCAAGGCGCCGGCCAAGACCACGGCGAAGAAGGCCGCCACCAAGGCCCCCGCCAAGAAGGCCGCCGTCAAGAAGGCAGTCGCGAAGAAGACGGTCGCCGCCAAGAAGGCGCCGGCCAAGACCACCGCCAAGAAGACCGCGGCCAAGAAGACCGTCGTCAAGGCCACCGCGGCGAAGAAGACCACGGCTGCCAAGAAGACGACCGCCGCCAAGAAGGCGCCGGCCAAGAAGGCCGCCGCCAAGCGCACCGCCCGTCGCTGACGGGTCGAACCGCCCGTCACTGACGGGTTTTCGGCGCAGTACGACATGTGAGACGGCCCGGCTCCGCCGGGCCGTTTCGCATGTGGACCCCAACAAATGCACTCGCGCCCCGGCCGTTCCCGGCCGGGGCGCGATTTGCTGTCCGGAAGTTCCCGTGCCCCTTACCAACCCGGCCAATCCCACCGTGGGGGCCGGGTCCGCCCCCGCGGACCCCGCGGCGTTTCGGTTCGGAAAAGGCTTGCGGCGCCAGCAAAATGCGCCTCTGACCGGCCGAACGTGAATTACCGCAATGGTTTGATGCTAATTCGGCACGACTGCGAAATGTCCTACTGCTGAATGTCCACCGGCGTCAGCGCCCGGTCGAGGTGGTCGGCGGCCACGAGTCGATCTTTGTGCACCGACAGCACCCAAACGCTGCCCTTGCGATTACGGGCCGCGGGCAGGGTGATCCCGTCCCGGTCGGCCCACCAGCCGAGCAGATCCGGAATCACCTTGCCCTGACTGCAGATCACCGGCACCGAATCGGCGGCGACGAGCTTGCGGGCCCGTTTCCGGGCCGCCTCGATCGCCGTCTCGTAGCCCGAATCGCTGAACAAAGGCTCCAGTTCGATGTCCACGCCGAGCTTTTCCGCCAGCGGGGTAACGGTTTGGACACAGCGCAGCGGTGGGGCGGAGTGGATTTCGGTCGCGCCGAAGGCGAGCAGATTCGCCGCCAGCGCCTGAGCCTGTGCGCGACCGGCCTTTTCGAGCGGGCGCTCGTCGTCGGGGCCGGTGTAGCGCTCGCGCCGGCCCGCCTTGCCGTGCCGCACCAGCAGCAGCGTCTCGGTATCGGCCGGTAGACGCAGGAAATTGCGGATGATGTGGCGATCCATGGGGTAGGACAGCGCGTCCATCAGCCCCTCGATCCGATGCCACACCAGCACATCGACTTCGGAGTTGGACTCGAACGCCCCGGCTACCGCCTGGGCCGCCCAGTAGTCCACCCGCTTGAGTTTGCGGTGCCCGGGTATCGGATAGGTCACGTGGCCCAGATAGCGCCCCAGGCGGCAATGTACGCCCGTTTCCTCGGTCACCTCGCGCACGGCCGTGATGACGGGCGTCTCACCGGGATCCAGCTTGCCCTTGGGCAGCGACCAGTCGTCGTACTTGGGCCGGTGCACCATGGCGATCTCCAGCTCGCCGCCCGGACCGTGGCGCCACAGCACCGCGCCGGCCGCCGGGATGTTCGGCTTGACGCGGGGATCGGAGAATTGGGCCTGGTGCGCGGATTTACCCGCGCTCATCGGCGGTCCGGACGGCGCAGTCGCATGAGGTATTCCTGGTGATCGCGGATCTCTTCGCCGGGGACGTCGCCGCCGGGCTGTGCGTCCCAGCTGCCGTCCGGGCGCAGTACCCAGCAGCGGGTGTTGGGGTAGAGGGCGGAATCGAACATCTGTCCCAATCGCTCGGACAGGCGCGGATCCTTCACCTGCGCCAGCACTTCCACGCGCCGGTCCAGATTGCGGTGCATCATGTCCGCGCTGCCGATCCAGTACTCGTTCTGCGCCTGGAAATGCAGCACCCGCGAATGTTCCAGGTACCGGCCGAGAATCGAGCGCACCTCGATGTTCTCGCTCATGCCGGGCACGCCCGGGCGCAGCCCGCAGATGCCGCGGACCACGATCTGCACCGGGACGCCCGCCTGCGAGGCGCGGTAGAGCGCGTCGATGATCTGCTCGTCGACGATGGCATTGGCCTTCAGCCGGATTCGCGCCTCCTTGCCCTCGGCGGCGAGTTCGACCTCGCGTTCGATGCGCTCGACGATGCCCTGGCGCACCCCGCTCGGGGCCACCAACAGGTTGCGGTAGCTGGCTTTTCGGGAGTACCCGGTCAGCGAGTTGAACAGGTCGGTCAGGTCGGCGCCGATCTCCGGTGCGGCAGTGAGCAATCCGACGTCCTCGTACAGGCGCGCGGTCTTGGGGTTGTAATTGCCGGTGCCGATGTGGCAGTAGCGGCGAATGGTGGCGCCCTCGCGGCGCACTACCAGGCAGGTCTTGCAATGGGTTTTGAGGCCGACGAGGCCGTAGACCACGTGCACCCCCGCCTGTTCCAGCTGGCGCGCCCACTTGATGTTGGCCTGCTCGTCGAAGCGGGCCTTGATCTCGACCAGCGCCACCACCTGCTTGCCCGCCTCGGCGGCGTCGATCAGGGCGTTGACGATGGGGGAGTCGCCCGAGGTGCGGTACAGGGTCTGCTTGATCGCCAGCACCTGCGGGTCGGCGGCGGCCTGTTCGATGAAGCGCTGCACGCTGGTGGAGAAGGAGTCGTACGGGTGGTGCACCAGCACGTCGCCCTCGCGCAGGGCGGCGAAAACGTTTCGGGGCGTTTCGCGTTCGCCGAACGCCGGCGGGGTGGCGGGGACGTAGGGCGCGTCCTTGAGCACGGGCCGGTCCACGCCGTACACCTGCCACAGGCAGGACAGGTCGAGCAGGCCCGGCACCTGGATGACGTCGCCGGGGTCGACGTCGAGTTCGCGCAACAGCAGATCGAGCATGTGCTCGGTCATGTCGTCGGAGACCTCCAGGCGCACCGGGGATCCGAAGCGGCGGCGGGCGAGTTCGCGTTCCAGGGCCTGCAGCAGGTCCTCGTCGCGATCCTCCTCGACCTCGAGGTCGGCGTTGCGGGTGATGCGGAACGAATGGTGTTCCACCACTTCCATTCCCGGGAACAGCTGATCGAGGTGAGCGGCGATCAACTCCTCCATGGGCAGGAAGGGCGCCAGGGGCGAGCTCGCGCCGGAGTCGCGGCCCGAGGGCGAGCGGCGCACCCGGACGAAGCGATCGACGTTGTCCGGCACCTTGACTCGGGCGAAGTGCTCGCCGCCGGTCACCGAATCCTTAACCGTCACGGCGAGATTGAGACTCAGGCCGCTGATGTACGGGAACGGGTGCGCGGGATCCACGGCCAGCGGGGTCAGCACCGGGAAGACCTGATCCTGGAAATGCTGGGACAGGCGCTGGCGCTCACCCTCGTCGAGGTCGGCCCAGCGGATGATGGCGATGCCCTCGTCGGTCAGCGCGGGCAGCACCTGATCGAGGAAGACCCGCGCGTGCCGGGCCGCGATCTCCTGGGTGCGGGCGGCGATCATCTCCAGCTGTTCGGTGGGTGAGAGCCCGTCCGCGGACCGGACCGACAGGCCGGTCTCGGCACGGCGTTTGAGACCGGCCACGCGCACCATGTAGAACTCGTCCAGATTGGACGCGAAGATCGCCAGGAACTTCGCCCGCTCGAGCAGCGGCTGGGAGGTGTCCTCGGCCAGCGCCAGGACGCGGGCGTTGAAATCGAGCCAGCTGAGCTCTCGATTCACGTATCGATCGGCGGGCAGCCGGGCGGGGGTGGGCGGTGGGGTGGCCGCGGGCGGCGCCGCGGGTAGTAGCGGCGGTTGCTTGACGGTATCCGTATCGCTCACTCTCACGATCATTCCTTATGTCGCGGGTGGGGGCCTGATCTGACACTGCCCATTGCAGCGCAGATCACGCCCGGTCAGCACAGTGAAGAACGGGCCCGGTGTACTTGTTCCGCTCCTCGACACGCGTGAGACACGCCGATTTCACGCAGTAGCGCGGTGGTGGCCGCGCCGACACCGAGCGCGGCCGCCCGGTCGAGATCGGCGGTGGTGTCCACGTCCTGTCGTAAACCCGGCCACTCCCCGAGGAGTTCCACCGCACCGGCGGATATATGCCTGCGCGCGGAATCGGGCCCGAAGAGCGGATCGAGCTCGTTGCGGCGGCCGCGCACCAGCAGGGCGACGGTGCCGCTGCCTTCGTGATCGGTCACCACCGTGCGGGGCCGGGTGGCCACGCGGAGCACCCCGGACAGTTCATCCGGGCGGAGCGCGGGCAGATCCGCTTGCAGGGCAAGCAGATCTACCGGGCCGTGCCGGCGGCGGACGGCGGCGGCCCCGGCCGCCAGCGCCGCGTTCAGTCCGCCCGTGCCGCGGGCGGGTTCGGGTTGGACGTGCGCGCCCAGTTCGCGCACCAGTTCGGTGACCACCGGATCCGGCGTCACCACCGTCACCGAGGCGATCCCCGGCGTGACCACCGCGGCGGTCACCGTGTCGGTCAGCATGGCCAGCACCAGCCGCGGCCGATCCTGCGGGCGCAATCCATCGGCGAGCCGGCTCTTGGCGAGCCCGAGACTCTTCACGGCGATAACCGTGTGCACGGACGGGCGCATGTCCGAATCCTCCCACTCGAATCCGAAGGCCGCGCGCGCGGCCATCCGGGTGCAGCGAGATCGGGCGGCCGGGGTATTCCGCGGGCGCCCCGGATGCCGGTCTGCTACGGCTGCGCACGACCTTCAGTGTGCGTGCCCGAGCCGGTGTGTCGCGACGGGTCACGGGGGTTTGCATGCTCAGCCGGTGTGCCGTGGCGCGCTCGGCGTGGTGGGTTGCGGCGCCGCATATATTGGGCTGATGGCGAGGGCAGCAGTACTGGGAGCGGGTTCTTGGGGGACCGCGTTCGCGAAGGTGTTGGCAGAGGCGGGGACCGAGGTCACCATGTGGGCCCGGCGGCCGGAGGTGGCCAAGGTGCTGGCCGACGAACACCGCAACCCCTGGTATCTCCCCGAGGTCGAACTGCCGCCCATCGCGGCCACCCATGATCACCGCGTCGCGCTGGCGGGGGCCGACATCGTGGTGCTGGCGGTGCCGTCGCAGACGCTGCGGATCAATCTCGCCGAATGGCGCGACGACATTCCGGCCGAGGCCACCCTGCTGAGCCTGGCCAAGGGCATCGAGACCGGCACGCTGCTGCGCATGAGTCAGGTGATCGCCGAGGTGAGCGGCGCGGATCCGAGCCGGGTCGCGGTGCTCTCGGGCCCCAACCTCGCGCACGAGGTCGCCGCGCGCCAGCCGACCGCGACCGTGGTCGCCTGCACCGACACCGCTCGCGCGGAGGCGGTGCAGCACGCCAGCGCCACCGGTTACTTCCGGCCGTACACCAACAGCGACGTCGTCGGCTGCGAGATCGGCGGTGCGTGCAAGAACGTCATCGCCCTGGCCTGCGGCATCGCGTCGGGAATGGGATTGGGCGACAACTCCATTGCCAGTCTCATCACCCGCGGGCTGGCCGAGATCATCCGCCTCGGCGTGGCCGTGGGGGCCGAACCGGTCACCCTGGCGGGCCTGGCCGGGGTCGGCGATCTCGTCGCGACCTGCACCTCGCCGCTGTCGCGCAACCGGTCCTTCGGGTTCGCGCTGGGCCGGGGCGGCAGCATGGAGACCGCGCAGCGCGCCACCAATGGCCAGGTGGCCGAAGGTGTGAAGTCCTGCACATCGGTGCGGGCACTGGCCGCCGCGCACGGGGTCGAGATGCCGCTGACCAATGCCATGCATCAGGTCTGTCACGAGGGTCTGCCCACCTCCGAGGCCGTCGGGCAGTTGCTCGGGCGCCGTTTGAAATCGGAATGAAGCAGGTCCGAGTCGAGCCGACCGCGTAACACGATCGCCACCGCCGACCCGCTAGGGTTCCGGGCATGACCAACAGGATCCGGGTGGCGGTGGTTTTCGGCGGCCGCAGCAATGAGCACGGCGTCTCGTGCGTGTCGGCTCGCACTGTGCTGAGCAGCCTCGATCCGCAACGGTACGAGGCGGTTCCGATCGGCATCACCCGCGACGGCACCTGGGTGCTCAGTGCCGCGGACTCTGCGGTGCTGACCGCGGACGCCGGACGGGAACTGCCCTCGGTCGGCGTCGAGGGCACCACCCTGACCCTGGCCGCGGATCCCAGCCGCTCCGGCAGCCTGGTGCCGCTCGACGGCGCGGACGCGGTGCTGGACAGCGTGGACGTGGTATTCCCGGTGCTGCACGGCGCTTTCGGTGAGGACGGCACGCTCCAGGGCCTGCTCGAGCTGGCGGGACTGCCGTACGTGGGGCCGGGCGTGCTGGCCAGCGCGGCCGGCATGGACAAGGAGTTCACCAAGAAACTCCTTGCCGCCGAGGGGCTTCCGATCGGCACCCAGGTGGTGCTGCGCCCGGGCGTGCCGACGGTGAGCGAGGCCGACCGGGCCCGGCTGGGCCTGCCGGTGTTCGTCAAGCCCGCACGCGGCGGATCCTCCATCGGCATCACCAAGGTCGACAGTTGGGACCGCCTCGACGAGGCCATCTCCGCCGCGCGCCTGCACGATCCGAAGGTGATCGTGGAGGCCGGGATCGTCGGCCGCGAAGTCGAGTGCGGCGTACTGGAATTCCCGGACGGCCGGGTGGAAGCCAGTGTGGTGGCGGAGATCCGCATGCCCGAGGAAACCCCGGAGGGCCCCGAGTTCTACGACTTCGACACCAAGTACCTCGACGACGTGTGCGAGTTCGACGTGCCGGCCAAGCTGGACGACGATGTGGCACAGCAGATCCGCGAGACCGCGGTGGCCGCGTTCAAGGCACTGGACTGCCAGGGGCTGGCTCGGGTCGACTTCTTCGTGACCGCGGACGGGCCGGTCATCAACGAGATCAACACGATGCCCGGGTTCACGGCCATCTCCATGTACCCGAAGATGTGGGAGGCCACCGGGCTGGACCGGCAGACGCTGGTGAGCACGCTGGTCGAGACCGCGCTGGCGCGGGGCACCGGCCTGCGCTGATTGCTGTCCGGGGCGCCGAATTCTCGCAAGGCGCCGAATTCTCGCAACGGGCCGTGCCGCGTGGCGGCGCGGCCCGAGGTGTGTCCGTAGTACCGCTGGGGGATGGCGGCGGCCGCCGCGCTGGGTACCCTCGACGGGGTGATCATGGCGATGACGATCCCGGGCCTGGCCATCCTGATAATCGCGGTGGCGTTCGCCGAAGTGGCCTACCGCAGGGTCACCGGCCGCACCGGGCTGCCGTGGATGCGCGGGGACGAGGACGAGCAGCGCAGCGCCGCCGCCATCGGGTTCGAGCAGTTCGACGCCATCTTCAGCAACGGCAAGCGCGCCGAGTTCGAACAGCGCCAGTCCGTGCTCATGCACCGGGAGAACCCGGGCGACGGCACCGACGGCTTCGCCGTGGATCTCACCTCGGGCACCGCGAAACTACGCCGGGCCTGACCGTCCGGCTCAGTTGGGGAGGGGGTTCGGGTCCAACGGCTGCTGGGGGATCGTCTTCGTGATCGCGTCCGAAACCTCTTGCAGGGGAGTGGGTCCCGCCGTGTTCGGCATCGTCAGGGCGATGTAGGTGCCGCGGTCCACGGCGAACCAGGTGCCGGAGGTCGCGCCGCTGGTCTCGTCGCGGACCTCGAACCAGTTCACGCCGTTCACCACCTGTAGCGGGGAGGCGCGGTTGAACTCCAGGGGGCGGTCCAGGCCGCAGCGCAGGACCAGGGGCTCGCCGCCGTCGGGGAGCTGCCACGCCTTGGTGGCCTGCGGTGCGGGCTCGACCAGTTCGGCGGTCGTGTAGTCGCCGATGGTCTGCGGCAGTTCGGGGAGCAGCGCCGTGCACTGCGGGCCCGGCGCGCCCGGCGCGGGGACCGAGCCGAGGGCCAGGGGCTCGCGGGCCGGATTGCGGTTGGCGATGACGCCTGCGACGAGCACGCCCACCACGAGCGCTACCGGCAGCGCGACGGCCGTCGCGATCAGCGCGGGGGAGCGGCGGGTTTCGTAGTCGGCCTCGTTGTCGGCCTCGGCTTCGGTGGTATCGCCGGGATCGGCCGGGGCCGCGCTCTTTCCGGAGGTGCGTTTGCCCAATTCGGGCTTGGATACGGCCGAATCGCCCGCGTCGGTCTCGGGCTTCGCCGGGGTGGCCGGAACAGGGGTGGCCGGATCGGCGGCGGCGTCCGGCGTGGTGCCGTGGGCTTCCGTGCCGCTGGTGTCGTTGCTCATCCGGTCGTCGGTCCCCGATCGTGCCGTGCCGGGCACAGCGCGTCCCGGCTGGTGGTCGTCGATTGCGTGTCCGAGGGTACCGTCGATGCGTCCGCCGCCCGCAGCCACTCACCCGCGAGGAGACCCCCATCACCACCAGCAGCAATTCGCCCGCGGGCGCCGGCGACGCGCGGTTGTCCGCTCCGGGCGCGGAGACCTCGGCGACCGGCCGTGATCCGCGCACGGTGCGCGACGCCGGGGAGTTCGCGCTGATCGAGGCGATCAACGCCGGGCGCGTGCAGGCCCCGGGTGTGCTGCTCGGTCCGGGGGACGACGCGGCGGTGCTGGCCGCGCCCGCCGGGCGCTACGTGGTGACCACCGACATGCTGGTGCAGGACCGGCATTTCCGGCTGGACTGGTCCGGGCCGCGGGACATCGGGCGCAAGGCCATCGCGCAGAACGCGGCCGACGTGGTGGCCATGGGCGCGGCCCCGAGCGCGTTCGTGGTGTCGCTGGGCTGTCCGTCGGACACCCCGGTCGACTTCATCACCGAACTGGCCGACGGCATGTGGGCCGAGGCCGCGCGCGCGGGCGCCTCCATCGCGGGTGGCGATTTCGTGCGCAGCCCGCTGCTGGTGATCTCGGTGACCGCGTTCGGGGATCCCGTTGCGCGGGAACCGATTCTGCGTTCGGGTGCGCGGCCGGGGAATGTGGTCGCCGTGGCCGGGCTGCTCGGCTGGTCCGGTGCGGGACTGGCGGTGCTGTCGGCCGGAGGGCACCCCGAATCGGTGGATCCGGCCGCAGCCGACGCCGGTCTGCTCGCCGATGCCGTTGCCGTGCACAGGGTTCCGCAGCCGCCGTACGACGCGGTGCTCGGACTGCCGGGCGATGCGGGCATCACCGCCATGACCGATGTGTCGGACGGACTGCTCGCCGATCTCGGCCACATCGCCCAATCCTCGGGCGTCGCCATCGATCTCGACTCCGCGTCGCTGGGCGATCCGGCGCTCGACATCATCGCGAAAACGCTCGGCGGGGACGCGCTGGAGTGGATTCTCGCTGGTGGGGAGGACCACGCGTTCGCCGCGACGTTCGCCGATGCCGCCGCGGTGCCGCCCGGCTGGCTGGTCGTCGGGCGGGTGCTCGCCGGGGCGGGCGTGACGGTGGACGGCGCGGTGCGAACCGGACCCACCGGTTGGGAATCCTTCACATAGCCGGGTGCCATTCCGCCGGGATTCCGGGCACGATATGTTCTCCCGACATGGGCAACAAACCACTTTCGGAAGTCGTGGATTCGGGTTGGGCGGAGGCCCTCGAACCGGTGGCCGACAACATCG
The DNA here is from genome assembly GCF_042799795.1 of Nocardia sp. NPDC057668. NCBI lineage: Bacteria > Bacillati > Actinomycetota > Actinomycetes > Mycobacteriales > Nocardiaceae > Nocardia > Nocardia sp. NPDC057668. The sequence continues at coordinate 2,117,457 of NZ_JBHVIC010000001.1, read as the reverse complement.
CCGCGATGGGCGAATTCCTTCGCACCGAAAACGCCGAGGGGCGTGGCTATCTCCCCAAGGGGGACGATGTGCTGCGCGCGTTCCAGCGGCCTTTCGACAAGGTGCGGGTGCTCATCGTCGGCCAGGATCCCTATCCGACCCCGGGCCATGCCATGGGGCTGAGTTTCTCTGTGGCGCCGGATGTTTCGCCGGTGCCGCGGAGTTTGAGCAATATTTTCTCCGAGTACACCAAGGATCTCGACCTCCCCACCCCGTCCAACGGCGATCTGTCGCCGTGGTCGGATCAGGGCGTCCTCATGCTGAACCGAGTGCTCACCGTGCAGCCGGGCCAGGCGGCCTCGCATCGCGGTAAGGGCTGGGAGAAGGTGACCGAGCAGGCGATTCGCGCGCTCGTCGCCCGCGATCAGCCGCTGGTGGCGATTCTGTGGGGCCGGGACGCCTCCACCCTCAAGCCGATGCTGGGCGGCACCCCGTATCTCGAATCCGCCCATCCCTCACCGTTGTCCGCTTCGCGCGGATTCTTCGGATCTCGTCCGTTCTCCCGCGCCAACGAATTGCTCGGTACATTGGGTGCCGCGCCGGTGGACTGGCGACTGCCGTAACGGCATTCGCCGGGTCCATTGATTCGGCGGGGATTCGATAGCAATAGGAGCTTGCGTATGCAGAACAAGACCGCCCGTGGTGTTTTCGTCACGCTCGTCGCGGGTGCGGCCCTCGCCGTCCCGGCGGCGGCCAATGCCGCGCCGCTGACCCTGGAGCCCGCGGCTCCGGCGGCCACGACCACCACCAACACCACGCCGGTGGCCAGCCTGTTCGACACCAACAGCGCGACGACCGCCTCCTCGGGCGTGACCTCGCGGGTGGCGTGCATCTTCCAGTCGCTGAGCCAGCAGCTGGACTGCTTCACGGGTCACAACTAGAGCCTCATCGGCTCGCGCGGCGCACCATGCGTACTTCGATTGCGGGAGTGAAGGCTTCGACCCGGCGTTCGCCGTCGAGCCGGAAACCGCAGGTGCGGTAGAAGGCCAGGGCGCGCGGATTCTCCTCGAACACCCAGAGGTAGGTATCGGCGTCCTCGGCCAGCACCGCGCGCATCAGATCGTGGGACACACCGGTCCCGTACCACCGGGCACGCACGTACATGGCGCTCAGTTCGTGTGCGGCGACCGGTGACTCGTCTCTGGCGGGGCCGGTGCTCGCGAAACCGATGACGGTATCCCCGTGCACGGGATCGGTGTGCACCGCGACCATGATCCGGAGGATGCCCGCGGCGCGGGTTCGCTCCCATCGCGCCGCCCCGCGCCGCACGTCGAAGGCGGCCAGCACGTGCGCGGGCACGAGTTCCCGGTACGCCTCGCGCCAGCACGCGATATGGCATTCGGCCAGGCTGTCGACGTGCTCGGGACCGAGCGGTACAACGCGCCATTCGTTCATCGGGCGGCTTTCATCGGGCCGGGAGCGATCGTCGCGGGTGGCGCGGGCGCTCGATGCCGGGGACAACAAAAACCCCGATCATCCGAAGGCTCGAATGATCGGGGTTCTCGAAAGCTGGAAATCAGCCGCGGACGACCTTGCCCGCCTTGAGGCAGGAGGTGCACACGTTCATGCGCTTGGTGTTGCCGGGGGCAGCCAGGGCGCGCACGGTCTGAATGTTCGGGTTCCAGCGACGGTTGGTGCGCCGGTGCGAGTGCGAAACCGACTTACCGAAGCCGGGGCCCTTGGCGCAAACGTCGCAGACGGCAGCCATAGTCGCGAGCTCCTTCATGTCATGTGAGGACCCACTGCGATAGCGTGTCCGGAATCTAATGTCTTGGTACGTGCCTGCCAGCGATCCGCTGGCGAACGCGTTTCTGAGACCTGAGAGGTTCAGTGCCCGCGTCGGGCAACCGCACAAGACTAACGTCCCCTCGCCCGGCGTGTCCAATTGCCCCCCGCGTACGCCCGTGGGAACACAGACGAACGGCAGGTGAGCGCCGGGTGTCGGCATCGCGGACTAGGCTGGCTGCCGGGGTGGACATGGACACGACGTGTGGTGGAAGGACGGTGCCGGTGCCCGGGGTAGGGGACGCGCTCGACGGATCTGCGCTGCTGCTGTGGGGCCGGCGCTGCCTGGAAAGTCTGGAACGCCATCGCGACGAGATCAACGCCCTGAATGTGTTCCCGGTCCCGGATTCCGATACCGGCACCAATCTGTTCAGCACGATGCGCGCCGCGGTGCGCGCGGCGAACGAACTCGCCCCGCCCGAACTCGCGCGGAGCGTGATCGCGGGTGAGCGCGCGGACGGCCCCGGCGCGGCCACCATGCCCGGCACTGCCGACCGGCTCGGCATCGGTGACATCGCGGATGTCCGGGCGACCGGCCGGCACACCGCGCCGGCGGCGTGGGAGGTGGCCGGTGCGATGGCTCGCGCGGCGACCATCGGGGCGCGCGGGAACTCCGGGATCATCCTGTCGCAGGTGCTGCGCGGGGTGGCCGACGCGGTGCGCGAGGGTCCGCTCACCGCGATGAGTCTGCGGGTCGCGCTGCGCCGGGGCGCGTTCCTGGTGCGGGAGGCGCTGAGCTCGCCGGTCGAGGGCACGATGCTCACCGTGCTCGATCGGGCGGCCGAATGTGCGCAGCAGTGCCCGCAGCCGAGTCTGGCGGCGGTGGCGCTGGCGGCGGCGGACGGTGCGGCCGAGGCGCTGGGCGAGACGCCGGCGCAATTGGGTGTGCTGCGCCAGGCCGGGGTGGTCGATGCCGGAGCGCGCGGGCTGCTGGTGCTGCTGGACGAACTCGTCGCCGTGAGCGGCGGGCAGGCCACGGCTCGCCCGCGGTACGTACGTGATACTGCCGGGGCCGCCGCGGTGGAATCGTCGCGGGACGGTGCCGCGAGCATCGCCGGAAGCGTCGCGGCCGGAGCTGCCCCGGGGTGGGCCGGCTCGCTCGGCCTCGCTCCCCAGTACGAGGTCATGTATCTGCTGCGCGATTCCGACGCCGAACGCATCCGGGTATTGCGGGACCGGCTCGGGGAACTGGGCGATTCGGTCGTCGTGGTGGGCGGCGGCGACGATATGTGGTCCGCGCACGTGCACTGCGCCGACGCGGGCGCGGCCGTGGAGGCGGGCCTGGAAGCCGGGCGGCTCAGCGGGATCCGTGTCGAGACGCTCGAGACCTCCGCGCACGCGCGGACCGGTCCGGTGGACCGCGCGATTCTGGTGGTGGCCTCCGGCGCGGGCACGGTGCGCCTGTTCGAGCAGGCGGGCGCGGAGGTGCTCGAGGGCGAGGTGACCGTGGCCGCGCTGCTCGCCGCGATCCGCAAACTGCCGCATCGGGAGGTGCTGGTGCTGCCCAACGGCGCGCTGCCCGCGCCCGAACTGGTGGCGGTGAGCGTGGCCGCGCGGGACGGGGTGCGCGAGGTGCTCATGCTGCCCAGCGGTTCCATGGTGCAGGGCCTGGCGGCGCTGTCCATGCACGACAGCGGCCGCAAGGCGGTCGACGACGCGTTCGCCATGTCCGAGGCAGCGGCCGGAACCCGTTGGGGCGCTGTGCGAATCGCGCCGCAGCGCGCACTCACCATGGTCGGCACCTGCGAGGCGGGCGACGGCCTCGGGCTGGTCGGCCACGACGTGGTGGTGATCGATCGCGACGTGCGCGCCACCGGTCGCATCCTGCTGGACCGAATGCTCGGTCTCGGTGGGGAATTGGTCACCATGCTCATGGGAGCCGATGCGCCGCAAGGACTTTCCGAAGAATTGACCGAGCACATCGCCGGGGCCTTCCCGGGCGTCGAGGTGGTGGTCTATCCCGGCGGGCAAGCCCGGGATCTGGTGCAGATCGGGGTGGAATAGATGGCGACACTGGGTGATCGGCTCGACCACGTGCTCGGGGTCAAGGCCGCCGAACCGCTGCTCGAATCCTTCGACATGCACACCGTCGAGGATCTGCTGCGGCACTACCCGCTGCGCTACGCCACCCAGGGCCAGCCCCTCACCGAGGAGGCCCCCGAGGAGGGGCAGCACATCACCGTCATGGGCCGGGTGACCAAAACCGAACTGCGCCCGATGAAGAACCGGCGCGGCAGCCTGCTCAAGGTGAACCTGGACACCGGTTCGGCCCGCCCGATCGAGGTGACCTTCTTCAACGGCGACAAGGTGCGCTACCTGGTGAAGGAGGGGGGGCGCGCCATGATGTCGGGCACCGTGCACTGGTGGCGTCCCGATCGCTGGAACCTCTCGCACCCGGACTACCTGATCCTGCCCGACAAGGGCGACGGCTCCCTGGAGAGTTTGACCAGCGTGCGCGGCGGCGGGGCGCTGCGCGGACTCGCGCAGAGCGCGAAGGGCGCGGGCGGGGTGGACGTCTCGTTCTTCGAGCGCGAGTTCATCCCGGTGTACCCGGCCACCGCCAAGGTGCAGAGCTGGGATCTGCTGCGCTGCGTGCGGCAGGTGCTCGATCAGCTCGATCCCATCGAGGATCCGCTGCCGCAGGAGCTGCGCGACGAACACGGGCTGCTCGGGGTGTCCGAGGCGCTGCGGCTCATTCATCTGCCCGAGAGCAAGACCGATATCGAACAGGCCCGGGGGCGACTGCGTTTCGACGAGGCCCTGGCCCTGCAACTGGTGCTGGCCGAACGGCGGCACCGGACCGAGGGGCGCGCCGCCAAACCCAGCCCGCCGCGCAGCGACGGCATCGCCGCCGCGTTCGACAAGCGCCTGCCCTTCGAACTGACCGAGGGACAGCGCACGGTCATCGAGGAGATCTCCGCGGATCTGTCCCGCACCCACCCCATGCACCGGCTGCTGCAGGGCGAGGTCGGCTCGGGCAAGACGATCGTCGCGCTGGAGGCGATGCTGCAGGTGGTGGACAACGGTCAGCAGTGCGCGCTGCTCGCGCCGACCGAAGTTCTTGCCGCACAGCACTATCGCTCGCTGAAGAACATGCTCGGTGATCTCGGCAACGCCGGGGAACTCGGCGCCGAGGACAACGCCACCAAGCTGGTGCTGGTCACCGGTTCCATGTCCGTCGCGCAGAAGCGCGCGGCGCTGCTGGACGCGGTCACCGGCGACGCGGGCATCCTCATCGGCACGCACGCGCTCATCCAGGAGTCGGTGGAGTTCTTCGATCTGGGCATGGTGGTGGTCGACGAACAGCACCGCTTCGGCGTCGAACAGCGGGACGCGTTGCGCGCCAAGGCCAAGAACGGCATCAGCCCGCACCTGCTGGTGATGACCGCGACCCCGATCCCGCGCACCATCGCCATGACCACCCTCGGCGACCTGGAGACCTCCACCCTCACCCAGCTGCCGCGCGGGCGCTCACCCATCACTTCGAAGGTGGTGCCCGCCAAGATGAAACCGGCCTGGGTGGACCGGGCGTGGGAGCGGATCCACGAGGAAGTGGGCGCCGGCCGGCAGGCATACGTGGTGTGCTCGCGCATCGGCGACGAAGAGGAGAAGGACGCCACGGGCGGAAAGACCAAGGCGCGCAAGGCCAAGGACGAACCGGAGAAGGAGGGGCCGACCACGCATTCGGCCGTGGACATCTACGAGATGCTGCGGACCGGGGCGCTGGCGGATCTGCGGGTCGGGCTGCTGCACGGCCGGCTGCCCACCGACGAGAAGGACCGGGTCATGCGGGCCTTCAACGACGCCGAGATCGACGTGCTGGTGTGCACCACGGTCGTCGAGGTCGGCGTGGACGTGCCCAACGCCACGGTGATGGCGATTCTGGACGCCGACCGGTTCGGCGTCAGCCAGCTGCATCAGCTGCGCGGGCGCGTGGGCCGAGGCAAACACGCGGGACTGTGCCTGCTCATCACCGAGACCAATCCGGTCGGCACCGCCATGGCGCGCCTGGAGGCGGTAGCCGCCACCACCGACGGTTTCGAACTGGCGGTCCTGGATCTGCGCCAGCGCCGCGAGGGCGACGTGCTCGGTTCGGCGCAGTCCGGCACCGCCCGCAGCCTGCGCCTGCTCTCGCTGCTGGACGACCTCGAAGTCATCACCGCCGCACAGCAGTTGGCGCGCGAGGTGGTGGCGTCCGATCCGGGCCTGACCGAGCATCAGGGGCTGGCGAGAATGATGCGGGCCGCGGTCGACGGTGAGCGGCTGGAGTACCTGGCCAAGTCCTGAACGCCCGGTGAGCGTTCGGTGCACTCGGCCGGGTTCGCGCTCGCGTGCGTGTGCCCCGCGGCCGCGATCGGGCGTGAGCGAGCGGTGGGCGGCCGCGAACTGGCGCGCGGCGCCGATCGCACGACCGCTGTCGAATCGTTCGGTCGCGATGTGATCTCTTGTGCCCGAGTGTGTTCCACGGGACGGCGGATGCCCGCCGCCGATGCGGCAACGTGCGGTGGTCAGCGCGGTATTCGCGGGTACGGGAGATCGGTGCTGGTGTTCTCGGTGATCGCCAGCGGGCGGCCGATCTGCGGGAAGGCGCGCTGGGTGCACTGGGCGCGCTCGCAGACCTTGCAGCCCGCGCCGATGGGGGTGGCGGCGGCCGGGTCCTCCAGCGGCAGGCCCGTCGAATAGGACAGCCGGTCGGCGTATTCGATGTCACAGCCCAGGCCGATGACGAAATCTTTTCCGGCGGAACCGAATCCGGTCGGGGTGGGAGTGGTGGTCCGCGCTATCCAGAGATAGCGGCGGCCGTCCGGCATGACCGCGATCTGGGTGAGCATGCGGCCCGGATGGGCGAAGGCGTCGTGCACCACCCAGAGCGGGCAGCTGCCCCCGACGCGGGAGAAGTGAAAGGCGGTGGCGGACTGGCGTTTGGAGATGTTGCCCGCGCGATCCGCACGGATCAGGAAGAACGGCACCCCGCGCTGGCCCTGGCGCTGCAGCGTACTCAGGCGGTGGCACACGGTTTCGAAGCCGACTTCGAAACGTAGGCTCAGCAGGTCGATGTCGTACCGCAATTCCTCGGCCGAGCGCAGGAACTTGCTGTAGGGCAGCACCAGCGCGCCGGCGAAGTAGTTGGCCAGGCCCACCCGGGCCAGGGTGCGCGATTCGCCGGTGAGGGTGGGGGTTTCGTCGAGCACCTCGTCCAGCAGATTGCCGTGCAGCAGGAACGCCAGGGTGGTGGCGATCTGGAAGGCGCGCTGTCCGGGCCGGAGTCTTCGGGCCAGGGTCAGGGTCCGGGTCTCCGGATCGTAGTGGCGTTTGGGCACATTCGGGTCCGCGCCGTCGCCGCGCACCAGCACGGTGACGCCCGCGCGTTCCTCGGCCACCCGGGCGAGCTGGCGGTCCAGCGAGCCGATGGTGAGTCCGCAGTCCTCGAACAGGCGCTCGGCGGCCAGGTCGAGCTGGGCTATGTGGTTGTGATGGTCGTAGAAGAAGTCGCGCACGTCCTCGTACGGCATCGGCACGCCCGGCGCGCCGGCCGGGGTGGCGACCTTCGCGGAGAGGAGGTCGAGTTGATCGGTGGCCGCGCGTAGTCGGCGATGCATGGCCACAACGATTTTCGCGACCTCGGGCATGCGGGTGGCGAGATCCTCCACCTCGGCCACGGGGGCCGCGTTGCCGCCCGCGGCCTCGACCAGGATCTCGTGTAGGTCCGAGACGAGGCGAGCGTCGGAGTCGGCGGCGAAGAACTGAACATCCAGATCGAACGTCGAGTTCAGCTTCAGGAGCACCGGAATGGTGAGGGGCCGCTGGTCACGCTCGAGCTGGTTGAGGTAGCTGGGGGACAGATCCAGGGATTTGGCCAAGGCCGCCTGGGTCATCCGCCGTTCCTCGCGCAACCGCCGTAGTCGAGCACCCGCATACATCTTGCGCACAGTGCAGGATCGTACCGATCCTGCTTCGCAAACATCGCAGTATTGGCCGGACTGCCTATTACTTCTTATTCCTGCGAGCGGTTTCCCGTCCCCAGCGCGGCTGCGTAGCATGCGAATTCGGTGTTTGGGCACCATGCTCACTGGGCACTCATCGTACGCGGGGCGTACGTTCGCCGTGGCCGAACCGGGCGTCGAAAACCGACCGGCATCACCCCAGCAGCGGAGTGACCTGAAGTTCGCCGACGACTAGGAGACCCGCGTGCCCGCTGGCAAGACGGCCGACAGCTCCCCACCCACCCAGCGCGTGATCTCGATCGTGGAACTGCTCGCCGCCCGGCACGGGCCGCTGACCTCCGCCGAGATCGCGGACCGGCTGGAGCTGAATCGTTCCACGGCCGGGGCGATTCTGGCCGCGCTGGTCGAACGCGGCTGGGCGCGGCGGCGGCCCGACCTCGGGTACGAGCTGGGCCCGGCGCTGGCCGCGCTCGGGTTGCGCGCGGCCGATTCGCGCCGGGATCGCGCGTGGCTGAACGCCGAACTGGAACGGCTGGCCGAGCGCATCGACTGCGGCGCGGCGCTGACGGCCCTCGACGGCGAGTACCTGGAATTCCTGGCGGTCACCCGGGACCGGGTGACGGTCGGCATCGAATCCGGGGCCCGGATTCCGCTGCTGGCCCCCGCGGGCGCGGGCATCATCGCGCACGCCAGTGGTGTGCGACAGCGGGATTGGCTCGGCACCCGCGGGCCCGAACGCCGCGAGGAGTTCCTGGCCGTGCTGGACACGGTGCGCGAGAGCGGGCACTGCGCCTGGCGGCTGGAGGCGGACAGCATGCCCGCGGTCCGGGTCCTCACCGAGGTGGTCGACCACCTCGCCGAAATCCCCACCAGCAGTGAACTGCGCGGTCGTGTCCTGGCGCAGCTGGCCACCATCATCGGCAGCGCCTACGACCAGCCCACCCTCGACCGCGACATCCCCCTGCCGGTGAGCTACATCAGCGCCCCGGTCTTCGACGCCGCCGGCCGCGCCGTCATGGAGCTCCAGATCGGGCCGCTGCGCGTGGCGGTGACCCGCGCCGAGCGCCGTCGCTATCTCACCGAACTCGCGGACACGGCGGGCCGGATCGGCGCGGGCCTCGAACACCATCGACTGCCCCGCGGCTGATTCGCGGCGATCATTCCCCGGGGAGAACCACGGCCTGGGCGGCGATCACGCGGGCGCCGTCGAAGGTGATCGCGGGCGATCCGTGCAGGTGATAGCCCTCGGCGAGGAGAGCGCTGACGCGCTCGCAGAAGGTCGCGTCATCGGGGCCGGTGACGAGTCGGTAGCGCAGTGGCTCGGTCATGGCCCGAGCCTAGGCGGCGGCCGGGGCCGGCGACCCGGGGAGCGGATGCGGGTCCACCGGGAGCAGATGCGCCAGTAGCAGTTTGATCAGCAGGACCGGGGCGAACCAGGCCAGCGCCTGCGGGACCGTGAGCAGGGCGGTCACGCAGACCAGAGCGAAGGTCGTGACGGCGAATGCGCTGGGGCGGCGCAGGTTCGGGGGCGAGGAGGTGATCAGGAGGGCGCAGCACAGGGCCGTGGCGTAGATGGCGGCCGCGGTGGCCCAGGTGAAGCCGGGGGTGACCCAGGCCAGCAGGAAGGGCTGGACGTGGATGGCCACGAAGCCCAGGCGGTGGCGCGCGGTGCGGGAGTCGCGGTGGAAGTGGTGTTTGGCGGAGGTGGTGGCGTTCACGACCGCGCCGCCGAACATGTCGAAGGCGACGAAGGTGATCACCGCGATGGTGAGCGCCGTGTACCCGGCGTGCACCGCGAGCGCGAAAGCCGCTGCCGCGCCGAGGAATGCGGCTCCCAGGGCGAGGCCGGTCTCACCCCGGGTGGCGCCGGGGGCGATGAGGTGGTCGGTGATGGTCATCCGCGTATTCCTTCCACGCAGAGCTGGACCAGCGGGGTGGCCAGATCGTTCAGGTCGAGTTCGGGGTCGAGCAGGGTCTGAATGAGGCAGCCCTCGATCGCGCCGACGATCACGGCCGCGTGCGCCGAATCGATCCCGGCGCGCAGGGCGCCTTCCGCCCGTGCGCGCGTGAGCAATTCGGCGATGATCGCGCGGTAGTCGCGGTACATGGCCGTCATGTCCAGGGGCGGGTTGGCCCACACGTCCAGCAGCACCCGGGCGTGATCCGGGTGGGCGGCCAGCAGCTCGACGGTGCCGCGCACCAGGCGCTCCAGCTGATCCAGCGCGTGGCCGTCGCCCAGATCCGCGAGGGTCTCCGCGGAACGGGCGGCGTAACTGTCGAATACGCCGGTCAGGAGTTCGTCTCGACTGCCGAAATACAGGTACACGCTGCCCTTGGCGATACCGGCCGCGGCCGCCACGTCCTCGATGCGTGAGGCGGCGAAACCCTTGCGGGCGAACACCTTCGCTGCGGCATCGAGGATCTGTTCCCGTCGTGCGGCCTTGTCGACCATCTTCGGCATGCTCTGATTATGAATGACCGGTCAGTCATAAACAACCCCTCGCGCCGGGTTCGCGTGGCGCGTTCGGATGCGGCCTGCCCGTGCGGCGTCGGCTGTCGAGTCGTGAAACATGCTGCGGCACAGATGAATATCGAAACGCGAAAGGCCCGCAGTCGAGACTGCGGGCCTTTCCCGTTCACTCGGCGGCCGAGCGGCCGCGACTGCCGGACGGGCCTCGTGCGACCCGCCCGATCGGCAGCGCGCTGGCCGGTCCGCCGGCGATCACCGGACCGGCTCCGGCCCGCGCGTACCGGCCGGGACCAGCGCACGGGTCCCGTGCGACCCACCCGATCGGCATTCCAGCGGCCGGTCCGCCCGCGATCACCGAACCGGCGCGTACCGGCCGGGGCTAGCGCACCGCCTGTGCCGCCGCGACCATGTTGCGCAGCGACTCCTCCACCTCGGCCGGTCCGCGGGTCTTCAGGCCGCAGTCCGGGTTCACCCAGAGCCGTTCGGCCGGAACGGCTTCCAGCGCCTCGCGCAGCGAGGTGGTGATCTCCTCGACGCTCGGGACGCGGGGGGAGTGGATGTCGTACACGCCCGGCCCGACGCCGAGCGCGAAGCCCGCCGCGTTGAGGTCGTCCAGCACCTCCATGTGCGAGCGCGCCGCCTCGATCGAGGTCACGTCCGCGTCCAACTCGGCGATCGCCCCGATGACCTCGCCGAACTCGGAGTAGCACAGGTGCGTGTGGATCTGGGTGGCGTCGGAGACGCCCGCGGTGGACAGCCGGAACGCCGACACCGCCCACTCCAGGTAGTTCGCCTTGTCTTCCGCGCGCAGCGGCAGCAGCTCGCGCAGGGCGGGCTCGTCCACCTGGATGACCCGGATGCCCGCGGCCTGCAGATCCACCGTTTCGTCCCGGATCGCCAGCGCGACCTGGCGCGCGGTGTCCTCGATCGGCTGATCGTCGCGCACGAACGACCACGCCAGAATCGTCACCGGCCCGGTCAGCATGCCCTTGACCGGCTTGTCGGTGAGCGACTGCGCGTACTCGATCCATTCGACCGTCATCGGCCGGGTGCGGGTGACGTCGCCGAACAGGATCGGCGGGCGCACACAGCGGGTGCCGTAGGACTGCACCCACGCGTTGGCGGTGGAGTGGAAGCCGTGCAGCTGCTCGGCGAAGTACTGCACCATGTCGTTGCGCTCGGGCTCACCGTGCACCAGCACGTCGATGCCCAGCTTCTCCTGCAGCGCGATCACATCGGCGATCTCCGCGCGCATGCGCTCGCGGTACTGCTCCGGGGTGATGTCGCCCTTGACCAGCGCGGCGCGCTCCTTGCGGATCGCCGGGGTCTGCGGGTACGAGCCGATCGTGGTGGTCGGCAGCAGCGGCAGCGGCAGCCGCTCGGCCTGCAGCACCCGGCGCTCGGCCGCGGGGGAGCGGCGGGTCGCCGACTCGCCCAGCGCGGACAGCCGCGCGCGCACGGTGTCGTCGCGCAGGCGCGGATCGGCGGCGCGCGAGGCCAGCGCGGCGCGCGCGGTCGCCAAATCCGCTGCGACGACGGCGGTCCCCTCATGGAGCGCCGTCGCCAGCAGTCGAACCTCGGCGATCTTCTCCGCGCCGAAAGCCAGCCACGACCGCAGCGTGGGGTCGATATCGGATTCCGCGTCCAGCGAATACGGCACGTGCAGCAGCGAACTGGAGGTCGAGACCACCAGCGCGCCGGTGCTGCCCAGCAGCGTGGCCAGGGTGCCCAGCGCCTTGTCCGGGTCCGCCCGCCACACGTTGCGGCCGTCGACCACCCCGGCCACCAGGACCTTGGTTCCGAGGGTGGTCACCGCGGCGACCTCGTCGACGGTCGTACCGGCGACGAAGTCCACGGCGATGCCCTCGACCTCGGTGGAGGCCAGCACCGGAAGTGCCGCGCCCGGGGTGCCGAAGTAGGTCGCCACCAGGATCTTCGGACGGTCCGCCGCGGCGGACAGCTCGCTGTAGACGCGCCCGGCCAGTGCCAGCTCGTCCGCGCTCAGGTCGGTGACCAGCACCGGCTCGTCGAGTTGCACCCAGCCCGCGCCCGCGGTCGCGAGCTGCCGGAGCAGTTCCACGTAGTGCGGCAGCAGCGCGTCGACGCGGGCCAGCGGATCACCCGCGGCGTCCTTGGCCAGCTTCAGGAAGGTCAGCGGCCCGATGACCACCGGGCGCGCGGGCACCCCGAGCTGGATGGCCTCGGCCAGTTCGGTCAGCAGCTTGTCCGGGTGCAGGGAGAACTCGGTCTCGGCGCCCAGCTCCGGAACCAGGTAGTGGTAGTTGGTGTCGAACCACTTGGTCATCTCCAGCGGTTCGACCGTCGCGTTGCCGCGCGCGGCGGCGAAGTACGCGTCCAGCGGATCGTCGATGCCGGCCACCCGGGGCGGCAGCGCACCGAAGAGCACGGCGGTGTCGAGCATCTGGTCGTAGTAGGAGAAGGTGCCGACCGGCACCGAGTCCAACCCGGCCTCGACCGCGGCGGTCAGCTGAGCGGTGCGCAGATCGCGCGCGACGCGCCGCAGCTCGCCGGCGTCGACGCGTCCCGCCCAGTAGGACTCGACGGCCTTCTTGAGTTCACGCTTGGGCCCGATGCGCGGTAGCCCGAGAACCGTTGCGGTGAACGGTGCAGTGCTGGTCACAGGTGTGTCTCCAGTGTTGGAAAGCCACTGGCCACCGCCGCGGGTAGGAATCGAACCCGGGCATCCGAGAGCACGCCGGTACACGGCGTGCGGGAACCGCCGGTCCGTCCACCCAATCCACGAGGCGGAGACCGCCGGATACGGCGTATCCGGCGCATTCGGCAGGTCTTCGGACTCGCGGGCACCGGCCGAATCGGCCGACCTACTGGCCGTCGCTTCCCAGGAGGCTTCCCAGTGCTCATGACGGCGGTCGTTCCTGCATACCGCTGCGGGACAGTCCCGGATTCTCACCGGGTTCCCTCTCACCGAGCCGCCCGAGATCGAGAGGTTCGGCTTCGACGCCGGCCGCGATCGCTGGATCGCACCCGGCGAACCGATTGCCCCGCGAGCATATCGGCACCTCGGGGCCGGTCGGTGCGGGGCGGTCGTTCACTGCCTCGGGTTAGCAAGTCGGCGAATCCGGCGGACCGCGGCGCGCGGACCTCACGATCGGCTATGTGTCCAGGTGATGAACACAAATTCGCAACCGACCGGTATGTGACTGTGAAGATTGCTGCGAACCGTACTTCGATGCTCGTTCGGCTTGCCGGGGCAGGTACCTTAGGCGAATGTTCTCCAAAGTCCTGGTCGCCAACCGCGGCGAGATCGCCATTCGCGCCTTCCGCGCGGCCTACGAACTCGGCATCGGCACCGTCGCGGTATTCCCCTATGAGGACCGCAACTCGGTGCACCGGTTGAAGGCCGACGAGGCCTATCAGATCGGCGAGCCGGGTCATCCGGTGCGCGCGTACCTGTCGATCGAGGAGATCATCAAGGCGGCCAAGACTTCCGGCGCCGACGCGATCTACCCGGGTTACGGTTTTCTTTCCGAGAACCCGGATCTCGCGGCCGCGTGCGCCCGCGAGGGCATCACCTTCATCGGGCCGTCGGCGGAGATCCTCGAATGGACCGGTAACAAGGCCACGGCCATCGCCGCGGCCAAGGCAGCCGGACTGCCCGTGCTGGCCTCGAGCAAGCCGTCCGCGGACGTGGACGAGCTCCTGAAGGCGTCGGAGTCCATGGAGTTCCCGGTCTTCGTCAAGGCCGTGGCCGGCGGCGGCGGGCGCGGCATGCGCCGGGTCGGGGACCCCGCGCAGTTGCGCGAGGCCATCGAAGCGGCTGCGCGCGAAGCGGAGTCGGCGTTCGGCGATCCCACGGTGTTCCTCGAGCAGGCGGTCATCAACCCCCGCCACATCGAGGTGCAGATCCTGGGCGATCAGCAGGGCAACGTCATTCACCTCTACGAGCGCGACTGTTCGCTGCAGCGCCGCCACCAGAAGGTGATCGAGATGGCGCCCGCCCCGAACCTGGATCCCGCATTGCGGGACAAGATCTGCGCCGACGCCGTCGCGTTCGCGAAGCAGATCGGGTACAGCTGCGCGGGCACGGTGGAGTTCCTGCTCGACGAGCGCGGCAACCACGTGTTCATCGAGATGAATCCGCGTATCCAGGTGGAGCACACGGTGACCGAGGAGATCACCGATGTGGATCTGGTGCAGTCGCAGATGCGGATCGCCGCCGGTGAATCGCTGGAAGATCTCGGCCTGAGCCAGGAGTCGATCGTCATCCGGGGCGCGGCGCTGCAGTGCCGCATCACCACCGAGGATCCCGCCAACGGCTTCCGGCCGGACACCGGCCGCATCACCGGCTACCGCTCACCCGGTGGCGCGGGCGTGCGCCTGGACGGCGGCACCAACGTCGGCGCGGAGGTCGGCGCGTACTTCGACTCCATGCTGGTCAAGCTCACCTGCCGGGGCCGGGATTTCCAGACCGCGATGGCGCGCTCGCGCCGCGCGGTCGCCGAGTTCCGCATCCGTGGCGTGACGACCAACATCCCGTTCCTGCTGGCTGTGCTGGACGATCCGGATTTCCGGGCGGGCCGGGTCACCACCTCGTTCATCGACGAGCGCCCGCAGCTGCTCACCCTCAAGAGCTCCGCCGACCGCGGCACGAAGATCCTGAACTACCTGGCCGACGTCACGGTCAACAAGCCGCACGGCTCCCGGCCCACCGCCGTCTACCCGCACGACAAGCTGCCCGCCCTGGACATGACCGTGGCGCCGCCCGCCGGTTCGCGCGATCGGCTCCTGGAGCTCGGGCCCGAGGGGTTCGCGCGGGCGCTGCGCGAGCAGAAGGCCCTCGCCGTCACCGACACGACGTTCCGCGACGCGCACCAGTCGCTGCTCGCCACGCGCGTGCGCACCAACGGCCTGCTCGATGTCGCGGGGCACGTGGCGCGCATGACGCCGGAGCTGCTGTCCATCGAATGCTGGGGCGGCGCAACCTATGACGTGGCGCTGCGGTTCCTGTACGAGGACCCGTGGGAGCGGTTGGCCGCGCTGCGCGAGGCCGTACCGAACATCAACCTGCAGATGCTGCTGCGCGGGCGCAACACCGTCGGCTACACGCCGTACCCCGAAAAGGTAACGCGCGCTTTCGTTTCCGAGGCCACCGCGACCGGCATCGACATCTTCCGCATCTTCGACGCGCTCAACAACGTCGATCAGATGCGCCCGGCGATCGACGCCGTTCGCGAAACCGGTACTGCCCTGGCCGAAGTCGCGCTCTCCTACACCGGCGACCTCTCGAACCCGGACGAGGATCTGTACACCCTCGACTACTACCTGAAGCTGGCCGAGCAGATCGTGGAAGCCGGTGCGCACGTCATCGGCATCAAGGACATGGCCGGTCTGCTGCGCGCTCCGGCCGCGACCACTTTGGTGACCGCGCTGCGCCGCGAGTTCGATCTGCCCGTGCACGTGCACACCCACGACACCCCCGGCGGCCAGCTCGCGACCTACCTCGCCGCCTGGCAGGCCGGAGCCGACGCGGTCGACGGTGCGAGTGCGCCCATGGCGGGAACCACCAGCCAGCCCGCGCTGTCGGCGATCGTCGCCGCGACCGCGAACTCCCCGCACGACACCGGTCTGAACCTGCAGAACGTGTGCGACCTCGAGCCGTACTGGGAGGCGCTGCGCAAGGTGTACGGGCCGTTCGAGTCCGGGCTGCCCGGCCCGACGGGTCGCGTGTACACCCACGAGATTCCGGGTGGTCAGCTCTCGAATCTGCGGCAGCAGGCCATCGCGCTGGGTCTGGGTGATCAGTTCGAGCAGGTCGAGGCGAAATACGCCGCAGCGGATCGACTTCTGGGCCGGCTGGTCAAGGTCACCCCGTCCTCGAAGGTCGTCGGCGATCTCGCCCTCGCCCTCGTCGGCACGGGCGTGGACGTCGAGGACTTCGCCACCGATCCGGGCCGCTACGACATCCCGGATTCGGTGATCGGTTTCCTGCGCGGGGAACTCGGCACCCCGGCGGGCGGCTGGCCCGAGCCCTTCCGCAGCCGGGCCCTGGCCGGGCGCGGCCCGGCCAAGCCGGAGACCCGGCTCACCGCCGAGGACGAGGCCGGTCTGAACGGCAGTTCCGAGGAGCGCCGCGCCACCCTCAACAACCTGCTGTTCCCTGGGCCCACCTCCGAATTCCTCGCGCACCGCGAGAAGTACGGCGACACCACCAACCTGTCCGCGAACCAGTTCTTCTACGGCCTGCGCCACGACGAAGAGCATCACGTGCAGCTGGACAAGGGCGTCACCCTGCTCATCGGGCTCGAAGCGATCTCCGAGCCGGACGAGCGCGGCATGCGCACCGTGATGTGCATCCTCAACGGCCAGCTGCGCCCGATCACCGTGCGCGACAGGTCCATTGCCAGCGAGGTGCCCACCGCGGAGAAGGCCGACAAGAACAACGCCGGTCATATCGCAGCGCCGTTCGCCGGCGTGGTCACCCTCGCCGTGGGCGAGGGCGACACGGTGGCCGCGGGCGACACCATCGGCACCATCGAGGCCATGAAGATGGAGGCCGCCATCACCGCGCCGCGCTCGGGCCGGGTGCGCCGGGTCGCCATCGGCAAGGTGCAGCAGGTGGAAGGCGGCGATCTGCTGGTGGAGGTCAGTCTCACCGAGGCCGCGGCCGAGTGACCCGCATCGTCGCGGGCACCGCGGGCGGACGCCGGTTGCGCGTTCCGCCCGCGGGCACCCGCCCCACCTCCGATCGGGTCCGCGAGGCGCTGTTCAATCTCGTCTTCTCGCGCATGGACTTCGACGGCCTGCGGGTGCTGGACCTGTACGCCGGATCCGGCGCGCTGGGCCTGGAAGCGCTGTCCCGCGGCGCATCCCACGCCCTGCTGGTCGAAGCCGACCGCAAGGCCGCCGCGGTGATTCGCGGCAATATCGACGACCTCGCCCTGCCGGGGGCGGACCTGCGCATGAACAGCGTCGCCGCCGTCGTCGGCAGGCCGGGCCACGTCGCCACCCCGCCCGGCGGGCCCTACGATCTCGTGTTCTCCGACCCGCCGTACGACGTGGACGTGGCCGAGGTGCAGGCAGATGTCCGGGCACTGGCGGAGGGCGCGTGGCTGACCCCCGGTGCGCTCCTGGTCATCGAACGTTCCACCCGGTCACCGCAGGTGAGCTGGCCCGCCGGTTTCACCCCCGAGAAGTCCCGCAAGTACGGCGAAACCCGTTTGGACATAGCCGAATACACCCCGGGTACCGACTAGCGCGACGCCGTGGGCGGGCAGCGCCGCGAGACGTTCCCGAATGCCGGTGTGGCGATCAAGGCTTCCGGGCGGCCCCCGAAAAGCGGTGCCGATGTGCGCCGTCGCCGGGACGCGCGAGCCGCGATGTCGTGCGGCGGTGCGAACTTCGCGGCCGGGCGGGCCGCCGGGCACGGGCCGTGCCCGAACCGGCGATGCGGTCTGCGGTAGCGTGCGGCCATGGCTGGAGCATTGTGCCCGGGTTCGTTCGACCCGGTGACCAACGGACATCTCGACGTGTTCAACCGGGTGGCCGAGCAATTCGACGACGTCGTGGTGACGGTGGTGATCAACCCCAACAAGCAGGGGATGTTCACCGTCGAGGAGCGGATGGATCTCATTCGCGAGGTCACCGCGCACCTGCCCAACGTACGGGTGGAATCCTGGCGCGGCCTGCTGGTGGACTTCGCCAAGGAGCAGGGGATCAGCGCCATCGTGAAGGGCCTGCGGGACGCCACCGACTTCGGGTACGAGCAGCAGATGGCCCAGATGAACCGCAAGCTCACCGGGGTCGACACCTATTTCATCGCCACCAACCCGCTCTACGGGTTCGTCTCCAGTTCCCTGGTGAAGGAGGTCGCCACCCTCGGCGGCGACGTCACCGACCTGCTCCCGCCCGCGGTGCACAAGGCCCTGCTCGCGCGTATCGCCGAACGACAAGCGGCCAAGTAGCTCGGCAGCGCGCGAGCCGCCCTCCCGGACCCGCACGAGCGTTGCTCCCGGCGCTCGTGCGGGGACGACCTCACAGCGGGTGCAGCGTTGTTCGCCGGGGCTCCGGGACGGCGGCGGGCTCGATCCGGCCGTCGAAACGGTGCGTGCCGGGGCGTGCGAGGGCCGCGCACAGGCGGTGCGCGGGACCGCTGCCCGCCAGGTCGGCCCACGTCCAGCGGACCACGCGCACACCGAGCGCCCGCAGGTAATGCTCGCGAATCATCTCCCGCCGCACCACCTCCGGGACGTCGTCGCCGTGGCGTAGCCGCCGCCCGTACCGGACCGGGCCGTCGAATTCGCAGACCACGCCGGTGTTCTCGTAATAGAACCCGACCCGCGCCACGAAGCGGCCGTCGGCGGTCAGCACGTTGCCGCGGGTACGCGGGACCGGTAGCGCCATCCGGCGCAGCATGATTCGGCTCAGCGACTCGCCCGCGCCGCCGCTGCGGCCGTCCAGGAAGGCCACCACATCCTTGGCCTGGGCGATGCCGTGCCTGCCCCCGGCCAGGGCGAGCTCCCGCGCCAGTTCACCGCCGCCGATGCCGAACATGCCCACCAGGGCGTCGCCCGCCACCACCGCGGACTCGAACGGCAGACTCAGCGCCAGGTCGACGACCGTGCGCGCGGGCGGGGTCAGCAGCAGCCCGTGCCAGCGCACGGCCGCGTGCAGGGGCGAGCCGTGCACGCGGGTCAGCGGCCGAGTTCTGCCCCCGCCCCGGCGATTTCGCGTGACGCACACCCGATCCAGGGGCGTGCGCCACAGCGGCGCGCCGTACAGCAGCGCCGCGGACTGATGGCTCACCACCGTCTCCCCGGCCATGTCCGGCAGCACCGCTTCGATCAGCATCCGGTGCCGCGCCCGCGAATCGGGCACGGTGGTGTGCGGGCCCCGGCCCTGCGGCCGCCACCCGAGTCCCCTTGTCGCGCAAGCGCCCGCTCCCGCGTGCACCACGTCACCGTCCGCGCCGTCCGGGCGCCGGGACCTCATTCCCCCTCCTCTTTCCGCGGCCGTCCCGGCCGTCGATGGTGTCGCACACAGCAATCGCGTTCCCGGCCCACCGGCCGCCACGGACCAGGTCCGTGCGCGTCCCGCCGTCCGCCGAGGCATCCGTGCCCGTGCCGCATAGCGAAAACCCCTCTCGTAGGTCGATGCTGGTTTTGACGCAGCACCGATCGAGACGGTTCCACCGGCCCCGGAAATGCCGAATCCCCGTACCACTTGCCGGATTTCGACCGGATCGTGGTGACGGGGATTCGTGTGTCGGACGCGGGGGAGGGTGTCAGAAGACCCAGAGTCGCAGGGTCAGGAAGCGCATGGTGCCGACTGCGGCGGTGATCGCCAGGACCGCGCCGGCCTGGGCGAAGCCGCCGAGTCCGGGGGCGGTGTTCTGCAGGATCGCCAGCCCGCCCGCGGTGATGGCGAGCCCGGCCAGGGCCAGCCCGCCGCCCTCGAGCTGCGCGGTGAACCAGCGCACCCGGCCGGCCGCGTGGAAGGTCAGGCGGCGGTGCAGTTCGTTGGCGACGGCGGTGCTCACGATGGATCCGGCCAGATTGGCCAGCTGCGGCCCGCCGCCGTAGAAGGCGAGGAACAGCAGTAGGTAGCCGATATTGCTCAGCCCGCCGACCGCGGCGAAGCGCACCAGCTGGGCCAGGGCGTGATCGCTGCGGATCCAGGCGCCGAACTGTCCGGTCCAGCGTGCCCCGACGCCGCGCACGACGTCGGCGCCGTACGCATAGGTATCGATCAGGGTGGGCACGGGCAACATGGGGGCCCGCTGCGGGATGTCCAGGACAGCCATTGTCTTTTCCCATCGAACACGTCGGGCCCGGCCCGGCGGAGTGTCCCTCTACGCTTCAAACACTCGGTACTATGTGTTCAGTATCGACTGAACAAAACGAACAGTCAATGCCCCGGGGCTCCGCTGCCCCGCCAACACTTTCTTGCTCAATGAATGTAACACCAACTGGAGGCGTTTCCTCCACTTCTTTTTGTGGTCTATGAAACAGCAACGCGACACGCCGTGTCGCACGTGTTGACAGCCGCTCGGCAGGCAGACTGGCAAGAACGGAGAACCTCGCCGTGGGAGTCCTGGCAGGAAAGAGGGGATAGCAGGCATGTACCGGGTATTCGAAGCGCTCGACGAGCTCGTGGCCATCATCGAGGAGGCGCGGGGCATCCCCCCGACCCGAAACTGCATCGTGCCGCGCGGTGAGGTGCTCGAACTACTCGACGACGTCCGCGAGGCCCTGCCCGGCGAGCTGGACGACGCCCAGGACGTGCTCGATCATCGCGACAAGATCGTCACCGACGCCCGCGACGCCGCCGAGACCGCCGTGACCGGCGCGAACGAGCAGGCGCACAACACCATCACCGGCGCCCGGGACGAAGCCGACCGCATCCTCGCCGATGCCAAGGCCCACGCCGACCGCATGGTCGCCGAGGCTCGGGCGCACGCCGAGCACCTGGTCAGCGACGCCGAGGCCGAAGCCGAACGGGTCGTCACCGAGGGCAACCAGGAATACGAGATGGTCACCGGCCGCGCCCGCAGCGAAGCCGACCGCATGACCGCCGCCGGCCAGGCCTCCTTCGATCGGTCGGTCGCCGACGGCAAGGCCGAACAGGAACGCCTGGTCTCGGCCACCGAGGTGGTCCGGGCCGCGCACGTGGAGTCCGCGCGGCTCATCGACTCCGCCCAGGCCGACTCCGATCGGCTGCGGATCGAATGCGACGAATACGTCGACGGCAAGCTCGCCTCCTTCGAGGAGACCCTGAGCAACACCCTGCGCATCATCGGCAAGGGGCGCAGCCAGGTTCGCCCGCCCGCGCCGACCTCGCACATCCCCGACTACGCCGCTGAGTTCGGCCGCTGATCGGCCGCACCCCGATTGGGCCCTGAGCGTGCGCTTCGGTATTGTGGGGTGGTTGCCCATTCCACACCCGAAGGTGAGTGAACCCTGATGTCCGCCGATTCCGGTTCCACGCATCGTCACCGTCGTACGACGGCCGACGACGCGGGCTTCAATCTGGATACGCGACGTCTGGGCCGCAAGCCCGGATCGATCCTGCCCGTGCGGCGAACCTTCGCCACCGGCGATCGCATCGGCCTGGAAATGGTCGGCATCCCGGCGGGCGCCGAGGTCGAACTCGACGTCAACCTGCAGTCGGTGTCCGAGGGCGTCCTGCTCATGGGCACCCTGCGCGCACCCGTCGAGGGCGAATGCTCGCGGTGCCTCGAATCGTTCACCGATTCGATCGAACTGCAGCTCACCGAACTGTTCGCCTACCCGGACAGCGCGACCGAGCAGACCACCGAGGAAGACGAGATCCATCGCCTGGTGGACGACATGATCGAGCTCGAACCGGTCGTCATCGACGCCGTCGGGCTGGAACTGTCGCTGCAGCCGGTGTGCGAGCCCGATTGCCCGGGATTGTGCGCCGAATGCGGCGTCCGGCTGGCGATTGCGGAATCCGGCCATGGTCATGAGATACTTGACCCTCGCTGGGCCGGGCTCGCGAAACTCGACGTCACGGATGGCGACAAACCGTCCATGAATTAGCCCCTCGGCTGCGGTGTCCTCGCACATCGCGCCGAACCCATCAAGCACAGATTTCACCCTTGCGGACCACGGTGGTTCCGTGAGTATGAGGACAGAGGAGAAGTAGTCGTGGCCGTTCCGAAGCGCCGGATGTCCCGTTCCAACACCCACTCGCGCCGGAGCCAGTGGAAGGCCAGCGCGCCTACCCTGATCACCTGCCCGAACCGCGCCTGCGGCCAGGCCACCCTGCCGCACATCGCGTGCCCCTCCTGCGGCACCTACAAGGGCCGTCAGATCACCGCCGCGGTCTGATTCTCTGATCCAGCCGATCGTGACCGCCAGCAAGGACGCGGCGGAGGCGCCCGCCGTGGGTGACTCCGCCGACCATTCCAGCCTGCTCGAAGCGCTCGGCGTCGGCCTGCGACCGGACCTGTTGCGCCTCGCGCTCACCCACCGGTCGTACGCCTACGAGAACGGCGGGCTGCCGACGAACGAGCGCCTGGAGTTTCTGGGCGACTCGGTGCTCGGCCTGAGCATCACCGAACGCCTGTACCTGGAGCATCCG
Organism: Nocardia sp. NPDC057668; assembly: GCF_042799795.1. Lineage (NCBI taxonomy): Bacteria > Bacillati > Actinomycetota > Actinomycetes > Mycobacteriales > Nocardiaceae > Nocardia > Nocardia sp. NPDC057668. The sequence continues at coordinate 2,095,134 of NZ_JBHVIC010000001.1, read as the reverse complement.
GATAAATCCGAGGGCGAACTCGCCAAGCTGCGCGCAAGTGTGGTCAACATGCATGCGCTCGCGGAGGTGGCTCGCACCCTCGGCGCCGGTGGTCTGGGCCGGCATCTGTTGCTCGGTAAGGGCGAAGAGCTCACCGGTGGCCGGGACAAGCCCAGCATTCTCGCCGACGGTATGGAGTCGCTGCTCGGGGCAGTACACCTCGAGCACGGAATCGATACCGCGCGGACCGTGGTGCTGCGGCTGTTCGCCGAGCTGCTCGAGCGCGGCCCCCGCATGGGCGCCGGACTCGACTGGAAGACGAGCCTGCAGGAGCTGACCGCCGAGCGTGGCATCGGCGTCCCCAGCTACGAAATCACCTCTACCGGACCGGATCACGACAAGGAGTTCACCGCGACAGCGGTGATCGGTGGCCGGTCGTACGGACAGGGCGTGGGGCGTTCCAAGAAGGAAGCCGAACAGAAGGCCGCGGGCGCCGCGTACCAGGCTCTGAATGATCAGAACGCCGAAAACGGTACCGCCGCCGACGGTTCGGCGTAATCGGGTCGGGACTATCATTCTCCCGTGCCCGAGCTGCCCGAAGTAGAAGTCGTACGGCGCGGTCTCACCGAACACGTGGTGGGCCGCGTCGTCACCGCTGTCACGGTCCGCCATCTGCGTTCGGTCCGGCGGCACCTGCCCGGGGGCGATGATCTCGCCGCCCGGTTGACCGGCCTGCGGGTCGAATCCGCGCAGCGGCGCGGCAAATTCCTGTGGCTCACCTTCGACGAGCCCGACACCTCGCTCGTCGTCCATCTCGGCATGAGCGGGCAGATGCTGGTGCAGGCCGCCGATTCCCCGCGGGAGAAGCACGCGCACATCATCGCGACCCTCGATTCGGGGGACGAACTGCGGTTCGTCGATCAGCGCACCTTCGGCGGCTGGCAGCTGGCCGATCTGGTCGAGGTGGACGGGACGCTGGTGCCCGAGCCGGTCGCGCACATCGCGCGCGACCCCCTGGATCCACTCTTCGACGGCGACGCGGTCGTCAAACGCTTGCGCGCCAAGCATTCCGAGATCAAGCGACTGCTGCTGGATCAGACCGTGGTCTCCGGCATCGGGAACATCTACGCCGACGAGGCGTTGTGGCGGGCCGGAATCCACGGCGAGCGGGTCGCGGCCAAGCTGACCCGCCCGGCGCTCAATACCCTTCTGACCGAAGCGAGTTCGGTCATGAGCGATGCGCTGCTGGCCGGGGGGACCTCGTTCGACGCGCTCTACGTGAACGTCAACGGGCAGTCCGGCTACTTCGAGCGATCGCTCAATGCCTATGGCCGCGAACATGAACCGTGCCGGCGCTGCGGTGCGCCGATGGCGCGGGAGAAGTTCATGAACCGCTCGTCGTTCTCCTGCCCGCGCTGCCAGCCGCGGCCGCGCGGCTGACGGTCCGCGACACTCATCGCCACCGCATCGACGGTCCGCGCCCCGCTGGGGTCGCTGACCGTCCGCTCTTCGGAAGAGCGTCCCCGCGCGCGCCTGTGAAGCGCTACCGTTTTCAGTAGCGGCACGCGTGGTGTCGGCTGGAGGGATCAATGCGCAAACTGACCTACTATGTGGCGGCCACCATCGACGGTTTCATCGCGTCGGAAGACGGTGCGGTCGACTTCTTCCCCGTCGGGGGTGATCACGGTCCCGCGATCACCGCCCAGTATCCCGAGACCCTGCCCACCAAGGTGCGGGAGGCGCTGGGCGTCGCACACCGCAGCACCACCTTCGACACGGTGATCATGGGCCGCAAGACCCACGATTTCGGGGTTCGTACCGGCACCTCCAGCCCGTACTCCCACCTACGCCAATTCGTGGTCTCGCAGGCCCTGCCCGAGAGCCCGGATCCCGACATCGAACTGATCTCCGGCGACCCGCTGGCCCGGGTGCGCGAGCTCAAGCGGGAGAAGGGGCTCGGCATCTGGCTGTGCGGCGGCGGCGAGCTGGCGCAGACGCTGCTGCCCGAGATCGATCAGGTGTTCCTCAAGCTGTACCCGATCGTCCTGGGCCGGGGCAGGCCGCTGTTCGGGGCGGGAGCGCGGCTGCCGGAGGCGACCCGCTTCCGGGTGCTCACCAGCCGCGTGTTCGAGGACGGCGTGGCGTTCCTGAAGTACAGCCGTATTCGCTGAACGCCGTCCGCACTAGGATTGCGGCGGTGGGATTGTCGTTCGAGACCCGTGAGTCGGATTCACCCTGGATCGACATCGTGTGGACCTGCCGCAGCGAGGAGGTCACGGAGATGACCTCCGTGGCCTCGGAGACCGTCGGCCTGGTGTTCTGGGAGCAGCGGGGCGTGGCGTACGCGAGTGTGACCGGGCCCGAGAACAAATGCGGCACCGCGCCCGTGCCCGAGGGCGCGCATTTCGTGGGGATCCAGTTCGCGGTCGGCACCGCGCTGCGCATGGTGGCCACGCCGGAACTGGTGAACGGCGGTGTGCTGCTACCGGATGTCGGCAGCCGCACCTTCGCCCTGGACGGCGAGCATCGGGAGACCCCGGCCGCCGATGACGCCGAGGCGCTGGTGCGGCGGCTGGTGCGCGACGGTGTGCTGGTGCGCGATCCGCTGGTGGCCGATCTGCTGCGCGGGCGTCGGCCGGCGGCCGCCGAGCGCACGCTGGAGCGGCGTTTCCGGGCGGCGACGGGGTTGACGCAGGGCGCGGTGCGCCAGATCGGCCGCGCGCGCACGGCCGCGGTGCTGCTCGCCGGCGGGGAGACGGCGAGCGCGGTGGTGGACAAGCTCGAGTACTACGACGAACCCCATCTGGCCCGCGCGCTGCGCAAGTACGTCGGGCGTACCGCGCAGCAGTTGCGGACCGGCGGTGGCGGGGACATCGCGCTCGACCCGGATCAGCGCACGACCTCGTACACCAGCTTGTTGACGCCGTTGGAGTAGCTCGCGGATTCGCGCAGGCGCAGTTGCTGCTTGTCCCGGTCCGAGTGGCTGAACAGGCTCTTGCCCGCGCCCAGCAGTACCGGGAAGACGAGCAGGTTGTAGCGGTCGATCAGGTCGGCGTCGGCGAGGTTGCGCGCGAGTTCGGCGCTGCCGTGGATGAAGATCGCGCCGCCCTCGGTCTCCTTGAGCTTGGCGACGTCCTCGACCGAGCGCAGGATCGTGGTCGGGCCCCAGCCGTCGAGCAGATCGTCCTCGCCGAGTCCGGTGGAGAGCACGTACTTGGGCAGGTCCTTGTACGCGGCGTGGTCCTCGGACTCGCGCCAGAACGGCGCGAACGCCTCGTAGCTGCGCCGCCCGAACAGCAGCGCGGTGGTGTCGGCGAGCTCCTCGCCCTTGAGCGAGTACGCCTCGGGCACGAACTCGGTCTCCATCACCCACCCGCCGCTGCGGTGCCCCTCGACCTTGCCGCCGGGCGAGTCCACGACGCCGTCCAGCGACATGAACCCGGTGTAGACCAATTCGCGTGCCATGTTGTCCTCCTGAGGTCCGGGGCGGAATGTCCGCCGCCGTGCTTGTGATGATCAGCCTAGGAGGGCGGCACACCCGGAGTCTTGGACGAAACCGGCACGGTTTGTATGCCGTGTTCCGGGCCGGGCCGGGCCGGGCCGGGCCGAGCCGTGGACAGCCGCGTGAAGGGCTTGTAGTTGCCTGCAGACGCACGATGCCGAGATTGCGCAGCACTCGTCGTGCAATGGTCGATGGCGGTGTCCACGACCCCGGCGGGGGTGCTCTCGAAGACCCCCACGCGCTCGCCGATGGAACAGCCGACCGGCTATTCGGCGATTACCTCATCCAAGCTGGCCGCGGTAAGGACGCGGCGACCCATCTCCTGCAACCGCACCGAACTCTGCGCACGAATCGCGTCGGCCACAGCAGTCGGCACGGGCCCGAACCGCTGCGACAACAGCTCGATCAACATCTCGGCCCGGCCTGCGGTGCGGCCCTCGGCAAGGCCCTGGACGCGGCCCTCGACCCGGCCTTCGACGCGGAGCCGATCTGCGGTCGTCACGAATGCCTCCTTGATTTCAGGTCCGAGCTGATCGATGACAGGCAGTAGATCGCCCACAACAGTATCGCTCACCACCAGGATGTACTCCAGCACACGATCGACCTCCGCCGAGGTCAGAGTGATCAGGTCCGCGATCAACGCCGACAAGTCCCGTTCGAGATGCTGGTTTCCCGGCGCGCTCTTGAGCAGCATCAACACCACTCGAACCCGCGCCGGACGTCGGGCCAGCAGCGCGGCCGCGTCGACCGTGGCCAGATCATCGAGCAGAAACCCCATCCGCGGCAACACCCCGGACAGCGCCGCCGCCATCGCGGGCTCGACATCGATCAAATCCGCCACCTCGACCGAGTGACTCCACGGCTTCCCATCGGTGCCCGCGTGCACCACTACCGGTATCACTGCAGGCAGTCGCTTCTCGTCGGGGTTCGTTTCCAGGTGCCGCTCCCAGATCCGCACCACGTACGCCAGCATCCGGAAGGCCATGAGGGGATCGGACCTGCGCTGATGCTCGAGCAGCACGTATACCAACGCGTCCCGGCCCGCCCAACGGGTCGCGAACAGGACATCACTGAACCGAGCCCGCAGTTCCGCCGAGACGAAACTGCACGACTGCGGCTGCATCCACGTCCAATCAATCTGCGCGGCAACCTCTTCCGGTAGCACCGCCCGCAACTCCCCGGCGACGGCATCGGGATGAGACATCATCTGCCGGAACAGTGCATCGTGCGGTTTGTCCGGTCGCTTCGGATCCCCCGACCCCTTCGGCGTCTTGGCCATGGCGGGAAACTACCCGCAAACAGGCACCCGCACAGGCGGTTACATCGAAGCGGCAACCCTCGCTGAGCATTCGGGCGCGTCGAGCGAATCGGCGATCTGTCGGTTGTTGAGGGGCCATCGGACCCGCTTCGGCACAGTGACTACCGGATGATCACTCCGCCTCAGCTCTCGACGCCACGGACCAACCCCGGGGGCGCATCAGCTGTTCCTGAGAGTGGCCTGAGCTTTTGGCTTGTGGCGCAACCTGATTCGGTCTTCGATCGTTGAAGGAGTAGCAGCCGGTCGTGGTGGACCGGGCGGAGCGGGGGAGACGCCGATGGTCAGGGCCGACCAGACTTCGCGTTCGAGCGGACTACTCGAACGAATCCGTAGCGACCTTGCCCTCGTCAGGTTCGTGTGCACGAACCCGGTGCGGCGGGCGCTGTTCGACGTGCGTGCGGCCACCCCCGAAATGTTTCGCGGGCAGACGGTGGCGGGCCTGCGTGAGATATTCCTGTTGATGCGTGCCGGCTGCGGGGAGCAGGTGGACGGGAGCGAAATCCGCTGTGGCGGTGCGGTGTTGAGCGACGCCGAGCTGGCCGTGACCGCGGCGGCGTATTACCGTGCCCGATCCTGCGCACCGGGGGAGGACCGGCACGGCGGGTTCGACCACGACCGGCGGGGCGACATCGGGTACATCACCGGATATCTGGAACGGCTCAACGCCGGGCGGGAGGTCACGCCGCGGGCATCGCCGGGGCGATCGCGGAGCGCATCGGCGGGCGGTTCGAGCAGCGCCCCGTGAAGATTCCGGCGGCGGGATTTCTCAAGGCCGTGGGCAAACTGAACGGGGACCCGACGCGGGTGCTCGATCTGGCGGGGGTGCGGATCGTGCATCGGGATCGGTCCGCGCTCTACCGGGCGGTCGGGGAACTGCTGGCCGATCCGCACCTGCGCGTGGTGCGATACGTGGACCGGTTCGCCGCGCCCGAGGTGATCGCTGCGGTGGGCGCGCCCGCGAACGGGCCGGATGCCTGGGGTCCCAAGAGTAATGGTTACCGCGACCTCATCCTCATCTGCCGCTGGGTGCGCGATGAGCCGGCGGCAGCGCCGGTGCTCGAGTTCTTCGAAGTGCAGCTCGTAACCGAACGCGTTGCCGCCATCATGGTTCGGGAGCATCCGCTCTACGCGTGGCGGCGGCTGATCATCGCCGAGATCACCCGGCGGGGACGGCCCGCGCGCGAGTGCGACCGGGCGTTTCTGCGTGCGTGCGAGGAGTGGAGCCGCCGGTGGTACGCGTGCGACGACGCGCCGATCGGGTGCGCCGACCGGCACGTCGCGTCGTGATCAGAGAATGGCCACCGCGACCACCAGGCCCAGGGCGAAGTGGGCGGCGGCCACCACCAGGGCCTCGGTGGTGAAGGACGGCTTGTGCAGGACCTCACCGATGTTGATGCCGAAGGCGTGTTCGAGGATCCGGACCGAGATCACCTGGGCGATGATGCCGACCAGGCCGTAGATCGCGGCCGCGATCAGGCCCTCGGAGAGCTTGCCCGCCGAAGAGTAGATGGCCAGCACCACGATGAACGCCATGCTGAGCATGCCGGCGGCGCTGACCACCACGGCGTTGGGCAGACCCTGCGCGACCAGGGCGCGCAGCGAGCCGGGGGTGGTGAGGTCGACGGCGTAGAAGCCGATGAGCATGAGTACCAGGCCGACCAGGGCGTAGAGCAGGATGGCGCCTACGCCACGGCCGAGGGAACTCCAGTACCCGGCTTCGAGCGCGAGAGTGGTCGTCATCTGCGGGTCCTCCGGGGAGTCAGGGTTGGGGGATGCGGTGCGGGACGAAGGCGGCGCCGTCGTCGGTGATCAGGCCCGCGGTCTCGCGAATGCCGAGGCCCGCGGATTCGTCGCCGACCATCCACGCGCCCAGGACTGGGCGCATGTCGTCGAATACCGGGAGCGGGTCGAGCAATTGGTAGACATAGCCCTCCTCGCCGTAGACGCCGCCGGTCGCGGTCTCCATGCCCGCGCCCACGATCGTCATGTTCGCGCCCTCGCGCCCGAGCTTGGGTTTGCGGATGTACTCGGTGAGCTCGTGTGGATCGTCGAGGTAGGTGGGCAGCAGGTTCGGGTGGCCGGGGTACATCTCCCACAGCACCGCCAGCATGGCCTTGTTCGACAGCAGCGACTTCCACAGCGGTTCCAGCCACATGGTGCCGGGCAGTGAGCCCGTCACGCGCTGTCCGAACTGGTCGCCGAGCACCCATTCCCAGGGGTAGAGCTTGAAGATCGATTGAATCGGCGCTTCGGCCAGGTCCACGAAGCGTTCGAGTTCGGTGTCGAAACCTATGTCCTCCACCGGAAGTGCGATGGTGTCGAACCCGGCCTCGGCCGCGGTCTCCTGCAGGTAGGCGGTGGTGACGTTGTCCTCGCCGGAGGCGTCCGCGCCGGACCACGAGAAGTGCAGCTCGGTGCTGGGCAGCAGCTCGCGCAGCTCGCCCCAGCGCTCGACGAGCTTCTCGTGCAGGGAATTCCACTGGTCGTCGTCGGGGTGGGTGTCGGTGAGCCAGTGCCACTGCACGATTGCCGCTTCGACCAGGGAGGTGGGCGTATCGGCGTTGTACTCCAGCAGTTTCGCCGGGCCGCGGCCGTCATAGCGCAGGTCGAAGCGGCCGTAGATGTGCGGGTCGGACCGCTTCCAGGAGGCCGCGATCGGCTCCCAACTCCATTGCGGCAGACCGAAATCGGCGAAGCGCTCGGTCAGGATGATGTTCTCCACGGCGTGCAGGCACATGGTGTGCAGCACCTCGACCTGGGCCTCGAGGGCCAGGATCTCGTCCATGTCGAACTCGTAGTGCACCGATTCGTCCCAGTACGGGCGGGGTGCGCCCTGGGCGTCGCGGCCGGGCTTGCCGTAGACCAGGCCCTGGCTCTCGACGATCCGCTCCCAGCCCGGGCGCGGTGTGCCGCGCATACGGCGCATTACGATCCGCTCCCGCCGCTGCTCTTGGAACCGAGCCCGCCGCGCTGAATGCTGGTGCCGCTCTTGGTGGTGATGGTCGCGCCCTTGGGTTTGACGGTGGTGCCGCCGGTCGGCGCCTTGCCCACGGTCTGGTTCTTGCCGCCGTAGTAGTAGCGGTACTGGTTGCCGTTGAGGATGAAGATGCCCGCGGCCCCGCCGTGCCCGCCGCCGGTGGCGCGATCGGCGTCGTCGCAGTCCTTGTCCGGGATGACGATTTCCTGGTTGTCCTGGGTGGCGGTGACGGTCTGGCCGTTGCCGAGCGAGACGACCTGCCCCTTCTTGGCGATGATCGTGCAGTAGGCGGTGACCTCCGGGGAGGTCAGCGCGCTGTAGGCCAGGTAGCCGCCGCCGATCAGACCCGCGACGCCGACCACGGCGGCACCGCCGATGAGCAGCTTCTTGCGCTTCTTGCGCTTGGCCTCGGTCGCGTCGGCTTCGGCCTGCGCCGCCTGCGCGGCCCGCTCACGTGCCTTGTCCCGGGCGCGCGCCTCGGCCACCGTGGGCGGTCGCGGGGTGGTGACCCCGGCTTCCTGACGGGCCACCTTGCCACGCCGAGGACCCTGCGCGGCAGCGGGTTCCGCCGGTGCGGCGGGCGGCCACGCCGGGGGCACGTGTGCGCCACCGGATTCCGGGGTACCGGGCGGTGGCCAGGGCGGCGGGACCGCGGAGCCCGCGGCGAACGGTGTCGTCGCGCCTGCGGCGAACGGTTCGGTCGGCGCGGTCGCGGCGGGCGGCGGCCACGGCGGCGGAGTGTGCGAGACGGTGGGGTCGGTGGCTCCGGTCTCGCCGGGTGCAGCGGCGGCTGGCGGCCACGCCGGGGGCACGTGCGCGCCGCCGGGTTCCGGGCTGCCCGGGGACGGCCACGGCGGGGGTGCCTGTGGCGCACCGGTTTCCGGCGACAGGGGCAGCTGAGGTGCCGACGGCGGCGGGTACACCGGCTGTCCGGAGGGCGCGCTCGGGTCCGGCTGCGCCGCCGTGTCACCGGGTTCGCCGTCCCGCGACTTCGGCTGCAACGGCCGTCCGCCCGCGCCGAAGACCGTGGGCGCGTCGTCGGCGGAGCCGCCGCCGGGCGTGAGCGGCCGGCCACCGGAGCCGTAGACCGGCGCCGGGTCCGGTTCGCCCGCAGCGGATCCGGGCGAAGGGTCGTCGGTATCCCGTGAAGTCGGTTGCAGTGGACGCCCGCCCGAGCCGTACACGGGCGTCGATTCGGTGTCGGGGGACGACGGGGTCAGGGGACGGCCGCCGGAGCCGTAGACCGGTGTCCGATCGGGTTCGGGCGTCGAAGAACCGGGGGTTTCGGTGGATTCGCCCGACTTGGGTTGCAGGGGACGGCCGCCGGAGCCGTACACCGGGGGCCGGTCGTCCGCGTCGGCCGGGGGCGTGCCGCCCCGGGGGGTGAGGGGGCGGCCGCCGGAGCCGTAGACGGGGGGTTGGGTGGAATCCGGTTCGTCCGTGGGGGATTCGTCGGGGGTGTCGCCTGGGCGTTCAGTGGCCAACTATCGACTCCTTGAACTCCGCGCGCACTAGCGCTCCTCGAAACCGGACATGCCTCCTTGGGGGGCGCCCCAGTCTTCCACAACCAGATCCACCCGGCCAGGCGTATCGCCCGAACGTAGCAGGTCGAGCAGCGCTTCGCAGTCGGCGCGCGGACCTTCGGCCACCACGTGTACCCGGCCGTCGCGGTGATTGCGGGCGTAGCCGGTCAGGCCCAGTTCCAGTGCGCGCGAACGGGTCCACCAGCGGAACCCGACGCCCTGGACCCGACCGTGCGCCCAGGCGCTGAGCCGGGCCGGGTTCACTCGTCGACGCGGAAGGTCAGATTGACGGTGGTGCCCGCCTTGAGCGTGCGGCCCACGGTGCAGACCTTGTCGATGGCGCGCTGGGCCGCGACCATCACGCGCTGGCGGGTCTCCTCGTCGAGTTCGCTCAGGTCTAGTTCGAAGCTCTCGTTGAGTTCGGGGTAGGTCTCGTTCTCGCGGTCGGCGTCGCCGGAGACGCGCACGGTGGCGTCGAAGTTCTCGCCGAGCTTGCGGGCGAGGGTGAAATCGGCGCTGAGGCCGGTGCAGCCCGCGAGGGCGATCTTGAGCAGCTCACCCGGGGTGAACGCGCCGGGGACGCCCGCCGAGGCGATGAGCACCTCGCCGCCGCGGTTGTTGCGGCCGGTGTAGGCGCGGGTGCCGGTGCGCTCGGCCCACAACTCCACCGGTTCTACGGTCTGGGTGCCGGCGGCGGTCTGCGGTGCGGCGGTCTGTTCAGCCATGTCAAGATCCTCCCATTCGTCCCGCGCACGCCGCGCGAGCCCTCACCCGGATGTGACACACGGCCCATCCGGATCATGCGGAACGCGGGAGCCGGCCCCCGAATTCCGCCGGCCGAGCCGCGTGGCAAGACGGGGCGGCGCGTTCCCCCGAGGGGTACGAGCAGCGGTTGCCTTCCGGACTCGGCCCGGATCCGGACAACCCGGAGGCTATGCGGTGCGGCGGGGAAGGGAGTCGATCAGTTCGGGGGTCAGGGAAGGCAGGCCGTCGGTCACCACGTGGGCGGCCAGGGCGAGGGCGTCGGGGGCCGGGGGATAGCGGGGGTGGGGGACGGCGATCACCGTCATGCCCGCGGCGGCGGCCGAGCGCAGACCGTTGGAGGAATCCTCGATGGCGACGCAGTCGCGCGGGTCGACGCCGAGTCCGGCGGCCGCGGCCAGGTAGCCGTCGGGGGCGGGCTTGCCGCGCTCGACCTCCTCGGTGGAGACGGTCGTGTGGAACAGGTCGGTGACGCCCATATGGGCCAGGACCACGTCGATCAGGCGGCGCGGGGAGGAGCTGGCCAGGCCCAGGGTGTAGCGGGCGGCGAAGCGGCGCACGGTCTCGGCGGCGTCGGGCATGAGCGGCAGGTGCTCGGCGTAGCGGGCGCTCATGCGGTCGATGACGTCGGTGGCGACCTGTTCGGGCGTGCGGCTGCCGTCGATCAGGTCCCTACTGATGTATTCGGACCATTCGGCGGTGCTCATACCCATGAACCGCTCCTGGGTGTCGGGCAGCATGCGCCCGCCGAGCTCCTCGATGTAGGCGGTGCGGACTTCTTCCCAGATGGGCTCGGTATCGATGAGCACGCCATCCATGTCGAAGACGATTGCGGCGACAGACATGGCTCCCATGGTTGTGCATCGCGGGACCGGCGCGCGCTCCGGGGTACGGCCCGAACCCGATGCGGCCGCCACCGATGTCCACTGACTGGGATCGGGGACCCGAACCCGGCCGTCCGGTTCGCCCCCGTGGTTACCGTCCGAAGGGAAAGACGAACACCCGCAAGCGAATACCGAGGTGGGCCGTGAGCACGGTCAAGGACATCTACGACCCGCAGCTGTACGTGGACGGGCCGATTCACGAGATCTTCGCCGAGCTGCGGCGCACCGAGCCGGTGTACCGGCAGGACATGCCCGGCGAGCCCGGTTACTGGGCCGTTCTGACCCATGCCGGGGTCTCGCACGTGGCGCGCAATCCCGGGCTCTTCTCGGCCGAGATCGGTGGGGTGGTGCTGGAGAACCAGCCGCCCGAGCGGCTCGAGACCACCCGCAACATGCTGCTCATGATGGACCCGCCCCGGCACACCGACTACCGCAAACCCCTTGCCGAGCATTTCAAGTCGCGGGTCATCGGCGAACTGGAGGATCGCGTCCGTGCCCTGACCCGGCAGCTGCTCGACGGCGTCGAGGGCGACGTGGAATTCGTGCACGACGTGGCGGGGGTGCTGCCGAGCCAGGTGGTGGGCGGCCTGTTCGGCATCCCCGAGGCCGATTGGCCCGATATCCGGCAGTGGGCCGAACAGTCCACCAGCCAGCAGGATCCGGAACTGATCGGCGATTTCGACACCACCGCCGACCTGACCAAGATGGCCGTCTACGCGATCCAGTTCGCGATGGCCCGCCGCGCCGGGGCGCCCGAGGCCGATCTCACCTCGCTGATCCTGGACGGCGAGTTCGGCGGAAAGACCATGTCGGAGCTGGAGTTCGGCAGCTTTTTCACCCAGCTGGTGATCGCCGGGAACGACACCACCAAGACCATGCTGTCCTCCGGATTGCAGCTGCTGCTGGACCATCCGGATCAACTGGCCGCCCTGCGCGCGGATCCCGCGCTGATTCCCGGTGCGGTGGAGGAGATCCTGCGCTACGCCAACCCGCTGCACTACTTCCGGCGCACCGCCACGGCCGACACCGAAATCGCCGGGGTCCCCATTCGTTCCGGCGACAAGGTCGCCATGTGCTACACCTCGGCCAACCGCGACGAGGCGGTCTTCGCCGAGCCGCAGCGCTTCGACATCCGCCGAAACCCCAACCCGCACCTGTCCTTCGGGCTCGCCCAGCACTTCTGCCTCGGGGTGCACCTGGCCCGCATGGAGGGCCGGGTGTTCTTCGAGGAGCTGCTCGCCCGGTTCCCGGTGATCGAGCAGACCGGCGCGAGCCGCCGCATCCGGTCCAACCTGAACAACGGCCTCAAGTCGCTGCCGATTCGCCTGTCGCGCTGAGGTTTACGGAGGCGAACCCGGACCGCCGGGTCGACCGCACGAGCGCCGGCCGGGTCCGCGCCTACCGCCCGCGGGTGCCGTGTGTGCGGCCGGGTACGCCCGCCATCGCGCGCGACTACACCGCGACGATCAGATCCCGCAGTTCGTACCCCGAGATCTCCGGCTTCATCGTCACGCGCGGCGGATTCTCCATCCGGAGGCCGTCGAGCGCGAACAGCTTGCCCAGGAAGATCTCCGACTCCTGCAGCGCGATGTGCGCCCCCGGGCATTTGTGCGGCCCGTCGCCGAAGGACAGCACCGCGGCCCCCGCGCCGCCGGACAGCGCGCGCCCGGGGCATACGTCCAGGGGCTGGTCCCCGACGACGCCGGGATCCACGTTGGCCACGCTGACCGCGACGTCGACCAGCTCACCCGCCGGAATCGTGGCCCCGCTGGGCAGCACCACCTCGGATACGGTGCGCCGCTTCAGATCGCTGATGACCGGTTCCAGGCGCAGCAGTTCCTGCAGCAGCGCCAGGCGCTCGGCCTCGCTCCCGGCCCGGAAGCGGGTGCGCAACGCGTCGTCGGTGAACAGGTGCCACGCCGCGAGATTGATGAACTCGCGCGTGGTGACCATGCCCGCCGCGGCGAAAGTCAGGCATTCGCCCAGGATCTCGCCGTCGGCGCAGCCCTCGTCGATCAGATGCGAGATGAGGTCGTCACGGCGGGCCTTGCGCCGCACGCGCACCGCCGGGCGCACGTCGTCGAAATAGATCGCGCCCCAGGCCCGCATCTGCCGCACATAGCCCAGCAGCCCGGCGATGCTGGTGAATCCGGGCTCGCTGAACTTCTCCGGGAAGAACACCTCGAGCCGCCGGTCGGTGCCGGGCTTGCTGTCGGTGAGCCCGACGACGGCCTTGGTCACGTCCACCGCCAGGCGAAAACTCATCTGCGACAGATTGGCCCGGCCCTGCGCGCGCAGCAGCGCGATCTCCCGATCGGCGATCTCGTGCATCAGCTCGCGATAGTGCTCGTCCACCCGTTTGGGTGTGAAGTACCGGGCCGTCTGCCGGCGGTGCTCGCGATGCTCCTCACCATCGCGGTACAGCACGGGGCGGCGCAGCCGGGCGGGCAGCTTCTCCACCGTCTCCACCCCGAGCCCGGCCTGCACCGTCTCGGTGCTGCGCAGCAGCGCCCGCCCGTCGGCGTAGCCGCGAATCTGCCAGGTGCCCGCGGCATCCCGGTGCACCGGGCAGGCGGCGTCGGTGTCACCGCGGTCTATCTTGCGCGCTCCAGCCATGCGTCAGTTGTAGCGCACAAGCGTTGGCGCAGCAGCGCATTCGGCCTCAGGGCTGGAATCGGTAGCCCATGCCCGCCTCGGTCAACAGGTGTTTGGGCTGTGCGGGGTCGTCCTCGAGCTTGCGCCGCAGCTGTGCGAGATACACGCGCAGGTAGTGGGTTTCGGTGGCATAGGAGGGACCCCAGACCTCGCGCAGGATCTCCTTGCGGCCCACCAGCTTGCCGCGATTGCGCACCAGCATCTCCAGCATGCCCCATTCGGTGGGGGTCAGGTGCACGTCGCGTCCGGCCTTGGTGACCTTCTTGGCCGCGAGATCGACCGTGAAGGAGGCGGTTTCGACGATGGGCTCGACCGCGTCGGTCCCGGTGGCCGAGCGCCGGACCGCGGCGCGCAACCGCGCCAGCAACTCGTCCATGCCGAAGGGCTTGGTGACGTAGTCGTCAGCGCCCGCGTCCAGGGCCTCGACCTTGTCGGAGGAGTCGGTGCGGGCCGAGAGCACGATCACCGGCGTGCTGGTCCAGCCGCGCAGTCCGGCCAGCACCTCGATACCGTCCATGTCCGGCAGGCCCAGATCCAGGATCACCACGTCCGGATGCTTCTCCGCGGCCGCCCGCAGGGCCGCGGCTCCGGTGGCCGCGGTGGTCACCTCGTAGCCGCGGACCGACAGGTTGATGCGCAGGGCGCGCAGGATCTGTGGTTCGTCGTCGACCACCAGAACCTTGGTCGGCGCGGGCGCCGCGTTCGTCACTCGTTCTCCTGTTCGTCGCAGGCGGCCAGTTCGACGACCATCGTCAGGCCGCCGCCGGGGGTGGGTTCGGCGTGCACGGTCCCGCCCATGGCGTCCACGAAACCGCGCACCACCGACAGTCCCAGTCCGACGCCGGTGGAATTGTCGCGGTCGCCGAGGCGCTGGAACGGCTCGAAGAGCTGATCCTCCAGCCCGCTGGGCACGCCGGGCCCGCTGTCGGACACGGTGATCGCGACCCGGCCGCCGGTGTGCTCGGCGACCACGCGGACGGGTGCGGCGTCGGGGGAGTAGCGCACCGCGTTGTCGATGAGATTGGCCAGCACCCGCTCGAGCAGTCCGGCGTCGGCGCGCACGCAGACCGAATCCACCGCCACCTCGACGCGATTCATCGATGTGCGGCGCATGCCCCGGGTGCCCATGCTCATCAGCGCGTGATGCACGGCCTCGTCCAGGTAGACCCGGCGCAGTCGCGGCCGGACGACCCCGGCGGCCAGGCGCGAGGAGTCGAGCAGATTGCCCACCAGCGTGGTGAGCTGATCCACCGATTCCTCGATGGTCTCGAGGAGTTCGGCGGTGTCCTCGGGGGAGAATTCCACGTCGTGACTGCGCAGGCTCGACACCGACGCCTTGGCCGCGGCCAAGGGGGTGCGCAGGTCATGGCTGACGGCCGAGAGCAGCGCGCGCCGCAGCTTGTCCGCCTCCAGGACCGCCTGGGCCGCACCGGCTTCGGCCTGCAACCGCTGGCGCTGCACCAGGCCCGCGGCCTGATCGGCGACCGCGCCGAGCACGAGCCGATCGCCCGCGGTCACCGGCCGGCCGCGCAGCAGCAGGCTGTGCGTGTCGTCGCCGGCCTCCACCAGGGTCTCGCCGTCGGCCGCGACGCGCGGCGGATTCTCGCCCACCGACGCCACGATCCACGGTTCGAGGCCGCCGGGCGCGTTCGCGCCCGGGTCACGGGCTTCGGCCTCGTGCACGGCCCCCGCGTCCTCGATCAAACTGACGGCGTCTTGCCGGAAGGTTTCGCGCACCCGCTCGAGCAGCGCGGGCAGATCCGCCCCGCGCAGCACCGAGCCCGCGAACAGGGTCAGCAGTTCGGCCTGCCGGGAAGCCCTGCGCGCCTCGCGACTTCGCTTGGCCGCCACATCGACCAGCGCCGAGACCGCGACCGCCACCACCAGCAGCACCACGATCGTCAGGAAGTTGTCCAGCTCGGCGACGGTGAGACTGTGCCGCGGCGTGGTGAAGAACCAGTTCAGCAGTAGTCCGGACAGCAGCGCCGACAGCACCGCCGGGGCGATGCCGCCGAACAGCGCCACCGCCACGACGCCGATGAAGAACACCGCGCTCTCCCCGCCCAGGGCCAGCCAGCGGTCGAGCCACAGCGCGGTGAGACCGCAGATGATCCACGGCACGCCGATCGCGGCGATCCAGGCGCTGAGGGCGCCTTCGCGGCGGGTGGGCGGGCGCAGCCGGAACCCGCGCGAGGCCTCCTCGTGGGTGACCATGTGCACGTCGATCTTTCCGGACCGCTGCACCACCCGGGCGCCGATGCCCTCGTCGAGTGCGCGGGCCCAGCGTGAGCGCCGCGAGGTGCCCAGTACCAGCTGGGTGGCGTTGATCTGCCGGGCGAAGTCCAGCAGCGCGCCGGGCACGTCGTCCCCGGTGACGGTGTGCAGGGCGGTGTCCAGGCCGGTCGCCAGGTCCCGCAACCGGGTCAGTCGCTGCGGGGAGACCCCGGCCAGGCCGTCGCCCCGGACCACGTGCACGACAACGAGTTCCGCGCTGGATTTGGCCGCGATGCGGCTGGCGCGCCGGACCAGGGTCTCCGATTCCGGACCGCCGGTCACCGCGACCACCAGGCGTTCGCGGGCCTCCCAGGTATCGGTGATCCGGTGGTCCGCACGGTATTTGGCCAGCGCCGCGTCCACCTGATCGGCCAGCCACAGCAGCGCCAGCTCACGCAGCGCGGTCAGGTTGCCGGGACGGAAATAATTGCGCAGTGCGGCATCGACTTTGGTCGCGGCGTAGACGTTGCCGTGGGAGAGCCTGCGCCGCAGCGCTTCCGGGGTGATGTCGACCAGCTCGACCTGATCGGCGCCGCGCACCACCCGGTCGGGCACCGTCTCGCGCTGTACCACGCCGGTGATCTGCTCGACGACGTCGTTGAGGCTCTCGAGGTGCTGCACGTTGACCGTGGACACGACGTCGATGCCCGCCTCGAGCAGTTCTTCGACGTCCTGCCAGCGCTTTTCGTTCTTGCTGCCGGGCACGTTGGTGTGCGCGAGTTCGTCGACCAGCACGACCGCCGGGGCGCGCCGCAACACCGCGGGCACATCCAATTCCGGCATGGCGGCGCCGCGGTAGTCGATCAGCCGCGGTGGCACGCGTTCGATGCCGTCGAGCAGTTCCGCGGTCTTCGAGCGGCCGTGCGTCTCCACGACCGCGGCCACCACATCGCGGCCCCGCTCCAGCCGCCGGTGCGCTTCGGAGAGCATGGCGAAGGTCTTGCCCACACCGGGCGCCGCGCCGAGATAGATGCGAAGTTGGCCGCGCTTCACTTGTCGAGCACGGCGCGGTGCGCGGATAGCTCCGGGCGGCCCGCGCGCACGCGTGCCGGGCGCTGCCCGGCGGTGGCCAGGGCGCGCAGGATCAGTGCGGCGGTCAGAAAACCGAAGATCACCAGCATGGCGTAAGCGATGTCCGGCACAGTCTCTCCTCGCGAGTGTTCAGTTCGGCCCGGACCGAGCCGATGTCCGGATTCGGCCCGGGCTCTCCCTGTTTACCGGCGTCCGGCGCGCGGACGGCGGTCCTGACGATTTCTTTACGCCCGCGCCCCCGATGTTGACGGAATCTCCCCGGCCGGGGCGAGCAGGGTGGCTTCGGTCCAGTTCGCGGGAGCGGGACCGAATGTCTTGCGCGAGTTGGCGATAACGGCCCGGCCCAGGGCGTGGTTGCCGACGCCGCCGATCACCGCGCCGATGCCGGCGGGCAGCACCTTGCCGAACATGAGCACGCCGCGTTTGACGATGAAGCCCGCGATGAACCGGCGCGCCATCGCGTTGTCGATGTTGCGCACGATCGGGAGCTTGTCGGCCACGGTCGAGGCCCAGTCGCGGGCGGATTGGCTCGCGCTCTTGCCGAGCATCTCCGCGCCGCCCTCGCCCAGGACGACACCGACCACGAGCGTGCGGCGCTGCTTGGGCTGCAACTTGTCCATGCCGTGCACCGCGCCCACCGAGGCGGCGTAGAGCGCGGAAGCCTCCAGGAAGAACACCGATTCCACGCCGCTGACCGCCAGCCCGACGAGCGTGCCCACCCCGGGGACGGCGGCGCTGAGCCCCGCCAGGGTGCCGCTGGTGGTGACCAGCGCGAGGTAGCGCCAGCGCAGGCCCTGCTCGATCTCCTCGGGGGAGCGGCTCGGATGCTTGCGCCGCAGCCTGCCGACGTACCTGGCCGCCAGCGGAACCTGGATGCCGGTGCCGCCGCGGACCGCCAATTCCATGGACTTCTGCACAGCGCGTTCGAACATCGCGGTCCCTTCGTCACGGCTCGCACCGGAGCGCGCGAGCCTGGTCCTGACGGCTTCCTTACGGTTTCACGCCGGATGTCGACAGTTCCCTCCGACACTCCGGGCAAACCTGTAAACGGAGCGTCAAGGCGTCCGCGCACGCCGCAAAGAAGTCGTAAGGAACCTCATCCGCCCGGTCGCGGGGCGCTTGACTCGCTGCGTCGCATCTCGTGGTGCGTCATCTAGAGAGAGGTTTCGATCATGTCCGTCGTGGTGTTCACGGTGCTGACGGTGGCGATTTTCGCCCTGCTCGGCCTGATCCAGCGCGGGGTGGAACGGCTGTGACCCAGAACATTATCGGTCTCGTTCTGGCCGTCGGCATCGCCGTCTTCCTGATCGCGGCGCTGTTGTTTCCGGAGAGGTTCTGAGTGAGCACGACTACAGCGGGGATCGTCTTCGCGGCGTCTCTGGTCATAGCGCTGGCTCTCGTACATGTGCCGCTGGGCGACTACATGTTCCGGGTGTACAGCGGCACCAAGCACTCGCGCGCCGAGCGCGGCATCTACCGTGCCATCGGCGTGCAGCCCGGGGTCGAGCAGACCTGGGCCGTCTACGCGCGCAGCGTGCTCGCCTTCTCCGCGGTGAGCATCCTGTTCCTGTTCTTCTTCCAGTTGCTCCAGGGCAAACTGCCACTGCATCTGAACGACCCCGCGACCGAGATGACCCCGGCCCTGGCCTGGAACACCGCGGTCAGCTTCGTCACCAACACCAACTGGCAGAACTACTCCGGCGAATCGACCCAGGGTCACCTGGTGCAGATGGCCGGACTCGCGGTGCAGAACTTCGTTTCCTCGGCGGTCGGCATCGCCGTCGCGATGGCGCTCGTGCGCGGCTTCGCGCGCAGGCACACCGGCGATCTCGGCAACTTCTGGGTGGATCTTGTGAGGGGAACCATCCGGATTCTGCTGCCGCTCGCCTTCGTGTTCGCGATCGTGCTGGTCGCCGGCGGAGTGATCCAGAACTTCGAGTTGCACGACGAGGTGGCATCGACCGTCGCCGGTGGGTCGCAGACCATTCCGGGCGGACCGGTCGCGAGCCAGGAGGTCATCAAGGAGCTCGGCACCAACGGCGGCGGGTTCTACAACGCGAACTCCGCGCATCCGTTCGAGAATCCGAACGCCTGGACCAACTGGCTGGAGGTCTTCCTGCTGCTGGTGATCTCCTTCTCGCTGCCGCGCACCTTCGGTCGCATGGTCGGCAGCAAGAAGCAGGGTTTCGCGATCGTGGCCGTCATGGGCGCCATCGCCCTGGGCAGCACGTTCCTGACCAACCTGTTCCAGCTGCAGCACCACGGCACCGTGCCCACGGCCATCGGGTCCTCGCTCGAGGGCGTGGAAACCCGCTTCGGCGTATCGAATTCGGCGACCTTCGCCGCGTCGACGACGCTGACCTCCACCGGCGCGGTGGACTCGTTCCACGATTCGTACACCAGCCTCGGCGGCATGATGACCATGTTCAACATGCAGCTCGGCGAGGTCGCGCCGGGCGGCACCGGTTCGGGTCTGTACGGCATGCTGATCCTGGCGATCATCACGGTCTTCGTCGCCGGGCTCATGGTCGGCCGCACCCCGGAGTATCTGGGCAAGAAGATCACCCCGCGCGAGATCAAGCTGGCCGCGAGCTACTTCCTGATCAGCCCGCTCCTCGTGCTGGTCGGCACCGCCGTCGCCATGGCCATGCCGGGGCAACGGGCGAGTATGGCCAACTCCGGACCGCACGGGCTCTCGGAAGTGCTCTACGCCTTCACCTCCGCCGCCAACAACAACGGTTCGGCTTTCGCCGGGCTGTCGGGCAATACCGAGTGGTACAACACCGCGCTCGGACTGGCCATGGTGTTCGGCCGCTTCCTGCCCATCATCTTCGTTCTCGCACTGGCCGGTTCGCTGGCACAGCAGGGCACGACCCCCGAATCGATCGGCACGCTCCCGACCCATCGGCCGCAGTTCGTGGGCATGGTCGTCGGCGTGACCCTCATCCTGGTCGCCCTGACCTTCCTGCCCGCGCTCGCGCTCGGGCCGCTCGCCGAAGGAATCCACTGACATGTCTGCTCCCACTATCGAACCGGGAACGACGGCCGCGGCCGAACCGCCCCAGGGACGGGTCTCCAGCGGACTGTTCGATCCGCAACTGCTGCTGAAGTCGTTGCCGGACGCCTTCCGCAAACTGGATCCGCGCACCCTGTGGCGCAATCCCGTCATGCTGATCGTCGAGATCGGCGCGGCGTACTCCACGGTGCTGGCCATCGCCGATCCATCGTTCTTCGGCTGGGCCATCGTCGTATGGCTCTGGGCGACGGTGCTTTTCGCCAATCTCGCCGAGGCCGTCGCCGAGGGCCGGGGCAAGGCGCAGGCCGACACCCTGCGCAAGGCCAAGACCGACACCGTCGCGCGCCGGCTGGCGAACTGGTCGCCGGGCGCGCGGGTGGTCGAGGAGCGGGTGGCCGCTGTCGATCTGCAGCGCGGTGACTTCGTGGTCGTGGAAGCCGGTCAGGTCATCCCGGGCGACGGCGACGTCGTGGAAGGCATTGCCTCGGTGGACGAATCGGCCATCACCGGCGAATCCGCGCCGGTGATCCGGGAGTCCGGCGGCGACCGTTCCGCGGTCACCGGCGGCACCACCGTGCTGTCCGACCGGGTGGTCGTCAAGATCACCCAGGAACCGGGTAGGAGCTTCATC
Source organism: Nocardia sp. NPDC057668 (assembly GCF_042799795.1). NCBI lineage: Bacteria > Bacillati > Actinomycetota > Actinomycetes > Mycobacteriales > Nocardiaceae > Nocardia > Nocardia sp. NPDC057668. The sequence continues at coordinate 2,074,581 of NZ_JBHVIC010000001.1, read as the reverse complement.
GACAAGATGATCGCGCTCGTGGAGGGCGCGAGCCGGCAGAAGACGCCGAACGAGATCGCGCTGAACATCCTGCTCGCGGCGCTCACGATCATCTTCGTGTTCGCCGTGGTCACCCTGCAGCCGCTGGCCATCTACTCCAAGACGAGCCTGCCCGGCGTGCCGGACAGCATCGCCATCGACGGTAACGGCATCAGCGGCATAGTCATGGTCTCGCTGCTGGTCTGCCTGATCCCGACCACCATCGGCGCGCTGCTCTCGGCCATCGGCATCGCCGGTATGGACCGGCTGGTGCAGCGCAATGTGCTCGCCATGTCCGGCCGCGCGGTCGAGGCCGCGGGCGACGTGAACACCCTGCTGCTGGACAAGACCGGCACCATCACCCTGGGCAATCGCCAGGCGTCCGCCTTCGTGGCCATGCCGGGCGTGAGCGCGGACGAGATCGCCGACGCGGCACAGCTTTCCAGCCTCGCCGACGAGACGCCCGAGGGCCGCTCCATCGTGGTGTACGCCAAGACCGCGTACAACAAGCGCGAGCGCACCCCCGGTGAACTGACCGGAGCCACCTGGGTGGAATTCACCGCCCAGACCCGCATGTCGGGCGTGGACCTGGCGGACAAGCACCAGCTGCGCAAGGGTGCGGCCGCCGCGGTCACCGAGTGGGTGCGCCTGCACGACGGTTCGGTTCCGGCCGAACTCGGGCAGGCCGTCGACGGCGTCTCGGCCTCGGGCGGTACGCCGCTGGTGGTCGCGGAGGTCAAGGACGGTACCGCCAGACTGCTGGGCGTCATCCACCTCAAGGATGTGGTCAAGCAGGGCATGCGCGAGCGGTTCGACGAGATGCGCCGCATGGGCATCCGCACCGTCATGATCACCGGCGACAATCCCCTGACCGCCAAGGCGATCGCCGACGAGGCGGGCGTGGACGACTTCCTCGCCGAAGCCACGCCGGAGGACAAGCTGGCGCTGATCAAGCAGGAGCAGGCTGGCGGCCGCCTGGTCGCCATGACCGGCGACGGCACCAACGACGCGCCCGCGCTCGCCCAGGCGGACGTCGGCGTGGCCATGAACACCGGGACCTCGGCCGCCAAAGAGGCGGGCAACATGGTCGATCTGGACTCGGATCCGACCAAGCTCATCGAGATCGTCGAGATCGGCAAACAGCTGCTCATCACGCGCGGGGCACTGACGACCTTCTCGATCGCCAATGACATCGCCAAGTACTTCGCGATCATTCCCGCGCTGTTCGTGCCACTGTTCCCGGGCCTGGATCTGCTCAATGTCATGCGGCTGTCGAGCCCGCAGTCCGCGATCCTGTCCGCGGTCGTCTTCAACGCGATCGTCATCGTGCTGTTGATTCCGCTGGCGCTGCGCGGAGTGGCCTACCGGCCCGCCGCGGCCTCGAAACTGTTGAGCCGCAACCTCGCCGTGTACGGGGTGGGCGGCATCATCGCCCCGTTCATCGGCATCAAGCTGATCGACCTCCTCGTCCAATTCCTCCCCGGGATGTCCTGATATGCGTATGTCAACCTGGATCCGGCAGCACGTCGCCGCGCTGCGCGCACTGCTCGTGCTCACGGCGATCACCGGAATCGTCTATCCGCTGGCGGTTTTCGCGGTCGCGCAGCTGCCCGGACTGAAGAACAACGCGGACGGCTCGCTCATCGAGCGGGAGGGGAAGACCGTCGGCTCGAGCCTCATCGGCCAGCGGTTCACCGACGCCGACGGCAATGTGCTCACCCGGTACTTCCAGAGCCGGCCGTCCATGGCCGGAGACGGGTACGACCCGCTCTCCACCGCCGCGAGCAACGCCGGTCCGGAGAGCATCGTGGACAGCGCGCCCGATTCCACCGGACTGCTGACCACGGTCTGCGCGCGGAGCAAGGCGGTCGCCGAACTCGAAGGCGTGGACGGGAATCGGCCGTTCTGCACCCCCGGCGGCGTCGGGGCGGTGCTCTCGGTCATCGGCCCGCGCGCGGCCGACGGCGAGGTCGACCACCCCACGAAGGTGGTGAGCGTCAACGAGTTCTGCTCGGTGACCACCGTCCCGTTCGTGGCGGAATACAAGGGCGTGAAGGTCGAATGTGCCGCCGACGGCGCGGATTACTCCGTCGGCCGCATCGTCCCGATTCGGGGTGACGCGCCCGATCGCTCGGCCGTGCCGCCGGACGCCGTCACCGCCGGTGGCAGTGGCCTGGATCCGCACATCTCTCCGGAGTACGCGGCCATCCAGATCGACCGCGTGGCACGGGTTCGCGGGGTCTCGGCCGAGCAGGTGCGCGCCCTCGTCGATGAGCACACCGCGGGCCGCACCCTGGGCTTCCTGGGCGAGCCGCGGGTCAATGTGGTCGAGCTCAACCTCGACCTCGACGGTAGGTACCCGTTCCGGAGCTGAACGATTCCGGCGCCGGCCGGGACGCGCGCCACGGTTGCCTCGCGAGCGAGGTCGACCGTGGCGCGCGGGCGTTTCACCGTTCGGGCATACACCCGGTCGGATCAGGTAATTCGGAACAGGGCGTATTGCCGTGCGCGCGCAGTACGTCCTTGCCGACGCCGTCGGTGAGAAAGCGCAGGAAGGCGGCCGCCGGGGAATCGGCGGGCACCTCGCCGTAGGAGTAGGCGTACTCGACGGCCCAGAACGGGTAGCGGCCCGCCAGCACGTCCTCGCGAGTCGGCGCGCGCCCGCCCAGGGTCACCGTCCGAACACCGGAAGCCTGTGCCGCATCGGCGTATTCGCTGTAGCCGATGGCGCCCGGCAGTTCCGCGACGGTCTCGAGCATGTCCCGGGTGACCGGGACCTCGCAGAACGCGGGTCCCGGCGGGTTCGTGGCCAGGACCGCACGGCAGCCGGTGGCGGGCGGCGCAGGGGGCTGCTCGCCACCGAGCACCCGGCTCCGGAAGGCTTCGCGCGTCCCCGAACCCAGTGCGCGCTGCACCACCCGGACCGGCAGATCCGCACCGCCCAGCACCCGCCAGTTGTCGATCCGGCCGGCGTAGAGATCCCGGACCTGTTGTACGGACAGATCTTTCACATTCACCCCCGGGTGGGTGACCATCGCGAACTGGGACAGCGCCAGCGCCCGGGGCAGCAGCTTCGGGTACCCCTCGCCCTTGGGGCCGTCGGTGATGGCCAGCAGCGCGGAATTGTCGCGCCCCTCTTTGTCCAGGCGGGTCAGTCCGCGTTCGCTGCCGTCGAACTCGAGCGTGAAATCCGCTCCGGAGCACCGTTTCCGGTAGGCCGCGACCGCGTCGCGCAGCGCCGGTTCGAACGCGGACGAGCCGACCACGGTGAGACCGCCGCGCGCGCAGTCCGCGGCCGGCGGCGCATCGGCCGTGCCCAGGTCCACCGCGAACTGAACCGCGATCACGACGACCAGGAACCCGATCAGCGCCAGCAGACGCGGCGAAATCCCGGTGCTGCTGCGGGATTCCACGGCCCGGCCGCCCCGGATACGGGACTGCACGGTCGGCGGCGGATAGTCTCCGGCTCCGGCGCTGCGCTGCAGAATCGCCAGGATCTTGTAGTGATCGCCGCGATTCATCGGCACCTTGGGCAGGTCGATGATGCCCACCCGGCGTGCCGCGTCCTCGCGCGCGCCGATGCCGGTTCCCGGGCGCAGGCAATCGCCCATGGCCGGATCGCTGAGTTCGGTGACGGCCATGCCGATCACGCGCCGGTGCGGGAAGCTGATGTGCACCCCGACCCGTTCCCCTTCGGGCCCCGCGTAATCCGCGATGTCGATGGTGGTCGCGCCGTTGTTCTCGATGCGCATCAGCACCACCGACAGGTCGTGCAGATCCGGGGCCGCCGCGCCGCCGTCGGGCCGCAATTGCGGCAGCACGCCCGGGAACACCGATTCGATCTCACCGGTGACCGGGGTGTCCATCTGCACCCGGTAGCCCAGGCGACGCCGCCCCACGAACACGAACTCCCAGACGAACGCCATGATCGGCACCGCGATACCGATGAGCGCCAGCACGATCTCGATCGGAAAACCGCCCACTGCAACGCCTCCCCCGGACGCCCGCGCCCGGCTCCGGTGCCGCGCGCACGCGGCGGGGACGCCGAGCCGATGCCGGGTGTACCCCCGAATTACCCGTTGCGCACGATATCAGTTGCCGGGCAGGGGAGTTCGGTCACCACCAGCCCAGAATGGGCTGCAATTGCCGTTCGAGTTCGGGGGCCAGGGAACGGGCGTAGCTGGCGGTGAGGTGGTGTTCGTCGTGGTAGACCAGCACATTGCCCTCCACCACCGCGCAGACCTCGGGCTCGCAGATCGCGTCGTTGAGATCGAGGGTGAAGACCTCGGGGTATTTCTCGGCGGGCGCGGCGGCCGGATTCACCGGCGAAATGGCGTCCGGCCGTTTCATGCCGCAGTCCACCCGATTTCCGCCCGAGGCCAGGCAATCGATGGCGCGGTAGCGAATTCCGTCGCGGCGCAGCCACGGCGTATCGCGCATGGCCAGCACGTGCAGGCCGCGTTTATTGAGCGCGGACCACACATCCAGATAATCCTGCGGGGTCTCGTCGCCGCCGCTGTCCGCGGGCCGGGTGCCGGTGGTGAAAACCCAGTCCGGGCGTTGTTCGCCGAGCCGTTCGATGACCTCGTGCGACCAATCACGGCAGTCCGGATTGCGCTGGCCCTTGTACATGGGTTCTTCGGCGACGGTGAGCGGGCAGCCCATCTTCAGATACACGGTGAGCCGGAAATGATAGCGCTCGGCCAGTACCTGCAGTGCCGGAATCCAGTGTTCGGCATGGGAATTGCCGGCCACCGCGATGGTGCGCTGTGCGTTCGGATCACCGTAGGAACAGGTGATGACCGATCGGGTGTCGAAATCGGCGATACAGCCGTCCCGGGTGGGATAGGCGATATCGGCGGGCGCTTCCTGAATGGTGGGGCGCATGGGCGCGCGCGGCACCAGGACTCGTTCGGTCAGCGCCAGCGCGCCCGGGTATTTGGCGGGATCGAGATGCCCAACGGCCTGGGCTTTGGCGCCGTTGGTCCACTGCCAGGTGATGGTGGAGGCCAGCAGCAGCACCCCGATCGTGGAGACGGCCGCGCCGATCAGCAGGCGCGGGCGCGCCCCGATGGTCGGCTGGGCGCGCACCCGCAGCGGCTCCTCCACGAAGCGCTGGGTCAGGTAGGCCAGGGCGAGCGAGACCACGATGATGGCCAGACCGCCGAGCGGGCCGGCTTCGCGTTCGTGCCGTTCGCCGAGGTAGAAGATGAGAATCGGCCAGTGCCACAGGTAGAGCGCGTACGCGAACGCGCCCAGCCGGACCGCGGGCGCGGTGGCCAGCATCCGGTTGACCCACGGCTGGGTCGCGGTGTTCAGGCCGGCCCCGGCCAGCACCAGCGCGACCGTCGCGGTCACCGGCAGCAACGCCGCGGGACCGGGGAACTGCGCCGAGCCGTTCACCAGCCAGCCGCACGCCACGATGGCGGCGATACCGGTCCACGCGAAGATCTCGCGGACCACGCGCGGCAGGCGCAGCAACGGTGCGGTTATCGCCAGCAGCGCACCGGTGAGCGGCTCCCACGCGCGGGCGAAGGTGTCGTAGTAGTTCCAGCCCTGCTGGGTCACAACCCCTTCGGCGGCGTACCAGAACGACGCGATCCCCGCCGCGGCGAAGATCACGGCCAGCACCGTGCGCATGCGGCCCTCGTGCCCGATCCGGCGGCACGACCACGTCACCAGCGCGATCGCCAGCAGCAGGGCCAGATAGCACTGACCCTGCACCGACATCGACCACAGGTGCTGCAGCGGGCTCACCGAGGGGTCCGCGGCCAGATAGTCCGACCAGGACATCGCCAGATACCAGTTCTGGTAATAGCCCAGCGAGGCCAGCGTCTGCGCGCCGAGATCGGACCAGCGGGTGTGCGGGAGCAGGACGACGGTGGCGATCACCACCGCCGCGAGCACCACGACCATGGCGGGCAGCAGCCTGCGCAGCGTGCGGCGCAGCGTCGTGACGACACCGATGCCGCCGGTGTCGCCGCGACGCAGCAACATTCCGGTGAAGAAGAATCCGGACAGCACCAGGAAGACGTCCACGCCCCCGGACACCCGCCCGAACCAGATGTGGAAGACCACGACCAGGGCGATGGCCACCCCGCGCAGTCCGTCCAGATCCAGTCGATAGCCGCCGGTACCGTGCGCCGTGGGCGCGGCGTCCGCGGGCCGCTCCGGCGTTGTCGATGAGGATTGATCAGTACTGGATATGGACATGGCGGCGACCATTGTCGTATCGGATGCGCCAAAACTCCCAATCGCCACACGGAACTTGATCCGAATGTGGCCTTGATCCCGGATTCCGGCGAGCACGCATGATTGCGCGCGATCGGGGTATGGAGAGAGCGCGAACCGGCACGGTGGCGCGCTCGGCCACCGCCCGCCGCCGTGCCGGGCTCGTCGGATCCGGCCCGGCGCCCCAGCAGCCGGACAGCATTCGGATTCGCACGGTCGGCGCCATCTCATCGATATTCCCCGCCCGGCGTCCGAGTATGCGCGCGATTCGGATCCGCCGGGCAATCCCGCATTCCCCGCGGCGGAATATCGCCGCCTCGAATGCGCTTGTGCGCGCGAAACTCACCGCCGCACCTGTAATAGGCTCGAGCGGGTGCGGCGGATTCTGGTGTCGGGTATTTCAGGTGCGGGAAAGACCACCCTCGCCACCGAGTTATCGGCCCTGCTGGGGGTGCCCCGTCACGAACTCGACGCATTGCACCACGGTCCCGGCTGGGTGCGGCGGCCCGAATTCGAAAGCGATGTCGCGGGATTCGCGGGCGACGACCGCTGGGTCACCGAGGACCAGTACGTCGCCCTGGTGGGCGCGCTGCTGTGGGCGCGGGCGGACACCCTGATCTGGCTGGATCTGCCGCGCCCGACGGTCATGCGCCGGGTGGTGTCCCGTTCGTTCGGGCGCGCGCTGTTCCGCCGGGAGCTGTGGAACGGCAATCGCGAAACGTTCCGGAACTGGCTCGACGCCGATCATCCGATCCGCTGGGCCTGGTCCCGGCACGCCTACCGCAGGCAGCGCACCGCGGACCGGATCGCGGAGTTCCCGCACCTGCGCGTGGTGCGCTTGCGCACCGCCGCCGCGGCCGATCGCTGGCTGGCCGAGTTGCGCGCCGACGTCGCGGGCCAGAAGCGGTCGGAAGGCCCCGGCCGCGAACGGTGAGGCTTCGGCCGCGGGCGGTGACATGTTTCCGGCCGCGAGTGGCGATACCGCCTCGGCCTCACGAGGTTTGATCGACACGGCTCGGCGGCGAGTAGTGCTGACGACCCGGCGGCGACCTGTCACCTCGTCGCCAGAGGTGACACGGGTCCCGGCGACCGGGCCCGGGCCGTGCCCGGAACCGGCTGCGCGGGAATCGTTCTCGGTGGTCAGGAGCCTTCGTACAGGCGCAGCGGGACGCCCAGGCGGTTCCACATGTTGATCTGGGCGGTGATCGCCACCAGGCCCGCGCGCTGCCCCTCGTCGAAATTCTTCTCGACCTGTTCCCAGATCTCGTCGCCGACCCCGTGCACCCCGAGTTCGGTTGCGGCCTCGGCGTATTCGAGGGCGGCGCGTTCGGGGGCGGTGAACAGGTCGGACTCGCGCCAGGCGGGCAGGTGGTTGATGCGGCGCTCGGTCTCACCCTCCTTGCGCGCCTCGGTGGTGTGCATCTCGATGCAGAACAGGCATCGATTGATCTGGGACACCCGGATCTTCACCAGTTCGCGGACCACGGCGTCGAGCGGCCCGCGGCGAATCGCGGCCTCGGCGGCCAGCCAGCCCTTGTAGACCTCGGGAGCGACTTCGAACATATTCAGACGTGACATGGCTCGTTCCTTCGCTGCTGTTCCGGTCGGTACAACTCTTGGACGAGACGGGCGGCCCCGGCGTGACGGGACGCGCGTGTGTGACCGCTCACAGTCTTCCCGGCCGCGCGCAACGCACAACGGCCGGGTTCGGCGGGCAGCGACGCCCCTCCGAACCCGGCCGCGGCGGCCCCACCCCCGGGGCCGCGGTCGATAACCGTGGTTCGAGCGGTTACGACCGGGTCAGTGCCGCATAGCGGGCGGTGTGGTGCGCGGTGGTGCCGTACTCGTACTGCACCGCGGTGAGCCGCTTGAAGAAGTGGCCGATCGCCAGTTCCTCGGTCATACCCATGGCACCGTGCAACTGCACCGCCTCCTGGCCGATCAGGCGCGCGGCCCGGCCGATGGTGGCCTTGGCGGCCGCGGCGGCCTTGGCCCGCTCGGCCGGCTCCGCGGTCAGCTTCAGGGTCACCAGGTACGTCGCGGCGATCGCCTGCTCGAGTTCCAGGTGCATGTTCACCATGCGGTGCTGCAGCGCCTGGAAGCTGGCGATCGGAACGCCGAACTGCTGGCGGGACTTGGTGTACTCGACGGTCTCGGCCAGCACCCGGCGCATCGCGCCCACGGTTTCGGCGCAGACCGCGGCGATCGCCTCGTCGATGGTGGCCGCGATCGCCTCGTCGGCGCGCTCGAGCAGCAGGGCGTCGGCGGGCAGGCGCAACTCCTCGAAGGTCAGGTCGGCGGCCTGGCGCTCGTCGATGGTGCGGAAGGACTGCGCGCGCAGCCCGGCGGGCGGGGCGGCCGGATCGACATCGACCACGAACAGTGCGTTCTCGCCGTCCAGCTGGGCGGTCACCAGCAGGTGGGTGGCCAGCGGGGCCGAGGTCACCACCGTCTTGACGCCGGTCAGCACCCAGCCGTCGCCGTCGCGCCGCGCGACGGTGGCGACCTTGGCGTAGTCGTAGCCCGAATGCGCTTCCAGCGCCGCGAATCCGGTGATGACCGCGCCCTCGGCGATGCCGGAGAGCAGGTCCTCGGCCCGCTTGCCGGTGGCCCGGCTCAGCAGGCCGCCACCCACCACCACGGTGTCGACGTACGGCTCCACGACCTGCGCCGCGCCCAAAGCCTCAGCGATGACCATGATTTCGACCGGCCCGCCGCCGATGCCGCCCACCGATTCCGGCAGCGCGGCGCCCAGGATGCCGACCTCCTCGGCCAGCGAGCGCCACAGTTCGGGCTGCCAGCCGGCGCCCAGTCGCGCCGCGGCCCGGCTGGATTCGAGTTGATAACGCGCCGTGAGGAATTCCGTGACGGTGTCGCGGAGCAGTTCTTGTTCGGCGGTGAAAGAGAAGTCCATGGCTACAGTCCCAGGGTGGCTTTGGCGATGATATTGCGCTGAATCTCGTTGCTGCCGGCGTAGATCGATCCGGCGCGGTCGTTGAAGTAGCGCAGCGGGGCGACCGCCTGCCACTCGTCGCCGCTCACGAAACCGTCTGCGGGCGGCGTGAAATCGGCGATCGGACCACCGGGCATGGTGGCGTGCGGCTGGTAGGCCCGCCCGCGCGGACCCGCGGCCTCCAGGGCCAGCTCGGTGAGGGCCTGGCTCAGCTCGGTGCCCAGTATCTTGATGGTGGAAGCGGCCGGACCCGGATCCTTGCCGCTGGAAACCAGTGCGAGCGTGCGGTATTCGAGAATCTCCAGCACATCCGCGCGCAGCCGGGCGTCGGCGAGCTTGGCGGCGAACGCCGGATCATCGATCAGCACACCGCCGTCCGGGCCGACCTGGGTCTTGGCGGCCTGCGCGAGCTCCTCGGCCATGACCTGCAGGGCCGGGGCCGCCGCGCCGCCGCCGCGCTCGAAGTTGAGCAGGAACTTGGCCACGGTCCAGCCGTCGTCGATGCGGCCCAGCACATTCGCCTTGGGCACTCGCACCTGATCGAAGAACACCTGGTTCTGCACCTGCTCGCCGGATGTCATGACCAGCGGGCGGATCTGGATGCCGGGCGCGTCCATCTCCATCAGCACGAAGGTGATGCCCTGCTGCTTCCTGGCCTGCTTGGAGGTGCGCACGAGCGCGAAGATCCAATTGGCCTCGCCGGCGTGCGTGGTCCAGATCTTGGAGCCGGTGACCACGAGATCCTCGCCGTCCTCGACGGCCGCCATGGACAGCGAGGCCAGGTCGGAGCCGGCCTCGGGCTCGGAGTACCCCTGGCAGAAGAAGACCTCGCCGGTGAGGATGCGCGGCAGGAAGAAGTCCTTCTGCTCGGCGGTGCCGAAGGCCATGATGGCGTGCGACACCATGCGAATTCCCATGGGGGACAGGTTCGGCGCCCCCGCCAGGGTGCATTCGCGCCCGAAGATGTAGTGCTGGGTCAGGCTCCAGTCGCAGCCGCCGTACTTCACGGGCCACGCCGGCGCGGCCCACCCGCGCTCGTGCAGGATGTGCTGCCACTCCATGCTGGCCTCGTGGTCCGGGTAGACGCTGGTGGCCAGGCGTCCGGCGCGGCGTAGTTCCGGGGTCAGATTCTCATCGAGGAAGTGGCGCACCTCATCGCGAAACGCCAGATCACCGGTCGACCAGTCGAGGTCCACGAATACTCCTTGTGCGAAGAACTGAACCCCACCATCTCATTGCGTCACCCCTGCTGGCAAATGTGCTGGCACCCGCCTTCACTTGCGGGTATTGACATTCCATTGTGGAGGAATATCCTGGACTTATTCACGTTCCATTGTGGAACATGATCGGGAGGATTCAGAGATGGACATCACCGCCGGAACCCGCGCCTCCGACGCCGAGCGCGCCGAAGTGGCCGAACTGCTGGGTCGTCACATGAGCCAGGGCCGGCTGGACCCGGCCGAATACAACGAACGACTGGGCCTGGTCTACGGAACCGCCACCCGGGAAGATCTGCGCCTGGTGCTCAGCGACCTGCCCGCGCTGTCCGCGCCGCCGCGGCCGGGTGCGAAGGTCACCGGCCTGCCGATCTGGCAGCGCATCGAGGGCGGCGCCTGGCTCGGGGTGAGCGTGCTCGTCCTGCTGATCTGGGCCGCGATCTCGATCGGGACGGGTGAGCCGGCCTACTTCTGGCCGGTGTGGGTCATCGGCCCGTGGGGTGCGGTGCTCATCTTCCGCGTCCTCACCGGCTGGGAGGCCGGGGCCTGGAAGCGGCACCACTGGGCCCGGTGAATCCGGGCAAGAGGGTGAAACAAGAAGAACGGCGTCCCGATGAACACGGGACGCCGTTCTGGCACTTCGCCGGCTGAGTGAACAGCCACGCTCGCGAATTACAGCGAGGTGATGTTCTCCGCCTGCGGGCCCTTCTGGCCCTGCGCGATGTCGAACGAGACCTTCTGGCCCTCGGTCAGCTCGCGGAAGCCGGTGGCGGCAATGTTCGAGTAGTGGGCGAAGACGTCGGGGCCGCCACCGTCCTGCTCGATGAAGCCGAAGCCCTTTTCAGTGTTGAACCACTTGACGGTACCGGTAGCCACGATGGACTCTCCTCTTTGTTTGGTGCGATCCACACTTTGCGGATCTGATGTCGCTGTAATGATTCCCCATGGAATCACTGGAAACACAAATGCGCGCCTGCGTCATGGTCAGCAGGCGCGTACTGAAGTCTGTGAGAACCAAAAGTTGCAACGCCACGAGGCTACCTGATCTTTCAATGATCCGACGAATTGGCCCCGCGGGCCGAGTGTCGGCCGAACCGCCGGGCGGAGAACCGGACGCGTTCCCGGCATACTCGGGGCAATCGCGATCGAGCGGGTAGCCTGGGCGGCTGTGCATCTGAAGAGTCTGACGCTGAAGGGTTTCAAGTCCTTCGCGTCCGCGACGACGCTGCGGTTCGAACCCGGCATCACCTGCGTGGTCGGCCCCAACGGCTCCGGCAAATCGAATGTCGTGGACGCCCTGACCTGGGTCATGGGTGAGCAGGGGGCCAAGGCGCTGCGCGGCGGGAAGATGCAGGACGTCATCTTTGCCGGGACGGCGGGACGTGCGCCACTCGGGCGCGCGGAAGTGACGTTGACCATCGACAACTCGGACGGCGTGCTGCCGATCGACTACTCCGAGGTCTCCATCACCCGGCGCATGTTCCGCGACGGCGCGGGCGAGTACGAGATCAACGGCAGCACCTGCCGACTGATGGACGTGCAGGAACTGCTCAGCGACTCCGGCATCGGCCGGGAGATGCACGTCATCGTCGGGCAGGGCCAGCTCTCGGCGATCCTGGAATCGCGGCCCGAGGACCGGCGCGCGTTCATCGAGGAAGCCGCGGGCGTCCTCAAGCACCGCCGCCGCAAGGAGAAGGCGGTCCGCAAGCTGGACGCCATGCAGGCGAACCTCGCGCGCCTGACCGACCTCACCACCGAACTGCGCCGCCAGCTCAAGCCGCTGGGCCGCCAGGCCGAGGTGGCCCGGCGCGCGGCGACCGTGCAGTCCGAATTGCGCGACTCACGCCTGCGCCTGGCCGCCGACGATCTGGTGAGCCGCCGCCGCGAACTGGAGAGCCAGCAGAGCAAGGAGTCCTACGCGCGCGAGCAGCAGGTCACCGTCCACGCCGAACTCGACGCCGCCAACGCCGCACTCGCCCAGCAGGAATTCGAGCTGTCGCGGCTCACCCCCGGCGCCGAGGCCGCGGCGCAGACCTGGTTCCAGCTCTCGGCGCTGGCCGAACGCGTCAACGCGACCATCCGTATCGCGCGCGACCGCGCGCGCAACCTCGCCATCGAGCAGCCCACCGGCGCCGGGCGCGACCCCGATCAGCTCGAGCGCGAGGCCGAACGCGTCGAACTCGAGGAAGCCGAACTGCTCGCGGCGGTCGAGATCGCCACCGAGACGCTGGAATCCGCGCGCGAGGCGCTGTACGAGCGGGAACAGGCGGCCAAGGCCGCCGAACAGGCGCACCTGGCGGCCGTGCGCGCCATCGCCGATCGCCGCGAGGGACTGGCCCGGCTCTCCGGTCAGGTCGACACGCTACGGTCGCGTGCGCAATCGGTGGACGGCGAGATCACCCGCATCTCGGCCTCCATCGCCGAGGCCCGCCAGCGCGGCGCGACCGCCGACACCGAATTCGAGTCCGTCCAGGAGGAATTGGGCGAACTCGACGCCGGCGAGGCCGGACTGGACGCCCAGTACGAACACGCGGCCGAAGCGTTGAAACTGGCCGACGAACGAGTCGACGAACTGCGCGAGCGTGATCGCGAGGCGGGCAAGCGCGTGGCCTCGCTGTCCGCGCGCATCGAGGCGCTCACCATGGGCTTGGCCCGGCGGGACGGCGCGGCGTGGCTGCTCGAACATCGCTCCGACGGGCTGCTCGGGCCGCTCTCGGGCCTGCTGCGCGTGCACGGCGGGTTCGAAGCCGCCGTCGCGGCGGCACTCGGGCCGCTCGCCGACGCGGTGGCCGCCGACACCGGACCGTCCGCGCACGCGGCGGTGCACGCGCTCAAGGAGGCCGACGGCGGACGCGCCGCGCTGGTGTACGCCGGCGCCGCGGCACCGGACTCGCGCGCACACGGCGAACTGCCGGGTGCGGCGCGCTGGCTGGCCGAGGTCGTGGACTGCCCGGACCACATGCGCGGCGCCATCACCGCGCTCACCACCGGCATCGCCGTCGCCGCGGATCTCGACGCCGCCGAACAGGTGCTGCGCGCCCGTCCCGAACTGCGCGTGGTGACCCGCGACGGCGACCTCACCGGCGCGGGCTGGGTGCTCGGCGGCTCCGATCGAGCGCCGAGTCAGCTCGAGATCCAGGCCGAGATCGACGCCGCCACCGGCGAACTCGCCACCTGGCAGCGCACCGCCGAGGAACTCGAGGCCACCCTCGCGGGTGCGCTCGCCGAACAGACCGACCGCAAGGACGCGGTCGAGCACGCGCTGCTGGCGCTGCACGAGTCCGATCAGAACCTGGTCGCCATCTACGACCGGCTCGGCCGGCTCGGGCAGACCGCGCGCACCGCACAGCGCGAATGCGAGCGGCTCATCGCCCAGCGCGCCGAGACCGAGGCCGGACGCACCGAGACCCTCGCCAAGCTCGAGGAACTCGAGTCGCGGCTGCGGCACGCCGAGGACGAGCAGTCCGAGCTGGGTAGTGAATCCGCGGGCACCGAGACCGCGGGCTACGCCCGGGAGGAAGCGGCCGCCGCTCTCGCCGAGGCCCGCACCATGGAAGTGGAGGCCCGCCTGAGCGTGCGCACCGCCGAGGAACGCGCGGAATCGGTGCGCGGCAAGGCCGACGGCCTGCGCCGGGCCGCGCGCGCCGAACGCGAGAACCGGGCGCGGGCCGAACGCCAGCACGCCGCCCGCACCCGCGCCGCCGAGGTCGCCGCCGTGGTCGCCGACTCCGCCGAGCGGATCGCCGCCCAGCTCGAGAAGGTGGTGGCCGAGGCCGCCGCCCGCCGCGACGAATTGGTGCGCCGCCGTACCGAATTCGCCGCGCAGGTGGATCAGACCAAGGAGCGCGCCCGCGCGCTCACCACCCAGCTCGCCCAGCTCACCGACACCGTGCACCGCGACGAGGTCGCGCGCGCCCAGGCCGCGCTGCGCATCGAACAGCTGGAAACCACCATCTCCGAACAGTTCTCGCTGGCACTGGACGATCTCATCGGCGAGTACGGCCCGGACACCCTCACCCCGCCCTCGGCCATCGAGATGATCGAGTACGAGCAGGCCCGCGAACGCGGCGAGGCGGTCACCGAACCGCAGCCCATGCCGTTCGACCGGCCCACCCAGGAACGCCGGGCCAAGCGCGCGGAGAAGGACCTGGTCACCCTGGGCAAGGTCAATCCCCTCGCGCTGGAGGAGTTCGCGGCCCTGGAGGAGCGGTACAACTTCCTGGCCACCCAGCTCGAGGACGTCAAGAAGGCGCGCCAGGATCTGCTGGACGTGGTGGCCGAGGTCGACGCCCGCATCCTGCAGGTCTTCACCGAGGCATGGGAGGACGTGGAGCGCGAGTTCGTCGGCGTCTTCGCCAAGCTCTTCCCCGGCGGCGAGGGCAGGCTGCTGCTGACCGATCCCGCCAATATGCTCACCACCGGCATCGAGGTCGAGGCCCGGCCGCCGGGCAAGAAGGTCAAGCGGCTCTCGCTGCTGTCCGGCGGTGAGAAGTCGCTGACCGCGGTGGCGCTGCTGGTGGCCATCTTCCGGTCGCGGCCGTCCCCGTTCTACGTCATGGACGAGGTCGAGGCGGCGCTCGACGACACCAACCTGCGCCGGCTGATTACACTCTTCGAACAGTTGCGGGAGAAGAGCCAGCTCATCGTGATCACCCACCAGAAGCCGACCATGGAGATCGCGGACGCGCTCTACGGGGTCAGCATGCGCGGTGACGGCATCACGCAGGTCATCTCGCAGCGCATGCGCGGGGAGAACCTGGTCGGGGCGGCAACCTGAATCCCGCTGAACGGGAGTGAAATACCCGACAGTGCGGGTATCTGAAACATGATCACCCACCACTGGGACGGCGAATACTGTCCGGTGACCATGAAGCGTTCTATTGCAGGTATCGCCCTCGGTGTCGCAGCCGCCCTTGCTGTTCCGGTCCCCGCGGCGCTGGCCGACACGGGTTCCTCGTCGCTGTCGGGTGGCGCCGGATCGTCGTCGCTGTCCGGTGGCACGGGCTCGTCCTCGCTGTCGGGCAACGGCGGCACCAAACCCAGCTACGCCCAGTGGATCGCGGACGTCACCGTGGTGGCCAACGAGGCGCAGGCGTACCTGAGCACCCGGCTGCCCGCCGCGGGCAAGCCCGCCATCGTCTTCGACATCGACAACACCACGCTCGAGACCACCTACAACGCCGCGCCCATCACCCCGGCCATCCCGCCGATGCTGGCCCTGGCCCAGTGGGCGAAGTCCCAGGGGGCCGCGCTGATCTTCGTGACCGGGCGGCCCGCGCTCATGGGCATCTACACCCAGGCCAATCTGCAGGCGGTCGGCTACACCGTGGAGCGGCTGTACGGCACCCAGCCGCAGACGCTTTCGGCCGGTTCGGCCGGGCTGGAGGCGTACAAGACCGCCAGCCGCATCGACATCGAGTCCAAGGGCTACACGATCGTGGCCAACATCGGCAACAGCGCCTCGGACCTGGCGGGCGGGCACGCCGAACGCACCTTCAAGCTGCCGGATTACGACGGCGCGCTGAACTGAGCCCGGTGCCCGCGGCGAACGCGGGAGCCCGTGCCGAATAGTGCCGACGCCCCGGGGATTTCATCCCCGGGGCGCATCGGGCGCGGACCTCCGGGTCAGCCCGCCAGGCGCGCCTTCACCAGCGCCGCACCGGTTTCGGTCAGCCAGTCGTCGAAAGTGCGCAGGCCCGGGTGGATTTCGCGCACCGCGGCGATGTCGGCGTGCCAGCCCTTGCCCTCGTGCGCGGTGAGCCAGACATTGGTCACCTCGGGGCCGATCGCGCGCGCCTCGGCCTCGGTGACCTCCTCGTATCTGACGGTGTGCCCGGTGCTTTCGGTGATGCGGGCGGCCGCCGCGTCCGGAGTGAGGTCGTCACCGGCCAGTTCCAGGACGCGGCCGTGGAATCGGTCCGGATCGGTGAGGGCCAGCACCGCGACCGCGCCCACGTCGGCCAGGGCGATCGTCTGCAGCGGGGCGTCGGCCACGAACAGGTGCCGGTGCACCCCGTCGTCGGTGAGGCCGTCCACCGGCGAGTTCCGCAGCAGGTAGTTCTCCATGAAGCGCACCGGGCGCAGAATGGTCCACCGCAATCCGCTGGCGCGCAGTGCGTCTTCGATGCGCCGCTTGCCGTGCGCGCCCCACGGGCCCTCCTCCTTCAATCCGGCGACGCCGGTGAACACGAGGTGGTCGAGACCGGCGGATTGCGCGGCCGCGACGAATGCTTCACCGCGTCCCGCCTCCAGGTCGGTGTCCCAGCCGCCCGCGGTGAATGTGGCGGGTGGCACGAGCAGCGCCGCCCGCACTCCCGCGAGCGCGGGGGCGAGGGTGGCCGGGTCGTCGAAGTCGCCGACGGCCAGTTCCGCGCCCGCCGTGGCGAGTGCGCGCGCCGCGGGCGCGTCCGGGTCACGCACCAGCGCGCGCACCGGAATTCCGATATGCAGCAAATGTCGGGCTGTCGCTCCACCCTGCTGGCCGGTGGCCCCGGTGATGAGGATCGGATCGTGCTGAACAGACATGAAGTCGCGTCTCCTGGTTAGTATTCGGGTCGAGCAACCCGTATTCGGACGCTACGTCCGCCCCGACGCCCCCGCCCACCCCCGCGACGAGAGCCCGTAACGAAATGACCGCCCACCCCGCCTCCCCGCCCGGCTCCGCTTCCGCCCCGCGTGCGTCCGCGTCCCGCGATGTCGGCCACGATCCCTACGGCCTGTCCACCCGCTCCGCGCCCGGCGCACGGGCCGACCTCGAGGCCGACCCGCGGCAACGGACCCGCCCCGGTTACGGCTCGGGGACACCGGTTTCCGGGCTCGGCGGCGGTCCCGGCTCCGGCAGCAGTTCCGGTGCCCGCCGCAGCGCGGGGACCGATCGCGGTCCGGGTGCGGCGGTGTCCGCCCGTCCGGACGCGGGGGCCGGTGGCGCGGGGGCCGGCGCCAACACCAGGGCCGACGCGCGGCGTAACCGGGCGCTGGTGCTGGCGGCCGCGCAGCGGGCGTTCGCCACCGACGGGGTGGAGGTGTCGCTGGCCGAGATCGCGCGGCGGGCCGGGGTGGGTGCGGGGACCGTGCATCGGCATTTTCCGGCGAAGGCCGAACTGCTCGAAGCCGTACTGCAGCAGCGGATCGACCGGCTCACCGCCCTGGCCATCGGTTCTCGGGACGCGGCGGATCCGGGGAGCGCGTTCTTCGCGTTCTGCACCGAAGTGGTGGTCTCGACCCCGGGTAACCAGGCGCTGTGCGACGTCACCGCCAAGGACGGCTGGCCGAGCCCGCTGCTGCGGCAGGCGGGGGAGCGGTTCCACGCCGCGCTGAGCACCCTGCTGGCCAACGCGCACGCGCGCCGGGCCGTCCGTCCCGACCTCACCCTCGAGGACGTGCTGGCCCTGTTCACCGGATGCGTTGCCATCCAGCACCTCTCGCCCGGTCGGCGCACCCTGGCGCGGGGCGCGGCCCTGGTGCTCGAGACCATGCGGCCGCGTCCCGGAGCCGACGTCACGAAACCCGAAACTCGCGTCCGGCCACGTAACGAAACAGGGGTGCGTAACGAAACTCGGCACTGCCCGATCTGCGTCGCACCCCTGCCCGCGGGCGGCGCGGGGCGTCCCGCACGGTACTGCTCACCGGCGTGCAGGCAGAAAGCGCACCGCCGCCGGCGTTCGCTCGAAAACTGCTGACGCACCGGACATCCGCTTTCCCGTCACGTGAAAGTGACTGATGTGCATACCAATTCGTGACCAGCGGAGGCGACCGAAATGCCCCGGTCCGGCAGTAGGCTTCGCTGCGTGGTTTGGGTGTCGGCGATCGCTTTCGGCGTCGCGTGGTGGCTCGGTTGGTATCTCTTGGCTCGCGATTCGCGGAAGCCGGTGTTACGCCGGGCCGGAATCGGATTGCTCGCGTACGCGGCGGCGGTTGTCGCCGATCGGCTGGTGGGCGGGGAACCCTGGTTCGACGGATTACACGTGGTGCTGGTGAGCCTGCCCGCGGTGGCCTGGAGCGGCGTCTTCATCACGCTCCTGCCCGAGCGCTGGACCGCGCGCGCGGACCGGCTCTGGCGGCTGGTCTTCCTGCCGATCTGCGGCTTCGCGGCGATGCCGGGCGCGGCCGGGTTGATGCCCGCGGCCTACCTGCTGGGCACCCTGGCCATCATGGCGTTGCTGGGCACGATGCTGGCGGTGCTCGGCCGCCAATGCGACTGGGCCGAGGACTCGCGCCGTTCGGTCGCGAGCCTGTTCACCGCCGGCGCGCTCATGTTCGGGCTCACCGCGTCGTTCATCCTGCTCGGCTTCAATGTGCTGCCGCACAGCGGCATGCTCGCCGCGCTGGCGGTGGACCTGGTGCTGCTCGGCGTGGGCGTGGCGGTGCTCGACGCCTTCGAGGAGGACGAGGAGCTGTACGCGGATATGGCGCACTCCCTGCTGATCTCGGCCGCGACCGCCGTGGTCTTCGGCGGTCAGGCCGCCGTCGTGCTCCTGCTGCTGGGGGAGCGGACCGCGCTGGTGGTGCTGTTCTTCGGCACGATCGCGGTCGCCGTGCTCATGCGGGTGCTCGAAGCCCCGGTGCACGCCGGCATCGACCGCCTCGCCTTCGCGTCCAGACCGCGCCTGCGCGCGATCCGCACCGAACTGCGCACCACCGCGAAGTCCCTGCCCCGCAAGAGTTCCGGCACCGAGCCCTGCGCGGTGCACTGACGCCGGGCGTCACCGCGCCGAATACCCCGGCGGCCGAAGGCCGTCCAGCACCACCGCCAGCACCCGCCGCACCGCATCCGCGTAGGACTCGGCGTCGCGCACGTAGATCTGCAGGGTCATCAGCACCGCGATGTCCCCGGGCCCGGCATCGGCGCGCAGCTCACCGTCGCGGTGCGCCCGCTCGGTCAAATCGGTGATGTGCCCGACGATCGAGTCGCGCACCCCGGTCAGTCGCGGATCGTGCTGGATCGCCCGATGCGCGGCCGGTTCGATGGCCGAAGACAGTGCGCCGAGCCGCATCTCGGCGCACTCGCGCAGGAAACGGCCCAGTCCGAGCCAGGCGGTCGCCTCCTCGCGCCCGGCGGTCGCGACCATATCGGCCAGCCGCCGCAGATGCGCGTCGGCGACCGCGGTGACCAGTGCGTCGCGATCGGGGAAGCGGCGGTAGAGCGTGCCCACCCCGACCCCGGCCCGGTCGGCGATCTCCTTCATGGGCACCTCGGTGCCGCGCTCGCGGAACACCGCCAGCGCCGCGCTCAGGATTTGATCCCGGTTGCCCTGCGCGTCGGCGCGCAAGTGCTCGGTCATGGCACTCGATTCGTAAGTGGACGAAATTCTTCCGGTTACCGTACCATCGGATAAGTGGACGAAATTCGTCCACTTATCGAACGGGGTTGATACTCATGGGCACTTCGGTTCTGATCTCGGGCGCCGGCATCGGCGGGTCGGCCCTGGCGTACCTACTCGGGCGTGCGGGTTTCCGGGTGACGGTGGTCGAGCGCGCGGCCGGAACGCGCTCGAGCGGAAACCCGGTCGATGTGCGCGGGCCGGCCGTCGCGGTCGTCGAGGAGATGGGCCTGCTGCCGGCGCTGCGCGCGGCGGCGACGGGCGCCGACCGACTCGTCTTCGTCGATGCCGCCGGGCGCGCCCGAACCTCGATCCGCACCGGCGGCCGGGACGGTGCGCTCGAGGTGCCGCGCGCCCGGCTGGCGGACATCCTGCTCGGCGCGGCCCGCGAGCACGCCGAGGTGCGCCGGCGGGATTCGATCACCGCTCTGACGCAGGACGACTCGGGCGTGACGGTCACCTTCGAGCGCGGCGCGCCCGCGACCTACGACTACGTGGTCGGCGCGGACGGCCTGCATTCGACCGTGCGCGGCCTGGTCTTCGGGCCGGAACGGGATCTGGTGCGGCACATGGGAATGTACGTCGCGACCGTGCCCGCCGGCCGGTCCTACGGTGCGGGCGGCGATGTCCTGATGTACAACTCACCCGGCCGCGCCGTCTCGGTCCACCCCGGCGGGGGAAGTCCGCTGGCCGCCTTCATGTTCCGGAGCCCGGTCATTTCCGGCCTCGGCCACCACGACCTCGATCGGCACCGCGACCTGATTCGTTCCGCGTTCGGCGGGAACGCCGGAATCTTCGGCGAGGTGCTCGACCGGGTGCGCACCGCCGACGACCTGTACTTCGACTCGGTGAGCCGAGTGCGCCTGCCGCACTGGTCGATCGGGCGCGTGACCCTGCTCGGCGACGCGGCCTCGAGCGTCTCGCTCTTCGGCGACGGTTCCAGTCTCGCCATCGCCGCCGCCCGCACGCTGGCGGACGAACTCACCGGCGCGCCCGGGGATCCCGGGGGCGCGCTGGGCCGCTACGAACGACGGCACCGGTCACTGACCGGACCCGTCCACCGCAGGGCGCGGCTCGGCGCGACCTTCCTGGTACCCGGGACGCGGGCGGGAATCACGGTGCGCGACACAGCGCTCCGGGCCTTCTCCCCGCGATGATCGGCGTCGCCCCCGCCGCTGTCCGGTGTGTTCGCGCTGGTGGGTGCCCGCGGTTCAGAGCAGATCGCTGACGTCGTTGGGCACGTCGACGGCGTACTTGCGCAGCGTCTCCATGGGCACCACCTCGAGGGCGTTCTCATGGGTGGCCGCCAGCACGACCGGCGCTGCCACGCCGTCCTCGTGCGCGTGCAGCCAGCGCACCGCCACCACACACCAGCGATCACCCGGTTGCAGGCCCGGGAAATTGTTCTCCGGGCGCGGCGTCACGAGGTCGTTGCCGATCGACTTCTGGTGATCCAGGAATTCAGCGGTCACCACGGTGCAGACGGTGTGGCTGCCGAGATCTTCGGGCCCGGTGCTGCAGCAGCCGTCCCGGTAAAAGCCGGTGAGAGGATCGGTGCCACACTCCTCCAGCGGTCCCCCAAGCACATTTCGATCGGTCACGTCGCCGATCCTATTGTCTCGGTGTCGCATTCGCCGCCCCTTCCGAAGTGTGGTGCGTTGTCAAGCAGACCGGTCGGTCGTAGGTTTGCCATAAGGCGTGTCTGTCGGCGTGTCGATAGCGCCCGCGTACCGATGTGTGCTAGATGACACACCCCGTGAACTCGTCGGTAGGTGCGTGAATCGGGCAACACCCAACCCTCTGAGAGGATGACGGCGTGACTGCACAAGCCTGGATCCTCATCGCCGCTATCGCCGCGGTCCTGCTGGTGGCGTTCGTCTCGGGATTCGTCCTCGCCAAACGACGGCGCATCTCGCTGACCCCGGCCGAGGAGGCGAAACCGGAGCTGACCGACAAGTCGGGCGGCTATACGGCCTCGTCCGGATTCAGTTTCAGTCAAGGCGGCGGGACGGCGACCCTGCCGAAGCCCGCCCCCGAGCCGCTGCCGCGGTCGACCCCGGAACCGGAGCGGGTCGAGCGCACCGACACCGAGGGGCAACCCCAGATCGGCGACGACGCGGCCGTGCCGCGCGACTCCGGCCGCCGCGGGATCCAGGACATTCGCCTGCCCGAACCGGTTCAGGGGCCCGAACGCGCACCCGAGGACGCGGCGACCGCCGAATCCGCACCGGTGGCCGAGGACACCGCACCGGCGACCGCCGAGACTGCGCCCCCGGTCGAGGAGACCGTGCCTTCGGTCGCCGAGACCGCGCCCGCCGCGCAGCCGGACACGGCCGTCACGCCCGCGGACGTCACCGCACCGGAAGCCCCCGCGACGCCCGCGGCCCCGGTCACCCCCGAGCAGTCCGCCCCCGCACAGCCCGAGGTCGCCGCCCCCGAACCCGCGGTCCTCGACAAGGTCGCACCCCCCGCCGAAGCCGCGGCTCCCACCGCACCGGCTCCCACCGCCCCGGCGGTTCCCGAGCCGGAAATCCTCGTCCCCGAGATCGAGCCCACCGCGGGCCGCCTGACCCGCCTGCGCGGGCGCCTGTCCCGCTCGCAGAACGCCGTCGGCAAATCCCTGCTCGGCCTGCTCGGCGGCGGCGACCTGGACGAGGATTCCTGGGAGGAGATCGAGGACACCCTGGTCATGGCCGACCTGGGTACCGCGGTCACCGCCACCATCGTGCAGCGCCTGCGCGAGGAGATGGCCCGCAGCACGGTCCGCACCGCCGACGACGCCCGCGCGGTGCTGCGCCAGGTGCTGATCGAGGCCCTGCGCCCCGAGCTGGACCGTTCCATTCGCGCCCTACCGCACGACGATCACCCGTCGGTGCTGCTGGTGGTCGGCGTCAACGGCACCGGAAAGACCACCACCACCGGCAAACTCGCGCGGGTGCTGGTGGCCGACGGCCGCCGCGTGCTGCTCGGCGCGGCCGACACCTTCCGCGCCGCCGCGGCCGATCAGCTGCAGACCTGGGGTGAGCGCGTCGGCGCGGAGACCGTGCGTGGCAAGGAGGCCGCCGATCCGGCCGCCGTGGCCTTCGACGCGGTGAGCGCCGGCATCGACCGCGGCGTGGACGTGGTCCTGGTCGACACCGCGGGCCGCCTGCACACCAAGACCGGTCTCATGGACGAGCTGGGCAAGGTCAAGCGCGTGGTGGAGAAGAAGGCCGCCGTGGACGAGGTGCTGCTGGTGCTCGACGCCACGGTGGGCCAGAACGGGCTCATGCAGGCGCGTGTCTTCGCCGAGGTCGTCGACATCACCGGTGTTGCCCTGACGAAGCTGGACGGTACGGCCAAGGGCGGCATCGTCTTCCAGGTGCAACATGAACTCGGCGTCCCGGTCAAACTGGTCGGTTTGGGCGAGGGTGCGGACGATCTCGCACCCTTCGAACCCGGGGCTTTCGTCGACGCGCTGCTGGGCTGACCGGCCCGGACCCACGCGCATCAGGGGAAACACCGACATCCTCACAGCACCCGCGTAACAGCGGTGCGACGTTGGAAACCTGACCGCAACAGTGCAATCTCATCCGTTCACCTAGGCGAAACGCCGCAGGATCACGGAGGAAACACCAACTGAGGAACCTCATTGCAGGCTCGATTTGCCGGATTCGGCAGAGCCCGAGATGAGGAGGAACTAGAGGTGGCGTTTCCGTTAACCGGTGCACCTGACGCCGGAGACACCGCATGGATGCTGGCCAGCGCCGCACTCGTGCTGCTGATGACCCCGGGTCTGGCATTCTTCTACGGCGGCATGGTCCGTGCGAAGAACGTGCTGAACATGATCATGATGAGCATCAGCGCCATGGGCGTGATCGCCGTCCTATGGGTGCTGTACGGCTTCTCGATGGCCTTCGGTGAAGACAAGGGCAATCTCCTCGGAGATCCGACCCAGTACTTCGGCCTGAAGGGCCTGATCGGCGGCACCTACCTGGCCAGCACCGGTGAGGACGGTGTGACCACGGCGGCCTCGATCCCGCTGGCCGGCACCATCCCGCTCACGGTCTTCGTGGCCTTCCAGGCCATGTTCGCGATCATCACCGTCGCCCTCATCTCGGGTGCGGTCGCCGACCGCCTGAAGTTCGGCGCCTGGCTGCTCTTCGCCGCGGTCTGGGCCACCGTCGTCTACTTCCCGGTCGCGCACTGGGTCTTCGCCTTCGACGGCGTCACCGCCGAGCACGGCGGCTGGATCGCCACCAAGCTCAAGGCCATCGACTTCGCCGGCGGCACCGCGGTCCACATCAACGCCGGTATCGCCGCGCTGGTCCTGGTCCTGGTGCTGGGCAAGCGCAAGGGCTGGCCGCAGACCCCCATGCGCCCGCACAACCTGCCGTTCGTGATGCTCGGCGCGGGTCTGCTGTGGTTCGGCTGGTACGGCTTCAACGCCGGTTCGGCCGTGGGCTCCAACGGCATCGCCGGCGCCACCTTCGTCACCACCACCGTGGCCACCGCCGCCGCCATGCTCGCCTGGCTCCTGGTGGAGAAGATTCGCGACGGCAAGCCCACCTCGCTCGGCGCCGCCTCGGGCATCGTGGCCGGTCTGGTCGCCATCACCCCGTCCTGCTCCTCGGTGAACGTGCTCGGCGCGCTCGCCATCGGCGTCATCGCCGGTGTGCTCTGCGCCCTGGCCGTGGGCCTGAAGTACAAGTTCGGTTTCGACGACTCGCTCGACGTGGTCGGCGTTCACCTCGTCGGCGGCATCGTCGGCACGCTGCTGGTCGGTCTGTTCGCCGCGCCCGAGGCGCCCGCGGCTGTCGCCGGTCTTTTCTACGGCGGCGGCTTCGATCAGCTGATCAAGCAGGCCGTGGGAGCCGGTGCGGTGCTTGCCTACTCGGGCATCGCCACCCTGATCATCGCCCTCGCCATCAAGTTCACGATCGGGCTGCGGGCCGATGAAGAATCCGAGTTCGTCGGCATGGACGAGTCGGAGCACGCGGAATCGGCATACGATTTCGCTGCTGTGGGTGGCACGGCACGTTCCACCGCCGTCAAGGAGGCATGACGCATGAAACTGGTAACCGCAATCGTCAAACCGTTCACGCTCGAGGATGTGAAGTCCGGTCTGGAGCAGGCGGGCGTGCTCGGCATGACCGTCAGCGAAGTCCAGGGCTACGGCCGCCAGAAGGGCCACACCGAGGTTTACCGCGGTGCGGAGTACTCGGTGGATTTCGTCCCGAAGGTTCGGGTCGAGGTCGTCGTGGACGACGCGTCGGTCGAGAAGGTCGTCGAGGTCATCGTCGAGGCCGCCCGCACCGGCAAGATCGGTGACGGCAAGGTCTGGGTCACCCCCGTCGAGGGTGTCATCCGGGTCCGCACCGGCGAGCGTGGGTCCGACGCTCTCTGAGCGAACACAGATCTAGCTCGCTGAGCACTGCAGATCATTGAGCGGCGGCCCCGCTCCCGCCCGGCTCACACCGGCCGGGACGGGGCCGCCTCCGTGCTTTCGCCGGGCGCCAGGTTCCGGACCGCGCACGACGCGCCCGGGACGCCGAACTGAACGAGGTGGGTAGTTGTGGGTTTCGAGCAGGCACGTGACGAGCAGGCTTCCGACGCGAAGTCCAACGGGGCATCGGATCTGGTCCGGGCCCGCACCCAATTGCTCGCCGAGCATTCGGCCCACGGGCGCAGTTCCCGGCTCGACCCCGAGGCCCTGCGCCAGGCACTGGTCGATCTCTTCGAATTGTGGCTGACCACAAAGGCTTCCGAGGTCGGCATCACCGCGGACAGCGGGCTGGCCATCGTGGCCGTGGGCGGCCTGGGCCGCCGCGAGATGCTGCCCTATTCGGATCTGGATCTGGTGCTGCTCTACGACGGCGTCGATCCCAAGCGCGTGGCCGAGGTGGCCGACCAGCTCTGGTATCCGCTGTGGGACGCCCACATCAAACTCGATCACAGCGTGCGCACCGTCCCGCAGGCGCTGCGGGTGGCCGCCGACGATCTGACCGCGGCCCTGGGCATGCTCGAGGCCCGGCACATCGTGGGTGACGAGGGCCTGAGCAATCTGCTGATCAGCGGCGTCCGCCGCGATTGGCGCACCGGAATCCGTTCGCGCTTCGACGCTTTGATCGCCCAGGCCGAAACCCGCTGGCGGCGCAGCGGCGAGATCGCGCACCGCGCCGAACCCGACCTCAAGAACGGGCGCGGCGGCCTGCGCGACATCCAGCTGCTGGACGCGCTGGCCATCGCGCAGTTGACCGACGCCATGCCGGGACTCGGTCCCGATGTGCCCGGTGGCGGTCTGCTGCAGGCGCATCGTCGCCTGCTCGACGTGCGCACCGAACTGCACCGGGTCGCGGGCCGCGCCCGGGATCAGCTGCGCGCCCAGGACGCCGACGAGATCGGCGCGGCGCTGCGCATCGGCGACCGCTTCGATCTCGCCCGCACGCTCAGTGACGCGGCGCGCACGGTCAGCTACTCCGCCGACGTCGGGCTGCGCACCGCCGCCAACGCCCTGCCCCGGCGCGGGTTGGCCCGGCTGCGCCGCATGCCGGTGCGCCGCCCGCTCGACGAGGGCGTGGTCGAGCATTCGGGCGAGGTGGTGCTCGCGCGTGACGCGCGCCCGCAGCGCGATCCCGGCCTGATCCTGCGGGTGGCCGCGGCCTCGGCGCAGACCGGGCTGCCGATGTCCGCGACCACGCTGAACCGGCTCTCCGAGGACGCGCCCGAACTGCGCGAACCGTGGCCCAAGGAAGCGCTCAACGATCTGCTGGTGCTGCTGGGCGCGGGCCGCGGGGCCATCGAGTCCATCGAGGCGCTGGATCGAACGGGACTGTGGGGCAGGCTCTTTCCGGAATGGGGCGTGGTGCGCGATCTGCCGCCGCGCGACGCCATGCACACCTGGACCGTGGATCGTCATCTGATGGAGGCGGTGTCGCAGGCCGGGGCGCTGGCCACCCGGGTGGCGCGCCCGGACCTGCTGCTCATCGGCGCGCTGCTGCACGATATCGGCAAGGGGCGCACCGAGGATCACAGTGTGGTCGGCGCGGAACTGGCGACCTCGATCGGCCGCCGGCTGGGCCTGTGGCCCTCGGATGTGCGCACGCTCTCGGCCATGGTGCGTCACCATCTGCTGTTGCCGGACACCGCGACCCGCCGCGATCTGGCCGATCCGGACACCGTGAAGATGGTGGTCGAGGCGCTGGACGGCGATTCGCAACTGCTCGAACTCCTGCACGCGCTGGCCGAAGCCGATTCCCTGGCCACCGGTCCCGGGGTCTGGAACGACTGGAAGGCCTCGCTCATCGGGGATCTGGTGCGCCGGTGCCGGCTCGCCATGGCGGGGGAGGACCTGCCCAAACCCGAACCGATCCCGGACGAGCTGCGCGAGCGCGCCGAAAAGGGCGGCGTGCACGTGGAATTGAAGCCGGGGCAGGGTCGGTACACCCATATCGTCACCGTGGTGGCCCCGGATCATCCCGGGCTGCTCTCCGATGCCGCCGGGGTGCTGGCGTTGCATTCGCTGCGGGTGCTCTCGGCGAGTTTGGACAGTATCGGCGAATCGGCGATCGATACCTTCGCGGTCGCGCCGCGATTCGGCGATCCGCCGGAGCCGGGTCTGCTGCGCCAGGAATTGATCAGGGCGATCAACGGCGATTTGGATTTGGCCGCGGTGCTCGCGCGCAAGGAACGTGAGGCGGGCGGTACCCAGCCCAGTCCTTATGCGCAGGCGAAACCGCGCGTGCTCTGGTTCGAGACCGCCGAACCGGGGCGGGTGTTGCTGGAATTGCGCGCCGAGGACCGGATCGGTCTGCTGAGCCGGCTGGCCGCCGCGCTCGCGGAATCGGGCGCGAATGTGTGCTGGGCCAAGGTCAGCACCATGGGCGCGGCGGTCGTCGACTCGTTCTGCCTGGATCTGGGCGCGGCCGACACGCCGGAACGCAGAGCCGAGATCGAGGCCGCTGTACTGGCGGTGGTACCTCCGCAACAACCGAAGAAATCGCCCGAATCGGACACTGAAAACGATTCAACCTCGGTTTTCTGAACGGTTGCCAGGAAGCTGTATTAACTGGCAAACCGGGTGTTTGCCAGTTAATCCGATTGTTGCACGCAATTAGCTGAAATGCGGATAGCGTGATCCCCGGCACACCCTAATATCGCCTCATCCCGAGCTGTGACAAGCCATTGAGGGGAGCAGTTGGTGGCAATCGAAGTTGTTTCCGCGTCGACTATGACGAGTGATATGACCACACACATTGCCCGCTGTGTCGGAGGTGATCGCTGGGTCGTGTCGTGGCTGCCCGGGCGCACCCTGACGGGTCCGCAGGCGGTGACGGCCATGACGATCGCCGCGACTGTCACCGATCCACAGGAACCCAGCAGGGCGCAATGGGCCATGCTCGACGGCCTGGCGCTCCAGCTGGGATTGACCGCGCGTGAGGCCGTCGGCATGGTCGCCGTCGAGCGTCACGACCTCCATCGTCCGCTCACTCTGCCACGACCCCGCTCCCTGGAATAACGGCCCGCCGCGTTCCCCACTACCCTGGTATCTCGAGTGACGTCCCTCGAGATCAGGAGCATCGGTGTTCGAATCCCTTTCCGACCGGTTGGCCGGTGCCCTCAAGGATCTGCGTGGAAAGGGGCGCCTGTCCCCGGCCGATATCGATGCGACCGCGCGGGAGATCCGGCTCGCGCTGCTCGAGGCAGACGTCGCGCTGCCCGTGGTGCGCGGCTTCATCGCCAAGATCAAGGAACGCGCCAAGGGCGCGGAGGTCTCCGCGGCGCTGAATCCGGCGCAGCAGGTCGTCAAGATCGTCAACGAGGAACTCGTCGGCATCCTGGGCGGCGAGACCCGCCGGCTGCAGTACGCCAAGAACCCGCCGACGGTCATCATGCTGGCCGGTCTGCAGGGCGCGGGTAAGACCACGCTCGCGGGCAAGCTCGCCAAATGGCTCAAGGGGCAGGGGCATCAGCCGCTGCTGGTCGCCTGCGACCTTCAGCGACCCGGCGCGGTCACCCAGCTCCAGGTGGTCGGCGAGCGGGCCGGGGTGCCGGTGTTCGCGCCGAACCCGGGCACCTCCATCGGCGGCGGCGAGAACCCGCTGGGCGTCTCGGCCGCGGATCCGGTGCTGGTCGCGCGCCAGGGCATCGAAGAGGCCCGAAGCAAGCAGTACGACATCGTGATCGTCGACACCGCGGGCCGCCTCGGCATCGACGCCGAGCTGATGTCCCAGGCCGCCGGCATCCGCGACGCGGTGAATCCGGACGAGATCCTGTTCGTGCTCGACTCCATGATCGGCCAGGACGCCGTCACCACCGCCCAGGCGTTCCAGGACGGCGTCGGCTTCACCGGCGTCGTGCTCACCAAGCTGGACGGCGACGCCCGCGGTGGCGCGGCGCTGTCGGTGCGCGAGATCACCGGCAAGCCCATCCTTTTCGCCTCCACCGGTGAGAAGCTCGAGGACTTCGACGTCTTCCACCCCGACCGCATGGCCAGCCGCATCCTCGGCATGGGCGATCTGCTCTCGCTCATCGAGCAGGCCGAACAGGTCTACGACGCCAAGCAGGCCGAAGAGGCCGCGCGCAAGATCGGCTCCGGCGAGCTGACCCTGGAAGACTTCCTCGAGCAGATGCTGGCCATCCGCAAGATGGGTCCCATCGGCAACCTGCTCGGCATGCTGCCGGGCGCGGGTCAGATGAAAGACGTACTGGCGCAGGTCGATGACAAGCAGCTGGACCGCGTGCAGGCCATCATCCGCGGCATGACCCGGGCCGAGCGCGACAACCCGAAGATCATCAACGCTTCCCGCCGGCTGCGCATCGCCAACGGCTCGGGCGTCACCGTCTCCGAGGTCAACCAGTTGGTCGACCGCTTCTTCGAAGCCAAGAAGATGATGGGCGCGATGAGCCGCCAGTTCGGCCTGCCGGGCGCGCGCGGCGGCAACAACAAGAAGGGCAAGGGCAAGAAGGGCAAGAAGGGCGGGCGCGGCCCGACGCCGCCGAAGCTGCGCGGCGGCTTCCCGGGGATGCCGGGCCTCCCGGGGATGCCCGGCGGGATGCCGGATCTGGGCAACCTGCCCGCCGGTTTGAACGAGTTGCCCCCGGGTCTGGACGGTTTCGACCTCTCGAAGCTGAACTTCCCGAAGAAGTAGTAGTCGCGCCGCTGAATCGTGGTCCGGCCCCGTCGAAATCGACGGGGCCGGAGCTGTTTTCAGATGTGCGCTGCGCTAGTGCGCGGTCGGCTCCGCGCGGCGTCTGCGGCGGGCGCGGGCGATCTGCTCGGGGTCCACGTCGGACTGGGACCAGGCCTCGGCGAAGGCCAGGCTGGGGGCGCGGCCGGCGGCTATGTGGGCGAAGGCGCTGGCAGCCGCGCCTGACTCGTCGCGCGCGGCGATGCGGTCGAACAGGGCCTGGTGTTCCGAGCATTGTTCGGCGGCATCGCGATCGGCGGTGAGGCGGAAGAGCCATTCGGTGCGGGCGGCCAGGGGGTGCATCTGCGAACTGAGCAGGGGATTGCCCGCCAGTTCGATGATTTCGGCGTGGAACGCGGCGTTGGCCGGTGCGATGCGCTGCGGGTCGCCGGCGTGCGTGGCCGAGATCGCTTCGGCGAGAACGGCTTCGAGTGGCCGGAGGCGATCGGGGGTGGCGTTGGCGGCGGCCAGGCGGGCCGCCAGCGATTCGAGCACCTCGCGGACGTCGAACAGATGATTCACGTCGGCGGGGGTGAAAGGCGCTACCAGCGCGCCTTTTCCGGGTACCAGTAGCACCAGGCCCTCCGAGGCCAGCATGCGCAGCGCCTCGCGCAGTGGGATGCGCGAGACCTCGAGCTCGGTGGCCAGGTCGCGTTCGACCAGGCGCTGGCCGGGGCGTAGTTCCACGCCGACGATGCGCGCCTTGATGGACTCGTAGGCGCGGTGGCGCAGCGAACCTGGTTCCGTCACGACTCTCCACAGTATCGGGGTCCGGGATGGGTTTTCCGGACCGAAACATGAGCGGAACGTTCGCGCCACACCCGAGACCGACAGTTAACGGTATACCACTAACTGGAGGTTCGATCGTGGACACGGCCCTGGAGCTGACCGGCGTCGGCAAGAGTTTCGGTGCCGTGCGGGCACTGTCGGACATCGATCTCACGATCGCGCTCGGCGAGGTGCACTGCGTGCTCGGCGAGAACGGCGCGGGGAAATCGACCCTGTGCAATCTCGTGTACGGCGGCGCGGCCCCCGATACGGGTGAGATGCGACTGTTCGGTGAGCGGTACCGGCCCCGGCGTCCCGCCGACGCGCTCGGTCACGGCATCGCCATGGTGCATCAGCACTTCAGCCTGATCCCGACGCTCACGGTGGGGGAGAACCTGCTGCTGGGATCCGGTGCGGGCCTGCGTCTCCCGCGCCGCGAGCTCGCCGCGCGCCTGGCCCGCATCGAGGACGAGTTCGGGTTGCGGGCGCCGCTGGCGACGCGGGCCGAGGAGCTTTCGGTCGGCGCGCGCCAGCAGGTCGAGATCGTGAAATGCCTGCTGCGCGAACCACGCCTGGTGCTGCTCGACGAACCCACCGCGGTCCTGGGTCCCGCCGAGATCGATGCCCTGCTGGCGACCTGCCGCCGCATCGCGGACTCCGGCCGGGCGGTGGTCCTGGTCACCCACAAACTCGGCGAGATCGAACAGGCCGGGGACGCGGCGACGGTGCTGCGCGGCGGCCGGGTCGCGGGTTCCGGTCCGCTGCACTCGTTCACGCGCGCGGAGCTGGTCGAGCTGATGGTCGGCCGCGCCCTCGGCGACCTGGATCAGGCGCTGCTGGGCGGCGGGCCGCTGCCCGCGGCGGTAGTGCCGGGGGTCGATGCGCCCGCCGCGTTGGGACAGGGCGCTACCGCTACGACCGGCCCGGGATCGCCCGGGGCCGTGGACCTCTCGCGGTTCGATGATGTGGGTCTGGAGTCCGGTGGTGCGGCTACTTCGGAGTCTGGCGGTGGGGACGGTCCAGAGTCCGGCGTTGCGGCCATCTCGGAGTTCGGTGGTAGGGGCGATCCGGAGTCCGATCGTGCGGCTACCTCGGAGCGCCGTGGCGTGACCGTTCGGGATGTCGGCGTTGCCGTCGCGCTGGACTCCGACGGTGCCTCGGCGGGTGAGATATCCATCCGAACAAGGGATTTCGCCGCGATCGCGCCGGTCCTGCGTACCTCCGGGTTGCGTCTCGCCCGTCCCGACGGCGGCTCGGCCCTGGACGGGGTCGACCTGGAACTGCGGCCGGGTGAGATCACCGGGATCGCGGGGGTGGAGGGCAACGGGCAGAGTGAGCTGGTCGCGGTGCTGAGCGGTGCGCGTCGTCCCGATGCGGGGCAATTCCACCTGGCCGCAACCGATCTCACAGACGCCACGCCCGCGGCTCGCACCGCGCACGGCTTGGGCGTGATTCCGGAGGACCGCCACCACGAAGGTTGCGTGCCCGCCATGACCGTCGCCGAGAACCTCACCCTCGGCCGCCTCGCCGAGTTCCGCCGCTACGGCCTGCTCGACCGCAAAGCGATAGACGCGACCGCCGCCGAGGTGATCGAGCGCCACCGCATCAAGGCCCCCGGCCCCCGCGCACCCATGCGCACCCTGTCGGGCGGCAACCAGCAAAAGGTGGTGGTGGCGCGCGAATTGGCCCTCCCCGGCCTGCGCTGCCTCATCGCGGCCCAGCCGACCCGCGGCCTCGACCTCGGTGCGGTGGACGCGGTCCTGACCCAACTCCGCGCAGCGGCAGCCGCCGGGTGCGCGGTCCTGCTGATCTCCCACGAGCTCCCCGAGCTCCTCACCCTCTGCGACCGGATCCTGGTCGCCTACCGCGGCCGCCTCCTCGGCCCGGTAACCCCCGCCGATCCCCACGCCCGAGAAAAGATCGCCAACCTCATGCTCGGAACAGTCGCATGACCGGCAATGCCCGCCGCCGTCCCCCCGCCGCGTCCGCACCCTCAACCCCTGCCGAATCCACAATCTCTGCTGCCGCGTCTGCAAACCCGGCCGCGCCCGCAACCTCGTCGGTAACCTCCGCCCGACCCGGGCCACCCTCCGCGCCCGAGGATCTCGCGGCGTCCACTGATCACTGTTCGTCACCGCCCGCGGGCGACGCGGCCGGGGCGCGGTCCGTCGGCGCGGGACGTGTGCGGGCCGTCTTGGAACGGCTTTCCCCGCAGCGGTTCACGCGTGACCTCGCCGTCTACGGCGGGGCGGTGGCGGCCGCGCTGATCGTCGGGCTGGGGTTGGTGCTGGGTGGGGGCGCGTCGCCGGCGAAGGCCGCGGACGCGTTGTGGGAGGGCATGTTCGGGACGCCGTACGCGTTCGGGAGCGCGCTGAACATGGCGGCCGTGCTCGCGTTGATCGGGACCGGGTTCACGGTCGCGCATCGGGCGGGACTGGTCAACGTGGGCGGTGAGGGGCAGCTCGCGCTGGGCGGGATCGCGGCCGCGGCCGTCGGGTTGTGGCTGCCCGCCGGAGCGCCCGCGGCGGTGGGAGTTCCGCTGGTGCTGGGCGCCGGGTTCGTGGCGGGTGCGGCGTGGGCGGGCATCGCGGCGGGGCTGCGGGTGTGGCGGGGGACCAGCGAGGTGATCACCACCCTGCTGCTGAATTTCGTCGGACTCGGACTGGTGACGCTCGTGGTGCACGAGGCGGGGCTGCTGCGGCAGCCGATCACCTCGTCGGAGACGCTGCCGCAGTCCGCGCCGCTGCCCGAGGGCGCGCGGCTGCCGCTGCTCGGCATCGAGGGCTCGCCCGCGACCGTCGTGGTCGCGGTGGCGGCGCTCGCGGCCGTGCTCA
The DNA here is from genome assembly GCF_042799795.1 of Nocardia sp. NPDC057668. Taxonomy (NCBI): domain Bacteria; kingdom Bacillati; phylum Actinomycetota; class Actinomycetes; order Mycobacteriales; family Nocardiaceae; genus Nocardia; species Nocardia sp. NPDC057668. The sequence goes on along the minus strand of NZ_JBHVIC010000001.1, from coordinate 2,041,071 downwards.
CCGCGATCGTGCTGCGGCGCACCGCCACCGGCACGCGCCTCACCGCGGTCGGGCTGTCCGAGGCCGCCTCGGCCCGGCTCGGCCTGGGCGTGCACCGGCTGCGTTTCGGCGCGCTCGCGGTGGCGGGCGGGCTGGCCGGGGTGGCGGGCGCGGGGCTGGTCGCCACCGTGCCCTATGTGCTCGCCGAGCACTTCACCTCCGGCTACGGCTTCGCGGGTCTGGTGGTGGGCCTGCTGGCCCGCGGCTCGCTGACCGCCGTCGCCGGAATCTCGCTGGCGTTCGGCCTGCTCGCGTCCGGCGGCATCAATCTGCAACTGGCGGCGTCGGTTCCGGCTTCCTCGATTCAGGTGGTGCAGAGCGTGCTGATCATCTTCGTCGCCGGTGCGGTGCTGCTGCGAAAGGAGAACGGGCGATGAGCGCGATCGGTGAACTGCTCGACGGCGGTGTGCGACTGGCGATTCCGCTGGCGGTGGCCTCGGCGGGCGAACTCGTCAGCGAGCGCGCGGGCGTGCTCAACCTCAGCGTCGACGGCATGATGCTGACCGCCGCCTTCGCGGGAGCGGTCGGCACGCACACGACCGGCAGCGCGGTCGCCGGTGTGCTGTGCGCGCTGGTGGCCGCCCTGCTGGTGGCGTTGATCCAGGCGGTGCTGAGCGTGACGCTGCGCGCCGATCAGATCGTCACCGGCATCGCGGCCAACGCGCTCGCCCTCGGCGCGACCACCTACGGCGCGCGCCTGTATTTCACCGAGGGCCGGGCGGTTCCGGGCTTCGACCGGCTCGCCATCCCGGTACTCAGCGATATTCCGGTGGTCGGCCGCGCCCTGTTCGCCCAGACCGCGCTCGGCTACCTGGCCGTCGCGCTGGCCGTTCTGCTGGCCGTGGTGTTCTCCCATCGCACGGGCTGGGGCCTGGCGATCAGCGCGATCGGTGAGGACGCGCTCACCGCCGACCGATCCGGCCTGCCGGTCAAGGCGTTTCGCTACGCCGCGGTGCTGATCACCGGTGCGGCCTCCGGTCTGGCGGGTGCGCACCTGGCGCTGGCCGACGTGCACGCCTTCACCGACAACATCACCGCGGGCGCGGGCTATCTGGCCGTGGTCGCGGTGATCGCCGGCAAGTGGCGGCCGTGGCCGACCCTGCTCGCCTGTCTGCTCTTCGGCATCGCCCAGGCGCTGCAATTCGCGGCGCCCGCGCTCGGCATCCACGTGCCGACCGCGGTCCTGGTCATGTCGCCGTATCTGCTCGCGGTGCTGGCGGTGAGCGGGCTGGTCGGCGCGAGCCGCGCGCCCGCCGGGCTCACCCAGCCCTTCCTCCGAGAGGCCAAAGCCTGATGACCCTGATCCTGACGCGCTCCGACGTACTGGCGATGATCACGCTGCCGGAGGTCTTCGCCGCGGTGCGCGGTGCGCACGCGGAGCTGGCCCGGGGCGCGGCGGTGCTGCCCGCGCCGCCCGCCATGCGCCTGCCCGGATCGGACGCGGCGTTCCTGGTCATGGCCGCGGCGTCCCGCGGCGCCGGGATGGCGGCGGTGAAGCTGCTGGCCGACGTGCCCGCCAACCGGGATCGCGGTCTGCCGGTGCAGCGTTCGGCGATTCTGACGGTGAACACCGAGGACGGCGCGTGCGCGGCGCTGATCGACGGCGGCGCTGTCACCAGGTTCCGCACCGCCGCCGCGTCCGCGGTGGCGACCGCGGCGCTCGCACGCCCCGAGAGCCGGGTGCTGGGGCTGATCGGCGCGGGAGCGTTGGCCCGCACCCATGTCGAGGCGCTCACCGCGGTGCTGCCGTTCGAGCGAATCGTGGTGTGGAGCCGCACCGATGCCACCGCGCGGGCGTTCGCCGCCGCCACCGGAGCCGAAACCGCGCGCACCCCGGCGGATGTGGTGGCGGCGGCCGATGTGCTGTGCACCCTGACCCCCTCGAAGGACCCGGTGGTGCTGGGCGAGTGGTTCCGTCCCGGCCTGCATGTGAATGCCGTTGGCGCGCCGCCTCGTCCGGATCATCGCGAGATCGACAGCGAGGGCATGCGCCGCGCCCGCGTGGTGGTGGACAGCCGCCTGTCCGCGCTGCACGAGTCCGGCGATGTGCTGATCCCGTTGCGCGCGGGCGTCTTCGGGGCCGAACACGTGGCGGACGAGCTGGGCGAGGTGCTCATCGGCGCCAAACCCGGCCGCACCGATCCCGCGCAGATCACCCTGTTCAACTCCCTCGGCGTCGGCCTGCAGGACCTGGCCACCGCGCGCCTGCTGGTCGACCTCGCCCGGCGTCGCGGCATCGGCACCGACATCGACCTGGCCGCATGACCCATCGGCCCGAACGCTTCCGCCCCAACCCCTCGAAGGAAGAACCATGAAGAAGATCGCAGTCGCCCTGCTGACCCTGGCCGTCGGCGCGTCCGTCGCCGCCTGCGGCGGTAGCTCCGAGAACACCGGATCCACGGTGCGGGTCGGGGTGATGTTCCCCGGATCCATCTCCGACGACGGCTTCATGCAGTCGGGCTACGAGGGCTATCAGCGCCTGGAAAGCACACTGGGCGACAAGGTTTCGCTCACCAAGGTCGAACAGGTCGCGACCGCCGACTATCAGCAGGTGCTGACCCGGCTGGCCTCGACCACCGACGTGGTCGTCTCCTTCGGCGGCCAGACCGATTCGGTGCTGCGCCAGGTCGCGCCGTCGTTCCCGAAGGTCAAGTTCGTCGAGATCGGCGGCCCCGCCGACGCGGCCCCGCTGACCAACCTCGCCTACTACGACCCGGTGCAGGCCGACGGCGGCTTCCTGGCCGGCGCGTTCGCGGCGCTGACCACCAGGTCCGGCAAGGTGGCGTTCCTGGGCGGCATGGAACTGCCCGCGATCGTCAAGACCGCCCGGGCCTTCGAACAGGGCGCGAAGCTGGCCAAACCCGATGTGACGGTGCTGCCCCCGCAGTACATCGGCGATTTCAACGATGTCGCCAAGGCGAAGCAGGCCACCCAGGCCGGAATCGGCGCGGGCGCCGACGTTTTCGGCCAGCAGCTGAACCTCGGCCACCAGGGCCTGGCCCAGGCGGCCAAGGAGTCCGGCGCGACCCTGGTCGGCGGCCCCCTGGTGAAGCCGTGCGGGTCCGAGCCCGCCTACGCCGCCTACGCGAAGCAGGACACCGGCGCCGAGCTCGAATACGCGGTGAACGCGGTCCTGAACGGCACGTTCGCCGCGGAACAGGTCCGCTTCGGCATCGCCTCGGGCACAGGCGCTTCCGATCTGGTTGTTTGCGCCGCCGATCCGTCGGTCGTGACCGCCATGGACAAGATCGAGAAGGATCTCGCGGACGGGGCCGTCGTCATCAAGTGAGGCGCGGGGCAACCCGATTCGGCCCGGCGCGTCCGCGGTGCACACCCGGGCGCGCTGTCCGCGTGCCGGTGGCCTCTACGATGTGGACAGGCCGAGACCAGGAGGTCGGACATGCGTCTGCATTTTCGCGGGGCGGTATTGCCCACCGGGGAATTCGTCGATCTGTGGGTGCACGACGGGGTGATCTCGTTCGAGCCCGTCGCCGACGCCGAGACCATTCACGCCTCGGGCTGGATCGTGCCGGGGCTGGTCGACGCGCACTGCCACGTGGGGATCAAATACGGTGGCGGGCACGAGGATTCGGCCGGAGCCATCGCGCAGGCGGAGGTCGAGCGCGACGCCGGGGTGCTACTGCTGCGCGATGCCGGATCGCCGATCGACACGCGGTTCGCCGACGACCGCCCGGATCTGCCGCGGATCGTGCGGGCGGGGCGGCACATCGCGCGGCCCAAGCGGTACATCCGCGAACTGGGCATCGACCTGGACGATGAACGAGACCTGCCGGCGATCGTGGCCGAGCAGGCCCGGCGCGGCGACGGGTGGGTGAAGATCGTCGGCGACTGGATCGACCGGGCGGTGGGCGATCTGTGCCCGCTCTGGTCCGACGCGGTGCTGAAGGAGGCCATCGACGCCGCGCATCGCGAAGGCGCGCGCGTGACGGCCCACGTGTTCGGCGAGGATGCCCTGCCGGGCCTGCTGAACGCGGGCATCGACTGCATCGAGCACGGCACCGGCCTGACCGACGACACCATCGACTTCATGGCCCGCCACCGCGTCGCCCTGGTGCCGACGCTGATCAATATCGATACCTTCCCCGAAATCGCCGCCGGCGCAGGCAAATTCCCGGTCTACGCCGCCCACATGCGCGACCTGCACGCCCGCTCCCGCGACACCATCGGCAAGGCGCACGAGGCGGGCGTTCCGATCTACACCGGCACCGACGCCGGCGGCTCGATCACCCACGGCCGGATCGCCGACGAGATCATCGCCCTGACCGGCGCCGGCTTCACCCCCCACGACGCCCTCGGCGCCTCCTCCTGGAACGCCCGCACCTGGCTGAACCACCCGTCGATCGAACCCGGCGCCCCCGCCGACTTCGTCGTCTACCAGCAGGACCCCCGCGAGAACCTGGCAGCCCTCGCCACCCCGTCCTGGGTGGTCCTGCGCGGCCACGTCTACGACCGCCGCGACCCGGTCACCGCCTACCGCTGACCCGCTCGTATCCCGGCCAGCGGGCAATCTGGTGATTCCGGTCGCCCCGGGAGTGTGAATGGGTCATGCTTCACACGTTCTGGAGTTCGACCTGATGAGGAGACCTGCTGTGGGTTCCGTGGAGACCGTGATCGCCGGTCTGATCGCTAGCATTGCCGCGAAGTTGTTTCTCGGGAGCGTCGATTCGCTCAGCTCGTCGATCAGCGCCCGATAGCGCCCTATACGACAGCGGCCCGCCCGGCGTCCTCGGACCCGGCGGGCCGAGTCGTTTCCGGGGGTCGTCCGGGCCGTCTCCGGTGAGGGCGATTTCTCCGGTCCCGGACCGATCTGGCAGAATGGCCGATCGTCCTCATCGAGGACAAGTGCAGCCCGTCTCCGGATACGTTCCGCGCGGCGGTCACACACTCAACGCAAAACCGGGCCCACCCCGCGTGGGTTGCTGAATTGCGCCGTGACCAACCGGGCTGCCCTTCGGGGCGGCCACCATCGAAAGGCACAGCTAATGGCTGTCAAGATCAAGCTGACCCGTCTGGGCAAGATCCGCAACCCCCAGTACCGCATCGTCGTCGCCGATGCGCGCACCCGTCGTGACGGCCGCGCCATCGAGTCCATCGGCATCTACCAGCCGAAGGAAGAGCCCTCGCTGATCGAGGTCAACTCCGAGCGCGCGCAGTACTGGCTGGGCGTCGGCGCGCAGCCGACCGAGGCCGTGCAGCGTCTGCTGGAGATCACCGGCGACTGGCAGAAGTTCAAGGGCCTGCCGGGCGCCGAGGGCACCCTCAAGACCAAGGCCGCCAAGCCGTCCAAGCTGGACCTGTTCAACGCCGCGCTGGCCGCCGCCGACAGCGAGCCCACCGCCGAGGCCGTCACCCCGAAGAAGAAGGCCGCCAAGAAGGAAGAGGCCGCCGAGGCCGCTTCCGAGGCCGCCGAGACCCCGGCCGCCGAGTAATGACGGCCGTCGTCGCCGATGCCGTCGAACATCTCGTTCGCGGCATCGTCGCCAATCCGGATGACGTCAGCGTCGAGCTGATCACCAGTCGTCGTGGCCGGACCGTCGAGGTGCACGTGCATCCCGACGACCTGGGCAAGGTGATCGGTCGCGGTGGCCGTACGGCGACCGCGCTGCGCACGCTCGTCGCCGGCATCGGCGGTAAGGGCATTCGCGTCGACGTGGTCGACACGGATCAATAGATGGAACTCGTCGTCGGGCGGGTCGCCAAGTCGCACGGTGTGCGCGGCGAACTCGTCGTAGAGGTCCGCACCGACGAGCCCGATCTGCGTTTCGCGCCCGGCGCCACCCTCGTGGGCCGGCTGCCGCGCGCGAAGCAGACGCAGCAGTACGTAGTGGAGTCGGCCCGGGAGCACTCGGGCCGGCTTCTCGTGCGTCTGGAAGGGCTCGTCCAGCGTGAAGCCGCGGATGCGTTGCGCGGCATGCTTTTCGTGATCGACTCCGCCGATCTGCCGCCCTCGCAGGATCCGGACGAGTACTACGACCACGAACTCGAAGGTCTCACCGTGCAATTGGGCGACGGCACCGTTGTGGGCACGGTCAAGGAAGTACTGCATTCGGCCGCGGGCGAACTGCTTTCGATCACGGCCGCCGAGGGCTTCCCCCCGGTGGGCCGAGAGATCCTGGTGCCCTTCGTGAATGCGATCGTGCCGACCGTCTCGATCGCGGACTCGCTGATCGTCATCGATCCGCCGCAGGGTCTGCTGGACCCGGAGTAACCGATGCGCATCGACGTCGTCACCATCTTCCCCGAATACCTCGAACCCATGCGAACGGCCTTGCTGGGCAAGGCGATCGACAAGGGCATCCTCGAGGTCGGGGTGCGCGATCTGCGCGACTGGACGCACGACGTGCACAAGGCCGTGGACGACACCCCGTACGGCGGGGGACCGGGCATGGTCATGAAGCCGACCATCTGGGGCGACGCCCTCGATCAGGTGTGCCCCGATGACGCCCTGCTGGTGGTCCCGACCCCGGCGGGGGTCCCCTTCACCCAGGCCACGGCCGAACGCTGGTCGGCCGAGCGGCACATCGTATTCGCCTGCGGCCGTTACGAAGGCATCGACCAGCGGGTCTTCGACGATGCCGCGAAGCGGGTGCGCGTCGAAGAGGTCAGCATCGGCGACTACGTGCTCATCGGCGGCGAGGCGGCGGTGCTGGTCATGACCGAGGCGTTCGTCCGGCTCATTCCCGGAGTGCTCGGCAATCAGCAGTCGCACCAACAGGATTCGTTCTCCGACGGTCTGCTGGAGGGCCCGAGCTACACGCGGCCGGTGTCCTGGCGCGATCTGGATGTCCCGGACATCCTGCTCTCGGGCAATCACGCGAAGATAGCCGCCTGGCGGCACGAGCAGTCGCTCGAGCGCACTCGCGCGCGGCGCCCGGATCTGCTGCCGCCCACCGGAGAATAGCCAAAAGTTCGCTCCGCAAACCGAACGACTACGACGTTCCGGACAGTTCGGTGCGGCACTGTTCGGGCTTGTCCCCCGACGCCGGTAGTGTCTGCCGAGTGACGACAGCCTCCGAAACCGTCAGCGCAGACAGTGCCACTGCTCCGAGCGCGGCCCCGACCGCCGGGACCGTTCGCCTAGCCAGTGTGGGTCGGCGTATCGCCGACGAACTCGGCGTGCGGGAGGAGCAGGTGCGCGCCGCCGTCGAACTACTCGACGCCGGATCGACCGTGCCCTTCGTGGCCCGCTACCGCAAGGAGGTCACCGGCGGCCTCGACGACGCGCAGCTGCGCACCCTCGACGAGCGCCTGCACTACCTGCGCGAACTCGACGAGCGCCGCGGTTCGATCATCGAATCCATTCGCACCCAGGGCAAACTGGACGACGCGCTGCACGCGCAGATCATGCTCGCGGACACCAAGGCCCGCCTCGAGGACATCTACCTGCCGTTCAAGCCCAAGCGGCGCACCAAGGCCCAGATCGCGCGCGAGGCCGGGCACGAGCCCGTCGCCGACGCCCTGATCGGGGATCCGACCACCGATCCCGCGCAGTACGACGCCGAACAGCTCGACGGCGCGCGCGCCATCCTGGTCGAACGCTTCGCCGAGGACGCCGACCTCGTCGGCGAACTGCGCGAACTCATGTGGAACCGCGGCCAGGTCAGCTCCACCGTCCGCGCGGGCAAGGAAGAAGCCGGCGCGAAGTTCGCCGACTACTTCGAGTTCAGCGAGCCGTTCAGCAAGCTGCCCTCGCATCGCATCCTGGCGCTGCTGCGCGGTGAGAAGGAAGAGGTGCTCACCCTGCACCTCGAACCCGACACCGAGGAACTCGAACCCGGCGAGCGCAGCGTCTACGAGGGCCGCATCGCCCACAAGTTCGACATCGCCGCCCGCGGCCGCGCCGCCGACACCTGGCTGCTCGACACCGTGCGCTGGGCCTGGCGCACCAAGCTGCAGGTCAGCCTGGGCATCGACACCCGCATGCGGCTGCGCCAGTCCGCCGAACGCGACGCCGTCGACGTGTTCGCCATGAACCTGCGCGACCTGCTGCTGGCCGCGCCCGCCGGCACCCGCACCACCATGGGCCTGGACCCGGGCTTCCGCACCGGCGTTAAGGTCGCCGTGGTCGACGCCACCGGCAAGGCCGTCGCCACCGAGGTCATCTACCCGCACACCGGGCAGACCGAGAAGTCCCTGGCCGTGCTGGGCGCGCTGGTCGCGCGGTTCAAGGTCGAGCTCATCGCCATCGGCAACGGCACCGCCTCGCGCGAGACCGACGCCCTTGCCGCCGAACTCATCTCGCGCATTCCCGAGAACAAGCCCACCAAGATCGTGGTCTCCGAGGCGGGCGCCTCGGTGTACTCGGCCTCGGCCTACGCCTCGGTCGAACTGCCCGACATGGACGTGTCCCTGCGCGGCGCGGTCTCCATCGCCCGCCGCCTGCAGGACCCGCTCGCCGAGCTCGTCAAGATCGACCCCAAGTCCATCGGCGTCGGCCAGTACCAGCACGACATCTCCGAAACCCTGCTGGCCCGCTCGCTCGGCGCGGTCGTCGAGGACGCGGTGAACGCGGTCGGCGTCGACGTCAACACCGCCTCGGTGCCGCTGCTGTCCCGGGTCTCGGGCATCACCGGCTCGGTCGCGGAAAGCATTGTGGCGCACCGCGACGCCAACGGCCCGTTCCGCAGCCGCTCCGCGCTGCTGACCGTGCCGCGCCTGGGCCCCAAGGCGTTCGAGCAGTGCGCGGGCTTCCTGCGTATCCGCAACGGTGACGATCCCCTCGACTTCTCCTCGGTGCACCCCGAGGCGTACCCCGTGGTCCGCCGCATGCTCGACGCCAGCGGCCGCACCGTCGGCGAGCTCATCGGCAACACCACCGCGCTGCGCGCGCTGCGCCCCGCCGACTTCACCGACGAACGCTTCGGCGTTCCGACCGTCACCGACATCATCGCCGAGCTCGAGAAGCCCGGCCTCGACCCCCGCCCGGAGTTCAAGACCGCCGAGTTCGCCGCGGGCATCGAGAAGGTCGCCGACCTCGAACCCGGCATGGTCCTGGAGGGCGTGGTCACCAATGTCGCGGCCTTCGGCGCCTTCATCGACATCGGCGTCCACCAGGACGGCCTGGTCCACGTCTCGGCCATGTCCCACAACTTCGTCAAGGATCCCCGCGAGGTCGTGAAGTCCGGCGACGTGGTGAAGGTCAAGGTCATGGAGGTGGACGTCCAGCGCCAGCGCATCGGCCTGTCCCTGCGCCTGGACGACGAACCCGGCGCCGCCAAACCCGAACGCGGCGAAGGCCGTCCGCGCGGCGGCCAGGGCAATCGCCCCGGCGGCGACAACCGCCAGCGCCAGGGCGGTCAGGGCGGCGGCCGCCAGGGCGGCAACCCCCGCCAGGGCAACCAGTCCGGCGGTAATCGCCAGGGCGGCAACCGCCCCCAGCCGGCGGCCTCCGGCTCCATGGCCGACGCCCTGCGCCGCGCGGGATTCGGCAAGTAGTACCCGCGTCTCTCGCTGGGCGGCACCGCGATCGCGGTGCCGCCCAGCGGTGTCGGCAGCGTGCACAGCCGCGGTACACGGAGTCACCGGGTGGGTGGGCGCGCATCCGTCCGCCCGCCCGCCGAGTCGGCTTGCGGCGCGCCGGGATTGGAGATTCCGGACCCGCCCCATCGGCCGGCGGTGGTCGCTTGCCGGCGTCGAGGGCACGGTGAGAAAGGGGCGCACTCGAGCGCCGACCCACGGTCGGCCGGGTGCCGGGCGTTCGCCGTTCCCCTGTCGTTCGCGGCGATGTCGCGGGTGGTTGGGGCTGGTGAGCGGCGGGATTTGCTGGGGGTTTGTGGGGGAGGGGTACCGTCGGGGATCCAGCGGCGAGTGGCCGGGCGACCGGCGGGCGAGTGCGGAGGCGATGCGAGTATGGCGTTTCGGCGGTGGATGGAAGACACCGTGATCGCTGACGGGCGACTGCCGCTGGCCTGCCTGCTCCTGGGATTCATCATCGGGTTCGTGCTCATCCGGATCAGCGTGCGGCTCATCCGCAAGCAGGTGCGCTGGTGGCCGGGCAACGTGCGGGCCGGGGACGTGCACATCCACCACATGGTGTTCGGGGTGATCCTGGTGCTCAGCACGGGCGCGGGGCTCATCACGATGTACGAGAGCAGCGTGGGGGTGATCAGCGTGCTCGCGGCCTTCTTCGGGGTCGGCGCGGCGCTGGTGCTAGACGAGTTCGCGCTCATCTACTACCTGCGCGATGTGTACTGGGAGGAGCAGGGGCGGACCTCGGTGGACGCGGTGTTCGTCGCGGTCGCCGTGACGGGATTGCTGCTGATGGGTTTTCATCCGCTGTGGCTGCTGGACATCAACGATTTCCGCAGTCAGTCCAATCCCGCCGAGCGCTGGGTGATCGCGCTGTTCTCGGTGGTGAACCTGCTGCTGGCCGCGATCGTCATTGCCAAGGGCAAGATTTGGACGGGTCTGTTCGGCATGTTCTTCCCGCCGCTGCTGTTCGTCGGCGCGCTGCGGCTGAGCCGTCCGGGCGCACCGTGGGCGCGCTGGCGCTACGGCGAACGGCCCGGAACCATGCGCCGGGCCATGCGCCGTGAACGCCGCTACCGCCGTCCGGTGATCGCCGCCAAGATCTTCGTCCAGGACCTGGTCGCGGGGAAGCCGGACGTCGATCACGTGCGCCGCGCGGCGGAGGAAGAATTGGCGCGCACCGTGATCGCGGCTCCGCCCGCCCCGCATTCGACGCACCGAAACGGTTAGCTAGAAGATTGCTGAATCACGGTCGCCGTGCGAGGGTGTGGCATGGCCTACGTTGTCGGCGATTACCTGCTCGATCGGCTGCACGAACTCGGTGTCACCGAGATCTTCGGCGTACCCGGTGATTTCAACCTGCAATTCCTCGATCACGTGGTCGCGCACCCCGGTCTGCGCTGGGTCGGCAGCGCCAACGAACTCAACGCCGGGTACGCCGCCGACGGCTACGCCCGCCTGCGCGGCATCGGCGCCGTCGTCACCACCTACGGCGTCGGCGAACTGAGCGCGGTCAACGCCATCGCGGGCAGCTATGCCGAACACGTGCCGGTCGTCCACATCGTCGGCGTGCCCGCCAAGGACATTCAGGCCAATCACCGCGTCATCCACCACACCCTGGGCGACGGCGACTTTCATCACTTCCGCCGCATCGCCGCCGAAGTCACCTGCGCCCAGGCCGATCTCGGCGCGGCCGACGCCTGTCAGGAAATCGACCGGGTCCTGAATTCGGTTCGCGTGCACCGCCGTCCGGGCTACCTCATGCTCGCCACCGACGTCGCGCGCCTCGAGGCCGCGCCCCCGGCCGCCCCGCTCGCTCCCGCCGCCGACTTCAGCAGCGACGGCGCGCGACTGGCGTTCGCCCGCGCGGCCCGCGAATTCCTGGCCGACCGCCAGGTCACCGTGCTGGCCGACGTCTTCGTCGACCGCGTCGGCGCGACCGACGAACTCCGCGCCCTGCTGGCCATCGGCGAGGTCCCGCACGCCACCCTGGCCTGGGGCAAGACGGTCGTGGACGAGTCCGCGCCGCATTTCGTGGGCGTCTACACCGGCGCGGCCTCGCCCGAACCGGTTCGGGCCGCGGTCGAGGACGCCGAACGGCTGATCACCGTCGGCGTGCAGTACACCGATAGCATCACCGCGGGCTTCAGCCACCGCATCGACCCGCGCAGGACCCTGGAGATCGGCCCCGAGCGCAGCGTCATCGCCGGGGTGGACGCCTTCGCGCCGCTCTCGCTGCCCGCCGCGCTCGAGGTGCTCGCCGAGATCTCCGCGGACTTCGCGCCGACGCACGTCGCCCCCGTCGTCCCCGATCCGGAACCGGTCGATCGCGCACCCGCCGATACCCCGCTCACCCAGGCCGCGCTGTGGCCGCTCATCGCCGGGGCGCTGGGCAACAGCAATATCGTTGTCGCGGATCAGGGTTCGGCCTTCTTCGGACTGGCCACCCTGCGCATGCCCGCGGGCATCACGTTCCTGGGCCAGCCGCTGTGGGGTTCGATCGGCTACGCGCTGCCCGCCGCCCTCGGCGCGGGCCTGGCCTGCCCGGATCGGCGGGCGGTGCTGGTCATCGGCGACGGCGCGGCCCAGCTCTCCATCCAGGAACTCGGCACCTGGATCCGCGAACGCCTGACCGGGGTCATCATCCTGGTCGACAACAACGGCTACGCGATCGAGCGCGCGATCCATGGCCCGCAGGCGCCCTACAACGACATCGCGCCCTGGCGCTGGTCCGAACTCCCGCACGCGTTCGGCGGGGACGAGAATTCGGTGCTGACCCTGCGCGCGGCTACGGTGGGTGAACTCCGCGAATGCCTGGAGGTTGCCACCCAGGCCCAGGACTGCCTGGTCTTCCTCCAGGTGGTCACCGGCACGACCGACTATCCGCCGCTGGTCGCCGACATCGCGGCCGCGCTCACCCGGGCCAATTCCCGGTCCTAGCGCCCGGGCGGGGGCCGATTAACCGGCACACCCCGTCATCTGGCATGATGCTTGGGTTGCCTAGGGCGGATCATGCGCCCGGGCACCGCCCAATTATCCGGAGCACGAACCGGTAGAGCACCTGCACCAGGTAGCCGCCAGGTTCCTCTGTTCGCGCGAATCCAATAAGGACGGAAATGAACACCCTCGACTTCGTCGACGAAAAGTCGCTGCGTAGCGATGTCCCGGACTTCCGCCCGGGTGACACGGTCAACGTGCACGTGAAGGTTATCGAAGGCAACAAGGAACGCGTCCAGGTCTTCAAGGGCGCGGTCATCCGTCGCCAGGGTGGCGGCGTTCGCGAGACCTTCACGGTCCGCAAGGTCTCCTTCGGCGTCGGCGTGGAGCGCACCTTCCCGGTGCACAGCCCCAACATCGACAAGCTCGAAGTTGTGACCCGCGGTGACGTTCGTCGCGCCAAGCTGTACTACCTGCGCGATCTGCGCGGCAAGAAGGCCAAGATCAAGGAAAAGCGCTGAAGTAGCTTTTCGCTCTGATCCCCGAGTAGCCCGGCACCGCGTGACATCATGCGGTGCCGGGCTACTCGTTTTGGTCGTCGATCTCCGCATTCCAGAACATGTTTCGATGCATGCGGCACTATGTTCGGTGATAGCGTTCGGGCATGAATTCGGGCGCTGCGCTCGAAGTCGCCGACAGTATGACGCGACAGGTCTCGTTCACTACCCGGGCGCATGTAGCCGTGGATGAGGACACCGGGGAGTCGGTCGGCCTCGAGGAGATCGATGAGAGGTTTGGCTGGTTACTCAACCTGATTGGCGCTGCGGAAGCCGATCTGATCGAACGACTCTGGAAGCCGGCATCGTTCACGATGCTGTCGGAGGGGCGCGATTGCCAAGGTCGAAGACTTCCCGTGCAAGGCCACGTCGCCGCGGCTCGATTGGGATGGCATCCGCGCTATCCGGCAGACGCCTATGTGCCGTCGCGAGTGACCCGCGTGGTGACCGCCCAGGTGATGGCAACACTTCGCGCCCTGACTTTCCGGGATGCTGCGATCGCTGCGGTCACAACCCGATTCGATACCGACAGCGGGCGGTTCGATCCGCCCGCTGATTCCGAGGCGCGTGTGCCGCCCGGCTTCCTGCGAGGGGTGGAACGTCAGGTTCGCGCGCACCTTCGGCGCACGGATGGGCCGATTGTGGACCTGCGCATCACCGATCTCCAGGGCCCGCCTCGGATGGCCGCGGTCGCTCGTTTGTCCGCTGCCGATCGCCAGCTCGCGCAGCTCTCGGTCGCCGGTCGAGAGCTGGTGCTGATCGTGAAGCTGCCGATCTGTCCGGTACCGACGATCCGAGCGCAATGGCGGCGTGTGCGACTCGTCGCCGCTATTCCCGCCCACCTGCACGAGCGTGCTGTAACCGCTTGGCACCTGCCCACCGTGGTGCTCGACAGCAGAGGGTTGCTGTGGCGCTGCGCGGCAACAGAAATGGTGCCCGCCGCAGATTTCGACGCCGCGACCGTCGCAGTAGGCGTGGACTGGTCTCCGGCCACGCTCGGCGCTGCGTCCCGTGTCAAAGCTGAGGCGGGCGGATTGTTCTCGGACTACCGGGGTTGGACCTACGATGACCGCGGCCTAGGAGTGAAGCTTGCTCGCCTGCAAACCGAAGGCGAACTCTTGCAGCGCAAAGGGGCGCGGTTGCGGCGGCTCGCTACCGCTGCGCCGACGGATGTCCGGCTAGGACTCGAGAAGAAGATCGAAGTGCTCGAGAGGCATCGTGCCGCGGCCGGGGTCAAGCGCGGAAAGATCAATCGAGAGTTGGCGTTCCACTTTGCCCGGCAGGTCACCGACTACGCCGCATCATCGCGCGCACAAGTGATCGCAGTCGAAGATCTCACCACTTTCGAACCCCGCGATCGCGGGCGGATCAACAACAACAGGGCAGCCCAATCCGCGCGCCGCCGGGCAGTTGACGCCCTCATCCATACCGCGGCCGGTGCGGCCATCGCCGTTGTCACGGTGCCCGCTCGTGGTTCCTCGGCCTTGTGCCCGAGTTGCGACCTGCCGCTTTCTCGACCGCACGGATACCATTCCGCGTGGTGCGAACGCTGCCGTGTGGGTGGCAACCGCGATCACATCGCCGGCGTGAACCTGGGGAAACGCGCTCTGCTCGGAAAGCTCGCCGTTGTCCGGCGGCGTGGGCGTCCGATCGCGATTCGGCGGACGGAGCACGCACCTGTGCGCCGCTGCCGGGACAAGTTCGCTCCGACACCGCGCAGGCCCCGGCATCGGCGAGTGCGAGGGAGCACCCCCACCCTGGTGGGAGCCGAGGGGGTGAATTCGAACCCCGGGTTTCCTGCGCCAACAGCGTCGGTGTGGGACACGGTCGAACTTTCGGCGCCGAACGGCGAAGTCGGTAGCCGTGAAATACATTCGCCCACGCGGTCTGCCACTGCGGTGACAGGCGGTGTGGGGTCTACGTAGACGCTACTCTGTCTTCCGTGGCAGACGAGAACGAGTCGACAGCGGTGTCCGGTCCGGGCGACGACGGTGTCAGCGAGGACGCGAAGGCGGCCCCCGCCAAGAAGAAGCAGCGCCCGTTCTGGCAGGAACTGCCGATGCTCATCGGTATCGCGGCGGTCATCACCGCGCTGGTCGTGACCTTCATCGGACGCCCGTACGTGATCCCCTCGCAGTCGATGGAACCGACCCTGCACGGGTGCGCGGGCTGCACCGGCGACCGGATCTACGTGCAGAAGCTGAGCTACTACTTCAGCGATCCGAAGCCGGGTGACGTGGTGGTGTTCGTCGGCCCGACCGACTCCTGGAACCGCCACTACCGGTCCATTCGCTCGACCAACACCGCCGTGCGCGGCGTGCAGAACTTCCTCTCGTTCTTCGGCCTGGTGCCGCCGGACGAGAACGACCTGGTCAAGCGCGTGATCGCCACCGGCGGGCAGACCGTGAAGTGCTGTGACGAGCAGGGTCGCATCCTGGTGCTGGACGACGAGCCCGGCGCGACCTGGCAGCCCCTGGACGAGCCGTACATCCAGACCTCGAACCCGGATCGCAACAACCCGTTCAACCCCGAGCGCCCGGACATCCCGTTCAACGCCGGCGGCCGTGCGTTCGGCCCGGTCAAGGTGCCCGCGGGCAACCTGTGGGTGATGGGCGACAACCGCCGCGAATCCGCCGACTCCCGGTACCACATGGACGACGAGTACCAGGGCACCGTGCCGATCTCCGACGTGCGCGGCAAGGCGGTCTTCAAGATCTGGCCGCTGGGCCGGATCGGGTTCGTGCGGTCCGAGGACCCCCAATAGCACTCGGCACTACGAGATAATCGACCGGTGGGGACGATGGCGAATACCCCGAAGCAGCGGGGCGGCAAGAAGATACAGCCGATCGAACGCGGTGACTGGCCGCCGCGCGTCGTCATGCGGCGCGCGGGCGGGCTACGCACGCTCGAGGCCGCCCTGATTCGCAGCGGGCTCGGCCCGGTCGCGGGCGTGGACGAGGCCGGTCGCGGGCCCAGCGCGGGTCCGCTGGTCGTGGCGGCGTGCCTGCTCGCGCCCAAGGCGTACACCTCCCTCGCCGGGCTCGACGACTCCAAACGGCTCACCGAGGACGCCCGCGAAGAGCTGTTCCCGATCATCAAACGCGTGGCCCTGGCCTGGTCGGTGATCGTGATCCCGGCCTGGGAGATCGACGCCATCGGCATCCACGTGGCCAATATCGAGGGCATGCGGCGTGCGGTGGCCGGGCTGGACCCGGTTCCGGGGTACGTTCTGACCGACGGTTTCCGGGTGCCGGGCATACCCGTTCCGTCACTGCCGGTGATCGGCGGTGACGCCACGGCGGCCTGTATCGCCGCGGCGAGCGTGCTCGCCAAGGTGACCCGCGACCGGATGATGGTTGGGCTGGACGAGCAATTCCCCGGCTACGGATTCGCCGGTCACAAGGGCTACAACACGCCCGAACATAACGAGGCGCTGCACCGCTTGGGCGTCACGAGTGAACATCGCCGGTCCTGGCGCAATGTGCGGGAGATCGCGGTGCGGTCGCCCGGGACCGGCCGAGTCGCTACCGACACCGCGTATGCGGGATGATGTCTCTACACCCAGTTGGGCGATAAGGAGGACGTTCCACCCGATGAGCGCCGAGGATCTCGAGAAATACGAAACCGAGATGGAACTCTCGCTGTATCGCGAGTACAAGGACATCGTCGGCCAGTTTTCGTACGTGGTGGAGACCGAGCGCCGCTTCTACCTGGCCAATACGGTTGAACTGCGGCCGCAGAACGCCGACGGCGAAGTGTACTTCGAGGTGCGGATGTCCGATGCGTGGGTTTGGGATATGTACCGGCCCGCGCGCTTCGTGAAGCACGTTCGCGTCATCACGTTCAAGGACGTGAACATCGAGGAGTTGGAGAAGCCCGACCTGCGGCTGCCCGAGTAGTCCACAGGCTCTCCGCCATCCACAGGCATTGAGTTTTCCCAGGTCGGCATGGCCGGGTCCGCAGCGGACCCGGCCATGCTGGCGTTATGGCACAGCATCTCGCGCTCGGCGCACAGGGGGAGGAGCTGGCGGCGCGCTTTCTGCGTGACGCCGGGATGGAGATCGTCGCCCGCAACTGGCGGTGCAGATACGGCGAGCTCGATCTGATCGGCCGCGACGCCGCGGGCGTCACCGTGTTCGTGGAGGTAAAGACCCGCAGCGGGCTCGCGTTCGGGCCGCCCGCCGAGGCGGTGTCGTTCCTCAAACAGCAGCGGATCCGCCGGCTGGCGCTGCTCTGGCTGCATGAGCGGTCCGGCCCGTGGTCGCGGGTGCGGTTCGACGTGGTGTCGGTGCTGATGCGCCCCGGGAGCCACCCGGAGATCACCCATCTGCGGGCGGCGTTCTGATGCCGCTCGGGCGCGCGCATTCGGTGGCGGTGGCCGGGGTGGACGGGCAGTTGGTGGAGATCGAGGCCGACATCGGGCAGGGGCTGCCGTCGGTGCACCTGGTCGGGCGGCCGGACACGACCCTGCAGGAGTCGCGGGATCGGGTGCGGGCGGCGGTCACCAACTCGGGGGAGAAGTGGCCGGACGGCAGGGTGATCCTGGCGCTGTCGCCCGCGACCCTGCCCAAGGTGGGCAGCGTGTACGACCTGGCGCTCGCGGCCGCGGTGCTCGACGCGGCGGGCTCGATTCCGGTGCACCGGCTCGCCGAGGCGGTCCTGCTCGGCGAACTCGCGCTGGACGGGCGGGTGCGCCGGGTGCGGGGCATCCTGCCCGCGGTGCTCGCGGCGCGCACCGCCGGGCGCAAGCTGGTCATCGTGCCCACCGCGGCGCTGGCCGAGGCGGGCCTGGTGGATGGGATCCGGGTGCTCGGGGCCGCGACGCTGAGCGAACTGGTGGATTGGCTGCGCGGGGCCGGTGAGCTCACCCCGCCCGAGCCGATGGTCCCGGCCGAGGTGCGGGCGCACGGGGATCTCAGCGAGGTCGTCGGCCAGGAGGAGGCGCGCTGGGCGCTGGAGGTCGCCGCGGCGGGCGGGCATCACCTGCTGCTGACCGGGCCGCCGGGTATCGGCAAAACGATGCTCGCCCAGCGCCTTCCGAGCCTGCTACCGGCCCTGCGTGAGCGGGAGTCGCTGGAGGTCACGGCGATTCACTCGGTGGCGGGCACCCTGTCCGACGATCATCCGCTCATCCACCTGCCGCCCTTCGTGGCGCCGCATCATTCCTCGTCGGTGACGGCGATGATCGGCGGAGGTTCCGGTTCGGCGCGTCCGGGTGCGGCCAGTTGCGCGCA
Organism: Nocardia sp. NPDC057668; assembly: GCF_042799795.1. Classification (NCBI taxonomy): domain Bacteria; kingdom Bacillati; phylum Actinomycetota; class Actinomycetes; order Mycobacteriales; family Nocardiaceae; genus Nocardia; species Nocardia sp. NPDC057668. The sequence continues at coordinate 2,022,815 of NZ_JBHVIC010000001.1, read as the reverse complement.
CCGGGGCGTGCTGTTCCTCGACGAATGCGCCGAGATCGGCACCAAGGTGCTGGAGGCGCTGCGAACTCCCCTGGAAGAGGGCGAGGTTCGCATCGCCCGCCGTGACGGCGTCGCCCGCTATCCCGCCCGCTTCCAGCTGGTCCTGGCCGCCAACCCCTGTCCCTGCGCACCCGCCCGCGATATCGACTGCATCTGCGCGCCCCTCGCGCGCCGCCGCTATCTCGGCAAACTCTCCGGCCCGCTGCTGGACCGGATCGATCTCTCGGTCCGCATGCACGCGCAGTCCGCCGGTGCCCTCAGCGGTGAGGAAACCGAATCCAGCGAGGCGGTCCGGGCCCGGGTCGCCTTGGCCCGCAATGCCGCCGCGGCCCGCTGGGCGACGCTGAACCTGACGACCAACGCCGAGGTTCCCGGTCACGTGCTCCGCCAGCAGTTCCGCCTCCCACGCGAATCCCTCGCCCCGGTGGAGAACGCCCTCAAACACGGCCGCATGTCCGCCCGCGGCGCCGACCGAGCCCTGCGCGTCGCCTGGACGGTGTGCGACCTGCGCGGCGGCGAAGTCCCCACCGCCCAGGATGTCCTGCAGGCCCTGGCCTTTCGCCACCGAGGTGGAGCATGAATCCGCGCCCGGCCCGTGCGATGTCCCCCACGCCGGAGGGCGCTTCGCCCCCCGCCGCCCCTTGCTCGCCCACCGTCTCCGACGACGAAGTGTCGCCGGTGCATCCTTTCCCGTGCGCAGCGGATCTGGCGGGAACCGGGTGCACAGGTACGGATGCCTGCGCCCTACCCGACGGTGCGAGCATCGACGAGCTGCGGGCGGCAAGCACCCTTTTCGACGATGCGGACGAGTCCCGGGCCCCGTGCCTCCCGCCATCGGGCGTCCCCGCGACGACCACGGTCGACGTCGGCTCGCGAGCCGATTGCGCGGCGAGCGACACTCGGCTCAGTGCGCGAACCGGTGGTGATCGAAATCCCTCCGACACAGCCGATTCGGGTCCGCGCGGGGCGGACGATCCAGAGAGTCCAGGCCTCTCGGTCCCGGCTGCGGTCGATGCCCCGCTGCCCGGCGAGTTCGCTGCGACGACCACGGCGGAGGTCGGTTCCGCTACGGACCACGACGGCGGGGCGGGCCGCGACGTGGACGGCAGCCGAATCGACCGGGATCGAAGCCTGTTCCCCGCAGCCGATTCGAGGCACGAGGCCGTGGGGGAGGTTAGGCCCCGGAGGGGCTCGCGACCGCACGGCCCCGAGGGCTCGGGTGATTCCGGGGGCTCGGGTGGTTCCGGAGGACCGGGTGGTTCCGGAGGACCGGGTGGGGCCGGGGGATCGGGTGGTGGTGGGGCGGACGAGAGGCGGCTGGCGTGGGTGTATTTGTCGCGGGTGGTGGAGGGGCCGTGTGCGGCGTTGTCGGCTTTGATCGGGTCGGTGGGGGTGGTTGAGGCGGCGCGGGCGGTTCGGGAATGTGCGTTGCCGGAGGTTTTGCGCGGGGCCACGGAAGCTCGGCGGGGAGTGGAGTGGGCAGAGCGGGACCTCGGGGTGATGGAAAGGGTTGGGGGGAGGGTGATTACGCCGGATGACGTCGAGTGGCCGGCCTGGCGGCTGCTCGGGTTGGGGCAGTTGGATCCGGCGCAGGATGAGGCGGGGGCGGTGCCGCTGGTGCTGTGGGCGCGGGGGCCGCGGTCACTGGTGGAGTGCACCGAGCGGGCGGTGGCGGTCGTGGGGGCGCGGTGCAGCACCGGGTACGGGAATCACGTGACGGCGGAGATCGCGGGAGATCTGGCGGGGCGGGGGTGGACGGTGGTGTCGGGAGCCGCGTTCGGGATCGACGGGATGGCGCACCGGGCGGCGCTGGCGGTCGGCGGGAGCACCGTGGCGGTCCTGGCGTGCGGGGTGGATCGGCCGTACCCGGTGCAGCATGATCGGCTGCTGGCCGAGATCGCCGATACCGGGTTGGTGGTCAGCGAGTATCCGCCGGGGACGACCGCCCGCAAGCATCATTTCCTGGCCCGGAACCGGATAATCGCGGCGCTCGCCGACGGGGTGGTCGTGGTCGAGGCCGGCGCCCGCAGCGGCGCACGCAACACGGTGAAATGGTCACGCCGCCTGGGCCGCCCGGCCCTCGCGGTCCCCGGCCCGATCACCTCCGCGGCCTCGGTCGGCTGTCACCGCATGATCCGCGCGGGCGAGGCCTTCCTGGTGACCGGCGCCGACGACATCCTCGACGAGGCCGGCCCCCTGCGCCTCACCCTGGCGGGCATCAACACTCAACCGCTGACGCCCCATCCCGCCGAAGACCCCCTCCGGCCCACCGCACCGCCCGGAGACCAAGCGCCGTCCGCAACCGCCCCTCCCCCCGGTGGCGAAACAGCCTCCGCGACTACCACTCTCACCACCGACGAGACCCTGCTGCTAGCGGCCCTCCCGACCATCGGCTCCCGCCTGCCCCGGGCACTGGCCACCGCGACCGGCCTGCCTCTTCCCGTGGTGCGAGCCACCCTCGCCGCACTCGAGCTCTCCGGACGTGCGGCCTGCGGCGACCAGGGCTGGCGGCGCGTCGATTCCGCGCTCGCCGGTCCGCGAGCGGGCGGGTCGAGAGAACCGCGTTCTGGATGAACGACGCAGGGAGGTCGGGGGTCGCGGCGCGGGAACTTGCGCCGGGGGCGGGAGGCGGTGACGGTGGGGGGATGAGCGAACTGCCGGAGGACCTCGAGGCGCTGCTGGTCGAGTACGGGCGGCATCTGCGGCTGGGGCGGAACCGGTCCGAGCACACCGTGCGGGCGTACGTGGGGGACGCGCGGGGGCTGCTCGGGCATCTGCTCGAGCGGGGAGCGGATTGCGGTGTGGGGGAGGTGGATCTGGCACTGCTGCGGTCGTGGCTCGCGGGGCTGGCGGCGGGCGGAGCGGCGCGTACCACCATGGCGCGGCGCACGTCCTCGGCGCGGACGTTCACGGCGTGGCTCACCTATACCGGGCGGCTCACCCTCGATCCGGGACCGCGCCTGCGGACCGCCCGTGCGCACCGCGTACTGCCCGCCGTGCTGGGCAAGGAACAGGCATCGGCGGTCATGGACGCCGCGGAATCGGGTGCGGCACAGCATGATCCCATGGCGCTGCGGGATCGGCTGATCGTGGAGATGCTGTACGCGACCGGGATTCGGGTCAGCGAACTGTGCGGGCTCGACATCGAGGACGTGGATCGGGAACGTCGCGTGGTGCGGGTCCTGGGCAAGGGCAACAGGGAACGATCGGTGCCGTTCGGCGGCCCCGCCGAGCAGGCCCTGGACACCTGGCTGCGGCACGGCCGCGCCGCCTTCGCCACCGAGGCGTCCGGTCGCGCCCTGCTGCTCGGCCGCCGCGGCCGGCGGCTGGATCAGCGACAGGCGAGAACCGTTGTGCACGAGGTCATCTCCGCCATCCCCGGCGCACCCGACATGGGCCCGCACGGCTTCCGCCACACCGCCGCCACCCACCTCCTCGAAGGCGGCGCCGACCTGCGCGTGGTGCAGGAAATCCTCGGCCACGCGAGCATGGCCACCACCCAGCTCTACACCCACGTCTCGATCGAGCGCCTCAAGAAGGTGCACGACCAAGCCCACCCCCGCGCCTGATCGCCGTGGCGATCCCACCCGATTCGGAACCGCGCCCGCCGCGGATCCCCGGCAACGTCTCGCTGTTTCCCGGCGCCCCGGAATCGCCTGTCATCCTGCATGTTCCGCATTCCGCGCGACACATCCCGCCGTCGGTGCGCGCCGGCATCGTGCTGGACGACCCCGCCCTCGAACTGGAACTCGACCACATCACCGACGCGCACACCGCCGAGTTGTCGGCGGCCGCGGCCGACCGCGCCCGGCTGCGGCCGTGGCGGTTCGTCAACGCGCTCTCGCGCCTGGTCGTCGACCCCGAACGCTTCCCGGACGAGCGCGAGCAGATGCGCGCGGTCGGTATGGGCGCGGTCTACACCCGCACCACCGACCGCGACGTGCTGCGCCCGGACTCCTTCGATCCCACCGGTCTGCTGGACCGCTACTTCCACCCCTACGCCCGCGCCATGACCGAACTGGTCGCCGATCGCCTGCGCGCGACCGGCCGCGCGATCATCGTCGACGTGCACTCGTATCCGACGAAACCGCTGGCCTACGAGCTATTTGCGGCCGAGAGCCGTCCGCCGATCTGTCTGGGAACGAATGACTTCCACACGCCGCCGGAGCTGACGGCGCTCGCTACCGCGCTGTTCGCGGGTTTCGGCGGCGTCGCGGTGGATACCCCGTTCGCGGGAACCTATGTACCCCTGGATCACTACCGCTCCGAACCGCGCGTCACCGCACTCATGGTGGAGATTCGCAGGGACGGCTATATGACCGAGCCGGGTGGTCCGGCCGGTCCCGGCCTCCCGCGACTGGCCACCGCGCTGGCGGCGCTGATCGACGCGGCGGGGTAACCGGCGCCATATCGAGACCATATCGACGAGCTATCGGGCGTCGTGTACGTTGACTTAGGTAACCCTAATTGTGGAGGTGTTCCGCTTGGCACGCAGCCGTACGACCCTGATTGTTCAGAACACCATCTGGCTTTCGGACCACCTGATCCGCGTACATCTGGGTGGCCCCGGATTCGCGGACTTCGAGGCCAACGATTTCACCGACGCCTACGTCAAGCTGGTGTTCCCGAACCCGGACGGGGAGATCATGCGCACCTACACCGTGCGCGCGATCGATCGTGCGACGCAGGAGATCGCCATCGACTTCGTGCACCACGGCACCGAGGGTGTGGCCGGGCCGTGGGCCGCGGCCGCCGAACCCGGCGACAGTATCGATCTGCTCGGCCCGGGCGGCGCGTACGCGCCCCGCGCCGACGCCGACTGGCATCTGCTCGCCGGTGACGAGTCGGCGCTGCCCGCCATCGCCGCCGCCTGCGCGGCGCTGCCGATCGACGCGACCGGCCGGGTGTTCATCGAGGTCGGAGGTCCGGCCGACGAACTCTCCTTCCCACTCCCCGAGGACGTCGAGCTCACCTGGGTGCACCGCGGCGACGCGGCCCCCGGCGAGCGTCTGGCCGCCGCCGTGCGCGCCGAACCGTGGCGAGACGGGCAGGCGCACGTGTTCATTCACGGCGAGGCCCAGGCCGTCATGCACGATCTGCGCCCGTACGTGCGCAAGGAGCGCGGCGTCACCGCCGAATGGGCGTCCATCTCCGGCTACTGGCGGCGCGGGCGCACCGAAGAGGGCTTCCGCACCTGGAAGTCCGAACTCGCCGAGAGCGAGAAGGCCGCACCGGCCGGGGTCTGACCTACGGTCGATCCATGCCCGCCGATTCGGACACAGTTCTGCCACCCCTGCGTGACCGGCTGCGGGCGGCTCTGCCCGCGGCTCTGAAGGCCCGCGATCGCACCGCGGTCGCGGCCCTGCGCTCGGCCCTGGCCGCCATCGACAATGCCGAGGCGGTCGACGCCTCCGACGTACGCGCGGGCGCGATCGAGGCCGCCGCGGGTCCGGGCGGCGCCGAACGCCCTCGCCGCGAACTCACCGAGTCCGACATCGACGACATCGTTCGAACCGAGATCGACGAACGTGACAGCGCCGCAACCGATTACGCCGCGGCCGCCGGTGGAGCCGCTCGCGCCGCCGCCCTGCGTGCCGAAGCCGCCGTCCTCACCCGTCACCTGTACGGGCGGTAGCGCGCCACCTTACGAGCGGCGGCCACCCGGATGGGAAGTCGCCCTCGACCTGCACAACGGTCTCCTGTCTCGTCACGGCGGTAGCCCACCTGCTTCCGGCGGGCGGATATCCGGCTGATCGGGATTCGCGTCACCGCGGCCCATCGCTGACCGCCTGTGCCGCAGCTCGATCAGGTCAGCGTGGCGATATAGCGCCCGGCGAACCAGTGCTGAATGACCCGCACGACCGGTCCGCCCATGCGGGTGTACCAGGTGCCGGGCCGCGCGAACGCCTCCACGATGCCGTACACCGCATCGTCGGCCGGGTCGTATTCGACGGCGAAGAGCTCCTCGCCGATCTCGGGGTGGTCGGGCAGCGTGCCGTAGGCGAAGCCGCGGCGATCCGGTTCGTCCAGCACGTAGACCACGCGGCAGTGGGCCCGGAACCCGAGCCTGCCGATGCCGAGGCGCATGGTCATTTCCGTGCCGGGCGCGGCCGTCGGCGTCGTGGCCGCCACGAGAATTCCGGTACCGCGCTGCATGCGGTACGCCAGGATCTGCGCCCCGGCCGCCTCGAACAGCGCACGCCCCGAACCGATTCGGCGGCGCAACCGGAAATGGTGGTAGCCGGGCGGGAATTCGCCGCGGGTCGCGCCGACCTCGGCGTAGGTGAATTCGACCGTGGCGGGCTCGTGCGTCATACCCCCATTCTGGTCTCGCGACGGTGATGCCTTCGAGGGTTCGCGAGTGGTTTCAGTCGCACCTGGACCGCGCGCAGCAGCCCGAGCGGATTCAGATACACGCGGTCCCGGCGCAGCCCCCAGTGCAGGCAGGCGGCCACCGGGCATCCGGGGTGACCGGCCTCCAGGGCTCCGATGGTCGATCCGCGAAAAACCCTGCGCCCCAAGGGAACACCCGGCTGAACCGGCTCGTAGGTGGTCCGCAGCCCGCCCGCGTGATCGATGGAGAGCACGGGTTTGCCCGCCACCGTCCCGGCGAAGGCGACCGTGCCGTCGCCGGCGGCGAGCACCGCCTGCCCGGCGCGGCCCGCCAGATCCACCCCGCGATGCCCGGGTAGCCAATCGCGCTCCGGCGCGTCGAAGGCCCGGACCACGGCGGGCCGCGGGCGCAGCGGCCAATCGAACTCGCCCGCGGGCGCCGCGCTGCCCGCCGGTGCGAACATCACCTGCCCGAGCAGCAGCCCCGGCAACCACCCGAGAGTTATCGACACGATCGCTCGCATACCACTCAGGGTGCGCTCCCGTTCGCTGCCCGGGACTACCGTGAACCTGGAATGTGGATAGTCCGCACGCGTGTGAACACCGTGCTGTTCAATCCCGAAAAATGCCGCCGACCAGCAGGAGAACGTCATGGGCTCCGTCGAGCCGCGCCCCGAGACACCGGTCGAGGCCGAGGCGCAGGAGAACGATCGCGAACTCGCCGCGGAACCCGCCGACATCGACTACCGCTTCACCCTCGCCAACGAGCGCACCTTCCTGGCCTGGATGCGCACCGGCTTGGGCCTGCTCGCGGGCGGTGTGGCCGTGCACGAACTGGTCCGGCCGTTCACGCACCACGGCGTGCGCAGCGCGGTGGCCCTGAGCTGCATCGTGCTGGCCACGGTCATCGCGGTCGGCGCCTACGGGCGCTGGAAGCACGTGCAGACCGCCATGGAACGCGGCGACCGGCTGCCGCGCACGATCATGGTCCCGATCCTGGCCTTCGGCATCGCCGTCATCGCGGTGCTCGCGGGGTACGGGTTGCTGCTGTCGTGAGCAGTCCCGAGGCCGGGCTGGCCGCCGAGCGCACCGCCCTGGCGTGGCGGCGCACGGCCATCGCGGCCATGGCCAACGCGGTGTTGTTCCTCAAGGTCACCTACAGCAGCGACTGGCCGCCGATGGCGGTGCTCGCGCTACTGGCGGCGATCGGCCTGGTCGTGGTGAGTGTCGTGTGCGTGGCCCGCAGCCGAATCCTGCACTCGCACAATCGGGGTAATTGGGACAGCGGCCGGCGCGGCATCACGGCGGTCGCCGTCGCGGTGACCGGCGTCGCGGGCGTGGCCGTCGTGTACGCGCTCTACTACGCTGTCGAACTGAGCTGAGCCCGCCGTCCCCGGCCTGGTCCGGCGCGTGCGGCCGCTCCGGCGAGGGGGCGATTTCATCTCTGCGGACCCGGCCCGTAAACTGATCCAGCGGTTTGCTTCAGCGCAGACCGACTTCGCGCGCCCAGATCGAGGCCGCCGGCTGGTCCCCTGATTTCGCATCACGGGTTCCGGTGGCCGTGGGCGCCAGGGCAGAGATCGCCGATTTCTGCGACAACCAGCAATGAAAGGGTTACGAGGCCATGCCCGTCGTAACAATGCGGCAGCTGCTCGACAGCGGCGCCCACTTCGGTCACCAGACCCGCCGGTGGAACCCGAAGATGAAGCGTTTCATCTTCACCGACCGCAACGGCATCTACATCATCGATCTTCAGCAGACGCTGACCTACATCGACAAGGCCTACGAGTTCGTCAAGGAGACCGTCGCCCACGGTGGCACCGTTCTCTTCGTCGGCACGAAGAAGCAGGCCCAGGAGTCGATCGCGGCCGAGGCCACTCGCGTCGGCATGCCCTACGTCAACCAGCGTTGGCTCGGCGGCATGCTCACCAACTTCGGCACCGTGCACAAGCGCCTTCAGCGTATGAAGGAGCTCGAGGCCATGGAGCAGACCGGTGGCTTCGAGGGTCGCACCAAGAAGGAAATCCTCATGCTCACGCGTGAGAAGAACAAGCTCGAGCGCACCCTCGGCGGCATCCGGGACATGGCCAAGGTTCCCTCGGCCATCTGGGTCGTCGACACCAACAAGGAGCACATCGCCGTCGGCGAGGCTCGCAAGCTGAACATCCCGGTCATCGCGATCCTGGACACCAACTGCGATCCCGACCTGGTCGACTACCCGATCCCGGGTAACGACGACGCGATCCGTTCGGCCGCGCTGCTGACCCGCGTGGTCGCGTCCGCCGTCGCCGAGGGCGTGCAGGCTCGTGCCTCGCGTGCCGCCGGCGATTCGAAGCCGGAAGCCGGCGCGGGCGAGCCCCTCGCCGAGTGGGAGCAGGAACTGCTGGCTTCGGCTGCCCCGGCCGCCGAGCCCGCCGCTGCCGAGCCGGCCGCCGAGGCCGAACCGGCCACCCCGGCCGACGTCTAAGCAGCCGTACCGGCATCTGTTCACCCTGCCGCCCCTTCCGGTTCGGAAGCGGGCGGCAAGGTGTGAACACCCCACAGACCACACAGAGGAGGCTCGCCCGACATGGCGAACTACACCGCCGCTGACGTGAAGAAGCTTCGCGACCTCACCGGCTCCGGCATGATGGACTGCAAGAAGGCGCTCGAAGAGAACGCCGGCGACTTCGACAAGGCCGTCGAGACCCTGCGTATCAAGGGCGCCAAGGACGTCGGCAAGCGCGCTGAGCGCGCCACCGCCGAGGGCCTGGTCGCCGCGCAGGACGGCGTCCTGATCGAGATCAACTCCGAGACCGACTTCGTCGCCAAGAACGCGGAGTTCCAGGAGCTGGCCAACAGCATCGTCGCCGCCGCGGCGAAGGCTCGCCCGGCTGACCTGGACGCGCTCAAGGCCGTCGACCTGGGCGGCAAGACCGCCGACCAGGCCGTGCAGGAGCTGGCCGCCCGTATCGGCGAGAAGCTCGAGCTGCGTCGCGTCGTGTCCTACGACGGCAACGTCGCGACCTACCTGCACAAGCGCGCCACCGACCTGCCCCCCGCCGTCGGCGTGCTGGTGCAGTTCACCGGTGAGGGCGACGCCGCCGCCGAGGCCGCTCGCGCAGCCGGCATGCAGGTCGCCGCGCTCAAGGCCAAGTACGTCACCCGCGACCAGGTCCCCGCCGACCTCGTCGAGAAGGAGCGTGCCATCGCCGAGGCGACCGCGCGCGAAGAGGGCAAGCCCGAGGCCGCCCTCCCGAAGATCGTCGAAGGCCGCGTCAACGGCTTCTACAAGGACGTCGTCCTGCTGGAGCAGTCGTCGGTGACCGACAGCAAGAAGACCGTCAAGGCGCTGCTGGACGAGGCCGGTGCCACCATCACCGCCTTCTCCCGCTTCGAGGTCGGCCAGGCGTAATCGCCCGCCAAGCCTGAAAAGGCCCTTCCCCCATCGTGATTCGATGGGAGAAGGGCCTTTTCGCTATGCATCGCAGGGCGACTACCCGACGGGGCCGTTGATGACGTCGCAGAAGAGTTCGGGGCCGATGGTGCAGACGAACACTTCGTAGGCGGACTGCAGCAGGTCTTTCGATCCGGTGCTGCTGCCCGAGCCGGGCGGGGATGCCGCCGTGGCGGGACCGGCGGCGGCGATCAGTCCCGCGGTGATGGCGACGACGGCGGCGCCGGTGCGCAAAGTCCGGCTGGTGAGAGTCATGGCGGAAGGGTACGGGGGTGCTGCTGAATCCGAATGCCCCCGAATCCTGGGGCGCGAGTGAGTGTTTCGGTACGCGGTCCGAGCCTGCCGCGCTATTTCGGGATGACGATCGGTCCGCAGTTGTTCGCGCCGACATAGCAGCCGATTGCGGTGAGCACGGACTGCACCAGGCCCGCGGATCCGGTGCCGAGGGAGCCGCTGCCCGAACCTGCCGGGGCTTCCGCCGTCGCGGGGCCGGCGGCGGCGATCAGTCCGGTGGTGATGGCCAGGGCGGCGATGCCGGTGCGGAGCGTCGTTCGGTGGGTGAGCATGGACCGGATCCTATGTGGGACATTTGCATTTCACTTTGGATCCGGTGCCCCCGGATTAGGGGGCATCGGGCGCGCCGGTGGGGTGCGCCGGCGATCGTCTACAGGGTCCAGCCGGTGGCGCGTACCCAGGTTTCCAGGCTCTGCAGGCCCGGGTGCGCGGCACGGAGGGTGGTGACGTCCGGGGCGGGGGAGGAGTCGACGTCGAAGAACTCGAACATCTTGGCCACCTGCTCGTCGAAGGCGCGCAGCCCGGCGATCGGGATGCGGACGGTTCGATAGGGCAAACCGGCTGTGCGGGAGAGGGTTTCGGCGATCTCGGTGGGGGTCAGGACGTCGCCGGCGATCTCCAGGGTGCGCCCCAGGAACTCCTCCGGGCGGTCGAAGGCCAGGGCGGCGAATTCGCCGATATCGCGGATGGAGATCAGGGCCATGGGCTTGCCGGGCGCCACGGCCAGGGACAGGATCAGCTCGTTCTCGACCAGCGCGGGCTTGTTGTAGGTGGCGAAGTTGTCCATGAACAGCACCGGCCGCAGTACGGTCGCGGGCAGCCCGAGCTCCCGGATGTGGTCCTCGATCTGCTCTTTCGCCGCGTAGTACTCCACGCCGGAGCCCTTGTGCGCCCCGCTCAGCGAGCTGTACACCAGGTGCGCGATCCCGGTTTTGGCGGCGAGGTCGGCCACCATCTTCCCGTGCACGATCTCCGCGGCCACCGCGTCCAGGCTGATGTTGACCCCGGACATCATGGTCAGCATCAGGAACACCCCGTGCGCGCCATCCATGGCCGCGCGCACCGACTCTTCGTCGTCCAGGTCGCCGGTCACCAGCCGCGCACCGGCCGCGGCGAGTGCCAGCGCCCGCTCCGACTCCGGGTCGCGGACGAAAGCCCGTGATTCCCAGCCTTTTTCGAGCAGTGCGTGGGTGGTCGCGGTGCCCTGCCGTCCGGTCGCTCCGATCACCAGGACCGGTCCGTTGTGGTTCGTCATGTCGTCCTCCGTGTGTTGTTCGCTGTGTTCCACGGTAGGAATTCGCGCATGATCCTGTCCTGATAGCGATACTGCTACCCGGGCGCTCTGTACGGGGGGATCGGCGAAATGGTAAGCGGCGAAGGTCATTCGGATATCCCGGCGTCCAGGTACGCGCAGCTGGGGGAGTTTCTGCGAGCGGCCCGGGCCCGATTGCGACCGGCCGACGTCGGACTGCTGCCGTACGGCGATCCGGCCCGCCGCCGCACGCCCGGCCTGCGCCGCGAGGAGGTCGCGGAACTGTCCGGGGTAAGCCTGACCTGGTACACCTGGCTCGAGCAGGGCCGTGCGGTGGAGACCAGCCGTCAGGTCGTCGACGCGCTGGCCCGGACCCTGCGCCTGGACCCCGATCAGCACCGTCACCTGCGCGCACTGGCCGGCCTCACCGATCCGGACGACGGCCGGATCGCCGCCGACAACGCCCGCCTGCAACGCCTGGTCGACGCCGTCCTGCCGAATCCGGCGTCGATCTTCGACCGCAACTTCGACTACGTCGTCTGGAACACCGCCTACGCGCGCGTCCGCCACGACCCGTTGGATCTGCCCTCGCGTCGTCGCAATCTGCTGTGGATGATGTTCACCGACAAGGAGAATCGCGCTCGCATGCCCCGCTGGGAGTTCGCTGCCCGCGCGGTGCTGAGCCAGTTGCGCGATGCCACCGGCAGCCGCCCCGGCGATCCGGAACTGTCCACCCTGGTGTCCGAGCTGAGCCGCGAGAGCCCGGAGTTCCGGCGCTGGTGGTCCGAGTACCCGGTGGGTCGTTTCCGCCCCGCCACGATCGTCGTGGCGCACCCGGACGCCGGGGACATCGAGCTGGAGCTGTTCCAGTTGCGCCCGGCCGAGGATCCCGGCCTGTTGCTGGTCGTGCAGGTCCCGGCCACGCCGCTGTCCGCCGCGCGGATGGCCACCGTGGCGGGCCCCGTCGCGCCGCCGCGCAATGTCACGAATTCGGGCACGGTATAGAGGGTCGCCTCACCCCCGTGACCGTCGGTGAGGCAGGATGGACGAAAGCTTGTTGCCGTCCCGTGCATTTCCGTGCGCCGGGATGGTCTTTTCATGTGCGTGGCTGTGTTCGAGAGCCCCCGAGAACAGGAGACCGATGACGGACCCGGATACGGCGCCCGACCGCAAGGGCTATCGCCGAGTGCTCCTCAAGCTCGGCGGCGAGATGTTCGGCGGCGGGCGGGTCGGCCTGGACCCCGATGTGGTGCAGACCGTGGCCGAGCAGATCGCGGAGGTCGTCGAGGACGGTGTCCAGGTCGCGGTCGTCATCGGCGGCGGCAACTTCTTCCGCGGCGCGGAACTCGAGGAGCGCGGTATGGAACGCGCCCGCTCGGATTACATGGGCATGCTCGGCACCGTGATGAACAGCCTTGCGCTGCAGGACTTCCTGCAGAAGCAGGGCATCGACACCCGCGTGCAGACCGCCATCACCATGGGGCAGGTCGCCGAGCCGTACCTGCCGCTACGCGCCAAGCGGCACCTGGAGAAGGGCCGCGTGGTCATCTTCGGCGCGGGCATGGGCATGCCGTACTTCTCGACCGACACCACCGCCGCCCAGCGCGCGCTGGAGATCGGCGCCGAGGTGGTGCTGATGGCCAAGGCCGTCGAGGGTGTCTACTCGGACGATCCGCGCGAGAACCCGGACGCGACCATGTTCGCCGAGATCACCCACAAAGAGGTGATCGAGCGCGGTCTCAAGGTCGCCGACGCCACCGCGTTCAGCCTGTGTATGGACAACCAGATGCCCATGCTGGTGTTCAATCTCTTGACTAAGGGCAATATTGCTCGCGCGGTCGCCGGTGAGAACATCGGCACGCTGGTTCGGTCGTGACCGACGAGAAGAACGATGACGCTGTGGAGGAAACGCCGTGATTGAAGAAGCGCTCTTCGAGGCCGAGGAAAAGATGGAGAAGGCCGTCTCGGTGGCGAAGGACGACCTGGGTTCCATTCGGACCGGTCGCGCGAACCCGGGTATGTTCTCCCGGATCGTGGTGGACTACTACGGGTCGCCCACTCCGATCACTCAGGTCTCCAGCATCACGGTGCCCGAGCCGCGCATGGTGGTCATCAAGCCGTACGAGCAGGCGCTGATGCAGGAGATCGAGAAGGCGATCCGCAATTCGGATCTGGGCGTGAACCCGACCAACAACGGCGACATCATCCGCGTGTCGATCCCGCAGCTGACCGAGGAACGGCGCCGCGAGATGGTCAAGCAGGCCAAGGCCAAGGGCGAGGACGCCAAGATCACCATCCGCAACGTGCGCCGCAAGGCCATGGACGAGCTGGGCCGGATCCAGAAGGACGGCGAGGCGGGCGAGGACGAGGTCGGCCGCGCGGAGAAGGATCTGGACAAGACGACCAGCCGCTATGTCGGACAGATCGACGAGCTGGTGAAGCACAAGGAAGCCGAGCTGCTCGAGGTGTGATCACCGCTGCTCGAGGTTCATCGGGACGGCCGGGTCGCGGCCGGGGGTAGGGACGAAACGACAAGTGAGCGACAGGACAATCGTGGCCGAAGAATCCACCGGTGCGATGACGCCGCCGGCCGAGGGCACCGCTCAGGCGCTGCCGCCGGCCGCGCCCGTCTCGGAGACCCCGGCGCCCGCGGCGGATGCCGCGGTGTCCGCCGGTAAGCCTCCCGCGTCCAAGGCCGGGCGTAATCTGCCCGCGGCGCTGGGGGTGGGGTTCGGGCTGGGTCTGTCGCTCATCGCGATTCTGCTGTTCGCGCCCGAGGTGCTGATCGGCGTGATCGCGGCGGCCATGGCGGTGGCGACCTGGGAGGTGGCCAAGCGCCTGCGCGAGGCCGATGTGCTGGTGCCGCGGGTGCCGTTGCTGCTGGGCGGGCAGGCGATCATCTGGCTGGCCTGGCCGTTCGGCACCGCCGGTGTGCTCGGCGCGTTCGGCGCGAGCGCGCTGACGCTCATGGTGTGGCGGCTGTTCGATCACGGGCTGCGCGCCACGCCGCGAAACTATCTGCGCGACACCGCGATCAGTGTGTTCACCCTGGCGTGGGTGCCGCTGCTCGCCTCGTTCGCGGTCCTCATGCTGCTCGAGGACGACGGCAATCTGCGCGTGCTGACCTTCATGATCCTCGTGGTCTGCTCGGACGTCGGCGGGTATGTCGCGGGTGTCCTGTTCGGCAAGCACCCCATGGTTCCGGCCATCAGCCCGAAGAAGTCGTGGGAGGGGTTCGGCGGCTCGCTGGTGTTCAGCGTGATCGGCGGTCTGCTCACGGTGACGCTGCTGCTGCAGGCCAACTCCATGATCGGCGTGCTGCTGGGCGTGGGCCTGGTGCTGATCGCGACCACCGGCGATCTGATCGAATCCCAGATCAAGCGTGAACTGGGCATCAAGGACATGGGGACCCTGCTGCCCGGACACGGCGGGATCATGGATCGCCTGGACTCGATGCTGCCGTCCGCTTTCGTCTCCTGGCTGGTGCTGACCGCACTGCTGTGACGGGCGGCCCCCGAACACCTCGCGACGTCCGGTTCCCGCTCGGGGACCGGACGTCGGCGTTCCGGCCTAGTGCGCCTTCTTCGCCGCGCGGCGCAGCTGCAGGATGCGGTAGCCGCCGACCAGCGCGGTGACCAGCGCGCCGACGATCACCGACAGCAGCACGAGCACGCCGATGGGCAGGTTCCAGTTCCAGGTGAACAGCTGTACGTGGGCCTGTTCGAGGTTCTGCAGGATGAAGATCAGCAGCACGATGCCGAGAATCGCGGCGATGACGAGGCCGATCCAGGCGTAACCCGCGCGGGTCTTGAGGACGCCCTGGCCTTTGTCGTCGCTCGTGGTCGGAGTCGG
Organism: Nocardia sp. NPDC057668; assembly: GCF_042799795.1. Classification (NCBI taxonomy): domain Bacteria; kingdom Bacillati; phylum Actinomycetota; class Actinomycetes; order Mycobacteriales; family Nocardiaceae; genus Nocardia; species Nocardia sp. NPDC057668. The sequence continues at coordinate 2,007,609 of NZ_JBHVIC010000001.1, read as the reverse complement.
TTCCGGTCCAGGGTTGGGTACGGCGTCGGTGGTCATGATTCGATCATTGCCGATCGCTATGACCGGTGCACGTATTTCGTCCGGTATCTCGGATATGTCGCTTCAACTCGGGGTTTGCCGCGCGAGCTTTGCCGGATTCCGGTCGACTGTGATGAGCGCATCGCACCCCGACGGCCCGCGATGCGGTTTCGGATGGAACACTGGAGGGGTTATGACTGCCGCCCCCTTGCCCCTCGTGTTCGACGCCCCCCGCCGTGGCCTGCCGCCGCGGCACCTCGCCGATCTGGATTCGGCCGAACGCAAGGCGGCCGTGGAGGAGCTCGGGCTGCCCAAGTTCCGCGCCGATCAGATCGCGCGGCAGTACTACGGCCGGCTGGTCGCCGACCCGGCGCTGATGACGGATCTGCCCGAGGCGGTGCGCGCCAAGATCGGTGATGCGCTGTTCCCGCAGCTGCTGACCACCGTCCGGCACATCTCGTGCGACGACGGCACCACCCGCAAGACGCTGTGGAAGGCCGGTGACGGCACGCTGCTCGAGTCGGTGCTCATGCGCTATCCCGACCGCGCCACGCTGTGCATCTCCAGCCAGGCCGGCTGCGGTATGGCCTGCCCGTTCTGCGCGACCGGCCAGGCGGGCCTGACCCGCAACCTGTCCACGGCCGAGATCGTCGACCAGGTGCGCTCCGCGGCCGCCGCCCTGCGTGACGGCGAGGTCGCCGGTGGTCCCGGCCGCCTCTCGAACATCGTCTTCATGGGCATGGGCGAGCCCCTGGCCAACTACAAGCGCGTGGTGAACGCGGTCCGCCGGATCACCTCGCCCGCCCCTGACGGCCTGGGCATCTCCCAGCGCAACGTGGTGGTCTCGACGGTCGGCCTGGCCCCCGCGATCCGCAAACTCGCCGACGAGGATCTCTCGGTGACTCTGGCTGTGTCCCTGCACACTCCGGACGACGAGTTGCGAGACACGCTGGTGCCGGTCAACAATCGCTGGCCGGTCGCCGAAGTCCTCGACGCCGCACGGTATTACGCCGACAAGTCCGGCCGCCGGGTTTCGATCGAGTACGCCCTGATCCGCGACGTGAACGACCAGCCCTGGCGCGCGGACATGCTGGGCAAGAAGCTCCACAAGGCCCTCGGCTCCCGGGTCCACGTGAACGTGATCCCCCTGAACCCCACCCCCGGCTCGAAATGGGATGCCGCCCCCAAGCCGGTGGAACGCGAGTTCGTCCGCCGCGTGAACGAACAGGGCGTCCCCTGCACGGTCCGCGACACCCGCGGCCAGGAGATCGCCGCCGCCTGCGGCCAACTCGCCGCCGAAGGCTGAGTTCGGTTCGTTCACCGTTGGATTCGTGACCCGAGCGGTCCGAATCCAACGGCGATGCGTGCGAACGAATTACACCGGGACGATGGTGGCGACTATCTCGTGGATCGTGCCGTCGGGGATCCGGAACGTTTCGGTGATGTCGACCGTGGTCAGGGTTATGCCGGCTATGCCGGAATCCAGGAGGTAGCGGGCCGTTACCACGTCGCCGGACTCGGTCATGTGCAGGTCGCGGATCGTTTGGATGATTTTGTACTGGATGCCGTGTTCCAGGTCGTAGGCCAGTTGGGGGCCGGAGTAGCCGGTTTGCAGGCCCGCCTCTACGCGGGTTGCGTTGGGGGCGAAGGGGACATCGCGGGCGTCGTGGGAGACGAGGGCGTCGATGTAGGCGCGGCTGACCGCCTGGCGGGAAGTGTCGCCGGGGGTCGGGGCCGCGGTGGCGAGTCCCGGACCGAGGGCGAGGGTGGCTGCGGCCGTCACCGACATAACTGCAACCTGTTGTAATTTCATGCGCTGAATGCTGTCTCGAGACGCGCCCTCGTGCAATCGAAACGCGCGAAAAACCAAGCGGGTGGGTCGCCTTCGGCATCTGGCTGGGGAGGCTCGCTTCCGGCGTCGTGCGAAAACACCGGGCCGCCTTCGGCATCCAGCTCGGAAGACACTCCGCTTCGGCCCAGGGCTCGGCCGACCCCCGGCCCCGGCCATGGGCTCTGCGCCGGGCGCGGGGCGAGGTGCCGTACGCCCTGGAGCGCGCACGCACGGCACCCAGGTCACCGGCGGGCGCGTTCCAGGACCTCGTCTTCGGTCAGGGCGCTGGCGGGGTGGTGGCTCAGGCACATGGGGACCGTCAGTTTCGCGAAGCCCAGACCTTCGGTCGAGCCGTAGAAGCGGCCCGCGGACAGGCGTGAGATGTCCTCCACGTGACCGCCTTTGGCGCGGGCGAGCTCCTTGGCGGTCTGGATCTGGACCGAGGCGTTGAGGAGGCCGAAGAACTGGGTGGCCGCGTTGCCGGTGATCAGGTTGTGCAGGGCCTTGGGCGCCTGGGTCGCGAAGACCAGGCCGAGACCGTATTTGCGCGCCTGGGTGGCGAGCTTCAGGGTGCTCTCGGTGGAGGCCTTCGTCGCGTTCGAGGGCGCAAAGGTCTGGGCCTCGTCCAGTACGAGCAGGCCGCCGAGCGGGCGATCACCGGCGGGGTGGCGTTTGATCCAGGCGAACAGCGCCAATTCGAGTTGATTGACGAAGGTTTGGCGCTGTTCCTCGGTGGCCAGCCCGACACAGCTGATCACCGAGATCCGGGCTCGTTTCCCGGCGCTCGGGGTCAGCAGCACGCCCGGATCCAGGCGCTCCCCGGCCCCGCCGAAGACCGGATCGTTGACCATGGCCGCGTGCAGCTCATCGGCCATGCCCTCGGCCAGCTTCACCGCGTTGCGGATCGTGCTGATCCCCTCGGGCAGATTCGCGAGCAGAGCCACGAACTCGCTCAGATCGGATCCACCGCGCCGGGCGAAATAGGTGAGCGCCTCGGTCAGCACGGCCGTACCGGTGCGCAGCTTCTGCGCGGTGAGTCCGGCCCGGGTGAGCAGGCCCGCCACCGAAGCGTCTATGGCCGTGCGGAATTCGTCGGGATCGTCGAGCACGTCGCCGAACTCGGGCAGCGGATTCAGCGCGAGCGGCCGCCCGGCTTCCCGCCGCGGCGTCCACACGATCACCTCGGTGCCGTCGAAATAGTCCGCGGCGCGTTCGGGATCGCGCGCACCCCAGGTCGCGGGCGGCGTCGGCCACCGGTCGCCGAGCCGGGCCAGATCGTTGTTGGTGTCGACCAGAATCGAGGAAACACCGTGCAGCGCGGCCTCTTCGACGAGTCGGCGCAGCAGCACGGTCTTGCCGGACCCGCTGCCCGCGAAGACCGCCGTGTGTTTGCGCAATTGAACGAGCGGCACCCGGAACGCGGCCCCGGTGTCGACCCCGTGCCCGAGCAGAATCGACGGCGCGGCGTCCGCGTCCGTGGCCGCTCGCGCGCCTGCCGCAGCCGGCATTCGGGAATCACGCTCCGGCGCGAGGATTTCGATTCCCACCGCGCCGATTCCCACCGGCTCGCGAACCGTTGTACCGATACCGTTCACCGTGCCGGCCTCGGCGGCGCCCGCACCCCAACCGGCCCCGCCCGCACGTTCGCCCGCCATCACACCCGCGTCGCCCCCACCCGACGCCATTCGCGAGTCGGCGATCCCCGCCGACACCGCACCCAGCACCCGCCCCAGCAGCTGCGACCCGCTCGCGGGCCGCCGCGCCGCCAGCCACGCGAGAAATCCGGGCGTCGCGGCGGTGAGCATGGTCTCCAGCGCCGTGAACACGCGCAGGTCATCCTGCGACACCGGCAGCGCGAGCCCCTGCGCCGCTTCGAATTCCGCGACCGCGGCCCTGGTGGCCGGCCCCGGCGAGAACAAGGTGTTTCGCAGAATCACCAGGTGCCGCTTGGTGACCCCGGCCCCGATCCCGGCCTCCAGGCTCGCCGAGCGCAGGCGCGTCAGCACCGCGCGCGGATTGCTGTGCGCGATGGCCCGGAAGCTCCAGTGCTCCTCGTCCTCGGTGGCCTCGTCCAGGGTGCGCCGTAGTCGTGCGTGCAGCGCCTGCTGCACGATCGCGGGCGGGTCGACGGTGAACTGCTGCGCGGCGGCCCCCTGCTCGAGCACGAAGCAGCGCAGCGCGACGTTCAGCAGCGAGAACATCTGGCTGTCCTCGTATTTCGAGTCCAGCGGGCTGATCACGTCCGCTTCCGCGCGCAGTACGTCGAACCGCCGGTCCAGCGCGGCCAGATCCGCCGGATCCGCGACGATCGGCCCGGGTGGAGGCGGGCCGCCGTCCCCGAAATGTCGCAGCTCCCGGACCTCGTTCGCGGCCAGGCACTGTCGCACATGCTCCTCGACCTGCTGCAGCAGTCGCCGCGGGGTGTAGTCGGCGACCCCGCGGTCGTCGAACGCGCCCGGCAGCACCGGCCAGGTCGGATACGGCGGCTCGAAACCCGCTTCACCGTAGAGACTTCCGAGGTGCCGCTCCACGATCGCCGCCGCGACCCCGGCCGAGGGCATGGCGGTGGACAGTTCGAGCACGGTGAACCGATCGGCCGCCGAGTTCACGGCCCGGCCGGTGACGAGCTCCCACGACTTGGGAATGCAGGCGACCACGATGAGGGTGCGCGTGGTCTCCTCGCGCAGCTGCATGAGCCCGTCCGCGAGCCGGTTCGCGAGCGTATCGCCGGCGGCGGAGCCGGATTGCGCTATGACGCTGTCGATCTGGTCGACGGCGAGCACCACCGGACCGGCGAGCGCGAAGAGCCGGGACACGTCCCCGAATATCAACTGCGGCAGCCGGTTCGGCCGCCGGAACCCCCACTCGAGCCGATCTGCCTCCTCGATGCCGTCCTCCAGCGTCAGGAAGCTGAGCCCGATTTCCCGCGGGCTCCCTTTGGCTTTGAACAGCACCAGCGCCCGCAGGGTGTCCTGGCAGTGCAGCGCCACCTCCGGATGCGAGTCCGCCAGCCGCTCGACCAGTTCGTCGATATCGGCCCGGCTCACCTGCAGCATGCCGCGTAGCCGCATACTCGATTCCGGCCCGCATCCGGTGAGTTCGGCGAGCGCGCCCAGCATCCGTCCCAGCTGCCCGCCGTCCGAGCCCAGCAGCTGCGCGACGATCCCGTGCACGGCTCCCGTCCAGAACGATTGCCCGTCTATCAGTTTCGGCATGAAGAACGCACCCCCCGCAGCCTGCACGTGCTGGCGCAGCCAGCCGAGCATGTGCGTCTTGCCGACCCCGCGTTCGCCGCTGAGCACCAGCCCGACCGGGGTGCTGTTGGGCCGGTTCCGGGCGGCGTCCACGCGGCGCGCGATCTCCCGCACCGCGTGCGGATGCAACCCGTCCACGTGGTAGTTGAGCGGACTCCACACTTCGTCGGGGCCCAGCACGCTGCCGAACTGGACAGAGGCGAGCGCGTGCTGCTGTTCCTCGTTCAACGGGCGGCCTCGATGGCGAGCAGATGTCGTGGCGTCCCGCCGAGCACGATCGCGTCGAGGCGGTCCTGCTCGGTCAGCGTCTTCTGATCCGCCTCGGCGCGCACGTGCACGCCGTCCCGGCGGGCCAGGGTCTCGAGCGCCCGGTCGACCTCGCCGCGCGTGAGCGTCCCGAGCCGGCTGCGCAGGACCGTCAACCGGACCGGGGTGCCCTTACCCCGGCTGATGTCGGCGTACGCCGTGGCGACCTGCCCCGCCAGATCCGGGACGAAGATATCGGCGAGTGCCTGCCCGGTCTCGTCGAGATGCCTGCGCAGACCGGCCAGTACGGCGTACAGCGTGCCGCCCGCCGTGCCCGATCGCGCGGGCCGGACGGCGGAGAGTTCGCGCGCGCACCACACCGCGCCGGCGTCGGTGAGTTCATGACTGAACGCCCGATTCACCTTTGTACTGGTCACCAGGCCGAGTTCATTGAGCCGCACCCGGTTTCGGCCGTCCAGTTTGATTCCCGCGACAGCGAGGAGTTCGGCGTTGGTCAGCTCGCGCGCCTCGGCCAGCAATACGAGCAGGACGCATCGTTCGTTCAGCGTCAATCGCTCTTCGGACATATCAATCCCTGTCTGTGTCAACTTCTTCCGAGCCGCGTCGCGGGCGCTCACGCTGAATCCTCCTGCGCGCATCGCGATTCCGCGTCCGCATCCACGATATTTCCCGGCGCGGCACGCGGGCGGGCGGCATCGCCGTGCGCGGAATCGACCGCCCCAGGCAGCCCGGGGGCCACTCGCGCCCGCCGGCTGCCCGAACCGGGACCGACCGGCCGCTACGATCACACGAAGCGTTGACAGCAATCTCATGGCAACTCGAAGTGTTCGCGAATGACGACCGCCGACTCCGAAGGGAATCCGACGTGATGCTCGACGAGAACACCGCACCCGAGGTCCGCACCGCGAACGGGCGAGTGCGCGGCCGGGTGCGTGATCACGTCGCGACGTTCCGCGGCATTCCCTACGCCCAGCCACCCACGGGCAGGTTGCGTTTCGCCGCGCCCGCGCCCGCGTCGCCCTGGGACGGCGTGCGCGAGGCCGCCGAATTCGGTTCCCCCGCACCGCAGGCCCAGATCATGAGCCCGGGTCCGGCGGGCAACCCGGAGACCACCGGCGACGACTGGCTCACCGTGAATGTATGGACTCCGCAACCGGATTCGGCGGCCCGGCTGCCGGTCATGGTCTGGATTCACGGCGGCGGCTGGATGTTCGGGCACGGCGGTGATCCCGCCTACGACGGCACGCTGCTCGCCCGGGAGGGCGGGGTGGTGCTGGTGACATGCAACTACCGCCTCGGCATGGAGGGCTGGGCGCTGCTCGAGGGTGCTCCGGCCAATCGCGGGCTACTCGATCAGATCGCGGCCCTGGAATGGGTGCGCGAGAACATCTCCGGGTTCGGCGGCGACCCGCACAAGGTCACCGTCTTCGGGCAGTCGGCGGGTGCGGGGTCGGTCGCCGCCCTGCTGGCCGCCCCGCGTGCCCGCGGCCTGTTCCGCCGGGCGATCGCGGAAAGTGTGACGGGCAGCCTGCTGTCGCCGGAACTGGCCGCCGACATCAGCGGCGCCGTCGCCGCGGAACTGGGGCTGCGGCCCATCGTCACCGATCTCGCCGCGGTCGATCCGGAGTTTCTGGCCCGCACCGGCGACCTGGTCGCGGCGAGCCTGCCCGAGCGCGCCGAGCGCTGGGGCGCGTTCGCCTACAGTCCGTCGCCGTACTCGCCGGTCGTGGACGGTGCGGTGCTGCCGCGCTCGCCCTGGGAGGCCCTGGCCGCGGGCGCGGGCCGCGACATCGAACTGCTGACCGGCCACACCCGCGACGAGTTCCGCACCTTCGCCGCCGCCCGCCTGGGCAGCATCGGTGACGGCGAGGCGGACGCCGCGCTGTCCGCGCTGGCCCCGGAACCCGGTGGCGCACCGGCCTTTCGCGCCGCCTATCCCGGCGCGACCGCCGAGGAGCTCTATCTGACCGTCACCTCCGACTGGCTCTTCCGCATGCCGAGCCTGCACCTGGCCGAATGTCAGAGCGCCGGCGGCGGCGCGGCCTACGTTTACGAGTTGACCTGGCGATCCCCGGGTATGGGCGGGGCGCTCGGGGCGCCCCATATTCTCGACACCCCGCTGGTCTTCGGCACGTTCACCGCGGACCCGGCCCCCTTCCTGTTCGGTGACCCCCCGTCCCCGCGGGCTCGGGCGCTGTCCGAGCTGGTCCGGGCGCGGTGGGCGGCGTTCGCCCGGGGCGGCGATCCGGGCTGGCCCGAATACGTGCCCCCGCGGCGGGTCACCCAGATCCTGGACAACGACCCGGTGGTGGTGGCCTACCCGGAGGACGCCTCGCGGCGCCTGTGGGAGCGGCATCGCTTCGATCAACTACCGCTGGCTTCCATCTGGCAACAGGTGAGTGACTGAGAGCGGTCGAATCTCACTGTTGCTCGTGTGACTCGTGAGGCTGGGGTTCTCACATCGACGCGGAGTCGAGCCGTAAAGGAAGCGTAAGGGTGACCTCGGATGATGTTGATTTCGCTGTTTTATGACGCAAGTCACACGGCTGATTCGGAGAGAAAAAGAGACTGAAAGTTTGCTTTGGCGTGCGGGTTTCGGAACGAGTTACGTAGATCACTGTCCGTTTTGTACTCTTACGCAACTTTAAGTTACCTCTCAGCAACAAACGGTTGGAGACTTGTCCGTGGGTGCTCGAACGAGGACCTGCGCCCCACCGAGACGGGGGCGGCACCCGCGGGAGAAAGCACGAAGTCATATGAAGTTCAGCAAAGTCGCCGCCACGTCGGCCCTGGTCATCGCGGCCCTGGGTATTGCGAGTGGCACCTCTTACGCCGATACGGCTCCTGCCCCCTCGCCGGTCATCAACTCGCTGCTGGACGGCGTGAACCAGGGCATCAACCAGTCCGTCCCGGCCATCGGCTGGAACGTCGCCCGTGAAGGCGATTCCATCGTGGTCACCACCACCGCCGGTTCGCTCAGCACCGCCGACGGCCAGTTCCAGGTGCTGGACAACCAGGGCAACCTGGTCACCGCCCTGCCGCTGAGCTACACCCTCGCCGACGCCGAGTACCCGATCGACGCCGCCGTCGACGGCCTCCGCGCCACCCTGACCCCGCGCACCGACGCCGCCCGCCCGGTGGCCGACGGCGGCCTGCGTCACGAGGTCGCCAACCAGGAAGCGTTCGACGACGCCATCTCCGCCGCCGCCACCCAGTTCGGCCTGGCCACCGCGGTCGGCACCCTGGTCGGCACCATCGTCGGCGCGGCCGCCGGTTGCGTCCTCGGCGGCGTCAGCGGCGCCGTGCTGGGCATCCCGATCCTGGATGCCGGCGGCCTGGCCCCGCTCGGCGGCTGCCTCGCCGGCGCCATCATCGGCATCCCGCTGGGCGCTGCCGCCGGCCTGGTCCTGACCGGCGTGCCGGCCGCGATCATCATCGGCATCGGCCTGGTGAACCGCCTGAACGATCCCGCGAACCAGTAGTCGCGGGTAGTACAACCCACAATCGGGCCGGGTCGCAGACAGCGACCCGGCCCGAAGTGCGTGTGGGTCCCGCGCGGTGAAACCGCCTGCGGGACCTGTGAATTCGTACTACCTAGCGCGGCTTGCGCTGCAGGAACGAGTCGCGGATCATGATGCCGGCCAGCAGCGCGGCGAACCCGACGAGGTAGATGTCCTCGACCTTGCCCTTGTGGTTGCCGATGATCATCGCGAGCAGGATGAACACGACGACCCACCCGGCGACGCGGAAGGTACGGCGCGATTCGCCGCTCCAGCCCCACGCGGCGGACGGAACCTCGGCGGTGTCGACCTTGGTGACGACTCCTGCGCTGTGGGTGGGTTCCAGTTCCGTGGCGGCCACTTTCGCTCCTAAGGGCTCGAATCCGATGCTGGCCCATATCGTGGCATACGACCCTGCGTCGTAGCCAGCAGGGTGGCGGCACGGCACGCCGTCTCCGGGGTGCGCGCCGAGCCGGGGTGGGGGACAGCGCCGATCGGGACAGGGGACAATGGGCGCGTGTCCGACGTTGTGAAGGTTCTGCTGCTGGGCAGCACGGGTTCGATCGGTACCCAGGCGCTGGAGGTGATCGCCGCCAACCCCGACCGTTTCGAGGTGGTCGGCCTGGCCGCGCGCGGGGGCAATGCCGAACTGCTGGCGCAGCAGATAGCCGCCACGGGCACCACCAATGTGGCGGTCGCGGACGAAGCCGCCGCCGCGAAGCTCGGTGTGCCGCTGGCCGGTCCGGACGCCGCCACCGAACTGGTCCGCCGCACCGACGCCGACGTGGTGCTCAACGCGCTGGTCGGCTCGCTCGGGCTCGAACCCACCCTGGCCACCCTGGAATCCGGGCGGCGACTGGCGCTGGCCAACAAGGAATCCCTGGTCGCGGGCGGCTCGCTGGTGACCCGTGCGGCGCGGCCCGGTCAGATCGTGCCGGTCGACTCCGAGCATTCGGCGCTCGCGCAGTGCCTGCGCGGCGGCCGCGCCGACGAGGTCGCCAAACTGGTGCTCACCGCCTCGGGCGGCCCGTTCCGGGGCTGGACCGCCGAGATGCTGGAATCGGTGAATCCCGATGAGGCCAAGGCGCATCCGACCTGGTCGATGGGGTTGATGAACACCCTGAACTCGGCGTCCCTGGTGAACAAGGGCCTCGAACTCATCGAGACCCACCTGCTGTTCGGCGTCGCCTACGACGACATCGACGTGACCGTGCACCCGCAGTCGATCGTGCACTCCATGGTCACCTTCCGCGACGGCTCGACCCTGGCCCAGGCCAGCCCGCCGGATATGAAGCTGCCCATCGCGCTTGCGCTGGGCTGGCCGGACCGGGTGCCCGGCGCGGCCGCCGCCTGCGATTTCTCCACCGCGTCGACCTGGACCTTCGAACCGGTCGACAACGAGGTGTTCCCCGCCGTCGAGCTGGCCCGGCAGGCCGGCAAGGCCGGCGGCTGCGTGACCGCGGTCTACAACGCCGCCAACGAGATCGCGGTGCAGGCCTTCCTCGACGGGCTCATCCGCTTCCCGGACATCGTGCGAACCGTACAGCGGGTCGTGGAGTCCGCCGACCGCTGGAGCTCGGAACCCAGTACTTTGGACGAGGTGCTCGCGGCTGACTCGTGGGCGCGAGAGACCGCGCGCACGCTCGTGCGCGGCTGACTGCAGAAGGGTTCGACTACCGCATGGTCTACGCGATCGGCTTCGCACTGTTCGCCCTCGGTATCACCGTGTCGGTCGCGCTGCACGAATGCGGCCACATGTGGGCGGCACAGGCCACCGGTATGAAGGTGCGCCGCTACTTCATCGGCTTCGGCCCGAAGGTGTTCTCGTTTCAGCGCGGTGAGACCGAATACGGCCTGAAAGCGCTGCCGCTGGGCGGTTTCTGCGATATCGCGGGCATGACCGCCCTGGACGAGCTCGAACCCGAGGAACTCGACCGGGCCATGTACCGGCAGAAGACGTGGAAGCGGCTGCTCGTGATGTTCGGCGGCATCCTGATGAACTTCCTGCTCGGCTTCCTGCTGATCATGCTGCTGGCCGTGGTGTGGGGGCTGCCGCGTTTCGATCAGCCCCCGGCCACCCAGCTCGGCGCGCTCAGCTGCGTCTCGAGTCAGGGCCCGGACCAGAAGGTCATCCCGTGCAGCGGCGAGGGCCCGGCGCAGAAGGCCGGACTCCAGCGCGGCGACATCGTGACCGCGGTCAACGGCACCTCGATCAAGACCTGGCAGGAGTTCCGCGACCAGACCGAGAAGCAGACCGGCCCCTTCACCTACACCGTCGAACGCGACGACGAAAAGCTCACCGTCACCGTCACCCCGGAACAGGCCGCGACCTATCCGGTCAAGGACGGGCCGGTCAAGATGGTCTCCAAAGTCGGTGTCGGCCAGGACTTCTACGGCCCGGTGAAGTACAACTTCTTCGCCGCCATCCCGGCCTCGGCCGCCTTCACCGGCGAGATCGGGCTGCGTACGCTGCAGTCACTGGCGCAGATGCCCGCCAAGGTCGCCGACCTCTGGGAGGCCGTCACCGGCGGTGAGCGCGACCCCGAGACCCCGGTCTCGGTGTACGGCGCCTCCAAGATCGGCGGCGAGACCGCCGAACGCGGTATCTGGAGCCTGTTCGTGCTGACCCTGGCCAGCCTGAACTTCTTCCTGGGCGTGTTCAACCTGCTGCCGCTGCTGCCGCTGGACGGCGGGCACATCGCGGTCGTGATCTACGAGAAGCTGCGCAACCTGTTCCGCAATCGCAAGGGTCTGCCCGACGGCCCGCCGGTCGACTACATGAAGCTGTTGCCGGCGACCTACGTGGTCGTCGTGCTCGGCGGCGCGTACATGATCCTGACCCTGGCCGCGGACATCATGAACCCCATCAAGCTCTTCCCCTGACCCCGCCCGGCCGCCGACATTTCGATCTTGTCGGCGGCTGTCGGTAGATTCGAACCGGGGCTGCCATGGCCCGGGTACGGGGCGGGCTGGCCCGAAGTTCCTGGCGCGATGCGTGTCTCGACCGATATCGCGCGATGAAGGAACGGGTGTTGCGTCGTGGAGTTGACGCGTGGGGCGAATGCGGCCGTCGCCGCGCCCGCGGTATCGCTGGTGCTGGAATGGAATTCGGATCGGGGACTCGATCCGCAGGCGCTGCTGCTGGCCGATACCGGCAAGATCAGGTCCAATGCCGACTTCGTCTTCTTCAACGCCCCCGCGCACCCCTCGGGAACCGTTGCGCTGTCCGAGGTTACGGCGCGCCGGGCCACCCTGCGCCTGACGCTGGCGGACATCGAGGCGACGGTGGATCGGGTTGTCATCGCGGGCTCGGTCGACGAGGGTTCGTTCGGTGACATCGAGGGCTTGACCCTCACCGTGCGCCATCCCGGCGGCCGGCTGCTGCGCTACGCGGTGCGCGGCACCGGCCGGGAGACCGCCATGGTGCTCGGAGAGTTCTACCGCCGCAACGGCGAATGGAAGTTCCGGGCCGTGGGGCAGGGCTGGGACAGCGGATTGCGCGGACTGGCGGAACAATTCGGTGTCGAGGTCGACGACGAACCGGAGTCGACGCCCGAGCCCGAGCCCACCCCGCCCCTGCTCACCCGCTCGGCGCCACCCGCCGCATCCGCCCGATCTGCGTCGCCCACACCCGCGCCCACCCCGCAGGCGTCGCCCACACCCGCGCCCACACCCGCGCCCACACCCGCGCCCACACGGTCGGCCGCATCGGCACCCGCCGCGCCGGAGCCCGCCCCGACACAACCCGCCCCGGTCCCGGCATCCGAGCCCGCCGCCGCACGGCGCCTGGCTCCCACGCTCCCCGCGCAACCGCGCGTCCCCGTGCCCGACATGCCGGCCGCCTGGTACGCCGTCCCCGCCGATCCGAGCCGCCTGCGCTGGTGGAACGGCAGCGGCTGGACCGGGGAGTACCGCCCCGCCCACCCCGCGAACGATCCCGCGACCTGCCCGCGCTGCGGCCGCCCCCGGCACGTGCAGCGCTTCGGCCCGCCGAGCGCGTGCCGCTGGTGCGAGAGCGAGGTCGGCAGGATCCTGGAGTCCTGGCGCGAACGGGTCTGGCAGGTGCTGGCCACCACCGGCCCGAGCGGACCGGCGTGGGACGAACTCTGGATCCTGTTGCGCCACGATCTGATCAGCGAGGGCACCGGCCGCGAAGCCCTGCGCCCGCTCGCCCTCGCGCACCTGGAGCGGGTGGTGGCCTTCGCCTTCGCCGACGGGGAGATCGAACAGGACGAGCTCGCCGATTTCGAGCGCACGATCGAGATCCTGCGCGCGAGCACCGATCTGAGCGCCGCGCACCGCCACATCGAGGGCCTGCGCCGGCGCATGCTGCGCGGTCGCGGGCTGACCCAGGTGAAAGTCGGCGACCTGCCCCACATCGAGCGCCCCGACCTGCATCTGGAATCGGACGAGCTGCTCTATCTCGACGTCAACGGCACCCGCATCAAGTATCTGGCCAACGGCCCCAAGCACTTTCCGGGCCGTCTGATCGGCAGCAGCAAGAAGCTGCGCTTCGTCGGCCAGGGCGCGGGCGCCGAATTGTCCTGGGCCAAAATCGTTTCCGTCCGCCACGAGTACGACACCGTCGTCATCGAGGCCACCACCACGCGCGGCGGCGGCACCTACCACGTGCCCGACGCCGAGTACGTCGCCGCGGTCCTGGAGGGCGCGTTGCGGGTGGCCAAGCGCCTGGTCCTGGCTCCCGGCCGGCGCGATACGCGCGCCGTCCCGCAGGACGTGAAATCCCGGGTCTGGCAGCGCGACGGCGGCAAGTGCGTCCAGTGCGGCGACAAGCAGTACCTCGAGTTCGACCACATCATCCCGTGGAGCCAGGGCGGGGCCACCAGCGTCGACAACCTTCAGATCCTGTGCCGCGGGTGCAACGGGCGCAAGGGCGCCCGCATCTGAGTTCGGCCGCGACTCGGCCGGGCGGTGCTTCGGTGCGCGGCCCTAGCGTTGTTCGGCCGACGCCGCGTTCAGCAGTTGTCTGCACAGCCGGTCGGCCTGCCGGGTGGTCTCGGGCTGGCGGAACTCGGGGGTCAGGGCGAGAACCTGGTCACACGCGGTGTCCAGGTCCACCAGGTGCCCGATCGAGACGAACACCGGTTTGACCCCCGTCCGGGTGCGCAGCGCGCGGCCCACGGGGTCGCCGTCGATGGTGATCTCGGAGTACGACCCGCGCTCGGCCCCCGGTTCCGCGTACTCGCCCCACGCGTTCTTGGCCACCCCCAGCGTGGGTATGCCGGTGAGCAGTCCGATGTGGCAGGCGAAGCCGAAGCGCCGGGGGTGGGCCAGCCCCTGGCTATCGCAGACGATGAGATCCGGTGCGGCGGAGAGGTTCTCGAACGCGGCCAGGGTGGTCGGCAGCTCCCGGAAGGCCAGCAGGCCCGGTACGTAGGGGAAATCGGTGGTCCCCCGGGCGGTGGCGGTCTCGAGCGTCGTCAGCGATCCGGCCGCGAGCACCACGATGGCGGCGGCGACGTTGCCCGCGTCGTCGTACGCCGAGTCAAGCCCCGCTATCGTCTCGAATTTCGGCGGTCGCGGGTTCTCGGCGATCACCAGCGTGCGCAGCCGATCTTGAAGGGCGATGGCCTCGGCCGGTGTCGCAGGCCAGGGATCAATGTTCGCTACCTTCACATTTCGCACCGTATACCTTCGCGCCATCTGCAACGAATAAGAAGGGTAGGCCCCGGGCCGACTCCGAGCGGGCCGTCCGGCGCAGGTAGCCTTGTCGCCGCCGTCACAGGGCGACCGGTATCCGCGCGTCGGTAAGCTCGGGATCGGAACGGGTGAGCACAAGACGAAAGTAGGCAGCTGATCGTGAGCAGTGCCATCACACTGGGGATGCCGTCCGCACCGGCGGCCGTCCTCGCCCCCCGGCGCAAGACCCGCCAGTTGATGGTGGGCAAGGTCGGCGTCGGCAGTGATTCCCCGATCTCGGTGCAGTCGATGACCACCACCAAGACCCATGACATCAACGCGACGCTGCAGCAGATCGCCGAGCTGACCGCCTCGGGCTGTGACATCGTGCGCGTGGCCTGCCCGCGTCAGGAGGACGCGGACGCCCTGCCGATGATCGCCAAGAAGTCCGGCATCCCGGTCATCGCCGACATCCACTTCCAGCCCAAGTACATCTTCGCCGCCATCGACGCAGGCTGCGCCGCGGTGCGCGTGAACCCGGGCAACATCAAGGAGTTCGACGGCCGCGTCAAGGAGGTCGCCAAGGCCGCCGGCGCCGCGGGCATCCCCATTCGCATCGGTGTGAACGCCGGATCGCTCGACAAGCGCATGCTCGAGAAGTACGGCAAGGCCACCCCCGAGGCGCTGGTGGAATCCGCGCTGTGGGAGGCGGGTCTGTTCGAGGAGCACGGCTTCGGCGACATCAAGATCTCGGTCAAGCACAACGACCCCGTGGTCATGGTGGAGGCGTACCGCCAGCTCGCCGCGGCCTGCGATTACCCGCTGCACCTGGGCGTCACCGAGGCCGGTCCCGCGTTCCAGGGCACCATCAAGTCCGCGGTGGCCTTCGGCGCGCTGCTATCGGAGGGCATCGGCGACACCATCCGCGTCTCGCTCTCGGCTCCGCCGGCCGAGGAGATCAAGGTCGGCGACCGCATCCTGCAGTCGCTGAATCTGCGCCCGCGCAAGCTCGAGATCGTCTCGTGCCCGTCCTGCGGTCGCGCGCAGGTCGACGTCTACACCCTGGCCGAGCAGGTCACCGCCGGGCTGGACGGCTTGGAAGTGCCGCTGCGCGTGGCCGTCATGGGCTGCGTGGTGAACGGTCCCGGCGAGGCCCGCGAGGCCGACCTGGGTGTGGCCTCGGGCAACGGCCGCGGTCAGATCTTCGTCAAGGGCGAGGTCATCAAGACCGTGCCCGAGCATCTCATCGTCGAGACCCTCATCGAAGAGGCCATGCGCATCGCGGAGGAGATGGGTGACAGCGAAGGCACCGGCTCCCCGGTGGTCACCGCCGGGTAAAACGCAGGTCAACTGGCGGGCGCGGCCAATAGTCGGGCACATCGCCGCAAGTTCTGGCAGGCTGTGAACGTGCGGAGTGTGCTGGAGCCGACGCGCCGGCCCAAATCGTCCGGTGCCCGTCAGCTCGCGAACCGCGATCTGACGCAAGTTCTACGTGTCCTGGATACCGATCCGGTCGCCAGCTGTATGGTGGCCGCCCGGTTGCAGGAGTGTGGCCTCGATACCCGGGGCGTGTACGGCGAGCTGTGGAGCCGTGGCGGCCCCGGGGATTCGCTGTGCTTCTCCGGGGCCAATCTGGTGCCGTTGCGCGGTACCAGGGCCGATCTGCGGGCTTTCGCCGAGCGGGCGGTCCGGGGTCCGCGGGTGTGTTCCTCGGTGGTGGGCCGGCGTGAGCTGGCCCTGCCGCTGTGGGAGCTGCTGGCCGATCACTGGGGTCCCGCCCGCGAGTTACGCGCGGACCAGCCGCTGCTGGCGCTCGAGCGCACGGCGGGTGTCGCCCCGGATCTGCGGGTGCGCCGCGTGCGGCCCGAGGAGATCGATCGCTACCTGGTGGCCGCGGTCGCGATGTTCACCGAGGAGATCGGGGTGGATCCGCGCGCCGGTGACGGCGGCCGGGGTTATCGCCGCCGGGTGGCCGGTCTCATCGAATCCGGGCGCGCCTGGGCGCGTTTCGAGGACGGCGAGGTGGTGTTCAAGGCCGAGGTGGGCGCGCTCTCGCGGCGCACCGGCCAGATCCAGGGCGTCTGGGTGCATCCGGATCGGCGCGGCACCGGGGTCGGCACCGCGGGCACCGCGGCGGTCGCCAATGTGGTGGTGGCCTCGGGCCGGACCGCCAGCCTGTACGTGAACTGCTACAACGAGGGCGCGCGTGCGGCCTACAAGAAGGTCGGCTTCCGCCAGATCGCAACTTTCGCCACGGTGCTGCTGGACTAGTCGCTTTCCTGTGAGTACGGCGTGAAATCCGTTCTCGCTCAGTGTGTCGCGCCGGTTTGCCAATAGTTGGCTCTACGATCTGTGCCGATGTCAACTCGGTTCTCTTCGTCGCGGCGGTTCCCCCTGCTGACCACCCTGCTGACCGTCACCGCCGTGACGGTGGCCGCGGTCGGCTGCGCCTCCGGGCCGCAGGGCCCGGCCCAGACCGCCGACGCCTTCCTGTCCGCGTTCGCGGACAAGGATGTGCAGGCCGCCGCCGATCTCACCAACCTGCCCGAAAAAGCCGCTCCCGCACTGTCTTCCGCGTGGGATCAGCTGCAGGCAGAAGAGTTGATCGCGCATTCGGAGCCGCCGCGCGTCACCGGCGACACCGCGACCGTGGACTACACCTACGAATGGCATCTGCCCAAGAACCGCGTCTGGACCTACAGCGGGCAATTGCAGATGGGCCGCAGCGAAGGCGCCTGGGCGGTGCGCTGGAACTCGGCCAATATCCATCCGCAACTGGGCAATACCCAGACCCTCCAGCTGCGCGGCCTGCCCGCGCCCAAGGCCAGGGTGAACGAGCGCTCGGGCTCGGACGTGCTGGTGCCCGGCCCGATCTACCGGATCTTCTTCGACCGCAAGGGCACCGCCGATCCGGTGGGGGTCGCCAATTCGCTCGCCATCGCGCTGCGGCAGTTCGACGAGCGCCTCACCCCGCTCTCGGTGCTCACCGCCGCCCGCAGGGCCGAGGGCAAGTTCACCGTGATCACGCTCTCAGAGTGGGAGTACAACGAGGTCAGCGGCGATCTGGCGAACCTGCGCGGTGTCAGCTACGACAAGCAGTGGGACATGGTCCCCACCGATCGGCGCTTCGCGCCCGATCTGCTGACCCAGATCCGCAAGACCGTGATCGACGAGGTGGACGGCAAGGCCGGGTGGGCGGTGCTCACGGTCAACGCCAACGGCGCCGACGTGGATGTGCTGACCGAGGTGGAACCGCAGGCGTCGCCGTCGTTCTCGCTCAGCGTCGACCGCTACATCCAGAACGCCGCACAGCGCGCGGTGGACCTGCGCCAGGAGCAGGCCATGATGGTCGTGATGCAGCCCTCCACGGGCGCGATTCTGGCCATCGCACAGAACGCGGCCGCCGATGCCGACGGTCCGGTCGCGGCGTCGGGCCTGTACCCGCCGGGCTCGACCTTCAAGACGGTGACCGCGGCGGCCGCCATGTCCGCGGGCCTGGCCGATCCGGAGACCGTGGTCCCGTGCCCGAGCACGATCATCGTGGGGGACCGGACGATTCCGAACTACAACCTCTTCACGGTCGGCGACGTGCCCATGTGGCAGGCGTACGAACGGTCCTGCAACACCGCGTTCGCCAAGATCGCCTCCGAGCTCGGCGGGCAGGATCTGCGCACGGCGGCGGCCGCGCTGGGGGTGGGACCGGACTACGCGGTGGTCGGCCTGCCCACGGTGTCGGGCTCGGTGCCCGAGTCCGATGAGCTGGTGCAGCGCGCGGAGGACGGCATCGGGCAGGGCAAGGTGCTGATGAGCCCGTTCGGGCTGGCCCTGGTGGCCGCGACCATCGCGCACGGCACGACCCCGGTGCCCTATCTGATTTCGGGGCATCCCACGCAGATCACCGGCGACCGCACGCAGCTGGCCCCCGAGGTGGTGGACGGGTTGCGCCTGATGATGCGCCGGGTGGTGCTCGGCGGCACCGCCGAACGCATTCGCGATCAGGGCGAGGTGTACGGCAAGACCGGTGAGGCCGAGGTGGACGGCGGATCGCACGCCTGGTTCGTGGGCTATCGCGGCGATATGGCCTTCGCCACGCTGGTGGTGCGCGGCGGCAGTTCGGACAACGCGGTGGCGGTGACCCGGGACATGCTCACGGCGTTGCCGGCGGGATATTGAGGGACTCGGATTCGACGCGGATGATCAGCGGTCGGCGGGCACGGTACGAGCGGTGAGCTTGCAGGCGTCGGGTTCGATGTTGCCGTTGACGGTGTCGGAGACGAAACGCTGCTGTGCCAGGGTTCTCGCGGGCGGGCCGACGGTGGAGGCATCGCCCAGGATTTCGGTGACGCCGGCGCCGGCGAGGATCATGCCCGCGGTGGTGAGTAGTAGAAGAGCCGAACGCTTCATAGCCCACTCCCTATGTTTTGGGGATGAGTCGGGAGACCCGGAACGGTCTGTCTCGGATTACCTGTGCTCATGAGTGTTGGCTGATTGTTTGCCAACGCAAGGAACGGTAATCGGGCAGACATATGCGGGGCAACCCATTGGTGTGATCCCGCACACTTGTGAACGAATCGTGGTGCGGGTCACCAGGGCGAACGCGTTCGGCCACGCCGGACCGTTATCGAATTGTCGCGATGCACCGACCGGTTGCCCGGGATCGATGCGCGACGGGTGGGGCGGGTGTGGTCAGCTCGGGCGGTGCATCCTCAGTTCTGGCGGTGCATCGTCGCGGCGAGGTGATGCTGCAGCGGCTGTTCCACCGCGGCCATGCGCAGGGTGTAGCTGAGGGTGTCGCCGGTCAGGGTGATGGTGCGGCCCAGTGCCGTCACCGATTTGGCGCTGCTGCTGCGCCCGATGGAGGTGGAGTCCAGCTCGATGCGCATGCCCGAGTCGTCGGTGACGAGCTTGCCTTCGCAGATCTCGGTGATGCCGGTGGGGTGCGCCAGGATCAGTTCGACCCGGTCGCCGCCGATGGCCCGCAGGTACCCCGTCTCGCTGTGCATGGGCCGCCCGTCGTCCGCGGCGCGGGTGCGCTGCCGGTAGGTCAGGAACGGCCGGCCGACATGACCGAAATGCACCTCCTCGAGGTATTCGAAGGAGGAGATGGTCGGATACTCGCCCTGGCCGCGGCCGCGCCAGCTGCCCAGCAGCGGGGCCAGATGCGCGATGGCGGGATGGGGTTCGACGGGGGTCTGGGGTTCGAGCACGGCGGCCAGCATAGTGGGCCGGTAATCGGCGTAAGGGGACTGAATCCGGGATGTCCGGGGACGCGGGGGTGAGTGTCAGCGGCGGCTGGCCCTGCGGTAGCCGTACGCCGCCGGAAGCGCGAAGACCGCGATCGCGCCGACCGACCACAGGATGGTCTGGGTCAGCGGCCAGGCCACCGGCCCGCCCGCGGCCAATCCGCGCATGGTGTCCACGGCGACGGACATGGGCTGATGCTTGACGACCGGAGCGATCCAGCTGGGATAGGCGGCCAGCGGGACGAATCCGGTGCTGAAGAACATGAGCAGCGAGGACAGGATCGCCACCCCTTCGACCAGGGTGGATTTGGCGGTGAACACCGCGATGGCGGTGACCATGGTGGCGAAGGCCAGGCCGAACAGCACCGGGATCCACAGGAAGGCGAAGGCCGCCGCCGGTCCCTGCTGGAAGCGGAAGCCCAGCAGATGGGCGAAGCAGATGATGACGACGGTGCCCGCGAAGATGCGGATGCCCTCGGCCAGAATGCGCGCGGCCAGCCCGGAGCCGCGGTGCACCGGCAGCACCCAGAAGCGGGCGAGCAGCCCGGCGTCGCGTTCGCGCCCGAGCATGACGCCGCTGGCGACGGTGCCCGAGAGCGCGCCGACCAGGGTCACCATGGGGGTGGAGCCGTAGAGGGCGTCGCTGCCGGAGAACTTCTCGATCTGGCCGCCGACCACGATGTCCAGCATGAGCAGCAGCAGGCACGGGACGATGAGCGTCTCGAGCAGGGTGATGGGGTCGCGGGCCCAGCGCAGCAGCAGCCGGTGGGTCTGAATCCAGGTGTGCCGCACCAGCGCCGGGACCGAGGTCTCGGTGGTGCGCAGGAAGTCGGCGGCGGCGGGGGCGGCCAGGGTCGCCATGTCAGGACCTCTTCGTATTGAGCCGGACGGTGAAGTAGGCGGACACCACGATGATCGCGGCGGCCCACAGCAGCGGCGGCAGCATGAGCGACCAGGTGACCTCGCCCGCGTTGCCGAGGGTGTCCCCGCCGAGCGCGCGCAGTCCGTACGCGAATTGCGAGACCGGCTGATTGCGGACGAAAGGTTCGACCCAGTCCGGGAATTGGGCGGCCGGCGCGAGTCCGGTGGAGAGCATGCCCAGGATCAGCGGCGGCAGCACGAGCATCTGGGTGGTGGCCTCCGGACTCTTGGTCACGGTGCCGATGACGTCCGCGCCCAGGCAGAAGGCGAGCCCGATGAGCATGGCCAGGCCGATGAAGCCCAGGGTGTGCAGGGCCGGGCCCTGGAAGCGGAAGCCGATGAAGTACACGCTCGCCAGCGCGGACACCAGGGCCACCGCCATGCGGAACATGTTGGCGGACATGCGCGCCGCGGTGGGCACCAGCGGATGCATGGGCATGGCGTCGAAGCGCCGGTCGAGTCCGGAGACCATGTCGGTGGCGGCGCGGAAGGCGGCGGAGATGGCGGTGAAGGCCGCCGCCTGCAGGATGACGATGGGCGCCATGAACTGCGCGTAGCTGCTGAATCCCGTGCCGGAGAACGTCATCACGCGGTTGAGCGGGATGTAGAAGCTGGCCGCGAAGGTGATGGGCGCGAGGATGGCGGTGGCGATCTCCCCGGTCTTGACGGCCGGTGCGATGAGCCGCCAGGTCAGCACCCACCACTGCTGGATGGTGACCGGGGTGGCCCGGGCGGCGGTGAGCCACCCGGCCGGGGCGGCGGTCGCGGTGGTCATACCCGCGCCCCTTCGTCCTCGAGGGCGGGCTCCTCGGCGAGATGTCCGGTGAGCTGGAGGAAGACGTCGTCGAGTGAGGGTCGCCGCAGCGCGATGTCCACCAGTTCCACGTCGGCGCCGTCGAGTCGGCGCAGGGCTTCGGCGAGGGTCTTGGCGCCCGCGGGCGCGGGCACGGCGATGCGATCCGATTCCGCGGTCAGCGCTTCGCGAGTGGCGGCGGGCAGCAGATCGCCGAGCGCGGCGGCGATGGCGGGCAGATCCTCGAGGTGCTGCGGCACGATCTCGCAGTAGCTGCCGCCGGTGCGGGACTTGAGTTCGTCGGCGGTGCCGCTGGCGATGACGACGCCGTGATCGATGACGATGATCCGATCACACAGCGCGTCGGCCTCCTCCAGGTACTGGGTGGTGAGCAGGGTGGTGATGCCGTGCTTGCGGAATCCGCCCACCAGGTCCCAGACCCCTTGGCGGCTGCGGGGATCCAGGCCGGTGGTGGGTTCGTCCAGGAACACCACCTCGGGCCGCACGACCAGGCCGCAGGCGATGTCGATGCGCCGGCGCATGCCGCCGGAGTAGGTGCCCACGCGCCGGCCCTGCGCCGCGCCCAGGTCGAATTCGGCGATGAGTTCGTCGGCTCGGGCCTTGGCCGCGCGTTTGCGCAGGCCCATGAGCCGCCCGAACATGACCAGGTTCTCGTAGCCGCTGAGCGCGTCGTCCAGGGCGGCGAACTGCCCGGTCAGCATGATGCTGCGCCGGACGGCAGCGGCCTCGGTCACCACGTCGTGCCCGGCGACCGCCGCGCGCCCGGCGTCCGGTGCGATGAGCGTGGACAGGATGTTGACCATGGTGGTCTTGCCCGCGCCGTTGGGTCCGAGAATGCCGAGCACCTCGCCCTGCGCGGCGGTGAAACTGATGCCGCGCAAGGCATGTACCGTGCCGAAGGATTTCTCCACGTTCTCGACGAATACTCCGTCGCCCATTGTCACTGTCCCTTCCAGGGTTGTCATCGCGCCCGTCCAAGTTGGTCGTCGAGGACGCGGGCGATGATCGCGAGCGCGTGCGGTGCGGTCAGCTCGTCATGGCTGACCGCGATGTCGTGATTGCCGATGGCGCCGGTGATCCAGGGCCGCCAGCCGTCGGGTCCGAAGATCTCCGAGGTGTCCACGGTGGCGCTGAAATACAGTGCGTCGCCGTGGAATACGGGGCGTTGATAGCCGGTGCGGGTGCGGGCCGAGGCGTTGTAGGAGGCTGCCATGCGCTCGAGGGTGGCGGCGTCGACCAGCGACACCCCGCCCATCCGCTCGCTGATGAGGTCGGCGGCCTGCTGCGCGGTGGAGTCGGCCGGGATGTCCCCGATGCCGAAGACCGCGCCGAAGGTGGCGATGAACGAACCGGCGGTGAGCTTGTCGATGCTGTCGCCGTCGATGTCGGTGCTGTCGGCGTCGAGCAGGGCGAGGGTGCCCACCTCGGCTCCGGCGGCGGTGAGCCGGGTGGCGACGGCGTGGGCGATGAGCCCGCCGAAGGACCAGCCGAGCAGGTGGTACGGCCCGTCGGGTTGCAGGGCGCGGATCTCGGCGACGTAGCGTTCGGCGAAGTCGTCGATGCTGCGGGCGTGTGCGCCCCCGGACAGGTCCGGGGCCTGCAGCCCGTAGATGGGCCGTCCGGGCCGCAGGTGCTCGGCCAGGCCCAGGTAGGTCCAGGCGATGCCGGAGGACGGGTGGATGCAGAACAGGGCCGGTTCGTCGCCGCCGGGCCGGATCGGCAGCACGACGTCGAGTCCCAAGGCGGAACCCGGTGCGTCCGAACCGGATTCGGCCTGTATCCGGGCCGCGGCCTGCTCGGCGAGGTAGGCCGCCTCGGCGTCGGCGGCCGCGCGGGCGGCCGGGCCGGCCGCGAAGTCCGCCGCCGCGCCGAGCGCCCGGAGCCACAGTTCGGCCAGCTCGCCCACCTCGTCGGCGTCGAACAGGGTGCCGGGGAAGCCGAAGGAGGCCTCCAGCCGGTCGCTCACCACCACGGCGTTGATCTCGATCTCGGCGTTCACCGGCACCTCGCGGTGTTCGGTGGCGTGCAGGTCGCCGAATTCGTCGGTGGGCAGCCAGCCGAGTCCTTCCAGCCCGGCCGGGATGTCGGCGGTCGCGTAGCGGCCGAGGTAGTTGAAGCCGATGCGCCCGGGGAGACGGGCCGGGAACCGGCCCGCGGTCTCGGCGTTGAGGTAGCGCAGCAGCCCGAAGCCGATGCCCTTGTCCGGGACCGCGAGCAACTGGTGTTTGACCGCGCGAATGGCCGCGCCCATGGCCGGGCCGCCGGCCAGCGCCTGCCCGGTGTCGATGCCGGGCAGTTCCAGGCGGACCGGGTACAGGGTGGTGAACCACCCCAGCGTCCGGGACAGATCCGCCCCGGGCACGATCTCCTGTTGCCGCCCATGTCCTTCCATACGCAGCAGCACCGGATCCTGTTCATCGGCGTTGCCGCGGGCGGCCCGCCACCGGCCGACGGCCAGGGACAGGGTGGCCAGCAATGCGTCTTCGACGGTGCCGTCGAAGAGCGCGGGCAGGGTGGTGAGCAGGGCGGTGGTGACCGCGGCGTCGGCCCGGATCTCCACGGTGCGCACGGCGCCGACCCGGTCGATCGCCGGATCGAGCTCGCGGTCGGCGAGCAGGGGGTCGGGCCCGGTCGCCAGCGCGTGCCAGTAGTCGAGCTCGGCGGTGCGCGCCGGGGAGTGCGCCTCGTCGGTGAGCGCGTGCGCCCACCGTCGCAGCGAGGTGCCGGTCTCGGTCAGGATCGGCTGGGCGCCGCCCCGGATCTGGGCCCACGCGGCGATGAGGTCGGGGACCAGTACGCGCCAGGACACCCCGTCGATGACCAGGTGGTGGGCCACCACGATCAGGCGGCCGGTGCGGCCGGGCCCGGCCGGGTCGAGCCACACCAGCTGCAGGACCGTCCCGCGCGCCGGGTCGAGCCGGTTCAGCGCCGAATCCAGTTCCGTGACAGCGTATTCGCGCAGTTCCGCCGGTGAGGCGGCGTCGAACTCGATGCGGTGCAGCAGGGTGTCCACCGCGACGCTGCCGGGTGCGCCGGTGGTCAGTCGCCAGTCGTCGCCGTCGCGAATCAGCCTGGCGCGCAACATGTCGTGCTGATCGACGACCGCGGTGACGGTGGCCACGACCTGCTCCCGGGTGATGCCCGCGGGCATCTCCAGCACCGCGGTCTGCGCGAAGCGGCCGAAATCCCCGCCGCGTTCGGTCATCCAGCGCACGATCGGGGTGAGCGGGATGTCGCCGACGCCGCCGCCGGGCAGCTCGTCCAGGATCACGGCCGCGCCCGCGGCGTCGGCCAGCGCGGCCAGCGCCGCGACGGTGCGGTGTTCGAAGATCTGCATCGGGCTCAGTTCGAGCCCGCGCAAGCGCGCCCGCGACACGAGCTGAATGGCGAGGATGCTGTCTCCGCCGAGGGCGAAGAACGAGTCGTGCGCTCCGACCCGGTCCCGGCCCAGCAGCTCGGCCACGATCTCCGCCAGCGCCGCCTCGGTCGGCGTGCTGGGCGCTCGATACTCGGATTCGGCTTCGAAGACCGGTTCCGGCAGCGCTTTTCGATCCAGCTTGCCCACCGCGTTGAGCGGGATGGCGTCCAGCACCACGAAGGCCGAGGGCACCATGTAGCCCGGCAGCGCCTCGGTGGCGTGCGCGCGCAGCGCGGCGAGATCGATCTCGGTCCCGGTCTCGGGCAGCAGGTACGCGGCCAGCGCGGTCGCGCCGCCCGGCCCCTTCACCCCCAGCGTCACGGCGAATTCGACGTGCTCGGCGCGGCTCAGCACCGCGTCGATCTCCCCGAGTTCGATGCGCTGCCCGCGCACCTTGACCTGGAAGTCGGTGCGGCCCAGGTATTCCAGCCGCGGCGCGGCGAGTGAGCCGGTCCAGCGCACCAGGTCGCCGGTGCGGTACATGCGTTCCCCGGGCGCGCCGTACGGGTCGGCGACGAAGCGGCTCGCGGTCAGTCCGGGCCGGGCGTGATAGCCCCGGGCCAGGGCATCGCCGGCGAGGTACAGCTCGCCGGCCACGCCCATGGGCACCGGCCGCAGCCGGTCGTCGAGCACCAGGGTGGCCGCGCCGTGGATGGGCCGGCCGATGGTGACCGGCCGATCCGGGCGCAGTACGTCGGACGTCGTCGCCCAGATGGTGAACTCGGTGGGCCCGTACAGGTTCACGAGCATGCGCCCGGTGGCCCAGCGCGCGACGAGTTCGGGTCCGATGGCCTCACCGGCCACCGCGAGCACCCGCACGCTGGGCACGGTCGCCGGGTCCATGGTCGCCAGCGCCGACGGCGTGATGACCAGGTGGGTCACCCGGTGGGCGGCGATGAGTTCGGCCAGCGCGTCACCGCCGAACACGTCGGGCGGCGCGACCACCGCGGTGCCGCCCGCGCCGAAGGCCATCAGCGCCTCGAAGGCCGAGGCGTCGAAACTCGGTGAGGCGACCTGCAATACGCGCGAGTTCGCGTTCAGCCCGAGCATGTGGTGCTGGGCCCGGACGAGATCGGCGAGGCCGCGGTGCGAGACCGCGACGCCCTTGGGCGTGCCGGTCGAGCCCGAGGTGTAGATGAGCCAGGCCGGATGGTTCGGATCGACCGCGCCGAAAGGCTCGCTCCAGGGCGATATCTCGTCCCAGGGCTGCCGTGCCGGTGCACCGGGACCGTCCAGGTGCAGCCACAGGATGCTGTCCGGCAGCAGCGGCCGGTGCGCGTCCACGGTCAGGCCGAGCACCGCGCCGGAGTCGGTGAGCATGTGGTCGATGCGCTCGAGCGGGTGGCGCGGGTCGATGGGCAGGAAGGCCGCGCCGGTCTTGGCGGTGGCCAGCAGTGCGATGAGCAGTTCGGCGCTGCGCGAGAGAGCGAGCGCCACCACGGTTTCCACGCCCGCGCCGGCGTTGGCGAGGCGGTCGGCCAGGCGGTCGGCGGCGGCCTCGAGCTCGCCGTAGGTCAGGGTCCGGCCGTCGGCGATGATGGCCGGTCGTTCGGGATGGAACGCCGAGGCGGTGGTGAGCACCTCGGCCAGGGTGCTGCGCTCGCCGGTGCCGCGCGGTCCGCGCAGCGGGACCAGGGCGGTCCGTTCGGCGGCGCGCAGCAGGTCGATGTCGGAGATGCGGATGTCCGGGTCGGCCAAGACGGCGGTGAGCAGCCGCTGCCAGCGTTCGACCAGCTGTGCCGCGGTGGCCGCGTCGAAGAGGTCGGTGGCGTAGGTCAGGGTGCCGCGCAGCCCGTCGGGTTCCGCGCCCGGTGCGGGATCGCGCAGGTCGAAGGTGAGGTCGAATTGCGAGGCGTCCCGGTCGAACGGCTCGACGCTCACCCGCAGGCCCGGGAACTCCAGTTCGGGCAGCGCGAAGTTCTGCAGCGACAGCGAGACCTGGAACAGCGGGTGGTGCGCGGTCGAACGCGGCGGATCGAGCACCTGCACCAGGCGTTCGAAGGGCACCTCCGCGTTGGCGAAGGCGTCGAGGTCCGAAGTTCGCACGGTGGCGAGGAATTCGCGGAACCCGCGGCCCGGATCGACCGGGGTGCGCAGTGCCAGGGTGTTGACGAACATGCCGACCAACTCGTCCAGGGCGGCATCGCCGCGTCCGGCCACGGCCGTGCCGATCACCACGTCGGGGGTGCCGGCGAGGCGGGCGAGCAGGACCGCCACCGTGGCGTGCACGACCATGAACAGGCTGGTCTCGGTGGTGGCGGCCAGGGCCGCGAGCGCGCGGTGCGTGTCCGCGTCGATGGTGAAGGGCAGGTCGGCGCTGCGCATGGACTGCACCGCGGGACGGGGCCGGTCGGCGGGCAGCTCCAGCACGTCCGCGACGCCGCTCAGCCGCTGCGACCAGTACGTGATCTGCCGCGCGGCAGCCGATTCCGGATCCTGCTCGTCGCCGAGTAGTTCGCGCTGCCACAGCGCGTAGTCCGCGTATTGCACGCGCAGCGGCGGCCGGGCGGCCGCGGGCTCGGCCCCGGACGTGCGGGCCAGGTACGCGCCGATGAGATCGGTGGCGAGCGGGGCCATGGACGTGCCGTCGGCGCTGACGTGGTGCACCACCAGCACGATCACGTGGGTGTCGGGCACATCGGTGAGCCGGTACAGCCCGACCCGCAGCGGCGCCTCCCGGGTCAGGTCGAAACCCGATCCGGTGAGTTCGGCGATCCGTTGTTCCAGTGCCGCACCGTCTTCGGTGTCCAGCGCGGTCACATGCGGCGCGGCGGCCTCCACGCTCACCACCACCTGGCGTGGGCCCTGGGCGTCGGCGGGGTAGATGGTGCGCAGGGTTTCGTGCCGGGTCACCACGTCGACGACGGCCTGCCGCAGCGCGCCGGCGTCCAGCGCGCCGGTGAGCCGCAGCGCCGCGGTGATGTTGTACGCGCCGGAGGCGGGATCCATCCGGTTCATGACCCACATGCGCTGCTGTGCGGGGGAGAGCGGAATCCGGTCGGGGCGGATGCGCGGGGCGAGCGCCGCCCGTCCGGGCGCGTCCCCGGCGGGCACGACGCGGGCGGACAGCTGCGCCACGGTCGGGGCGTCGAACAGGTCCCGCAGCGCGACGGTCGCGCCCAGGGCGGCGTTCACGCGCGCGATGACCTTGGTGGCGCTGAGCGAATTGCCGCCGAGTTCGAAGAAGGACCGGTCGATGGAGACCTTCTCCACCTCGAGCACCTCGGCGAACACCTCCGCGACGGCGGTCTCCACCGGGGTGCGCGGGGCGAGATAGCGCTCCTGCAGGCTGGTGAAATCCGGTGTGGGCAGGGCGGTCCGGTCGAGTTTGCCGACCGGGGTGAGCGGAACGTCGTCGAGTTCGATGATGTAGCTGGGCACCATGTAGCCCGGCAGCGAGGACGCCACCCGGGTGCGCAGCAGCTCGGTGTCCAGCGCGCCGGGCGCGCCCGTGCCGACCACGTAGGAGACCAGCACGGTCTGCCCGCCCGGGCCCGGGGTGCCCACGGTGGCGGCGTACTCGATCTCCTCGTCGGCGTTGAGCACCGCGTCGATCTCGCCGAGTTCGATGCGCAGGCCGCGGATCTTCACCTGGAAGTCGCTGCGCCCCTGGTATTCCAGTTCCAGCCGGGATCCCTCGGGACCCTTGGTCTCGATCCAGCGCACCATGTCGCCGGTGCGGTACATGCGCGAGCCCGGCGGGCCGTACGGATTGGTGACGAAACGTGTTGCGGTGAGGGCGAATCGGTTGAAGTACCCGCGCGCCAGCGCCGGCCCGGTGAGGTACAGCTCGCCGGTGACACCGACCGGCACCGGCCGCAGCCAGGTGTCCAGCACCATGGCCGCCGCACCGCGAATGGGGGAGCCGATGGTGATCTGCTCACCGGGCAGCAGTTCACCCGGGCCGGTGGCCCAGACGCTGAATTCCGTTGGGCCGTACAGGTTCACCATGCGCCGTCCGGGGGCCCAGGCGGCCACCAGCTCGGGTCCGGCGGCCTCGCCCGCCACGGCCAGGTTCACCAGATCGGTGAGCCCGGCGGGGTTCATGGTGGCCAGCACCGAGGGGGTGATGACCGCGTGGGTGACGCGTTCGGTGCGCAGCAGCTCCTCGAGTTCGCTGCCGCCGTACACGTCCGGCGGCGAGATCACCAGCTGCCCGCCCATGGCGTGCGCCATGAGCATCTCGTGCACCGAGGCGTCGAAGCTGGGCGAGGCCACCTGCAGCGGCCGGGAGGTCTCGTTGAGATCGAGCCCGGTCTCCTGGGAGGCGGCGAGATTGGCCAGGCCGCGGTGGCTCAGCAGCACGGCCTTGGGTTTGCCGGTCGAGCCAGAGGTGTAGATCAGGTAGGCGACCTGCCCGAGGGTGATGGGCCCGCCGCGTTCGGCGTCGGTGATCGGCGCGTCCGAGACGGTCATGACGCGGCGGATGGTGGCCAGGTCGTCCAGCAGCAGCCAGTCGATGGTGCCGGGCAGGGTGTCGCCGACCGCGGTCACGGTGACGCCGATGGGCGCACGCGAGTCGCTCAGGATGTGTTCGATGCGCTCGACCGGGTAGTTGGGGTCCAGCGGCAGGAAGGCCGCGCCGGTCTTGGCCAGCGCCCACACCGCCACGATGGATTCCACCGACCGGGTCAGTGCCAGCACCACGAACACCTCGCGGCCGACCCCGCGCCGCAGCAGCACCCGCGCGAAGCGATTGGACCAGGCGTCCAGGTCGCGGTAGGTCATGGTCAGGGCACCGGAGCTGACCGCGATGCCGTCCGGGTTCACCCGCGCGCCCGCACCCAGGATCTCGGGCAGCGTGCGCATGGGCACGGGTTCGCCGCCGCGCACCGGCAGCAGCGCCCGCCGTTCGGCCGGGTCGCAGTGCTGCAGTTGCGCGACGCGGCGGCCCGGCTGCCGGGCGATCTGCTGGAGCAGGTGCGTGAACCGCTCGAGGAGTCGCCGCGCCGCCGCCTCGGGCAGCTGGTCGGCCATGAATTTGATGGTGAGCTGCAGACTTTCGGCGCCGTCGGCCGCGCGCTGCGGAATCACCATGAGGTTCAGCGGATACGGGGTGGCATCGGTGCCGGCCACGTCCAGGATCCGCATGCCCGCGATATCGAGTGCCTGCGACAGGGTTTCGCGGTCGATCGGGTACGACTCGAAGACGGTGAGGGTGTCGAAGAGCTCGGGCAGCCCGACCGCCTGGTGGATGGCGGCCAGTCCGACGTGCTGGTGATCGAGCAGCCGGGCCTGTTCGGCCTGCACCCGAGCCAGCAGATCGCCGACCTGTTCGCCCGGATCCAGGCGCACGCGCACCGGAAGCGTGTTGATGAAGAGCCCGACCATCTCCTCGACTCCGGCCAGCTGCGGCGGCCGCCCGGAGACGGTGCCGCCGAAGACGACGTCGGTGCGGCCGGTGAGCATGGCCAGCAGCAGCCCCCACGCGGCCTGCACGGCGGTGTTGACCGTCGCGCCCACCCCGCGCACGGTGCCTTCGAGCCGGGCCAGTGACTCGGGGCCGAAATCCAGTGACACCATGCCGGATTCGGTGTGCGAGATGCCCGCCAGGGTCGGCACCGACCGGGTCGGCGAATCCACCCCGGCCAGGGCCTCGCGCCAGGCGTCCATGGAGGCGGTGTCGTCCTGTTCGCCCAGCCAGGCCAGGAATTCGCGATACGAGTGCGCGTGCGCGCCCTGGAAATCCTGGCCGGTGCTGGCCGCGAGGTAGCCCGCGAGCAGCTCGCGCACCAGCAGCGGCGTGGACCAGCCGTCCAGCACCAGGTGGTGATTGGTCATGAGCAGCGTGCACGTCTCGGGGCCGGTACGGATCAGGCTGAAGCGCAGCAGCGGCGGCCGAGCCAGATCGAACCGGGTGCCGGCGTCCACGGCGATGAGCCGTTCCAGTTCGCGGGTGCGCTCGGCGTCGTCCGCGAGCACGGTGAGATCGATTTCCTGCCACGGGAGTTCGGTGACGCCGGTGAGCAGCTGGCGCGGTCCGTCCGGGGTTTCGACGAACGCGACCCGCAGTACGTCGTGCCGGTCGAGCAGGGCGCGCGCGGCGGCGTGCAGGCGCGCGGAATCCACCCGGCCCGCGAGCGAGAGCTGGGTCTGCACGGTGTAGCCGTCGGCGGTGTCGGTGTCGTAGCGGGCGTGGAAGAGCAGTCCGTACTGCAGCGGCGAGAGCGGCCAGACGTCGGCCAGGTCGGCGTACCGCGTCTCCCAGTCCTCGATGTGCCGCTGCGACACCGGCACCAGCGGGAAGTCCGACGGGGTGTGCCCGCCGGCGTCCGCGCCGCGGGCGTGCTCGGCCAGTGCGGTCAGCGCTCGCGCCCACAGCCCCGCGAATTCCCGGACCTGCGCCTCGGTCAGCACCTGCGCGGCGTACGCCCAGGTGATCTCGAGTCCGGCGTCGGTGCGGAAGGCGTTGATGTCCAGGACCGCTTCGAGTGGTGCGTCGTCGTGCTGGGTGGCGGCGAAACGGCGGGGCAGCCAAGGGGTTTCGTCCCCGGTGCCCTCGGCGCCGCCGGTCCGGCCCAGGTAGTTGAAGCTGAGCTGGGGCACGGGGGCGTTCGCGAAGTCGGCGGCCACCTCGGGCACGAGGTAGCGCAGCATGCCGTAGCCCACGCCCTTGTCCGGAATGGCGCGCAGTTGTTCCTTGACGGTCTTGAGCGCGGTGCCCGCCGCGGGCCCGCCGCGCCACGCCTCGTCGAGGTCGACCTCGCTCAGATCCAGCGCCACCGGGTACACGCTGGTGAACCAGCCGACGGTGCGGGAGATGTCGGCGCCGGGCAGGATCGCCTCTTCGCGACCGTGTCCCTCGAGGGTGAGCAGGGTGTGCGGGGTGTCGCGCCACCTGCTCGCCGCCATCGCCAGCGCGGTCAGCAGTGCGTCGTCCACGCCGCAGTGGAAGCGTTCGGGCACCGATTCCAGTGCCGCAGAGGCGATGTCGAGGTCGATGGTGGTGCGGACCTGCCCCATGGTGGCGGCGGTGTCGAGCGTGCGATCGAGCGCGCGCTCGCCGAACGGCGGATCCGGGGTCTCCATGATCCACTGCCACAGCGGCATTTCCGGCAGCCGCCGCGCGGCCTGCTCGCGCTGGCCGTGCGCCCAGCGCCGGAACGACGTGCCGACCGGGGCGAGTTCGCCGCCCAACCACGCGGTCGCCAGATCCGGCAGCAGGATGCGCCAGCTCACCCCGTCGGTGACCAGGTGGTGCAGCACCAGCCACAGCAGCGGCGGATTCTGTTCGCGTTCGATGAGGACGAAGCGCGCCATCACGCCCGCGGCGGGGTCGAGCAGGTCTGCCGCCCACTGCAATTCGGCTTCGCCGTCGCCGCCGTTGAGTGCGGGCACCACCTCGATGAGATCCTCGGCGCGCACCGAACCCGGTGCGCCGACCACCCAGACCGGATGCTGGGAATCGCGCGGCAGATCGGTGCTGCGCGTCAGGGTGCTGCGCAGCAGATCGTGCCGGTCCAGCAGCGCCTGTACGGCGGTGGCCAGCCGGGACCTGTCCACGTCGGCGGGCAGGCCGACGAGCACGGCCTGGGCGAAGCGCGGCCAGGTCTCGCCCTGGTCGAGCATGGCGTGCACGATCGGGGTGAGCGGCACCTCGCCGGTCCCGCCGCCGGCCAGCTCGTGCACCACCTGCGCGCTGACCTCGGTCGCGACCGCGGCCAGGGCCGCGACGGTCTTGTGCTCGAACACGTCGCGCGCTCGCAGCGACAGCCCGGCGGTCTTGGCCCGCGCCACCAGCTGGATGGCGACGATGCTGTCGCCGCCCAGGGCGAAGAAGTTGTCGTCCGCGCCCACGTCCTCGATGCCGAGCACCTCGGACACGATGGCGGCCAGGGTGACCTCGCGCGCGGTTCCCGGGGTCCGGCCGGTGCGCGCGCCGGAGCCGAATTCGGGCGCGGGCAATGCGCGCCGGTCCACCTTCCCGGCGGGGGTGAGGGGCAGGGTGTCCAGCACCATCACCGCCGCGGGCACCATGTGCGCCGGAAGCTGCTGGGCCACGGTGGCTTTCACGGCCTCGGGATCGATCTCGGCGTCCGCGAGCCCGAGCACGTAGGTCGCGAGCGCGGTCGCGCCGCCGGGGGTGGTGGCGCCCACGGTGATGGCGGTGTCCACGCCCGGATGCCGTTCGACCGCCGCGTCCACCTCGCCGAGCTCGATGCGGAAGCCGCGCACCTTCACCTGGGTGTCGGAGCGGCCGCCGAACTCGAGCTCGTAGCCGTCCCCACGCATCCGCCAGCGCACCAGATCGCCGGTGCGGTACATCCGCTCGCCGGCCGCGAAGGGATCGGCGACGAAGCGCTCGGCGGTGAAGCCGATCCGCTGGTGATAGCCGCGGGCCAGGCCCGGGCCGCTCAGATACAGCTCACCGGTGACCCCCGGCGGTACGGGCCGCAGCCAGGCGTCCAGCACCACCGCGCGCATGCCGCGGGTGGGCGCGCCGATGGTGATGGGCTCGCCCGGGGTCAGCGGCGCGCTCAGGGTGGCGGTGACGGTGGCCTCGGTCGGGCCGTAGCCGTTGATCACCCTGCGCCCGGCCCAGCGCGCGGTCAGCTCCGGCGGGCAGGCGTCGCCGCCGACCACCACGGTCCGCACCCGCGGCAGGGTGGCCGGATCGAGCGAACCCGCCACGGCCGGAGTCACATTCAGGTGGGTGACCTCGAGGGTGCGCAGCACGCGCGCCAGGTCTTCGCCCGCGTAGGCGGCCGGGGGCACCACCGCGACGGTCGCGCCGACCGCGAACGCCACCAGCAGCTCCTCCACCGAGATGTCGAAGCTGGGGGAGACCGCGTGCGCCATGACCGCGTCCGAGGCGACGCCGAACGCCGACCCGGAACCCGACACGAGGTTCGCCAGGCCGCGGTGGGTCACGCCCACACCCTTGGGCAGGCCGGTCGACCCGGAGGTGTAGATGAGGTAGGCCAGTTGATCCGGGCGCACCGGGCGCACCCGGTCGGCATCGGTCACGGGCGTGGAATCGGCTGCGGCGAGCTCCTTTTCGGTCTCCGGGTCGTCCAGGACCAGCCAGCGCACCCGATCGGGCAGCGCCGCGCGCGCGTCCGCGACGGTCACCCCGGCGACCACGCCGCTGTCGGTGATCATGTGCTCGATGCGATCGAGCGGGTATTTCGGGTCGACGGGCACGAAGGCCGCGCCGGTGAGGGCCACCGCGCACATGGCGAGCACCGACTCCGCCGAACGCGGGATCGAGATCGCCACCGCCCGTTCGGGTCCCGCGCCCGCGGCGATCAGCACGCGGGCGAGCCGGGTGCTGTGGTCCAGGAGTTCGCGGTAGGTGTACGCGCTGCCGTCCACGCGCAGGGCGATGGCGGCCGGGTCGATGGTCGCGCCGGTGGTGAGGATCTCCGGCAGCGTGCGCGGGCGCGCGGGCGCGCGGCCGGCGGCGGGGACCAGCCGGTCGCGTTCGCCGGCGGACAGCGCGGTCACCGTCGCGAGCGGCGCGCTCTGCCCGCCCTCGAGGAAACGGTGCAGGAAGGCCAGGAAGCGCGCGTGCAGGGTGGCCAGTTCGCCCTCGCCGTAGCGGTTGGGGTTGGCCTGGAAGTCGATGTGGGTGCGCTCCCCGCCGATGCCGGGATAGACGTTGACGAACAGATCGTCGATCAGGCCCGAGGTGAGCACGTGCAGCTGACCGGTCACCCCGCCGAGGCGGATGCGGGTGTCGGCGAGCATGAGGTTGACGGTCGGGCCGAAGCTGGCCACCTCGTCCATGGCCCAGCCCAGGTCGCGCAGGATGTCCTCCTGGCGGTAGCGCTGGCGGCGCAGGGCCGCGGTCAGTTCACCCTGGGTGGCGCGCACCAGTTCGCCGACCGTGGCCAGCGGGGTGGGGTGCAGGCGCAGCGGCACCACGTTGGCGACCATGCCGCCCGAGCGGCGCAGGGTGGCGGTGGTGCGGCCCGAGACCGGCAGGCTGAGCACGATCTCGCCGGTGCCGGTCATGGCGCCCACGAACGCGGCGAAGGCCGCGACCACGACGGGTGCGGCGCTGGTGGAGAGTTCGGCGGTCACGGCGTCGAGCAGCGCCGCCGTCTCCGCCGGCAGCGCGCCGCTCAGCAATCTCGGATGGGCGTCCACCGCCCCCGCGCGCCGGCCCAGGTGCGCCGGTTCGGCCATTCCGGCCAGATGATCGCGCCAGTATTCGCGGTCGGCCTGCAGCCGGTCCGAAGCCCGGTAGGCCACGTCGGCTTCCACGATCTTCTGCAGCGGCTCGGCTCGGCCGGGCGGCACGTCGAGCCCGGCCGCGGCGGTGTTGTAGATCTCCGAGGTGCGCTGCAGCATGGTGAGCGCGCCGACCCCGTCGAGCAGGATGTGGTGCAGGCGGGAGTACCAGTACCAGCGGTCGTCGGCCAGGCGCAGCATGGCCACGGTGCAGAGCCGGTCGCGGGTCATGTCCAGCGGCGCGGTGTACTCCGCGCGCATCCACGCCTGCGCGGCGGCCTCCGGATCGGGGGCCGCGCTCAGGTCGATGGTGAGAATGCTGTCGTCGAGGGTGGTGTCCACGACCTGCCAGGGCAGTTCGTCGATCTCGAGCAGGCGCAGGTAGCCGGTGCCGAACTCGCGGCCCGCGCGGCGGGCCGCGTCCGCCAGCAACTCGATGTCGACCGCCCCGTCGAACTCGACGTACTGGGCGATCGAGATGGGCGTGTCACCGGCCAGGTGCTGGGCGAACCAGATGCCGCGCTGGGCCGCTGACAGTGCGAATGCCGCGTGGTCGGAGCTGCGGGCAGAGCTGGAATCCATGAAACATCCTGCGTGTCAAAGAAAATGGAACCGAGAGCGCGGAGTACCCGGACGGGTCAGGAGGCCCGGCGGGCGCGGTGCAGTTCCGCGTCGGTCAGCGGGGCGTCCGAGCCGGTGAGGTACTGCAGCAGCGTGGAGCGCTCGTCCAGCACCAGGACGCGGCGGGGATCGGCGAAGCGATCCAGGCCCTCCTTGGTGGTGATGCCGAAATCCACACGGGCCGAGGTCTTCTCGGTGGTGTAGGGCACCGCGGTCGCGCCGGTCTTGGCGATGGCCAGGCGGGCGACGATCGATTCCAGCTGCGGGGTGGCGGCAATGGCGACCCGGGTGCCGGGGCGGGCCCCGAGGACCAGCAGCATGCGGGCCATCCGGTTGGACCACCGATCGAGTTCGGCGTAGGTCAGGGCGCAGTCGGCCGCGCTGTAGGCGATCGCCGCCGAATCGGGGCGAGAGATGGTCGCGGTGGCAGCGTGGTGCTCGCTCGCTCGCTGGGGAACGAGGGTGATTGCGGGCGATTCGACCGACTTGCACATCGTTATCATCCTCTCGGAAATGCGACTTTGTGGTGCTGTTGGGGATGTATCCAACTGTCGTCGCATCCGGTTCGATCCGACAGCAACCTCAGTACTGCCGATCACCGCTCCGAGGGTGATGCTTCCCCACCCCCAGGGTGGGTGGAAGCCGCGCTACTCGCGTCTGCCCAGCTCGTCCCTGCTCTCCTCGATCATCGCGATGGAGTCGCGCGGGCTCAGCGCCATGGCCCGCAGCTGGTCGAACATGACCCCGTACCGGCGGACCTCGGGGTGGCCCTCGATCAGTTCGTCGCTGGCGATGCCCTCGACGTAGACCAGCTCCGGATCGGCGGGGTCCGGGAAGTCCAGCAGGGTGAAGGAGCCGAGCATGCCGGGGTGCGCGCCGGCGTCGAAGGGCAGGATCTGCAGGATCACGTTGCGCTTGTTGGTGTGGTCGAGCAGGAGATCGAACTGCTCGCGCATGACCTCCGGCCCGCCGACCAGACGCCGGACCACGGCCTCGTCCAGCACCACCCAGAGTTCGAGCGGGTCGTGTTTGGTCAGCACGTTCGCGCGCTCCTGGCGGGCCTGGATGCGCTGGTTCATGACCTGGTCGGAGATCTTGGGCATGGTGGTCTGGTAGACGGCGTTGGCGTACGACGAGGTCTGCAGCAGGCCGGGCACGTAGCTGGCCTGGAAGAACCGCGCCGAGAGCGCCTCGGCCTCGAAGTTGATGTACGCGCCGTAGACCTCGGAGACCGCGTCCTCGAAGGACCGGGCCATACCGGGTTTGAGCGCATCGACCAGCAACTGCAAGGCATCTGAACGTTGTGGCTCGCCGATTCGGTACAGATCCAGCATCGCGGTCAGGGTGCGGCGCTGTGGCCTGGCCTGTGCCGTTTCGATGCGGTAGAGCGTGGTGACGTTGATACCGGTTTTGCTGCTCACCACCTCTTTGCTGAGGCCGGCTGTCTCCCGCATCTCGTGCAGCATGGCCGCGAGGCGGCGCAGACGGACGGTGAGCACGGTGCGCTTGCCTGCCATGACAAACCCTTTCGCTTCGCGCACTACTTAGAACGCACTGTTGCGTTCTTGCATTTGTAAGAGCATGATTCGGCTAGCCTATTCGTGAACAGCCGATCCGATGACCGGTATAGCTGAAATCCGGAGACCAATCATGTTGGTGCGATTAGTGATCCAAGCGGGCACGTACGGGGAGTTCCGATGACCATGTCCATAGCCGGCGTTCTGCCGACCGCTCCGCAATTGCTCTGTGCATTCCAGGGCAGGCGATTTCAAGATCGAGTTCTGTTGCGTTCGGCGCATGCCCTCGCCGAGCTGCACGAACGCCGCGGACAAGTACGAGATCCGATGTTGGTCACCGAGATCGATTGTCGCCGCGGCGAACTCGTTGACGATATCAACGATTGGGTGGAACAGGAACTGCCGCAGCACCGTAACGGCGCCGCGCTGCACACCGAAAGCCTGGGTGCGGTCGTGGATCGAATGGCCCGGAGCTGGGTCGAAGCGAATCAGGTCATCGATCATGAGGGCGCGGGCAGCGACAATACCCATAAACACTGGTACCACCTGGCCGAGCTGGTGGACGGTTACACTGATCTCGTAATCGACGTGGCCGGTGGCCGGCGTCGTTTGCCGGAACAGTGATTCCGAGCGCACCGCGTCCAATGCACTGACCCGCAACCGTATTGGCGCACACGCAGCAGTGCGATCGGGTCGCTGAGCCAGTGGTGACGTCAACCGGGTCGCGCTATCGGGCCAGTAGCTCACCTGGCTCGCGGACGTCGCCCGCCTCCAGACGGCGGGCGCAACGGGGCGCCCCGCCCGGCGTGCCGCGTGGTCGACTGGCGCGGCACGCCCGTCCGGGATTTCTCTCAGCCTGACACACCCGGCGGAATCGTGGGCGGTAAAAGGCATTTCACATTTGGGTCGATCGAGCTCGGCAGGGGATGACGAGTTCGGTAAGGGGAGCGATGCCGTGCTGTACACCGGACGAACCGCTGGTGATCAGTTGTACGCGCGGGCGGCGGAGGGGTCCTTTCGCATGGATGAGGCGCTGGCCCGGCGCTGTGCCGCCAACTTCCTGCGCTTCGCCGACTCGCTCGATCCGCAGGTCGAGCGGGCTCGGCGATTACAGGGCGCCGGCGGCTTCGGCGGGTTCGACTCCGCGCGGCAATTGCGGCGCGGATTCGACGCCAAGGCCGGTGACTTCGCCGAAACCATCACCGGTCTCCAGGATTCCGCGTTGCGCATGGCGGCGGCGTATCTCCTGGCGGCCGGTCTGATCCGCGACGCGGACGATGCCCACTCCCGCGCGCTGCTGGTGGCGGCCGCGGACCTGGATTTCCCGGGCTGATCCCTCCCCGGGGAAATGGTTGGGCCTAATACCGACCATTCGGTATTAGGCCCAACTTCCATTTTCCCGGAATTGTGTTTCAGTTCGACTGAACGCGACTATTCGCGGGACTCGAAACGAGTCTTTCACTCGCGCGCGGATAGTCACTGTATCCGCGTGCGTCGCGGCCGTAAAGAAACTCGTCGCGCAGTGCCGCCAGCGGTAGTTCGTGCGCGATGCGATGGACCAGATCCGGGTTGGGGATGAAAGCGCGCCCGAAGGAGACGGCGTCGGCGACCCTGCTCTCGAGCACCCGTTCCGCGTCCGCGGCGGTGGTGGGCGTGCGGTTCTCGCCGACGTTGGCGATGAGCGTGCCCCGCCACAGTCCGCGCAGGTCCGCCAGGGCGGCGTAGTCGTCGGCATCAGTCAGATGCAGATAGGCCAGGCCGCGAGTATCCAGCTGGGCCACCAGGTTTCGGTACAGCGGGCCGGGATCGCGCTCGATCATGTCGAACTGCGGGTTGCCGGGGGAGAGGCGGATCGCGGTGCGGTGCGCGCCGATGGCCGCGGTCACCGCGTCCACGACGCGCAACGGCAGCCGTACGCGGTTCTCGATGGACCCGCCGTACTCGTCGGTGCGCAGGTTGGTGTTGTCGGCCAGGAACTGGTGCAGCAGATAGCTGTTCGCGCCGTGCAGCTCCACCCCGTCGAACCCGGCGGCGATGGCGTTGCGGGCCGCGTCGGCGAAATACGTTACCGTGGCGTCGATCTCGGCCGTGGTCAGCGCTTCCGGCACGATGGGGTCCGCCTTGCCTCCGGCGATGAGGTGCACCCGCTCCGGGTCCACGACCGCGGACGCCCCCGCCGGGACGCTCCCGTCGATCCGCGCCAGCGGATGCCCCTTGCGCCCGCCGTGCATGAGCTGGGCGAAGATTCGCCCGCCCGCCGTGTGCACGGCCTCGGTCACCGCCCGCCACGCGCGCACGTGGTCGACGGTCTGCAAACCCGGCACCCACGCCTCGCTCTGCCCGCTGCTGTGCGGCCAGATGCCCTCGCTGACGATCAGTCCCGCGGTGGCGCGCTGGGCGTAGTAGTCGGCGACGTCGGCGGTGGGCGAGCCGTCCGGGTGCGAGCGCAGCCGGGTCATGGGCGACATGATCACCCGGTTGGGCAGGGTCAGGTGTGGTCCGCGGTAGTCGGTCAGCAGCATCATGCCGGTACCGTAGAACCTGACATCAATGTCAGGTGCAAGGAGAACATCGTGCGCATCGGTGAACTGGCGGACCGAACCGGCGTCAGCGTCCGCTCCCTGCGCTACTACGAGTCCCAGGACCTACTGACCTCGACCCGCACCCCCGGCGGTCAGCGCGACTACCTGGATTCGGCCGTGGACCGGGTCCTGCGCATCCAGGAGATGTACGCCGCGGGCCTGCACAGCCGCACGATAGTCAACCTCCTACCCTGCATCCACGACGAGGACGGCACCCCGAACGCGGTGGCCACCCCCTACCTCCTGCACACCCTCACCGAGGAACGCGCCCGCATAGACGCCACGATCAAGGACCTCCACCGCGCCCGCGAGGTCCTGGACGGCGTGATCAACGCCGCCACGGACCCCGGTGATCCGGCCGGCTGAACGGGGTCGTAATCGAAACCGACGAACCCGGCTCCAGTGACTCGGACCCGCGTTGTGCGTGAGCGGGATTCGTGTCGTGACCGCTGGATAGGGTCTGGCGGTGGGCAGATTCTTGAGGGTCTACGTCGTCGATCTGGCGAAGCCGTTGGAGGCTGTCGGACTGGGAGACGGCAAACTGCGGCGGATGACCGAGACGCGATTCGCGAAGGAGTTCGAGCGCGTGGACGGCGACCCGTGCCGCGACGAGGGGGCTCCGACGATGGGCGAGGCAGTGCATGCGGTTATCAACGGTGGTCCCTTCCTCGAGAGGTATTCGTATTGCTACGCGGACGCCTTCGAGAAGATCTGCGCGTTCTTCGCGGAGTTCTCGGACAGTAAGGGCCCGTACCACGGTGCTTGGCTCGCGATGGTGGACGAGCGGCTCGGACAGCTCGGCGTCGATCTGGGTCTGACCGTGTTCGAGTGGATGTATCCCGCGCCGCTGTCGAACGATGAAGGCGGCTATGGCGAATGGAGCCACAGCTATTGCGTCCAGATGTGTGAGCAGTGGGACGCCCTCACCCGGGACCAATTGGCCGTCCTCGATAGCAACACCCGGGAGTGGGCCGAGGCGGCGATCACCTGGGCCAGGGAGGCCGCGGAGTCGCCCGGACGCGGTGTAGCGGGCTTCTTCAGCATCTGAGCCGGCTACCCGGCCAGCAGCTCGGTGAGGTCGGGGACCAGGCGAGTTCCTACAGTCCACGCTTCCACCCGCAGTCGTGTCGGATCCGAGATGTGCATGACCTCGCGGAGTGTGGTGACTGCGCGTCGGGCCGACGCCTCGAAGTCCGGCTTGCGACCGGGGAATGCGACGTCGCAGTACCAGTTGGGGCAGCCCTGTTCGCTGTAGGGCGACCACCCCAGCTCGGCCATGCGGATCTCCTCCGGGGCCGTCATGCGGAACTCCTGATCCAGCCAGGTATTGCTGGAGATCTCGGCGGACAGTTCGTCGTGGGCCACCGCGAACTGCGCGAAGCGATTGCCGGGGGCGTCCATGATGAGGTAGGTCGGCGCGGGCAGACGCCACAGCGTCTGCCCCAGCGCGTCCGCGAGAGCCGCCCAATCCCGGTGCCGGATGGGCCCGGCCACCACGTGGCTCGGCTTCGGCCCGGGGTCCGTGCGGTCGAAGTATCGCGGATTGACGACATCGAGTGCGATGGAACGGGAATCGGCGTGCAGGGATACCAGCGCCCGGGGTGATCGCCAGGTGGTGGCGGCGTCCGGAGCTTGCCCGGACGCCGCGGGCGGGCCGAGCACGTTTCCTATCGCGGCTTGCAACGCCGCGTGCGTCGCCGTGACATCTTCTGCGGCAGCAGCTTCCGCCTCGGCGACGGTGATCGACAGGTATTCCAGCCACAGCCCCGCATCGGACCGGTCGCCGGCGGGGTACGCGCCGTACGACGCCGTGGCCGTGGGCCGGCCCGTGGCCGGATCGGCGATCAGCCGCGCCGACCTGGCGTTCTCCTGGGCGATGGCCCACCCTGTCGCCGCGCACCAGCGCGCCAGGTCTGCGGGCCGCCAGGTCCAGTCGAATTCCGCTGCCGCGGCGGCGATTCGGGCGGCATGGTCGACATCGATCCTCACGCCCGGCATGCTAACCGGACCCACCGTCAGCGCAGGGCCGCGCGGCCTTTCAGGCGGCCCAGGACCACCAGGGCGGCCAGGGTCACCAGGACCAGCAGGGTCGTGCTGGCGGCGGCGTCGAAGACCTCGCCGCGGTCGGTGGCGGCGAAGATGGTGACGGGCAGGGTTTTCCAGGTCGCGGGGTAGACCATGATCGTCGCACCGAGTTCGCCCATCGACAGGGCTATCGCCAGGCCGGCGGCCGCGCCGAGGGCGGGGAGCAGCAGGGGGAGGGTGATGCGGAACAGGACCCGGGCGGGGCCCGCGCCGAGGGACTCGGCGGCCTGGCGGTAGCCGGGGTCCAGGCGGTCCAGGGCGGCGGAGACGCCGCTGAAGGCGTAGGCCAGGACCAGGACCGTATGGGCCACGATCACGATCCATTTGGTGCCGCCGAGCAGCAGCGGGCGCTCGTTGAAGGCGATCAGGACGCCGAGGCCGATCGCCACCGAGGGGATGGCGACGGGCAGGTGGAAGACCGCGTCGGTGACGCGGCGCAGCCACCGCGGGGCCTCGCGGGCGGCCAGGGCCGCCCAGGTCCCGAGGATCAGGGAGATGCCGCCGGCCAGCAGCGCGGTCTGCAGGCTGACCGAAAGGCTCGCCGCCTGTTCACCTTCCAGCGCGCGGCCGAAGTTCGCGAAGCCGAGATCCGAGGGCAGCGGGCCGGTCCAGTGCCCGGCCAGGGCGGCCGCCACCACGGTGGCGATGGGCGCCACGAAGACGACGGCGACCACCAGGGCGAAGAACGCGAGTACCGCGAGTCGCCCGGAACGTGTCCACACCAGCATGATTCAGCTCTCTCCGCGGGTTCCGGTCAGGCGGGCGAACAGCAGCCGGTACCCGAGGTACAGGCTCAGCGACAGCAGCACCTGCACCGAGGCCAGCACCGCCGCGCCCGGCAGATCGAAGGTGACGATGCCGCGCGTGTAGATCAGCGCGGGCAGCGTGATGACCCCCTTGGCGCCGGTGAACAGCACGATCCCGAATTCGTTGAGGGTCAGCAGCAATACGAGACTGCCGCCCGCCGCGAGGGCGGGCCACGCCTCGGGCATGACCACCGAGCGCAGCACGCGCCACGGCGAGGCTCCCAGACTCGCCGCCACGTCGAGCTGTTCCCGCGACAGCTGCGCGAACCCGGCCAGCAGCGGCCGCACCACGAACGGGGTGAAGAAGGTGATCTCGGCCAGGATGATGCCCCACGGCGTGCTCAGGAAGTTCAGCGCCGGTTCCGAACTCCCGGTCAGCTCGCCGATGAGCGCGTTCACCGCGCCCGCCGTGCCGTACAGGAACGTGAACGCCAGCGTCACCAGGAACGAGGGCAGCGTCAGCACGGTGTCGATGAGCCGGCCCACCAGCTGCGATCCCGGAAAAGGAACGAACGCCAGCACGATCGCGAGGAACGTGCCCAGGATCAGGCATCCGATGGTCGAGCAGACCGCGATGGACACGGTGCGCCACAGCGCGTTCCGGAACGAGGACTCGGCCAGCACGCCGGTCCACGTTCCGATCCCGCGCCCGCCGTCCTTCGTCGTCGTCGATTCCCACAGCACCCGGCAGATCGGGTAGGCCGCGATGAGCAGCACCACCAGCACGGGCGGCAGCGTCCAGGCGACCGCGCGCAGCGAGCCCCTGCGCTCTGGGCGCTCCGGAGTCGCAGGAGCGGAGGGTGTTTCGAGTAGCGCGGTCATTCCCGCCTCCTGTCGCGCACGGCCGCCACGGTCGAGAAGAGCTCCGCCCAGCCGTCGCTCGAGGCGGGCCGTAATGCGAACGACTCCGCCGGCGCGACCGGAGGCACGGCGGGCTCTGCCTGCGCGGCCGGGGATGTCGAAGCCTCGGCTCGCCGGGACGGCGCGGCGGGCCCCGCCGCCCCGGTCAGCACCGTCACCTTGCGCCCGGCGAGCCCGAGAACATCTCCGGTCGCCGCGCGAAGTCGTTGCGGCAGCGCGTCACTCATGCCCGCACCTCGGGATCGGCCGTGGCGGCGTCGGTCCCGATGCCCGGCGGAATGAGCACGCCGGCCGGGTCGGGGAAGCGCACGCCCACCTGGTCCCCGGCCACCAGTTCGGTGTGCCCCGGGGTCTCGGCGGTCAGCTCACCGGGAATTCCGGCGACCGACAGGTGCAACCGGGTGACCGCGCCCTTCCAGACCGCGGTGATCACGGTGCCGCGCAACGCGTCCCGCTCGGTGAGCGGCACGATCCGCACCGTGTGCGGCCGCACGCACAGTTGGGCCCGCGCGTCGGGAACCCAGTCGGGTCGCCCCACGCCCGGCAGCGGCGCCTCCGCCCGCAGCGTGTGTTCGCCGACGGTCACCAGCGCCGCGGTTCCCGAGACGTGATTCACGCGGCAGGGCAGCAGATTCGCGCCGCCCAGGAACGCGGCGGTGAATTCGGTGGCCGGCTGCCGCCACAGGTTGTGGGCGGTGTCGATGTCCACCAGCCGTGCGTCGCGCATGACCGCGATCCGGTCGGCCAGGGCCAGCGCCTCGGACTGATCATGGGTCACATACAGCATCGCGGTGTCCGGCAACGCCTTTCGCAACTGCTGCAACTCGCCCAGCATGGATTGGCGCAACTGGGCGTCCAGCGCGGCGAGCGGTTCGTCGAGCAGCAGCACCTTGGGCCGGATGGCCAGCGCGCGGGCGATGGCCACCCGCTGCTGCTGCCCGCCGGAGAGCTCGCGCGGCAGCCGCCCGGCGTACGCGCCCATGCCGACCATCTCCAACGCCTCGCGC
Source organism: Nocardia sp. NPDC057668 (assembly GCF_042799795.1). Taxonomy (NCBI): domain Bacteria; kingdom Bacillati; phylum Actinomycetota; class Actinomycetes; order Mycobacteriales; family Nocardiaceae; genus Nocardia; species Nocardia sp. NPDC057668. The sequence goes on along the minus strand of NZ_JBHVIC010000001.1, from coordinate 1,963,048 downwards.
ACCCGGTCGCCGATCTCCTTGCGCGGCACCCGATGCGCCTTCAGCCCGAAGGCCACGTTCTCGCTCACCCGCATGTGCGGGAACAGCGCGTAGGACTGCACCACCACCCCGATCCCGCGTTTGGCGGGGGACAGATCGGTGACCTCGCGCCCGGCCAGCCGCACCGCGCCCGAGGTCGGCCGGACGAATCCGGCCAGCGCCTTGAGCGCGGTGGACTTGCCGGACCCGCTGGGCCCCAGCAGCGCAACCGTTTCCCCCGCGGCGACGCGCAGGTTGAAATCGGCCAGTGCGACGGTGGTCGTGTGGCCGCGACGGTAGGTGACACCGACCCGGTCGAACACGATGGCCGGCTCGGTGGCGGTGGCCGCCGTCGCCGTGGATGTCGTCAACGCGGAGGACATGGTTGCTGCTCCTGGGCTCTGCGGGATCGAGAACTCAACTACCGGTTGCCTTCTGGTACGCCGCGACATCGGCGTCGAGATCGGTCAGGACCTGATTCCAGTCCGGGCGCACGATCTCCACGTTCTTGACCAGCGCGGCGGGGGAGGGGCCGTTCCCCGCGGCGGGCGCGTCCTTGGCGTCGGTGCGCGCGGAGACCGCGTTGGCCTCGGGCAGGGTCTTCTGCACGTCGGCCGAGAGCAGGAATTCGATGAGCTTCTTGCCCTCGTCGGTGTGCGGGGCGCCCTTGGCCAGGCCCACCAGGTACGGCAGCGCCACGGTGCTGGCCTTGCCGTCGGCGGCGGCCGGGAAGAACACGCTGAACTTGGAGCCCTTCTCCTTCACCGTGGCCAGGTTCATCTGGATGTCGCCGTTGGCGATCAGGATCTCGCCCTTGTCGACCTTGGCCTGCAGCTTGCCGGTGGAGGAGGACGGCCCGACGTTGTTGACCTGCAGCTTGGTCAGGTAGTCCAGCGCGCCCTGCTTGCCGTAGAGCTGCTGCAGCAGGATCAGCACGGCGGTGCCGTCACCGGCCTGGCCGGGGGTGGAGTACTGCAGCTTGCCCTGGAACTCCGGCTTCAGCAGGTCGTCCCAGGTCAGCTTGGCCGCGTCGACCGACGGGTTGGCGATGAAGCACAGGTAGTTGCCCGCCAGGGTCACCCACTTGCCGCCCGCGTCCTTGTCCGCGGCCGGGAACGCGGCGGTGTCCACGCCACTGGGCTGCAGCAGCCCCTGCTTGTCGGCCTTCTGCATGAACGGCGGCAGGGTGACGATCACGTCGGCCTGCGGGTTGGACTGCTCCTTGTCGACCCGGTTGACGACCTCGCCCGAGCCCGCCTCCACCAGGTTGACCGCGATGCCGGTCTGATCCTTGAACTTGGCGAACTGGCTCTTGTACCAGTCGCCGACGCCGTCGGCGGAGTACACGGTGACGGTCTTGCCGTCAGCGGAATCGGTGCCGGTGCCGCCGCATGCGGTCAGGCCGAACGCGAGCGCGGTGGCCGAGGTGAGCACGAGTGCGGTGCGGGCGAGGGTGCGTGCGAGGCGGTTGTTCGTATTACGCACGGTGACTACAACTTTCGGTTCGATGGGAGACGAGTCGAAGGGATGGGGGCAACCCCGCGTCGCGAACGCGGGGAGTCTTCGGGTCAGGCCCGCTGATCCAGCACCAGGCGCGCGAAGTCGGCGACGGAGGGCACCACGTGGGTCGCGCCCGCCGCACGCAGCTGTTCTTCCCCGTGCGCGCCGGTCAGCGTGCCCGCGACGATCCGCGCGCCCGCGGCCAGGCCGGTGGCGATGTCGCTGGTCGTATCGCCCAGTACCGCAACGCGATCCACGGCGTCGATCTCCAGGCGCAGCACCGCGGTGAGAACCATGTCGGGGAACGGGCGGCCGCGCCCGGCATCGGAGGGCGCCAGGGTCAGGTCGGCGATCTCGGTCCAGTCCAGTGCCCGCAGCAGCCGGTCCTGGGTCTCGCGGCTGAATCCGGTGGTGAGCGCGACCCGCACGCCCGCCGCGCGCAGCTCGGCGATGGCCTCGGCGGCGCCGGGAATCGGTGTGACACCGGCTTGTTCGGCGAGTTCGGTGTACGCCGCCTCGAAGGCGCGGTTCGCGGTCTGCGCGAGCTCCTCGTCGCCGAGCAGCGTGCGGAAGCACCAGATCTTGGACTGCCCCATGGTGTCCAGGACGAAGGCGCGCGCCGCCTCGCGTTCGGGGCCCTCGGCCGGGATGCCCGCGGCGGTGACCGCGGCCTCGAAGGCGCGTTCCACCAGACCGTCGTCGGCGACGGTGGTGCCGGCCATGTCCAGTACCGCGAGGTCGATGCGCTTGTCGGACAAGATGATTCCCCTGTCGGGTAGGTGTGGTGGGTGGTTCACAGGTGCAGCAGGTCGGCGGTTTCCTCGCCGAGCGCGGGACCCAGGGTCATGCCGCGCCCGCCCGGGCCGGTGATCACCCAGACGGCGTCGCTCGCCTGCGCGCGGGTCACGATGGCGCCCGGATCGATGGACTGGCTGTACACGCCCGCCCAGCGGCGCACCACCTGCGGCAGCTTGCGGCCCAGCAGTTCCTCGGACACCGAGATCAGGTGTTCGTACGGGGCCTCGTCCACGTCGAAGGCGAACGGTTCGTCGTATTCGTGGGTGTCGCCGATGGTGAGCCCGCCGTGCAGGCGCTGCACCATGAGCAGCTGCATCTTGTGCTGCGCGGCGGTGAACGGTTGTGCCTGTTCGAGATTGAGGCGATCGAGCTCCGCGCCCGCGAAGGCGGGGTAGTAGCGGAAGCTGTCGCCGTCGGCGACGGCGGTGGTCAGCGGCTCGCCGAGCGGCGCGGTCTGCATCATCTGCAACCGGACCCGGCGGACCGGGAGATCGCCGGCGAGTTCGCGGGTCAGCCCGGAGTGCGCGGCGCCGGGGCAGACCAGGACGAGATCGCCCTCGTGCCGGCGGCCGCGGTCGTCGATCACGGTGCTGCCGGTGACGGTGCGCGCCTCGGTGCCCGCGAAGAAGCTGTAGCGCTCGGTGGCCTCCATGTAGCGGCGCAGCGCGGGCAGGGCCTGGCGGGATTCGACCGCGGCGTCGGTCGAACAGTGCAGTCCGGCAAGGAATTTGCCGCGCAGGGCCGGGTTGAGCGCGCGCACCCGATCGGCGTCCAGGAGTTCGAAGCCGCGGTCCGCGGCGCCGGGGTTCGCGACCGCGGCCTCGGCCACCGCCAGTTCGTGTTCGTTGCGGACCAGGGTCATCGATCCGGTGGCGCGGAACCCGACGCCGGGCACCTGGCCGCCGATCTCCTCCCACAGCTGCCGCGAACGCAACGTGATGTCGAGTTCGTTCGCGCTGCGGCCCGAGACCCAGACCAGGCCGAAGTTGCGGACGGTCGCGCCGCGGGCTTCGACCTCGCGTTCCAGGTGCACGACCTCGTGCCCGCGCCGGACGGCGGCGAGCGCATGGGCGGTGCCGAGGATGCCGCCGCCGATAATCACCAATCGCATGGGCTCATGGTGGCCAATGGTCTAGACCTAGGAGTGTTTCGTGGGATAACGCTGGGTAAACAATTGGTATAGACCAATAGTCTGTATGCTGGGGGCATGGACACAACCGAGGTTGCCGGGGTGGGCGGCCGGCGGTCCGGGGGCCGTGCGAGCGATGAAACGGCATCCGGCGCAGCGTCTTCCGCCGCCGAGGCGCGTTTGCCCAAGTCGTACCGGGTGCGGACCGAGCTCGAATCGCTGCTGGGGGAACTGGGCGAAGGGGATCCGCTGCCGTCGGAGCGCGATCTGGCGCTGCGCTGCGGGGTGGCGCGCGAGACCGTGCGCCAGGCGGTGCGGGAACTGCTGGTGGAGGGGCGCATTCGCCGTCAGGGCCGGGGCACGGTGGTCTCGCGCCCGAAAATGGTGCAGCCCCTGTCGCTGCGGTCCTACACCGAGGGCGCGCTGGCGTTCGGGCGCACGCCCGGCCGTGTGCTGATCGGCTGGACCGACGAGCCCGCCGATCCCGATACCGCCGCCGCCCTGGGCATCGCGCCGGGCACGCCGGTCATGCATCTGGAGCGCGTCCTGCTCGCCGACGGGGAACGCATCGGCCTGGAGTCGACCTTCATGCCGCTGCCGCGGTTCGCCGGGCTGCGCGCCACCTACGACCCGCAGACCTCGCTCTACGCGGCCACGCGGGGCATGGGCGTCGTCTACGCCAGTGCTACCGAACGCATTCAGACCGTGCTGGCCTCCCCGCGCGAGGCCGCGCTGCTGGAATGCACCACCGCCCTGCCGATGCTGCTGCTCAACCGGCGCAGCGTCGATGCCGCGGGCGTCGCCATCGAGCATGTGCGCTCGCTCTATCGCGGGGACCGCATCGCGTTCCAGGCGACCCTCACCGACTGATGCGCGGCGGCGCGTTCGCCACCCCCGGATTCGCCGTGATGTGAGTCCGGGTTCGCGGCCGATCTCGGGCCGGCGGCGCGGGTGCGTCAATCGTTATGCCTGGTCCCGGGGCCGCGCCGTGTCGGTCGTGGCACGGATTCGTAAGCGAGGCTAACCTCGAGATCGGGACAATTACGGCGCTCACTCACCGGCGCGGGGGCGTCCGGAGTTGTTGTTCCCACCTGCCTTTTTCGGGTTTGGGTTTGAAAGGTACTGAAGAACAACGAGTTTGGAGATCCACCGTGACGATGAGAACCGCGCCGACGGCTGCCCTGAATCTACGCGGAAACACCCTGCCCGCCACCAATGCGGCCGCACAACCCGGTTCGATGTGGTGGAACGCGCTGTCGGTGCTGGTGACCCGCCCGATCGCGCCGAACCGCATCGCGACCACGCCGCACCTCGTGGTGCCCGCGGAGTACGGCCGCTTGAACTTTCTGCTCTCCTCCTATGACATCGAGTCCGAGCAGCTCGCTCACGATCGCCGGGTGGTGATCCAGGCGGGCGACTGGCGCGGCAGACCCGCGATCGGCAGTCGTCAGCACTACGGGGTCGTGCAGATCGTCCGTGATGATCACTGGGCCGCCCACCTGAACGAAACGGTTCGCACGAAGCACGGCTTCCGCTCGGCCCTGGCCCGGTTGGGCCACCGCTTCTCGCACGGCACCGCGCCCTACGGCGACCTGGTGGCCACGATCCATCTCCAGCCGCACCCGCCCCGCATGCTCGCCCCGTAGCCTCGCGCGTCCAATGACGCTCTGCCGCGCCAACTCCCGCGTCGGTGCGGACTTTTGTCGGCCCGATTGCGTACGGTGCCGGTACCGACGAAAGGATGCTGATGGGTACCTGGGACACCGGCCCGTTCGACAACGACAGCGCCGCCGACTGGTGCGGCGCGCTCCACGACGCCGACCCGGCGCTGCGCCCGGAATTGGTGCGCCACGCCCTGACGGTGACCGCCGAGACCACCGGCTACCTCGACGACCACGAGGCCTGCGCGGCCGTGGCCGCCGCCGCGATCGTGGCCTCGACCCTCCCCGGCGGCACGCCGATAACCTCCCACTACGCCCCGGCGTTCCTGGCCGAAGGCGGCACGATCGCCTTCTCCGAAGACTTTGCGCCGCTGGCGGTCCGGGCCCTGACCCGCGTGGTCGGCGAGAACTCGGAATGGTTCGACCTCTGGACCGAGGACGGCGCCGACAGCCCCGACGAGGCCTTCGCTGCCATAGCCGACCTCCGCAAGGTCCTCCTGCCCGCCACGGTGGACAAGGACCAGCAGGCTCTCCCGCTGTAGACCGGCGCTGCCCATGCCCGGGCGGATGCTCGGCCGGGCACGGGAATCGGTGCGACGCGAGTCGCTCGGGCGGTCCGGGGCGCGGGCGGGAACTTCCACCGGCATAGCGGACTTTTCGGTCTGATCCGGTGCGGGGCCGATCGCAATCCCCGGTTCCGGGGGATCGGGCCGGTAGATTCCGGGCATCGGTCATAGCGGCCGGGTATCGGTGGAGATGGAAGGCGGGTTCTCGTGTTTCGTCGGATCGTCGCGGTCGGCATCGCCGCCGCCGCACTGTCGCTGGCCGGGTCGGTGCAGGCGCAGGCCTATGCGCCGCAGGACGAGTTGCGGCTGCTGCTGATGGGTGACCAGGGTCAGTCCGATGCGTTCAAGCAGCTCTCGATCAAGCTGGGGCGCAAGACCTGTGCGGACATCGATCGCAACCCGGGCCGCAAGGGCGTGCTGATCGCCTTCGACCGCCTGCATCCCGGGACCAACGTGGGCATCAACGGCATGACCGCCACCGAGATCGACATCATGACCTACTGTCCGAATCACCTGCTCACCCCCTGATGTAACCCGCCCCTCGGGGAGCCCGCCCCGGCGGGCTTCCGACCTCGGCGCCACCCCGCTGCACAGCAGCGCCGGGCGATGGATCAGAACCGACGAATCGGAGTGCACCCCATGCGGATCAACCTGACCAGTGTTTTCGTCGACGATCAGTTGCGGGCGCTCACCTTCTACACCGAGATCCTGGGCTTCCAGGTCAAACATCAGGTTCCGATCGGCGCGGACTGGTGGCTCACCGTGGTCTCCCCGGAACAGCCGGACGGCGTCGAACTGCTCCTCGAGCCGTCCGGTCACCCCGCCGTCAAGCCGTACCGTGACGCGCTGCTCGCGGACGGAATCCCGCTGGCCTCCTTCGCCGTCGACGACGTGCGCGCGGAGTACGAACGCCTGCGCGGGCTCGGCGTCCGCTTCACGCAGGAACCCGCCGAGATGGGCGGGGTCACCACGGCGGTGCTGGATGACACCTGCGGCAACCTCATTCAGATCATGCAGACGAACCGGTGAACGCTGCCCGGTAGCCGAGTGGGCCTGTCCGCTATGTCGGACATCCGCGAAGTCGCCGCGTGGGATACCGGAAACCGGGCCGCTGCCGGGGAATAATCCCTCCATGCGCCGGTCCTCGCTCTGTCTGCTCGTCCTGATAGCCGCATTAGCCGCATTGGTGCCCGGGGTGGCAACGGCGGCCCCGGGCGGTGCGCCCGCGCTCGTGGACGTGCGTCCCCTCGGCGGCCGCCAATACGAGGCCACCGTCTACTCCGCCGCCATGGATCGCACAGTGCCGGTGTGGATTTCGCACGCCGGCGGCTCCGCGCCCGCGCTGTACCTGCTCAACGCCATCGACGGTGGCGAATCCGGCGGCCCGTGGACCAACCGCACCGACGCCGCGCAGTTTTTCGCGGACAAGCCGGTCACGGTGATCCAGCCCATCGGCGGGCGCGCCTCGCAGTACACCGACTGGGCGGTCGACGATCCGGCGCTGGGCCGCAACAAATGGTCGAGCTTCCTGCTCGACGAACTGCCCGCGGTGCTCGGCGACCGCTTCGGCCTCAACGGCCGCAACGCCATTGCCGGAATCTCCATGTCGGCCTCCGCCGCGCTGGCCCTGGCCCTGGCCGCCCCCGGTCACTATCAGGCGGTGGGCGCCTTCAGCGGCTGCCCGCGCACCAACGACCCCTTCGCCCGCGCGGTCGTGCGCTCCTCCCTGCGCCTGTTCGGCGCGAACCCGGACAACATGTGGTCACCCGACGATCCGGCCTGGGTCGCCAACGACGCGGTCGTCAACGCCGAACGCCTGCGCGGCACGGCCCTGTACATCTCGGCGGGCAACGGCGGTCCCGGCGTGCACGACACCCTCGCGGACCCGTCCATCGGGGGCGATGTGGCTCGCCTGACCGATCGCATGCTGGTCGGCGGCGCGATGGAGAGCGTGGTGCGCGACTGCACCCTCTCGCTCACCGGCCGCCTTGCCGCACTGGGCATTCCGGCCACCACCGTGTTCCGGGCAGGCACCCACGCCTGGCCGTACTGGCAGGACGACCTGCACGACTCCTGGCCGGTGTTCGCCGCCGCCCTGGGCGTGTGAGGTCCGCGCGCCGCAGAGCCAACGGACCCGCTGAACCCCGCACCCGCGCAGCCTGAATCAGCCCCGCACCGCCGCGGGCTTGCGCGGCGGCCGCGGCAGGAACTTCGACACCCGGTCGACCACATCCTGATACTCCGGCCGCCGCGCCAGCGAACGCTGCTCCATCATCGGAATGCTCGCGCCCAGGAACATGGCCAGCATGGCCAGCGCCCCGACGAACATCCACCACGCGTCCCGCGGCGCGGCGGCCACCCCGAACAGCGCCATGGCCGTCCAGAAACTCACCTCGCCGAAATAGTTCGGATGCCGAGACCAGCTCCACAGCCCCGAATCCATGGCCTGCCCCGGCGCGCGCCGCGCCACGAACCGGTGCATCTGGGTGTCGGCCACCAATTCCAGTGCCACCGCGGCCGTTCCGAGCGCGAAGGCCACCCACAGCAGCCAGGTCACGCTCGCACCGGGCCGGGTGACGGCCACGTACACCGGGATCATGCCCAGGAACACCTGGAAGGTCGGCACCAGGTGGATCGCCACCAGATCGGCCAGGAACCCGAATCGCCCCGCGCGTTCGCGCAGCATCGGATAGCGCCAATCCTCGTGATGCAGACCGGGAAACGCGTACACCCAGTTCCCGGTGAGCCGCACGGCCCACAGCATCATGACCGTCGCGATCAGCCAGCAGCGCAGCTGATCCACGCCCGGCCCGGCCTGACTCCACCAATACACCAGCAGCAGAGGCGGAATGACGCTCCAATACGCGTCATAGAAACTCGAATTGCGGTAGGCCCGGCTGAATCCGAACACCACCAGGGTCGCCAGGACGTCGGCGATCAGCCCGTCGAGCCACAGCCGGCCGGTATCGGGCCCCCACGCCAGCCATGCGCCGCCGACCGCCACCACGACGACATAGGCGAGGCCGACCAGCCCCAGCGACGCCGACTTGCTCCGGACCACCGATGAACCCGCGCTCGGGGACTCCACTGACCGCCACCTCCTACCGGCCGTACCTGCCGGCCTCGGCCCTGAGCTGGCGCGACGCCGGGTACGGCGGCCAAAAATGTAACACGTTTCACTGAACGGGGGACGGCTCGGCGAGATCCCGGCCCGGGAGGTGCGGCCGCGCCCCGCGACGACGCCGGGCATCGCCACCGTCTGCTCGGTGGCGCCCGGCCCGCCTACCGGATCGGCGGCATCGGGCTGCGGTGCCGCCGGTCGGGCGCGAAATACGCACCGCCCGAATCGATCTCGAGCGTCCCCGGGCCGGCGGTGAGCCCGCGGCGGTCAAGCCCGGTTGGCGTGGCTTTCCGGGGGCTGGGTGCGGGTGACCATCTGGCCCAGGCTCTCGGAGACATCGGCCAGCGAGGCGTTGATCTGTCCCTCCGCGTGGCTCGCGGTGCGCTGTTTCGAGGCGGTCTCGTTGTCGGCGGTGAGCCGGTAGACGGTCCGCTCGAGAATCGGCAGAATGCCGGTGATTTCCAGTGTGCCGGTGGCGAATCGGCTGATCAGCGCCAGCGCCATATTGGTCAGGATGATGGCCAGATCGTGAATGTACTCGGGGTCCAGGTCGCGCAGCGCGTCCACCGCGACCGGCATGACGGCGGCCAGGCCCTGTTGGTCCAGCCGCTGCCCGCCCGGTCCCGACCGCGCGTGGTGATACACCTCGAGCATCGTGGGATTGCGCTCCCACGGTTCGAACACGCAGCGCAGCACGCGGGTCAGCGCGTCACGCACGGATTCACCGGGCACGGGCAATTCGACCTCGGCATAGGCGTGTTCGGCCATCCACTGTTCGAGTGCGACCAGGATCAACTCGTCCCGGGTGGGGAACAACTTGTAGATCCGGGTCAGCGAGACGTGCGCCCGGCTCGCGACCGTGCGCAGGTGCACGCCGTTGTAGCCGTCGGCGGCCAGCAGTTCCAGCACCACCGCGAGGATTCGCGCCGTCACTTCCGACTCTTGCTCTCGTCCCACTCCCCAAGGGTAACGGCGTTACCGGGGTGTGGCCGACAGGCGCCGCGCTTCGCCGCCGCGGCGGCGGCGACCTGCTAGATTCCGCGCATGCGCCCGAAGACGAGTCCGGCCGGTCGCCGGCGCGCCCGGCTCCCGATCGCCGCGACCCTGGCCCTGCTGGCCGCCGGACTCGGCGCCGTGCCCGCGCCCGCGGCACGCGCCGACGCACCGGAAACGGTCTGGCTGTGCCGCCCCGGGCAGGCAGGCGACCCCTGCGGCGGGCGAGCGGACGCCCCCGTCGACTGTTTCTACGTGTACCCGACCATCTCGGCGCAGCTCACCGACAACGCCGATCTGACCCCCGGGCCCGAACAGCGGTTCATCGCGCAGCAGCAGGCCGCGCCCTTCGGCGCGGCGTGCAATGTCTGGGCGCCGGTCTATCGGCAGAGCACGCTGCGCGGCCTGCAGAACTCGCCCGGTCCGGCGCGCTCGGCGGCGCTCGACATCGCCTACGACAGCCTCGAGAGCGCGTGGCAGGACTACCTCGCGCACCACAACAACGGCCGCGGTGTCGTCCTGATCGGGCATTCGCAGGGTTCGACCATGCTGCGCGCCCTGATTCGCAACCGCATCGACGGACAGCCCGCGCAACGGCAGCTCGTCGCCGCGATCGTGCCGGGCAGCAACGTGCTGGTCCGCCGGGGCGCGCTGACCGGCGGCGATTTCGATTCCGTCCCCGGCTGCACCGAGCCCGGCCAATTCGGCTGTGTCATCGCCTATTCGGCCTTCGCGGAGACCCCGCCGCCCGGCACCCGCTACGGTGTCGTGCCCACCGAGGTCGGAACCTCCGGCACCCGTGGACGTTTCGTCTTCGGCCCCGACTACGAGGTGCTCTGCACCGACCCGTCGGCGCTGACCGGCCGCTCGGACCGCACCCTGCGCAGCGCGGTCGCGGGACGGGAAGTGCGGGCCTACACCGCGTCCTGCGCCACCGGCGACGGGCCGCACGTGCTCATGATCGGCGGCGGCGGACCCGGCACCGGCGCGCCCGCGGCGACCGCGTTGCCCACGGTGCCCAATCCCACCTGGGGCCTGCACCTGTGGGACGTGAATCTCGCGCAACCCGATCTCGTCGATATCGTCGCCGCGCAAACCCGCGCCTACCTGAACAACGAGGAATAGCGACATGTTCGACCGATTCCGTGGCCGGGCCGCGTCGCTCGCGCTCGCCTCCGCACTGCTGGCGAGCGGGACAACGGCCTTGGCCGCCACCGCCGCGGCCGCACCGGGCGGAAATATCCTGCTCGGCCCGAATACCGCGTGCGCGTGGGGATTCCAGGCCGGACCGGACAAGGTCAATATCGCCTACCCGGACACCGGCGCCACCTACTGGGGCTCGAACATGGCTGTCCCGCGGGGCGGATACATCGAGATCGGCGGACAGTTCCCGCACGCGCGCTACCTGTCCATGGCGACCTACAGCCGCACCTCGGCCTCGGTGGACGGGCTCAACGATCAGGCCATCGTTCCCGACGCCGGGTCGGTCAACCCGTTCCTGGACGGCGCGGACCGCACGGCCGGCAACCGCTCCTACACCGTCCGGCTGGTCGACGGCCGCGCACCGGAAACCGATCGCCCGGCGAACACGCTGTACACCACCAGCTCCGACGGCGCCCGATCCACGGCGCCGAACGGCGCGCTGTTCCTGATCCGGGTGTACCTGCCCGACACCGGCGCCGACCTCGCCGGCGGCGTGCCCCTGCCGACGGTGACCCTGGTCGAGGCCGACGGCAGGCGTAGCACGGTGCCCGCCTGCGAGCCCGCCGGATACGCCGCGCCGGCAACCGATCCCGGTACCGGAGCTGCCCTGATCGACACACCGGCGGTCGGGCTCTTCGGCACGAATCCGCCCGCCTGGTCCAAGTTCACCAACCTGCCCACCGCGATCGCGGGCCTGCTGTTCGGCAACGAGATCACCGGGGACACCGTGCTGCCCCGGGTGCAGGAGGTGACCGAACGCCTCGGCGCGGCGGGCGGTTTCTTCGACAATCCCGACAACAAGTACATCGCCACCACCATGGACACCGGACTGGGGGAGGTGCTGGTGCTGCGCGGCAAGGCGCCCACCGCGCCGCACACCCTGGCCGGCACCGCCCGCATGGGCGCGGGTCAGGTGCGGTACTGGTCGGTGTGCTCGAACAATCCGTGGTCGACTGCGGTCTATCAGTGCGTCTACGACGAGCAGATTCCCGTTGACGCGCAAGGCTTCTACACCATCGCCGTCTCCACCGGCCCGCACCGCCCGGCCAACGCCCGCACCGAATGCGGAATCGCCTGGCTGCCCGCGGGTACGCTGCCGCAGGCGGTACTGATGGTGCGCAATATGATGCCCGCGCCCGGCTTCACCGAATCGATTCAGAACCTGACCCGGGGGTCCGAGGCGGCGGGAATGGGCCCGTACTACCCCGGCGGCGAGTACTACCGGACGGTCGCGGATTTCGAAGCGACCGGCTGCCAAGGCAATTAGCGCCGTTTCACTCGGATGAATACCGCCTGACCAGCGTTTTGGCATGCACGAGGGCCACTGCCGGGCGGTATGCTCTCGCAAGACATTTCGAGTACCCATTCTTCGGGCGTGGAATCCCACAGCCTGATTTTTTCTTCGGGGCCGCAACTTCTCACGGGGTTGCGGCCCTGTCGCATTTGTGACTTCGGCGTGCTGCCGACATCGAATTCACCGAATCGATAATGAAATCCTGTCCGGTAAGCCGGTTTTGGGGTGTTTCATGGCTCCGAGCGGGTGAAAGATACCGCTAGTATTCGCATCGGCTGAAATACCCCCATTCTTTGCCCGGCCGATTTCCATCCGGCCATCCGCCAGCACGGGCGAATCGGTTCCAGCTCTCTCGCCCTGCTCGACGCACAGTTCTGCCGGACAGGAGACGATGGTGAGGACCGTTCGGAACGACAGCACGGCGCTCGCGATCGCGGCCGATCGCGGCGGAATCGACCGCGAAAACCGCCGGGGGCGTGCGGATTCGCCCGATCGCGGCGACCATCGAATGGTGACCAACCGGGTACTGGCCGTCTGCGCCTGCCTCTCGGTGGGCGTTCTGGTGTGGCACGTATTCGCGCTGCCGCTGGGCAATCCGTACTACGGGCTGTTCAATTGCGACCTCGATATGCAGGTCTACCGTGCGGGCGGACAGGCGCTGCTGGAACGGAACCCGCTGTACCGGGGACCGGTGGTGTGGGAGATGGAATTCACCTACACGCCGTTCGCCGCGATCACCTTCGTCCCGCTCGCCCTGTTCGGGCTGACCGCGACCAAGGTGATCTGGTGGCTGGCCATCATGGCCGCGCTGATCGCGCTGGTCGCCCGGTGCCTGCTGGTACTGCGGTTCGAGCGGACGCCACGCACGTGGCTGTTCGCCACGCTGCTCGCGCTGCTGTGCACCGCGCTGGAACCGGTGCGATCCACCATCTGGCTCGGTCAGATCAACGTGTTCCTGGTGCTGCTGATCGTGTGGGATCTGACCCGTCCGGCCTCGGCCCGCACTCGCGGCATGGGCGTCGGCATCGCGGCCGGCATCAAACTCACACCCGCGTTCTTCCTGGTGTATCTCGCCTGCACCCGGCAGTGGCGCGCATTCGGCGTCGCCGTCGCGACCTTCGCCGGCACCATCGGCGTCGGATTCCTGGTCCGCCCGCGGGATTCCTGGACCTACTGGGGCGCGCAGGTGGCCACGTCCGGCCGCGTCGGCTCGGTCGATTCGCCCGGCAACCAGTCGATCAACGGCTTTGTCGCACAGCTGCTCCGGTTTCTGGACGCGCAGAGCTTCATCTCCACCGCACCCGGCTGGGCCGTGTACACCCCGCCGACGTGGCTGTGGCTCGCCGCGGCCACCCCGGTCATCGTGCTCGGTCTCGCGGCCGCGGTCGTGGCGCACCGCACCGGCCGCACCCTGCTGGCGGTCACCCTGACCGGCATGACCTCGGCCTGCGCGTCCCCGTTCTCCTGGGGGCACCACTGGGTGTGGTTCGTGCCCCTGCTCGTGCTCGCCCTGCACCACGGACTCACCACCCGGGAACGACGGCGGTGGGCGCCCACCGCCGTCGTGCTGGCCCTGAGCCTGTGCTGGTGGTGGAACTATCCCGACCGGCCGCCGCTGGCGGAGTCGCCGCACCCGATCGGCATCGGGCTGTTCATGTTGCCGCGCGACGACATTCCGGACTGGTGGTCCTATCTCGCGGTGCCGTTCTACTCCGGCTGTTACCCGCTGCTGTGCGTCATGGCCGCGGTGTACGTCCTGCTGCGCCGCGACCGCGACGCGGCCGAGCCGGACTCCAACCACTCACGCACATTTCCTCGATCGGAGTCGTAGGTGACGCTGTCCATCTCGCCTGATGTCGAAGTGGAACCCGCCCTGCCGCCCATTCCCGTCGTCATCGAGCCGATCGACCGGCTCGTGCGCGCACCGCTACCGGATCCGGGTCCGGCCCCGTCCCGGCCCTGGCAGCCGGGCGTCCTGCTGGGCGCGGGAATCGCGCTGACCGCGGTGCTTTTCGCCGCGGGGGCGTGGCAGCGTCGCTGGATCGCCGACGACGGCCTGATCGTGCTGCGCACCGTGCGCAATCTGCTCGCGGGCCACGGCCCGGTCTTCAACATGAACGAGCGCGTGGAGACCAACACCAGCGCGGCGTGGACGTACGTGGTGTGGTTCTTCAGCTGGCTGACCGGACTGCGGCTCGAATACGTCGTACTGGGCATCTCGCTCACCCTGTCGGTCGCGGCGATCGTCATCGCCATGCTCGGTGCGGCCCGGCTCTGGGGCGGAACGACGTCCGCGCTGCTGGCGCCGGCGGGGGCGATCGTCTACATCGCGCTGCCCCCGGCCCGCGACTACGCCAGCTCGGGCCTCGAGAGCTGTCTGGTGCTGTTCTGGCTGGCCGTGCTGTGGTGGTCCATGCTGCGCTGGTCGCAGACCGACACGGTGCGACCGGCGGCGTTCTTCGCCACGGTGTTCTGGGCCGGACTGGCTCCGCTCATCCGGCCGGAACTGGCCATGGTCGGCGGGCTGGCGCTGCTGACGCTGTTCTGCGCACCGGTGCCGCGGACCCGGTTGCGGCCGTGGCGTTTCCGCGCGGCGACGGTGGCGGTGGCCGGGGCGGTTCCGGTCGGCTATCAGATCTGGCGCATGGGTTACTACGGACTGCCCTACCCGAACACGGCCGTGGCCAAGGAGGCCAGCGGTGCGAAATGGGAACAGGGTCTGATCTATCTGGGCGATCTGGCCGTGCCGTACTGGCTGTGGCTGCCGCTGGTCCTGCTCGCCGGCTGGGCGGCCGTGCTGCGGTGGCGGCGGCGCGCGCCGCACGTTGCGGGCACCGAGGCGTCCGTACCCACCGACCGTACTGCGTTGTCGCGCGCCAGGATCGACGAGTTCAGCCGTCGCCTGCACAGTCCCGCCGCCGTCGTCGTCCTCCTGGTCGGCAGCGGAATCCTGTTGACCGTCTACGAGACTCGCGTCGGCGGTGACTTCATGCACGGGCGCATGCTGCTGCCCCAGCTGTTCTGCCTGCTGCTGCCGGTCATGGTGCTGCCGCTGCGACCGGTGGCGACCGCGGCCGTGCGCCGCCGCGCGGACTGGACAGCGACGGCCGCGCTCGTCGCGCTCTCGGCCATCATCGGCTGGGCGCTGTTCGCGGCCAACACCACCGCGATCACCTCCGGCACCGAGATCCGCGCCACCGGCATCGTGGACGAGCGCATCTACTACGTCCTGCTCAGCGGCCACGACCACCCCATCCGGGCCGAGGACTACCTGGACTTCCCGCGCATGCGGCCGCTGATCAACGACCTCGCCGAGACGCCGAACGGCGGGCTGGCGATCAACCTGCCCGACCAGACCTATTGGTACGTCATCCCGCCGCCGGAGCCCGTCCCCGCCGGCGGCACCGGCCACACGGTGTACTTCCTGAACCTCGGCATGTCGAGCATGAACGTGCCCCTGGACGTGCGCGTCATCGATCCGGTCGGATTGGCGTATCCGGTTGCGGCGCACAGTGACCGGCTCACCGACGGCCGGATCGGGCACGACAAGAACCTGGACGCCAGCTGGGCGGTGGCCGATACCGGGGTGGTGGCCCTGCACCCGTGGATGGCCGCGCACATCCGGGTCCTGCACGTCGAGCAGGCGCGACAGGCGCTGTCCTGCCCGCAGACCCAGGACCTGCTGGCCTCGTCCCGCGCGCCGCTGACCTTCACGCGGTTCCGGAACAATCTGCGCCAGGCCTTCGGCTTCGCGAGCACCCGCATCGAGCGGATCGCGAAATACGATCTGCAACGCTGCGATCTGCCCGAACCCCCGTTCCCGGGGCCGTACTACCCCAACTGACGGTCGTGACCGCGGTGCGATCACGCACCGCGGTCACGGAATAGCAAGGGCGCGAACGCCAATCAGGGTCCCGCCGCGATCCGCCCCGGCCCGGGTTCGGGCGCCGGTGGCGGCGGCGGGGTGGTGTAGAAGTAGATCGCGCCGCCGCCCGCGCCCAGCGCCGCCCCGGCCGCGCCGCCGATGATGCCGCCGGTCAGGGCCCCGCCGCCGCAGCCGACGATCGCGCCGACCGGGATGAGCACGACGCCGAGCCCGCCGAGTCCGATGATCGCCGTGCCCAGCACCGTGGACAGGCCGCCGAGGATCGCGCCGATCCCGCCGCCCAGCAGACAGCCGCCGACCGCGCCGGTGGTCGTGCCGACCAGCAGGCCGATGCCCGCGCCCGCGGCCAGTTCGCCGTTGAGCCGGTCCTGGGCCGCGCCCTGATCGACCGGACCGGTCACCGGCCGGTAGAACGCCTGGGCCACATCCAGACTCGGGGTGATGACGGCCGTGCCGCCGTCGATCTTCACCGAGATCGGGAACAGGAAGTCCGCGAGCCGGAAGCTCAGCGGCAGGGTGGAGAGCACTCGGCCGTCGCCGCTCAGAATCACCAGGTGATTGCCGTCCATGGCGAAGGTGCCGTCGTCGATCGCCACCTCGAGGCTCGACGCCGTCCGGTGCACGTGGAACGGCGTGGCGGGCAGCACCGGCTCGGCGCCGCCCGTGCCGCTCGCCAGGAGCGGGAACACCAGTGCCGGGACGAACAGAAGCGGTACGTGGCGCAGCTTCATTCGAACTCTCCTGATCGGTGCGCAAACCGTTGATCCGGGTAGTCGAAAACGCGTTCGTTGCCAGGGCCCCGCAAGGCCCTAGCAGACAGTACTCGCTGCGGTGCCGCGCCGGAAGGCCGTGCTCAGCGCACCTGCGGGGCGACCTTCGTGCCCAGCAGGTCGATGGTGTGCAGCACCTTCTCGTGCGCCAGCGTGCCCACGCTCGCGTGCAGCATGAAGCGGTCCAGTTCGAGGGTGTCGCGCACGTCCGCGATCTTGGCCGCCACCTGGTCCGGGGTGCCCACGAACAGCGACCCGCCGGGCGAGCGCAGGGCGTCGAACTGCTGCGGGGTCATCGGGCCCCAGCCGCGCTCGCGGCCGATGCCGCTCATGGCCCGCGCGTACGGCTTGTAGAAGTCCGCGACGGCCTGTTCCTCGGTGTCGGCGACGTAGCCGTGCGCGTGCACGGCCACCGGCTGCCGGTCGTGCCCGCCCTGCTCCAGCGCGCGGTGGTAGAGATCCACCAGCGGCTTGAACCGGGCCGGCTGCCCGCCGATGATGGCGATGGCCAGCGGCAGGCCCAGCAGGCCCGCGCGGATCACCGATTCCGGGCTGCCGCCCACCGCGATCCAGACCGGCAGCGGCCGATCCTCGGTGCGGGGGTAGACGACGGCGTTGTCCAGCGGCGCGCGGAACTTCCCGGACCAGGTGACCGGGCCCTCCTCGCGGATTTTCAGCAGCAGGGCCAGCTTCTCGTCGAAGAGTTCGTCGTAGTCGGCCAGGTCGTAGCCGAAGAGCGGGAACGATTCGGTGAACGAGCCGCGCCCGGCCATGAGCTCGGCCCGGCCGCGGGACAGTCCGTCGAGCGTCGCGAAATCCTGGTACACCCGTACCGGATCGTCGGAGCTCAGCACGGTGACCGCGCTGGTGAGCTGGATCCGCTCGGTGCGCGCGGCGATGGCCGCCAGCACCATGGCGGGGGAGGAGGCCGCGAAATCCTCGCGGTGATGCTCGCCCACGCCGTAGACGTCCAGCCCGGCCTGTTCGGTGGCCACGGCCTCGTCGACGACCTGGCGCAGCCGCTCGCCGGCGGTCGGCACCGGTCCGTCGCCGCCGACGGGATGAGTCTCGGCGAATGTCGTCAAACCCAGTTCCATGGCAAGCCGCCCTTCCATCATTGTTTCCAAGTCAACCGAAAGCTTAAACGGACTGCGGTCCGGAAATGTTCCCGGCTGGCCTCCGCCGCGAAGCCCCCGCGCGGTCCGGATACTCTTGATCCCATGTCAGTGCGCACCCGCAAACCCCTCGTTCCCGGCACCCAATCACCCATTCGCGAGGTGCCGAAATCCATCGAGCGGCCCGAGTACGTCTGGAAGAAGACGGCCAAGGAGGGCAACGAGCCCTGGGTGCAGACCCCCGAGACGATCGAGGCCATGCGGGTCGCGAGCAAGCTCGCCGCGCAGGCCCTGGAAGAGGCCGGCAAGGCCGTCGCCCCCGGCGTCACCACCGACGAGCTCGACCGCATCGTGCACGAGTACCTCATCGACAACGGCGCGTACCCGTCGACGCTGGGCTACAAGGGTTTTCCCAAATCCTGCTGCACCTCGCTGAACGAGGTCATCTGCCACGGCATTCCGGACTCCACCGTCATCGAGGACGGTGACATCGTGAACATCGATGTCACCGCGTTCATCGGCGGCGTGCACGGCGACACCAACAAGACCTACCTCGCCGGTGACGTCGACGAGGAGGTGCGACTGCTGGTCGAGCGCACCGAGGAGGCCACCGCGCGCGCCATCAAGGCCGTCAAGCCGGGCCGCGCGCTCAATGTCATCGGCCGCGTGATCGAGGCCTACGCGAACCGCTTCGACTACGGCGTGGTGCGCGACTTCACCGGCCACGGCGTCGGGCCGACCTTCCACAGCGGCCTGGTGATCCTGCACTACGACCAGCCCGCCGTGGAATCGGTCATCGAACCGGGCATGACCTTCACCATCGAGCCCATGATCAACCTCGGCGGCATCGACTACGAGATCTGGCCCGACGGCTGGACCGTGGTCACCAAGGATCGCAAGTGGACGGCTCAGTTCGAGCACACCCTGGTCGTCACCGACACCGGCTCGGAGATCCTGACCCTGCCGTGAGCGGTTCCTACCTTCGTGCCACCGGGGGTCCCCGGCGGGTGCGTGGCGCCGATTTCTCCCGGTCGTCGCTCGAACGCGAACCGCTTCCCCGGGTACTCGTCGTCCGGGCCGGTGGCTCGGCGCCGATGTGCGGTGTGCGCGCGGAGCGCGACCGGTGAAGGGCGCCCTGCTCATCGCGGGCACCACCTCGGACGCGGGCAAAAGCGTTGTGGTGGCGGGGCTTTGCCGGTTGCTCGCGCGCCGGGGCGTGCGGGTCGCGCCGTTCAAGGCGCAGAACATGTCCAACAACTCCGTCGTCACCCTGGACGGCGGAGAGATCGGGCGTGCGCAGGCCCTGCAGGCGCGCGCCGCCGGGCTCGAACCGAGCGTGCGGTTCAATCCCATCCTGCTCAAACCGGGCAGTGACCGGCGCTCGCAGCTGGTGGTGCGTGGGCGGGCCATCGATACCGTCGGGGCCAAGGACTACTTCCGGCATCGCACCGAGCTGCGCGCGATCGTCGCGGAGGAATTGGCCGGTCTGCGGGCCGAATTCGACGTGGTGATCTGCGAGGGCGCGGGCTCACCCGCCGAGATCAACCTGCGGGCAACGGATCTGGCGAACATGGGCCTGGCCCGCGCGGCCGATCTGCCGGTGCTGGTGGTCGGCGACATCGACCGCGGCGGCGTGCTCGCGCACCTGTTCGGCACCGTCGCGGTGCTGGAACCCGAAGACCAGCAACTCATCTCGGGCTTCGTCATCAACAAGTTCCGCGGCGACGTCGATCTGCTGCGCCCCGGCATCGACCAGCTCGCGGCCCTGACCGGCCGCCCCACCCTCGGCGTCATCCCCTTCGCCGAGGATCTCTGGATCGACGCCGAGGACTCCCTGGGCACCGTCGCCGACGCCCCCGTCGGCCGCTCGCTGCCCCCGCGCGGCGCGGACTGGCTGACGGTGGCCGCTGTCCGCCTGCCCCGCATCTCCAACTCCACCGACGTCGAGGCCCTGGCGTGTGAGCCCGGCGTCGCGGTGCGCTGGGTCACCGACCCCTCCCGCCTGGCCGGCGCGGACCTGGTGATCCTGCCCGGCAGCAAGGCCACGGTCTCGGACCTGGACTGGCTGCGCCGCACCGGAATAGCCGACGCGCTCCTCGCCCGCGCCGCCGCGGGCGGCCCCATCCTCGGCGTCTGCGGCGGCTACCAGATGCTCGGCCGCACCATCATCGACACCGTCGAGTCCGGCGCGGGCACGGTGCCCGGCCTCGGCCTGCTCGACCTCGAGATCGAGTTCGCCGACCCGAAGGTGCTGCGCCGGGCCGCCGGCCACCTCGCGGACGGGCCCGGTCTCGCGCGCGGCGCGGATCGGGTCTACTCGCCCGAGGCCGACGACGCGATTCCGGGCTTCGTTGCGCCGGACGCGATATCGAACACAGCCGTCGCGGCCGCGATCTCCGACACAGCTCGGGGCTCGGCGGCTGTGGCCCCGGGCACGTCGGCGTCCGGCCCCGCGCCCGTCGCCGGGAGCGGCCCGACGGGCGCGAGCGGGATCGTTCCGGCATCGGCAGCTCCTGCCGGCCCCGCGGGGCCGGCAGCGGTCGAAAAGGCAATCCCCGTGCGGGGCTATGAGATTCACCACGGGCGCGTCCGCTCCAACGGCGACGCGCCGTGGCTGGTGCTCGAGGGGGAGCCCGAAGGCAGTGTGCGCGGGGCGATCTGGGGTACGCACCTGCACGGCGCGCTGGAGTCGGACGACTTCCGCAGGGCGTGGCTGCGGGAGGTGGCCGCTCGCGCCGGTCGGCGGGGTTTCGTTGTCGCCGAGGACGTTTCGGTGGCCGCGGTGCGCGAGGCGCAGCTGGACCTGCTCGCCGACCTCCTCGAGAAGCACCTCGACCTGGACGCCCTCGAAAGGCTCATCGCGGCGGGCGCGCCCGCCGGCCTGCCGACGCTGACGGTGCGCGCGAGCCCCTGACGCGGCGGCGGTGACGACCATCACGAGAATCCGCGCGACAGGCGTCCGGGAGTTTCGCGCGCCGTGTAGCGTCTTCGAAATGGAATCTCGGCGGATCACGGTCGGTGATCGCGAGTGGGGCGTACGGGTCGGAGGCAACGACTCCCGGCATCACGTCGTACTACTACCCGATGCGGGCGATCCGGCCGACGTATACGACGGGGTCTGCGATCGACTGCAGACCTCCGACCTGCGCACCATCGTCATCGAGCCCGCGCCCGGGCTCGACACCAAGACGGTCTTCGCGCTGCTCGACGAGCTGAAGGTGCCCTGGGCCAACCTGGTCGGCTGCGGCACCGGCGCGGACCTCGCCTGGCAGCTCGCCGCGCGCGGCTTCGGGCGTTTCATGAGCCTCATCGCCGCGGGCAGCGGACACCCGGCCGCCCCCGGCGTCGACGGTGAGATCGCCGACGCGACCTGCCCGCCGGTGGAGATCCCCACCACGCTGCTGGCCACCAAGCGCCTGCCGGCCCCCGTGGCCGAGGGCTCGGGCAGGCACGTCTACGGCGAATTCCGGCTCGTGCCGGTCGATGTCGCGGACGTGGCCGCCGAAGCGGGCCACGAGCTCGCCACCGAGATCGTGCTACGCACCAGCTTCTGGTGAGGTCGGCAACCACCTGAGCCACGAATCCAGTTCGTCGAACGCCCGCGTGCGCGGGCGTTCGGCCGACAGGAACACGTCGTGGCGCGCACCCTCGATCGGCACGATGTTCGTGCGCGTGCCCAGGCAGCCCGACCAGCGCTGAATCTGCCGCACGTCGAGCACCACGTCGGCCACGTCGGCGGCCGGGCCGTACTTGCTCATGAACCTGGTCACCTTGGACCGCAGGATCAGCGCGGGCACACCGATGTCCAGGCCCTGGTGCAGGCGCGCGTGCCCGCGGCGCACGGCCCGCAGCCAGCCCGCGTGGACCGGGAATCCGGCGAGCGGCTTCCAGTCCAGGTTGTAGTCCCACTCACCGGACTTGGTGTGGTGCAGGCTTTCTCCGTACGTGGAGATCGAACCCAGCGGCAGTTTGGCCAGCCCGCTCAGCCGCCCGATCGTGTTGATCAGCGGCGTGCCCAGCGAGCGGTAGTACGACGGGCCCTGCAGGTCGAACCACGGGCTGTTCAGCACCAGCCCGGTCACGCCCTCGGCGCGCGTGCGGCCCGCCGCGTGCAGGCGATGCATCCACAGCGACAGCACCAGCCCGCCGGTCGAATGTCCCATCATGAGCACGGGCAGGCCGGTCTGCTCGCGAATGACGCGCAGCGACCGATCGAGTTCCACGTCGTACAGCGACAGGTCGCTGACGTAGTGCGGCGTCTGCCCGGGTCGCCGGGACCGACCGCATTTGCGCAGGTCCAGTGCGTAGAAGGCGTATCCCTGGGCCGACATGTGCTCGGCCAGGTGCTCCTGGAAGAAGTAGTCGGTGAATCCGTGCACGAACAGCACCGCCTGGGTCGCGACGGGCGCGTCGGCGGGGGTGTACCGGACCAGCGTGGCGATCGCTTCGCCTTCGCCGTCCGGATCGATACCCATGGGTATCGTCAATTGCTGATAGGCGTCTCCGAGGACATCGGGTTGCCAGGTACCCGGGGCCTTGGACGGCGCGGATGAGACGGCTGCAGATGACGTATCGGAGGTCACATATCCAAGGTAGCCGCCCGGCCGCCCAGTGAGAACCGGAGGTATCTCTCACATTCGGGGTTTTCGTTGCGGGATTTGTTCGTGTCCAGGGGCACAATTGGCCGTAGGTGAACGACGGGTAACCTAGCTGCCGCTGGATTGCCCTAAACAGACAAGGAAGTCGACAAAGCCGTGTCGAACGCTGCGAAGATCGAAAAGACCGATGTAGTACTCATCGGCGCCGGCATCATGAGCGCCACGCTCGGCGCGTTGCTGCGCCAGGTGCAGCCGAACTGGTCGATCTCCGTCTTCGAACGGCTGGACTCCGCCGCCGGCGAGTCCAGCGACCCGTGGAACAACGCGGGCACCGGCCACTCGGCCCTGTGCGAACTGAACTACACGCCGCAGAACGCCGACGGCTCGGTGGACATCACCAAGGCCATCGACATCAACGAGCGTTTCCAGGTGTCGCGCCAGTTCTGGTCGTACTCGGTGGAGAACGGCGTGCTCGGCAATCCGTCGAACTTCATCAACCCCATTCCGCACGTGAGCTTCACGCACGGACCGGACGGCGTCGAATACCTGCGCAAGCGCCACGCGGCGCTGTCGCGGCATCCGCTGTTCGAAGGCATGGAGTTCATCGACGACGCCGAGGAGTTCAAGCGGCGACTACCGCTGATGTCCAAGGGCCGTGACTTCTCCGACCCGGTGGCGCTGAACTGGACCGACTCCGGCACCGATATCGATTTCGGTGAGCTGACCAAGGAACTGCTGGCCTACCTCGGCACGTCGGGGGCGAACATCGCCTTCGGTCACGAGGTGCGCAACCTGTCCAAGCAGTCCGACGGCTCCTGGTACGTGAAGGTCCGCAATCTGCGCACCGGCAAGACCCGCGTCATCAACGCGAAGTTCGTCTTCGTGGGCGCGGGCGGCGGCGCGCTGCCGCTGCTGCAGAAGGCGGGCATCAAGGAGATCTCCGGTTTCGGCGGCTTCCCCGTGTCGGGTCTGTTCCTGCGCGCCACCAACAGAGCCCTGGTCACCCAGCACGAGGCCAAGGTGTACGGCCAGGCGTCGGTCGGTGCGCCGCCGATGTCGGTGCCGCACTTGGACACTCGCGTCATCAACGGTGAGCGCGGCCTGCTCTTCGGCCCGTACGCCGGCTGGACGCCCAAGTTCCTCAAGGACGGCAAGCTCACCGACCTGTTCAAGTCGGTCAAGCCCAACAACCTGTTCTCCATGCTGGGCGTAGGCGTCACCGAGATGGGCCTGGTCAACTACCTGGTCGGCGAGCTGCTCAAGTCGCAGGCCGGTCGCGTCGGCGCGATGGAGGAGTTCATCCCGCGCGCCAACGGCCAGGACTGGGAGCTGATCATCGCCGGTCAGCGCGTGCAGGTCATCCGCCGCAAGGGTGCGGGCGGCGTGCTCGAGCTGGGCACCGCGGTGGTTGCGGCCGAGGACGGCACCATCGCCGGTCTGCTCGGCGCCTCGCCGGGCGCCTCGACCTGTGTGAGCGCCATGCTCGACGTCATGCGCAAGTGCTTCCCGGGCGAATTCGCTTCGTGGGAGCCGAAACTCGCGGAAATGGTGCCTTCGCTCGGAGTCAAGCTCTCGGAGAACCAGGCCCTGTTCAACGAGGTGTGGGACTGGTCCAACAAGGCCCTGCTCCTCGAGGGGATCAACACGCCGAAGCACGTAGGGGTTCCCTCGCACGCATAGGTGTGATAGCAAGACTCGATGATGTCAACGGTTGCTTTGAAACGGTCGTGGGCCCAGGACCTGGATACCGAGACCCTCTACAAGCTGTTGAAACTTCGCGTAGAAGTTTTCGTCGTCGAGCAGAAGTGCGCCTACCCGGAATTGGACGGGCTCGACCTGGGTGTCGAGACCCGTCATTTCTGGCTCGACGACGAAGGTGACGTGATCTGCACCCTCCGCCTGCTGGAGGAGCACGACAACGGCGTGAAGTCCTTCCGCATCGGGCGACTGTGCACCGCGCCGTCCGCGCGCGGCCACGGCTACACCACCCGGGTCCTGCAGGCCGCGCTGGCCGAGGCGGGGTCGGCGACCGTTCGCCTCAACGCCCAGACCTACCTGGTCGATATGTACACCAAGCACGGTTTCAAGCGCGACGGCGAGGAGTACATCGACGACGGCATCCCGCACATCCCCATGCGCAAGGGTTGATGCGAACCGGATCCGCCGAGTATGGCCCGCAACCGAATGTGGTTGCGGGCCATTGTTTTCGGTGCGGGACTCCGGACGGCCGCGCAGGTGGTGCGGCGAACGGCGCTGTCGGCTGCCCGTATCGGCGACAGCGTCCGAATCGGTGCCGCTCGGGGGTGGTCGAGCTGCCCCCGCCGGCGGTCGAGCGTGGTTCACCGCACGGGATTCCGGAGGTGGCTCGGTGCGCGGCGGGGAGGCCGACGCCGACCGCCGCGGCGCCGCGCCTAGAGTTGGGGCGTGTCCGTTTCCTCTGTGGCTTATTCGGAATCCAAGCGCGCGGCCTCCGGTGACGAGGTCGGGTTCCCGTTCTCCGCTGTCGTCGGGCAGGAACGGTTGCAGCTGGCGCTGACGCTGTGCGCGGTACATCCCGGTATCGGCGGTGTGCTGGTGCGCGGGGAGAAGGGCACCGCGAAGTCGACGGTGGTGCGCGCGCTGGCGCAGCTGCTGCCCCCGGTGGTGGACGAGCGCGGTGCGCGCCCGGCGCGACTGGTGGAGTTGCCGGTCGGCGCGACCGAGGACCGCGTGGTCGGCTCGCTGGATCTCGAGCGGGTATTGCGCGACGGCGAACAGGCGTTCAAACCCGGTCTGCTGGCCGCGGCCCATCACGGCGTGCTCTACGTCGACGAGGTGAACCTGCTGCACGACCACCTGGTGGACGTGCTGCTGGACGCCGCCGCCATGGGCCGGGTGCACATCGAGCGCGACGGCGTCTCGCATTCGCATCCCGCGCGCTTCGTGCTCGTGGGCACCATGAATCCCGAAGAGGGCGAACTGCGCCCGCAGCTGCTGGACCGGTTCGGGCTCACCGTGGACGTGGTCGCCTCCCGCGACGTCGATGTGCGCATGGCCGTGGTGCGCCGCCGCCTGGACTTCGAGGCCGATCCCGCCGGTTTCGCCGATCTGTACGCGGCGGCCGATCGCGAGGTCGCCGACCGGATCCTCACCGCCCGCGACCGGGTCGGCGCGGTCGAGCTCGACAACGTGGAGCTGCGCCGGATCGCCGCGCTGTGCGCCGCTTTCGACGTGGACGGTATGCGCGCCGACCTGGTCGTCGCGCGCACCGCCACCGCGCACGCCGCCTGGCGCGGCAGCCTCGTGGTGACCGAGGACGACGTGCGCGTGGCCGCGGAACTCGCACTGCCGCACCGGCGTCGGCGTGATCCGTTCGACGAGCCGGGCATCAGCGAGGAACAACTCGATCAGGCCATGGAACAGGCCGCCGAACAGGCCGCGCGCGCACAGGACGGCGGTGCGGACGACCTGGGAAAAGGTGAAGCGGTCCCGCGCGACGGTGCGGGACCGCAGGATCCAACCGCTTCGAACGACCCGGACGATGATCCGGACGGCGGGCCGGATTCGCCCGGCGGCGGCCGCGACGACTCGGAGTCGGGCAACGCACAGGGAGACGTACCGGCCGCCGACCACCGCGACGCGGATGCGCCCGGGGGCGCGGACGATCCCCGGCCGGAGAACTCTTCCGGCACACCGGAATCCGGTCGGGACACCGCCGGCGGAGACCCGTCGGGCAAGCCCGCGCGGGAGGGTCGCACCGGGCTGCCCGGGCACACCGCGGCCAAGCCGCCGCGCTGGGAGGTTCCCGGCGTCGGCGAAGGCGCGCCCGGCCGCCGGTCCCGCGCCCGCACCCGGCAGGGCCGCGTCGTGCGCGCCACCCCTGAGACCGGCACCGGTCTGCACCTGCTCGGCACCGTCTTCGCCGCCGCACCGCATCAGCGGTCGCGCGGCCGCCTGAGCGGCCCCCTGGAGTTCGCGCCGAGCGATCTGCGCGGCGCGTATCGCGAAGGGCGAGAAGGCAATCTGGTCGTCTTCGTGGTCGACGCCTCGGGCTCGATGGCCGCCCGCGACCGCCTCTCCGCGGTCACCGGTGCGGTGGTGGCGCTGCTGCGCGACGCCTATCAGCGCCGCGACAAGGTCGCCGTGATCACCGTGCGCGGCGCGGACGCGGAGCTGGTGCTGCCGCCCACCTCCTCGGTCGACATCGCGGTCCGCCGCCTGGCCGATATGCGCACCGGCGGCAAAACCCCACTCGCACAGGGCCTGCTGAAGGCCCGCGAGGTGATCGCCCGCGAACAGGTCCGCGACCCGCACCGCCGCCCGATGCTGGTGCTGCTCACCGACGGCCGCGCCACCGGCGGCACGGACCCGGTCCCGCGCGCCCGCGCCGCGGCCCGCCTGCTTGCCGCCCGGTCGGTGACCGCCATGGTCGTGGACTGCGAACGCGGCATGATCCGCCTCGGCCTGGCCCGCGACCTCGCCGCCGACCTCCGCGCGGGCTACCTGGCCCTGGGCGAGCTGACCGGCGAGGCGGTGGCTGGGATCGTCCGCGCCGGTTCCCGCGCGGCCTGAACGGGAATGGGTTCGCGCCGGTCATCTGCGTCGGCGACGTCGCGAGAACGGTTCGTCATCTCCATCTGTTCGGCGGGCATTGTCCGCGCCGAGCCCGCGGTCCGAACCCGATCGGTACCTCGCGCTCGATGAGAGCACCTGCGAGGTGTCGCGCGGCGGGTCGGCCGGGTTCCGCGTCGCCCGAGGCGAATCGAGGCGAGTGGACCCGGGTGGACCAAGTCGCCCCGGCGGATCTGGGGCACGGCGGCGAAAAATCGTGGCGGGGAGGGAACTCGAACGGGGTCGCGTGCGTAGTACCGGGTATGGGGATATTTCGTCGTAACAGGTCCAGGCGGAACAAGCGGCTCGCGGACGGGGCCGATTTCGCGGGGGAGGCGGCGGGCGCGCTCGTCGAGGCCGCGCCGGGAATGCTCGCGGTGGCCGGGCGGGCGATCGGGCGGATCGTGTCCGGAATCGTGCACGCGTTGACCTGAGCGCGGCGGGGACTGGCGGGTATGGCACGGTGAGGGGGCGCACAGGGTCACGCGACCGTGTGGTGAGAGGAGTCCGGATCCATGCCCCAGGGTGTTCCGCTGCCGGAGAGCATTCCCGACGACGGCCTGACCACGCGGCAGCGGCGCAATCTGCCGGTGCTCGCGGTGCACACCGGGCCCGGCAAGGGGAAGTCGACCGCGGCGTTCGGCATGGCGCTGCGGGCCTGGAACCAGGGTTTCGACGTCGCGGTCTTCCAGTTCGTCAAGAGCGCCAAATGGAAGGTGGGGGAGGAAGCGGCTTTCCGCACCCTCGGCACACTGCACGAGCAGACCGGCGCGGGCGGGGCCGTGGAATGGCACAAGATGGGCGAGGGCTGGTCCTGGACCCGTAAGCAGGGCTCGGACGACGACCACGCGGCCGCCGCGCTCGCCGGCTGGCAGGAGATCGCGCGCCGCATCGCCGCCGAGCAGCATCGCTTCTACGTGCTCGACGAATTCACCTACCCGCTCAAATGGGGCTGGGTCGACGTCGACGAGGTCGTCAAGACGCTCAGCGAGCGGCCCGGCAATCAGCACGTGGTGATCACCGGCCGCGACGCCCCGCCCGCCCTGCTCGAGGTCGCCGATCTGGTCACCGAGATGACGAAGGTCAAGCACCCCATGGATTCCGGCCGCAAGGGCCAGCGGGGCATCGAATGGTGAGTGTGCCCGCGGTGGTGATCGCCGCCCCCGCGTCGGGGAGCGGAAAGACCACCGTCGCAACGGGATTGATCGGCGCGCTGCGGCGCGCCGGGCATCGGGTCGCGCCGTTCAAGGTCGGGCCGGACTACATCGATCCCGGGTATCACGGCCTGGCCGCCGGGCGGCCGGGCCGCAATCTCGATCCGGTGCTGTGCGGGGCCGAGCGGATGGCGCCGCTGTACCGGCACGGCAGCGCGGGCTGCGACATCGCCGTGGTCGAGGGCGTCATGGGCCTGTTCGACGGCCGGATCGACGAGAACAACGCCGAACCCATCGCCGAGGGCTCCACCGCCCAGATCGCCGCCATGCTGGGCGCGCCGGTGATCCTGGTCGTGGACGCGCGCGGGCACAGTCAGAGCCTGGCCGCGCTGCTGCACGGTTTCGCCACCTACGACAGCGGGATCCGGCTCGGTGGCGTCATTCTCAACCGGGTCGGCAGCGAACGCCACGAACAGGTCCTGCGCGCCGCCTGCGATCGGGTCGGCCTGCCGGTGCTCGGCGCGCTTCCCCGCCTGGCCGAATTGGCCGTGCCTTCCCGGCATCTGGGCCTGATCACCGCCGCCGAACACGGTTCTGCCGCACAGTCGGCGGTGGACGCCATGAGCGATCTGGTGGCGGCCCACGTGGATCTGGCCGCGGTGGTGGCACTGGCCACCGCCGACGCCGCCGGGACCACGTGGGATCCGGTCGCCGAACTGCGCGCGGCGGCGTCTCCCCGGTCCGGTTCGGCCGCAGCGTCGTTCGGGTCCGGCTCCGCCGCAGCGTCGTTCGGGACCGGATCCGCCGCGGCGTCGTTCGGGTCCGGCTCCGCCGCGGCGTCGTTCGCGTCCGGCCCCGCCGCGGCGCGATCCGACGCGCCGGCGGCCGAATCCACCTCCGCTCGCGGGGGCAGCGCCGATCCCACCCCGCTCGCGGCCGCGCCCGTGATCGCCGTGGCGGGCGGCGCCGCCTTCACCTTCGGCTACGCCGAGCACCGCGAGCTCCTGGAAGCCGCGGGCGCGCGCGTGGTCGTCTTCGATCCCGCGTTCGACGAGTTGCCCACCGGCACGGCGGGATTGGTCATCCCCGGCGGCTTCCCCGAGGAACACGCCGCCGCCCTGGCCGCCAACGTCCCGCTGCTGACCAGCATCGCCGAGCAGGCCCGGAACGGCCTCCCGATCCACGCCGAATGCGCGGGCCTGCTCTACCTCGCCCGCTCCCTCGACGGCCACCGCATGGCGGGCGTGATCGACGCCGACGCCGAGTTCGGCCCCCGCCTGACCCTCGGCTACCGCGATGCCGTGGCCCTCACCGACTCGGTCCTGTTCCCGGCGGGCGCCCGCGTCCGCGGCCACGAGTTCCACCGCACCAGACTCACCACCCCCGCCACGGCTCCCGCCGCCTGGGCGTGGCGCGCGCCCACCGGCGGCACGGTCCGCGAAGGCGCGACCCTCGCCAACGTCCACGCCTCCTACCTCCACACCCACCCCGCCGGAAATCCCGGCTCGATCGCCCGCTTCGTCACGGCCGCAGCAGAATACGCGCGGTCCTATGTTGCAGCCTGAACTGGCCATCGGCATCGGCATGCGCCGCGGTGCGACCGCCGAATCGATCGTGGCGGCGGTCCGGGATGTCGCGGCGGACGCCCGCATCGCCTGCCTGGCCACCATCGACCGCCGCGCCGCCGAACCCGGCCTGACAGCGGCGGCGAAACAACTGGGCGTCCGCGTCATCGCGTACACCCCGGCCCAGTTGACGGAGGTGGCCGTTCCCAACCCCTCCGATCGCACCGCCCTGGCCCTGGGCACCGCCAGCGTCTGCGAAGCGGCCGCCCTGCTGGCCGCCCGCTCCGGGGAACTCCGCATCCACAAACGCAAGGTCGCCGGAATCACGGTGGCCGCGGCCGTTATTCGCCGCGCCGTTCCCTGATCACCGCCGGCTGATCGGCGACCGGCGTCGCGGTCGGCACGCCATACTGACGCGATGGTGAACCGGTGGGTGGGTGTCACGATCGATTGCGTGGACGTCGAGCGGGTGGCGGGGTTCTGGAGCGCACTGCTCGACAGGGCGCCCGGGCCGTCGGAGCCAGGGTGGGTCTATCTGGGGCAGGCGGGGGATGCGCAGCCGCGGTTGGTATTTCAACCGGTGACCGAGCCGCGCCGAGGGAAGGTGCGGCTGCATCTCGACATCGCCGTCGACGACATCGAGGCGGGGGTGGCCCAGGTGATCGCGCTCGGGGGGAGTGCCACCGGGGAGCGGCACGAGCATCCGGGCGGGGTGGTCGTGGTGCTGGCGGACCCCGAGGGGCACCAGTTCTGTCTGGTCGAATACCGCTGAGAACGAGCGACCGCCGCACCCCCGGCAGGTTGGGTTGGAGGGTGCGGCGGTCCGGCGAATCACCCTGTGTGGGAGAGCGATTCGCGGTCGGGGTGGATCAGGGGGCCACCGAGCCCCAGTCGGCGAAGCCGGTGGGATCGTGCCGGCCCAGCGAGCCGTGTTCGAACAGGCCCCAGCCCTGGTCGCCGTTGCAGCGGGCCTTGCCGACGTGGTCGATGACGCCGAAGGGCACGCGGCCCGCGATGGCGGGATCGGTCAGGTCGTAGCTCTGGCTCTGCGCGAAGTCGCGGCCCTTCCACTGGCCGTGCACCCAGTCGGGATCGCCGCCGTACCCGCAGCCCACGTGCAGGGCGATGTTGGTGCCCGCCTCGACCTCCACCTCGAGCGGCTTGCCGTCGGGGGTCATGAGCTCGAGCCGCAGCGCGGTCGGGATGCGGGTGCCGGACCTGTAGGTCAGATGCACACGCGGCCAGCCCAATTGCTCGATGCGCCCGTCGTGCCAGATACGGGTCGCGTCGTTGAGCGTGCGGAAGCCGTTGGGCTCCTCCTGCACGATCACGATGATCGAGTAGTCGTCGAACCGCAGCGGCACGTAGAGCCACCAGAAGCCCTC
The DNA here is from genome assembly GCF_042799795.1 of Nocardia sp. NPDC057668. Classification (NCBI taxonomy): domain Bacteria; kingdom Bacillati; phylum Actinomycetota; class Actinomycetes; order Mycobacteriales; family Nocardiaceae; genus Nocardia; species Nocardia sp. NPDC057668. The sequence goes on along the minus strand of NZ_JBHVIC010000001.1, from coordinate 1,931,702 downwards.
GGACGGCTCCGCGGCCACGCGCCCCGCCGGATCGGCGTCGCCGACCGGGCGAATGCCCCAGGAGCGGTCGCGGGTGCCGACCCACGCGCCCGGATCGATCGCGAAGTCGGTGTTGTCCACGTGCAGTGTGCCGGACCAGGTTCCGACCTGCGCGAAGCGCTGCGCGTCGATCATCGCCTTGTTCATGCCGGTGATGATGGTGTGCGGTTCCTCCTGCACGACCGGATGCGAACCCTCCCAGGTCATGTCGAAGGACAGGTCCTCGTGCTCGCACACGACCCGCAGCTTGTGCAGCGGTTCGATGACCTCGATGCGGTAGCCGCCCACGGCCAGGTCCAGCCCGCGCTGGTCCAGCGCGTCGGAGAACCGCACCGTGTGCTGGGCGTTCCCGCGCCGCACGGTGGCGAACGCGTCCTTGACGCCCAGGTTCGGGTACACGCCGAACCCGGTGATGAGCATGAGGTCGCCGGTGGTGTCGATGGCGTTGTAGTAGCTGCGGTCGTAGAAGTTCTTGTCGCTGGAGGCCACCCGCGCCATGGGCTGCGGCGTCTGGTGGATGGGGTACTCGTCCAGCGGGCCGATCGTGGGTCGCATATCTCTCAATCCCAGGCGTAGGTGCCGTCGAGGAGTGCCTCGAGCAGCGGACGGTGCATGACGTAGTCGTCGCGATCGGCGGTGTCGGTGTCCTCGCCGAAATGGATCATGCGGCGCTTGATGCGGCCCATGACGATGCCGTGGCGCAGCGCGGCGTACATGAGGTACCAGTCCAGATCACGCACCGCGTGCCCGGTGGCCTCCTCGTACAGCTTCTCGATGTCGCTGCGGCGCAGGAAGTCCGGCAGTCCGGGCTGGTCGAACTTGGTCGCGATGTCCTGGAAGAAGCGGTGAATCAGGATGGGCCAGGCCACATCCAGCTCGCGCGGTCCGATGGCCGCCATCTCCCAGTCGAGTACTGCGACGGTGTCCGCGCCCTCGTTCTCGGCGAACATGATGTTGCCGGGCCGGGCGTCGCCCCAGTTGAGCACGTCCGGTCCCGAATCCTGCGGCCAGTTCGCTTCGAGCCAGTCGAAGGTGCGCTCCAGCAACGGAATTCGGTAGCCATCCCGGGCCAGCGCCCAGTCGTACCACTGTTTCTGCGCCTCGAAGTGCCTGCGCAGCGCCGAACCCTCGCCGTCCAGCATGGGGAAGCGCTGTTCGGGATTGTCGATCTCGTGCACCTTGGCGATGACCTCGACGGTCTTGCGGGTGATCTCGAGCCGCTGTTCGGGCGTGGCGTCGAAGACCCAGCCGAAGAACACGTACGGCGGATTGTCCTCGCACACCCGCCCGTTCACCCGGCGCATGACGAAGAAGGTGGAGCCGAGGACCTTCGGATCGGTCTCGAGCCAGCACAGCGGCGGCAGCGGCGCGTCGGTGGCCGCGGCCACCCCGGCCATGATGGCGTACTGGGATTCCAGGTCGTACTTCTCGAAGACCGGGAACGAGCTCTCCTCCGGCGCGAGCCGGGCCACGAACGAGCCGCCCTCGGGCTGCCCGGCCACGCTCCACTCGGCGTCGAACAGCAGGGTCGTGCTGGACATGCCGCCCGCCTGCGGTTTGTTGAGCGAGGTGACGCGCGGCGCTTCGTCGGCGTCGACCTTGGTGGCGAGCCATTGCGCCAGCTGATTCGCGAGTTCGTCATTATCCCGGTCGGAGACGGTGAGTTCCCATCTCTGATTCGGATCGTCGGCCGACATTTCGGTTTCCTCCTGGCGCGCTGAAGCGGGCGTGTCGATGCGGCTCGGGTCGGACAGGACCGAGTGTGACCCGGATAACACGGTGTTCAGAAATGTAACGTGTTCCAGTTCGTTTGGGCAGTGCTTTGTCTGGTAAGTACCGGTGAATGGGACGGGCGTCGCCCCCGGTTCCCGGCCCCGGTAGTGCTGGCACGTAATCCCCCGGGGGTATGCGCGCGGTCCCGCGAACCCGGGTTCCGTTCAGGGTCATCCCGGAGGTGTGCGCCCCCGCGAATTCCTATCGTTCGGAGCGAACTGTTCCGAGTGGGAGGACCGGATGAGCACCCGAACGATCGATGCCGAGCCCGAGCGCGCCGAACCGGCTCGGGCGCCCGAGGCCCCGCCGTCGCCCGCGTGGAACCCGTTGGCCCGGATCGGATTCCGATTCGTCGTCGCCTACGTCACGCTGTTCTGCTTCGGCTATCCGCAGCTGGTCTTCGCGTTCCTGGGCCCGCTGGCGCGGTTGCTGCCCGACGACGCGGTGTTCGGCTTCGCGACCCTGCCGAGTCCGGCGGTGGAGTGGCTGGGGCGCACCGCCTTCGACACGGAGGCGGTACTGAGCGAGGACTCCGGCAGCGGCGATCAGACGTACCTGTGGGTGCTGGTCTTCGGCCTGCTGCTGCTCGCGGTGGCGGTCACCGTGCTCTGGACCCTGCTGGATCGCCGTCGCACCGAGTATCGCCGCCTGGCCGGCTGGTTCCTGCTGCTGACGCGCATGTTCCTGGCCGGGCAGATGCTGTTCTACGGCTTCGTCAAACTCATCCCCACCCAGATGCCGGAACCGGCGCTGTCCACACTGCTGACCCCGGTGGGCGAACTCTCGCCCATGTCGATGCTGTGGACCCAGGTGGGTTCGGCCCCGGCCTATCAGATCCTGCTCGGCGCGGCCGAGGTCCTGGGCGGCCTGCTGCTGCTCGTACCGCGCACGGCCCTGGCCGGGGTGCTGTTGAGTCTGGTCAGCATGGCGCAGGTGTGGGTGCTGAACATGACCTTCGACGTCCCGGTGAAACTGCTGTCCTTCCACCTGCTGCTGCTGTGCCTGGTGCTGCTGGCCCCCGAGGCCGGGCGGCTGACCCGGCTGCTGACCGGTGCGGCGGCCGGGCCCGCGCGCACCCCGCAGCCCGTGCGGGGCCGGCGCGCGGTCCGGGTCGTGGCCGCCGCGCAGGTCGCGCTCGCGGTGTGGTTCGTGGCCGGCATCCTGCCGTCGAGCCTGGAGGGCTGGGAGAAGTGGGGCGGCGGGCGTGAGCGTTCCCCGCTGGCCGGCATCTGGGACGTCACCGAGTTCACCCGGGACGGGCAGCCGGTCCCACCGCTGCTCACCGATGAAACCCGCTGGCGCAGACTGGTTCTGGAGGAGATCGAGTTCGCGCACTACCAGCGCATGGACGACGGGCTGGTGCCGGTGGCCCTGGACCTGGATACCGCGGCGCACCGGCTCACCCTGACCTCGATGCAGGCCGCCGATCCCGCCGCGACCCCGGAACCCTTGGGCGCGTTCGGCTACGAGCAGCCCGCGCCCGATCGCCTGCTGCTCACCGGTGAGCTGGCGGGCCGGCCGGTGAGCATCACGCTGACCCTGTTGGACGCGGACCGATACCCGTTGCGGCGGGGCGGAATTCACCTGGTGCAGGACTTCCCCGACCTGGGGTGAGGCCTCACCCGGTGATGTTGCCGATCTGATTGACCCAGTTGGGATTCGGTGCGAAGAACTCTCCGGTCCCGGAGACGAAGACCCGCTGGGCGGCGGTGTCGCCCAGCAGGCGGGCCGCCAGCCACGCGGTCGGATAGCCGAGGTAGCCGTGAACGCCCAGCGCGCACAGCGTGATCGCGGGTGCGCACTGCGGTTGTCCCTGCACGTCATTGTGATTCACCTCGGCCAGGGTGCCCCAGGCCTTGGGGATCGTCGCCGGGATCGCCTCGTAGTACGCCTGGATCGATTGCAGCCCGATGACCGGCGGCGGCAACAGTTGCCGGGAGGGAGAGATCACCGCGTCCGCCGACCCGTTCACCAGGAAGATCGAACCGTTCCCGGGACCGGTGATGTCCGGGCACCACGACCCGGTCGAACACCACAGCTGAATCGGCAGCTCCAGCGGAACCACCGTCTTGATTCTGCCGCCGGACAGCGCCATCGCGTTGATCACGCCGGTGGCCCCCTGCGAATGCCCCACCGCCCCCACCAGGTCCGGATCGACCCTGCCGTACAGGGGGCTCGCCGGATCCTCGGCCTGACGCAGCAGGTACTCCACCGCACCGGCGATGTCCTTGCCCGAACCGGTCTGCCGATTGCGCGCCGCGATCACCACGAAGCCCCAGGAGGCCCAGTGCTCGAGCAGGTGGGTGTACTGCTCCGGCGCGGCGTCGGTGCCGTTGCCCCAGGTGATGATGGGGTGCCGCACGCCGCCCGCGCCCAGATCGGCCGGTCGCCACAGGTCATAGGACGCGCCGCTGGAGTCGCAGCACCCGAAACCCGGCACCGCGGTGACCGCCCACGGCCCGCGCTCGGCGTACTTCGATTCGACGGTGGTCACCGCCGGGGCGTCGGCGGTCACGATCGCCGAACCCGTCGCGGGCAGGAGTAGGACGGTCAGCACCGCGCAAATCCGTAGTGCGGGAACGAGCATCGCGTGCGCTGTGCTGGCGAGTGTCATAGCGGCACAGCATAGGAACGTGCCCGGGCGATCCGCCGCAGGTGGTCGCGCTGATCGCCCGCGCCACGGACCTTTCGGGCGAACCCGGCAAGACAGTCGCGAGGCGATTATTACCCTCGCGAACACACGCCGTAGGCTCAATCCTTGTGCCGAACACGTCAGCCGCATCGCAGGACCAGCCCGTAGGCGACCCGAACTACCTGGTCGGGCTCGATCTGAACGGTCGCCGCGTCGTCGTGGTCGGCGGTGGCACCGTCGCCCAGCGCCGTCTCGGCCTGCTCATCGCCTCCGGCGCGCAGGTGCACGTGATCGCCCGCGAGGCCACCCCGGCCGTCGAGGGCATGGCGACCTCCGAGCAGATCACCCTGGAGCTGCGCGACTACGCCGACGGCGACCTCGACGGCGCCTGGTACGTCATGGCCTGCACCGACGAGCCCGAGACCAACGCGGCCGTCGTCGCCGAGGCCACCGGCCGCCGCGTGTTCTGCGTGCGCGCGGACACCGCCCGGCTCGGCACCGCCGTCACCCCAGCCACCGCGCGCTACGACGGCATGAGCCTGGGCGTGCTCGCGGGCGGGCAGCACCGCCGCTCGGCCGCGATCCGCAACGCGCTGCTCGAAGCCCTGCAATCCGGTGTGGTGAGCGATGATTCGGAGCCCGTCGCGCCCGGCGTCGCCCTCATCGGCGGCGGTCCCGGCGATCCGGATCTGATCACCGTGCGCGGCCGCCGCCTGCTCGCGCACGCCAATCTCGTTGTCGCCGACCGGCTCGCCCCGCCCGAGCTGCTCGCCGAACTCGGCCCCGACGTCGAGGTCGTGGACGCGGCCAAGATCCCGTACGGGCGCGCCATGGCGCAGGAGGCCATCAACACCGCGCTCATCGAGGGCGCCAAGGCCGGCAAGTTCGTGGTCCGGCTCAAGGGCGGCGACCCGTACGTCTTCGGCCGCGGCTACGAGGAACTCGAAGCCTGTGTCGAGGCCGGGATTCCGGTGACCGTCGTTCCCGGGGTCACCAGCGCCATCTCGGTGCCCGCCCTGGCCGGCATCCCGGTCACCCATCGCGGCGTCACCCACGAATTCGTGGTCGTCAGCGGCCACGTCGCGCCCGATCACCCGGACTCGCTGGTGGATTGGCCCGCGCTGGCCAAGCTGCGCGGCACCATCGTGCTGCTGATGGCGGTCGAGCGGATCGAACAGTTCGCCGCCGCCCTGCTCGACGGCGGGCGCGCCGCCGACACCCCGGTCACCATCGTTCAGGAGGGCAGCCTGCGCACCCAGCGCATCGTGCGCGCCGAGTTGTCGACGGTGGCCGAACGCGTGCGCGCCGAAGCCATCCGCCCGCCGGCCATCATCGTCATCGGCCCGACCGCGGGCTTCACCGCGGGCGCTCCGGACGCCACGGCGGCGGAGTCCGGCGCGCACTGAGCCGGCCCGGACCCGCCATTTCCGGAACAACTGTGCCGATCGCGACCGTGGGTCCCGGCTCTGACCAGGCTGTCCAGCGCGGCGGCGGTACTCGCCGTCGCCCACATAGCCCATTGTGGAAGAAGTTCGATCCGGTGTGCGGCAGCCCATCCACTACAGTGGGCGCGTGCTCGATAACCCCGCTGCGACGATGCAGTATCCGGTGACCAAGCGGGCGTTCGGGCTCGCGATTCTCGTCTTGAGCGGGTTGCAGCTGATGGTGGTGCTCGACGGCACCGTCATGATTCTCGCGCTGCCCCGGCTCCAGGAGCAGATGGGCCTGTCCAGCGCGGGCAGCGCGTGGACCGTCACCGCGTACGGTCTGCCGTTCGCGGGTCTGATGCTGCTGGGCGGCCGGCTCGGCGATTCCTTCGGCCGCAAGCGCATGCTGATCTACGGCGTCGCGCTGTTCACCCTCGCGTCGGCCCTATGCGGTACCGCGCAGAACGAAGCCTGGCTGATCGCCGCGCGCGCCCTGCAGGGCACCGGCGCGGCCATCGCCGCCCCGACCGCTTTCGCGTTGGTGGCGAGCACCTTCGCGCCCGGCCCCGCGCGCAATCAGGCGGTGGCGATCTTCGGTTCCATGGTCGGCGTCGGCTCGGTCGGCGGCCTGGTGGTCGGCGGCGCGCTCACCGAACTGGATTGGCGCTGGATCTTCTGGATCAACGTGCCGATCGGCATCCTCATCGTGCTCGGCGCGATCAAGGTGCTGCAGGACACCGAACATCACCGGGTCTCGCTCGACGTGCGCGGCGCGGTGCTGGGCACGGTCGCGTGCGCGGCCATCGTCTTCGGCGCGACCGAGGGGCCGCAGATGGGCTGGGACAGCCCGATCATCCTCGGCTCGCTGCTCGGCGGCCTGGCCCTGCTGCTGCTGTTCGTCTTCGCCGAGCGCAACGTGGACAACCCGCTGCTGCCGTGGTCGCTGTTCGACAGCCGTGATCGCGTCATCTCCTTCATCGCGATCTTCCTGGCCTCGGGCGTGCTGGGCGCGACCACCTTCTTCGTGGCGCAGTTCCTGCAGAACGTGCTCGACTACACCCCGCTGAACGCCGGTCTGGCCAGTATCCCGTTCACCCTCGGCGCGGGCGTGGGCACGGCCGTGGCGTCCAAGGCCGTGCAGTACGTGCAGCCGCGCTGGCTGCTGTTCGGCGCCGCGATGCTGCTGTCCGCGGCCCTGTACTTCGGCTCGACCCTCGACGGTTCGGTGCAGTACTTCCCGACGCTGCTGTTGCTGCTGTCGGTGGTCGGCGCGACGGTCGGCGTGGTCATCGTGATCCTGCCGCTGTGCGTGCTGGTCGGGGTGGACATGGCCAACATCGGGCCGCTGTCCGCGGTCGGGCAGATGTTCATGAACATGGGCACGCCGTTCGCGGTCGGCCTGCTGAGCCCGGTCGCGCTCTCGCGCACGCTGTCGCTGGACGGGACCAACGGCAAGGTGACCGATATGAACGATATGCAGATCGCCGCGCTCGGCAGCGGCTACATGCTGGTGCTGCTGGTGTGCGCGCTCGGCACCGCGGTCATGGGTCTGCTCGCGCTGACCCTGCGCTACACCCCGGACCAGCTGTCGCAGGCCCAGCACGCGCAGGACGAGGCCCAGAAGTCCTGAGCGAGAGCGCAAATCGGGCTTATGCCGTGAAGCGGGCGGCGTGGTGAAAAGCACCGCCCGCGAGGGGTGTTGCCGGAGCCGCTGATTCGGCAGACTGCCCTGATGGGGAACCTCGACGCAGTACTGCTGGACCGCTGGATCGAACTGGCCGGGCCGTCGGCGCGCGGGGTGGGGGAGGATCTGGTGCGGCGCTATTCCGAGGCCCACCGCCGCTACCACACCGTGGAACACCTGGCCGCCATGCTCACCGTCATCGACGATCTGCAGGCCGACGCCGGGGACATCGCCGCCGTCCGGTACGCCGCCTTCTTCCACGACGCGATCTACGCGGTGGACCGCCCCGACAACGAGGAGGCCAGCGCGCAGCTGGCCGAGAAGACCCTGCCCGCATTGGGACTGAACGCCGGCGCCGTCGCCGAGGTGGCCCGCCTCGTCCGGCTGACCGCGGGGCACACCCCCGAGCCGGGCGATCGCAACGGTGCGGTCCTGTGCGACGCCGACCTGGCCATCCTGGCCGCCGACGCGCCGTCCTACGCCGCCTACACCCGCGCGGTCCGCGCCGAGTACGCCCACGTTCCCGACGACCTGTTCCGCCCCGGCCGCGCCGCGGTCCTGACCGCACTCGTCCAGCAGGACAACCTCTTTCGCACCCCCACCGCCCGCGCCCGCTACGACGCCCCGGCCCGCGCGAACCTCGCCGCCGAGATAGCGAGCCTGACCGCCGAGACCGCCTGAGGCCCCGCCGCACCCGATGCGCGTCGATCGCGCGGATGCGGCACGCGGCCACCGGGTTCGGCACTCGCACGCGGCAGCAGCGTGATGCGGCACCGTTCCGCCGGTTACCAGGCGGCTGCGGCGGCGCGGAAGAACCGATCGCGCCGCGCCGCGCCCGATGCTCGCGCACGGTGGGCGGGCCCGTTGCGCTCAGCGCGAACGCCGGACCGCTCGCGCGGGACGGGGGGTTCCGGCGAAACGCGTCGTCGGGGCGGTCCTGGCATGCGGACGGGGTGTTCCGGGCGCTCCGGACGTGGTTCGCGGGCTCGGCGGACGTGGCCTACCCGCGGGTATCGTCGAGGGAGTTTGCGGTGGCCGGAGGTCTTTCCGGGCACGGTCCCCTCTCGAGGATGAGCTCCTGGTGATAAAGATTCCGCGCGCGGTATTCATGCTGGTCGTTCCGGCCCTGCTGTTCCTGCTCCCGTGGTGGCTGCTGGTGTACACGACGCTGTCGGGTGCGGCGTTCTGGGCGGGGACCGCGGTGTTCCTGCTGGGATACATCGCGCTGCCGCTGGCGATGGTGAACGGGCACGGATCTCGGGAGTCGGACGCCGCGGCGCTGGTGGGCGACACCATGCTCGGCATCCTGTGGGTGCTGTTCAGCTGGTCGGCCATCGGCACGGTGGCCCGGGCCGTGCTGATCGTCGCGGGGGTGGACGATCCCGTGCGGTCGCGGGTCGTGGCCCTCGGCGTCCTGGCGATCTCGGCCGTGCTGACGGCGTGGGGCATCTACGAGGCCCGCCGCCTGCCGCGGGTGAAGACCGTCGAGGTGACCATTCCCAAGCTCGCGCCCGCGCTGGACGGGCTGCGCGTCGTGGTCGTCACCGACACGCACTACGCCGCCACCGACCGGCTGCGCTGGTCCGAGCGGGTGGTCGAGACCGTCAACGCGCAGCGGCCCGACATCGCCTGCCACGCGGGCGATCTGGCGGACGGCTCGGTCGCCAAGCGGCGCGCGCAGGTGGATCCGCTGGGCAAGGTCGAGGCGACGCTGGGCCGGTTCTACATCACCGGCAACCACGAGTACTTCGGTGACGCGCCCGGCTGGATCGAGCATATGGCGGGCCTGGGCTGGCAGCCGCTGCGCAACCAGCACGAGACCCTGACCCACAACGGCGAGCGCCTGATCATCGCCGGCATCGACGATCCCACCGGTGTGGCTGTGCCCGGGCACGGCCCCGATCTGCCCGCCGCCCTGACCGGCGCGGACCCGGCGCTCCCGGTGGTCCTGCTGGCCCACCAGCCCAAGCAGATCACCGACGCGGTGAAAGCCGAAGTGGCGCTCCAGATCTCCGGCCACACCCACGGCGGCCAGATCTGGCCGTTCCGCTACCTGGTCCGCCTGGATCAGCCGGTGGTCGCGGGCCTGAGCCGGCACAGCGAGCACACCCAGCTCTACACCAGCCGCGGCACCGGCTTCTGGGGTCCGCAGCTGCGGGTCTTCGCACCCAGTGAGATCACCGTCCTGATCCTGCGGTCGCCCGCGGCCTGACGGCTCGCCCGCCGCCTGGCGAGTCGGCCGGGGCGGCAGCCGATTTCGGTCCGCCCCGGCCGTCGCCGCCCGGCCTGCTTCCAAGTCCGCCGTCGGGTGAACTCGGTCGCGGAGGTCGGGTCGGCACGCGTGGTGGCGGGGACGGGCCTGGCTATGGGTGCAGGCCGGAGCCGAATCCCGTTGGACGGACCGATATTCGGTGACCCGGCTACCCGGCCGAGTTCGCGTGCTCGTCCGCCACCTTCAGTACCTGATCCAGAATCGCGAGCCCCTCCCGGGTCTCGGCCTCGGTGACCGTGCACGGCGGCACGGCGTGAATCCGGTTGAAGTTGTTGAACAGCAGCAGCCCGGCGGCCTTGGCGGCGGCGACGGTCTCGGTCATGGCCGGGCTCGTCCCGCCGTAGGGGGCCAGGGGTTCGCGGGTCTCGCGATCGCGCACCAGTTCCACCGCCCAGAAGACCCCGCGCCCGCGGACCTCGCCGACGCTCGGATGCCGTTCGGCCAGTTCCCGCAGCCCCGGCCCGAGTACGTTTTCGCCGATGTGCGCGGCGTTCTCGACGATCCGCTCCTCGGTCATGGCGTTGATGGTCGCCACCGCCGCGGCCGTGGCGAGGGGATGCCCGGAGTAGGTGAGCCCGCCCGGGTACGGGCGGTCGGCGAAGGTCGCCGCGATGTGCGGCGCGATCGCCACCCCGCCCAGCGGCACGTACCCCGAGTTCACGCCCTTGGCGAAGGTGAGCAGATCCGGCGTCACGTCGAAATGCTGGATGGAGAACCACTTTCCGGTCCGCCCGAACCCCGCCATCACCTCGTCGGCGATGAGGACGATGCCGTGCCGGTCGCACAGCTCGCGCACACCCGCCAGGTAGCCCGGCGGCGGCACCATGATCCCCGCGGTGCCCGGCACCGGCTCGAGGATGATGGCGGCGATCGTGCCCGGCCCCTCGAACGCGATCGTCTGCTCGAGATGCTCGAGCGCGCGCTGCGCCTCCTGTTCCTCGGTGCCCGAATGGAATTGCGTCCGGTACAGGAACGGCCCGAAGAAGTGCACGACCCCGGCATTGCCGTGATCGTTCGGCCAGCGCCGCGGATCCCCGGTCAGATTGACCGCGGTCTCGGTGCCGCCGTGGTACGAGCGATACCGCGCGAGCACCTTGTAGCGCCCGGTGTGCAGGCGCGCCATGCGCACCGCGTGCTCCACCGCGTCCGCACCGCCGTTGGTGAAGAAGACCCGGTTCAGTTCACCGGGTGTGCGCTCGGCGATGAGCCGCGCGGCCTCCGAGCGCGCGTCGTTGGCGTGCTGCGGCGCGACGGTGCAGAGCTTGGCGGCCTGGGCCTGGATGGCCGCCACCACCTTCGGATGCTGGTGCCCGATGTTCGTGTTCACCAGTTGCGAGGAGAAATCCAGGTAGCGGGTTCCCGCGCCGTCCCACACGTACGAGCCGGCGGTGGCGGCCACGACCATGGGCTGCAACGCGGCCTGTGCCGACCACGAGTGGAAGACGTGCGCGCGGTCGAGTTCGTACGCGCGGTCGGCCTCGGCGCGCGCGGTCTCGAGGGTCAATCCGTTGGGCAGGGTCATGACGGGTCCTCTCAACTGTTCTGCGGGAAGCCGAGATTCAGCCCGCCGTGACTGGGATCGAGCCAGCGGGTGGTGACGGCCTTGGTGCGGGTGAAGAAGTGCACGCCGTCCACGCCGTGCGCGTGCGAATCACCGAAGAGCGAGTTCTTCCAGCCGCCGAAGCTGTAGTACGCCATGGGAACCGGGATGGGGACGTTGATCCCCACCATGCCGACCTCGACCTCGTTGTGGAAACGCCGGGCCGCGCCGCCGTCGTTGGTGAACAGGGCGGTGCCGTTGCCGTAGCGGTTGGCGTTGATCAGGGCCAGGGCCTCGTCGTAGGTCTCGACCCGCACGACCGAGAGCACCGGGCCGAAGATCTCGTCGGTGTACACGCTCATCTCGGGGGTGACGTGGTCGAGAATCGTCGGGCCGAGCCAGAATCCGTTCTCGTCGCCGTCGGCGCGCACGCCCCGCCCGTCGAGCACGACCGCGGCCCCGTCGGCTGCCCCGGCGGCGATGTAGTCCGCGACCCGGTCGCGGTGCGCCCGCGTGACCAGCGGTCCCATATCCGATTCGGCGGTGCCGTCGCCGGTGCGAATCGTGCGGGCGCGCTCGCTGATTCGCGCCACCAGCGCGTCGGCGATCGGCCCGACCGCGACCAGCGCGCTGATGGCCATGCAGCGCTCGCCCGCCGAGCCGAAGCCCGCGTTCACCGCCGCGTCCGCGGCCAGATCCAGATCCGCGTCGGGCAGCACCACCATGTGGTTCTTGGCCCCGCCCAGCGCCTGGACGCGTTTTCCGGCGGCGGTGCCGTGGGTGTACACGTATTCGGCGATCGGCGTGGAACCGACGAACGACACCGCCTTGATCGCCGGATGCGCCAGCAGTTCGTCCACCGCGACCTTGTCGCCCTGCACCACGTTGAACACCCCGGGCGGCAGCCCGGCCTCCTCCCACAGCGCCGCCAGCCACAGCGACGCGGAGGGATCCTTCTCACTCGGCTTGAGCACCACGGTGTTTCCGGCGCCGATGGCCAGCGGGAAGAACCACATGGGCACCATGGCCGGGAAGTTGAACGGCGAGATGATGGCGACCGGGCCCAGCGGCTGGCGGATCGAGAAGATGTCGACCCGGCTCGACGCGTTCTCGGTGTAGCCGCCCTTGAGCAGGTGCGGTATGCCGCAGGCGAATTCGACGATCTCCAGTCCGCGCGTGACCTCACCGAGGGCGTCGCCCAGCACCTTGCCGTGCTCGGCGGTGATCAGTGCCGCCAGTTCCTGCTTGCGCGCGTTGAGCAGTTCGCGGAAGCGGAACAGCACCTGGGTGCGCCGGGCGAGGGAGGAATCGCGCCACGCGGGGAAGGCGGCCACGGCGGCGTCCACCACCGCGCGCACGTCGGCGGCGGTGGCGAGCGCGACCTGTCCGGTCACCACCCCGGTCGCCGGATTGGTCACCGGCGCGGTCGCGGTGCCCGAGCCGGGAAAGGGTTTGCCGTCGAGCCAGTGTCCGATGGTCTGCATAGCTCCTCGATTCCGGAGGCGGTCGGGACGGGCCGCGGCCCGGTTTCCACTGTGCGCTCTGAGCGCCGGTGCGGATCCCGACGATCTGTACGAAATTCCGTTGGCGGTATTACGATTCGTCGGTGCTCCTCACCGTTGCTGACATTCTGGCGATGCCGGTGGTGCGCGCCGGGCAACCCGAGGTCGCGGGCGGCGGGTCGCTGATGCGCCCGGTGCGCTGGGTGCACGTGAGCGAGTTGGCCGAGGTGGCGACACTGCTCGCGGGCGGCGAGCTGATCCTGACCACGGGCCAGGCGCTGGCGGGCGGCGACGCCGCGACCGTCGGCTATCTGGAGGCGCTCGCGGCGGCCGGGGTCGCGGGCCTGTTCGTCGAATTGGGCACCTCGGTGCCGGAATTGCCGCCGTGCGTGGCGGAGACCGCGGATCGGCTGGGCCTGCCGGTGGTGGCGCTGCGCGCGGTGGTGCGATTCGTGGAGATCACCGAGGCGGTGCACCGCATCATCGTGGCCGAGCAGTATGCCGAACTCGAGTTCGCGCGCACCGTGCACGAGACCTTCACCGCCCTGAGCGTGCGCCGGGCCGCGCTGGCGGAGATCGTCAAGACCGCCGCCGGGATGCTGGACGCCTCGGTGGTGCTCGAGGATCTGACCCACCGCGTGCTGGCCTCGACCGCCCGGCACACCGCCACCTCGGCGCTGCTCGAGCGGTGGGAGACGATGTCCCGGCTGCTGCCCGACGGCGACGCGAGCGTGGTTCCGGTCGGCCCGCACACCCAGCCCTGGGGCAGGCTCATCGTGCGCGCGCCGGCGGTGTCCGACGCGCGGGCCGCGGCGATTCCGGCCGCCCGCGCCCGGGTGGTGCTCGAACGCGCCGCCCAGACCCTGACCCTGCACCGCATGATCGAGCGCGATCGTTTCGGCCTGCACCGCCAGGCCCAGACCGGGCTGATCGACGACATGGTCACCGGCCGCCTCACCGATGAGCGCGACGCGGTCGCCATGGCCGCGACCCTGGGCCTGGCCCGCCGGGCAAGGTACCTACCGCTGGCCCTGGATGTGGCGGGGACGGTCGAGGCCGATCCCGTTGCGCACCAGCGTCGTACGGCCGCGATCATCGACGCCGCGCTGCACGGGGTGGCGCTGTCCAAGACGACCGCGCTGGCCACCGCCGAGCACGGCAATCGTGTGAATCTCGTACTGGCGCTGTCTCGTACGGGCGATGTGGACGCGCTGTTGACAGCCGTGTGCACCGCCGTGCTCGGCGAGGTCCGGCGGGTGCCCGGGGTGGACCGCGCGGTCATCGGGGCGGGCTCGGCCTCGGAGTCGTTGCTGGACACCGCCCGTGAGCTCGCCCGCGCGGCGCACGTGGCCGAGGTCGCGCTCGCCCTGACCCCCGCCGCGCCCCGCCCGTTCTACCGCAGCGGCGACGTCCGCCTGCGCGGCCTGCTCGCGCTGATTCGCGACGAGCCCGGCGTGCAGGGTTTCGCCGAAACCGAGCTGAGCGCCCTGCTGCGCCACGACATCCGCCACGCCACCGACCTGACCGGCACCCTGCGTCAATTCCTGGACCTGGCGGGCAACAAGACCGAACTCGCCAAACGCCTGATGGTCAGCCGCCCCACCCTCTACGACCGCCTGGCCCGGATAGAACGCCTCCTCGACGTGGATCTAGACGCCGGCGAGACCCGCACGTCCCTCCACACCGCCCTGCTCATCCGCGATCTCACCGTCTCGGATCACCTCCGCCGCTGACACCGACCGCGGACCACCGGGACGAATTTCCCTCGGCGCCGGAGTATCTGACCTTCGTCGTCACGCCAGGTCGTTCCGACTCCTCGGCGTCATCCTGATGTCGAGCATCAGCCTGCGTCATCCAGTCGTGCTCTCGGCCGGGATACCGTGTGGGTCCGGGGACTCTGGCTACCGCACCGCCTGCGTCAGCCGATCGGTTCCGCGCCCGCCGAGGCGTCGCGGCGCTGACGGCGCTCCCGGAGCCAGCGGCGGGCGCGGAACGCCAGCCAGCCGAGGCCGATCAGCAGGATCAGGACGGCGACGAACGCGAGGATCGGGACCGCCAGGGCCAGCACGGTCAGCACCAGGGAGGTGCCGTCCTCGGCGGTCGAGACCACCGGATTGCCCACGCCGCCGGTGGTTCCGGTGACGAACGGGCGGGCCACCGTGCGCCCGGCGTGAATACTGCCGGCGGTGACCGCGCCGAGGATCGCGGCGACCGCGGGCGGCAGTTGCGAGGACACGCTGGTCTCGGCCGCGAACAGGATCGCCCCGGACGCGGGGGCGACCAGCGCCCCGAACCCGTGCAGCACCGAGTCCAGGGCCGGGATCTTGTCCCCGATCAGGTCCAGCACGAACACCACGGCGATGCCGATCAGCGCGGGCGTCGAGGACAGCCAGCTGTACGAGTCGCCCAGGTCGATCCACCCTAACCGGTCGGCGAACCCCACCAGCAGCAGTGGCAACCAGGCATTGAGCCCCGCCGCACCCGAGAGCCCGAACGCGCCGAGCACCGCTCCGACGGCCGCTGTTATCTCCATGCCACGAGTCTGCCGGGTATGTCCGACATCGGCTCGTATTCGGTGCGCGGATGTTCGCACGAACACGCTGTGCCCGGTGCTCCCGCGCACGTGACGGCCGGCACGGCACCACCGCCGGACCACGGCGGTTGTTCCTGCGACACGATCGGCCGATCGGCCGCCGCGAGCCCGGCTACCGCCCGTGTCATACCCGCGGTTGGATCCCGCAGGGTCGGCCGAACGGGCGTCTGTTCCGTGAATGCGTCGAATACCTTGCGGCAGTGCGTAATGGGCGGGCACCGTGGTCGGCGTCGATCCGGTCCCACGGCCGTCGGGCCCTTGTGGATCGTGCCGGCGCCCGGCCGTGCGTCAGGCCGGGTCGGCGCCCATCGGGTTGGGGTAGGGGACATCCCCGCTGCGGGCAACGAGCACGGCCGCGGGCGTGAGGACGTCCAGGGTCGCCGCGGCGGTGTCGATGTCGCGGTAGGCGGTCATGGCGAGCGCGTCGGTGCGAGCCTCGATGTGCTCGTGCAGGGCGCGCCCCGCGGCGGTGAGCGTGTCCCCGTCGAGCAGGCCGCGATCGTGCAGGCGGGATCGAGCTGCGGCCCAATCGGTTTCGGTCCAGCCGCGCACGCTCTCCCACAGCGCCAGGGGAACGCCGGAGGCGGCGGAGAACAGCAGGTGGGCTTCGCAACCGTCGACGCCCTCGCTCAGCAGACAGGCCACGTGACCGTCGCCGCGGTGTTCGCGCAGGCTCGTGACCGCCTGCCACAGTTCCTCGACCGGATCGGCGGGCGCGGGCAGGTCGCGATTGGCGGCGAAGAGCGGGCGGCCGGTGTTCGGTGCGCTCGCGATGGCCGCGCGCAAACCCGGCAGCGCGCCGGCCGCGGCCGCCTCCACCTCGGGAATCAGCTTGCGCAGCACCGCGGCCGCCGCGGCCGATCGCCCCGCGAGCACCGACTCGCGCGTGGCGTAACCCCACGCATCGGGCAGCGCGCGCCGGACCATGGCCGGGTGGAAGTTGTAGAAGGTGGCCTCCACCACCCCGGGACCCACCGCGCCGATCGGCGCCGCGCGGGTCGCGAAGTAGCCCATCCAGAATCCGCGCAGCCCCAGGGCTTTGTGCGCGGCGATGGCGTCGGGGGAGAAGTAGGTGATGGCGTGCAGTGGCTCGATTGCCCGCCACATCGACCGGGCGAAGTCGTTGTCCATGCCGCCCACCCTACTGGCTGGGTTTAGTAAACTGAAGTCAGAGAGGAAGATTCGGGCCCGCGCCGGATCCGCGTACGCGGCAGCGGGCCGCGCCGATGGCACCATGATCGGCATGATCAATCCGAACGATCTGCTGGTCACCGCCTACGACGAGGCGCGCCTGGGACTCTCCGAAGGCGGCATCCCCATCGGCGCGGCCCTGTTCGACAGCACGGGAAAACTGCTGGGGCGCGGCCACAATCGCCGCGTGCAAGCCGATGATCCCAGCCTGCACGCGGAGACCGACGCCTTCCGCCGGGCGGGCCGCCGCCGCGACTACCGCGACACCATCATGGTCACGACGCTCTCGCCCTGCTGGTACTGCAGCGGCCTGGTCCGGCAGTTCGGCATCGGCGCGGTCGTCGTCGGCGAGGCACGCACCTTCTCCGGCGGCCACGAATGGCTTGCCGAACAAGGGGTTTCGATCACAATCCTGGACGACCCGGCCTGCGTGGACATGATGTCCCGCTTCATCGCCGAGCGGCCCGAACTCTGGCACGAGGACATCGGCGTCACGGACTGAGCGGCGAGCCCGGGTCATCTCACTCGCCGCAGCGGGCTCACTCGTTGCAGACGGCGTCGTGCACCAGCACCGAATCGCTGTACCAGCGCGCGCCGTTCTCCGCCTCGACCCGGGTCGCGCCGTAGCCGCCGGTGTACTTGTTCATGACCTCGGAGAAGGCCACCGCGCCGCAGCCGGTGAACGAAGTGACCGTCGAGCAATCGCTGAAACCGCACTTCTCCTCCGCGGCCCGGCTGGCCGCGGCCTCGGAGTCGTAGTTCCACGACCAGCCGAGGTCGCCGTTGCTGGAAACCGCGATGGCGCCCCAGTAGGTGTACGCCTGCGCCGGGGCGGCGGGGAGCACGGTGGCGAGGGCGGCGAAGGTGAGGCCGGCGGTGCCCAACAGGATCTTGCGCATGAAATGTCCTTGCTTGGAAGTGAACTGAAGTACTACCGATCAAGACCGTCTGACCGGTACGAACAACTATCGCGCAGGACACCGACAGCGTTTACACGCGACCGAACGCGCTGTTGCGGCCCGGTGCACGCGAAAGCCCGCGCCCCGATGCGGAATCGGGACGCGGGCCTCCGGATGCGTGAGCGTGCGGGCCGGGAAACCGGCGCGCGGCTAGGAGACTTCGGTCGGCGCCCAGCGATTGGCGGTGATGAGGTATCCGGGCTGATCCGCGGTCGAGGTGCGGGTCTCGTAGATCCGCTGATACCCGGTGCTGGCGATCACCCAGCGACCGTCCTCGCGCACGTAGGTGTCGTGGTAGTACGCCGCGCCGCGAATCGTGATCTGGAAGTCCGGAACGATCACGGTGTCCTCTAGACACCAACTGGCCCTTGCGGTTTCGCCGGTCACCTCGATCTCCGGATGGTTCGCAACGTGCACGGTGATGATGTTGCCGCCCAGCGCCGTGCGCATGTAGTCGACCAGTGCCTCGCGACCGGTGAATTCGAGCGGCTGACCGCCCGAGGGCGAGCCGTACGAGCCGATCACGTCCGTGCTCAGTGTCGCACCGAACCCGTCCCACTCCTTCAGATCCAGCGTGCGGAGATACCGGTACTTGAGCTGGCGGATCTCTTCCAACGCGGTGTGGTCCATAGCGATTACCTCCCGAGAACTAGTCGGGATGAATTGGAACACAGGCTCGCCCATCCTGGAATCGCTCGGGCCGATCACCGGACAGACTGTTCCCATGTTCAAGAAGTTGTTGGCGGCGGCCGGAGTAGGCGGCGCCGAGGTCGAAACCGAACTGCACACCCCCGGCGTCCAGCCCGGCGGCACCGTGCACGGGGTGGTCCGGCTGCGCGGCGGCAGCGTCGCCCAGGACATCTCGCGGGTGGCCCTGGAGTTCGTGACCCGGGTGGAATTCGAGCACACCGAGGAGGAGACCAGCGGCCTGCGCGGTTTCCACCTGACCCCGGTGCACGGCCCGATCCGGCTCGAGCCCAAGGCGCTCTACGACATTCCGTTCGGCCTGTACACGCCCCTGGAAACCCCGATCACCTTCTACAACGGCCGCCATCTGCCCGGCGCGCAGGTCGCGGTGCGCACGATCGTCGAGATCTCCGGCGCGGTCGACGCCGGGGACAGCGATCCGCTCGGGGTGGGCGCGCTGCCCGCCCAGCACCACATTCTGGCCGCCATCGAACAGCTCGGCTTCCACCTGCACTCCGCCGATTGCGAATGGGGCGGGCTCAGCGGCATCCAGCAGGAGCTGCCGTTCTACCAGGAGATCGAGTTCCTCGGTTCGCCGCGCCATCCGCACCTGAAGCAGATCGAGGTCACCTTCGTGGCCCGTGAGCACAACCTCGACGTGATCATCGAGGCGGACAAGAAGGGCGGCTGGTTGCACGAGGGCCGCGATGTCTACGACGTGATACGCGTCGACTATCACACGTTGGACCAGGTCAACTGGGCGCACGTGCTGGACCAGCGTTTCGGTTCGATGTAGTCCGAAACTGAACATCTCGTTCTACCCACTTAGCAACCAAGCGCTTGCTACATTGCGGCCATGATTCCCACCGTGGTCTGGGGCACCGGCAATGTGGGCCGGGCCGCCATTCGTGCTGTCGCGGCCCATCCCGGACTGAAGCTCACCGACGTTCTGGTCAACAACCCCGACAAGGTCGGCCGGGACGCCGGCGCCCTGGCCGGCCTCGACACCGAACTGGGTGTGGCCGCGACCAACGACATCGACGCGGTCCTGGCCGCCGGACCGCGGGCGCTGGTCTACGCCGGCTCCGGCGAGATCCGCCCCGATGACGCCCTCGCCGACATCGCGCGCGCGATCCGCGCCGGTGCGGTCGTGGTGACCCCCTCGCTCTACGCCCTGTACGACCAGCGCAACGCGCCCCCCGAACTGCGCGAGCAGGTGCTCGCCGCGGTGGCCGAGGGCGGCGGCTCGCTCTTCGTCAGCGGCATCGATCCGGGCTGGGGCAACGACGTACTGCCGCTGCTGATCAGCGGACTCGGCCACACCGTCGACGTCATCCGCTGCCAGGAGATCTTCGACTACACCACCTACGACCAGCCCGATTCGGTGCGCTGGCTCGTCGGCATGGGCCAGCCCCTGGAGTACGAGCCGCCCATGCTCGCGCCCGGCATCCCGACCATGGTGTGGGGCGGGCAGATTCGGCTCATCGCCCGCGGCCTCGGCGTCGAGATCGAAGAGGTCCGCGAGGTCGTGGAACGCCGCCCGCTCGAACAGACCGTGACCACGGAGCTGATGGGCGATTTCGAGGCCGGCGGACAGGGCGCGGTGCGCTTCGAGGTGCAGGGCATCGTCGACGGCCGCCCGCGCATCGTCATCGAGCACGTCACCCGCATCCACGCCACCTGCGCCCCCGACTGGCCCATCCCGCACAGCGGCGCGGGAGCGCACCGGGTGATCATCGAGGGCAGCCCCCGCATCGAGGTCACCATTCAGGCCACCGACGAGGGCGGAAACCACTCCGCGGGCGGAAACGCCACGGCCGTAGGCAGATTGGTGGGCGCCATCGAATGGCTCGCCGCCGCCGAACCCGGCCTCTACGACGCGCTGGACATCCCCCTGCGCAACGGCACACTCGGAAGGAACCAGCCGTGATCATCGACATTCCCGAAGGCAAGGACCCCATCGGCTACGTCTGGGGCGAAATGGTCCCCGGCATCGGCGTCGCCGCGGCCGCGTTCTCGCTCGCGGTCTACGAGCACACCACGCTCGGCCTGCCCGAGTTCGAGGCCGCCCGGCTGCGCATCGCGCAGATCAACGGCTGCCTGTTCTGCCTGGACTGGCGCACCGACCGCAACGGCGAAAAGGTCGACGAGTCCTTCGCCGACGAGGTCACCAACTGGCGCACCGCCGAATCCTTCGACGAGCGCACCCGTTTGGCCGCCGAGTACGCCGAGCGCTACGCCCTCGATCACCACGGTCTCGACGACGCCTGGTGGGAGCGCATGTTCGCGCACTACACCCAGGCCGAGGTCACCGAGCTGTCGATGTGCCTGGGCTCGTGGCTGGCCTTCGGCCGCCTGAACCACGTGCTCGGCCTGGACGCGGTCTGCGTGCTGCCCAGCCACGCGCAGGCGTCGGCCACACTGGCCGCGGAGTAGTTCCGGTCGCGAGGTGTTGTCCGGACCTGCCGGGCAACACCTTTCGCCGCTCAGGCGGGCAGCGCGTCCAGGAACTCGCGCAGCAGCGAATTCACCTGCGCCGCATGGGTGATGTTCGCGCCGTGCGTCGCCCCCGCCACGGTGTGCAACCGGGCCGGGCCGCCGAGCTGGGCCGCGAGCGCGGTCATGTCCGCGTGGCTCTCGGCCTGATCGTGTTCCCCGCGCACCAGCAGCGCCGGGCAGCTCAGGTCGCCGATCGCCGCGGCCACCGAATCCCGTTCGATCAGGCAGTCCGCGGCCAGCCGTAGTCGGCTCCGATCGGCGTTGCACCACTTGGTGATCCAGAGCTGCTGCTCGGCCGGGGTGCCGCCGATCATGGTCTTGGCGATCATGGCGGCCAGCGGATGGAACGGCGTGGACTCCATCCAGGCCCGCATGATCCCGCGATAGCGCTCGCGTTCGGCGGCGTCGTAGGGCTCGGCCGAGGTGCCCATCAGCACCAGCGCGCGGACCCGGGCCGGCTGTTGCAGCGCCATCCGCAGGGCGGTGTATCCGCCCTGGGACATGCCGCCCGCGACCACCTCGTCGATGCCGAGTTCGTCGAGCACGGCCCAGACGTCCTCGGCCAGATCCCAATACGTGAACGGATCCCGGTAGTCCTCGGTCAGCCCGTGCCCGCGCGCGTCGACGGCGATCACCCGGTAATCCGGTGCGAGCCCGGCCCCTTGACGCGCGAACATCTCCTCATCGAGAAAGAATCCGTGGCTGAGCACCAGGACCGGGCCGTCGGCCTCGGTGTCGGTGTAATGAACTTTCGCCCCGGCGGAACTCACGAATGGCACGGCAATCTCCCATCTCCCACTGTGCGCCACCATAACCGGAACCGGATTCGCCTGTGGTGCTGTCCGATAGCTTCCGGCCGGTAGCAGACGGCCCGAGCCCGTGCGGTCGGGCCGCGGCGCGCGCGGATACCGGCGGGCGGTGGGCCGGCAGGACGGCGGGATTCCAGCGCCGGCCTACGTCACACGACGCTAGGTGAGCACCAGAAGTTCGGTGGGGGAAGCGATTTCGATGCGCAGGCCGAACTTCTCCGCCACCCGGGCCAGGCCGTTGATATCGGCGGGCTCGGTACGGGTCAGCACCAGCGCGCGGGCGAGCAGGCCCTTGTGATGTTTGTTGAAGTGGCTCACCACGGTTCGGCTGCCGTCGGGCCGTTCGGTGAGCACGGTGGCGGTCACCGCGCCCGGGATGCGGCCCAGATTCTGGTAGGTGCCCGAGCGCAGATCCACGGTCAGCTCCCCGTCGGTCTCCGCGCGCAGCGCCTCGGGCAGCACCTGCTTCCACAGCGACTGCAGCGTGGGCAGGCCGGGCAGCTTCGATCCGCCCGAAAGCCGGTACGCCGGAATGGGATCGCCCGCGCGCACCACGCCGAACAGCGCGGATCCGATGGCCAGGCGCGCGTCGGCCTTGGCGCGCTGGGTTCTGGTCAGCGACGCGGCGTCGAGGGCGTCGTAGAGAACGCCGGTGTAGCGGTCGAGCGCGGCGCGGGTGGGGGAGGACCGCAGCGCGGCGTTGCGCGCGATCTCCGCGTCGGCCCCCTTGCCCAGGCCGAGCGCCGAGCGCGAGGCGTCGGGATCGGCGGCCAGTTGGCTCAGTTCGGTGACCAGCTTGTCGCGGACCGCGGTGAGCTGCGGCATCGCGAGGGAGTCCAGGTTCAGTGGATCGCCCGAGCCACCGTCGGACTTGGTTTCGGAGGGAGGCAGCAGCACCAGCACGAGCCAACACGGTAATGCCTTGTGAGCATCGCGTGTGCAGCGGCTACTCTGTGGATCCGTGATCACCCGTCTCTCGCATCTGTTCCTGCGCACGCTGCGCGATGACCCCGCCGACGCCGAGGTGCCCAGCCACAAGCTGCTGGTCCGCGCCGGATACGTGCGCCGCCTGGCGCCGGGCATCTACTCGTGGCTGCCGCTCGGCCTGCGCACGCTGCGCAAGATCGAGAACGTGGTCCGGGAGGAAATGGACGCCATCGGCGCCCAGGAGATCTCGCTGCCGGCGCTGCTGCCGCGCGAACCGTACGAGGCGACCAATCGCTGGACCGAGTACGGCGACGCGCTGTTCCGCCTCAAGGACCGCAAGGGCGCGGACTACCTGCTCGGGCCCACCCACGAAGAGCTCTTCGCGCTGACGGTCAAGGGCGAGTACAACTCCTACAAGGATCTGCCGGTCACGCTCTACCAGATCCAGACCAAGTACCGCGACGAGGCGCGTCCCCGCGCGGGCATTCTGCGCGGGCGCGAGTTCATCATGAAGGACTCGTACTCCTTCGATCTCGACGACGAGGGCCTCAGCGCCAGCTACCAGGCGCACCGCAGCGCGTACCAGAAGATCTTCGACCGCCTGAACGTCTCGTACGTGATCGTGGCCGCCACCTCCGGCGCCATGGGCGGTTCGGCGTCCGAGGAGTTCCTGGCCAACAGCCCCGTCGGCGAGGACACCTACGTCATCAGCCGCGAGTCCGGGTACGCGGCCAACGTGGAGGCCGTGGTCACCGCCGTTCCCGCCGAGATCCCGCTGGAAGGCTTGGCCGAGGCCGTCGTTCACGAGACCCCGGACACCGCGACCATCGCGAAACTGGTGGAGTGGGCCAACGCCAACGGCGTCGCCGACCGGCTGGGCCGTCCCGTCACCGCCGCGGACACCCTGAAGAACGTCATCGTCAAGCTGCGCTACCCGGACGGCAAGTCCGAGATCGTGGGCATCGGCCTGCCCGGCGACCGCGAGGTCGACGAGAAGCGCCTGGAAGCCTCGGTCGAGCCCGCCGCCGTGGAACTGCTCGGCGACGAGGACTTCAAGGCCAACCCCTTCCTGGTCAAGGGCTACATCGGCCCGAAGGCGCTGCTGGCCAACGGCGTTCGCTACCTGCTCGATCCCCGCGTGGTCTCGGGCACCGCCTGGATCACCGGCGCCGACGAAGCCGGTAAGCACTACGTGAACCTGGTCGCGGGCCGCGACTTCACCGCCGACGGCACCATCGAGGCCGCCGACGTCCGCGACGGCGATCCCTCGCCCGACGGCAAGGGCGTGCTCGAGTCCGCGCGCGGCATCGAGATCGGCCACATCTTCCAGCTCGGCCGCAAGTACACCGACGCCTTCGACGTCGACGTACTCGGCGAGAACGGCAAGCCGGTCCGCCTGACCATGGGCTCCTACGGCGTCGGCATCTCCCGCATGATGGCCGTGGTCGCCGAGCAGCAGCACGACGACAAGGGCCTGCGCTGGCCGAAGGAGATCGCGCCCTACGACGTGCACGTGGTCATCGCCAACAAGGACGAGACCGCTCGCGAGGGCGCGGAAAAGGTTGTCGCCGAACTGAACGCCGCCGGCCTGGACGTCCTGTTCGACGACCGCAAGGCCTCCCCGGGCGTGAAGTTCAAGGACGCCGAGCTCCTGGGCATGCCCCTGGTCGTGGTCATCGGCCGCGGCTGGTCCGAAGGCAAGCTCGAGCTCCGCGACCGCTTCACCGGCGAAAGCGAGGAGTTCCCCGCCGAGACCGCCGTGGCCTCGATCATCGCGAAGGTCCGCGGCTGACACGGTCCGTCGCACGAACGATCGAGCCGCGCACAGCCTGTGCGCGGCTCGATCTGTATGTGGGGCGTCGGCCCCCGCTTTTCGGGGCACTCGATCGCGCGTCACGGAAGGCCGTGGTGCAGTAGCTTCCGCGCCATGAGAAAAATATGTACTTCAGTTGTCGCTGCCGGATTGCTCGTGATGTCGCCGTCCGTGGCCTTCGCCGAATCTGGAAGTGGCGCTCTCGGTTCGGGGAGTTCCGACCTGATCACCGCCGGATCGAGCGGGACCGGCGCTACCGGCTCGTCGGCCCTGGACGGGTTCTCCGAGTGGTGGTCTTCGCAGTTCAACAACTGCCCCGAACCGTGGGAGTGTGACGGCAGCGGGTGGGGCTGACCGGCCGGGGTCGCCCGGCTAGTTGTAGGCCCTCGCGACCCCGTCCAGCAGGTGTTCGAGGGTGTCGTAGTCGGGCGGGTCGACGACGTCGATCAGGGTGGGGTTCACCGGAACCCTGTGGTCGGCGGCGACTTTCGTGAACAGGGCCGGATCGTTGGGGCGGAAGCCGTGGTCGGCGGCCAGGCGCTGGAGGTCCGGATCGGTGGCGAGGAGCTTGCCCAGGCGGTCGCCGCCGTCGTTCAGGGGGATCACGGTGTGCTGGGAGAGCACGGTGGGGGAGGGGTACATCAGCACCATGCCGGGCTTCAGCTGGTTGCTCACCGCGGCCGCCACGTACTGGGATTCGTAGATCCAGACCATCGGGGTCGGGCCCATCCCCGCGGCCAGGTACTCCTTGAACGGGCCGTCCGAGGTGTTCTCGGTGTAGCCCTGGCGGGTGAACAGGCGCGAGACCCGGGACAGGGCGTGGGCCTCGGCGGTCGCGCCGCGCACGATGGTGTTGTCGTTGGCCACGTAGGCGGTGACCGCCAGGTACATGGCCGCGGAGTTCGAGGTGCGCGGGTCGGTTGTGCCGACCAGCACGTTCTTGCGGACCGGGTAGACGGTGTTGCCGTCGAGCTGATCCCACTGCACCCCGCGCTCGGCCAGCGCCAGGAACTTCTCCGCGTCGAAAACCGGCGCCGCACCGGGCGTCACGATGCCGGCGGCGGTCAACAGGTCCACGATCGGCGCGAAGGTGGCGATGGCCATGGGGGAGGAGAACGGGGTGTACTTGGCGCTCACGCCGCGCCCGCGCTGGATGCGCTCGGCCGCCGCCGCGCTGGACGGGAAGGCGAAGTCGTAGCCGGCCAGATCCACCGAGGTGGCGATCTGCCGGGAACCGGCCGGATCGACCTCGACGCGGATCCCGTTGCGGGCCAGCACCTCGGCCACCCGCGGATCCTCGAAGTACGCGACCTTCTCCGACCCGACCACGCCGCGCACGGTGGTGAGCGGCGCGGCGGCGGGAGCCACCGGCGCCGGATCCGGTTCGCGCACAACGGCGAAGGCCGCGATGGCGACGACCGTCACAATCGCGCCCGCGCCGAGCAATACCGAACGCCGCCGCAACACCGAGAGGTCCAAGGTGTCGAATAGATGACTACGCGCTGAATTCGAATTGTCTGCCAATGGAATTGCCGTAGTCAATTCCGTATCCGCCTGTTCCGGATCGGCTTTCGCGTCGTCCGGTTCCAGTTCCCGGCGTGCCATGCGCTCCACCAGAATCGGTACGAATTCCCGCACCGCATGCCCGTCGAAACGCCGCTTCGCCGCGCCGACAACGGCCTCGACCTGCTCCGTCGTATGCACCTCGACATAGCGTTCCACCAGGCGATTCGTCACCGCGTGCAGTGCTTTTTCTTCCCGGGCCGCATCGACCGCCACAATCTCTCCTCGACTCCCACCGGAAATTGATTGCGCGGCAGGAAAATACATCGGACCGCGCCGGTGCGACCTTACTAGCAATTCGTGACGCGTTCAGGATCGGTGTGCGGGAAATGACTCGGCCCGCACACCGATTCGGGTGTGCGGGCCGGGAATCGAGTTCGTTCGACTTACCTCACGGCTGCCCCGGGAACGCTGTCGTAGCCGGATTCACGCCCAGAATCGACTGCCAGGTCGCCAACCGCAGCGCGCATTCGGTGAGCGCCTCCACCGCGGTGCGCCGCACCTCCGGCGCCGACGCCGCCTCGGCCGCCGCCCGCCACGCGGTCGCGGTATCGGTCTCCACCACGACCGCCAGCTTGGCCGCCGGAATCGGATCGTCCACCGGGACCGGGCTCGTGTACGCGGCCGCCGGCGCGGGCACCGTGCCGCCCAGGCCCTTCAGCGCGTCGATCGTCGCGTCCCGGCGCGCGCGGTGCGCGGCGGTGTACTCCGCCACCAGCCGCTCCCGATCCGGATTGGCATAGGCCGCGATCACCCCGTACGCGAACACCGCCGCGTACTCCGCGCTCAGCGCGTCCGTCAGCGCCTTCGAATCCGCCCCGCTCATAGCGTGTTCCTCCCCGCCCGAATGATGTACCGCGGTCCGGTGCGCAACCGCCCGCCGTGTTCCGTCTGCTCATGTGCGGCCCGCGTGCTCGGCCGCCCGCCGGGCCGGCTCACGCGAGCAGCACCCCGGCGTGCGTGGCGCACGCGGCGCTGATCGAGGCCAGTAGCCCGGCCCGATACCCCGACAGCTGCACCGCCAGTTCGCCGCTCGAGCGCTGCGCACCCGTGAGCGCGGCCTGCACCTGCGCGACCGACGGCGGGGCCGCGGGCGGGGCCGCCGAAATCGGCGCGCTGCGCTGACTCGGCACCGTGCCGTCGCCGTAAACGCCCACCACGCGGTCGATTTCGGCCCGCAGCGCATCGGCGTGCGCGGTGCGCTGGGTGGCGATGACCTGTAACGCCCCCGCGCGATCGGGTGCGACGGCGATGGCGGCGGTCGCCGCGGCCGCGTCCTTGCGCGCCGACTCCTCCTGTGCCAGAAGCGGATCCGGCAGTGCGGGGGCCTCGTCGCGGGTGCACGCGGTACCGGCCCCGAGCACGGTCACCAGCAGCGTCCCGCCGCCGGCCAGGCGCAGCGCCGCCCGGCGGTCCAGGGTGGCTGCCGAGCGGCGATCGAGCGGAGATACGGGTAGGGGCGCGCGTGTGACACCGGCCATAGGGCCGCTCTGACTGCTGGGCACGGATACATGGTGCCAGTCGTTCCGGCGTGCTCACCGCACCCCGGCCGTCCGATAGGCTGTGATCTCGATCGATATGTCCCCGGTACGGGCGCGTCGCCGCCGTTGTCGCACCCGCGACACGGACACGCCGCGATGCCGGTAGCGCAAACCATGCCGAAGTCGCCACGATCGGCTGGTCCTTTACACTCTTTCCGCGCGTTACGCTAGACCTTCGGTGCGGTTATTCAGCGTTTCCGCCCCACTGCCAGACACAACTCAAACCGTCACAACTGAACCAGGAGCCGCCCCACATGCCGATGCCGTCCGAGGAAAGGGTGAGCCAGCTAGTTGCTGTGCTCGTCGAACGCCGAGGATTCGACCTCGAAGGCGTTGCGATTTCGGCTGCCGGTACCGCGCACGCCAAGGTGAAGGTGACGGTGGACAGCGACGAAGCCGCTCCCCTGGACGCCGTTGCCGTGCTGAGTTCGGAAATCTCCGAAGCCCTGGACGCCGCCGGTGATTTCGGCGAGACCCCGTACCTACTGGAGGTCACCACCCCCGGTGTCGAACGACCCCTCACCGAGCTACGGCACTGGCAGCGCGCTCGCGGCCGCAAGGTGAAACTCACCCTCCGCTCCGGTGTGCAATCCCCGGAGGAGAAGGGCAAGGCCCGGTTCGAAGCCCGCGTCGGCGCCGCCACCGAGACCGAGGTGGCCCTGGTGCTGGGCGGCAAACGCAAACCCCATCGGGTGAGCGTGCCGCTGGCCGATATCGAATTCGCCGTCGTCCAGGTGGAGTTCGCGCCGCCGGGCGCGGCCGAACTGGAACTGGCCGGGGGCGTCGCGCCCGGCCGTCCGCAGCCCGGCGCCGAGGCGCGGGACCTATCCGGTGACGGTGACGACACCGAAGACGGGGACGACGCCGAAGACGGCGACGGCTCCGAAGACGAACAAGACGTAGAAGCTGCATCCGATTCACCGACCGAAGGGATCGTGGAATGAACATCGAAATCGAAGCCCTGCGCGCGATAGTCGCCGACAAGGGGATCTCGATGGAGACAGTGATCTCCGCGATCGAGTCCGCGCTGCTGACCGCCTACCGGCACACCGACGGCCATCAGGCCAGCGCCCGCATCGACATCAACCAGAAGACCGGTGTCGTGCGCGTGATGGCCCGTGAGGTCGACGCCGACGGCAACCTCATCTCCGAATGGGACGACACCCCCGAGGGTTTCGGCCGCATCGCCGCGACCACCGCGCGCCAGGTCGTGCTGCAGCGTCTGCGCGACGCGGAGAACGAGAAGTCCTTCGGTGACTTCGCCACCCACGAGGGCGACATCGTCGGCGGCGTGGTCCAGCGTGATGCCCGCATGAACGCGCGCGGCACGATCGTGGTCCGCATCGGCAGCGAGGCGCACGGCGCCGAGGGCGTCATCCCGCCGGCCGAGCAGGTGCCGGGCGAGACCTACGAGCACGGTGATCGCATCAAGTGTTACGTGGTCGGCGTCTCGCGCGGTCCGCGCGGACCGCAGATCACCCTCTCGCGCACGCATCCGAACCTGGTGCGCAGACTGTTCGCCCTCGAGGTTCCCGAGATCGCCGACGGATCGGTCGAGATCACCGCCGTGGCCCGCGAGGCCGGACATCGCTCCAAGATCGCCGTGCGCTCGACCGTGCAGGGCGTCAACGCCAAGGGCGCGTGCATCGGCCCGATGGGTCAGCGCGTGCGCAACGTCATGAGCGAGCTGGCGGGCGAGAAGATCGACATCATCGACTACGCCGAGGATCCGGCGACCTTCGTGGGGAATGCGCTGTCCCCCTCGAAAGTTGTCTCTGTCACGATCGTGGACCCCGACGCGCGTGCGGCGCGGGTCGTCGTGCCCGACTTCCAGCTCTCGCTGGCGATCGGCAAGGAGGGCCAGAACGCCCGCCTCGCGGCCCGGCTCACGGGCTGGCGAATCGACATTCGCAGTGATGCGGCCCCGGACGTGGCCGGTTCGGTGCGCTCGGAAGCGCATCGATCTTGATCGTGGCGAGACGCCGATCTTGATCCCGGTCCGGCCCAGCGCCGGGCCGGATCGGAAAAAGAAACAGACCCCACGGATGACATGTTGGTAACTTCCCACGGGGACGGATGCGGAGATCGGGACATGACAGCGGTAGAGTGGACGCAGGCTCAGCCCGAGTCTTCGGCTTCCTCCTCGTCCGCACCCGTGCGGACCTGCGTCGGATGTCGCAAACGCGAGCTGGCCGCCGATCTGCTGCGAGTCGTGGCGACCGAAACCACGGTTGTTCCCGATCCTCGGCGTAGACTGCCCGGGAGGGGTGCCTGGCTGCACCCCCTTTCGGCTTGTCTGAACAACGCAGTTCGGCGCCGAGCATTCGGCAGAGCACTACGAGTGTCCGGACATCTGGATATCTCAGCCCTGGAGCATTACGTAGAGAACAGGCACGAGCACTCATGAGCACACCGTGAAGCACCAACGATGATCGACCATCGGAAATAATCTGAGGTCGTGCGGGCCCGCCCTTTGTCCAAAAGGGTTGCCGCGCTCGACCTCTCAGTGAGGAGAGCAGTGGCAGGCAAGGCCCGCGTGCACGAGTTGGCCAAAGAACTCGGTGTCACGAGCAAGGAACTACTCGCGAAGCTCAAGGAGCAGGGCGAGTTCGTGAAGTCCGCGTCGTCGACGGTGGAGGCCCCCGTCGCTCGTCGCCTGCGTGAGTCGCTCGCACCCAAGAGCGCCCCCGCCAACGGCGCCGCAAAGCCGGCCGCCAAGCCCGGCGACGCCCCGCGTCCGTCCGGCCCCCGTCCGACCCCCGGCGCGAGCTCGGGACCCCGTCCCGGCGCCCCCCGTCCGTCCGCTCCGGCTCCGGCCGCACCGGCTCCCGCTCCGGCGGCGCCGCAGGCTCCGGCCGCCGAGCAGGCCGCTCCCGCGGCCGCCGCTCCGGCTCCGGCCGTGCGCCCGGGCCCGGCCGTCAAGCCGGGTCCCGCCCCCAAGCCCCCCGTGGCTGAAACCCCCGCTCCCGCAGCGGCTTCCGCGGCTCCGGCCCCGGCGCCCGCCCCGCAGCAGCAGGGTCAGCGGCCTGCTCCCGGCGCCCCGCGTCCGGGTCAGCCCGCACCCGCCCCGCGTCCGGCCCCGCAGGCCGGTGCTCCGGCGCCGACCCCGGGCGCGCCGCGTCCGGCCGGTCCCAAGCCGGGCCCCAAGGCCCCGCGCGTGGGCAACAACCCGTTCTCCTCGGCTCCCGAGCGTCCGGCGCCGCGTCCGGCTCCCGGTCAGGGCGCGCCGCGTCCCGGCCAGGGCGGCCCGCGCCCGACCCCGGGCCAGGGCGGTCCCCGTCCGGCTCCCGGCCAGGGTGGCCCGCGTCCCGGTGGCGCTCAGGGTGGTCGTCCGGCTCCCGGTCAGGGCGGTCCCCGCCCGGCCGCGGGTCAGGGTGGTCCCCGTCCCGGTGGCCCGCGTCCCAACCCCGGCTCCATGCCGCCGCGCCCGAACCCGGGTGCCATGCCCTCGCGTGCCGCTCGTCCGGCGCCCGGTGGCGGTCGTCCCGGTGGTCCGGGTCAGGGTGGCCCGCGTCCCGGTGGCGCCGGTCGTCCGGCCGGCGCCGGTGGTCCGTACCGCGGTGGCCAGGGCGGTGCCCCGGGTACCGGTGGTGGCGGTGCTCCGGGTGCCGGTGGCGCCGCAGCGGGCGGTTTCCGCGGTCGCCCCGGTGGCGGCGGTGGCGGTCGTCCCGGTTCCGGTGGCGGTCGCGGCGGTGCCGCGGGTGCCTTCGGTCGTCCCGGTGGCGCGCCCCGCAAGGGTCGTAAGTCGAAGCGGGCGAAGCGCGCCGAGTACGAGAACATGCAGGCGCCCGTCGCCAACGTGCGGCTCCCGCGCGGCAACGGCGAGGTCATCCGCCTCGCCCGCGGCGCGTCGCTGTCCGACTTCGCCGACAAGATCGGCGCCAACCCGGCTTCGCTGGTGCAGGCGCTGTTCAACCTCGGCGAGATGGTCACCGCGACCCAGTCGGTGAACGAGGAGACCCTCGAGCTCCTCGGCGGCGAGATGAACTACGTGGTGCACGTCGTCTCCCCGGAGGACGAGGACCGCGAGCTGCTCGCCAACTTCGACCTCACCTACGGCGAGGACGAGGGCGACGAGGACGACCTGCAGATCCGTCCGCCGGTCGTGACCGTCATGGGCCACGTCGACCACGGTAAGACCCGACTGCTGGACACCATCCGTCAGGCGAACGTCCGCGAGGGCGAAGCCGGCGGCATCACCCAGCACATCGGCGCCTACCAGGTGCTCACGCACGTCAACGAGCTCGACCGCCTCATCACCTTCATCGATACCCCGGGTCACGAGGCGTTCACCGCCATGCGTGCCCGTGGCGCGAAGGCCACCGACATCGCGATCCTCGTGGTCGCGGCCGACGACGGCGTCATGCCGCAGACGGTGGAGGCCATCAACCACGCGCAGGCCGCCGACGTGCCGATCGTGGTGGCGGTCAACAAGATCGATAAGGAAGGCGCGAATCCGCAGAAGATTCGCCAGCAGCTGACCGAATACGGTCTGGTCGCCGAGGAGTACGGCGGCGAGACCATGTTCGTCGACATCTCGGCCAAGCAGGGCACCAATATCGATTCCCTGCTCGAGGCCGTCGTGCTGACCGCGGACGCCACCCTGGATCTGCGGGCGAACCCGGACATGGACGCGCAGGGTGTGGCCATCGAAGCCCACCTCGACCGCGGTCGTGGCCCGGTTGCCACCGTCCTCATCCAGCGCGGCACGCTGCGCGTCGGTGACTCGATCGTGGCGGGCGACGCCTACGGTCGCGTGCGCCGCATGGTCGACGAGCACGGCGACGACGTCACGGCGGCCATGCCGTCGCGGCCCGTCCAGGTCATCGGTTTCACCTCCGTCCCCGGTGCAGGCGACAACCTGCTCGTGGTCGAGGAAGACCGCATCGCCCGTCAGATCGCGGACCGTCGCAACGCTCGCAAGCGCAACGCCCTGGCCGCGCGCAGCCGCAAGCGCATCTCCCTGGAAGATCTGGATGCCGCGCTGAAGGAGACTTCGGAGCTGAACCTGATCCTCAAGGGCGACAACTCCGGTACCGTCGAGGCCCTCGAAGAGGCGCTGCTCGGTATCGATGTCGGCGACGAGGTGCGACTGCGCGTCATCGACCGCGGTGTCGGTGGCGTCACCGAGACCAACGTCAACCTGGCGTCGGCCTCGAACGCGATCATCATCGGGTTCAACGTCCGTGCCGAGGGCAAGGCGACCGAGCTGGCGAACCGCGAAGGCGTGGACATTCGCTACTACTCGATCATCTACCAGGCGATCGACGAGATCGAGAAGGCCCTCAAGGGTCTGCTCAAGCCGATCTACGAAGAGGTCGAGCTGGGTCGGGCGGAAATCCGCCAGATCTTCCGCTCCTCCAAGTTCGGCAACATCGCCGGTTGCTGGGTCACCTCCGGCTCGGTCAAGCGCAACGCCAAGGCGCGACTGCTGCGTGACAACGTGGTCGTCGCCGAGACCGTCACCATCGCCTCGCTGCGTCGCGAGAAGGATGACGCCACCGAGGTTCGTGAAGGCTACGAATGCGGTATGACGTTGACCTACAACGACATTCGCGAGGGTGACATCGTCGAGGCCTACGAGCTGCGGGAGAAGCCGCGCGACTAGGTCGGACACAGCATTCCTGCCGGGTCCGGAGCGATCCGGATCCGGCAGGGTTGTGCTGACCGCCGGATTTCCGGCACCCGCCGGATTTCCGGCACCCACAATCCGACGCGCTCGTGCGTACGCCGATTGGGCGCGTCGGTCATACGAGGTAAGCGCGTACGCATTACATGAAAAACGACATGTTCGTCGGAGCGCTCGAGTTCGACATCCTGCTCGGCGATGTGCATTCGCTGAAGCAGAAACGCTCCGTGATCCGCCCGGTGTTATCCGAATTGCAGAAATTCGGGGTGAGTGCCGTCGAAGGCGGGGAACACGATCTATACCGGCGGACGTTGCTCGGTGTGGCCATGGTCAGTGCCGGCATGGACCACCTGACCCAGGTACTGGACAAGTGTGAACGGCATGTCGCGGGACGGCCGGAGTTACAGTTGCTGGCGGTACGCCGCCGCGTCTTCGGACCCGAAGACTGAATCAATCCCTGTGAGGAGGGCATGACCATGGTGGATCAGGCCAGGGCACGCCGACTCGCCAAGCGGATCTCCACGATCGTGGCCACGGCCATCGAATACGAGATCAAGGATCCGCGGCTGCGTTTCGTCACCATCACCGACACCAAGATGACCGGTGATCTGCGAGAAGCCACGATTTACTACACGGTGATGGGGGAAACCCTGGACGCCGAACCCGATTACACCGAGGCCGCGGCCGGACTGGAGAAGGCCAAGGGCATTCTCCGTTCCAAGGTCGGCGCGGCCACCGGCGTGAAGTTCACGCCCATCCTCGGTTTCAAGCTGGACACCGTGCCGACGGCCGCCAAGGAGATGGAGGAGCTGCTGGCCCGCGCCCGCGCCGCCGACGCTCGGGTGGCCCAGGTCGCGGTGAATGCGAACTACGCCGGTGACGTCGACCCCTACAAGGCCGCCGACGACGCCGACGACGAAGACTGACCTGCGTTCACGCGTAGCGGGAGGAGACCGCCGGTGACCGAACCGGTCGATCTGTCCGCGGCGGTGTCGACACTCGACACCGCCGTTTCGGTCACGGTGCTGTGCCACGTGCAGCCCGATGCCGACACCATCGGCAGCGGGCTCGCCCTGGCGCAGGTGCTGCGCCGGCGCGGCGTGCCCGTGCAGGTCTCGTTCGCCGAGCCCGCCGAACTACCGGTCTCCATGCGGTCGCTGCCCGGCACCGATCTGCTCGTCCCGGCCGATCGGGTCGCGCGCGAGGTCGATGTGCTGGTCGCGGTGGATTGCGGCAGCGCCGGGCGGCTCGGTTCCCTGAAGGATCGACTCGACGGCGCTCGCGTGTCCCTGGTGCTCGATCATCATCGGTCCAATACCCGCTTCGGCACGGTCAACGTCATCGACGAGGCCGCCGAGTCGACGGCGGGGCTGGTCGCCCGCGTCCTGGACGCCTGGGGCGAGCCGATCGATCGCGATGTGGCGCACTGCCTCTACGCCGGTCTGGTCACCGACACCGGCTCGTTCAAATGGGCCCGCCCCGGCTCGCACGCGCTGGCCGAACGGTTGCTCGCCACCGGTATCGACGGCCCCGGAATCACCCGCACCCTCATGGACACCCACCCGTTCGCGTGGCTGCCCATGCTGTCGCGGGTGCTGGGGACCGCGCAACTGGATCGCGAGGCCGCCCACGGCGCGGGCCTGGTCTACGTCTTCGTCCGCCGCGCCGACACCGGCGGCGTGCGCTCGGAGGAGGTCGAGAGCGTCGTCGACCTGGTCCGCACCACCTCCGAGGCCCAGGTGGCGGCGGTCTTCAAGGAGGCCAGGAGTTCCGCCGAACACTGGACGGTGTCCCTGCGCTCCCACGAGGCTCCCGACGGTTCCCCCGGCGTGGACGTCTCCAGGGTTGCCACGGTCCTCGGCGGCGGCGGACACCGTTACGCCGCGGGCTATTCCGCGACCGGCGCTCCCGAAGACCTGGTAGCCCGCCTCCGCGCCGAACTCGCCCGCGACTGAACACATCCCGAGCGCGGTGCGCCGGCCGTGTCGCGGTCGGCGTCGCTGCGGCCCGTCGTACCGGCCTGAACTGAGGATCCGGCTTCGGATGTCGCACAGTGATGCGGCGAGCCGCAGCGGGCCGTCCGGCCGCCGCGTGGCCGGTTCGACCGCGGTAGCCGCCGGTCTCCGTTCGCCTTTCGTAGCGGGCCGCGGGATGACCTCTCCGGGATCATGTCGGAAAGAACCGCGTTCGAAGGACTTTCGCACCGTTCTGTCCGTCCACGGGCCGTCCGGGGGTCCGGCGACGCGGTCGACGGGGTACCGACGCCTGTGGATCGGGCCTGGGGCGACGGCGGTCGTGTGGGTCGTCGGCGGTGGGGATGGTCGCCGGGCGCTTTGGCGCGTGGTGCCCTTGACAGGGTGCGGGCGGGCGGTCACCGTGAGGGGTGTTACGCGTAGCTAAGTTAATCGTGCGGGGTGGTGGACCTGTGGCCCGAGGTCGCGGTCCGGTGCGCCGGGCCAGGGAGGTCTTTCGTGGAGCTGGACGTCAAGAAGGCTCGGCGTGAACGGCGGATCGCGGACGCGTTGCAGGACCCACAGGTGCGGGCGACGCTGGGGGAGCCGGGGATCGCGGCTCGGCTGCGGGAGCCGGGGCTCGAGCTCGGGGCGATCGTGGACACGGTGCTGAGCGGGTACGCGGACCGGATCGCGCTCGGGGAGCGGGCCTTCGACGCGGGGGCCGACGGCGACGGGGCGCGGGGGTTGCTGCCGGAATTCCGGACCATCACCTACGGGGAACTCGGGGCACGCGTGCGGGCCCTCGCGGCGGTGTGGGCGCGATCGGGAGCGGTCGGGACGGGTGACTTCGTGTGCACCCTGGGCTTTTCCAGCGCGGACTACGTGACGATCGACCTGGCGTGTGTCCGGCTCGGGGCGGTGGCGGTGCCGCTGCAGGCCGGTGCGCCGGCGGCACAGTGGATGTCGATCCTGGACGAGACGCGGCCGCGGGTGCTGGCCGTCAGCGTGGACGCGCTGGACGCGGCGGTGACGGCCGTGACGACGGGGGTCGCGCCGGGGCGGCTGCTGGTGTTCGATCAGGCGCCGGGGGACCGAACTCACCGTGCCGCTGTCGATTCCGCGCGCACGCGGCTCGCGGACGCGGGCATCGATATCGCGGTGGACCTCCTCGGCGAGATCGTCGAACGCGGCCGGGAGCTGCCCGATGCCCCGGCTCCCGACTTCGGGGACGAGGATCCGCTGTCGCTGCTGATCTACACTTCGGGCAGCACCGGAACGCCCAAGGGCGCCATGTACACCCGGCGGCTGGTTGCGGCGTTCTGGGCGGCGTACGAGCTGCGGGTGCCCGCCATCACGCTCAACTACATGCCGCTGTCGCACGTGGCGGGCAGGCTCACCCTGTACGGGACGCTCGCGCGCGGCGGTGCCGCGTATTTCACCGCGCGCCCGGACATGTCGAGCCTGTTCGAGGACTACGCGCTGGTGCGGCCCACCGAGCTGGTCTTCGTGCCGCGCGTGTGCGAGATGGTGCATCAGCGGCGGCTGGACGCGATCGAACGGCGGGTACTGGCCGGCGACGACCGGCCGGACGCGGTCGAAGCCGTGGAAGCCGAACTGCGCGAACAGGTTTTCGGCGGGCGCTACCTCACCGCGCTGAGCGCGAGCGCGCCCCTGTCGGCCGAATTGAAGGCCGTGCTCGAATCCGCGCTCGAGGTGCAGGTGCACGACGGGTACGGCTCGACCGAGGCCGGGGGCGGGGTGCTCATGGACAACCGGATCAGGCGCCCACCGGTGCTGGACTACCGGCTCGCCGACGTGCCCGAACTGGGCTACTTCGGCACCGACACCCCGCATCCGCGCGGTGAGCTGCTCATCAAGACCACGACGATGTTCCCCGGGTACTACCGGCGACCCGAGATCACGGCGCAGATGTTCGACGACGACGGGTTCTATCGGACCGGTGACGTGGTGGCCGAGCTCGAGCCCGATCACCTGGTGTACGTGGACCGGCGCAACAACGTGCTCAAACTGTCCCAGGGCGAGTTCGTGACTGTGGCGACGGTGGAGGCGGCGCTGGGTGCGAGCGAGCTGATCCGGCAGATCTTCGTGTACGGCAACGGCGAACGGTCGTACCTGCTGGCGGTGATCGTGCCCACCCCGGCCGCCGCCGAGCTCGACCCGATCGAACTGCGTGCGGCACTGGCGGATTCACTACAGCGCTGCGCCACCCGCGCGGAGCTGGAACCGTACGAGCTCCCGCGCGAGTTCCTGATCGAATCCGAGCCCTTCACCCAGGAGAACGGTCTGCTGTCCGGCATCGGGAAACTGTTGCGGCCCAAGCTGACCGAACGCTACGGTGCGCGCCTGGAAGCGCTGTACACGGAATCGGCCCGCCGGCGCGACGACGAACTGCTCGCCCTGCGCCGCACTGTCGCCGACCAGCCCGTCCTGGACACGGTCCGGCGCGCGGCCGGTGCGGTGCTCGGCTGCCCCGCCGCGGAACTGCGGCCGGACGCGCGCTTCGCCGATCTCGGCGGTGACTCCCTCTCCGCGCTGTCGTACTCCTCGCTGCTGGGCGAACTCTTCGGCATCGAGGTTCCGGTGGCGTTGATCGTCGGTCCTACAGCCGATCTGGCCGCCGTCGCCGAATTCGTCGCCGCCGCTGGATATTCGGGGCGGCCCACCGCGCGGACCATCCACGGTCCGGGTGAGAAGCTGCGCGCGGCCGATCTCACGCTCGGCAGGTTCATCGACGCGGACACCCTGCGCGCCGCACCCGGCTGTCCGCCGGTCCCGGCCGGTCCCGCCCGCACGGTGTTGCTGACCGGCGGCAACGGCTACCTGGGCCGCTTCCTGCTCCTGGAATGGCTGGAGCGACTGCGTGATTCGGGCGGCACGCTGATCTGCCTCGTGCGCGGCACGGACGCGGCCGCGGCCCGCGCGCGCCTGGACGCGGTGTTCGCCGGCGGTGATCCCGACCTGGCCCGCACCTACCGCGAACTGTCGGACGGCAGACTGCGCGTCCTCGCCGGCGATGTCGACGCACCCTGTCTCGGTCTGCCCGAGGCGGACTGGTGTGCGCTGGCCGCGTCGGTGGATCTGATCGTGCATTCCGCGGCCCTGGTCAATCACGTCCTGCCGTACAGCCAGCTCTTCGGTCCCAACGTCCTGGGCACCGCCG
This sequence comes from Nocardia sp. NPDC057668, assembly GCF_042799795.1. Classification (NCBI taxonomy): domain Bacteria; kingdom Bacillati; phylum Actinomycetota; class Actinomycetes; order Mycobacteriales; family Nocardiaceae; genus Nocardia; species Nocardia sp. NPDC057668. The sequence continues at coordinate 1,893,486 of NZ_JBHVIC010000001.1, read as the reverse complement.
AGGTCATCCGGCTCGCCCTGACCACCCGGCTCACCCCCGTCACCTACCTCTCGACGGTAGCCGTGGGAACGGGCGCCGACCCGGACCGCTTCACCGAAGACGCCGACATTCGCGAGGTCAGCGCCGTGCGTGTGGTGGACGACAGCTACGCCAACGGGTACGGCAACAGCAAATGGGCCGGCGAGGTGCTGCTGCGCGAGGCACACGACCTGTGCGGGTTGCCCGTGGCGGTCTTCCGCTCGGACATGATCCTGGCGCACTCCCGCTACATCGGACAGCTCAACCTCCCCGACATCTTCACGCGCCTGCTGCTCAGCATCCTGGCCACCGGGATAGCCCCGAAGTCGTTCTACCGCAGCAGCTCCCGCGGCCTGCGCCCGCACTACGCGGGCCTGCCCGCCGATTTCACCGCCGCCGCCATCACCGCCCTCGGCCCGCACGCCGGCGCCGGCCTGGCCACCTATGACGTCCTGAATCCGCACGACGACGGCATCGCCCTGGACGAATTCGTCACCTGGCTCATGGATTCCGGAGAACGCATCGAGCGCATCGACGACTACGACGAGTGGCTGACCCGATTCGAGTCGGCCCTGCGTGCGCTACCGGATCGCCTGCGCCGCCACTCGGTGCTGCCCCTCCTGCACGCCTACCGCCACCGAACGCCCCCGGTCGACCTGACCGCGACCGCTACCCGCTTCCGTGCCGCGGTCCGCGCCGCCGGACTCACCCCCGACGCCGACATCCCGCACCTGACTCCCGCGTTGATCACCAAGTACGCCGCCGACCTTCGCGTCCTCGGCCTGCTGTAGACCCGGGGCCGGGTCGGTGTTCACCCGCGAGAGCGGCGGGTCAGGAGGCCGACTATCCAGCCGACGGCGAAGGTGATCAGCAGCACCAGCCACATCGGGGAGGTGATGGTCACGAGCAGGAACTCGATGTCCACCCGGTTGCGGTTCTCGGCGATGAACAACACCGCCAACACGGTCAGGACGATGGCCAGCCACTGGTTCAACGAGATCCGGCTCAGCGCAGAGGGTTTCGCGGGTTCGGTCACGGACGGCCTCCTCGGGGACGCCGACGCGACAGTGTGCGGTCCCGAAACGAGTGCACGGACGGTGCCTGCGCCGGCAGGCGGGCGGACTCGTTCGAGCGTAACCCGGGCACTCGTGGATGGCTGATTGTTAGCCAACCTGTGACATCTGCTCGAATGCATGACGGTTGATTGCCGGGTGGGCGGGGCCGAATGGACTGTCGGCTGCGACCGGTTCGGGAAGATCGGTGGTGTTCACCGGTACGCTGCCATCGTTGATGATGGCCTGACCCGGGTGTCGTCGAGCGGGCCCTGCGAATCCGGACGACTCGCCGAAATGTTTGCTGAATGAGTGCTAGCGTCACTGTATTTATCTCTTCGAAGTTCGCAGCCATGGAACGACGACTCGAAGGAGCAATGAGATGTTTGCAGGAATCAGTCGCGTGGCGGCGGTCACCGCCATGGCGGTTCCGCTGGTCGCCTTCGCGGCGCCCGCCGCGTTCGCCGACCAGCCCGTGTCGTCCGCCGCCGAGCAGCCCGCGGGTTCGAGGACGGACCTGCCGTTGCGTACGAACGCGGACGCCCCCTACATCTGGATCAACATCTGTGTCCACATCCCGACTCCGGGATCCGCCACCCTGGACTGGTGCTGGGGCTTCTGAGTCGTCGCGTCGTGGGCGTCGATCGTGTGCGCCCACGCGCGAATCGTGCTCGGCCCTCGACGAATTCGATCTCCGGGAAGCACCACATCCACGTTGGCGAAAGGAGCATCGCATGAGGTATCCCGCACGCGTCGCCATCGGCGCGGCGCTCGCCACGGGCACACTGCTCACGGGCGGAGTGGGTCACGCCCAGCCCGGCGAGTCGCCGGCCCCCCAGTGCACCGTGCCCGACCAGGCGGTCGGCAAATTCCTGATTCTGCGCGGCAACTCTCCATCGGTGCCGTTGGCGCCGGCCAGTGACTTCTCCATGGTGGTGGCCCGTTTCCCCACCGCCGATTCGATGCAGTACATGGTGGTCGGCACCGGAATCTGGCACGACGGCACCTACACCTACACGGTGCCCGAACCCGGCCGCGCGGTCCTGGACGCCACGCAGACCGATACGGGTCAGCCGATCAGTTACTCGCTGTCGCTGCGATGCAGCGACAACATGTCGGGCAACTTCACGGTCGGCGACTCGGAGCCGAGCCCCGATCGCACCGCGACCTACATGTTCCAGAACATGCGGCCCTGAAACCCGCCGTCGGCGGCGGATGCCCGCCGCCGACGCCCGGTCCCTCGCCGGAGGCGCTCGAACACGGCGTGGAACAACGGATTCGGGGACAGGACCGGACCGACGCGGGGTGCGAAGTTTTCGGAGGGGCCGGGGCCGCCGGACGGGTGTGCGATGGTGGGGGCATGCGGGAGGACGAGGGCGGCCGGTCGGTGGCGGAGCGGGGGCGGGAGGCGGCGCAGGCGGGGCCGCGCCGGATCCTCGGGATCGCGGTCCCGACACTGGGGGTACTGGTCGCGGAGCCGATCTATCTGCTGTTCGACATGGCGGTGGTGGGGCGGCTGGGGGCTTTGGCGCTGGCGGGGCTGGCGGTGGGGGGTTTGATTCTGGCGCAGGTCAGTTCGCAGTTGACGTTCCTGAGTTACGGGACCACCGCGCGGGCGGCGCGGCGGCACGGGGCGGGTGACGAGCGCGGGGCCGTGGGGGAGGGGGTGCAGGCCAGCTGGATCGCGGTGGGGGTCGGGGCGGCGATCGTGGCGCTCCTGCAGGGGTTCGCGGAGCCGGTCACGCGGGCCATCTCGGGTGGGGGCGACATCGCGGGGGAGGCGCTGCCGTGGCTGCGGATCGCGCTGTTCGGGGTGCCGTTGATTCTGCTGTCCATGGCCGGGAACGGGTGGATGCGCGGGGTGCAGGAGACCCGGCGGCCGCTGCTGTACGTCGTTGCGGGACTGGGACTTTCCGCGGTGTTGTGCCCGGTGCTGGTACACGGGCTCCTGGGGGCGCCGCGGTGGGAGCTGGCGGGGTCGGCGGTGGCCAATGTGATCGGCCAGACGGTCACCGCGTTGCTCTTCGTGGCGGCGCTGGTGCGCACCCGGGCGCCGCTGGCCCCGCACATCGAGATCATGAAGGCGCAATTGGTGCTCGGCCGCGACCTGATCGCGCGCAGCCTGGCCTTTCAGGCCTGCTTCATCTCCGCCGCCGCCGTGGCCGCCCGGTTCGGGGCGGCGTCGGTCGCCGCCCACCAGCTGGTGCTCCAGCTCTGGAACTTCCTGGCCCTGACGCTGGATTCGCTCGCCATCGCCGCCCAGACCCTGGTCGGCGCCGCACTCGGGGCCGGGAACGTCCGGGGCGCACAGGGTTTGGCGCGCCGGATCACCGCCTGGTCGACGGCGTTCGCGGCGGCTCTCGCGCTGATCTTCGCGGCCGGTTACTCGATCATCCCGCGCCTGTTCACCGACGACCCCTCGGTCCTGGAACGCACCCACGTGGCCTGGTGGTTCTTCGTCGGCATCATCCCGCTCGCGGGCGTGGTCTTCGCCCTCGACGGCGTTCTGCTCGGCGCGGGCGACGCCGCGTTCCTGCGCAACGCCACCCTGGGCGCGGCCCTGCTCGGCTTCCTTCCGCCGATCTGGCTATCGCTGGCCAACGATTGGGGCATCGCCGGAATCTGGTCGGGCCTGGTCATTTTCATGGTCCTGCGGTTGGCCGCGGTCTCCTGGCGCGCCCTGTCCGGCCGCTGGGCCCGCGCGGGTGCGGAGGTGCCGCGGACGCTGGCCTGACACCGGCGGGCGATCCCGACCTCGCCCCGTTCCCGTGCGGAACCGTGCACCGCCGATCCGCGCGTCAGCCGTCCTCGGCCGCCCGGGCGGCGAGATTGGCCGCGACCTCGGCCTGCCAGTTCTCGTTGGCGTGCGTGGTGTCGACCTCGAACTCGAAGCGCGCCGTCATATCCGGGGTGATGTCGGCGACGTCCACGTAGAACTGCTCGTACCAGCGCCGGTGCTGATACACCGGCCCGTCCTCCTGGGTCAGCAGGGGATTGTCGATGCGGGTCTTGTGCTTCCAGATCTCCACGTCCTGCAGGAAGCCGACGCCGAAGCTCTTGCCGAACGCCCCGGCCAGCTTCTTCGACTTCTCCGGCGGCAGGCCCTCGATGCGCTGCACGCTGACGCCCCACTGCAGCATGAACGAATTGTGTGTGACCGGATAGTGGCAGTTGATGAGCGCCACCTCCACCGTGTTCTCGCCGAAGTCGTTGTGCAGATAGTTGATCATGTACGACGGCCCGAAATACGAAGCCTCCGAGCGCAGCAACTGCATCTCGGTCGAGTAATTCGAGGACGTGTGCACATCCGGGCGGCCCTTGGAATGCAGAAACTGCGTTGCCACATGTCCTTCGAACACATTCTTGAAGAACACCGGGTACGCGTAGTGGATATAGAAGAAGTGCGCCATATCCACGTTGTTGTCGATGATTTCCCGGCAGTGCGCGCCCTCGATGAGCAGCGAGTTCCAGTTCCAGTCGCTCCACCGGTCGGTGCCCATGCCATCGATGTGCGGGATGGCGACCTCGGGCGGCGGCTTGTTGCCCTCCGGGTCGTTCCAGACGAAGAACTGCCCGTTCTCCTCGCAGGTGATCCAGGACCGGGTCCTGGCCAGCGGCGGCACCCGGCGCGCGTAGGGGATCGCGTCGCATTTACCGTCGCCGCGCCAGCGCCAGTCGTGGAACGGGCAGGCGATGGTGTCGCCCTTCACGCTGCCGTAGCTGAGGTCCGCGCCCATGTGGCGGCAGTAACCGTCCAGCGCGTTGAGTTTTCCGGTGCTGTCGGCCCAGATGACGAGCTTGGTGCCGAAGGCGTTGATGGAATGTGGTTCCCCGTCACGGAAACTCTCCGCCAACCCCAGGCAGTGCCAACCGCGCGCGAAGCGCGTCATCGGCTGACCGACATCAATGGTCCGAACGTGCGCGGAGCCTGTCATTCCCCGAGATTAAGCATGTTCGCTTAAATAGACAAGGCTTGATTTCGGGCTCGCGGTGATCGGACCCGAGTTCGCGGCGGCGGCCCGCTCCGATCAGGCTTCGGGTTCCCGGTACCGGCGCACAACGACTTTCGCCGTGCGCAGCAGTCGATCGGCCACGGCCAGTCCCGGTTCGATGACCGCGGCCACGGTCCGGTCCTCGGTCGCGGTCACCGCGGCGGTCACGTCCATGGCCTCCATGGTCAGGGCGTCGAACGCGGTGCCGGAGGCCGGTTCCACGATGCGCCCGCCGCGACCGGCGACCAGGCGCTCCACCCGCGCGGCGAAGGCGTCGAAGGCCGCGCGCTCGGTGTCGGACTCCGCGGTGGCGGCGCAGGTGCGGGCATCGCCGTGCAGCGCGAAAAGCTCAACCAGCAGCGGCACGTCCGCCCCGGCCCGCTCGCGCCGGTCCCGGGCCTTGGCGTCGTCGGCCAGGCGCTCGATGGTCCCGGCCTGGCGGGCGATCACCCGGGCCAGATCCTCGACGCGTTCGTTGATGCTCGCCACCGCGGGCTCGATCCCGGCGGGCTCGATCGGTGCGGCGGGCGGTGCGAGATCGACCGGAAGCTGCACGGGAAACTGATCGGTGGTGGGTTCGGTTGCGCTGTCGGAATTCCCGGTCACAGCGGCGGGTTCGGTCATGCTCGAAACCTTAATCCCGGGCGTCACCGGTGACTGCTACGATCGCCGCCATGGGGGTCTTCGGTATTGACCTGGGCACAACGAATTCGGCTATCGCGCGGATCGACGCTGACGGCCGTCCTGATGTCCTGATCGGCATGAACGGGGAGCCCACGGTTCCCTCGGTGGTCCTGTTCGCCTCCGCGAACGATCATGTGGTGGGTGAGGGCGCGCGCCGGCAGGCTCGCCTCGATCCCGAACACGTGTGCGCGCTGGTCAAACGGCGCATGGGTGACGCGGATTGGCGCTTCGTCGCCCACGGGCAGACCTGGTCCGCGCCCGCGGTCTCCTCGCTGATCCTCAAGAGCCTGGCCGCCGACGCCGAGTTCGGCGGCGGCGAAACCGTCTCGCGCGTGGTCATCACCGTGCCCGCCTACTTCGGCGACGAGGAGCGGCGCGCCACCATCCAGGCGGGCACCTACGCCGGATTCGATGTGGCGGGCGTGCTGTCCGAGCCCATCGCCGCGGCCCTGTCCTACGGGTTCGGCCGGCTCGACGGCAGCATCGACATCGGCAAGGGCGGCCCGCGCGAAACCGTCATGGTCTACGACCTGGGCGGCGGCACCTTCGACGCCACCGTCATCGAACTGTCCGACCGCCGCATCGCGGTGCTGTCGGTCGAGGGCGATCACCAGCTCGGCGGGGCCGACTGGGACGAGCGCATCGCCCTGCACCTGTCCCAGCAGTTCTGCGCCGCCAACCCCGACGCCGAGGATCCGCTCGACGATTCGGCCGGTTCGCAGATGCTGGTGCTGGCCGCCGAGCGCGCCAAGATCGAGCTCACCGACGCCGAGAGCACCGAGGTCGTGGTGGCGCACGACGGCGTGCGCGCCGTCATCACCCTGACTCGCGCCGAGGTCGAGGCCATGACGGCCTCGCTCATGCGCCGCACGGTCGATCTCACCCGGGCGTGCCTGGCCGCGGCCGGCCAGCGCGGGGTGCACAAGGTGGACAGGCTGCTGCTGGTCGGCGGCTCCTCGCGCATGCCCATGGTGGCGCGGGAGCTGCAACGTGAACTCGGCCTCGTCGGCGAACTCCGCGACCCGGATCTCTCGGTGGCCCGCGGCGCGGCGCTGTACGGGGAGAAGCTGGAGATGGAACGCCTCGTCCTGGCCGACCTGGTGACCCGCGGCCGGCTGCGTGACGGTTCGGAACTCGGCGAGGCCGACCCCCGGGAACTGGAACAGTCCCTGGCGCGGGTCGCGGCCTCGTTCGGGCAGCCGGTGGCGCTGGTGCGGCGCATGCTCGAGATCCAGGTCGACACCGTGGTCTCGCGCGGTTTCGGCGTGCTTGCCCTGGACCCGTACAACGGGCTGGCCGCGAGCTGGCTGGTGCATCGCAATCAGACGCTGCCCATCAAGGTGCGGCGGTCGTACGGCACCGTGCGCACCGATCAGGATCAGATCGAGCTGACGATCGTCGAACAGCAGGGCCAGGCCGCCTCCACCCGCCCCGAGGATTCGAAGATCCTGGTGGAGGGCAAGATTCGCGATATCCCGCCCGGGTACGAGGCGGGCAGCGAAGTGCGGGTCACCTTCGAGATGGGTTTCGACGGCGTCCTGCACGTCACCGCCTACCACGTGGACGCCAAGATGCCGCTGGTGCTCTCGGTGCAGACCGGGGCCACGCTGTCCCAGGCCGACGTGGCACGGGAACTGGATCAGTTGCAGCGCACCCGCCGCCGGGCCGTCTGAACGAAAAACCATGCACGCCTTCGATCCCAATGACTACCGCAAACGTGTGCTGGCCGCGGTGGAGCGCCGCGGCGGCGTCGACGCCTCCGATCCCTTCGAGCTGTACGACATTCCGCTCGACGAAGCCGAACAACTCACCGACGCCCAGGTCGGCGCCCGCGTGGACGAGGTCTGGGCTTTCTGGCAGAAGCAGCGCGATCATCCCAAGTACCGGGTGCTGGTCGGGTTGCTCGTCGATGGGCACGAGGAGTGCTCCGAGCCGCTGCTGAGCGCCGCGTCGCGGCGCGTGGAGGCCGAACGGGTGCGCCGCACCCGGGACCGGCGCGACTCCGAGCGGTACGAGATGCTCGACAGCGCCATCGAACGACTCGTGCAGCGGCACGGGGGAATTCCGGTCGGCAAGATCGCCGGGCTGGAGGATCTCGGCAAGCTCGGCGGCTTGGATCCGAAGGAGATCGAAGCGCGCCTGCGGCGGCATCGCCGGATCGAGGATGCCGCGACGCCCGCTCCGGCCGCGCGCACCAGTGAGATCAGTACTCAACGGCGGCAACAGATTCGCAAGCTGCTCGCCGAGTACGAGCGGCTGTTGCCGGGTGATCCGGTGCCGACCCTGCTGGTGCTGCTTCGCCTGGATTTCACCAAGGCGCACGAGACCAGCGAGATTCGCCTGCGCGCCGAGGCGCTGCGCAGCCGCACCAGGGAACTGCCGCCGGGGCGCATTCGCGTGGTGCTGGACGAGTTGCTGGTGCACATCAGCGATGTGCTCGAGGCGGGCGGCGACATCGTCGACGACTACCTGGCGGCCATCGTCGAGGACGTGACCGAGACGCTGCGCCCGCAGGTGCGGGCCGCGGTGCTGGTCGAAGACCATTTGGTGGCGGGCGATTTCGAATATCTCGTGGGTGAGGCCATCACCGCCGGACTGGACCGGATCGCCGCCGAGACGGTGATCATCGGGTTGGTGACCGAGCTCGGGACGACCGTGGAGGGTCGCGAGCGAGGCGTGGATTCGATTCCGGGACACCGGGGTTCGGGAAATCGAGGTTCGGCGAATCGGGCCTCGGGCGCCGCGTCCGGATCCGCCGCAGGCACGAGCGCCGGCGGCGGTTCCTCGCGCTACACCCATCCGGGGCGCGGCGCGGGCTCGCCCGCGCGCACCCCCGTCACCCCCGCGAGCGGCAGAACGCCCACCGGCCCGCCCATTCGGGCCTGGGAGGCGCCGCTCAAGGCCGCTCGCGCCGCCCTGCGCGCGGGCCGCCCGTTCGAGGCGTCGCAGCGGGTGGACGAGGCCAAGCTCGCCGTGGGCGGCGACAGCGCCGGGAACACCGCGGTGCGGCCCGTCGCCGAGGAAGTGGACCGCGTCCTGGCCGAGGCTGCCCTGCGCTGGCGTTCGGCCGCCTCCGGCTGCGACGGCCGCCGCTACGTCGATGCCCTCGAACATCTCGAGTTCCTCAGCGGCAAGGCCGCCGACGTCCCCAATCCGGACGGTCGCGGCCCCCGGCTCGAACAGCTCCTGGCCCAGGCCCGCAACGCGATGTCCGAGGCCGACCGGCTGTTCGCGGCCGCTCCCGCCGCTCCGGCTGCCGCTCGCATGCGCGCCCTGCTGTCGGTCCTGGACCTGTGCGCCGATCACACCGGCGCGACCGCGGCCCTGGCCGAGCTGCCGGTCGATGCTCCCGGCAAGGTCTCCGCGACGCGCAAGCCCGACGGCACCGTTGTCGTCGCCTGGTCGCCGTCGGTGACCGAACAGGTCGAATACCGCGTCACCCGTTTGCAATCCGACGGTTCCTGGCGCGTGGTCGGCCGCACCCGCACCACCGCCCTGGAGGACGGCGGCGCGAGCACCGGCCCGGTGCCTGTCTACGGGGTGGTCGCCTCGATCTCGGGCCGCGCCTCGGCGGTGAGCCGCTCCGACGGCCCGGCCGCCGAGCCGGACCGTTCCGCGGCCGGAGCGGCGACGTCGAACTTCGGCGGTGCCACCGGAGCGATGCCGCGGACCACCGATGCGTCCGGCGCCGCGGCGCGGACGACGGGATCCCATCCCGATGCCGCGTCCTCCGGCCCGCGTTCCGGCGGATTCGACGCCGCCGCGGCGCGCGGCCCGGCGGTCTCCGACACCCCGAGCGGCATGCCCGCGGTGCGCGGCCTGACCGCGAACGCCGGTCTGCTGACCTTCGAGTGGCCCGCCGGAATCACCGAGGTCATGGTGGTGGCCCGCGCCGACGCGCCGCCCACCGACCCGGACGATCCGGCCGCCGTGCGCAAGTGGAAGGTCACCAACACCCGCTACCAGATCGACGGCGGCGCGAAGCTCCCCGCCGACGTCCCCCGCCCCTGCCACATCGGCGTCGCCTCCTGCCGCCGCGAGCCGACCGGAACCCTCACGGTGGCAGCCGGATTCGCCCCCGCCGCGCGAATCCACGTCACCGGCTGATCTACCTCGGGCCGGTGCGCGACGCCGGTCAGCTGTTCGCGCGGCGCGATCTCGACCCGAGCTTGCGCTGTCCTGCGTGCCGGGGCGGGCCTGCCGCACGTGTGCGGCTGCCGATTCTTCGCCGGTGCGGTGTGTGACCTGCCCGGATCGGGTGGCCGCCGAGCGAGGATCGGTGTGTGACGGTCCCTGCGCGCAGGGACCGGGCCCAGGCGTGGGAATCTGTTCGGGATCGGTGCTGTTGCTGCGAGGACCGTTCGTGAACAGGAAGGCGGAGCTGGGTGATTCCGAAACTGGTTGCGGTGAGCGACATCCATGTCGGTCATCAGGGCAACAAGCCGGTGGTCGAGGGTATTCGCGCGGACTCACCCGAGGACTGGCTCATTCTCGCCGGGGACGTGGGGGAGAAGACCGACGACTTCCGGTGGGCGCTGGAGACGCTGCGCAAGCAGTTCGCCAAGGTGATCTGGGTGCCGGGCAATCACGAATTGTGGACCACCGCAAAGGATCCCGTGCAGATGCACGGCGCCGGGCGGTACGACTACCTGGTCTCGATCTGCCGCGACGTGGACGTGCTGACACCCGAGGACCCGTTCCCGGTGTGGACCGGCGCGGGCGCGGAGGAATTCGGCGGCGCGGTCACCCTGGTCCCGATGTTCCTGCTCTACGACTACTCCTGGCTGCCCGAGGGCACCGTCACCAAGGCGGCGGGCCTGGCGCTGGCCCGGGAACGCAACGTCGTGGCCACCGACGAGTTCCTGCTCTCGTCCGAGCCGTACCTGACCCGCGACGCCTGGTGTCACGCGCGCGTGCAGTACACCAAACGCCGCCTGGACGCCCTGCCCGCGGACACCCCCGTGGTGCTGATCAACCACTTCCCGCTGCTGCGCGAACCCACCGACATGCTCTGGTATCCGGAGTTCGCCCTGTGGTGCGGTACGGACCTGACCGCCGACTGGCACACCAGCTACAACGTGGTCTGCTCGATCTACGGCCACCTGCACATCCCCCGCACGACCTACTACGACGGCGTGCGCCACGAGGAGGTCTCCCTCGGCTACCCGCGCGAATGGCAGCGCCGCGGCCTCCCCGAGCAGCTGCTGCGCCAGATCCTGCCGGTCCCGGACTACGGCGACACCCTGAACGAATGGGGCGGCCACTTCAAGATCACCCCCGAGATGGCCGAAGCCGCCGCCAAGATGCGCGAACAGGCCCAGCGCCGCCGCGGCATGGCCTGATCCGCGCCCGGCGCACGACCGCTGCCGAGAGACATCGAGTCCGTGTTCGCCGGGTGGCGTCTTCGACGCCGCCGCCCGGGCGGGCTGGTGCGCCGGTCGGTCGATTGCCGAAAGTTGGTTACCGGGTGAAGGATTTGTAGTCCTCGGGGACCACGCGGTTCAGTCGCCGCCGTCTTCGCCGCGCACGATCGGGTCGTGGACGCGGGCCGCGCCATCGGCGTGCAGCCCTGCCGCTCTCGCGTGTATCGCTCACGGTCGAACACCGCGCGGCGTCCGGCCGCGTCGACGGGGACGGACGTGCTGTGAGTCGGGGGCGTTGCGGTGGTGTTGCCATCCGGTGTGGGGTCGTGCGCATCCCCTGATCCGCGGTGATGATGGGGGCATGCGGGATGTGCTTGCGGAGCTGATCGACCGGGCCTCGGAGGGTTCGGTCGTGCTCGCGCGCGTGGTGGGGGTGACCGGGGCCGGGCCGCGCGCGGTCGGTGCGAGCATGGTGGTCACCGGGGACGGGGAGGTCGTCGGGTCGCTGTCGGGTGGCTGTGTGGAGTCGGCGGTGGTCGAGTCGGCGGCCATGGTCCTCGCGGACGGGATCGCGGTGCTCGAGCGATTCGGGATCGCGGACCAGGACGGGATGGCGATCGGGCTGACCTGTGGCGGGGAGATGGAGATCTTTCTCGAACGGGTTGATCGCACGCGGCTGGGGATGCTCACGGCCCTGGCGCGGGAGATCGACGCGGGCCGGGCGGTGGCGCTGCTGACTTCGCTTGCGGGCGAACCCGATTGGCGACTGCTGCTGGATATCGGCGCTGGGGGACCCATCACCGGCGAGCCGGCCGCCGACGCGCGCGGGGGCCGCCCATCCGAGTCCACGGCTGCCGACGGCGTCCACGATGGCATGCGGCCCGGTCCGGACGCCGCGTCGGCCGCCGTGCCACGGGACGCGGTGAAGATGGCGCGGGCCGGGCGGACCGGGACCATCGGATCGGATGAATGCGAGGGCGGGGACCTGCCGCGCCGCGCGTTCGTGCACAGTTTCGGACCGCCCGCGCGCATGATCCTGGCGGGGGCCAACGACTTCGTGCGGGCGCTGAGCAGGCTCGGGAGTCAGCTGGGATACCGCGTCACGGTGGTGGACGCGCGCGAAACCTTCACCACCGCGGCGCGATTCCCGGCGGCGGCCGAGGTCGTTGTGGACTGGCCGCACAGATACCTGCGCGCGGAGCACGAGGGCGGGCGGATCGACGCGCGCACCGTGGTGCTGGTGCTCACCCACGACGCCAAGTTCGATGTGCCGCTGCTCGTCGAGGCGCTCGGCCTCGCCGAACTCGCCTTCGTCGGCGCGCTGGGCTCGCGGCGCACGCACGCCGACCGCCTGGCCCGGCTCGTCGCGGCGGGCGTCACGCCGGATCGCCTGGCGCGCTTGCGAAGTCCGGTCGGCCTGGATCTCAACGCCACCACCCCCGACGAGACGGCGGTCTCGATCGTCGCGCAGATCATCGCCGAGGCGGGCCGTGGGTCGGGGCGTCCGCTCGGGCCGCTGGACGGTCCCATCCATCGCTGAGCGTCACCGGGCGGGCCGGTAGGCTCGTCCGGGCAAGTAGCGGTGCGATCAGGAGGCGGTCATCGAAGAGCGGGCAGTCGCGGCGGAATCGGCGCGCATTCTCGGCAGGATCCTGCCCTCGGGCGTCGCGTCCGCCGAGCTGGTGGTGTATCCGGAGGATCTGAAGCCGCACCCGAGCGAAGAGCACCTCATCGCCAAGGCGGTGGAGAAGCGCCGGCGCGATTTCATCGGCGCACGGCACTGCGCCCGCCAGGCCCTGACCCAGCTCGGTGAACCCGCCGTGGCCATCGGCAAGGGCGAGGACGGCGGCCCGCTGTGGCCGCGCGGGGTCGTCGGCAGCCTCACCCACACCGACGGTTACAAGGCCGCGGCGCTGGGCCACAGCCTGCGTTTCCGTTCCATCGGCATCGACGCCGAACCGCACGCCGCCCTGCCGGACGGCGTGCTGGACTCGGTCAGTCTGCCCGCCGAACGCGCCTGGTTGAAGGCGGCGCTGCAGGCCACCGATCTGCACCTGGATCGACTGCTGTTCTGCGCCAAGGAAGCCACCTACAAGGCGTGGCGCCCGCTCACCGGCCGCTGGCTGGGTTTCGAGGACGCGCACATCAGCTTCACCGTCGATGACGAGAACGCGGACGGCGGCGCGGGCTCCTTCCACAGCGAACTGCTCATCCCCGGGCACACCACCGACGGCGGTGCGGCCCTGAAGACGTTCGACGGCCGCTGGGCGATCACGGACGGCCTCATCCTCACCGCGATCGTGGAGGCCTGATGGGCGAGCGCAAACCCCCGCTCGTCGACGCGCTCGGCGGGCTGCTGATCGTGGACAAGGACGGCGGCTGGACCAGTCACGACGTGGTGGCCAAGAGCCGAAGGTTGTTGCGCACCAAGAAGGTCGGCCACGCGGGCACCCTGGACCCGATGGCCACCGGGGTCCTGGTGCTCGGCGTGGAACGCGCCACCAAGATCCTGGGCCAGCTCATCCTGACCACCAAGGCGTACACCGCCACCATTCGCCTGGGCCAGTCGACGATCACCGACGACGCCGAGGGCGAGGTCACCGTGACCACCCCGGCCGCGCACCTGACCGACGCCGAGATCGCCGCGCGCGTAGCGGAATTGACCGGTGACATCCAGCAGGTGCCCGCGACCGTCAGCGCCATCAAGGTCAACGGTGAGCGCGCCTACGCTCGCGTCCGCGCCGGCGAGGATGTCCAGCTCGCCGCCCGCCCGATCACCGTGAGCCGCTTCGACATCGTGGAACGCCGCGACATCGACACCGGCACTGAACAATTCGTGGACCTCGACGTTGAGGTGGAGTGCTCCTCCGGCACCTACATCCGCGCATTGGCCCGAGACCTCGGTGAAAAGCTCGGCGTAGGCGGCCATCTCACCGCCCTGCGCCGCACCCGCGTAGGCCCCTTCACCCTGGAACACGCCCGCACCCTGGCCACCCTGGAAGCCGCCGCCGAGGCCGAGGAACCCCTCCTGAGCCTCGACATCGATGCCGCCGTCCGCACCGCCTTCCCCCTGCGCGAGGTCCAGGACACCCAGGTGGCCGACCTCCGCAACGGCCGCTGGCTGGACCCGGTGGGCATCCCCGGCGTCTACGCCGCCGTGGACGCGTCCGGCAACGCCATAGCCCTCCTCCAGGAAAGCGGCAAACGCGCCTCCTCGGTAATGGTGGTCCGCCCCGCCAACCTCTGACTGGCTCCCGCTACCCGCCCCGGGTAGCGACGCGGTCAGGATGGCCCGGTGGCCGGCCGGGGGTGTTCGACGCCCGCGCACCAGACCCGGGTCAGGGTACGGGTGGCGCGGATGTCGGTCAGGGGGTTGGCGGCGAGCAGGATCAGGTCCGCGCGGGCGCCGGGGGTGATCGTGCCGCGGTCGCGGAGGTCGAAGTGGTCGGCGGGCAGGGTGGTTGCCGCGTGCAGGGCCTGGGTGGGGGTCAGGCCGGCCGCCACCAGGAGTTCGAGTTCGTGGTGCAGGGACGTGCCGTGTTCGGGGTGGAAGGGCACGCCGGGTTCGGTGTTGGCGTCGGTGCCGGCCAGGACAGGGACGCCCGCGGCGTGCAGGTTCGCCACCGTGGCGAGGATGCGTTCGAGGCCGCCGGGGATGCCGACGCGGGCCGCTATGCCTTCCATCATGGTCAGGGTCGGGATCACGATGCGGCCCAGTTCGGCTGTGCGCGTGGCGTCTTCGGGGGAGACGATGGCGTCCAGGGGGACATGGGTGAGCACGTCGACGCCGGTGTCCAGGGCCAGGCGGTAGGCGCTGACCGTGGTCGCGTGAGCCACCACGCGCAGGCCGCGGGCGTGGGCCGCGGCGACCACGGCCGTGGCGGTCTCCGCGTCCGGGCCACCGCCGCCGGGCGCCTCGAGCATGATCTTGATGTAGTCCGAGCCGCCCGCCACCCGGTCGGCGATCACCGCGACGGCCTGATCGGGGCCGGTGATGACGGCGGCCCCGGCCAGCCCGCGCAGTTTCGAATGCGGCCCGCTCGGGCCGATGACCGGCGTCCCGGAACTGCGAATGTCGCTGCCGCCCGGTTCCTTTCGCAGCGCCGCCACGCGATCGGGCGGAAACGTGGTCATATCCAAGCCGGTGGTGACCCCGTGGTCGGCGAGCCGGAGCAGCGACTCCGGGCCAGCGGTGTGAATATGCGCGTCGATGAATCCGGGCAGCAGGAACGCGCCGCCCGCGTCCACGATCTCCGCGCCCGTCGCGTCGCCGCCGAGCACCGCCCCGTCGATCACGACCGTGGTCGGCGCGGTCATCCCCGTCCCGTCGAAGACCCGGACATTCGTCAGCGCCGTCACCCGCGGATTGTCGAAGCTCATAGTCGTTCCCCTCCTACCGTGCTGTGCGGCAATCCATTACGCCGCGATTTCACCCTAGGTGCACGGTCGGAGCCGCGCCGTTCCCGCTGCTGACGCGCGCCCGGCGCACCCGCTCGCGCCGCGGGGGCTCTGTGACATGGCGCTAGGGTGTGCCGCCGGTCGGCTCGGCGCGCAGCGGCTCGATGGCCCCGAGCAGCGCGCCCACGCAGATGTCGCGCAGCACGGGGCGCGGGCAGGTGGGGGTTTCGAGCCACTCCACCGTCAGGACCCGCACGAAGGTCAGCCAGCTCATCAGGACCGTCGACATCAGTTGGCGGGCCGCTCCTTCCGCGCCGAGCGCGTCCAGCAGCCGTTCGCGCAGCTCGCTCAGTTCGCCGGTGATGATCGACTGGATCGTCGGATCGGCCGCCAGCAGCCGGTTGGCCACGATCACCGTGCGGGCGTTGGCCTCGAAGTAGTCGAAGTGCACGTCCAGCCCGGCGGCGAGCTGCTCGGTGAACGGCAGCGCGGGATCCAGGGTCGTGTCCACCAGCAACTGCGCGGTGGCCTGCCGGTACACGGCCGCGAAAAGGTCCGGCTTGCCGGGGAAGTGGCGGTATAGCAGCGCCCGCGAGACCCCGGCGGCCGCGGCCACGTCCTCCATCAGCACCGTCGGATAGTCGCGCTCGGCGAACAGCTCCGCGGCCGCGTCGACGAGCAGGCGGCGGCGTTCCTCGGGCGGCAGGCGGCGGCGGGTCATCGCGCCAGCTTAGTTGACGCGTGTCTACTAGCGTCGTAACCTCAACTAGTAGACGTGCGTCTACTAAGAACGCCGCGTCCACCCCAGACCCGGAGGTTCGCATGAACGCAACGGCCGAAATCAGTACGAACGACACCGCGCCCGCCCGGTCGCACGCCGCGCTCCGGTGGATGAGCCTGATCGTGGGATACGCCTGCGTGGCAATCGGACTGGCGCACCTGGTTCTCGGCGAAGCGGCCGTGCCGGACATGGGCACGGCCGCCGCCACCCCGGACAGTCAGAGCCGCTTCTTCGGTGCGATCTTCGTGGGCTACGGCCTGGCCTGGATCTGGTCGGTCCGCGGCCCGATCATCGACACCCGGGCCGTGCGCTGGCTGGCCGGAATCTTCCTGCTGGGCGCGGTGGGACGTTTCATCTCGATGGCCGTGCACGGCTGGCCGCACCCGTTCATCCTGGTGCTGACCGCACTGGAAGTGCTGATCCCGCCGCTGTTCATCTGGCTCGCGGTCCTCGAGCAGCGCCGGGTGGCGACCACCCCGATCGGACGATAGGAACCGTTGTGCGACCGCCGGTGTCGATCAACCGCGGCGGTTCCGGCCCGCGTCCCCGCCGCGCACCACTCCGCGAGCCGACGCTATCGGAGCCAATGGAATTGGGGGCACCGGCCGCGTTGCGCCACCAACGTCCCGCCGAGATAACTCGGTATGAAGAGCTATGGCACGCGAATTGTTCAGTCGGCGTTCGCTATCGGAGTGGTGCTCGCGGCCGCGGCGTGTGAACCGGACACCGGCAGCGGACCGACGGTGGTCAGCACCCCGCCCGATTCGACCCCATCGGCCTGCGCGGCAGCGACCATCGTCAAGGATCTGAAGATCGACGAGTGGCAGCGCGACGCCGAGGCCACCGTCACCGATTGCAACGGCGAGTGGGCGTTCATCAGCTGGGACTCTCCCGGCGACAACGCCCGCATCGTCTACCGCGCGGCCTCGAAATGGGCCGACTACGTGCGCTTCCCGCACGACAAGTGCTGGAGCGAGGCGAGCGCCGCCGGCGCCCCGGCGACCCTGCAGAAGTACTTCCAGTCCTGCTGACCCGCTGGACCGCGTCCGTCCGCCGGGGCGCGTCCGTCGACGCGCCCCGCGGCCCCGGCGTGGCGTGCCCGATTCCCCGCGTTAGCGGTGTACGCGCGATCACACCCCTGCATCATGTTCTTGACCGTGATCGGACGAGTGTCCCTGTCGGAAAGGGGTATTGCCGAGGTAATTCCGGGTCCCCGGACCGGCGACGGACCGGCATCGGGGGCGGCTCCAAGGACGGTGCGAATGTACGTTTCCCGAGTTGTACTGACAGTGCTCGCTCTCGGTGTCGTGGTGGCCGCCACGGCCTGCGGCACCACGGACCCGCCGTCGAGTGACGGCACGACGTCGGTGACCGTCACCGAGACGGCCCCGTCGAGCCCGCCCGGCTCCGACGCGCCGACGACGCCGGGAGCGCCCGGCGCTCCGGCCACCTCCTCGCTCACGGTCTCCAAGACCACCGCCCCGCCGGGCGGCCAGCCCACCACCCCGGCCAACGGCGCGGTCGCCATCCGCACCGCGACCCTGACCGATGTCGCGATTCCCTATGTGCCCGTACACCTGCGGCTCTATCGCCCGTGCGATCCCGCCACCCACGACCTGCCCGAGGGCACCCCGGAATCCCAGCGCTGGGACGCGGTGACCGACATCAACGGCCAGGCCGTGTTCTCGGTTCCGGTGGGCTGCTACCGGTTCGGCATGGATGCCCCGGCCGGCACCAACCCGGTGCCCGAGGGCCTGCACACCCTGTTCGTGGAGACGGCGGGGCAGGTGGTGAACGGCCGCTTGCGATTCCAGGATCCGGCACCGCAACCGCTGTGCGCGTCGCAGACCATCGTGCACGATCTGGCGGTGGAGGACGCGCTGAAGAAGGCGACCCCGACCGTCACCGACTGCGACGGCTTCTGGGCCGTGATCTCCTGGAACGTCCCGGGCGACAGTCAGCGAATCGTGCACCGCGGCGCGGACTTCGGCTGGAAGAACTACGTGACCTTCCCGCACAAGGTCTGCCTCGACAAGGCCAAGACGGACGGGGTGCCCGCCCCGTTGCACAAGTACTTCCAACCCTGCTGATCAGCTCGGCCCCGAACCGACACCTGAGCCGCCTACAGTGCATGGGTGGTCGAATTGCGGCAGTTGCGGTACTTCGTGGCGGTGGCCGAGGAACTGCACTTCCGCCGTGCCGCGGAACGCCTGTTCATCTCGACGCCCACGCTGAGTCAGCAGATTCGGGCCGTGGAACGAGATGTGGGCGGGCCGTTGCTGATTCGCGGATCGCAGGGGGTCGAACTGACCGCGGCCGGTGAGGTGTTGCTCGAGGCCGCCCGGGGCGTGCTCGAGGCCGCGGAGACCGCGATGCGCGAGACCCGGGCGGTCGCCAACCCCGAACGCGCCCTGCTGCGCCTGGGACTGGTGAACGGGGCCCCGCGCTGGCTGGCCGCGCGCATCGAAGCACTCCTCGAAACCCGCGAACCCGGTGCGCGCGTACAGCTCACCGGTGGACCGGCCGTCGATCAGGTGCGCCTGCTCGACCGTGAGGACGTGGACCTGGCGGTGCTGCGGCTGCCGGTGCGCCTGCCCGAGCATCTGTCCTCCGCGCCGCTGGCCGCGGAGGAACTCGGCATCCTCATGTCCCGTACACACCCCTTGGCAGCGGGCGCGCACGTCGAGCCCACCCAGTTGTGCGAACGCGAACTGATCATGTTTCCCCGGGACACCGCCCCCGAACTGCACGACAGCCTGCTCGCCCAATTGCGCGACGTCGGCGCGGCCGTGGTGCTGAGCGCGCTCGCGGTCGGCCACGCGCAGCTGCTGGCCCTGCTGCCGCTACGCCCCGAGGCGATCGGACTCGGCTCGGCCCGCACCGCGACGGCGACCCCGGGGCTGGCCTGGCGGCCGCTGCGCCCGCGCCCCCTCACGATCACCTACATCGCCGCCTGGCGCCCCGCCGCCCGCAATTCGGTCCTGCACTCGCTCGCCGAGGCGCTCACCGGCGGGTTTCCTTCCGTGCCGTAACCGCGTGTCACGCAGCGCATGTCGAATGACCGCCGGGCCGGCCCTCAGAGCTCGCTGGTCAGCCAGATCGCCTCGGCCGCGATGCTGCCGAGATCGATCGTGCGCTCCTGATCCACCCGCACCGCGATGGTCCCCGCGAAATCGCGCCGTTCCACCACCGCGATCGGGGTGTCCAGGGCGATCCCGAGGGAGTCGAAGTACCGCAGCATGGCCGGATCGGAATCGGAGATCCGTGCCACCCGCCCGGCTTCGCCGTCGCGGAAATCGCTGAGCTGGCGTGCGGGCGGGGTCGGCACCGCGCCGTCCACCGAGGGAATCGGGTCCCCGTGCGGATCCCGGTCCGGATAGCCGAGTTTGGCGTCGATGCGCGCCATGAGGGTCTCCGACACCGCGTGCTCGAGCACCTCGGCCTCGTCGTGCACCTCGTCCCAGCCGTAGCCGAGCTCGTGGACCAGGAAGGTCTCGATGAGCCGATGCCGGCGCACCATGGCGATCGCGGCCTTGCGGCCGTCGTCGGTCAGCGTGATGGCGCCGTAGCGCGCGTGCTCGACCAGACCCTGGTCGGCGAGCTTGCGGACGGCCTCGGAGACCGTCGAGGCCGACACGCCGATGCGTTCGGCCAGCAGTTTGGTGGAGACCTTCTCCTGCGGCGACCACTCCTGCGCGGTCCAGATCACCTTCAGGTAATCCTGGGCGACCGAGGACAACACGGGGGCGACACTGTTCGCGGTGGCGGCGGCGGTGATCGCGGCTTCGGAAGGCGCGGACGGATCGGCCAGCTCGCGGCGCGTGGCGATGTCTCGTTTTCCGGGCACGTACTCGAGCTTAGGCATACCTGGTCCGGTTTCCCACATTGGCGCGCCTGCTGGTAGATCACCTGCCGGGCGCATGTGAACGGGCGGTGACGGGCGTGGCTTCCACGTGAACTTCCGGGCCGTCCGGGGATTTGACCGAGGCGAGAATACTGTCTGTGACGCGCTTTGCGTAGGCTTCCGGTGTGCAGAGATGGCGAAGTCTCGATGAGATGCCCGCGGAGTGGGGCCGATGCGTGCTCACGATCGGGGTGTTCGACGGCGTGCACCGCGGTCACGCCCAGCTCATCAGCCGTGCGGTGAAATCCGCTGCGGTCCGGGGTGTTCCGTCGGTGCTCATGACGTTCGATCCGCATCCGCTCGAGGTGATCCGGCCGGGCTCGCATCCGGCGCAGTTGTCCACGCTGCCGCGGCGCGCGGAGCTGGCCCGGGAACTGGGCATCGACGTCTTCCTGGTCATGCCGTTCACGCGCGAGTTCATGAAGCTCACGCCCGAGCAGTACGTCGAAGAACTTCTCGTGAACAAGCTGCATGTCTCCGAGGTCGTGGTCGGGGACAACTTCACCTTCGGCAAACAGGCCGCGGGCACCGTCGAGACCATGCGCGAGCTGGGCGGCCGGTTCGGTTTCGACGTGGACGCGGTGCAACTGCTCGGCGAGCACGCGGTCACCTTCTCCTCCACCTATATCCGCTCCTGCCTGCTCTCCGGTGACGTGGCCGCGGCCGCCGAGGCGCTGGGCCGCCCGCACCGGGTCGAGGGCGAGGTCGTACACGGCGACGGGCGCGGGCGCGGGCTCGGCTTCCCGACCGCCAACGTGAACCCGGTCCCGCACAGCGCCATCCCGGCCGACGGCGTCTACGCCGGCTGGTTCACCGTGCTCGACGAGCCCGGCGCGGTCCGCCGCCCGGCCGCCATCTCGGTCGGCACCAACCCGACCTTCGAGAGCGGCCGCAATCGCACCGTCGAGCCGCACATCCTCGATTTCGAGGGTGACCTCTACGGCAAGCATGTCGCGGTCGACTTCGTCGAGCAGCTGCGCGGGATGCGCAGGTTCGAATCCATCGACGAACTCGTCGAGGCCATCGGCGCGGACGTGAACGAGGCCCGCAAGGTGCTCACCGCGCACACGGTCGAGAACGAGACCGCCGAGCGCTAGCTCGTTCCCGGACCCGATTTCCGGTCCAGGTCAGCGGTCCGGTAGCCTGGCTCGTCGGGTTTGCTGCGGTCCGCGGCGGCGCCCGCCCGGGTTCGTCCCGGTCCTTCGAGCGCGGACTGAGAAATCAGGAGTGAATCAGTGGCGTTGACCACCGAGCAGAAGAAGACCATCCTGGCCGAGTACGGCCTGCACCCGTCTGACACCGGCTCCCCGGAGGCTCAGATCGCGCTGCTGTCCAAGCGCATCGCCGACCTGACCGAGCACCTCAAGAAGCACAAGCACGACCACCACACCCGGCACGGTCTGCTCGCGCTCATCGGTCGTCGTCGCCGCCTGTCGAAGTACCTGCAGGCCAAGGACATCAACCGGTACCGCTCGCTCATCGAGCGTCTCGGCCTGCGTCGCTAATTCACGCGACAGGGCTTCGTTGCCTTTGCAACACTGTGTCGTGCCTGGGGCCGACACACTACGACTGCCTAGGTAGTTGACGAACCGGCCGACGGGGAGGCATAGAATCTCCTCGTTGGCCTTTCGTGCATCCGGTGAAAGCTGCCCGATGCACGCCAACAGAGCCGTATGCATCCGTCGCGTGGCGTCGGTCTTCGGTAGTGGCTTTTCGGCGCGCAAGCAAGAGGATGAAACACGCGCCGCCGGAGAGCTTCGATCGATGACCGCCTCTGCGTCGTCGTTTCCGGCCCCGGACAAGCCGGGGGGAAGCGGCCGGGTGTGCGCCCGGTGGCCAGGAGGGTCGCCGCGCGCCCGAGTCCGGGTACGGCTCACCCCGCCAAGGGGACAACACAGCTGGAATCGCGCCTGCGCACGGCACGGGCGCTCGAATCCGGCGAAGACGAGAGGTTGAGAGAAGAGAATGACCGATACAGTGACCAGTTCCGCCGCCGAGGTCGAGCCCGGCGTATTCGAGTCCGTCGCCCTGATCGACAACGGCAGCTACGGCACTCGCACCATCCGTTTCGAGACCGGCCGTCTGGCCAAGCAGGCCGCCGGCTCCGTCGTGGCCTACCTGGACGACGAGACCATGCTGCTGTCGGCGACCACCGCCGGCAAGCACCCCAAGGACCAGTTCGACTTCTTCCCGCTGACGGTGGACGTCGAGGAGCGCATGTACGCCGCGGGTCGCATCCCCGGCTCGTTCTTCCGTCGTGAGGGCCGTCCCTCCACCGACGCGATCCTGACCTGCCGCCTGATCGACCGGCCGCTGCGCCCGTCCTTCGTCGACGGCCTGCGCAACGAGATCCAGGTCGTCGTGACCGTCATGTCCCTGGATCCCAAGGACCTGTACGACGTGGTGGCCATCAACGCCGCCTCCGCCTCCACCCAGCTCGCGGGCCTGCCGTTCTCCGGCCCCGTCGCCGGTGTGCGCGTCGCCCTCATCGGTGACCAGTGGGTCGCGTTCCCGACCGTCGAGCAGCTCGAGGGCGCCGTGTTCGACATGGTCGTCGCCGGCCGCGTCGTCGAGGGTGACGTCGCGATCATGATGGTCGAGGCCGAGGCCACCGACAAGGTGCTCGCCCTGGTCGCCGACGGCGCCACCGCTCCGACGGAAACCGTTGTGGCACAGGGCCTCGAGGCTGCCAAGCCGTTCATCGCCCGGCTCTGCAAGGCGCAGTCCGACCTGGCCGCCCTCGCGGCCAAGGAGACCGCCGAGTACCCGGTCTTCCTGCCGTACCAGTCCGACGTGTTCGAGGCCGTGCTCGGCACCGCCAAGGCGGAGCTGAACGAGGCGCTGTCCATCGCGGGCAAGCACGAGCGCGAGGACCGCATCGACGAGATCAAGCTCGATGTGCTCTCCAGCCTGGCCGAGACCTTCGAGGGTCGCGAGAAGGAGATCGGCGCGGCGTTCCGCTCGGTCACCAAGAAGCTTGTGCGCCAGCGCATCCTGACCGACGGCTTCCGCATCGACGGCCGCGGTCTGGCCGACATCCGCGCGCTGTCCGCCGAGGTGGCGGTCGTCCCGCGCGCCCACGGCTCGGCGCTGTTCGAGCGTGGCGAGACCCAGATCCTGGGCGTCACCACCCTGGACATGGTCAAGATGGCGCAGCAGGTCGACTCCCTCGGGCCCGAGACCTCCAAGCGCTACATGCACCACTACAACTTCCCGCCGTACTCCACCGGTGAGACCGGCCGCGTTGGCTCGCCCAAGCGTCGCGAGATCGGCCACGGCGCCCTCGCCGAGCGCGCCCTGATGCCGGTGCTGCCGTCGCAGGAAGAGTTCCCGTACGCCATCCGTCAGGTGTCCGAGGCGCTGTCCTCGAACGGCTCGACCTCGATGGGCTCGGTCTGCGCCTCGACCCTGTCGCTGCTGAACGCCGGTGTGCCGCTCAAGGCCCCCGTCGCCGGCATCGCGATGGGCCTGGTGTCGGACACCATCAAGAACGACAAGGGCGAGGACGAGGTCCGCTACGTCGCGCTGACCGACATCCTGGGCGCCGAGGATGCCTTCGGCGACATGGACTTCAAGGTCGCCGGCACCCCGGAGTTCGTCACCGCGCTGCAGCTGGACACCAAGCTCGACGGCATCCCGTCCCAGGTTCTCGCGGGTGCGCTGAACCAGGCGCGCGACGCCCGCATGACCATCCTGGATGTCATGGCCGAGGCCATCAACACCCCGGACGACATGAGCCCCTACGCTCCCCGCGTCACCGCGATCAAGATCCCGGTCGACAAGATCGGTGAGGTCATCGGGCCCAAGGGCAAGGTCATCAACCAGATCACCGAGGAAACCGGCGCCAACATCTCGATCGAAGACGACGGCACCGTCTACGTCGGTGCGACCAACGGCCCCGCGGCGCAGGCGGCGATCGATCTGATCAACGCCATCGCGAACCCGCAGCTGCCGAAGGTCGGCGAGCGCTTCCTGGGCACGGTCGTCAAGACCACCGCCTTCGGCGCGTTCGTCTCGCTGCTGCCGGGCCGTGACGGCCTGGTCCACATCTCGAAGCTGGGCAACGGCAAGCGGGTCGCGAAGGTCGAGGACGTGGTGAACGTCGGCGACAAGATCCGCGTCGAGATCGCCGACATCGACAACCGGGGCAAGATCTCCCTGGTTCCGGTCGAGGACGATGCGGACACCGCGGACAACGCGGTCGCCGAAGCCGTCGCGGCCGAGTGATCGCCGGTTCGCTGACGTAAGGTTCTGTGGCCCCTTGCTCCGGAAATGGAGCAGGGGGCCACGAGCTTTTCGTGGTTTCGCGGGAAACATCAGTCATTGCTCATGCGGGTTGGGAAGCATGGTTCGGAAGAAGGACATTCCACTGTCGGGTAAGAGTTCTGCGTTGGTTCGCACCGCCGCCGAGGCGCCGTTCGCCGATACCGGCGTGCGCAAGACCGTGCTACCCGGCGGGTTGCGGGTGGTCACCGAGCATGTGCCCGGGGTGCGGTCGGCATCGATCGGGGTCTGGGTCGGGGTCGGTTCCCGGGACGAGGGTTCCTCGGTCGCGGGCGCCGCGCACTTCCTGGAACACCTGCTGTTCAAGGCCACGCCCACCCGGTCCGCGCTGGACATCGCGGAGTCCATGGACGCGGTCGGCGGCGAGCTGAACGCGTTCACCGCGAAAGAGCAGACCTGCTATTACGCGCACGTCATCGACGAGGATCTGTCGATGGCCATCGATCTGGTGACGGACGTGGTGCTCAACGGCCTGTGCCGGGCCGAGGACGTCGCGGTCGAACGCCAGGTCGTGCTGGAGGAGATCTCCATGCGCGACGACGATCCCGAGGACATGGTCGGCGACGCCTTCCTCACCGCGCTGTTCGGCGATCATCCGATCGGCCGCCCGGTCATCGGCAGCGTGGAATCCATCGAGGCGATGGGCGCGGCCCAGCTGCGCTCGTTCCATCAGCGCCGGTATCGCCCGGACCGCATGGTGGTGGCGGTGGCGGGCAACATCGAGCACGAGCACACGGTGGATCTGGTGCATCGCGCCTTCGCCGCGCGGCTCGATCCGGTGCGCGAACCCGCGCCCCGGCGCGAGGGCAAGTTCCGCCCGCGCACCGATCCGGAACTGATTCGCATGTACCGCGACAGCGAGCAGGCGCACCTGGTGTTCGGCACCCGGGCCTTCGGCCGGCACGAGGGCCAGAAGCGCTGGCCGCTCTCGGTGCTCAACACCGTGCTCGGCGGCGGTCTGAGTTCGCGGCTGTTCCAGCGCATTCGCGAGGAGCGCGGGCTGGCGTACTCGGTGTACTCCAGCGTGGACACCTTCGCCGACACCGGCGCGTTCTCGGTGTACCTGGGCTGCTCGCCCGAAAACCTGGGCCAGGTGGCCAAACTCGCGCGCGACGTGCTGGAAGACGTTGCGGTGAACGGGATCACCGACGCCGAATGCGCCCGCGCGAAGGGTTCGCTGCGCGGCGGGCTGGTGCTGGGCCTGGAGGATTCAGGCTCGCGCATGAACCGCATCGGCCGCAGCGAACTGAGCTACGGCAACCACCGCAGCGTGTCCGAGACCCTGGCTCGCATCGACGAGGTGACCACCGACGAGGTGTCGCGGATCGCCGCGAAGCTGCTCTCGCGCCCCTTCGGCGCGGCGGTCGCCGGGCCGTACCGCCGCAACCGCGACCTGCCCGCGGTCGTCCGGCGGCTGGTCGAGTAACGCAATCAGTCGAAAGGCCGCGCGCGGGCAACCGGTGGGGGTGGCGCGCGCGGCCGTAGGGTGGGGGGGGGCCCGCCGCGGGCCCCGAAGGGGGGCCCACCCACCCCCCCGGGGGTGCCCGCGCGCGGCCTTTCGTTGCGTTCGGCCCGTCCGCGGACCGAGATGGCGTCCCAACCTCGCCACCTCGGCGCCGAGGGCCGGGAACCCATCCGGCGCAGCGGAACCCGGCCCTGCGGAACCCGGCGTCAGTGCACCTGACGGCCCGTGGCGTCCCAGTACTTCGCGCGCAGATCGCGCTTGAGGATCTTGCCCGCGCCGGAAACCGGTAGGGCGTCGACGATTTCGATCGTGCGGGGGGCCTTGTAGCCTGCGATCAGGGACTTGACGTGGTCGCGGAGATCCTCGGCGGTCAGGGTCGCGCCGGGCTGGCACACGATCACCGCGTGCACCCGCTCGCCCCATTCCTCGTCCGGCACGCCGATGACCGCGCAGGCCGCCACGGCGGGATGACCGGAGACCGCGTTCTCCACCTCGGCCGAGTACACGTTCTCGCCGCCGGTGACGATCATGTCCTTGAGCCGGTCCACGATGTAGACGTAGCCCTCGGCGTCCATGTATCCGCCGTCGCCGGTGTGCATCCACCCGTCGCGTACCGCGCTCGCGGTCTCCTCGGGCTTGTTCCAGTAGCCGAGCATGACGTGCCCGCCCGCGACCGTGATCTCGCCGACCGTGCCCGCGGGGACCTCCGCGCCGTCGGCGTCGACGATGCGAATCTCGCTGTGCGGGGCGGCGCGTCCGGCCGAGCGCAGCCTGCCGGCGGCGTGATCGGCCGGGCCGAGCAGGGTGGCGATGGGTGCGAGTTCGGTCATTCCGTACGCCTGGGTGAACCCGGCCTGCGGGAACGCCTTCATCGCGCGCTCCAGCACGGCCGCGGAAATCGGTGAGGCGCCGTACATCACGTGCTCGATGCTGGACAGATCGTGGTCACCGATGGCGGGGTGATCGGCCAGCACCTGGATCATCAGCGGCACCAGCACGGTGTCGGTGGCTCGGTGCCCGGCGATGGCGGACAGCACCGCGACCGGATCGAAGACCGGGATCATGATGTGGGTGCCGCCGAGCGCGAGCGTGCCGTACCAGCCCGCCAGATCCGCGAGGTGGAACATGGGCGCCACGTGCAGGAATCGCCCGCGCGGGCCGAACAGGAAGCCGCTGGCCACCCCGCCCAGCGCGGAGGCCGCCAGGTTGTTGTGGCTGAGCATGACGCCCTTGGGGAAGCCGGTGGTTCCGCCGGTGTAGAACACGCCCGCCAGGGATTCGCCGCCGCGGCGGGCATCGGGGATCGGCTCGGCCGCCGTGATCAGGGCCTCGTAGTCGAGCAGGCCGTCGGGGGTGGGCAGGTCGCCGCCGTGGATGATCGCGCGCAGGTCGGGGGCGCGCTCGGCGATGGCGGGGACCAGGGCCGCGAAGGCGTCGTCCACGACCAGCACCTCGGTGCCGGAATCCCGCAGCGAGTAGGCGATTTCGTCGGCGCTCCATCGGGTGTTGACCGGATTGAGCACCGCGTCCGCCCACGGCACCGCCAGCAGGTATTCGTGATAGCGATCCGAGTTGAGCGCGAGCATGGCCACCCGATCGCCGGATTCGACCCCGAGTCCGCGCAGCGCGCCCGCCAGCCGTGCCACCCGATCGCGGACCTCGGCGAAGCTGCGGGTGCGGTCGCCGCAGATCGTCATGGGGGCGTCGGGATGCTGCTGGGCGCCTCGGTGCAGGCCCTGGGTCAAATACATCGGCGATCCTTCGTCGAACGGCGGTGGTCGGTGTGACGAGTATCGCCGCGCGAGTGTGACCTGGGCCATGGAGAAGCAGCCGGACTATGAGTTGTCCGTTTTGTTGGTTTTTCCAAACGGCGGACGTAGCCTCGACAGTGTCATGACAGTTGCCAGGGACGCCTCGAGATCGCCGGCCAAGCGCCGATTGGCCGCGCATGTCCTCGGTCATTCCGAGTTGCTCGCCGGCCGGGTGGTCGCCCGCGCCCGCGCCGAGATGCCCGCCTACGCGGCCCTGCCCACCGCGTCCACGGTCACCGCCACCATCGGCATCCTGTCACGATTGCTGACCGCGCTGCGCGATGGCTCCCCGCTCGGCGCCGACGACCTGCGCGCCATCCGGGAGTTCGGGGAAACCCGTGCCCGGCAAGGGGTTTCGCTGGCCGAGGTGCAGAACGGCTGGCGCATCGCGGTGCGCGAGCTGCTGGACGATTTCACCGAGTCCGGCAAGACCGTGCGGGTCGGGGCGCGCGCGATGCTCGAGCTGACCCACGACCTGCTCGAGATCGTGGACGAGGCGGCCGCGCACTACACCGGCGGGCATCGCGACGTCGAGATCGAACTGGCCCAGCACGATCAGGATCAGCGCGCGGAGTACGCGCGCGGGCTGTTGCTGGGCGGGCTCGGGCCCGCCGACATCCACATCGGCGCGCAGAACTACGGCCTCGATGTCGAGGGCTCCTACCGGGCGTTCCGCGCTCGCCCGGACGATCACGCCGCCGATGCCGCCCTGCGCCGGGTGCTGCGCGGCGAACCCGCTCGCGCGCTGCGCGGCCTCGCCACCGTCATCGACGGCGACGTGACCGGCTTCCTGTCGGCCGCCTGCCCGGTCGAGACCACCGGGCTCATCGGCTTCGGCCCGCCGGTGCGCCTCGGCGAATTGGATCGATCGTTCCGCCTGGCCAGCCGCATGCTGGCCACCGCGCAGGTCTACGGCCGCACCGGCGCGGCCGACCTGACCACGCTCGGCGTGCTGCCCGCGGTGGTGGCCGACACCGACCTCAGCGAGGAACTGGCCCGCCGCTACCTGGACCCCCTGGGCACGGGCGAGCAGGCCCGCACCGTGATCGACACCGTGGAGCGCTTCTTCGACCTCGGCATGCGCGTGGAGGCCACCGCCGACGCCCTGATCGTGCACCAGAACACGGTCCGCTACCGCCTGTCCCGCTTCGAGGAACTGACCGGCGCCGACCTGCGCACCCCCCACTCGGCCGTCCAGATCTGGTGGGCGATCCAGCACCGCCGCACCCACCCCCGCCCCTGACTGCGTGGTCCCCCCGGGATGGGCGCCGTGGTTGGGGCGGTTCGGGTTACGAGCAGCCGGCGGGGGCCGGGACGCCGGCGAAGCGGTCGTCGAGGAAGTGCAGGGCATCGGCTACGCCGCTCAGGGCCGAGACCAGGTGGGTGGGGGTGCTCGTGCGGCGGTAGCTGACGGTCGCACCCGCGCCGCACCAGGCGGCGACCGCCGCGTCGGTCGCCGCGATCGGGAGTGCGTCGTCGCCGGTGGAGTGCCAGACGAAGGACGGTGCGCCGGGGACGTTGCCGTCCAGGCGGAATCTGTTCGCCAGGGCTGTGATTCGGGGGTGGGTGGCCAGGCCGGGGCTCGCGGCGTAGTCGTCGAGGTGGCTGAAGGCGTACTTGCCGCCGAAGTCGTGGCCGCAGGCGCGCGTGTTCTGTGCCAGGGCGGTCCGGCCGCGATCGTTGAGCAGGGCCGGGATATTCGCTTCGGGCACAATGCGATCCAGGGCCGACAGGGCCAGCAGGCCGAGTCCGGCGCTGTAGGTGCCGCTGGTGCCTCCTAGCGCGCCGATCAGCACCGTGCCGTTGGCCAGCGATCCTGGATTCGGCGGGGCGTCGTAGAAGGAGTCATGTTCCGGCGTCGGAACCCGTTCCGCGGCAGCTGTTCCCGTGGCCGCCACCGCCGCGGTGACCGCGGTGAGGGTGACGAGGAGCGCGGCGCACCAGCGCCGGATCGGGCCTGCGGATGTGGGGTTCAGCCGGGCTGGGATCATGGTTTCCTTCGGCTCGCCGGACTATTTCGCGCAGCAGACTATGTGCTGTTCGCGGGCATGGTCCCGAGATTCGCGGGAAGCGGGCAGACTGACACGGGTGACGAACCTCAGCAAAGGTGCGAATGTGCCCGTTACCGCGGGTGCGGTGCGAGCGGTCCTGGCATGGTCGGGCGGGGCAGGGGTGCCCGATGTAGATGTGTCGGCGCTTCTTCTGGGCCCGGACGGGCGGGTGCGCTCGGACGCGGATTTCGTGTTCTACAACCAACCCCAACACGCCAGCGGTGCCGTGCGGCATCTCGGTAAGCGCGACACCGTCGACGGCCTGGACGTGAATCTGGCCGCGGTCGAGGCGGTCGTCGATCGAATCGCGGTGTGCGCCTCCGCCGATGGCGGTTCGTTCGGCCGGGTGCCCGGTCTGCACCTGCGCCTGCTGGACGCCGCCGGGGCCGAGATCGCCCGCTTCGACATCGCCGCCGGCGCCGAGACCGCCATGCTCTGCGGCGAGCTGTACCGCCGCGGCCCCGGCTGGAAGTTCCGCGCCGTCGGTCAGGGCTGGTCCAGCGGCCTGGCCGGTCTGGCAACGGATTTCGGCATCACCGTCGACAAGGAGCAGACCGCCCAACCGGTCCCCCCGTCCCCATCGTTCGCCCCCGCGCCCGGTCACGTGCCCCCCGCGGCTCCACCGCCCGCGCCCGGTCACGTGCCCCCCGCGGCTCCACCGCCCGCGCCCGGCTTCGCGCCGCCCGCACCGGGATTCGACCCGGCGGGGCAGGGCTACGCGCCGCCCGCCCCGGGCTACGCGCCCCCTCCCGGCTCCGGTCAAGCTCCGCCGCCCGCGCCGGGATTCGCGCCGCCGGGGTACGCGCCCGCGCCCGGCTTCGGCCAAGTACCCCCGCCCGCGCCTGGATACGCGCCGTCGAGTGCGCCGGGCCACGCGCCCGCACCCGCCCCGGGCTACGCGCCCCCGCCGGGCCACCTGCCCCCGCCCGCACCCGGGTTCGCGCCGCCGCCCGCCGTCGCGGGAGCCGGTGCGCCGCAGGCGAGCCCGGGTGCGCCCGGGGTGCGGTTGACCAAAGGGGAGGAGCGGCTGCCGGTCGACATGCGGAAACGGTTGTCCCTGCGCAAGGAGCAGGTCGCGGTCTCACTCGCCAAACACGGTGTGCCGCAGCTGACCGCGCGGGTGATCCTGGTGCTGGACGCGTCCGGTTCCATGGCCATGCTCTACAGCAAGCAGGTCGTGCATCGGGTGGTCGAGCGCATGGCGGCGGTCGCCGCGCAGCTGGACGACAACGGCGCGATGGCGGCGTGGACCTTCGCCAGCAACTGCGCGCGCCTGCCGGATCTCACCATCGGTGATCTGCCGCAGTGGCTTTCGCTGCACGTACGCGGCGGTGAGTTCAAGATCCTGCCCGGTTCGGGGCGCAAGAAGCTCCAGCCCGGTCAGGTCGACATGCGCCGGATCGGCATTCAGAACGAGGAGCAGAAGGTCATCGCCGAGGTGCGGGCCCAGGTCCGGCACGAGCCGTCGCCGCTGCCGACCCTGGTGCTGTTCTTCTCCGACGGAGGCGTCTACAAGAATGCCGAGATCGAGGCCGAACTCCGTGCCGCCGTGGAGGAACCGATCTTCTGGCAGTTCATCGGCCTCGGCAGCAAGGCGGGTTACGGCGTCCTGGAGCAGCTGGACACCATGGCGGGCCGCCGGGTCGACAACGTCGGCTTCTTCGCGGTCGACGACATCGACACGGTGACCGACGCCGAGCTCTACGACCGCCTGCTCGGCGAGTTCCCCTCCTGGATCAACGACGCCCGCCGAGCGGGCATCCTGCACTGAGTTCCCCGGGTTTCGCCCCGCGCAGCGTTGCTGTGCGGGGCGACGAGTTGTCGCACGTACCAGCGGTTGAAGGTCAGCGGCGCACCGGAATCGTTCAGCCCCGGGTTCGGCTCGCTCCGTCCCCGCCCGATCGCCGGACAAACCGCTGCGGCGTGCGGCCCGCTGTCCTCTGCCACTGTGACCTGCGCTGCGGGGGCACGCAGGTCCCGGTGTGGTGCGACCTCGCCCGGCGCCGCGCTCGGATCAGCTTGCGCGGTAGCGGGTGTGGCTTCGACCGGAAGCCGGAGATCGCGGGTACGTGGCGGGATCGTGGGCTGCCGGCCAGGAAGAGGTCGTTTGTTCGTCCCTCCGATCGCCGGACAACCGCTGCTTCGGGCTGCCCATGATCACCGGCCACCGCGACGCGGGCTGCGGGGTCACGCTGGTCCCGGAGTGGTGCGACTTCGTACGGCACCGGTGCCGGATCTGCTTGCGCGGTAGCGGTGTGGCTTCGACCGGAAGCTGGGGATCGAGGGCGGGTGGTCAGGTCGCGGGCTCCCGTTCGGGGGAGGTCAGTCGTTCGGCCTCGTCGAGCCAGTTCAGGTACCAGCGGGTGAAGGTCACCGGTGCGCCGGAAGAGTCCAGCAGCGGGGTCATTTCGGCCCCGTCGACCCGATCGTCGGACCAGATCCGGCCGCCGTGCGGCCCGGTGATCACCAGCCACTGGCGCATGGCGCAGCCCAGGTGGCAGATCGCGGCCGCGCCCGCGGTCAGATCGTCGCTCCACCACACGGCCGTGTACCGCTCGTCCCAGGCTTCGTAGACCAGGTCGAACTCGTCCTCGTCGTCGAACTCGTCTTCGTCCGGCTCCTCGGCGCGCAGGGCGGTGAGCAGTTCCCGGTCCGGCCCGCGCGCGGGGAACGGTTCGGCCAGCCTGCCGAGTTCGGTCAGATCCGCGCCGTCGCCGTCCCAGCGCCAGCGGCCATCGACCCGCCGCACCGGGAACAGCCCGTAGGACGGTCCCGCGCCGCCCGCGCCGACCTCGAGCAGGAAGGCCCGGTAGTCCGCGGGCAGCGACGTCCCGATCTGCGCCTCCAATTCGGCGACCTCGCCGGGCGACAGCACCGGTTCGAGCTCGAACCGGTGGCCCTGCATGCCGAAAATCGAGCTGTTCGCACGCCCGAGTGCCGCGACGCGCTCGCGCACGCCGTCCCAAATCCGATCGCTCACCCGCGGCAGCCTAGCCGCACTTCGCCCCGTGGCGGCTCAGAGATCGCGGCGCATCACCGTGCGCGGCCAGCGATCCAGGCCGTACTCGGCCTCGCCCTTGCGGATCTTGCTGAGCCCGGGGGTCAGGTCCGAATCTTCGATGATCTGGAAGCCCAGCCGTTCGTAATACGGTGCGTTCCAAGGCACTTCGACGAACGTGGTGAGCGTCAGCGCGCCCAGGCCCGCTTCGCGCGCGAACCGGCCCGCGTGTTCGATGAGCTCGCGGCCGATGCCCCGGTGCGCGGCGTCCGGATGCACCGACACCTGGCCGATGTGCTCGGTCTCGTCCACTTCCTCGCTGATGAGGTAGGCGATCGGGGTGTCGCTGTCGTCGTCCACGGCCACCCAGGCGCGCCCCGCGCGGCGGTGTTCCTCCAGCATTTCGATGGTGGGCGGATCATCCTCCGCGATCTCCGTCATGCCTACGGTCCGGAAGGGTTCTCCGGCCGCGGCCTCGATGTTCTGAAGGGTGGGGAGGTCGTCGAATCTCGCCGCACGAATGCGCATTTTTCGAAACTAGCGCACCCGGGCGGCGGATTCACTCCGATACCCGGTTCGCCGCCCCCAGCACGGCGGACAGCAATCCCGGCAGCGCGGCGTCGACGTCGTCGAACCGCAGGCGCTGGCAGGTCTGGCCGTCGATCATCACCCGTTCGGTGAGCCCGGCCTCGCGCAGGATCTTGAAGTGGTGGGCGGCGGTCGACTTGCCGATGGTCTCGTACAGGGCCGAGCAGCGCAGCGGCCCGCCCGCGTTGCCCAGCCGGCGCAGCATTTCCAGGCGCACCGGATCCTGGAGCGCGCCCAGCACGGCCGGCAGCGGCGCCACCGGCAGGACGGCGGGCAGGGGGGACTCGTAGTGCAGCGCTTCGATGTCTGCCATGAGCTACCTCACTCGAATATCGGGTTTGACGACGATCGAACCAGGAGTAGCGTCAGGTTCGATCATTATCAAACTTACCTGATGGAGGCTTCGATGGCAGCGTCAGTGACGCACCCGGGCCGGGTCGACACGCAGGGCAGTCAGACGTGGGCGTACGCGCTGGTGCTGGCCGCCAGCGGCGTCGCGCTCGGGGTATCCGGCGCGCCCGCTCCGCTCTACGGGCTGTATCAGCAGGAGTGGCATTTCTCCCCGCTGACCACGACCTTCGTCTTCGCGGTGTACGCCGTGGCCGCGCTGGCCGCGGTCCTGGTCTCGGGCCGCATCTCCGACGTGGTCGGCCGAAAGCCCGTGCTGCTCGGCGCTTTCGGCATCATGATCGCGGGTTTGGTCGTCTTCCTGCTCGCGGACAACGTGGCCATGCTGCTGGTGGCCCGCGCCCTGCACGGCACCGCGGTCGGCGCGATCGTGGTGGCCGGGGCGGCCGCGCTGCTGGATCTGCGGCCCCAGCGCGGCGCGCGCTCGGGCCAGCTCTCCGGGGTCGCATTCAATGTCGGTATGGCCGTGGCGATTCTGGGCTCGGCGCTGCTCGCGCAGTACGCCCCGCACCCGCTGCGCACCCCGTACGTCATCATCACCCTGGTCTGCCTGGTCATCGCCGCGGGCGTGCTGCTGCTGCGCGAGCCGCACACCGCGCGCACCAACGGCCGCATCCGCATCGCCAAACCGGCCGTGCCGCAGGAGATCCGCGGGGACTTCTGGTTCTCCGCGCTCGGCGTCATGGCCGCCTGGTCGGTGCTCGGGGTGCTGCTGTCGCTGTATCCCTCGCTGGCCGCGGCCCAGACCGGCATCCACAACCTGGTCTTCGGTGGCGCGGTCGTGGCCTCCACGGCGCTGGCCGGTGCGATCACGCAGTTGTTCGCGACCGACATTCCCGCGCGGCGCGCCGCGATCGCCGGTGACATCGGCATGGCGATCGCGCTGGTGCTGACCATTCCCGCGCTGGCCACCGGCCGCTGGGGCCTGGTGCTGCTGGCCGGGTTCGCCCTGGGCGCGACCTTCGGACTCGGCTTCGGCGGTTCGCTGCGGCACCTGTCCAACGTTGTGCCGCAGCACAAGCGGGGCGAGACCATGTCCGCCTACTACCTGCTCGCCTACTCCGCCATGGCGCTGCCGACGGTGCTCGCGGGCTGGGCGGCGACCACCTGGGGCATCGAGAACATCTTCCCGTGGTTCGTGGGCGCGGTGGCCGTGGCCTGCCTCGGTGCGGCCGGGCTCGGGCTGCGGCGGCAGGTGGAGACCGTTCCGGTCGCCGCCGAGGTCACCGAACCGCAGTTGCCTTAGCGGGCCGATCGTGCCCGCCGGAGCCGTGTGCGGGGCTCGGCGTTCGCGCAGCACGGCCCGGTGGGATCCGCTCGTCCGGCGTCGCCGCCTGCGGCCCGGACCTGCGGTTCCAGCGCGAAACATACTGCCCGAGATCGCATATCGGGCCATGCTGTGCGTTTCGCGGGACCGATCGCTATCCTTCCGCTATGCGGTGGTGGGCGAGGTTCGGTGGGTCGTTGAGCCGGACGGTGAATCGATCGGCGCTGTTGTTCTCGGTGCTGGCCGCGGTGCTCGGCACCCTCGCGCTGCTCGGCGTCACGTGGTGGCTGCTGTGGCGTCTGCTCGGGGCGCAGGCCGAAACCCCGAGCCGGTTGGAACTCACCAAGATCGCCCTGGCGCTGGCGGCGGGCATCGGCGGCGCGGTGGCGCTGGTGGTGGCCTACCGGCGTCAGCGTGATCTCGAGCGCGGGCGCTTCGCCGATCTGTTCGGCGCCGCGGCCAAGCAACTGGGCGATTCCGATGTGGCCGTTCGCATCGCCGGGGTGTACGCGATGGCCGGGGTGGCCGACGAATTCTCCGCGGTCGGCCGGCGGCAGCAGTGCGTGGACGTGCTGTGCGGGTATCTGCGCCTGCCGTACGCGCCGGACGAGGGCGTCAGCCACCTGGTGTCCAAGTCCCAGCGCATCGAGGATTCCGGGACCGCGGTGGAGCGGGTCTACCACTTCCGCCAGAACGATCGCCAGGTGCGCGAGACGATCGTGCGCGTGATCGCCGACCGACTTCGGCGCACGGCCCAAACCTCGTGGTCCACCTGCGATTTCGATTTCTCTGACGCCACCTTCGAGAACGCCGACTTCTCCGACGCGGTCTTCGCGGGCCGCAGCACGCGGTTCAGCAACGCCGGCTTCACCGGCTCGCGGGTCACCAGTTTCGAACGGGCGCGGTTCCTGGGCGCACGGGTCACCTTCCGCGGGGCCATGTTCCGCGGGTCCGAGACCACGTTCGAGCACGCGCGTTTCGCGCACACCCATATCGCGGCCGCCGAACGGGACAGCGCGGGCACGACGTTCATCGACGCCACCTTCGGCGGTTCGGTCACCTTCGACAACGCGGTGTTCGGCGGCGGGCGGACCGCGTTCACCCGGGCCAGATTCGCGGGGGAGCGCACCGGATTCGCCGGTGCGCGCTTCGCCGCCGACCTGACCTCGTTCGAGCGCGCCATGTTCGACGGCGATCGGGTGACCTTCACCAGCGCCGAATTCACCGGGGCCCGAACGAGTTTCATCGCAACCCGGTTCTTCGCCGAGGCGACCGCGTTCGACTGCGCGCAGCTGGGGGCCAAGACCAGGTTCCGGGCCGGTCGCACCCGCGAGGTGTCCTTCGCGCGGGCCGAGCTGCACGGCAAGATCTCCTTCGCCGACGCCGTGCTGGGCGGGCGCGCGGTGGTTTTCAACGGCGGTGACTTCTTCGGCGAGATCTCCTTCCGCCGCGCGGTGTTCGAGGCCCGCGACATCAGTTTCGAACGGCCGAAGGCGTGGGTCGGGGTGCAGGTCGACTGGGCGGGCACACCCGGTGCGAAACCGGCCAACGTTCGCCCGGAGCAGTGGCCCCCGCCGCTCGCGGACACCCCGCCCGCGGTGACATCGGGCAAGGACGCGGTCAAGGAGAAGGCGGGCGCGGATTCCGCGGGCTGATCGGGGCGGGTGCCCGGAGACGGTCCGAGTCGAACTCGGCGCCGGGGGAGCGTGATCCGGGTTCCGACCCGCTGCCCGGCGCGCCTGGTACGGGCGGCCGAATCAGCGGGCGGGGAACCGCAGCAGGCGGTCGTCGCCGGTGCGCGCGTCACCCCGGCCGTCGCGGTTGGAGGTGCCCACCCAGAGGGCGCCGTCGGGTGCGACCGCCACCGCGCGCAGCCGCCCGTAGCGGTCCTCGAACCGGGCGCTCGGTTCCCCGGCCGTGCCGTCCCGCAGCGGGACCGTCCACAACCGCTCCCCGCGCAAGGCGGCCACGTACAGGGTGTCCCCGGCGATGGCGATCCCCGACGGCGAGGCGTCGGCGGGCTTCCACACCGTCACCGGGTCGGTGAACCGCCCGCCGCGGGTGTCGCCCCGCCCTTCGACCTCGGGCCACCCGTAGTTGCGCCCGGGCTCGATGAGGTTGATCTCGTCGAAGGCGTTGCGCCCGAACTCGGCCGCGAACAGCCGCCCGTCCCGGTCCCACGCCAGCCCCTGCACGTTGCGATGCCCGAGGCTGTAGACCGGCGATCCGTCGATCGGGTTCCCCGGTGCGGGCGCGCCCTCCGGGGTCAGGCGCAGGATCTTCCCGTCCGGGTTCCCGGCGTCCTGGGATCGCTCGGCCTCGCCCGCGTCCCCCGTGCCGGCGTACAACATGCCGTCCGGCCCGAAGGCGATGCGCCCGCCATTGTGGTTGGCGGCCTTGGTGATTCCGCTGAAGATGACCTCCGGCTCCCCGTCGAGCCGGAATCGGACGATGCGATTGTCCTGCGCGCCCGTGAAATACGCGTACACATACCCGTCGCGCGCATACCCCGGCGAGAGCGCCAGCCCCATCAGCCCGCCCTCACCCGACGCTTCCACCCCCGGCACGAGATAGACCTGTTCCGCCGCCCCCGCGCCCACCCGCACGATCCGCCCGCTGTCCCGCTCGCTCACCAGCGCACCCCCGTCGGGCAGAAACACGATCCCCCAAGGCGTGTCCAGCCCCTGCGCGATCTCCTGCCCCGCCCCGAGGTCCACCGTCCCGTTCGCCACACTGCCCGCGGTGGTCGCCGCGGTGGTCGCCGCCGTCCCGCCCGGCGGAGGATCCGCCCCGTCCCCGCAGCCCACGGCCACGACAAGCAGCAGCATTCCGGTCACGAGTCGAACGGGAACGGCACCCATACCCCCATCCTGCGCGAAAACCCCCGCGAGCGCCGCTCCCAGTGCGTCCCTGCCCCGTGTTCGCCACACCCGGCCCGGCCCGCGAGCTCGTCCGCGTACACCTCAACGGGGCCGGGGAGTTCACCATGCCGTCGCCCCGGCGGGTGTTGGGCCGAACGGCGAATCATGCTCCGTGGGTGGGGGTTCGGTGTTCGTCACATTGCCCGGGCTCGGGTGGGTGCGATAGCTTGCAGGCGCAGCGGGTTGGGAATTGTAGGCGATTCCACGTGTGGGGTGGGGAGTTTCGGACGTGCAATCTGTGCTGATCGGCACGGCGGTGGCGCTGCTGTGCGCGGCCGCCGTCGGGGGAGGGTTGGCGATCGCGAGAGTGCGACGGGTGCGGGGGAATTCCCCGCCCGGGCGGGCCGCGTTCGTGGCGCGGGTGCTCGCGCCGGCCATGGCGGTGCTGGGGTGGGCGGTGTTGATCGGCACGCTGATACCGGTGCTCGGGCCGCCGACCGGTGACACCGTCGCCGGGACGGCCGTGCCCGCCGCGCCCGGACTGATTCCCGCCGCCGTCGTCACCACGCCGACGAGCACGAAACCCGTTGCCCCCGATCCCATGTCACTGCTGAAGCCCGGCGACTGCGTCGAGGTGCCGATGGAGCGCACGACCGACGCGCAGGGCCGCACCGCCTGGCAGCCAGGCAGTCCCGTGCAGGCGGACTGCAACACGGTGGACGCGAACTACCGTGTGCTGCAGACCGGTCCGGGCGAGTGCACCGACCCGCTCTACAAACTCGAGTCCAGCCGCCGCGACCGTTCCGGCAATCTGATCTACCGCCTGTGCCTGGCCTTCGACTGGCGCGTCGGCTTCTGCTACGACACCGCCGACATGGACGAGCCCGCCAAGGTGGCCTGCGGCAGTCGCGGAGCCAATGTCGTGCGGGTCACCGCCGTACTGACCGACACCACCAGCGGCGCGGCCTGCCCCCGCGACGACCAGGGCGCGGTCTGGGTCGTCTGGGACAAGCGCCGCATGACCGTCTGCTTCCGCGGCTCGGACAAACCGGGCCACTGACCGGCGCGTGTCCCGGCGATCGGGGTCTGGCCCCGCCCCGCCCCGCGGCCGGGCGGCGCGTTCCGGTCTTCCGAGAGATCTCGCTCCGCCTTGCGGTCGGGCGGCCGAGCGGCGTGTGTTCTGGTGTCCCGGGTGACCTCGCTCCGCCTTGCGGTCGGGCGGCCGAGCGGCGTGTGTTCTGGTGTCCCGGGTGACCTCGCTCCGCCTTGCGGTCGGGCGGCCGAGCGGTGCGTGTTCTGGTGTCCCGGGAGATCTCACTCAGCCCTGCGGTCGGGCGGCGCACCCCGGCGTTCCGGGCGACCTCACTCCGCCCGCAGCCGCCCCACCGTGATCACGTCCGGGATCAGCCACTCCGGCACCGGCCGGCTCACCTTGCGCTGGTCGACGACCTCGAAACCGGCGTCCGACAGCAACTTCCGGGTCTCGCGGGGCGAGGGCGCGTGCGCGGGGAAACGCGGGCTCCGGGTCAGGCGCTGGATGGGTCGCACGGTCGGCGCGGAGGGGTGCATGGTGGCGATCGCGACCAGGCCGCCGGGAACCAGCACCCGCGCGAACTCGCGCAGCGCCACCGGGTGATCGAAGAAGTGGAATGCGCTGGTGGACACGATCGCGTCGAGCTCGCCGGCCCCCAGCGGCAGCTTCTCCGCCGCGGCATTGCGCCAGTGCACCGCGGCCGAGCGGGCCCGGCCCTGGGCGAGCATGCCGGTGGAGGCGTCCACGCCGTACACGACCTCGGGCTTCAGTTCGCGGGCGATACGCGCGGTGAGAATGCCGGTGCCGCAACCGATATCGGCGATCCGCCGGGATCGGGCCGCCCGCAGTTCGGCGATCACCTGATCCTGCGGCGGCAGGTAGACCGCGCGCTGCAGGGCCGCGGTGTCGTAGGCGCGGGCGACGTTGCCGAAGAACCGGGTCACCACGCTGTTGAGGCCGCGATTGCCCGCGGTGTGGGACGTGCTGTTCATGGGTGCTCCTATCCGGTCCCATCGAAGCAGATTTTCAACTGTCTGGGAAGGTTCACGGCCCTGCGCACCGGCGGGCCCGTGGAGTAGCGTCTGGCGCATGAGGATTCGTGGTGCCGTACTGGAACGAATCGGGCAGGCTGCGCCCTTTGCGAAGTCGAAGCCGATCAGCGTGAGCGAACTCGACCTGGGTGATCCCGGCCCCGGCGAACTGCTGGTGCGCATCGAGGCCGCCGGGCTCTGCCATTCGGATCTGTCCGTGGTGGACGGCAACCGGGTCCGGCCCGTGCCCATGCTGCTCGGGCACGAGGCCGCGGGCCGGGTGGAGGCGGTGGGCGATCCGGACGGCGACATCGCGGTCGGCCAGCGCGTGGTCATGACCTTCCTGCCGCGCTGCGGGGAATGCTCGGGCTGCATGAGCGAGGGCCGCACGCCGTGCCTGCCGGGCAGCATGTCCAACAACGCCGGGGAACTGCTCGGCGGCGGCCGCCGCCTGCTGCGCGACGGAGAGGCGGTGCACCACCACCTGGGTGTCTCGGGTTTCGCCACGCACGCCGTCGTCGATCGCCGCTCGGTGGTGCCGGTGGACGACGACGTGCCCGCCGACGTCGCCGCGGTGCTCGGCTGCGCGGTGCTGACCGGCGGTGGGGCGCTGCTGAATTCGGCGAAGCCCGGCCCGGCGGACCGCATCATGGTCGTGGGTCTCGGCGGCGTCGGCATGGCCGCCGTCCTGGTGGCAGCCGCGCTGCGCGAGGGCACCGGCCGCGAGGTCATCGCCGTGGACACCGTCGGCGACAAGCTCAAGGCCGCCCTGGAACTGGGCGCGAGCGAGTCCTACACCCCGGCCGAGGTCGCCGAGCAGGGCATTCAGGCCGAGATCGTGATCGAGGCCGCGGGCAATGTGCGGGCCTTCGAGACCGCGGTGAACGCGACCGCGCCCGGCGGCACCACGGTCACGGTCGGCCTGCCCGCCCCCGACGCCCGCGCGAGCATCTCCCCGCTGGCGCTGGTGGCCCAGGGCCGCTCGATCATCGGCAGCTACCTGGGCTCGGCGGTGCCCGACCGCGACATCCCGGAGTACGTGCGCATGTGGCGCGAGGGCAAGCTCCCGGTGGAGCGGCTGATCTCCGCGCGCATTCGCCTGGAGGACATCAATCAGGCCATGGACGACCTGGCGGCGGGCCATGCCCTGCGCCAGGTCATCATGTTCGAC
Organism: Nocardia sp. NPDC057668; assembly: GCF_042799795.1. Lineage (NCBI taxonomy): Bacteria > Bacillati > Actinomycetota > Actinomycetes > Mycobacteriales > Nocardiaceae > Nocardia > Nocardia sp. NPDC057668. The sequence goes on along the minus strand of NZ_JBHVIC010000001.1, from coordinate 1,852,326 downwards.
TGAGCCGCAACAGATTCCGGACCGCGATCAGCGCACGTCGATGCTGATGGTCGCGGTCCGGGTCTGCGCGGGCAGCTTGGTGGTGTCCACCAGCAGGATCTCACCCGAGTCCTGCACGCCGTTGGGCAGCGTCTTGGCCTTGAGCTTGAACGGCGGCTGCTCCCCGGTCGCGCCCTCCAGCCCGAAGTCGCTGTCGTTGGCGATGTACAGCGTCTTGCCGCCGTCGGTGGTGGCCACGCCCTCGACCTTGTCGTGCCCGAAGAACTTGCCGTCCGGGTTCAACCCCGAAACCAGCGCCGACAGATCGAGATTCGACTTCTTGGCCACGGCGGTGATGCCTGCCTTCTGCAACGCGGTGATCCCGTCCGCGGTCGGCACCGCGCCCACGTAGGTCTCGAGCGCCTTACCCTCGACGAGCAGTCCCCGCGCCGGATCGTACTGCGCCCCCGGCACCTTCGAGTCCGGCCCGACATCGGTGGCGCCGCTGATGTCGATGGTCCACAGCTTCTTGTTCGCCTTGGGCGCCTTGTTGCCGTCGCGCTCGTCGACCAGGAAGGTGGTGTTGCTCAGCGCGGTGATCTCCGAGACCGCCAGCTTCTCCTTCGGATCATGCAGCGGGTACACGAATTCCTTGACCGCCTTGGTCTTCAGGTCCACGGTGACGATGCGGGTCATCGGCACCTCACGCGCGGAGGTCAGGCCGGGCGTGGTGAGCCCGCTCTGCACGACGCCGACCAGGGTGCTGCCGTCGGGGGTGACGGTCAGGCCCTCCATGCCCTGATTGGGCGTGCGCAGCGACAACTCCCCGGGCAGCCCGCGGCCCGGCGACAGCCGCTCCAGCTCCACGCCCTTGGCGTCGAAATGCACCAGGAACGGCCCGTATTCGTCCGAGACCCAGAAGGTGCCGTCGGCGAGCGCGACCAGGCCCTCGCTGTCGATGCCGTGATCGGTGGGCGCGAGCACGTTGCCGTTCAGGTCGCGCATGGTCTCGCCGGTGTCGGCGGACAGATCGACCAGCCCGTTGAAGGGCTGCCCGGCCGGATTCTTCAGCGGGATGGTCGATTCCACCGTGGCCCGGGTGCCCGACAGCTTCAGCTTGGCGATGGTCGGCGTGAAATCCGGTGTGACGGCCAGCTTCTCGTTCTTGCCCTTGCCGTCCACGTTCGGCCCGCGATCGGTGAGCCCGTAGAACTCGTCCGTGGATCCGGGCACCGGGACGAACGCCGAGCCGAAGGCGCTGCCCTGCACGGTGACCCCGCCGAACTCGCCCAGCGGCTTGACATCGGTGGTGAACAACCGCACCGCGTCGGTGGTGGTGACGGTGATGCTGTCGCTGCCGGTGTACCCGGCGGCCGGGGTGTAGACCAGCGCGCCGTCGATGCGGCGGGTCAGGCTGCCGTGCTGCGGATCGGCGAGCGCGACGGCCGCGCTGCCGCCGGTCTTGCCGAGCAGCTCGTCCAGGGAGATCACCAGCGGCTGATCCTTGGCGGCGGTGAAGTCGGCCCCGGCGTCGGCGGAGCAGCCGGCGGTGACGGCGGCGGCGCACACGGCGGCTGCCACGAGCGCGGTACGGGTATTGCGGCGAATTCTCACCAGCGATGCCTATCGCGCCGAATCGTCCGCCAGTTGACCGCGCGCTGAACATTTGCCCGCACCCCGGGAGTGACACCGGTCATGCGGGTCAAGGGGGTCCGACCGCGCCGGACGCCGGGAGGATAGGCTCGATCGGCACCCGTGCGGGTGCGCAGGCGATGTAGGCGTAGAGGAGACCAGGTGACCACGAACCGGATCCGGGTGGGTGTGCTCGGGGCGCGCGGCAAGGTCGGGCAGGCTATCTGCGCCGGTGTCGAGGCGGCCGCCGATCTGGAGCTCGTGGCCCAGGTGGACAAGGACGACGCGCTCGAAGCCTTCGTCGAATCCGGCACCCAGGTCGTCGTCGACTTCACCCACCCCGACGTGGTGATGCCGAACCTGAAGTTCCTGGTGGAGAACGGCATTCACGCCGTGGTCGGCACCACCGGCTTCGACGCCGACCGCCTCGAGCAGGTGCGCGGCTGGCTCGCGGGCAAGCCGGAGACCGGCGTGCTCATCGCCCCCAACTTCGCGATCGGCGCGGTGCTGTCCATGCGCTTCGCCGAACAGGCCGCCCGCTGGTTCGACTCGGTCGAGGTCATCGAACTGCATCACCCCAACAAGGCCGACGCGCCCTCGGGCACCGCCTTCCGCACCGCCGGCATCATCGCCGCGGCCCGGGAGAAGGCCGGGGTCGGCCGCAGCCCCGACGCCACCAGCCAGGAACTCGAGGGCGCGCGCGGCGCGGACGTGGACGGCGTGCGCGTGCACTCGGTCCGCCTGGCCGGTCTGGTCGCGCACCAGGAGGTGCTGTTCGGCACCCAGGGCGAGACCCTGACCATTCGCCACGACTCCATGGACCGCACCTCGTTCGTGCCCGGCGTGCTGCTCGGCGTGCGCAAGATCCCGCTGCTGCCCGGTCTGACGGTGGGCATCGATCCGCTGCTCGACCTGTGAGCGCCGCCGACCCGAAGAAAGTCAATCGCGACGTCCTCAAGGTCGTCGCGTTCATCGGGGTCATGGCCCTGGTGCTGGTCTTCTACTTCCTGAGCCTGGGCCACCGTGCGATCTTCCTGCTGACCACCGACGACGAGCAGTACAGCGGGGTGATCTTCCGGGTCGTCGGCGTCGGCATCCTGATCCTGCCGTTCGTCGGCCTGTGGGCGCTGTCCTCCACGCTGCGCGCGGCCTGGGATCACCAGCGCCTGGCCCGGCGCGCCCGCGAGGAAGGCTTCGAGGTCGACGTCTCGGACCTGCCGCGCCGCCCGTCCGGCCGGCTCGAACGCGCCGCCGCCGATCAGCTCTTCGAGACGGTCAAGACCGAATTCGAGGCCGATCCCGACAACTGGCGCACCAACTACCGCGCCGCCCGCGCCTACGACTACGCGGGCGACCGCACCCGCGCCCGCGAGATCATGCGCCGCGCGGTCGACCTCGAGCGCGCGGAACGCACCGCCGCACAGTCCTGAACGGATACTTGCCCTTCGGGCTGACGGCCCGCCACGCGCGGCGCTGACCAGGCACCGCGCACGGAGCTGCTCGGCGGTCCGGATCAGCACCCGCCGCGGCCTCGATCCGACTCGGCGATCCGCCGCGGTGCGTCGTCCTCCCGTCATTCCGAGTGCCCGCCGCCCGGGTCCCGCGGCGGCGGGCGATCCCGTCAGCGGGGCGGGTGCGTGGCGCGCCAATGGTCGGCGATGTCGATCCGCCGGGTCAGCCACACGCCCTCGTGGGAGCGCACGTAGTCCAGGAATCGGGCCAGCGACGCGGCCCGCGCGGGCTTGCCGACTATGCGGCAGTGCAACCCGACCGACAGCATCTTCGGCGCGCCGGCCACCCCTTCGGCGTACAGCACGTCGAAGGCGTCGCGCAGATACGCGAAGAACTCCTCACCGTTGGCGAAGCCCGCGGGGGAGGCGAACCGCATGTCGTTGGTTTCCAGGGTGTACGGAATCACCAGGTGATCGGTGTCCGCGACCCGCACCCAATAGGGCAGGTCGTCCGCGTAGGAGTCCGAGTCGTAGGCGAAGCCGCCGTGCTCGACGATCAACTCCCGGGTGTACGGCGAATCGCGCCCGGTGTACCACCCGCGCGGCGGCGCGCCTAAGAGCTTGGTGATGATCGCGACGGCCTCCGCCAGATGCGCGCGCTCGGTCTCGCGATCGCTCATCTGATACGAGATCCAGCGCAGCCCGTGACAGGCGATCTCGTGGCCCAGCCGGGTGAAGGCCGCCACCACCTCGGGGTTGCGCTCGAGCGCGCGGGCCACCCCGAAGACGGTCAGCGGGATGTCCCGCTCCTCGAACAGCCGCAGCACCCGCCAGACCCCCGCCCGGGACCCGTACTCGTAGATCGTCTCCATCGACTGGTGCCGATTCGGAAACGATTGGGCGGGAACGATATCGGAGAGGAAGGTCTCCGAGCCCGCGTCGCCGTCGAGCACATTGTTCTCCCCGCCCTCCTCGTAGTTGAGGACGAAGTTCACCGCGATGTGCGCGTTGCCGGGCCAGTGCGGATGCGGGGGATTCGGGCCGTATCCGACCATGTCCCGGGGGTAGTCGAGATCGAAATCGCTCATCGGCGTTCCTCCTGTCCGTCCGCGAAGTACTGCGCGCGCAGGCGATCTCGCGCGTCGGCGGTGAGATTCCCGATCAGCCGCAGTCGCGCCAGCCCGCCGTCGGGGAAGGCGTCCAGGCGCACCGCGGTGACCGGCGTCGCCGACTCGATCGCGAAACGATGCCGGGTGTCGGGCTGTAGCACGGTGCGCGGCAACAGTTCCACTTCGGACCCGTCGGCCGTGATCCCGGTCAGCGCGGCCGCCCCGGGACTGTTGTACAGGAAGTACGAGGTGTCGATCTCGGCCAGGGTGAGCACACCCGCCCCGGCCAGGCGCACCAGCACCCAGTCGTTGCTGTCGCGGTCGCGCCGCCGCGCGGTCTCCCAGCCCTCGCCCATGCTGCGTGCCGGACCGGGCATGAGCAGTTGCTGCGGATGGGAGTAGAACCGATTCGAGCAGTCCTGTACGAGACCGCCGTGCTCGAGCGCCGCCAGGTCGAAGGGGCCCGAATCCAGCAGCAGCGGATCGGGTGTCGCGATGCCGTGCACCCGCAGCCGGGCGACGCCGCCGTCGGGGAAGATGCGCAGGCGCACGTGGGTCCAGCGCCGGGACGATTCGACCGGGAACGGATTGCGTGCGTCACCGAGCACCTCGGAGCGTTCCACGATGGTGGTCCAGTCGGTGCGCGCGGCCAGTTCGGCGGTGGACGGATAGCCCTGCACTGCAACGGCTTCCACCGATGCCTCCGGGGGGTAGTTGCCCTTGAACCACGCGGTGTCCACCACGATCCCGTGAATGATCCCCGGCACGCCCAGCCGCACGATCGCGGTGTCGCAGTCCGATTTCGCGGGGGCGTCACCGCCCGCGCCGCGCCGCCGCCGGGTCTCCCACCCGTCGTACACCTGCCCCCTGTGCCCGAACGTCGCGGGCGCGTACACCGATTCCGTTGCCCGGACGAGATTTTCCTTCTCCGCGAACGACTCGTCGTTCGCCCACACCACCGCACCACCCAGGGTGCGCACCGCCAAATCGGGCAGCAGCGTGAAATCAGTCTCGCTCATAGCGCCGGAATCTTCCTCTCTCGCAATTGACGCAGCACCTCGACGGTGGCCGCCGGGGTCAGCGCTGTCACCTCATCGGCCTCGATCGCCCCGCAGTCCAGTCCGCGCAGCACGACCGTGGCCAGGGCCTGGGCGGTGGCGGGTTCGTCGACCACCGCCCCGCCGCTGCGCTCCAGATACCGCCCGATCCGGGGCGCGGCCACCTCGAGCGCGCTCCGATAGAAGGCGATGGTCGCCAGCCAGCGCGTGACCAGGTGCCCGGCCCCCATGTCCCAGCCCTGGTAGTAGCCCCGTTCCAGCGATCGGGTGACCAGCCGGTAGTGCCGGGCCAGCGCCTCGCGGACCTGCACGTCGGAGCCGATCGGCAGCACCTGGGTGGAGCCGTCGCACACCCACACCCCGGTCTGCGCGGCGGCGGCCTGCATGACCGCCTTGGCGTGGTCGGCGACCGGATGCTCCAGGGACTGGAACTGCGGGGCGATACCGCAGGCGGCGCTGTAATCGTAGGTGCCGTAGTGCAATCCGGTGCAGCGCCCGGCCGAGAGCGCGATGGCCCGGGCCACCGTGGCGGTGCCGTCGGCGGCGATGACCGCCTGCGGACTCTCGATCTGCAGCTCGAATCGCAGGGACCGCTCGGGCAGTCCGTGCGCGGATTCCATGGCCTGGCACAGCAGTACGGCCGCCTCGGCCTGTTCGGCCGCGCGAATCTTGGGCAGGGTGAACACGAATCCGGGCGGCACCCCGCCCGCGCCCTCCAGCACCTTCTCCAGCGTGCGCACCGAGCGGCCCCATTCGGCGGGGGTGAGCCCCTTGGTGCGAATGCCGCGCGAGCGGACCTGTTCCGGTAGCGCGGCCAGTACCGCGCCCGCGCGCAGGGCGTCCCGGTCCTCGACCTCGTCCGCGCGCGTGCCGTAGCCGTCCTCGAAGTCCAGCCGCAGATCCTGAATCGGCCTGGCGCCCAGCATCGTCAGGGTGCGCGCCAGCGCCTGCGCCCCGCCCAGTTCGGTGAGCAGTTCACCGTGCCCGGCGGCCAGCTCGATCGCCGCCGCACCCCACTGCCCCGGCAGCCCGGCGTCCGCCTCGGCCGCGCTCACGTACGCGGTGTGGATGGGCTGGCCGGACCGATCACCCGGATAGCGCTGTGCCAGTTCGGAATCGAGGGCCCGGATGCGGCCTTCGAGATTGCCCAGCACATACGACGGCAAACTCACGCGCGCGGCTCCTTGTCATCGGTGGAGAATTCGGCGAGCAATCCGGTATACCGCTTGGGCAGCGGCGCGGCGTACTCGCCGCGCCCGGACTTGCGCAGCCCCATGGTGACCAGCGACTGCACGGTCAGCGTCGCCGCCGCGACCCCGTCCACCACCGGCACGCCCGTCTCCCGGGTCAGGTACTCGCACAGATCCGCCATGCCCGCACAGCCCAGCACGATGGCGTCCGAGCCGTCCGCCGCCACCGCTTCGCGGCACGCGTCGGCGATCACCGTGCGCGCCTTGGGATCCTCCAGTTCCAGCACCGGGATCTCGCACGCGTGAATGCCCAGGCAGAACCGTGCCATGCCGTACCGTTCGGCCAGTTCGGCGGCCCGCCCGCGCGTGCGGGCCAGGGTGGTGACCACGCTGAACCCGCGCCCGAGATGGCTCGCGGTCTGCATGGCGGCCTCCGCGACGCCGATCACCGGCCCGCGCGCCAGTTCCCGGGCCGCGTCCAATCCTGGGTCGCCGAAACACGACAGGACGTACCCGTCCACGCCCTCGGCCTCGCCGCGCGCGATCTCCGCGAGCAATCCGGGTACCGCGAGCGCCTCGTCGTAATGACTCTCGATCGAGGCCGGGCCCATGGCCGGGTGCACCCCGTCGACCAGGGTGCCCGGTGCGGCGACCGCACGCGCCGCCGCGGCGGCCATGACTGTCATGGCCGCCGTGGTATTGGGATTGATTACTCGAATGAGAATGTGTCTCACCTACTTTCGATCGTCTCCGGGGTCGTGATGCGCAGTGGTCCGCGGGTGGCCAGCAGGTAGTAGCAGCCCAGTGCCAGGCCGCAGCCGATGAACCAGCTGTACTGTGCCGCGGTGTACATCCCGGTGATCCGGCCCGAGGTCAGCACCGGGAAGACCGCCACCAGCGCGCCGATGATCGTCGTGGCGACCGCGGCCGGATTGTATCCACCCCGGTACCAGTAGGTTCCGCTCCCGGACATGGTGAACAGCTCGTCCACCGCGACCCGCTGTTTGCGCACCAGGTAGTAGTCGGCGATCAGGACGCCGAACAGCGGTCCGATGAACGCGCCGAGCGTTTCCAGGGTGTAGTGGATGACATCGGGATTGTTGTACAGGTTCCACGGCGTGATGAGCACCGACCCGATCGCGGCGATCATGCCGCCCATGCGCCAGCTGATGCGCTGCGGGCTCACGTGCGAGAAGTCGAAGGCGGGGGAGATGAAGTTGGCCACGATATTGATGCCGATGGTGGCGATGGTGAAGGTCAGCGCGCCGAGCACGATCGCGAAGGTGTTGTCGATGCGCGCCACGGTCGCCACCGGATCGGTGATGAGCTCGCCGTACACCGGAATGGTCAGCGACGCGGTGACCACCACGAGCAGCGAGAACACCAGGAAGTTCACCGGCAGCCCGAGCAGGTTGCCGCGCTTGACCGCCGCGAAAGTGCGTCCGTACCTGGAGAAGTCGCCGAAGTTCAGCATCGGGCCGGAGAAGTACGACACCACCAGCGCGATCGCGCCCAGCATCACCGGCACCGCCGACCAGCCCGTCAGGGTGACCCGCTGGCCCATGTTCAGATCGATTCCGCTCCAGCCGGCCTTGTAGATCAGGTAACCGCACAGGATGAACATCACCACGTAGACCGCGGGCCCGCAGAAGTCGATGAATCTGCGAATCGATTCCATGCCGCGCCAGAACACCGCCGCCTGCAATACCCACAGGATCAGGTAACTCGCCCAGCCCAGCGCCGACAATCCGAGAAATCCGTAATCGGCGACCACCGCGTACGGCGCCAGGTCCGGAAACAATTTGATCAATGCCACATTCAGCGCCGCCGAGGCGAGAAAGGTTTGAATGCCGTACCAGGCCACCGCGATCAGGCCGCGAATAATGGCCGGGATATTGGCGCCCAAAACCCCGAACGCACTGCGGCACATGACCGGATAGGGCACGCCCGTCACCTGACTGGGCTTGGCCACCAGGTTGCACAGCCCGTACACGATGGTGATGCCCACGACCAGCGCGACCAGCACCTGCCAGCTGTGCAGGCCGAGCGCGAACAGGCTGCCCGCGGTGACGTAGCCGCCGACCGAGTGCACATCCGACATCCAGAAGGCGAAGATGTTGTAGGTGCCCCACGTCTGCTTTTTCAGCGGCGCGAGGTCGTCGTTGACGAGCCGCGGGTCGTAGTCCGGAACACCGGTCGCTACGGGGGTCTGCACACTCGGTAATTCCGGCGCAACGGTATCGGTCATGTCGCACATCCGATCTCGAAATGTTCCGGCATCGCGGAACGTCGTGTGCGAAACGGTACTGAGCGGGTATTGCCCCGGCGTTGCGAAAACTATATATCTTTCGGCGGCGTCGAATCTGCGAACAATCCGGTATCGGTGGGCAGTCGCGACAGTACCCCGTGCAGGCGCGTGTGATGCGCGGCGGTGGCCGCCAGCAGGGCCTGCGCGTCCCCGGCCACGAAGGCGGCCAGCTGCCGGCTGTGGTCGGCGTGCAGCACCACCCGGTCGCCCGCGGAGGCGTGCACCATGGGCTGCACCGGTTCGGTGATGTTCCAGGCGTATTCGAGCATGTGCAGCACCCGCGGCATGCCGGAGGGCCGCACCAGCGCGAGGTGGAATTCCCGGGTCTCGCGGTGATAGGCGACCGCGTCCTGGGCCAGAGCGGCCTGTTCGAGCCGGGCATGGGTCGCGGTCGCCAGATCGTGATCGGCCGCGGTGGCCCGCCGGACTGCGGCCGCCAGCGCGGCGGTCTCGAGGCTCTCGCGCACCACATAGAGTTCGCGCAGTTCGGCGGCCGTCAGCAGCGTGACCTGGTAGCCGAAATTGGCCTTGTGCTCGACCAGGCCCTCGCCGATCAGCACCTGCAGCGATTCGCGGACCGGAATCACGCTCACCCCGAACGCGCGCGCCAGCTCGCCCAGCGGCAGTCCGGCGCCCGGGGGCAGGTTGCCCTCGCGGGTCAGCCGGCGCAGTTCGTTCAGGATCTCGGGCTGCGAATAGCCGCGTTTGGCGTCTTCGGCCGGGGTGAAGGTCGGCAGTACGGGTAGCCGCGGGCGCGGAGGCATCGGACCACGGTAGCGGTCCGATGGATTTTTCACAGTTCGGAGGCGTCGTATCCCAGGGCCTTGAGGGCCAGCTCGTGCAGGGTCGTGCGTTCGCGCGGGGTGAGGCGCACCAGCAGGGCGTCGGTGGCCGCGGCGATACGCACATCGGTCTCGAGGCGTTTGCGGTCGCCGGCGGGTGTCAGCGCCAGCCGGTACTTGCGCCGATCCTGGGCGTCGCGGGTGCGGCTGACCAGACCCGCCTTCTCCAGGGTGTCGATGAGCCGGACCACTTCGCTGCGGTCGATGGCCAGGGCATCGGCCATGTCCTGCTGGGTGATCTCGGTGAATTCCGCGAGGTAGGTCAGCACCCAGTGTTCGCGCAGTTCGGTGCCGAGCTCGGCGTGCACGCCCTTGTGCAGCTTCCCGAGGGCGTACGTGGGATATCGCAGCAGGCCCCGGGGGTGGTAGTCGCGGTCGTCGGTCACCCGCCGATTATATCTATTGTTGAGTTACTCAATCATTGTTAGCCTCAGCAGTGGAGGAACTCAATCACAACCGTAGGAGGGGTCCGATGACGCGTATGCGTTCGGATACCAATGCCCCCAACGACTTTCAGGAAGAGACTGCGGATCCGGACCGGATTCCGTCCCATGTGTGGCGCACCGCCGCGGTGGTGGTCTTCGGCGCGGTCATGGGCATGCTCGACACCTCGCTGGTGAACATCGGCCTGCACACCATCGGCGCGGACCTGCGCGCCGATCTGGCCACGATTCAATGGGTGGCCAGCGGATACCTGCTCGCCCTCGGTGTTTCGCTGACCCTGTGCGGCTGGCTGGCCCGGCGCGTGGGGGTCGGGCGGCTGTGGCTCATTGCCCTGGCCGGCTTCACCGTCGCCTCGGCCGCCTGCGCCTTCGCTCCGACCGCGGGCTGGCTCATCGCGTTGCGCATCGTGCAGGGCCTGGCCGCCGGGGTCATGATTCCGGCCGGGCAGACCATCCTCGGACAGGCCGCCGGACCCGCGCGCATGGGCCGGGTCATGGGTGTGGTCGGGATCGCGGTGGTCGGCGCGCCCGCGCTCGGGCCGACCATCGGCGGGCTGATGCTGGCCCACTGGAACTGGGAATGGCTGTTCCTGATCAACATTCCGTTCGGGCTCGTCGGACTGGCCCTGGGCTTTCGCTACCTGCCGCTGGGCAAGGGCGCGCCCGTGCAGCGGCTCGACCTCGCGGGCCTGGCGCTGGCCGCCGGTGGTGTGACCGCGGTGGTCTACGGACTGTCCGAACTCGCGGTCGACACCGCGTCGGCGCTGGTGACGGTCTGGCTCCCGATCGTCCTCGGCCTGGCCGCGCTCACCGGATTCGTGCTGCGCACCGCGCGCAGCGCCCGCCCGCTGCTGGACGTGCGCATGTTCACCGACCGGGTCTTCGCCGCGGCCAATACCGCAGGCTTCTTCGCGGGCGCGTCCATGTTCGGGGTCATGGTGTTGCTGCCCCTGTACTTTCAAGTGTTGCAGGGCCACGGCCTGATTCGCACCGGACTCTCGCTCATGGCGTTCGGGATCGGCGGGGTGGTGACCGCGCCGCTGGGCGGGCGGCTCGCCGATCGGTTCGGCGGCGGCGTGATCGCGGTCGGCGGCAATCTCGCGGTCGCGGTCACCATGGCTCCGTTCGCCTTCCTGCCCGCCGACGCCGATGTGGTCCTGGTGCAGGCGCTGCTGTTCGCGGCCGGGGTGGCGACCGCGCTGGCCGGATTCCCGCTCATCGCGGCCGCCTACGCCGCCGTGCGGCCCGAGCAGCTGCCCGACGCCGCGGCTTTCGTCAACATCCTGCAGCGGGTCGGCGGCGCGGTCGGCGTGGCGGTGATCGCGGTGATCCTTTCCCGCGCAACGGCATCGCGGTGGGACCTGGTTTCGGGCTACCACCTGGCCTTCGGCGCGGTCACGGCGATGTCGGTAGGCTCGGCGGTGGCGTCGACCGTCCTGCGCCGCCACCAGCGACGCTAGTCACGATCGCGGACGCCCCGCCCGGGATTATTCGGGCGGGGAAGTGGGTTCTACCCAAGCCGAAATGACACTCTTCGTGAAGGAGGCGGCGTGAGCGACACGCGCAAGGCGATTCTGGCCGGTGGCTGTTTCTGGGGTATGCAGGATCTGATCCGCAAGCAGCCGGGGGTGCTCGAGACGCGAGTGGGTTACACCGGCGGCAGCAATGACCGCCCCACCTACCGCAACCATCCGGGCCACGCCGAGGCCGTGGAGATCGTCTACGACCCGGCCGTCACCGACTACCGGGCGCTGCTGGAGTTCCTGTTCCAGATCCACGATCCGACCACCCTGGACCGCCAGGGCAACGACATCGGCTCGAGCTACCGCTCCGCCATCTTCTACCTCGACGAGGACCAGAAGCGGGTCGCGCTCGAGACGATCGCCGACGTCGAGGATTCGGGCCTGTGGCCCGGCAAGGTGGTGACCGAGGTGACGCCCGCGAGCACGTTCTGGGATGCCGAGCCCGAGCACCAGGACTACCTCGAGCGCTACCCCGAGGGGTACACCTGCCACTTCCCGCGCCCGGGCTGGAAGCTGCCCAAGCGGCAGTCGACCGCGAGCTGACGCGGGTCCCGGATCCGGCGGCGTTGTCCGCCGGGTCCGGCCGGTAGTCCGGGCCGCCGGTTCCTTCGAACCGGCGGCCCGTTTCGTTCTCCCACCCGAGCCGTGCTTGAACGACCACCGGACGCGGCCCGCGACGACGACGGAATCATCCGGACGCGGCGCTAGGCTCGACCCCGTGCCGACGCTGCTGCTGATCCACCACACGCCGTCCCCGCATATGCAGGAGATGTTCGAGGCGGTGGTGGCCGGGGCCACCGACCCGGAGATCGTCGGCATCGACGTAGTGCGGCGGGCGGCGCTCGCGGTGACCGCGAGCGATGTGCTCGCCGCCGACGGCTATCTGCTCGGCACGCCCGCCAACCTGGGCTACATGTCCGGCGCGCTGAAGCACGCGTTCGACACCTTCTACTACCCCTGTCTCGACTCCACCGGTGGCCGGCCGTACGGGCTGTACATCCATGGCAATCAGGGCACCGAGGGGGCCGAGCGCAGCGTGCTCGCCGCCGCCACCGGGCTCGGGTGGGAGCCGGGCGCGGCGCCGGTGATCCTGTCCGGGCCGCCGGGCAAGGCCGATCTGGAACGGTGCTGGGAACTCGGGGCGACCCTGGCCGCCCAGCTCATGCCGTGACCGCCACCGCGGTAGCGATTCTGGTGGCCGGGGCGCTCGTCGCGGCCGCGCTGCTGGCCTGGCCGCGCACGCGGCGCTCGGTGACGACCCCCGCCGAGCGTGCGGTACACGCGGCCCTGCACACCGCCGCGCTCGCGGCCAAGCCGCTGCGCCGGGGGCTCACCGTGGAATCGGCCGAGGCGGCCGCGCCGCACCTGCGTGCGCTTACCGGGGCCGAGGCGCTCGGGATCGCGGGCCCGGACGGTGAGCTACTGGCTTGGGACGGAACGCATTTCGGGCTGTCGGAGGTGTTCGGGGCCGCAGCCCGGCGCGCCATCACGGGAGAGCGGTCGGTCCTGATCCCCGGCGACGACGGATACACCCTCATCGTCCAGCCGTTGGTGAGCGAGCACAGCGGCATGGTCGGCGCGCTCGGTGCGGTGACCCGCGAACAGCCCGGTCCCGGTCTGCTCGGCGCGGTCGCCGAAGTTGCCCGATACGCCTGCGGCCAGATCGAATTGGCCGAACTCGACGCCTCGCGCGCCCGCCTGGACCGCGCCGAGGTGCGGGCGCTGCGGGCGCAGATCAGCCCGCATTTCATCTACAACGCGCTCAACACAATCGCCTCGTTCGTGCGCACCGATCCGGCTCGCGCCCGCGAACTCATCCTCGATTTCGCGGACTTCACCAGGTACTCCTTCCGTACGGCGGGCGAATTCACCTCCCTCGCCGACGAATTGGGCAACATCGACCGCTACCTCGCGCTCGAGCGCGCCCGCTTCGGCGACGCCCTGCGCGTGCGGTTGCAGATCGCACCCGAGGTGCTGACCGTGGTGCTGCCGTTCCTGGCCCTGCAACCCCTGGTCGAGAACGCCGTCCGGCACGGCCTGGCGGGTAAGCCCGGCGGCGGCACGCTCAGCATCCTGGCGGAGGACGCCGGCGCGGACTGCGTCATCAGCGTCGAGGACGACGGGGTCGGCATGGATCCCGAACTGCTGCGCTCGGGCGCGCTCGACGCCGTCGAAACGGGCTCCGGCACCGCCGAATCCGCCCACGTCGGCCTGGCCAACGTCGATGACCGGCTGCGGGCGGCCTTCGGCGACGACTACGGCCTGGTGGTCGAGACCGCACCGGGATCCGGCACCAAGGTCAGCATGCGGGTGCCCAAGTTCCGCGCCGGCATCCGCGCCTGAATCGTCCGTATCGCCCGGGCTATTCCGTTCGCTGCCGTTACTATGTACCGACTGTGACCAGGACCAGCGAGAACTCCGCCGGCGCGCTGCGCGTGCTCGCCGTCGACGACGAATCCCCGGCCCTGGACGAGCTGGTCTACCTGCTGCGCGCCCAGCCCGGCATCGGCGAGATCCACGCCGCCGGCAATGCCACCGGCGCCCTGCGGCTGCTGCGCGCCCACCAGATCGACGCGGTCTTCCTCGACATCAACATGCCCGGCCTGGACGGCCTCGAACTCGCGGGCATCCTCACCGAGTTCGCGCGCCCGCCCGCGGTGGTGTTCGTGACCGCCCACGAGGACCGAGCCGTCGCCGCCTTCGATCTCGGCGCGGTCGACTACCTGCTCAAACCCCTGCGCGAGGCCCGCCTGGCCGAGGCGATCCGCCGCATCGCCGCCGCCCGCGCCCAGCCCGCTCCCGCCGCGGTCGCCCCCGACCCGCACGAGGTCATCCCCGTCGAGCTCGGCGGCGCGACCACCCTGGTCCCGCGCGCCGGCGTCAGCTGGGTAGAGGCCGACGGCGACTATTCCCGTCTGCACACCACGACTGGCTCCCACCTGGTCCGCATCCCCCTCTCCGAACTCGAATCCCGCTGGCAAGACGCCGGTTTCGTCCGCATCCACCGCTCCTACCTGATAGCCCTGCGCCTGGTGACCGGCCTGCGCACGGTAGGCACCGGCACGGTGGTCTGCCTCCAAGCCGAAGGCACCGCCCGCGCGGTGGAGCTCCCCGTGAGCCGCCGCCAGGTCCGCGACCTGAAACAACGCCTCCTCCACCCCCGCCCCGGCCGATGACCCCCGCTCCCCACCACCCCCGGGCCGCCGTCCCCGCGATCGGCTGGCCTGCCCGCGTCGGCTTCCGGTTGCCGGGCGAACCCACCTGTTGGTCGGCGATCACCGGCTCGATACGGCGTACAGGTGCCCGCCCGATGACCGTGCCGTGCACCGAGAGCGGGAGGCGAAGCGCTGCGTGCGCCCCCACCCCGTCGAACTCGCGCGGCGGTGGGTCATCGGCCTCAGTGGCGGTCTTCGGACTGGGTGATATACCGCGCGCCACAGCGAGGTCGGCTCCCATGGTGACGCAGAGCGGCGTGCGAACAGCGGTGCCGTCGCGCCTCCGTGGTGCGCGGATCGCCCTGTTACTGGTCGGGTTTCGCGAATCGCGGCGCGGTGCGGTGCGCCCGGTTTCCGTGGTGGCGCGCGGCGGTGTGCGACCAACTCCCGCGATGTCGTTGCACGTCCGTGGTGCGCGGATCGCTGTGTTGCTTGTCGGGCTTCGTGATTTGCGGTGCGGTGCGGTGCGGCCCGTCCCCGTGGTCGCACACGGCGGGGTACGGGCAACCCCCGCGACGTCGGCGCGCGTCCATGGCGCGCGGGTCGCTGCGCAACCCGACGGACCCCGGGCATGACGGGGGAGCAGCGGCCTCGGGAGCGGGTCGTGCTGGCGGAGAGGCGGGGGGCGCGGCTCGTGCGGACCCGGGTCGAGGTGGCCGAGCAGACCGAGATCGGGGCGGCCATGATCGGGGGGTTGATCCGGGCGCAGTTCGGGCTGGCGGTGCGGGTCGCGTTGGTCGTGGTGGGGGTGTTGGGAGCGTTGCCCTTGTTGTTCACGTTGGGGCCGCTCGGGGCGGCGACGGTTTTCGGGGTGCGGGCGCCGTGGCTGCTGCTCGGGGTCGCGGTGTATCCGCTGCTGTACGCGGCGGGGCGGGTCTTCGTCCGGCTCTCCGACCGCAACGAGCAGGACTTCGGCGAATTGACCGGGGACTGAGGTGAACTCGCAACCGGTGTCGGGGCTGACCGTGGCGGCGCTGCTGCTCGCGGCGTTCGCCAGCATCGCCATCGGCGTCTACGGCGTGCGCCTGGCCCGCACCACCTCGGACTTCCTGGTGGCCTCGCGCTCGGTGGGCCCGCGCTGGAACGCGGCCGCCATCTCCGGCGAATATCTCTCGGCCGCATCGTTTCTCGGCGTGGCCGGGCTGATCGCCAAATACGGCGCCGACGCCCTGTGGTACCCGGTCGGCTTCACCGCGGGCTACCTAGGACTGCTGCTGTTCGTGGCCGCTCCGCTGCGCCGTTCCGGGGCGTACACCATGCCGGACTTCGTGGAGTTCCGGCTCGGCTCACGGCCGGTGCACAAGCTCGCCGCCCTGGTCGTCGTGCTCATCTGCGCGGTCTACCTCATCCCGCAATTCCAGGGCGCGGGCCTGACACTGCGGATCCTGCTGGGTGTTCCGGGCTGGGTGGGCGCGGTCGCGGTGGGCGCCATCGTCATCGGCACCGTGGCCGGCGGCGGCATGCGCTCGATCACCTTCGTGCAGGCCTTCCAATACTGGCTCAAACTGACGGCCATCGCGATCCCGGCGCTGGTGCTGCTGGCCCATTTCCTCGGCTCCGATCGCGAGATCGGCTCGCCCGCACCGCCGATCGTCGCCGAGCGCACCACCGTCGACATCACCACCGGCGTGGTGGTGCGCCTGGACGAGTCGCAGCGGCTGTGGGTCGAGGGCACCCTGGACGACCGGCCGATCGCGGACACCGTCCTGCTGCCGCCGGGCGAGCACGAGTTCGGCGCGGGCAGCACCCTGGTCCTGGACCCGGGCGCGCGCGTCCCGGTGGTCGTCGGCGCACCCGGCTCCGGCGCGGAATGGCTCGCTCCCGGTGGCGGACTCGGCGGCCCGCACCCGCTCTACCAGGTCTACTCGCTGATCATCGCGACCTTTCTGGGCACCATGGGCCTGCCGCACGTCCTGGTGCGCTTCTACACCAATCCCGACGGACGAGCCGCGCGCACAACGGCTTCCGCGGTGATCGGCCTGGTCGGCTTCTTCTACCTGTTCCCCGTGCTGCTCGGCGTGTGCGCGCGGCTGTACGTCCCGCAATTGCTGATCACCGGAGCCTCCGACGCGGCGGTGCTGCTGCTGCCCGGTTCGGTCCTGTCGGGACTGCCGGGCCAACTGCTGGGCGCCCTGGTAGCCGCGGGGGCGATCGCGGCGTTCCTGTCCACCTCCTCGGGCCTGCTGGTCAGCATCGCGGGCGTGCTCGGCACCGACGTCCTGCGGGGCCGCATTCGCGACTTCCGCCTGGCCGCGATCGTCGCCGGCGTTGTCCCACTGGTGCTTTCGCAGGCGGTGACCGCCCTGGACCTGTCCCGATCGGTCGGCCTGGCCTTCGCCGTGGCCGCCTCCACCCTGTGCCCGCTGCTGCTGCTCGGTATCTGGTGGCGCGGGTTGACCGCCACCGGCGCGGCGGCGGGCCTGCTGGTCGGCGGCCTCCTGTCGGGCGGCGCGACGGTGGTGTCGGTGCTCGGCGGCGTCCCCGGTGATCTCGCGGGTGGCTGGCTCGCGGCCGTGCTGAGTTATCCGGCCGCGGTCAGCGTGCCCCTGGCCACGATCGCGATGATCCTGGTCAGCCTGGCGACCGATCGGCAATCCGAGCGCACCATCGGCCGCGTCTTCATCCGCATGCACGCCCCCGAACCGCTGGGCATGGGCGCGGACCGCGAACGCGGCCTGCGCTCGGCGTGATCACCGCCGCGACCGGGTGATCGTCGCCCAACCGTTCGTCGCGCGAACCCGACCGTTCACCGCACAGCCCGGCACCTTCACCGAGTGAGCCAGGCCACACCATGTTTCGCGCCCGCCGACCTCGATACCGTTCCCGGTAGTAAGCCACATCACACGCTAGGAACACCGATGAGCAGTATCGAACTCGGGAAGGGTGAGCCCCCGCACACCCCGACCGCAGCGGACTTCGTCGCCGCCCAAGCCAGTCCGCAGTTCCAGGAATTGCGAAACCGGCTGCGCCGCTTCGTTTTCCCCATGACCGGACTGTTCCTGGCCTGGTACGTGGTGTACGTGCTGCTCGGCGCGTACGCCCACGACCTGATGGCCACCGAGGTATTCGGCAACATCAACGTCGGCCTGCTGCTGGGCCTGGGCCAGTTCGTGTCCACCTTCGTGATCACCGCGCTGTATGTGCGCTTCGCCGATCGTGAACTCGACCCCCGGGCCGCCGCGCTGCGCGCCGAGCTGGAAGGAACCAAGTGATGAGCCTGCTGGCCAGCGGCGAAACGGTCGGCAGTCCGATCGCCAACATCTCCATCTTCGCGGTCTTCGTCGCGGTCACCATGGTCGTGGTGATCCGCGCCAGCCGCAACAACTCCAGCGCCGCGGACTTCTTCACCGCGGGCGGCGGCTTCTCCGGCCCGCAGAACGGCATCGCCATCGCGGGCGACTACCTCTCGGCCGCCAGCTTCCTCGGCATCGCCGGCGCCATCGCGGTCTACGGCTACGACGGCTTCCTGTACTCCATCGGCTTCCTGGTGGCCTGGCTCGTCGCCCTGCTGCTGGTAGCCGAAATGCTCAGGAACACCGGCAAATTCACCATGGCCGACGTGCTGAGCTTCCGGCTCAAGCAGGGCCCGGTGCGCACCGCGGCCGCCCTGTCCACCCTCGCGGTGTCGCTGTTCTACCTGCTCGCGCAGATGTCGGGCGCCGGTGGCCTGGTGGCGCTGCTGCTCGACATCGATTCGCGCGCCGGGCAATCGGTGGTCATCGCGGTCGTCGGCGTACTCATGATCCTGTACGTGCTCATCGGCGGCATGAAGGGCACCACCTGGGTACAGATCATCAAAGCGGTGCTGCTCATCACCGGCGCTGCCGTCATGACCTTCATGGTGCTGGCCAAGTTCGGCTTCAACCTCTCCGAAATCCTCGGCTCCGCACAGCAGCACGTCTCCGAGTCGACCAACAAGGCGGTCGCCGCCCGCGACGTGCTCGCCCCCGGCGCGCAGTACGGCGGCAGCGAGACCTCCAAGCTGAACTTCGTCTCCCTGGGCCTGGCCCTGGTACTGGGCACCGCCGGCCTGCCGCACGTGCTCATGCGCTTCTACACCGTCCCGACCGCGAAAGAGGCTCGCCGCTCGGTGGTCTGGGCCATCGGCCTCATCGGTTCGTTCTACGTGTTCACCCTCGTGCTGGGCTACGGCGCGGCCGCCATCGTCGGGCCGGACAAGATCCTGGCCGCAGCCGGCGGGCAGAACTCCGCGGCTCCGCTGCTGGCCTTCGAACTCGGCGGCGTGGTGCTGCTGGGCATCATCTCCGCGGTGGCGTTCGCGACGATTCTCGCGGTGGTCGCCGGCCTGACCATCACCGCCTCGGCCTCGTTCGCCCACGACATCTACGCCGGGGTCATCAAGCGCGGCAAGGTCGGTGAGGCCGAACAGGTGCGGGTCTCGCGCATCACCGCCGTGGTCGTCGGCCTGCTCGCCATCGGCCTGGGCATCCTGGCGAACGGGCAGAACATCGCCTTCCTGGTGGCGCTGGCCTTCGCGGTGGCCGCCTCGGCGAACCTGCCGACCATCCTGTACTCGTTGTTCTGGAAGCGCTTCAACACCTCCGGCGCCCTGTGGAGCATGTACGGCGGCCTGATCTCCACGATCGTGCTGATCGTCTTCTCCCCGGCCGTGTCCGGTTCCAAGACCGCCATGCTGCCGAGCCGGGACTTCGACTTCTTCCCGCTCTCGAACCCGGGCATCGTCTCGATCCCGCTCGCGTTCGTGCTCGGCATCGTCGGCACCTTCCTGAGCCGGACCCCCGAGGATCCGGACAAGGCCGCCGAGATGGAGGTGCGCGCCCTCACCGGCGTCGGCGCCGAGAAGGCCGTCTCGCACTGAAACACCCCGCCCCGCCGCCCTTTCGAATGGAGACCCCAGCAATGACCAGCATGATGGAACGCGACCACGACGACCGGGCCGCCTATCCGCCCAGCGCCGAGTTCGCCGCCTCCGCCAATGCGAACCAGGCTCTCCTCGATCGGGCGGCGGCGGACCGGGAGGCCTTCTGGGCCGAACAGGCGAGCCGCCTGCACTGGGCCGAGCCGTGGAACCGCGTATTGGACTGGGACGACGCGCCTTTCGCCAAGTGGTTCGTCGGCGGCAAGCTGAACGTCGCCTACAACTGTGTGGACCGGCACGTGCTGGACGGGCACGGCGAGCAGGTCGCCATCCACTGGGAGGGCGAGCCCGGCGATTCGCGCGACATCACCTACGCGGATCTGCTGGCCGACGTATCCAGGGCGGCCAATCAATTCACGGCGCTGGGCCTGCGAGCCGGTGACCGGGTCGCGGTGTACATGCCCATGGTTCCCGAAGCCATCGTCACCATGCTGGCCTGCGCGCGACTCGGCCTGGTGCACTCGGTGGTCTTCGCCGGGTTCTCCGCGGGCGCGCTGTGGAACCGGATCGAGGACGCGCAGGCGCGCCTGGTGGTGACCACCGACGGACAGTGGCGGCGCGGTAAGGCCGCCCCGCTCAAGGAATCGGTCGACGAAGCGCTTGCCGGGCAGGAGAACTCACCGGTCGAGCACGTTCTGGTGGTGCGGCGCACCGGGATCGAGACCCCGTGGACGGCCGGGCGTGATCTCTGGTGGGACGAAACGGTTTCCGCCGCGTCGCCGGTGCACGAGGCGCAGGCGTTCGATGCCGAGCACCCGCTGTTCATCCTGTACACCTCCGGCACGACCGGTAAGCCCAAGGGCATCCTGCACACCTCGGGCGGGTACCTGACCCAGACCTCGTACACGCACCACAACGTGTTCGATCACAAGGCCGGGACCGACGTGTACTGGTGCACCGCCGATATCGGCTGGGTGACCGGGCACTCGTACATCGTGTACGGGCCGCTGTCGAACCGCGCGACCCAGGTCGTGTACGAGGGCACCCCGAACTTCCCCGACGAGCACCGGCACTGGCAGATCATCGAAAAGTACGGTGTGAGCATCTATTACACCGCTCCGACGCTGGTGCGCACGTTCATGAAATGGGGGCGGGAGATCCCCGACGCCCACGACCTGTCGAGCCTGCGGGTGCTGGGCAGCGTCGGCGAGCCGATCAACCCCGAAGCGTGGCGCTGGTATCGGGACGTGGTCGGCGCCGGCAAGACCCCGGTGGTGGACACGTGGTGGCAGACCGAGACCGGCGCGATCATGATCTCCCCACTGCCCGGCGTCACCGCTACGAAACCGGGCGCGGCCATGACCCCGCTGCCCGGCATCTCCGCGACCGTGGTCGACGAGGAGGGCAAGCCCGTCGTCCTCGGCGAGACCGAGGCGAACGGCTACCTCGTGCTGGATCAGCCGTGGCCCTCGATGCTGCGCGGGATCTGGGGCGACAACGACCGCTACCGCGAAACCTATTGGCAGCGTTACGCCGAGCAGGGCTGGTACTTCGCCGGCGACGGCGCCAAACTCGACACCGACGGCGACCTGTGGGTACTGGGCCGCGTCGACGACGTCATGAACGTCTCGGGCCACCGCATCTCCACGGCGGAAGTCGAATCCGCTCTGGTCGGCCATTCGGGTGTGGCCGAAGCGGCGGTGGTCGGCGCGTCGGACGACACCACGGGGCAGGGCATCGTCGCCTTCGTCATCCTCACCGCCGAGGCGAAGGACACCGGTGAGGACCTGGTCGCCGAACTCAAAGCCGAAGTCTCGAAAGAGATTTCACCGATCGCCCGGCCCCGGGAGATCCACGTGGTCCCGGAGCTGCCCAAGACCCGCTCGGGCAAGATCATGCGCCGGCTGCTGCGCGATGTGGCCGAGGGCCGCGAACTGGGTGACACCTCGACCCTGGTCGACCCCAAGGTCTTCGAGGCGATCACCCGGCGCTGACGGCCGCTCAGGCGCCCCGATACACCTTGCGCGCGGCCAGGATCATCGGAATCTGCAACGGCAGGCGCAGCAGCGCACCGGCCTTGAGCGCGGTGGGCTTGTCGCTGCGGACCCATTCGCGAGCCATGTAGAGATTGCCCGGGAAGACCCCGAGGAACAGCAGTGCGGCCAGCGCACCGCCGAGCCGCCGCGTGCGCGGCACGGCGAGCGCGGTGGCCACCGCCAGTTCCGCGACGCCCGAGCCGTGCGTGTAGGTGCGCGGCTTGCCCGGCAACTCCGGGGGGATCAGCGCGTCGAACGGTTTGGGGGCCACGAAGTGCAGCGCCCCCATCCCGAACAGGATCGCCGACATAGCCTTCGCGGTGCCGTGCGCACCCGAGGGTTCTTTCACCAACTCATGACTTTCGCTCATGACTCCGAGCGTACGGTCAGATCATCGAGCAGGATCATGACCTCACCCGCCGTTTTCACTACCTCCACGAGCCGGATCCGCAACCCCAGCAATTCCGCGTCCGCGATCGGCGGATGCAGCTTCACCCCGGCCCGCTGCCACTCCGGGCTCGCGTTCGAGCGGCTCAGCAACTCCTCGCGGGTTTCGTCCCCGGCCCCGGCGAAGCGCGCGAACACCCAGATCGCGGCGTGCGGCGACCGGACGAACAGATTCAACTCCGCGAGCGTGCCCGCGATCGAGAACGGCTGCCCCGGCTTGGCCGCGAGATCGACCTCGAGCCCGTCGGCCGCGTTCTTGATCAGCAGGGCCAGCGCCCGCGCGTCCTCGCCCGCTTCCCCGTCGGCGTACACGCCCGGATCCTTCACCGGCGCGCCCTCGGCGAACGTGGTCAGATGCGTCTGCGCCGCCCCGGCCCCCGCGAGTTCCCACTTGCCGGTGTCCTCGAAGTCGTCCAGCAGCACCTCGTTCGATGCGTCCGACATCCTCGACCGTCCCTTCATCAACCTCGTACGAGGGTCGTGTGACCCCGCCGGAAACCCTACAAGCCGAACATCCCCCGGTCAGCGCGGAAGAAGTGGCGTGCGGGCGCTCCGCGACAGATGTGCGTGAGTGCCCGGTTCCCCCGATTTCTGGTGGCTGACGCGTTGCGCACCTTTACGGTCATACTCGGTACGACGTTGTTCGGGTGTGTGGGAAGAGGTGACGGCCGCCATGGAGGCGCAGGATTCGGGAGTACGCCGCATCGGGCTGGTCGAAGATCATGAGTCGGTGGCGATCGGTTTGGCGGCCATGCTGGCCCCGCAACCCGATCTGGAATTGGTGATCACCGCGGGCACGGTCGCGGAATTGCTCGCGGCCCGGCCGCGATTGGATCTGGTGGTGCTGGATCTGCGGCTCGCCGACGCCTCCTCCCCGGAGGCCAACGTGCGCGCGCTGCGCGAATGGGGGACCGAGGTCCTCATCTTCACCGGCGCCGACAATCCGTTCATGGTGCGCGAGGCCGCCCGCGCGGGCGTGCTCGGCGTGGTCCGCAAGTCCGAGGACGCGCCGACCGTGGTCGCGGCGGTGCGCCGCGCCGCGCAGGGCGAACAGGTGGTGACCACCGATTGGGCGGCCGCCATCGACGGCGACCCGCAGCTGTCCAATGTCGGTCTGAGCCCGCGCCAGCAGCAGGTGCTGCAGCTGTACGCCTCGGGGGAGAAGGCGTCGCGGGTGGCCCGCATGACCGGGTTGTCCGAGCAGACGGTCAACGACTATCTGGGCCGCATCCGCCAGAAGTACGCGGACGCCGGCCGTCCCGCCCCGACCAAGACCGATCTGTACAAGCGTGCCGTGGAAGACGGCTGGCTGCCCGTGCCCGAGCGGAACCCGCGCGCGTGACCGCGACGGGCACGCTGGATGCCGCGCCCGCGCCGTACACCGACACCGCTCTCACCACGCTCGTGCGGCGCATGCGGGGTGAGCTGACCTCGAACTCGCAGGACGATCCGGCCACCGCCGCCTACGACCGGATCCTGCGCAGGCTCGGCATCTCGTGCGGCATCGCCGGGGTGATCGTGGGCCTGGTGGAACTGCCCGAGATCGCCGAGCAGGGCCGCCTGGTCCCGGGGTGGTGGACGGTCACCGCGGTCGTGCTGGCCTTCGGCTGGTATCCGGTGCTGGCGGTGGCCTCGGCGGTGGCGGGCTCGCGCGCGATCCGCTTCGCCGCGGGCTGTGCCGCACTGAGTTTCCTGGGCGCGCTTCTCACCATGCCCTTCGCCTGGGAGGCGTCGAGCGTGGCCGCCACCATCGTGTGGCCCTACCGGGTGACCGCGCTCGCGGTCACCGCGGGCGTGCTGGCCTGGCGACCGCGCTGGGCGGTGGCCTACCTGTTCGCGGCCGCGTCGGGCGCGGCCCTGGCCACGATCTACACGATCGCCGGCATCACGCCCTTCGCCGCGGTCGAGAACTTTCTGCGCGTCATGGGCCTGTCCTCGCTGTTCGTCTGGTGCTGCACCGCCGCCACCGGCGCCGCGGCCCGCGTCGACCGGGAATCGGCCATCGCCTCGCGGCGCGCCGCCGCGACGGCCGCCGCGCAGGGCCGGGACCGCGAGCGCGCCCGCTTCGCCGCGCTGATCCACGACGCCGTGCTCTCCACGCTGCTGGAGGCTTCGCGCGCGGGCGCGCAATCCGATGTGCTGCAACGTCAATCCGAGCGCACCCTGGAACAGCTCGACGAATGCCGCGGCCGCGAACGCGATCCCGATCTGCTCGACGCCCGCTCGGCGCTGTTGTTCGTGCGCCAGGCCGTACTCGAGGTGAATCCGAGCGTGCGCTTCGCCACCCGCACCTGGCCCGGCTACGACGATCTGCGGATGCCGGTGCACGCGGCGAGCACGATCGCGGCGGCGCTGACCGAGGCGGTCCGCAACAGCCTGCGGCACGGCGCGGTGCCCGGTCGCGAGGTGCGGCGCACGGTGACGGCCACCGTCAGCGCGGGCAGCATCCGCATCGTATTCGCCGATGACGGTGCGGGTTTCGACCTCGCCGCCGTCTCGGCCGACCGGCTGGGCGTATCGATGAGCATCCTGGGGCGCATGCGCCAGCTCGGGGGCGGATCCGGTTTCGTGGAATCGCAGCCGGGCGAGGGCACCACCGTGACCCTGGTGTGGGGTGGCGATGGCTCCCGCTGATCACGCCCTGGACCTGGACACCCGCTACAGCCTGCGCGAACTGCTCGGCCTGCGCGGCAGCGCGGCCTGGACCTTCCTGCTCATCCTCGAGGTGACCATCGCGCTCTACATGGCGCGCAACTTCGGTCAATCTCCGCTCTGGGCGGCCATTCTGGGCATGACCCTGCTGATGAGCGCCGGTGCGCTGGTGGTGGTGATCCCCATCGATCCGCTGCCGCTGCCGATCGCGGTGTTCGTCGCGGTCTCCGGTCCGGTGGCCACCGCGCTCACCATTCTCAATCCGACCGACAATCGCGCGCAGCCCTCGGTATGGACGGCCTTCGTGGCTTCCTATGTCTTCACCGGTCTGGTGCTGCGCGGCCGGGTGCGCACCGCGTGGGCGGGGGTGGCCGCCACCGCGGGCGTGCTCGTGGTGGCGGGCATCGGCGCGCATCTGCGCCCGAGCACGGTGCTGGGCACCCTGGTCCCCATCGGAACCGTCGCGGCCATCTCGGTTTTCGTCGCGGTCATGCGGCCCATGCAGAAGACGCTGATCATCCTGCGCGAGGACGCCATGATGCGGGCCTCGGCCGAGGCCGACATGGACGCCGCCGAGGGCGAGCGCTCCCGCCAGCTCGCTCGCCTGGACCGGGTGGCGCGCCCGATTCTCGAGCGCATCGCCGAGGGCGCGGAACTCACCACCGCCGAACGCGAGGAATGCCGGCTGCTCGAGGCCGAACTCCGGGACGGCCTGCGCGCACCGCAACTGGTCACCGACGAGCTCAGCGGCGCGGCCCGCGGCGCCCGCTTCCGCGGGGTCACGGTCGTGCTGTTGGACGACGGAGGCTTCGCGGGCGTGCCCGAATGGGTGCGCAAGCGCGTGATCGACGCGGCGACAAAGGAGTTGGACGCCGCCAATAGCGGGTCGGTAACCGTTCGCGTGCTGCCGATCGGCCGCCGCGTCCTGGCGACGGTGCTCGCGCACTCGTCCGACGACGACCGCCGCACCGAGATCGACACCGACGGTCAGGTCACCGTGATGGATTGACGCTCAGGCGTCCCAGCGTCCGCCCTTGCGCATCTGATCGCGCAGTGCGCCCTGCACCGCGGAGGACAGCCACGAGTTCAGCGATTGCCCGTTGTGCGCGGCGGCCTCCTCGGCGCGGGACTTGATCTGCTCGACCAGCCGCAGGGTGACCCGGCTGATGTCGCCGGTCATCTCCTCGAATGTCGGGGGCTGTTCGTCCTCGGGGCCAGTGGTTTTGCGCACATCCACGTGCGCGTCGGAGCCGACCACCGAGACGTGCACGGTGCGGTCACCGACCGCCGTGCTCACCTCGGCGGCCAGGTCCGAGAGCGCGGACAGCAGCACCAGGCGCGCGGCGTTCTCGGTGGCGGCGGCCAGCGCGGCGGCGGTGGCCTGTGTTTTCTCGTCGCCGAGCGCGGCGGCGGAGATCAGGTTGTCGCGCAGCTGCGCGGTGTACTTCTCTAGGTCCATGACACCAGTGTGATGTCATCGCTGACATCATTCAAGGAGAGATTTGCTGTCACCCCGAACCTTCGGCTACGAATTGCCGACACCGCCGCAACGGTTCAGGTATAACGATGCAAGAGCCGTTTCGATGACCGGGTAGCCTTCTGGACTATGACGAACGGTGAATCGACGCGGATTGAGCTGCACGCGTCCGGCACGGTTGGTGTCGCGATGGTGACCCCCTTTACCGCCGAAGGCAAGCTCGATGTCGACGCCGGTGTGGCCTTGGCCGCTCGCCTCGTGGACAACGGCGTCGATTTGCTCGCGATTTCCGGAACCACCGGTGAATCGCCCACCACCACCGAGTCCGAGAAGTTCGATCTGCTGCGTGCCGTCGTCGACACGGTCGGCGATCGGGCCACCGTCATCGCCGGCGCGGGCACCTACGACACCGCGCACAGCATCGAGCTGGCGCGTAGCGCCCAGCGCGCGGGTGCCCACGGTTTGCTGGTCGTCACCCCGTACTACTCGCGTCCCAGTCAGGAAGGGTTGCTCGCGCACTTCACCGCCGTCGCCGACGCCACCGACCTGCCCGTGACCCTGTACGACATTCCGCCGAGGTCGATCGTGCCGATCGCCTCGGACACCATTCGCCGCCTGGCCGAGCACCCGCGCATCGTCGCGGTCAAGGATGCCAAGGGCGATCTGAACGCGGGCGCGGAACTCATCGCCGAGACCGGGCTGTCCTATTACTCCGGTGACGACGTGCTGAACCTGCCGTGGTTGTCGGTGGGCGCCGTCGGATTCATCAGTGTCATCGGTCATTTGGTGCCCGACCGTTTGCGGGCCCTCATCGACGCCTACACCGCCGGCGATGTCGTGCGCGCCCGTGAGATCAATGCCAGCATGCTGCCCCTGAACCGCGCCATGGCGCGGCTGGGCGGCGTGTCCATGACCAAGGGGGCGCTGCGCCTGCTTGGTATCGAGACCGGGGAGCCCCGTTTGCCACAGATCATGCCTACAACCGAGCAGCTCGACGGCCTGGCCGTCGAGCTGCGCAGCGCCGGGGTGCTTGCATGAGCAGCCCCGAAGGACGCCGCCCGCGTCGCACCGCGTCCCGCGCCGCCGGCGCACCCGCCCCGGTTCCGGCCGAGTCGAAGCCGCCGGTAGCCGAAACCCCGGCCGCGCCGCGCGAGACCAAGGCCGCCCAGGCCGAGGCCCCGGCCGCGAAGACTGAAGCTCCGGCCGCACAGGCTGCCGCGCCGGCCGAGGCCGCGGAGACCCGGAACGGCCGCTCGCGCAACGGTTCCGCCGAACGTGCGAGAGCTGCCCAGTCCAAGGCCGCCGCGTCCGCCGAGTCCGCGCCCGCCAAGGCGCGCCAGGACGATTCCGCGCCCAAGTCGCGCCCCTCGGAGCGTTCGCGCAAGCCCGGCGGCGGTGGCCGTTCGCGCCAGTCCGGTCGCGGAGAGCGCACCGATCAGCAGCCCTCGCAGCAGCAGCGCCGCTCGATGCCCGCCCCGCCGCAGGCCCCCAAGGGCGGCCTGCGCGTGTTCGCCCTCGGCGGCATCGGTGAAATCGGCCGCAACATGACCGTTTTCGAGTACGGCGGCAAGCTGCTCATCATCGACTGCGGCGTGCTGTTCCCCGAGGATCAGCAGCCGGGCGTGGACCTGATCCTGCCGGACTTCGGTCCCATCGAGAACCGCATCGACGACGTCGAGGCCGTGATCCTGACCCACGGGCACGAGGATCACATCGGCGCGGTGCCGTTCCTGCTGCGCCTGCGCCGCGACATCCCGGTGATCGGCGCGAAGTTCACCCTCGCCCTGGTGGCCGCCAAGTGCCGCGAACATCGCCTGCAGCCCAAGCTGATCGAGGTCATCGAGGGCCAGCGCACCCAGCACGGCCCGTTCGACTGCGAGTACTTCGCGGTCAACCACTCGATCCCGGACGCGCTCGCCATCGCGGTGCGCACCCCCGCGGGCATGGTGCTGCACACCGGCGACATCAAGCTGGATCAGCTGCCGCTGGACGGCCGTCTCACCGACCTCGCGGGCTTCTCGCGCCTCGGTGACGAGGGCGTCGACCTGTTCCTGGTCGACTCCACCAACGCCGAGGTCCCGGGCTTCGTCACGCCCGAGCGTGAGATCGGCCCGGTGCTGGACAACGTGATCGGCAAGGCCAAGGGCCGGGTCATCGTGGCGTCCTTCGCGTCTCACGTGCACCGCATCCAGCAGGTGGTGGACGTGGCCAAGCGCTACGACCGCCGCATCTGCTTCGTCGGCCGGTCCATGGTCCGCAACATGCAGATCGCGGTGGACCTGGGCTACCTCGACATTCCGGACGGGCTGGTCGTCGACATCGATCAGGCCGCCAATCTGCCCGTGCACAAGCTGGTGCTGATCTCGACCGGCTCGCAGGGCGAACCGCTGTCCGCGCTCTCGCGCATGGCCCGCGGCGATCACCGCCAGATCAACATCCGCGCCGACGATCTCGTGGTGCTGGCGTCCTCGCTCATCCCCGGCAACGAGAACGCCGTCTTCGCGGTGGTCAACGGCCTGGCCCGCGTGGGCGCGACCGTGGTCACCCAGCAGAACGCGAAAGTCCATGTCTCCGGGCATGCTTCGGCGGGTGAGCTGCTGTACCTGTACAACGCGGTGCGGCCCACCAACGCCATGCCGGTGCACGGCGAATGGCGGCACCTGCGCGCCAACGCCGCGCTCGCGGTGGCCACCGGCGTGCCGGAGGAGCGGGTCGTGCTGGCCGAGAACGGCGTCGTGGTCGATCTCGTCGACGGCATCGCCTCGATCACCGGCCGGGTCCCGGTCGGCCAGGTCTACGTGGACGGCCTCTCGGTCGGCGACGTCGGCGAATCCACCCTCTCGGACCGTCTGGTTCTGGGGGAGGGCGGCTTCATCTCGATCACCGTCGCCATCGACGCCACCACCGGCAAGGCGGTCAGCTCGCCGGGCGTCAGCGGTCGCGGTTTCTCCGACGATCCCGACGCCCTGGCCGATACCCACGAATTGGTCGAGGCGGAGTTGCGCCGCCTGGCCAACGAGGGCGTGACCGACACCCACCGCATCGCCCAGAGCGTGCGCCGCGTGGTCGGCCGCTGGGTCGCGGAGAAGTACCGCCGCCGCCCGATGATCGTCCCCACGGTCATCGGCGTCTAGCTCGACCGCCCGAAAGGGCAAGCGCCACAACCCGGAAGCGCCCGGCAGCACCCGCTGCCGGGCGCTTCCGCGTAGTGCCCGCGGTGCGATGCGCCGAGCGGATGATCCCGGGATACCTAGATTGAAATATGCGCATTCAAGAATGTTGCGCGGGCGTGGCCGCCTGCCGCCGATTCGAATGATCAAGCGGTATGAACAAATTCGCCGCTACGCCCGGGGGCCTCGAGTCGGCCCCGCCGGTGTATACACGGCGCTCCCCGTTCGGGCGAGGGCATCCGGGTCCAGGCCGTCGAGGTCTTTGGCGGCGTGGATGAGTGAGTCCGGCACGCTGCGGCCCAGGCCGGTAGTGGTATCGCCGATCAGGCGACGTCGTCACTCTCGGCCGGACGGGTGTGGGTTGCCTTACGAGCGGTCGGCGAACCCGGGTTGCCCTGCGCCCCGGCAGCGGGGCTGCCGGGGCGGGTGTCAGCGAACGCTCACTCGTCCTGGCAGGCGGCGGAATTCAGGTTCGCGGCCCGCACCACGCGGCACGCGAACTGGTGGTCGACCTTCCACTGGTTGTCCTCGGCGACGAATTCGACGGTGGCATTGTCGACGGGTGCTCCGCCGATGGTGACCTTGGCGTCGGCCTTGATCTTGCCGTCGACGGGCTCGGGCACGCTGATGACCTCGACCTTGACGTCGTTCTTCTTGGCGGCGTCGACGAGCTTGGCGACCAGTTCGGGATCCTGGCCGGCGTCCTCGATCCAGGAGACCTTGGTCTTGGCGTCGATGGTCGGGTCGAACGCCTTGGTGATCTTGTCGTTCAGCTCGGCCACGGTGGGCTTGGCCAGATTCGGGATCTCCGGGGTGGACGGCGCGGCGCCGGTCTCCTGGGCATCGCCGGCACTGCCCTCGAACTTGCCGCCGGCCGCGGAGGTGGTGGTGCTCGGGCCGTCGGAGGTGCTCTCACTGGTGCTGCAGGCCACCAGGCCGAAGGCCGAGGCAGCCAGCGCCACGGCGGCGGTGGCGCGGAAAATGGTGTGCTTCAACGAATTTCTCCCCTGATGTAATTCGGAATTAGAGCGAGTAGCCGCTGGTGCAGTTCCAGTGGATGACCGAGGCGCCGGCGCCGTTGCGGTTCAGCGCCTGCGTGCGGGCGGCGGCCCGCGAGGAGTTCGCGCCGTAGGTGTACATCCGGGTGCGCGAGGAATACGCCACCGCGCCACAGCCGTTGGAGAACCACGCGACCACGCGGCAGTCGTTGTAGCTGCACTCGCTCATCGCGCCGTCCTGCGCGGCATTGGTGTTGCCGTAGTCGGCGGAGTAGCCGATGCGCCCGGTCGAGGGCGAGAGCGCGATGGCGCCGTAGTTCTGTGCGTATTGCGCGGTGGCGGGAGCCGTCGTACCGGCGAGCAGCGAGCCGATGGTCGCAACCATCACGGCCGCGCCGCTGACGATCTTCTTCAAGATGTTGCCCTTCGTAAGCTACGGTCCATGACCCTGATGGACCGAGTGATCAAGCTACCGACCCGAATTGGATGACGCCAACCCGGAACCGGGTGCGCGGCGGCGGTTTAGCGGTAGCCGTTCATTTGCCGCTGATGGATCCGATGCCATTCATGATCGGCGGCCGGGCTTATGGCGAACCGGGTGATTCGCTTAAGAAGGCTGCGGGGTGATGCCTCCCGGCTACCGCACGATGCGAGGGATGGTTTGTCCGGTTAGGGTTCGGGTATGAGCATGGCCCAGCGGGAACGTCGAGCAATGGTGCAGACGATGGCCGAAGTTGGCCCGGATGCCCCCACCCTGTGCGGGGAATGGACGGTGCGTGATCTGGCCGCCCATCTGATCGTGCGCGAGCGCCGCCCGGACGCCGCGCCCGGCATCCTGCTGAAGCCCTTCGCTCCGCATCTGGAGAGCGTGCAGCGCAAGGTCGCGCAGCGGCCCTTCCCGCAATTGCTCGAGCAGGTGCGCACCGGCCCGCCGCTGCTGCTGCGCCCCTTCGACTCCCTGATGAATCTCACCGAGATGTACGTGCACCACGAGGACGTGCGCCGGGCGAGCCCGGACTGGGTCCCGCGCGAGCTGTCCGCCGCGGACGAGACCGCGCTGTGGAACGTGCTGACCAAGCTGTCGCGCATGGCGTATCGCAAGTCCCCGGTCACCATCGCCTTGACGACCCCGGAGGGTGCGCGCGTGGTGGCGCACAAGGCGGGGGAGCGCACGGTGGTCCTGGCGGGCAAGCCGTCGGAGTTGCTGTTCCACGCGTTCGGCCGCAACGCGGTGCGCCTGGAGGCCACCGGTGATCCCGCGGACGTGGAAGCGGTGTACGCGCTGGACCGCAGCGTCTGATCCGTTCGCTGCCCGGGCGTGTTTTCCCACCGGTTCGGCCACACCTGTGTTCCACTCGATAGCGGCCGCGACCACCTGATCACCGGTGGACGAGGTGAGCGCCACATGGCCTGATATGCGTGGGTCGTGTGTTGCGGATGGTTTGTATGGTGCGGTTGCGGCTAGCCTGGACGCATGGCAGGGAAGGCCCGCGGTACCGCAAACCCACGTTCGCGAGCGGGATCGGCGCGGGGCCAGACGCCTGCGCGGTCCAAGGCCCGCGCTCCCCGTACGCCCGCGCGCGGTGCGCAACCGGCGGCCGGGCGAGCCCCGCGCCCGGCACGCCGCCCGGCTCCGGCGCGGCGTCCCGCGGTT
Source organism: Nocardia sp. NPDC057668 (assembly GCF_042799795.1). Classification (NCBI taxonomy): domain Bacteria; kingdom Bacillati; phylum Actinomycetota; class Actinomycetes; order Mycobacteriales; family Nocardiaceae; genus Nocardia; species Nocardia sp. NPDC057668. Next base: position 1,820,302 of record NZ_JBHVIC010000001.1, on the reverse strand, counting down.
CGAAGGTCCTCTGACACCGCGCCGCTGGCGGTGGTGCGCCGGGGAGTCACCACCGGCTGGAACATGCTCGCGCGCGGACTCGGCGCGGCCACCCGGGCGGTCAGCAAGGCCGGCGACATCGAGCACGGGCACCGGCGGGACGGGATCGCGCTGGGCCTGTTCGCCGTCGCGTTCGTGGTGGTGGCCGCGGTCTGGTTGTCCGCGGGCGGCCCGATCGGGAACTGGGTCGAGGCGGTGACCCGCTGGGTCGTCGGATCCGTCGCGGCCGCACTGCCTTTCGTTCTGGTCGGCATCGCGGTGATCCTCATGCGCACCGAGGCGAATCCGGAGATCCGCCCGCGCCTGGTGCTGGGCAGTCTGCTGACCGGGCTGCCGGTCCTGGGCCTGTGGCATCTGGCCGCAGGCGCGCCGACGGACTATCACGGTCGTGCGCATGCGGCCGGGTTCGCCGGTTTCGTCATGGGCGGTCCGCTGCGCGACGGTCTCAGCGCTTTCCTGGCGGTGCCCCTGCTGCTGCTGGCCGCGGGTTTCGGGCTGCTGCTGCTCACCGGCACGACCGTGCGAGAGGTTCCGGACGCGCTGCGCGAGATCTTCGGGACGGGCAGCGGCGGTGACGAATACGAGCGTTACTCCGACGAGCCCGGGCTCTACGATCCGGCCAACTACGACGCGGACGGCTTCCCGCTGCACCAGGGCACGCGCCGCCGGCGCGGGCGCAACCCCTCGGACAATTACCCGCCGGACGAGTTCGGCGGCTCGGATTCGGTCACCGAGATCATCGGCGAACCGCCGCTGCAGGCCGCCAAGAACGCGGTGGCGCCCGTGCCCGCGGCCGCCGAGGAGAAGCCGAAGGCCAAGGCGCGCAAGGCTCCGCCCAAGGTCGTCGATCAGACCCCGCCCCCGCCGCAGCAGCTCGAGTTCGTCACCGACCGCGAGGTGGACGGCGACTACCAGCTGCCGCCGCTGTCCCTGCTGACCGATGGCGAGCCGCCCAAACAGCGCAGTGCGGCCAACGAATCGATGATCGAGGCGATCACCGAGGTCCTGGTCCAGTTCAAGATCGACGCCGCGGTCACCGGTTTCGTGCGCGGCCCGACGGTCACCCGCTACGAGGTCGAGCTCGGCCCGGGCGTGAAGGTCGAGAAGATCACCGCGCTGGCCCGGAACATCGCCTACGCGGTCGCCACCGAGAACGTGCGCCTGCTCGCGCCCATCCCCGGCAAGTCCGCGGTGGGCATCGAGGTTCCGAACTCCGATCGCGAACTGGTGCGCCTGGCCGACGTTCTGAAGGCGTCCTCCACGCGCGGGGATCATCATCCGCTGGTGATCGGCCTGGGCAAGAACATCGAGGGCGAGTTCGTGGCGGCCAATCTCGCGAAGATGCCGCATCTGCTGGTCGCGGGTTCGACCGGTTCGGGTAAGTCCAGCTTCGTCAATTCCATGCTGGTCTCGCTGCTGCACCGGGCCACGCCCGACGAGGTGCGCATGATCCTGATCGACCCGAAAATGGTGGAACTGACCCCGTACGAGGGCATTCCGCATCTCATCACCCCCATCATCACCCAGCCCAAGAAGGCCGCGGCGGCCCTGGCCTGGCTGGTGGAGGAGATGGAACAGCGCTATATGGATATGCAGGCCAACAAGGTTCGCCATATCGACGACTTCAATCGCAAGGTCAAGTCCGGGCAGATCACCGCGCCGCTGGGCAGCGAGCGCGTGTACCGCCCCTACCCGTACATCCTGGCGATCGTCGACGAGCTCGCCGACCTGATGATGACCGCGCCGCGCGATGTGGAGGACGCGATCGTCCGCATCACCCAGAAGGCCCGCGCCGCCGGTATTCACCTGGTGCTGGCGACCCAGCGTCCGTCGGTGGACGTGGTCACCGGCCTGATCAAGACCAATGTGCCCTCGCGGCTGGCGTTCGCGACCTCCTCGCTCACCGACTCGCGGGTCATCCTCGATCAGCCCGGCGCGGAGAAGCTCATCGGCATGGGCGACGGCCTGTTCCTGCCGATGGGTGCGAGCAAGCCGACTCGCCTGCAGGGCGCCTTCATCTCCGACGAGGAGATCACGGCCGTCGTCGATTTCGCCAAGACGCAGGCCGAACCCGAGTACCAGGACGGCGTCACCGCCGCCAAGGCCGGGGAGAAGAAGGATGTGGACGCCGATATCGGCGACGATCTCGAATTGCTGGTCCAGGCCATCGAATTGGTCGTGACCTCGCAGTTCGGCTCGACCTCGATGCTCCAGCGCAAACTGCGCGTCGGGTTCGCCAAGGCCGGCCGCCTCATGGACCTGATGGAGACCCGCAACGTGGTCGGCCCGAGCGAGGGCTCCAAGGCCCGCGATGTGCTGGTCAAGCCCGACGAGCTCGACGGTCTGCTGTGGAGCATTCGCGGCGGAGGCGACGACGGGGGACCGGATTCCGGGGACGACGCCGACGACTGACCGGTGGCGCGGTGGCGCGTGTCGCCTGGCCTAGGGCTCGTACCGCATCGCCCATGTCCGGGGGCGACCGCCGGGTGGGTCGAGGACCCCGGTGGTCTCGAAGCCGAACTTCTCGTAGAACGCGACGTTGTCGCCGTTGCTCGTTTCCAGATGGGCGGGCAGCCGGTCGGCGTGGCAGCGTTCCAGGCCCCATTCCAGCAGTTCCCTGCCGTAGTGGAGCCCGCGCATGTCCGCGCGGGTGCCCAGGGAGGTGAGGTGCCAATGGTGTTCGGGCGCGTGCAGGGCCGCGACCGCGTGCGCCTGTTCGGTGGCCATGCGCGCGCGTCGCCCGAACATCCGCCATCCCTGTACGCGCTGTTCGAACGACGGACCGACCCGCCACGGGTACTGCGTGCTCTGCCACAGCGCGGCGCCGGTCATCACCCCGGCCGTGTCGGTCGCGATGTCGATTCCGTCGTTGCGGCGGTAGGCGTCCCACGCCGAGGACGCGATCAACCGTTCCACCTGTGCCTGGCGCCGGCTCGCTACGGGGAACCACCATCGGCTCAGCGGGTCGTCTTCGAGCGCTCGGGCCAGCAGCCGGGCGACGATCGGAATGTCCCCGGGTGTTCCCGGCCGCACGATCCGGTGGGAGGGCTGTCTTTCTGCGCGCACTTACGGATGTTAACGACATTTCGGGCCGTTTCACCAGCAATTTCGCGCGGGCGGGGCGGTTGCCGCGGGAGCGGATGTGCCGCCGCGGCAAGGAGTCGGCGGCCGCCGCCCGAAGGCCGCAGCCGCCACTGGGGTGCTCGGGTCGCCGTTAACCCAGGCTCTTGATGAACGCGGCCAGTTGCTGCCCGCTGTGGTCGGGTTGGCCGTCGTTCTGCACGGCCGCCGCGCCGATGGTGTCGACGTGGTTGTAGCCGGCCAGGGTCACCACCTGAGCCAGAGCCGGGGCGGGGAACAGCGTTCCCACGGCGGGCGGGACGGGGCTGTCACCGGCGAAGGCGACGAAGTTCGGCTTGGTGCGCGAGAGCGCACGCCCGGTCAGGGCCGCCATCTCGCCGGTGCGCGAGCCGCCGAATCCGGCGCCGATGTCGATCACCAGGCGCAGCGGGAAATAGGTCTCCCAGTAGGCGCCGGGCGATCCGGTGCCGAGCTGGCGGGAGACCTCGACGATGTCGGCGACCTCGTGATTCGGTGCGGTGTAGGGGATTCCGCGCACATCGTTGTAGTTGCGCCAGGTGTAGAGCGCGGCGCGGTCGGTGGGGAACACACGCTGCTGCGTGCCGGCGCTCATGCGCAGGAACGATCCGATCAGCGGAATCTGGGTGACCTCGCCCGGGGTCGGGAAGGACTTGAGCTCGACGGGTCCGCCGTCCAGGGCTCCCAAACCCTGCTGGGTCAGCACGAAGTTGGCCGAGTTGTTGTCGATCAGCATGCCCAGCAGCGCGGTGTTGGTGAACCGGAACTCGCGGATGGCGGCCGATCCGTCCGCGCCGTTGGCGGCGAAGCCCGCCCAGGTCGGGGAGGTCAGGAAGTTCAGGGTCAGTTCGATTTCGGGATCGCGCGGCAGGTGCGCGAGCAGTTGGCTCTCCCCGTCCGGGTCCAGGTGCGCGGCCAGCCCGGCCAGGCGGTACAGCAGGAAGGTCCGCGCGCCCAGCACCGGAATGGATCCGAAGGTGCGCGGTAGCATCCCGGCCCTGAAGCCGGTCTGCAGCACCCCGTCCAAGGGGGTGATCAGCGCGTCGGTGAGGTCGCGCAGGATCGGGGTGTTCTGCAGCGCGACGGGATCGGAGGAGACCATCGAATCCTGCGCGGCGAACGCGGCGCACTGGTCGGCGCCGTGCCCGGCGGCCCCGAAGTTCCAGTCGGCGAAGAACCCGGTCACCAGCCCGCCGAGCGAGATGCCGGTGCACACGAACTTCCGCTGCCGCTCTTCGCGTGTCGGCAGTTCGTGCCGCATGACCTCGAATTGATCCCACAGCACGCGCTCCATTCCCATGGAATCGAGCACCGCGAGTTGATCATTGGTTTTGAACCCGGGGAATCGCCGCCCCTCGAGTTCCTTGCCGTTGAAATAGAAGTCGACCGCGTCGAGGTAGTTTCCACTGCGCAGCGCGGCATCGAATCCGAAGGTCTCGTCCAGGCAGGTGCTGCGCCGTGCGAGCGCCCAGAACTCGATGTGCTGCCCCATCGATCGCGCCGACCGCACCGTATTGGCCGCCACCCCATCGGAATTGACCGCCCCGCCGCCGAGTCCCTGTTCCTGGATCACGATCCGGTCGGCTCCCGAGGAGTCCGCGGCCCCCTCGGCGGTCCGGTACCGCAGATATCCGACCCGGTCACACTCGGCCGGATGCGCCGGAGCGCCCGCCGGTAGCGGCAGCAGGTAACTCACGGACGAGACCACGATCCCGTCCCGCTCCGACAGCACCCGTTCCTGCCGGTCCACCGCCGCGCTCACGGCCTCGGGCTCCGCCCCGGCCGTCCCGGGCGTGATCGACAATCCCGCACACACGCCCAGTGCCACCGCGAGCGCGAAGTTGCTGCGGCGCGCCGAATTCCGCCCCCTGTGAACACGGGTACGCCATTGCACCCGAGTGCTTCTCGTCATAACTTGGGATGTTTTCACTATCCGAAATCACTGTCACTCGGCAGTTGAACGGAATTGTCGCCGCGCCTTTGTGCACTGTGATCGCGAAGGAATGGCCGATCGTGCCCGGCGCGGCGGGCCTTGATACGGTCGGGGCCGGTTCGCCGGGGACGAGTGGGGGTTGACGGGCAATGGACGAACGGATTGTGCGGGGCGATGCGGGTACCGCGAACGCGGTCCCTGCCGGCCGGGCCGAACCAGTGGTGTCGATGACCAAAGCGCCTGCGGCGCAGTACTATCCGGCCCCTGTGCCCGGACCGGCGAACTTCCCGGCGCCGGCGCCCGGCCGGCCGGGGTCGAACCGGCCCCGGATCTTCGCCGCGGTCGGTGCCGCCGTGGTGGTTCTGCTCGTTCTCGTCGGCGTCGTGACCCTCGCCGGAAAGGAATCCGGCGGCCCCGAAAGTCCTTCCTACGCGGCGATTTCGGTCGGCAGATCGACGGAGTTCGCGGATCCCGCGGTGGATTCCGGCACCGGATCGATCTACGTGTCCAATCAGGACAAGACCGTGTCGGTCATCGACGGCAGGACGAACCGGGTGACGGCCACCATCGCGCTCGCCGAGAGCGTGACCCAGCTTGCCGTCGACCCCGCACTGAGCCGCCTGTACGCCGTGTACCCCGGCGATCAGCGCGACAATCGGCCGGGCGGCGTCATCATCGTGGACACCGCGACGAACACGTCCGTCGCGACCGTGCAGACCGGCAAACAGGCACTGTCCATCGCTGTCGATCCGGTCACCCATCTGGTGTACGTCACCAATCTTCAGAGCTTCGAGTCGGTGCATCAGGCGCCCGCCGACATGGCCAACCGCCACTCCGCTCTCACGGTGATCGACCCGCGAACCGCGTCGGTTCTGGAGTCGATCTCCGTCGGTAGCGCGGCCTTTCACACCGAAATCGACGAGACCGCGCGCACGGCCTACGTCATCACCAAGTACCAGAATCCCGATCGGATGAATCCGGAGACGGGCATTCTGGTCGTGGATCTGGACTCCCGCCGGACGATCGATTTCATCGCGCTGCCCGCCGCCGGCAACGGCAACGATCTCGTGCTGGATCCCGTCTCGCGCACCGCGTACGCGAAGTACGACGACCTGATCTATGCCGTGGACCTGGCCCGCCGGACGGTGCTCGCCACCATCGACACCGACGGCCACGGCCTGCTGACCGCAGACCGCGCCACCCACACCGCGTACGTGACCCAGGCGGAATACCTCGACGGCGAGATCCTCGTCATCGACACCCTGAACGGGCAGTCGAAAGATTCGATCCCCGCGGGCGATTCACCGTTGTTCGGATTCGCGGCGGATCCGGTGACTCACACCCTGTACCTGCGCACCGCGGGTGAGCTGGTGGTCGTCCCGCGCTGAACGGCGTGCCGCATCATCGTTTGGGCAGTGGGGAATTGATCGTCGTGAAGTACTGGGCGGCGGCCAGCAGTGTCACGGGAGCGGTCACGAGCAGGGTGCCCGCGAGGGTGCCCAGCGGGCCGAGCGCCACGATGCCGCCAAGGCAGCCGACCGCCGCGGCGGGGATGAAGCCGCCGAACAGGCCGATGATCGCCGCCGAAGCGATGGTGGCCCCGGCTATTCCGCCCAGTACGCAGCCCACGGCCGCGCCGCCGATGCCGCCGACGGCGGTGCCGATGGCCGCGCCCAGTTGCAGGGTCGAGGTGAGCCGGGCCCAGGCGGCCTGTTCGCGTTCGTACTGGGTCTTCCAGGGGGCCTCGTTCTCGAAGGGCAGGGCGACGGGCCGGTAGGCGGCGTGCGCGAGATCCAGTCGCGGAGTGAGGGTGGCGTCGCGGCCGGTGATGGCGGCATCGATGGGGAAGACGAAATCGTCCACGCGGAAGGACATCTCGGCTCGGGCGAGGGTGTCCCCGCGCGGGGACTCGATGCTGAACACCCCGTTCTCGACCCGCAGTGCGCCGGCGTCGATGGTGATCGCCGTGGCCGTCTCGCCCGGTGTCACCGTGAACCGCACGTCGGCGGGGGACGCGGTGTCGGCGTGCGCGACGGCGGTGGCGAGGTTCGCGGCCGCGAGCAGCGAACAGGCCAGGATCAGGGGTTTCTTCATGGATTTCCTTAGTGCCGGAGCTGAGAATCCGTCACGTGCCGAGTGGCTCGCTGTGACGTGGGCAACACGATAGCCATAGAATCAACGATATGTCCATATTTCTCGACACAGTGTTGACTATTGCTCGCCGGGCATGAACCATGGCCTGCGTGAGCGATGTCCAACCCTTGAAATCCCTGAACCGGCGCACCCTGCTGGCCGGCTCCCTGGCGGCGCTGGGCGCACTGGCGCTGCCCCGAGGAGCCGCCGCCGCTCCGCCCGGCCCCGGCCTGCTCGACGCCGAGACGATGTGGCGCTGGGTGGAGCGCATGGCCGCGTGCGGCCCGCGATTCACCGGAAGCCCCGCGCACCGGCGCTGGATCGACTCTCTCGCAGCGGAATTGGCGTCGTTCGGCCTCGAGGTCGAACGGTTCCCGACCCCGCTGAAATATTGGAACGCCCGCGACTGGTCACTGACGGTGACCGAGGTGACGGGGGAGACGCACCGGATTCCGGTCGCCTACTACTGGCCGTATTCGGGTACGACGCCGGCCGCGGGCATCACCGGGCTCGTGGCCGACGCCGCGGGCGGAGCCGACCTGACCGGCCGGATCGCGCTCGTGGACCGGCCCGTCACCAAGCTCGTCGCGGGCGTGTTCGCCCCGGTCACCGTGACCGCGCGACCGCGCACGCTGCTACTGGACTCCGCGCTCGAGGACATCTCCAGGCTGTGGCTCGGCGCCACGGGGGAGAAGCTCAGCGCACTGCGTGAACGGGGCGCGCTGGCGGCGATCTCGATCCTGCCGTTCGCGCCCGAGGACGCGCGCGGTCAGTACACCCCGCATCAGCAACCGCAGGACGGGCTGCCCGGGCTGCACCTCGACCGCGAGCAGGGCGCCCGGCTGCGCGCCATGCTCGCGCGGGGACCGGTCACCGCGACCCTGACCCTGACCGCCGACACCGATCCCTCCGCCACGATCGACTATCTGGTCGCGAATGTGCCCGGCAACGGCAACAAGCCGGGCGCGGTACTGCTCATGACGCACACCGACGGTCAGAACGCCATCGAGGAGAACGGCGCGGCCGCCGTCCTCGCCATAGCCGACTACTTCACGAAAATCCCTGTCGAGCACCGCGATCGGGACATCTGCGTCGTCTTCTCGCCGACCCACATGACGGCGTCGAGCAGCGGCGTGCATCCGGATCGATGGCTCGAACAGCATCCCGAGATCAGGGATCGCATCGTGGCCGCCGTTGTCCCCGAACATCTCGGTGCGCTGCAATGGGATTCGGGCGCGGACGGCTCGTGGCAGGCGACCGGTGCGCCGGAAATGCTCGTCCTCGGCGTCGGCAACAACGAGCAGCTCACCGGAACCGTCGCGGCCGCACTGGATTCCAGCGATCTGGACCGCACCATCGTCGCGCGCCCGTACACGAACAACCTCTACGGTGAGGCGACAGGTCCCTTCCGCCTGGGTATTCCGACGGTGACCGCGATCGCCGGTCCGAACTACCTGATTCGGGTGAGTCCCGGCGGCGAGCTCGACAGGCTCGATCCCGTGCTGGCCCACCGCCAGACCCGATTCCTCACCGGCCTCACCGAGCAACTGCTGCGCGCACCCTGGCTGCCCGGCCCTCGGTAAGCTCGCCCGTGTGTATCGGGACGAACTGGCGAACGGGACGCGGTGACCGCGCAACAGGGCCGCGCGCCCGCTCGCGGCCGCCGCGGTCCCAGCAAGGGTGACCAGCGCGAGGCAGCCATCCTCGAGACGGCCCGCCAGCTGCTGGCCGAACAACCCCTGTCCGCCATCACCGTCGATCAACTGGCCAAGGGCGCGGGCCTGTCCCGCTCGACGTTCTACTTCTACTTCGACTCCCGCGACACCGTCGTCTACACCCTGGTCGCGGACAGCCTCGCCGAGCTCGGTGAGCTCATGAACGACCTGACCCCGCCCCTGCCCGAGGCTTTCCACCGCGCGATAGCCCGCTACCTCGACCGCTGGCGTCACCACGGTCCCCTCCTGCGCGCCTTCGGATCCACCGAGCGCGACGAGCGGGTCGAGACCGCCTGGGCCGAGGCGCACACGCGTATCCGTACGAGGCTCTCCGCCCTGATCGACGCCGAACGAGCCGCGGGCCGTGCCCCGTCCGGCCCGCCCGCCCCGCTCCTGGCCGATGCGCTGATGGCGATGATGTGGCGCGCCGGCTACGAACACTCCCTCGCACCCGATACCGACCCGACCGCCAAGGTCGACACCCTCACCGCGGTCTTCACCCGCACCATCTGGTGCACGCCGTAGCCGGATCGTCGAATGCGATGGCGGCCCAGCGGCAGTGGCGGTTCCGGATCGCCCGGCGGCGGGGTGCTCAGCCCCGCGCCGAGGCCGGCCGCGCGCGCCGCGTCCGCAGCGCCATCGACAGGCCGGTGACCAGCAGGGCCAGCAGCGGGAACAGCGGGATGTAGGACACCCATTCGATCGGCTCGGGCAGCGACAGGGCGACCGAGGTGGCGAGCACGCTCAGGGTGAAGATCACCGCCGACCAGCGGTGCACGGGCCGGACCCGCGACGCCGAGCCGGCCGCGGCGACGGCCGGGGTGCGCCGTGCGCCGGTGTACCAGCGCACGTACAGGTACGCCCCGGTGAGGAACGACAGCGCCAGCGGGAACAGCGGCAGGTAGTACAGCCAGTCCGGCCCGGACAGCGCCAGTCCGAGGAACACGATCAGGATGGTCGCCGCGAACGCGATGCCCAGCCACCGGTGCGCGCGCCGAATCCGGATGTTCGAGTCCATCGAGTCCTCCACGTTCCTGGTGCCGTTGACCCCGGCGATCTCCTCGCGCGGGTTTCCGTGCCGAACGCCTGCTACGAGCCTGTGACCAGCGATTCTCGGTTCTCTCTCGATACTGCCAGCAAGAAAACACAGATTTCGATGTCCGCGACCGGCGTGTCAGCGTCCGATTTCCGCCGATGGACGGGTGACCATGGGAAGACCACGGAACTGCACCGGCGATCGGTAGGAGATGTGATGCTCGCACTCGGGTTCTTCGGATGGATCATCATCGGCGGTCTGGCCGGCTGGATCGGCAGCAAGATGATGGGTACGGACGGTCAGCAGGGCGTGATCATGAACGTCGTGGTCGGCATCGTCGGCGGCCTCCTGGGCGGGTTCCTGCTCAACCTCCTGGGCGTCGACGTCCGAGGCGGTGGCCTGATCTTCAGCTTCCTGACCTGTCTCGGCGGCGCGGTCCTGCTCCTGTGGATCGTGAACAAGGTTCGCGCTTAACCCCTTTCGCCCTGTTCCACCGACGGCTCATCGGCCCGCCCAACGGGTCCGGTGAGTCGTTGTCGTTCTCCGCCGCCGCACTCGCCCGGCCCGGTGAATCACGCTGCGGGCGCCATGAATTCACCCCGTGAGCTGCCCGTTCCGAGATCGTTCAGTCGTTGTTGAGTCGGTGGGACAAGTGTTGGGGCCGGCGCTCACCCCGAGTGCCGCGGCCGGACGATTCCGGCCGGTTGCGCAGACACCCGCGACGAACGACTTCGGAAGAGGCATCACCCCCCATGCGTACATCGCTTCGCCGGTCCGGCCGCACCATGATCCTCATGGGCGCGCTCACCCTCACGCTGGCCGCCGCGGCCTGCTCCGCCGACAAGCCCGCCGCCGCCCCCGAGGCCGCACCCGCCACCGTGCCCGCCGTCGACCCTGGCAAGCCCGGCGTCCTGCTGGTGCACGGCGCGTTCGCCGACGGATCCAGTTGGGGTGGCGTCGCGGAACAGTTGCAGGCCAAAGGGTTTCGGGTCACCACCGCCGCGGTGCCGTTGCGCGGGCTGACCTACGACAGCGCCTACATCCGCGGTCTGCTCGACGCCATGCCGGGTAGGACCCTGTTGGTCGGGCATTCCTACGGCGGCGCGGTCATCACCAATGCCGCGGCCGGGTCGGCCAAGGCCGCGGGGCTCGTCTACGTCGCGGCGTTCGCCCCGGACCAGGGCGAATCCCTCGGCGAACTCGACGGCCGCTTCGGCGGGCCCGCAACCGAGATCACCGTCCCGCACCCGGTGGGCGGCGACCCCGTTCCCGAGTTGCGCATCGCGGACGAGAAGTTCCCCGGGTACTTCGCCCAGGACGTCGCCCCCGTGCGGGCGGCGGTTCTCGCCGCCGGTCAGCGCCCCATCTCGGTCGCGGCCTTCACCGAGCGGACCGCCGAACCGGCCTGGCGCACCCTGCCGTCCTGGTACCTGGTCGCCACCGACGACCGCATGATCCCGCCCGCCGGCCAGCGCGAGATGGCCGGCCGCGCCAAGGCCGTCGTCACCGAGCACGCGGGCAGCCACGCGATCGCGGTCTCGCACCCCGACGCGGTCGTACGCGTCATCGACCAGGCCGCGGCGGCGGTGGCGGCCCGCTGATCCGCGCTCGGCTGTCCCGGATCCTGCACGGCAGTTCGTTGTGAGCGTCCGTACTAGGTGATCGGGTCGGCGGGATTCGCGGCCGTCGCGGCGATGGCCGCCGTCATCGTGTCGATGTCGGTGAGTTCGCGGGCACCGATGCGGGCGGCGAGTTCCCGAGCCTGCCCGAGCAGGTGTGCGGGGCGGGTGGGATCGCCCGTCGCGTGGAGGGCGCGGGCGAGGTCGATCAGGGCGGGGATCAGTTCGACGGGGCTGTTCTGGGTGCGCAGGATGGTCACGGCCTCGTCGAGCATGTTCGCCGCCGGGCCGTCCGGGGCTGCCGAAGCTCTTGCGCGCAAGGCTCTTCCGATGGTCGCGGGAGTGTTCCAGCGTTCGGCCAGGGCCAGTTCCTCGTCCGCGAGTTCGCGTGCCCGGTCGAGTTCGCCGAGCCGGGCGAATTCCATGGCCGCCGCACTGCGCCAGGGGATGTGGGCGGGGTTGGTGATGCCCACGACTGCGGCCCGTCGCCCGCATTCGAGGAAATAGCCGATCGCCGCGCGGGATTCGCCGCGCGCGGCGCACAGCAGGCCGCGAATGTGCAGGACCACCGTCCACTCCCAGGTCTCCGGGCTCGCGCCGGCGGTGCGCCGGTCCAGCCAGTGCCCGGCCTCGCGCAGCCGCCCGAGGCCGATCAGCGCGTGCGCGTACTGCGCGACCACCGCGGCGGGCGGAGCGATCAACTCGTCGTCGATATCGCCCAGCACCGGCCCCAATTCGGCCAGCACGCCGCGAAAGTCGCCCGCGCGCAGCATGATTTCGGAGCGCAGTATGACCCGATAGGTGTCGATCGCACCGAAATGCTGGTCCGCGCGCTGCTCGGTGAGCGTCAGCGCGGTGTCCAGCTCACCGGCCCACATGCGCAGGTGCGCAAGCAATCCGAGCAGCCGGCTCGGCAGCGTGCCGTCGGCGTGCCCGGGGGCGAGCGCGCGCACTGCGGTCCGCGCGTCGATCCGGACGCCGAAGGCGTCGGACCAGGTCATGACGGACGCGGAGATGAGATCGGGTGCGGCGCGATCCCGCTGCGCCGCGACCAGTTCGCGCCACGTCTGAGCGGAGAGCCCGGCGATCATCCACATCGAGGCGCGAATCGCCGCCGCGCCGTGCGGATCCCGGTCCTCGGTCTCCGCGACCACGGCGTCGAGCATGCGCATGGCGGCGCTCGCCTCGCCGCGAATCGCCATCGTCCAGGCCAGCGGCACGGCCGCGGTCGTCGCCGTCGCGTGCGCGCGCTGCCCGAGCAGCGCCTCGGTCAAATGCGCCCGCGCCGCAGCGGGATTGGTCCACAGCTGCACCTGCCCGAGCCGCACCAGCAGCTCGTCCCGCTGTTCCGGTGTGCAGATCCGCAGCGCCAGCTCCAGCCAGCGCACCGCCTCCACGATGACGCACTCGCGCAGGCACTCCTCGGCCGCGTCCACCAGCACCACGGTCCAGCGGCTGAACTCCGGTCCGCACAGATCGCGCAGATAGCGCGCCACCCGCCGCGCCGAATAGCCCCGGCCGCGTTCGTGTTCCGCGGCCGCGGTCCGGAATCGGGCCGATTCGCCGAGGCTGCCGAGCCAGTGCAGGGTCGTGGCGATCAAGCGGTGCCGGAACCGCGGCGGTTCGGCGGCCGCGAGAATCCCGGCGTCGGTGAGCAGTTCGCAGCGGTGCCGGACCTCGCTCGGCGGCTGATCGCACGCGGCGGCCAGCGCCGTCACCCCGGGCTCGAACTCGTCCAGGGCGGCCAGCGCCCGCGTCATCGCCGACCCGCGCGCGGAGAACCCGCGCAGCAGGAGTTGCGTCGCCCGCGAATAGCGCCCGTCCAGCAGCTGTTCCGGCACCCGCCCGCGATCACCGCGCTCACCGATGTCCGCGATCAGCGCGTCGACCAGCAGGGGGATGTCCGCGCCCGCGGCCGCGATCTCCGCCGCCAGCTCGGGTGGGCACGCCACCCCGGTCCGCCGCCGATACAACTCGCCGACCGCGGCGAGCCCCAGCCGCCGCAGCCGCAGCACCGCGACCGCCACCGGCTCGAGCCGCGCGTGCAGCTCCACCGCCCCCGGATCCCAGAAACGCCCGTCCAGCGCCATCACGATCAGCGCCCGCGACCGCCGCAACGCCGGCGCCAGCGCGATGAGCACCCGCACCGACCGCTCATCCATCACCTCGGCCCCGTCGACCAGCACCAGCACCGCCTCGCCGCTGCCCAACTCGCCCAGCGCTTCTCGCAACCGCCCCGCGATGGCGAGCTCCCCGTCCCTCCCCGCCGTCGTCACCGACGTGCCGTGGGGGAGCACTCCACCCGGGTTCCGGCCACCGGCCGCCGTCGCCGCGGCGCGTACGAGAACCGCCGTCAGTTCGCCGGCCAGGTCCTCGTTCCCCGCGGTCAGCTCGATACTCGACGCGCGCGGGCTCCGCAGCGAAAGTTCCCGCAGCAGTGCGGTCTTGCCGTATCCCGGCCGGCCGGTGATAACGACCAGCCCGCCGGCTCCCGCTGCCGCCCGGCGTTGCAGAGCGGCGAGCTCGGCAAGCTCCCGATCCCGGTCGACCAACGCTGACACCTGTGTATCAGGCGTCGGCACAGCACCATTGGCGATCAGGCCCATCCCCGATGAACCAATAGCCGGTGCCACGACCGCCGCCGAGGAATTGTCCGCATGTACGACCACTGCGGGCGCTGCGGCTGCCGGTTCAATCGATACGGGTGCGACCGCCGCCGATCCGACCGCCGGCGGGGCCGTTGCCGATCCGACCGCCGCCGAGTCGAGTGCTGCCGGTGTGGCCGCTGCCGATCCGACCGCTGCCTGTGTGGCCGTTGCCGAGTTGTCCGGCGCTGGTGTGGCCGTTGCCGATTCGGCCGCACTCGAGTCGGCCGTCGTCGATCCGGCCACCGCTGGTGGGGCCGTCGCCAGTGTGGCTGTCGCCGAGCCGGGCGTTGCAGGCGTGGCCGCTGCCGAATCGAGCGCTGCGGGTGTGGCGGCCGCAGCACCGAGCGGCGCCGGAATGTCCGCCGTCGAGTTGGCCGCTGCATGGGCCGTTGCCGAGTTGGCTGTTGCCGGTGTGGCTGTACTCGAGGTGGTCGTTGCGGGTGTGGCTGTACTCGAGTTGACGGTTGCAGAGGTGACCTTTGCCGGTGTGGCCGCTGCCGATCCGGCCGACGCCGGCGCGACCGGCGGCGTCGGGGGCACGGCCTCCCAGCCGGCGAGAATCCGATCCTGCAGGGCGCGCAGCTCCGCGCCGGGTTCCACGCCCAGCTCGTCGACCAGCAGCCGTCGCGTATCGCGATACACCGCCAGGGCCTCCGAGCGCCGGCCGCGATCGGCGAGCGCCCGCATCAGCACCGCCCGCGGGCGTTCCCGCAGCGGGTGCTCGTTCGTCAACCCCCGCAGCGTGTCGATCGCCTGGTCGGCCCGGCCCCGCGCCACCGCGAGTTCGAGGCTGTCCTCCAGGATCGCGAGCCGCCGTTCGGTCAGCGCCGCGCGCTGCTGCTCGGCCCACGGACCCGGAATGCCCGCGAGCGGCTCGCCCGAGCACAGCGCGAGCGCCTCGGCGTACCGGCGGGCGGCGAGCTCGCCGTCGTCAGCGCGGCGCGCCCGGTCCGCTTCGGCCACCAGCCGCTCCAGCACCCCGAGGTCGACCTGATCGTCATCGATCCGCAGCTGGTACCCGCCGTGCCCGGACAGCAGCACCGCCGCCGGGGTGCGCGGCGCCCGCGTCGGTTCGAGCACCCGCCGCAACGCCGAGATGTGGGTTTGGATCACCGCGGTCCCGCTGGCGGGCGGCTCGTCCTCGTACAGCGCGGTGAGCAGTGCCGCGGCCGAAACCCATTGCCGCCGCCGCATCGCCAGCACCGCGAGGATCCCGCGCCGCTGCGGCGGGCCCAGCGACCGCACCTCACCGTCGATGCGCGCCTCGACCCCGTCGAGCAGGATCAGCTGTAGCGCGCTCGCCCGCCCCATGCACCTCTCCACGCCCGTAGCCGAATTCACCGGCGCGACCCCGGGGGCTCGCGCCACGCCCGCGTCGTATCCGATGGCGGCGGGCGGCCGATCAGTCGCTTCCGGCCTGCCTCGCGCCCGGAAAATGACATGTCACCGACGCGGAGACTCTACTGAGTCCGGAGCCGTTCGCCCCGCGGGCCCTCGCCCGTGCACCACGCCACGGGGCCGCCGCACCCGGCATGTCATGGCCGAACACCTATGTGAATCAGGCCGAACCGTGCGGCGCCCGCGCGCTGCGCGACCCCGGCCTGTGACCGCCTCTGCGCCGCGCGACCCGGCACATGACCGCCTGCACCGCGCGACCCGTCACGTCACCGCCTGCACCGCGCGACCCGTCACGTCACCGCCCGCGCCGCGCAACCCCGCCCGCGCCCGCCCGCGCCCGCCCGCGCCGCGCGACCCGGCGTGATCTTCCGGATTCGGGGTATCCGCGTACCGTTGCGCTCGCTGATCAGCGCAATCGCGGGTAAGTCGGACGTGCTTCGAAACCGAGGAGTCGTGATGGCGGAGCAAGCCGGTGCGGACGGCACCGTGCGGACATTGATCCCGGCCCGGATCGATCGATTGCCGTGGTCGAGATTCCACACCCGCATGGTGGCCGCGCTCGGGGTGGCGTGGATCCTGGACGGCCTCGAGATCACCGTGGCCAGCGCGGTCGCCGAGACCCTGACCGAGCCCGAGACCCTGAACCTGTCCTCCACCGCGGTCGGCCTGCTGGCCACGGTGTACCTGGCCGGTGAAGTGGTCGGCGCGCTGGTGTTCGGCAACCTCTCCGACCGGCTCGGGCGGCGCAAACTCTTCCTGATCACCTTGGGCGTGTACCTGTTCGGCAGCGGCCTCACCGCGCTGACCCTGGGCAGCGGTGCGGGCTGGATCGCCTTCCTGTACGTCACCCGCTTCATCGCCGGCATGGGCATCGGCGGCGAGTACGCGGCCATCAACTCCGCCATCGACGAGCTGATACCGGCGCGCTACCGCGGCCGCGTCGATATCGCGGTCAACGGAACCTATTGGGCCGGAGCCATTATCGGCACCATCGGTACGTACATCCTGCTCAATATGGTGACCCTGTCCGTCGGCTGGCGACTGGGCTTCCTGATCGGCCCGGTGCTGGGCCTGATCATCCTGTTCGTGCGCCGCCACCTGCCCGAGAGCCCGCGCTGGCAGATCATGCACGGCCGCACCGAGGACGCCGAGCGGTCCATCACCGAGATCGAACGAGAAGTGCACGCCACCGGGGTCGAACTGCCGCCGGTCGACGAGTCCAAGGTGCTCGAGGTCAGGCCCGCCGATCAGATCGGCTACGTGGCCCTGACGCGGGTGTTGTTCCGCGAGTACCCCTCTCGCGCGGTGCTGGGCGCGAGCCTGATGATCAGCCAGTCCTTCCTCTACAACGCGATCTTCTTCACCTACACGCTGGTGCTCGGCAAGTTCTACGGCGTGCCCTCCGAGACCACGCCCCTCTACCTGATCGCCTTCGCGGTCGGAAATCTGCTCGGCCCGTTCACCATCGGCCACTACTTCGACACCATCGGCCGCCGCACGATGATCTCGGGCACCTACCTGCTCTCCGGCGTGCTGCTGGCGATCTCGGCGGTCCTGTTCTACGCGGACGTCCTCAACGCCATCACCCAGACCCTGTGCTGGTGCGTCATCTTCTTCTTCGCCTCGGCCGGCGCCAGCGCGGCGTACCTCACCGTGAGCGAGATCTTCCCGCTCGAGGTCCGAGCCAAGGCCATCGCCGTATTCTTCGCCATCGCACAGTGTTTCGGCGCGCTGGGGCCGGTCATCTACGGCGCGCTGATCGGCGACGGCGACCACCCGTTCCGCCTGTTCCTGGGCTATCTGCTCGGCGCGGCCGTCATGATCACCGGCGGCGTCATCGCGAAACTGCTCGCCGTGGACGCGGAGAACCGTTCGCTGGAGGACATCGCCCTGCCCCTGGCGGCCCGGCGCGAACCACCCGCCCGTGCGGAGGGCGCGGGCACGCCCTTCGGCACCTGAGCACCCTCGCGACCCGGAGCGCCCGGGTCGCGCGGGCACAGTAGACTCCGCCCGACGGTAGGGGTGGGGGAGCGATTCCCTATGAGCGGCAGAGGAATTGCGCATGGACACGGTCCTGGTGACCGGAGCGACCGGTTTCGTCGCGGGGCACTGCATCACCGAGTTGCTCGAACACGGCTACCGCGTGCGGGCGACCGTCCGGGACCTGTCGGACGCCGGCAGACGCGCCCACCTGGTGGACATCGCGAACCGGCTCGGCGGTGCGCTCGAGTTCACGCAGGCGGACCTGACCTCCGACCACGGCTGGGAGGTCGCCGCCAAGGACTGCGATCACGTCCTGCACGTGGCATCCCCGATTCCGAACGGGCGCAAGGAATCCGAGCGCGAGATGGTCGAAGCGGCCGTCGAGGGCACCCTGCGCGTCCTGCGCGCCGCGGCCGCGGCCACCACCGTGCGCCGCGTGGTGCTCACCTCCTCGATAGTCACCATCAATCAGGGCCACGACGCGGATCGGGTGTTCACCGAACAGGATTGGTCCGACCCCGACCGGGTGAGCGGCTACGACAGGAGCAAAACCCTCGCCGAGCAGGCCGCCCGGCGTTTCGTCGAGGCGCCCGGCCTCGGATTCGACCTGGTCACCCTGCACCCCGCCATGATTCTGGGCCCGGTGCTGCACCGCCAGACCAACATGTCCCACGAGCCCGCGATCCGCCTGCTCGGCCGCAAGGTGCCCGGCAACCTCAATGTCGGCTGGTCCACCGTCGACGTCCGCGATCTGGCCCGCGCCCACCGCGTCGCCCTGGAGACCCCCGAGGCCGCCGGCCAGCGCTACATCTTCGCGGGCGAGCACTTCTGGATGCGCGATATGGCCGCCGTCCTCGCGGTCGAGTTCGGCCCGCGCGGCTTCCGCGTCCCGCTGCGCGTGCTTCCCGACTGGCTGGTGCGCGTAGCCGCCCTCGCCGATCCGGGCATCAAACGCGTGGTCCCCGCCCTGGGCAAACTCGAACGCCTGAGTTCGGCGAAAGCCGAAGCCGAACTGGGAATCTCCCTGCGCCCGAAACGCCAGTCCCTGGTCGACACCGCCGAAAGCCTGCTCGCCCACGGCGTGGTCACCCCGCCCACCCGGTAGTCCCGGCCGCGCGAGCCGCTATCGCGTCCGAGCGGTCGGCGCCGAAATCTCCTGGCATCCCGGTGCGCTGTCGCCCGGAATGGCGAGGAACACCGTTCGTGGCCTGCGGCAGCGCAACCCGGGCCGGCACCCCGCGCCCGAGATCAAGTTCTGGACCGCGGGGTGGTCCGGCGCTCGCCCGTCCCGGCCCCGAAAACCCTTGGGCAGCGGGCGGTGGCGTCTGCGAGAATCCTGCCGGTGACGGGGTCGACCGGTATCGCCGGGCTGCTGCGCGGCAACCGCGGGTTCCGCCTGCTGTGGACCGCGCGCTCGCTGTCGTTCCTGGGTGATTCGCTCACCCTGGTCGCACTGATGCTCTACGTCGCCGATACGACCGGGCAGGCGCTGGCGGTGGCGGCCCTGTTGCTGGTGGGCGATTTCGCGCCCGCGCTGCTCGGTCCCTTCACCGGCGCGCTGAGCGATCGATTCGACCGCAAACGCGTCATGGTGATCTGCGACCTCGTGCAGGGCGCGCTGGTGCTGACCATCGCCCTCTGGCTGCCGGCGCTGTGGCTACTGCTGGTCCTGGTCGCGGTGCGCGCCGTCGCCGGCCAGATCTTCCAGCCCGCGTCCCGTGCCGTGGTGCCCGCGCTGGTTCGCGACCGTGAGCTGGAAAGCGCGAATGCCGCAATAGGTTTCGGCACCAACGTGGGCGAGACCTTGGGCCCGCTGGTGGCCGCGGCGCTGTTCCCCTTCGTGGGTCTGCGCGGCGTCCTGCTGATCGATGCCGCCACCTTCCTCGTCTCCGCGCTCCTGCTCACCTTCCTGCCGACGAAAACAACTCGCACCCAAGATGATTCGGAGCCTGCCACCCTGTGGTCCGAGACCCGGGCCGGTCTGCGCTATCTCACCGCCGCGCCGCTGCTGCGCGTCATCGGCCTCGGCTACGTCGCCATCGTGGCCTGCAACGGCGTCGACGACGTCGCCCTGGTCTTTCTCGCGAAAGACACCCTGCACAGCGGTGATTCGGCGGTCGGCCTGCTGCTGGCCGGTGTCGGCATCGGCCTGCTGGCGGGCTACGCCCTGGTGGCGCGCACCCGGTTCACCATGCCCGTCCTGCTCGTCGCGGGCTTCGCGATCAGCAGCGCCGGGAATCTGCTGACCGGCCTGGCCTGGGCGGTGGCCGCGGCCTTCGTCGTCCAGACCACCCGCGGTCTGGGCATCGCCGCCATGGACGTCGCGGCCAACACCCTGATCCAGCGCGCGGTCCCGGAAGCCCTGCTGGGCCGCGTGTTCGGCAGCCTCTACGGCGCGATCGGCATCGCGGCCGCGCTGTCCTACCTCGGCGGCGGCCTGCTGCTCGATCGCACCGATCCGCGCGTCGCCTTCGTGGCGGCCGGGGCGGGTGGACTGCTGGCCACCGTGGCCACGGCGGTGGCGCTGCGCCGGGTCGTGCGCCCGCGCGCACCGGACCCGGCGCCGCCGGACCACTAGGCTGCTCACCGCAACCAAAGGAGTTCGGAATGACAACCTTCGATCGCGGTCCCTCGATGTTCCCGGCGTGGTTCGATCGGCTACAGGTCAAGTACATGAATCCGGCCATGCGCCGCGTCGCGCCCTACCTCCCGGGCTTCGCGGTCATCGAGCATCGCGGCCGCAAGTCGGGCCGGGCGTACGCGACGCCGGTCAACGCCTTCAAGTCCCGGGGCACCTTCGCGGTCGTGCTCGGTCACGGCATCACCGACTGGGCGCGCAACGCGGTCGCGGCGGGGGATACCACCGTGCGCTCGCAGTTCCGCACCATCCGGATCACCAACGCGCGGATCGTGGCCCCCGGCCAGGGTGGCGCGGAGCTCCCCAAGCCCGCCCGCCTCGCGGGCGGAAAGTTCAACATCTTCCTCGCCGACATCGCCTAGCCGCCGCGGCCCCGGCCGGTCAGAACGTCACGCCGTATTCGGCGAGCAGCGTGCGTGTGAACGCGGCCGCCGCGGGCGTGGAACGTCCGGTGGGTACGGCCAGCCCGAATTCCCATTCGATGGCCGGGGTCGTGTGGACGGTGTGCAGTTCGGGGAAGCGTTTTGCCGCCGATTCCGGCAGCAATGCGGGTCCGAGTCCACTGCGCACCAGGTCGGCGATCATCTCGAGCGCGGCGGCCTCGTACCGGAACTCGAGCCGCACATCGGCGTTCGCGAGCGCGTCGTTGATCACCTCGCTGATGATCCACTCCTGCGGCAGCGCGACGAAGCAGTCCCCGGCCAGCTCGGGCAGCGACACCGAGGCCCGCTGTTCCAGCCGGTGCCCGGGCGGGCACAGCAGCACCACGGCTTCGCGCGCCAGCGGAACCACGCGCACCCCGGGCGGCGGCTGCACGGGCCGGGCCACCAGCGCCAGGTCCAGCGATCCGTCGGCGATACTGGCCATCCGTTCCGCCGCGCGGGCGGCCGGTTGCGTCAGCCGCAGCCGCACCAGGGGATGTTCGTCGTGGAACCGGGCGAGCACGGCGGTCAGATCCACCGAGCCGTGCGAGAGCAGAATCGCGAAAGTGACCGAGCCGCTCAGATTGTCGCGATAGTCGACGACGGAGTCGGCCGCGCGGCGCGCGGCGTTCAGCACGATCCGGGCCTCCGGCAGCAGGGCGGCTCCGGCCGCGGTCAGCGAGATCCGCTGCCTGGAACGATCGAACAGCGCGGCGCCCAGATCGTTTTCGAGCTTGGCGATCGACGCCGACACCGCCGACTGCACCACGTGGACCTGTTTCGCGCCCTGCGAGAAGCTCAACTCGGTGGCGACGGCGACGAAGTACTCCAATTGCCGGAGTTCCATAGCGAGAGGCTACCAATTGTGGGGGTCGTCTCCGTGACATCCCGCGTCCGGCTCGCACGACCGGGCGGTATCGCCATCGTCGATGAGCCGAATCGCGTGCGTGCGTTGGACTCGCATCCGCGGCGGGCCGAGCCTGGGGGCGAGTAATTCGCTCAATGGTTATCGGGGCATCCTCCGGCAGCGCGGCCGACCTGAAGGCCCTGCTTCACGGGATGAGAAGTACATGATCAGCAAGCGTGCAATCTCGGTTCGTCAGCGCTCTATTCTCACGCTGGGGGCCTCGGCCACGGCACTCTCCCTGCTCTTTATCGGCGCGCCGGCCGCTGTTGCCGATCCGTCGCTGGGCATCGATACCGGATCCGCGGGGCTCGGTGCGGTCCCGGGTTCGGCCGGTGTGGATGCCGGTCCGATCGGCGTCGGCGCGGTGACCGGCAGCGGCGACGTCCCGGGCACGGGCTCGGCGGCCACGGACACCGGCAGCACACTCGCGCTCGGAACCGGCAGCGGCGCAGGCGGTTCGGAGGTCGTGGATGCGGGCAGCGCCGCGGCATCCGGTAGTGCCGGAGCTCTCGCGGCCGGTAGTTCGCAGGCCCTGGACGCGGGGAGCGCGGGTGCGGCGGGCAGCGCCGGTGCGGGTAGCGCGGCCGCGACGGGCAGTACGGACGCGAGTAGCGCCGGTGCCGCGGGTAGTGCGAGTGCGGGCAGCTCGGCGGCTGAAACCGGCAGTGCCGCAGTGGCTCTGGGGCTCGGATCGGCCGGTGCGGGTGCGGCTGGAGCCGGTGCTGCCGGGGCGGGGGCTGCCGGTGCGGCGGGGGCCGGCGCCGCGGGAGCCGGTGCGGGTCTCGGCGGCGCGGCTCTCGGGAGTGCGGGTCTCGGCAGCGCCGGGGCGGGAAGCGCGGACTCCGGAAGCGCGGCGGTGGGCAGCGCCGGCATCGGCAGTGCCGCGGTGGGTAGCGCCGCTTTGGGCAGTGCCGGGGTCGGCAGCGCCGCCCTGGGCAGCGCGGCGGTCGGTAGTGCGGCACTCGGTAGTGCGGCGGCCGGCGGAGCCGCGGGCGGCACGGCGCTCGGAGGTGTGCTGCTGGGCCTCGGTGCCGGCGGTCCCGGCCGGAACGGTCAGACCGGCCCGGGTCAGAACGGCCCGGGTCAGGACCCGAACGGACAGAACCGGAACGGGCAACTGCGCGGCGTCGGTCCCGCTCCGATCCACCCCGCACCGGACACGTCCGGCCGCGATGGAACAGCGCTCACCCCCGCCGAAACGGTCTATTCGCAACAGCCGGACACCGCCGGAACCCCCGGCGCGGCCGCCTATCCCGTCCCGCTCGGCCACCCCGAAACCGGTGCGGGCGGTCTGGTGACGTCCGATCGCGCCCTCCTGGCCGCCTTCGGCCTGCTCTCGCTCCTGGGTGCGGGCCTGCTGGTGTCGCACAGCGTGCGCCGCCCGGCTCGCGCCGAGTCCTGACTCCGGCCCGGATACGAAGCGCATGTCCAAGGTTCGATCAGCCCTGTCCTGGGTCGTCGTCGCCCTGCTGCTGGCGGTGGGCGCTGTCCTGCTCACCGCCAACGGCGCCGTCGGGCAACGGAATCCGCCGCCCACGGCCATCGACGCCGGTTCGGGGGCGCCGCCGCCCGCGGTGCCTCCGCTCGCGCGCTCGGCCCCCGTAACCCTGTCCATCCCCGCCCTGGGCCTGACCACCACGCTCGACCGTGTGGGCTTGACACCCGATGGCACGGTGCAGGATCCGGCCTCGTTCGACCGCCCGTCGTGGTACCGCCCCGGTGCGACCCCCGGCGAACGGGGATCGGCGGTCATCCTCGGCCACGTCGATTCCTATCGCGGCCCGGCGGTCTTCTTCCGCCTCGCCGACCTCCGCCCCGGCGATGCCATCGACGTCACCCGAACCGACGGCCGCACGGCCCATTTCATGGTGACCCGCACCGAAACGGTCTCCAAGAACGATTTCCCCGCGCGGGCCGTCTACGCTGATCACGGCGTGCCCGAACTCCAATTGGTCACCTGCGGAGGCGAATTCGACATCGGCAACCGCTCGTACCTGTCCAACGTCATCATCTATTCCGTGCTGACCGACCCGTCAGCCGCCGCGACCCGCTCCGGGTAGCCGCGCCGCACACGCCGGGCGCACCGTCCGCTGCCGGACACGCGCCGCCCCCGCATACGCCGACGGCGTGGCCGCGGAATCCACGGCCACGCTGTCGAATTCGAGTGATCAGTGCGCCTGCGCCGCACCCTGCTTCGGCAGTCCGAACACCACCGCGAACGACACCGCTGTCAGCGCGATCGCCACGCCGGTGACCGATCGAATCGCGGTCAGCGCCACCTCCGGCCCGTCCCCGAGCGCGAAGCCGCTGAAGAACACCGTGCCCAGCACCGCCACGCCCAGCGCCGCCGCACCCTGCTGGAAGGACTCCAACATGCCCGAGGCCGAACCGATCTCGTGATCCTGGAGCTCACCGACGATGATGCCGAACAGCGGCACGAAGATCATGCCCATGCCGAGGCCGTAGGCCAGCAGCGCCGGCGCGAGGGCCGCGGGAGTGGGCGCACCGTCGCCGCCGAACTGCGCGAACAGCGCCACGAGCCCGATCAGCATGCCCGCCAGTCCCAGGTGCAGCACCTTGCGCCCGAGCTTGGGGGCGAGCCCGGCGCTGACCCCGGAGCCCAGGAACGCCCCGACCGCCCACGGCGCCATGGTCAGGCTCGCCCGCAGCGCGCCGTATCCGAGGCCCAGCTGCAGGAACAGGCCGACCGCCAGCGAAAAGCCGCCCACCCCACCGAAGAACACGGTCACGAACCCGATACCCGACGTGTAGGAACGCTTGGCGAACACGCTCATCTCGATGAGCACGACCCGGCCGTCCCGCGCCCGCCGCACCTGGTCGAGGACGAACAGCCCCAGCACCGGAATCGAAGCGATCAGCGTCGCCACCATCCACCACGGCCAACCGGCTTCGCGACCCTCGACCAGCGGGTACAGCAGCATGCCCATACCGAGGCCCGCGACGACGGCGCCCCGCAGATCCAGCGTCAGCCCCGGCAGCGGCGCGGCGGCGGGCAGCGTCCACACGGCCAGTGCCAGCGCCACCGCGCCGAGCGGCAGGTTCATCAGGAAGATCGAACGCCAGCCGGTGCCGAGGACGTCTGCGTCGATGAGCAGCCCGGCCACGATCGGACCCGCGATGGTGGCGATGCCGATCATCGGCCCGAAAGCCGCGTAGGCCTTACCGAATTCGCGCCCGAACAGATCGCGGATCAGCCCGAAGCACTGCGGCACCATCACCGCCGCGAACAGGCCCTGCGCGACCCGCCCGGCCAGCAGC
This sequence comes from Nocardia sp. NPDC057668, assembly GCF_042799795.1. Classification (NCBI taxonomy): domain Bacteria; kingdom Bacillati; phylum Actinomycetota; class Actinomycetes; order Mycobacteriales; family Nocardiaceae; genus Nocardia; species Nocardia sp. NPDC057668. Next base: position 1,795,453 of record NZ_JBHVIC010000001.1, on the reverse strand, counting down.
ATGTCGATCGATCCGGCGACGCCGCACAGCACCGAGGTGATCAGGAACCCGCTGAGCCCGATCAGCAGCACCCGCCGCCGCCCGAACATGTCCCCGAGCCGGCCGCCGGTCAGCAGTCCGATCGCCATCGCGAGGGTGTATCCCGCGCTGAGCCACTGCACGGTGGCGGCCGAGCCGCCGATGTCGCCGCGGATCGCGGGCGCCGCCACGTTGACGATGGTGGCGTCGAGCAGATTGAGCAGCGTCGCGGCCAGGATCGCGATGAGCCCGATCCAGCGCCGCGGCATGGGTGCGCCCGAATCCGTTGTCGTCGTGCCTGTTTCGATCACTGGTTGATCGGTGGTGATTGTCACTGCGGTCTCCCTGACGACTGTCCGTTTCAGGAACGGAATGTTCGGTTCCGTTCAATTAGAACAGAATGATCCATTCCGTTCAAGTCGTATCGGGGGATAGTCCGTCCGGGTGCGTGGTCCGCGAAAACGCGTAACCGATGTGTTACGCTTTTCCGGTGGACGAAGTAGCCGCCGCGATCGCCGATCCGGTGCGCCGGGAGATCCTGCTGCTGTTGCGCACGGACCGGCTCACCGCGGGGGAGATCGCCGAGAATTTCGCGATCAGCAGACCCGCGATCAGCCGGCACCTGCGGGTGCTGCGCGAATGCGGTCTCGTCCGCGACGAAGTGGCCGGGCGGCAGCGGTTCTACACCCTCGACGCCCAGCCGCTGCGTGAGATCGCGGGCTGGATCGCGCAATTCGAGCGCCGCGACGCCTGGGAGCGGCACTTCGACGCGTTGGAGACCGAGGTGTACCGCACGCGCCGCGAGCATCGCGCCGCACCGGCGGACACCGGGACAGCAAGGGAGAACACCGCATGACCAATCCACCCGCCGGTCGCGTCGTGCCCACCGCGGCCGGTCGCGACCTGATTCTGCACCGGACCTTCCGCGCCCCGATCGAGGACGTGTGGGCGAGCATCACCGAATCCGACCGCACCGCCCGCTGGTACGGGCAGTGGAAGGGCGAACCCGGCGTCGGCCGGACGATCCAGGTGCAGATGGCTTTCGAGGAAGGCGCGGGCTGGTCCGACATGCGCATCGACGCGTGTGACCCGCCGCGCCGGCTCGCGCTCTACGCGGCCGACGACTACGGCGTCTGGAGCCTGGACCTGGAGCTGACCCAGCAGGACGAGATCACCACCCTGCGCTTCACCCACCACCTCGACGACAAGGCCGAAGTCGAGAACGTCGGCCCGGGCTGGGAGTACTACCTCGACGCCATGGTCTCGGCCTACAACGACGGCCCGCAGCCGAATTTCGACGACTACTACCCGGCCATGAAGGCGTACTACGAGGCCCAGGACGCGGGATCGGGCGCGAGCTGAATACCCGGTCTACGTTGCACGGTCATAGATGATCCGAATCAAGTTGCAGCACTTCTGATTTCGTCATACTTCCCGGTCCGCCGCTGGTACCGTCCGCCCCGGCGCCGCTCCCCCCGGCGCCGGAAGGAAGTAGACAATGACGAAGTCCCGCTTGGCCCTGGGCGCGGGTGTGTGCGCCGCGCTGGCCGGTTCGGCGCTGGCCGCCGGTTCCGCGCACGCCGCCATCGACAGCATCGCCGCGGTCGGGCCGACGCCGGGCGCGGCGTGCCGGGTCGGGGCGGCCTGCACGATCGTCGCGACCACCACCGGCTCCGACCGCTTCGCGACGGTGGAGTTCCTGGTCGGCGACGTGGTCGTGGGATCGGCTACGCCCGTGGCGGATACCTTCGGAAAGGTGACGGCCACGCTCCCGTGGAATCCGTCCGCGTCCGGCCTGTATCAGGTGGAAGTCCGCCAGAACGGCACCGACACCTCCATGTCGTACTACGTGAGCCCGGGCGAGAACGGCTGCTGGGCCGTGCCCGGTTCGAGCGGCACCGGGTCCGCCGGCTCGGGTTCGGGCGGCAGCGGTTCCTTCGGATCCGGTTCGGCCGGTTCGGGTTCGGCCGGTAGCGGTTCGGCGGGTTCGGGCTCCGGGGGGAGCGGATCGAGCACCGGATCGCTCTGCTGATCGGATGCCGGTGAGCCGGGCGCACCCGTGGGCCCGGCTCTTCCCCCGCACTGTGCGATCAACCTCACTTGCGACCCCGACGCACCGGGCGGTATAGCCTTTGGCTATCCGAGTGATGATGCGCAGGAGGGGCGTTGGGTACAGATCAGACATTGCTGCATCGGTTCGTGATCTCCCAGATGACGGCGATGGGCTTGGATCGCGCTCGGCTGATTCGCGAATGCCGGGTGCCGGACTGGACTTTGACCGGCAACGGCGTTCACGTCGCGAGTGAGACCTTCTGGCGGCTGTGGGAGATCGGGGCGCGCTGGCTCGACGACCCGGATGTCGCGCTGCACGTGGCCAGTCGTTACGAGCTCAAGGCGACCGGACTGTACGACTACCTGTTCACCAGCGCGCCCACGCTCGGCGCGGGCCTGGCCACCTGCGGCCCGTACGTCAGCGCGGTGACCACCAACCATCGATTCGATCTGGTCGACGGCGGTGGGGGACCGATGCTGCGGCTCGACATGGTCGACGGGGGTGACGCGACGCGCGACTACACCCAGCTGTGGGGGCTCATCGCCGTGCTGACCCGCGCGCGGCACGTCGTCTCCGCGCCGCTGAACCCGGTGCGGGTCGCGCTGCGCCGTCCCGCACCGCGCCGGCTCGACACCTATCGGGAGGTGTTCGGCACCACCGCAATCGAATTCGGCGCCGACATCGACGCGATGACCTTCCGCCCCGCCGATATGGAGCGCCCGCTCACCACCGCCGATCCGGTGCTGGCGGCCGTGCTGCGCCCCCTGGCCGAGGCGCTGCCGCCGCCCCCGCCGCTGGAATCCGCGTGGCCCGAGCGCGTGGCCGTGGCGGTCGCACAGGCTTTGGACGAGGGCGAGGTCTCGCTGGACGTGGTGGCGCGCAGACTGGCGACCAGCCCGCGCACGCTGCAGCGCCGGCTGGCCGACGCGGGCACGACCTGGCGACAGGAGCTGGATCGGGCGCGTTCGGCCCGGCTGGTGGCGGCCTCCACCGCGGGCCCGGTGAGCCGGGGCAGACAGGCGCAGCTGCTCGGCTACGCCGACGCGGCGTCCATGCGCCGGGCCTCGCTGCGCTGGGCCGTGGTGGCCCATGCGCACGCTCCCGCGCCGCCGCGCTAGGTCCGCAGGTGGCTGGCGGCGATGCGCCAGAAGGTGGCGTGTTCCATCGTCGCGAAATCCCAATCCTCGATGAGCGCGTGTGAGGTGGCGACGATTCCGTGCACGTCGAAGTCTTCCCGGGTCGCCGTGCCCTTGGCTTCCAACGCCGCCACCACATAGGCAAGAGCACGTTCTCGGGAGTGTTGCACGGGGGATCTCCTCGCAAGCGGTTCGACTCGGGTGTGCGTCCTGGACCGGCGGGCGGAAACATGCGGTGGCGGATGCCGATTCGCACCGCGTGGCGCGCCGTGGACATTCAGTGTTGCCCCGCAGTCGCTGCACGACCAGTCCAGAACGCGTCAGCATCGGGGCAAACGCGTCACGGTCCGCCGAGACCGCCCGCGGGATGCGCCGGCGGCACGGTCGCCGCGCGCGAAATGCCGGTCCGCGCGGGAGCGCGCGGGCGGATCCGCCCCGGGGCAGTAGTGTGCCCTGCGTGGAAATCGAAAGCCGTTATTACGCATACGAAACCGATCTGTGGGAACGGCTGGCGGCCCTGCTGCCCACGGACCAGGACGCGGCGCGCTTTCGCGACTGCCGCGCGGCCGGTGAACAGGAAGCCGGTCTGACGCTGCTGACCAAGCGCCTGCTCGAAGATCAGGTGCCGGTCGCCGATATGGTGCGCGCCGAACTGGAGGTGCTCGCCGAGGAATGGGGTGAGCGCACGGCGCTGCATGCCGAGATCGCCTCGTGCGTCCGCGATTCCGGTGAGGCGGGCGCGGTGCGCCTGGTGGCGGACGAGTGCGCGGCCCCGATCGATGCCGCCGCGCTCGGCCTCGGCGCGACGCCGCTGGCCGGCCTGCTGGTGATTCCGTGGATCCAGTGCAACCGCTGCGCCAGCCTGCTGTGCCGCGTCCACGACCGCGATCCCCGAGGCGGCCTGCGCCAGCTGGCCTCGCACTACATCATCGGCCATCGCCGCCAGGTGCCCACCGACGAGACGGAGATCTACGCGGAGAACGACCTCTACAGCGCGTTCGAGTCGCTGCGGAACTGCACCCACCCCCGCTAGCGCGGCCCGCCGAAATTCGGTCGCGCCCGGTTCCCGGGCTCACCTAACGTCCCGGTATGAACGAAATGGACCGGGCGCACGGCGTCTCCCGGGTGGCGGTGCTGACCGGCGCCGGGATCTCGACCGGCCCTACGACGCCCTCGCCACCGCGGTGATCCGGGAGCCGATCGGGACCGCACTGCCGCGGATCTGCCGGGAGGTGGCGGCGCGCCGCACGGCGGCGGAGACGGCCGGCGCCTGAGGGTGGACGGTGTGGAACACCGAGTTTTCGATCTTGGCTCGGCGTGTGCCGTGCGCGGCTACAGTTTGGCGGTTCGCTACGGATCGACAAGAGGTGCACGGCAGTGAAGAGTTCGGCTCGGGTGCGGGTGCTCACGGCGGCGTGCGGCGCGGCCGCGGTGCTCACCGCGGTGACGCCGCCGGCAACGGCGCAGGCTCCGGACGGCAAGACCCTGGTGGTGATCGGCGATTCCTTCGCGGCCAATGGGGAGATCCTCGACCTGGTGAACACCGGGGCGGACACCGGCTGTGCGCACGTGCCGACCTCGTGGCCGACCCAGCTCACCCGGCGGCTGGAGCTGGCCCCGGACGACGTCCAGGACACCTCGTGTCAGGGCGGCACCATCGACACCTCGGGCTGGACGCTGGCGCATCAGGTGAAGCGGGCCATGGCCGACAACGCGTTCGGGGCGCGCACCCGCACGGTGGCGATTCAACTCGGCATGAACGACGCCTGGGGCGCGGAGAAACCGGTCGCGCTGTCGATGGCCTGCCTGAGTGATGTGCTCGCCGGTTGCGGTCGCGAGGCCGCCGCGCAGGGCCGCGCCCCGGACCTCGACGCGGTCACCGGCCGGGCCTACGCCGACCGGGTCCGCCAGGCGGTGACCTACATTCGCTACTACGCGCCGAACGCGCGGGTGGTTTTCGTGGGCTACCCCGAAATACATTCCCCCGGGCAAGAATCCGCTTGCGCGAGTGTGCTGGGTGTCGATGTGGTGCAGCCCCGAGCCGGGGCGGTCACCGGTTTTCTGGATCGGATCGACGCCGCCCAGCGCGAAGCGGCGGCGCTGCTGCAGGCGGATTTTCTCGATAGCCGATCGGTAACCACCGGTCACGGAGCGTGCACCCCCGAGCCCTGGGTGGACGGCATCTTCGACCCGGGGACCGAACTGTTCGGATTCCCCTGGCACCCGACCGCGCAGGGCGATTCCGCGGTGGCCGGAGCCATGCAGGAGTTGATCTCCGAGGGCTGACCCGGGGCCCGCGCGGACGCCCGGAATTGTCGGTGGGTCGCCGTAGAGTTGCGGTTATGAGCAATTCGATGTGGCGGCGCGCCGAGAGCGATGAATTCAGTTGCGCGGCCGGTGGTTCGGATAGCACTGTGTTCGTCGTAAGAGATTCGCGCGCAGGGTCATGGGGAGTGACCCTCCGGGGGGAAGGAAGTAATGTCATGAACTGCAAAACGATTCGCGGAGACCATCGTGGGCCGAGGTTCGCCAAGGCCAGTTTCAGCTACGGTGGCGGCGACTGCGTCGAGGTCGCCTACCACGAAGGACAGATCGCGGTTCGCGATTCCAAGGACAGGCACAGCCCGACGCTGTGGTTCACGAAATCCGAATGGCGGGCGTTCACCTCGGGTGTCCGCGCCGGCGAATTCGATTTCGGCGACTGATGTGTGTTGGTGGTGTCGCAGCGAAATTCGCTGCGACACCACCACCCCCACATGCGGCCGACCCCTCGACGGCCGCTGGAAAATGGTCATTGGGTTGCGATGCGGTGGATTTCGTCCCGGAGTCCGGTGAGAAATTCGCGGGCATCATTGTCGAACAAAGCCATTCCCGTCAGCGCCGTCCAGCGGCGGCGATGGGCGTCGACCAGTTCGGGGCCACGGGTCACCAGGTTGCCCGCGATCGGCTCCGCGGAGGCGATCGCGTGGTCCTCGTTCTCGTAGATGACGAAACCGTGCGGGATCGTGGTGCTCGCCTCGATATCCTGCGGAATCACCCCGATCTCGACGGTATCGAGGGTTTCGATCGAGATGGTCCGGTCCAGCTGGGCGAGCAGCATGCGGTACGGTCCGGGCCTAAAACGCAGGGCCGCTTCGGTGATCAGGAATTCGAAGCGCTTGGCGGGGTCGTACAGCACCTGCTGGCGCTCGAGACGCGCGGCCAGCGCGGACGCCAGGGCGTCGGGCGCGTAGGGCGGATCGAAGGTGGCGAACACCCGGCGGGCGTAGTCGGCGGTCTGCAGCAGACCCGGCATGAGCGCGGGCTGAAAGTTGCGCACCACCCGCGCGTCCTGTTCGAAGGCCCGCACGTCGTCCTGCAGGTGCGGGCGGTTCGCGAGCGACGCCGCCCAATCCTGCATCTCGGGCGTATGCGCGGCTTCGGTGAGCGCGCGTAGCGAATGCCGGCAATCATCCTGCGCGCCAACCGCTTCGGCCCAGTCGAGTACCTGGGGTAGCGGCGGCACCACCTGTCCCGCCTCGATCCGGGACAGTGTCGACTGGCTGATGCCGACGCGCTTGGCCAGCTCCCGCCCGGAAATCCCGGCCATGTCCCGCAGCCGCCGCAGCTCCGCCGCCAATTGCTGGCGCGGGCGCGACTGGTACGCAACCGAGTTCGCGGCGGATGCCGCGTCGGTCGCGCCCGGTGGCGGCTGATTCTCTGGGTTCATGATGATTCAGATCGAATCATCTCGATTCAGCCGCGTCAAGCCGGGGTGGGCAAATCGTGAATCATAGCGGAATCGCATGTCCACCAAGGGGATTGCTGGTCCTTCCGAAAAATCCCCGGACCAGCTGAAATGTGACAATCTGCGCAATTGCACCGGTGATTCGGGTCATCGCCGACTTCGCCCGGGTCAGCGTGCATCACGTCGCCCGGGGCGTCGCGCTAGCCCGCCGATTCCGGTGATTCGAAGTCCGCGAAGTCGAATCCCGGCGACACGACGCAACTGACCAGAACCTCGTCCGCCGTTCCCGGCAGTGGTTCCGCGCTCTGCCACCACCCGGCCGGAACCAGCACCTGCGGTCGCTGCCCCGCCAGTACGTCACCTCCGAGCACGTGGTCCCGGAAGTCGTCCGGCCGGGAACCGTTGCCGCCGAGGGTGAGACGCAGCGGCAGGCCGGTGTGCCACAGCCACAGCTCGTCCGAGCGCACCCGATGCCACACCGATCGCTCGCCGGGGCCGAGCACGTAGTAGATGCCGGTGCCGGCGGCACGCGCACCCGGATAGCCGGACGGGGTGAACGAGTGTGCGCTGCGCCAGGTTTCCCGGAACCAGCCGCCCTCGGGGTGCGGCAGCAGATCCAGGGCATCGACCAGGGGCGAACGGCGGTCCAGGCCGACATACGCGCCGGTGACATCGCGCCGGGCATAGCGAATTTCGGTGATCGCGGCACGTTCGACGGATCCGTCGGCGCGGACGAGCGCCGGATCGAGGACGGCGGCCACCATGGGTTCGCTCGCGTCCCGATGGGAGCCGTTCGCGATAGCCAGCAGGGTGGCTTCGTCCGGGGCGGTCCGCGGCCGGCCCGCGGATTCCCGCACGGTGATCGGTCCGTCGGACGCCCGCAGTTCCGGCAGGCTCAGCAGCAGGAAGATCTGATCGCTCGGCATTGCCGCCAATTTACGCCGCGGAGCTGAAGCGCCAGGATTCGAACCTGGACCGGCGAGGTCAGAGCTCGCCATGCTGCCGTTACACCACGCTTCATCGACAATCGGTATGCCCGGGAGGATTCGAACCTCCAACATCTTGCTTCGTAGACAAGCGCTCTATCCGTTTGAGCTACGGGCATGGGACCCCGGGCGAATGTCGTCGTTGACATCTACTCGGCACTGAGGTGCTCGGGGTGGGGGTGGGATGATTCCCGCTCGGCCGGGGCGGGTCTCGGAAAACGCAAGGGCCGCTTCGAGAATCCTCGAAGCGGCCCTGAGATGAGTCCGTGCACGGACCTCAGGTGCCACTCCGGATTCGGCGGCAGCCGGCTACGAAGAGCGTGCGCCCACGGACGCCGTCGAGCCGGATGTGCTGATTCCGCTGCTGTCGTGCCATTGCCTCACCCTCCTCGGAGGTCTCGTCGGTGCGTTGCCATCACGGTAGCAAGCGCGTATTCGGTTGGTAAACCGATTAATTGGGAGCTGCCGCTCCGGTCAGGCGCGGGCCAGCTCGAGCAGGCGCCGCAGCGTGGTCAGCTGTTCCTCGAACGGGGTCTCCATCTTGGCCAGCAGGGTCGAGATCCCGGCCGCGCGATACCGCTCGATCCGCTCTGCGATCGCCTCGGGCGTCCCGACCAGATTGGTGTGACTGCCCAGCTCCAGCGGTACCGCCCGCCGGGCCTCGTCGCGATTGCCCGAGGCCCAGAGCTCGGCGACCCGCTGCACGGCGGGACCGAAACCCATGCGGCCGAACGCCTCGTTGTAGAAGTTCCGCCCGCCCGCGCCCATCGCCCCGATGGTGAACGCGTAGCCCTGGGCGTGACGTCGAATCCGTTGCGCGGCATCGGCGTCGGAGTCGGCGAACTCGACGGCGACCGGCGCGACGAGATCCAGATCGGCCAGGGTGCGCCCGGCGGATTCCGCGCCGGCGCGCAGCGGATCCAGGAACACCTCGCCCGCTTCGGGAATGAACGCGTTGCCCAGCCAGCCGTCCGCGGCCGCGCCGGTGAGATGCAGGTTCGCCGGGCCCATGGCCGCCACGTAGATCGGCACCTCGCGCGGTGCGATCATCGGCCGCAGGGCGCGACCTGCGCTGTCGGGCAGCGGCAGGGTGTAGATCTCGCCGTCGTAGGCGAGCGGTTCGCCGCGGCTGATCAGGCGCACGATCTCGATGGTTTCGCGGGTGGTGCGCACCGGTTTGCGGAAGCGCACCCCGTGCCAGCCCTCCATGACCCGCGGCCCGGAGACGCCGATGCCGAGCCGGAACCGGCCCCCCGACAGCTCCTGCAGGCTCAGCGCCGAGGTGGCCAGCAGTGCGGGGGAGCGGGATCCGAGCTGAACCACGAAGGTGCCCAGCTCGATCGAATCGGTCTTGGCGGCGAGATAGGCCAGCCCGGTGAGCGCGTCGTAGCCCCAGACCTCCGGCACCCACAGCGAGGTGACGCCGAGCCGTTCGGCGTCCCGTGCGAAGTCCGCGGCGCCGGGCAGGCGGGGCTCGATGACGACGCCGACCCGAAGTGATTTCCGTATGGGATCCGATTCGACCATGGACTATGTTATAGATCATAGAAACTGTTGTTGGGAACCCCCGAGAGGCCGCAGCGTGCGCTACCGCGATCAACCGACCGTCGAAGTCTCCGAACGCGTCGCCTGTACGCCCGCCCGGGCCTGGGAGCTGCTCACCGACATCACGCTGTCGTCCCGGGTGTCCGAGGAACTGGCCACCGTGGAATGGCTCGGCGATGCGGACGCGGTGGCGCTGGGCGCGCGTTTTCGCGGTACGAACCGGCACGATGCCCTGGGCGCGTGGAGCACCGAGTGCGAGGTGATCGAGCTGGAGCCCGAACGGCGCTGGGTGTGGGCGGTGCACGGCCCCGAAGGCGTCAGCGCCACCTGGGGTTTCGAGGTGGACCCGGCCAATTCCGGTGTGATCGTGCGGCAGTGGGGCCGCATGGGCCCGGGTCCGTCCGGTCTGAACGTGGCCATCACCGCCATGCCGGACAAGGAGGCCCGGATCGTCGCCAATCGCCTGACCGAGTGGGAGCGCAACATGCGCGCCAACCTGGCGGCCGTGAAGGCGGCGGCGGAGGCGCGGGGGTAGTCATGGCCGAACGCGGCGCCACCAAACGCAGAATGCTGATCGGCGGTGTGGAACTGCTGCGCGAACGCGGCTCCGCCGGAGTCACGATCGACGCCGTCCTGTCCCGCACCGGCGCGCCCCGCGGGTCGGTCTACCACCACTTCCCGGGCGGCCGCCGCCAGCTCCTGAGCGAGAGTCTGGGCCTGTCGGGTGACGCGATCACCGCCCTGATCGAGTCGTCCGCGGCTGCCGGTCCCGGCGAGGCGTTGCGGGTGCTCCTGGAGTTCTGGCGAAAACTGCTCCGGGACAGCGACTTCCAAGCGGTCTGTCCCGCGGTGGCGGTGGCGGTCGGCGGCACCGAGGACGACCGCGCCCTGCACCCCGAGGTGGCCGCGATCCTGACCCGCTGGCGCACCGCCCTGGCCGCCTCGCTCCTGGCCGCCGGCGTCCCCGCCGCGCGAGCCGAAACCCTTGCGACCCTGACCCTCTCCGCTGTGGAGGGTGCGATAGTCCTGTCCCGGGTGGATCGCTCCCTGCGGCCCCTCGAACAGGTGGCCGCCGAACTGGAACCCCTGCTGCTCGCCGCGGTCCCGCACTCGGACCGGTGACGGCCACCCGAACTCGCCACGCTTTCCGGGTGTTAGATCGGGATTCGAATGCCCATGAATGTGATGTCTGTCCGATCGAAAGCCATTTTGGTAGAGCATGATTCGACATTCGTGCTTGTTGGCGCGCTTTCCCGAGTCTCGCTAGGCTGGTGTCGGTTGCCGGTCGGTATTTCGCAGCGAGGCAACACTCTTCATCCAGTACATCTCGATATTCGATGGGACGGTTCGATGAATTCAAGCACGCGCTCGGCCCTGTCACTGATAGCCGCTGTCGCCGGCGTCGCACTTACCGCCGCGGGTGCGCCCGCGGCGTCCGCCGCCCCGAACGACCCGGGGGCCGCGGTATGCACGATGAGTTACCCCGTTCCGGTGGAACCCTTCCAGACCCCGGCGTCCAGCGAGGTTTTCGCGACTTCCGGCAATGGTTCCGTCGACCTGAAGCTGCACACCGATGCGGGGACCGATTTCGCCTACGACCAGCAGTTCTCCGTCAACTGGGCGAACCTCGACACCGGCAGGAGCGGGGTGGCGAACACCTCCGCCCAGGTGAAAGGCCCCGACAACACGCTGACCATCTCCGGCGTGGAGACCAAGCCCGGCCGAATTCTGCTGAACCTGAACGTCTTCAATCACGGTGAGGGGCAGAACTACACCAACGGCGAATGCAGCGCCGAATACCAGGTGAGCTGAATCCTCGCCGGTCGCCGTTTCGGTCGTAGCGATCCGCGATATTCCATTCGACCCGATGCGCCCGCGCACGATCCCGCGATTCGATCGGCCGCGCCGAGAATCGAGGGTGTGCGCGGCGCGCGGGGCGGGGGCCGGAGTCGTATGCTTCGGCTCTGCCCGCGGGGCGAAGAATTGCGGTGCGATGGAAGGAGTTCGGCCGGTGTCCGGAGGTTTGAGCACACTGACCGAGGATGCGAACGCGCGCTCGGCTCGGCTCGCCGCTGAAGCGGTATTCCGTCCCGTCTCGATCACCCCGCGGTCCCTGCCGGTGCGGCTGGTCGCGCGGGCGGATCCGCGCGACGCGGCTACCTCGACGCTGTCCACGGTGCGTCGGTGGCGGACCCCGCTCCTGCGAAGCCAGTGGGTAACCGTTGTGCCGGAATACGTTTCGGTCGATCCGGAGGTCTACGCCGACCTCGGCGCACCGGGGCGCGACGCACTGCTGGCGGTGGAGCTGTCCCGCGCGGAGCTGGGTTCCCGGTACCTCGAGGACTATCCGTCGCGGACCGCGACGTGGGATCGCTGGTTCGAACGCGCCGCCACCGGCCGCCCCGCGCTCGCGTTCTTCGCGGTGCTGGCCGGGGCGGCGCTGTGCATCCTCTTCGCGCCCGCCTCGTTCTCCGTGGTGGGGCTGCCCGGGTTCGTGCTGCTGGTCGCCGGGTACTGGGCGATGTCGGCGAGCGAGTCGCGTCGCGAGTACTTCCAGGCCGACGCGAACGCGGCCCGGTGGGTGGGTGGTGACGCGGTGCGCACGATGCTGCTGGCCCTGCACGCGGGCGAGCGGCCGCGGTCGCGGGCCGCGGCCGTCCATCGCCGGTGGTGGGGATTTCGCCCCACCGCCGCGCACCGGCTCGAATTGCTGGGCAGGAGTGTTCTTTCCGGCCGGTGAGGCCGTGACTCCCGGGTGGTTCGCTCAGCGATTCGATCCCGAGGCCGGTACGGTCCGGTCGGCATCGGCGGGCCGCGCCGCGTCCGGGTCGGAAGCGGCGCGCAGGTTCTCGCCCTCCACATCGATGCGCGGCAGGATCCGTTCGAGCCAGGCCGGCATCCACCACGCCTTGTCGCCGAGCAGCGCCATGGTGGTGGGCATGATGATCATGCGAACCAGGAAGGCGTCGAAGACGATGGCGACGGCCATCGACAGTCCCATCAGCTTCAGGAACGTCTCGGCCGAGAGCGTGAACCCGGCGAACACGGAGATCATGATCAGCGCGGCGGCCGTGATCACGCGTGCGCCGGCGCTGTATCCGGTGCGGATGGCGTCGATCGGGGTCGCGCCGTGGTGGTATTCCTCGCGCATGCGGCTCACCAGGAACACCTGGTAGTCCATGGCGAGCCCGAAGACGATGCCGATGAGGAAGATCGGCATGAACACCAGGATCGGCCCCCGGTCCTCGGGTTTGATCCAGCCCAGCCAGCCGTCCTGGAAGATCCCGACCGTGACGCCGAAGGTCGCCGCGATCGACAGCAGGAATCCGAGCGAGGCGATGAGCGGGATGATCACGGACCGGAAGACGATCATCAACAGGATGAACGCCAGGCCGACGACCACGAGTACGTACAGCGGCAGCTTGTCGGTGAGGGTCGAGGCGAAATCCGCGTTGATCGCGGCGGCGCCGCCGATCCCGACAAAGGTCCCGGTCGACTGCCCCACGTCCTTCGCCGCGGAACGCAGATCTTCCAGCAGCGCTTTGGTTTCCGGCGTCGACGGACCGCTCTGCGGGACGACGATGAACTGGGCCGCGTCCTGCGCGGCGTTCGGAATCGGGCCAACGACGCCGCGATCGGCGATGTGCCCGAGGGTGGGGATGCGCTCACCGATGAGCTGGGTGGCCCGGGTCGCGTCGGCCGGGTTGTCCGCGCTCACCACGACGACCAGGGGTGAGGATTTGCCCGCGCCGAACGCGTCGCGCTCGATCTTGACCGCGGCCTTGTCCGACTGCGGCGTGATGTCCAGGCCGAGTTGGAGGCCGGTGATCGGCACCGCCGCCAGGGCGAGTGCCGCCACAGCGGCGATCAGGTAGGGGAGCGGCCGTTTGGTCAGTTCCACGCCCACGCGGTGCCCGACCGTGTGATCCGTGCTCTTCTCCGGTGTCCACAGCAGCGGGATTCGCGGTTTGAACACCGCCGACTTGAACAGCCCGAGCAGGGCGGGCAGGACGGTGAGCGCGACCAGCACCGCCAGCACCACCGTGATCGCGGCGCCCAGACCCATCTGGGTCAGGAAGGACATGCCCGTCAAGCCCAGCGCGACCAGGGCGATCACGACGGTGGTGCCGGCGAAGACGACGGCCGAGCCCGCGGTGCCGACCGCGACGCCGGCCGCGTGCGCTCGATCGGAGGTCCCGGTCGTCTCCTGGCGGTATCGCGAGATCACGAACAGCGAGTAGTCGATTCCCACGGCGAGCCCGATCATCGTGGCCAGGCCGGTCGTCGATGTGCCGAGCGTCAGGAACGAGGTGCCGATCGAGATGATCGCGGTCGACAGGGCGATGCCGATCATCGCGGAGCCCAGCGGCATGGCCGCGGCGAGCAGGGACGCGAACGTGATGATCATGACCACGATCGCGACGCAGATGCCGATCAACTCGGCGGGCGGCTCGGCGATGGGTTCGTTGGCGGCGCCGGCACTCTCGACGGTCAGGCCCGCGGCGCGGCCGATCTCCTTCGCCGCGGCCACGGTGTCGATCGATTCCTGGGTGACACCGCTGTCCGCGCCGTGCCGGACGGCGTCGAGGTCGAGTTTGATCAATGCCACGGTGCCGTCGGGGCTCAGGCCCGTGGCGGCCGCCTCACCGGTGGTCGGGTCGACGATCGCGGCGCGGGCCTGCGGGGTGAGCTGCGGTACCTCCCGCAGCTTCGCGACCATCTGCTCGATTGCGGCGTGATTGCCGCCGTCGTCCAGGCGCGCACCGTCGCTCGACCGAACGACGACGGTGGCCGGCTGCGCGGTCTCCTTCGCGGCGTCGGGGAACTTCTTCAGCAGCTCTTCCTGCGCGGCGACCGCCCGGCTGTTCGGCAGCTCGAAATTGTCCTCGAACGGCTTCGACACCGCCGAGCTCACGATGCTCAGGGTGATCGCGGCGAGGATCCAGACGGCGAGAACCGCCCACCATCGCCGATAGGAGAACTTTCCCAGCCGATACAGCAGCGACGCCATCCGGTTCCTCCTGAGCACTGTCTCGCATTGCTGCGAGTGGTTAGCGGAAGTCAGTAGAAGAGCCTTCGGGTGACCCTACCCTTGGGTTCGCTGAATGTTCGCTGATGGGTGAGTCGGCTGTAGTCCGCGGCTGACCGTTGACATATGCAGGTAAATGCCTGCATTATTTGGCAGATGTTGGACACCACGGTGTTGCGCACCGCCTATGACCTGCTCCTGGAAGCCGCCTCCACCGCGGCAGAAGCGCCGCACCTCCGCACGCCCCCGCCGGGCGAATGGGATGCCGGCCGGATCCTGGCCCACGTCTGCCTCGTCACCGCGGGCACCATCGCGACGGTGGCGACCGTGGCGTCGGGGGAACACGCCACCTACGACAATCGACATGCCCTCGACGCCTGGAGCATCGACCGCGTGGTCGACAGGGCGGGCGGCCTCTCTGGCCTACGCGATCGTCTGCGCTCCCAGGCCGAAATCCTGTGTGCCTTCGGCGGATCCGCCCTGTCGGCCCCCGAGCTCGACACCCCTGTCCCGTTGCTCGGCCTCTCTGCGGGCGCTCTGCTCGCTGACACGGTCGTGCCGTTGCGCGGTTTGTTCGGAGGCTTGTCCGACGTCGAAATCCCCACGCACACAAGCCAATTGCTGGCTCTGATACCCGACCGAACGGCCGTGTGACGGCGTCGGCGGCGCCCGGCCGCGGGTATCGCTACATCCAGGTGCTGTCGCCGTAGACGACCGCGCTGGCCAGCCGCCCGGTGGTTTTGGAGACAACGGCCGTGTACTGGCGCAAGGTCGCGGGCCCCGCGCAGGCATTGACCACGATGTGGAAGTCGTCGATCTGCATTTCCGCCACCTGCCCCGGCTCCATATCGATCTCGGCGATCTTGATGGTCTCCACCGTGCCCGGAACCAGGGTCAATTCCGCGACGGGACCGAAGTTCGTCGGGTTTGCGTCGCCACCCGGGCTGATCGCGTAGATGTCCGGCTCCGCGCCGAAGGAATCGCCGGTGAACGCGACCGCACACCCCACGTGGTAGCCGATCCGCAGCTTCGCCGGGGAATCGGTGTCGTTGCGGCCGTAGGCGACGCTGCCGACGAACACCTCGCGGGTGGTGCCGACCATGTTCAGCGGTGCGACCCGGGTGATGCGCTCCTCCCGGTTGCCGACCATGAGCGCACCGAGCGTCTTCTCGTGCGGGGCCATGCCGATGGTCTCCGCGCCGGCGGGGGAGACGGTGAGCGCCGCGGCGGCTCCCACTACGAGTACGGCCTTCACGAGAGTCGTTGTCATGCTTGGCAGGTTAATAGCAGGGAGCTATGTTGCCCGGCAGCGACATCGACTCCGAAGCGGGCGGCCGGCTCTCGCGGCGGGATCTGTGGCTACTTCTCGCTGAACCGGCATGAACGACGCCGTCCTCGACCCTGCTGCCCCGATCGTTCCTCGTGTCGGTCCGTATCCGCGTGCGGGCTCGTGCGATTGGCGTCGCGCCGTACCCGGCCGCGGCTGGTCCGGCCCGTTCCGTTCTGTGGGTCGGGACACGAGTTTTCGACCACGAGCACAAATGCCCGGTCAGCAGCGGGCATTTGCGTTGTGGATTTGTACGTTCCCCCGGCGGGATTCGAACAGCATCCAAACGAGATGTGCCCGCGATGGTTTGGTTGTCTCCGCAGACGTTGAAGTCTCGTACCGTTGCCTATCTCGGAGGCCTTAGAATCGAATCCCGTCCGCAATGGTTCTGGTGGGCTGTGGTCGCCACAATCTCGACTGGCGTCAGATCATCTATTTCAGCTATGTCCGAACTGCTCGTCGGGCGTGCGCCCGATGTCCGTTTCGGGCAAGCGCTTGTTTGTCACTCCGGCGATGGGCAACCCTCTGAAGGGTGGTCGATCTGGGCAATATTTCGCGAGATTTCTCCCGTCTTCTGTGAGGCAGTTCCTTGGTGATGGCTCATTTCGCTTCGGGTTCCACTTTGGGAGGAGTTCAGCCGACGTCGAAGAGGTCGTGATCAGTGGGGGTGATCGCTAAGGTTGGGCAATGGACATTGTGTCTCGTGTGTCACCAGGGCCGCTGCCGCCAGGGCCGACCGGTTTGACTCGGGAGCAGGTGCTTGCCTCGCAGTGGGGGAGGTTGGGATGGTCGGCGTTGTATGTGGTCTCTGAGCAGGGTTATCAGGCGACGACGGTCAGCGATATCGTCAAGCGCGCGCAGGTATCTCGCCGCACTTTCTACCAGTTCTTCGCTGACAAGCAGGAGTGCTACGTCGCTGCGTTCGAGCTAACGGTCGAGGTGGTCGAGAATCTGTTGCGCACGGCGCTGGAGCCCTATCGTGGTCTGAATTGGAAAGTGCTGCTTCGTAAGTCGCTCGAGGAGTACCTTGCGATTCTGACTATCGAACCCGCGCTTGCGCGAGCTCTGCATGTGGAGGCGCTTGCGGCCGGACAGGCATTAGCGGTTCACCGAGGCCATATGAAGAAGGTCTTCGTGGACCGAATGACCGCAGTTCACGCCCTGGGGGTGACTCAGGGCGAGCTGGGTGAGCTGCCGATCGAGGGGATGCTTGATCTACTCATCGGTGGAATCGACGATCGGATCCGCGACTGTCTCAATGACGCCGGCCCGAGCGGGCTCGGCGAATTGGCGGCCGTGTTCTACGAGACCTCGGTCGCTGTGCTCGGGTCGAAGGGGCTGAACTGAGGTCGATGCGCGGGAGTGCGTCGAGCGGATCCTGAGCCGTACGGGCAGCGTGGCTGCCGGTCCTGCGGGACTCGGATACTTGCCTGCCCGAGATGGGAACGGTACTGTACCAATCTTGAGGTGTTAGGTACGTCATGTTCTACATCTATGGTCATGTAGGACACGGCGTGCGATCGAATAGCTCGACGGCAACTGGCCGCGAGCCATGAGGGTCGTTATTTGTCCGCATGAATCAGGCGCCCGAGCCGCACTCCAGAGTTGTGCCAATACTGAACCTCGACCCCGGGCCTGCATTGTTTGTAATATCTGATCGGAAGCCGCAGCCATGGCGAAAGAAACCTCATGCCGTGTCGATCCAGATGTGCATATTTCAGTTCAATTCCATGGCATTCAACTGGACTTCGCCGCGCGCCTGTCAGCTGCGCTGGTGCTCATTCAAGAGTCACTGGCACGCCACTACTTCGACCACGTGGTGATCGTGGGCGGTAGCACTGTTGGCCTCCCACGGCTACCGAATGAGCGTCTCTACATCGCTGGATAGTTCTCTGAGATCGACCACGCCGAATTCCTCTCGACGACGTGGCCTCGATCTCGGAGCTCGCCAAACCCGGGTCCGCCGACGCCCTCAAAACCATCCGGCGAACTGGATCGATCAAGACTTGCTCGCTGCGGACACTCGGTCGACTCGAGCGGGCTCTCGATCCTCAGCGAAGTCGACCTCCAGCGATACTGGGATGACCTTCACTTGGAGTGCTTCGCGCAATCGGGCTATTGCATGACCAAGTATTCGGCGGCGCACATCGACGATGTCGGCATGCGTCTCGATGGTCACGACCAGATACAGCTCCGGGGCGCTGTGGGCTCCTGTCAACCACGCCGAGGCGGACCGCACTCCGCCGTAACTCTCGATGTCCCGGACCACCGGTGCCGCAGCGACCGAAGACTCGAGTGCGGTCTTACCCGCAGACTCCACACCGTCGATGCGCCACGTGCACGACCTCGGTGTTCGGAAGAGCTGAGCCAGCAACCACCACACGCACAGCGTCGTGATCAACACGCAGCCCGCTACCGCAGTCCACATCACCCACAAGGGTGGCGGCTCGACACCCGGGACGATGGTCGCATCCGGGCGCAACCAGCCCAGTCTCCCGTAATGCGCGGCCACAGCGAGTGCTCCTGCACCGATTCCGAGCACGCCGAGCACGCCCGATGTACTGCGATTCAGTATCGCGGGTCGATTGATTCGACTCATCGCGGCTCTCCTGTCTAGAACCCGCGTACGCCGGCATGCACCGTGCGTACACGTCGTGGACCGATCTCTCGTACGCGGCGGGCCACCGCCTGATTGATCGCCTCCGGAAGGCCCGTGGTGTCGCGTCGAGTGGTCCGGGCGGACACGTAAACCTTTCGTCTTCCCAATCGAATTCGCGCGGAATCGATCCCGTCGACCCGGGTCGCGGTGCTGCGCAGCGCGGTACGAAGGCCGCTGCGGCGCACCCCCGCGACCATGCCGTCCTCGGTATCGAGGGGCATGACCACCGCCCTCCCCGGCCACAGCGCCAGTCCGAACACGATGAGACCGAGCGCCACGGCACTCGAACCGGCGACCAGCACCGACCAGTCGCTCCAGGTTGTCGCATGCAGGCGGCGTGCCAGCGCATCGTAAGAGACCAGCTCGCGCCGACCGAGCAGCCGCTGAATCAGCGATACGGCCGACACGGTGGACAGTGCTCCCAGTAGCAGGGCGAGAACCGTAGCCGACATCGTTCTGCGTGGCCTTCGGATCATCGAATGCTCTTTCCTGCCGCCGTTTCGGCGCGCAGCTCGGTCACCTCGATATCGATCGTGGTGACCGCCTGTCCGGTCAGCGCCGCGGTGCGGTGCGCGAGTAGGGCGCGACAGGCTTCGGTCACCGCACCTACCGGTGCTGGATACAGAATCGTCATCCGTACACGCAGTGTGGTCCGATCGGCGGAAACTACGGCCTCGACCTGAACATTCGGGCCGATATGCTCGACTTCCCTCGCGATTCGGGCGGCGATTCGGCTAATTGCCCGGGGCGCGACCGTCGTACGTCCCCGGGACTTCTCGGTGGTGAGGGCGAGCGTCATCGACGACCCCGCTGCTGCGCAGCCTGGAGCAAGCCTTTCAGGTCAATTTCACCATCGAGCCAGCGACCGACTGCCACGCTGAGCACGGCGAACAACAGAACGATGGCGAATGCGCCGAACCCGCCGAAGGCGGCCGCGAAGCCGAATGCGATGCCGACCGAGAGACAGATCGACGTTGCGCTCATTCTAGTGCACCCGGCTGATCGGGGCGGGTTCGTCGTCACCGGCAATGTAGACGTCGTTGACGTTGATATTCACTTCCACGACGATCAGGCCTGTCATCTGCTCGATTGCACTGATCACGTTGCGGCGCACCGCCCGTGCGACCTCGGCGATGGCGACACCGTATTCGACCACGATCTCGAGATCGACCGCGGCCTGTGTCTCGCCCACCTCGACCGAAACACCTTGGCCGATACTCGCCGACGCACCGGGGATGCGGTCACGAAGAGCACTGAAGGCCCTTGCGGCGCCGCCACCGAGCGCGTGAACTCCCGGAACTTCCCGGGCCGCAAGTCCGGCGACTTTCTGGACCACGATGTCCGCGATAGTGGTCGTGCCCTGTTCGCTGGCGAGCCTGCTGTTGATCTTGTCGACGCTGGCGCCGACCCGTGACACCGGGGGATCGATACGGGCGGGTACTTCGCTGTCGGCGCGCTTTTCGGTTGCGGTCGTTGTCGTGGTCATGATGGGACTCCCGTCTTGTACTGAGCTAGAGCAGATTTCGGGAACTTCTTCTTGGATGGACCCCAACGACGGGCAGACGTCACGCACAGCAGAATGTGAGCTAGGTAACGTCCGAATCGGACAGGGCGACGGCGTCGAGGTCGGTGACCACCAAGCGGATTGCTGCGTCGCTGTACTCCGATTGCGCCAATGCGGTGCGAATCGCGGTGGCCGCGGCAGCCATCGGAGGTCCCAAGGGCAGCCGGGTGGCCACGACTCGGATTTCGATTCTGTCGGCCGCTACATCGATCGCGTAACCGGCTGTGCCCCAAAGCCACCAGCTCGGAGCCTCCACGCCGAGGAGCGCGGCGGGACGCAGGCCCTCGATGGCCGCCACAGCCGCCAGCACAGTCGTTATGACATCGTTGGAGCGGGTCATCGCCAACCCGGTTCGATATCGAGAATGAGGACTGTGATCTCGTCTACTCGCTGACCGGTCTGCTCACGGACGAGCCGCCCGACTCGCTGCTGGACGGCCTGGCCGGTCACGGCGGCAGCGGGTTCGGCCGAGATCGCCACATCCACGTGCACGCTCAGCGCGCCGAGAGAGTTCCGGCGTACGCGAACCCCGTCCGAGCGTGCGAGGGCGGCGTTGGTCGGCCTGCTTGCTCGCAGAACGGACGAGACCAGCCCTCGCGCACCGGGTTCCAGTCGCAGGACGCCGGGGGTTGTACGTGCGGCGTGCGCGGCGACTGCGGCGACGACCGCGAGCTCTACCACTATCTCTGGAAACTCCTCGCCCGTCATCGCCCGCTTTCGTTCTCGTGATATATGTCGGCGACCGTAATGGTCAGGCTCGCCAGCTCCAGGCCGAGCTGCGCGTCTAGTGCCGAGCTCACCCGCGCGCGCACCAGAGGCGTTGCCTCGGCGGTGGTGGTCCGCCCGATACCGATGGCAACGTAGAGCTCGATGGTCAATAGATTCGCGCTGTCGGCCGGATTGCGGGTGGCGCGGATCCGACAGCCTCGAGCACGCACTCCCGGTACAGAATCCGCGACGTAGCGAACAACGGCGGCGACTGCCTGGGTGCTGATTTCGACCCCTCCGGGCTGCGCGGAAGGCAGCGGCAGGGTTCGCGTTCGCCGGGCCTCGGCACGTACCGCGGACATGATGCGTCTCGACAGATCGGGTGGAGCCGGATCCGGCTCTTCGGTCAGGGCTTTCGTCGCCGCCCGCAATTTGAGCAGGCTCTCACCCGCCACAACGCAATGGGGACAACCAGTGTCGTGCTCGTCTCCCGAACCGTTCATGATGAGGTCGAGCCGTTCCCAGACCAGGTCGAGATCGCGCCCGCAGGGCAGTCGATGGCCCTGATCGTGTCCTGTGGTGCTGTTCACTGCCATGGTTTCATCACTTCCGACAAGTAGGCGCGCGCTCGTGCAATCCGACCACGCACCGCTGTCGTGTTCACTTCGACGATGTCGCCGATTTCTTCGTAGGAGAGCCCGTGTACTTCACGAAGCAGCCAGCAGGCGCGTTGCTCGGGTGTGAGTAGTTGCAGCGCGGAATTCAACGCTGCGAGTTGGGTTCTCACCTGCACCGCGTGCTCAGGGTGGGTGCATCGGGGTGATTGGGCGATCTCTGAGTCGATCTCGATAGTGGGCTTGCGTGCTCGGATCGCGTTCAGACAGTGATTGGTCGTCATGCGGTACAGCCATGCGACGAACGCGGAATCGTTGTGTAGCTGCGGCAGTCGCCGCCAGGCGCAGAGGAAGACATCCTGTACTACGTCCTCGGCATCGGCGCGGTTGTTCAGCATCCTGAGGGCCAGCCGATACATTGCCCCTTGGTAGCGCAGGACCAAGGTTTCGAACGAACGTAGATCGCCGTCACGCGCTCTGTACACCAGCGTCACATCGTCGGGTCCGGTTTCGGCGGCCGGTCCTGTCGCGGTCACAACACTCAACCTCCTAGTGGCTTCAACCGCTTCGACACCGCGATCGTTGAAGTCGTCACGATCGCGGCCGAGTGGTGTACGTCTCATCGATACGAATCAGTGCAACGGTTCTGGTTCGCATCCGCAGTCCGGCATTGCCCCCGATGGGGGCTCGGCCCGGGTGGTTGCCAAGTGCGCGAGCTGGCGCTCGGCGCTATGAGTTCGCATCGGAAATCCTGCGTACGCCAGCAACGGAGGAGCGGAAGCGGCTGTCCAACAGTGCATTTCACACTCGTAGATTCCAATTCGCGAGGTTGTGAACCGCGGCGTACAAGCAGGGCCTCGCGCACCTGACACTCGGTCTCGAACTGGTACCCGCTGCAAATTTGCCGGTTGTGTTGGAAGTCACCATCAGGCTATCGTCCCTATCTGAAACCAGATAGTCCCAGTTTTCATCTGCCGGATGCAGCCCGGTCAGAGACACAGGAGACCTCAATGACGAGGCGTAGGACCTTCCGGCCGGGGATCTTTGCAATTGCCCTGGCTGCCACAGCCGTCAGCCTGCCGGCGGCCCCGACTCCAGCGCATGCCGACGAAATAGCTTCTGAGACAACTGCGCAGAGTGCCTTCGACAGCATCGGGCCACATCCGGTGGCGACTCCGACGGTGACCAACCCGTGTCAGGAATCTGTGGCCGGGATGGTCGCACACCTCACCGTTCATCTTTTCGGCAATCGTGACGACGCCCGATGCACTCAGGCGTTTCCCTATGGGCTGCAGTCTCCAATCGGTGTAAACACTTACTACCCGGCCGATATCGAGAACATGGACGACGCACCGGTGATCGTGTTCGTGGGCGGGATCCTGTCGAACCCGGGCAACTACGACACGCTTGCGCGGCAGTGGACCAGCCATGGTTTCGTGGTGGTGGTCGCCTACGACTTCTTCAATTCGACCGCGGATATGCCCGCGCTCGGGTTGGCGGTCGCACTGATCCAGAGCCGCGACCCGAGTTCCCCGCTGTTCGGCAAGATCGACTTTGGGCGGACGGTCCTCGCCGGGCATTCCGGCGGGGGCCAAGCCACCCTGCAGGCCGCGGCGCTCTTCCCACCGCTCGCCGGAATGGTCGATCCCCGGCTGCGGATCATCGGCGCCCTGGCCATCGAGCCCGGTCCGCTGGCGGTCGGGGCGCTGGTCGGCGTGCCCACCCTCTACCTCACCGGCTACAACGACTTCGTCGTCCCCGACTTCGCCTGGGTGCGATGGTGGCAGTACAACATGAGCTTCAACGCTCCCGCCTGGATCGCGAATGCCCGTGGCGTGAGCCACTTCTCGCCGGTCGACGGGCCGGGCGCGTACGCGTCCTCCGGCACCGCCATGGCCTGGCTCGAGTACATCGCCTTCGTCGACGACACCGCGCGGCAGTACTTCGTCGGGCCGGATTGGAAGCTCGAGACTGACAAGACCTACTACAGCGTCGACCGTAACGCGCTCGCCGACGCGCTCACCCGATGATCGTTTTCGCCTCGCTCGCAAGGAGATTCATCATGCCTGACCGTCGAGTTCATTGGTTCACCGGACTCGCAGCAGCGGTGATCACCACGCTCCCGCTCATCGCACCGATCGCTGCGGCCGAACCTGGAGTTCGCAACTGCGCCGAACCAATGCAGGGTCAGCCGCTACCGCGTACGAATCCCGAAGACGTCGAGATGGACTCGGCCGCTTTGACAGCCGCGCTGGACTTCGCCACGCGCGCCGGCGGTGTGGCCGTGCAGATCTACCGCCACGGGTGTCTGGTCGGTGATCGCACACCCACTGGAAACCTGCCGATACCGCTGGCCAGCGCCACGAAGGGGGTCACTTCGACGATCGTGGGCCGGGCGGTGACCATGGGGTACTTCGGTGTGGACGATCCGCTGTCGAAGTTCTTCCCGCAGGCCGATTCCGCCCATGCGAATCTGACCGTTCGGCAAGTACTCACGCAGACCACCGGGCTGCACTTCAGCTGGCCTGCTGACATAGCCGGGCTCTACACCGACTCGGTGAGCCAGACGTTGGCCGCACCCGCCGACTACCCGCCCGATAGCACCTTTCAGTACGCGCAGAACGTCCTCGCCCTGCTGCCCAAGATCATCGAACTCACCACCGGCAGCGATTTTCAAGAGTTCGCGCAACGAGAAGTGTTTCAGCCCTTGGGTATCGCTCGCGGCAACTGGGTCTGGTTGCGCGACCGAAGTGCCAACACCGCCGTCAACGGCGGGCTCGCCATGCGGCCCGATGATCTCGCGCGCCTGGGCAGACTCATGCTGCAACAGGGCCGCTGGGACGACCGGCAGCTCATCGACCCCGAGTATCTTCAGCAAGCCACCACCGGCACCGGCGCGAACCCTGGCTACGGCTTCCTGACCTGGCTCAATGCCGGCGATACCTACAAAGGTGTCGAAGTGCCCACCGCGGTGCAGTTCAACCGGCCACAGTTCCCCGGCTCACCCCGCGATCTCTATTCGTTCGAAGGCGCACTCGGGCAGTTCTTGACCGTTGTCCCCAGTCGCGACCTGGTCATCGTCCGCATGGGCATTCCGTTGCGCATCGACCTGAGCAACCCCGTCGGAATGCTCACCGGGAGCGGTAATCCCGACAACAAGGAGCTCTACCAACGCATCACCGCCGCGGTCACCGACATCCCGGCCGAGCCGTACGTCGATCCGTACACGCTCGAGAATCCTCCGCTACCCATCGACTCTCTCGACGATATAGGCAGACTGATCGATCCGATCACCGCGGCGAGCGTGCTGTTGGGAGTCGGCCCCTACGCATCGACGGCCTGCAACATTCTGTGGTGCAACGGCAAAATCGTTCCCATCGACGTGTTCCGGCTGATTCTCGATGTCGGCGGCCAGGTGGCAGGCGCCCTGCTGGCGCTGGGCAACACGCCACGGTGATTCCGCTCTCGGTGGTTCGGCACGAGCCCCGGGCGCGGCAGCATCCGCAGCGGGACCAGCTGCCGAGCTGAGCCCCTCGATTGGAGCGAACGTGCACCGCCGCAGCGCGCTTCAGCGATGCGGCGGGCACCCGCCGAATGAGCGCACGAGTTACGTCGGGGTTGGGAATGCCCGACCCGAGTAACTTGGGCTCGGCAGCCACGGACGCTGCCAGCTGTGGTGACCGTGCGCTAGTCGCGCTGTCCCAGGTGGCCCCCATGACCCCTTCGGATAGAGCGTCGGGGCCGGGGGAGAATCGAACACCGGCTGGAGGATTCGCCAGCTCTCTTCCACTAGTTCTGCGCGCGGGAACAGCCAGGTCTTGCCGCTCAGCGCATCGCGCAGCATTCGCTCGTCGGGGTCGGCGGGCTCGCCGGGCTCGGCCGCGAACGGCAAGTCCACATGAACAGGTCGCGCGGTCGCGTCAGTTGCGCGTCGCGATGCCAGTTGAAGTCGTAGGCCGGGGTCCGGGTCCAGGCGCATGATCAATTGGTTGGCCTCGACATGCGGTATCGGGCGCAGGAATGCGAGTGGTGGTGGCCGGCGGAAGATGACGCGTACTTCGGTTGTGTGGGCGAACAGTGCCTTACCTGCCCGGACCAACCAGGGCACGCCCGACCAGCGTGGTGTGTCCACCTGCAGGCGCAACGCCGCAAAGGTCTCGGTCGTCGAGTTCTCGCGCACACCGAGCACCTTCCGGTAGCCGAGGTATTGTCCGGCCACCATGTGGGCGGAGTCGACATCTGCGGTCGCCCGCGCGGCTTCGGCCATTGCCGACCAGAGTTCGTGCGGTCCCCGGTCGGCCGGTTCTTCCATTGCCAGGAATGCCAAGACTTGCAGGAGCCGGGTTTGCACCATGTCACGGAGCGCCCCGACCGAGTCGTAGTGCGCGTCACCGCTCTCCACGCGTGAGTTCTCGGCCATGGTGATCTGTACGGCGGCGATGTGATCGCTATTCCAGACCGGTCCGAACATCGCGTGGTCGAAGCGCAGGCAGGCGAGGTCGAGGACCGACTGTCCGTTCAGAAAGCGGTCGACTCGCAGGAGCTGGTCGGGGCCGAGCTCGCGGCGCAGTTCCGCGTCTATGGATCGGGCCGCGGTGGCGTCGCGCCCGAACGATTTCTCGATCAGTACCGAGGCACCCCGAATGAGTTCGGCCTGCCGCAGCCGTGCGATCACCGTAGCGAACAGAGTGGGAGCCGTCGCGAGGTAGAACAATGGGGCACAAGCGTTCCCGAGCAATGTGGCGAGTTCGCGGTAGGTAGCAGGATTGGTGAAATCGCCGCGCAGATAGGTCATTCGCCGCGCGAGCCGATCGAGTACCTCCGGTTCCACGTTGTCCCCGGCGGCGGTGAGTGCGGAGCGAACGGCGGCGATAAGCCGATAGTGTGACCAATCCTCTGGCGCTATGCCGATGACCGGGCACACAAGCCGTCCGGCGCCTTCCAGCTTGTACAAGGCGCGGAAGGTACGCGCTGCCAACAGGTCTCCGGTTACCCCGAAGATCACCAGTGCATCGTGTGCTGCCGCACCGGGGCGGTCTGTGATCTTTCTGGCGGACAGCTCACCCGGGGAAGCTGGTTCCGGGGATGGCGTGTTGTCGGGCAGCCCGAGCTCACCCCAAGCCGGAGTATGGCTTGGGCGTTGGATGTTGCAGGCGGTGGGAATGGGGTCGCCCATCGAGAACCTCACTGTCTTGATAACTGCGGGCGGCAGAGGCCGAACGGCCACTGCTCGAACTCGCCATCCGGCGGAAGGGGTGAATAGCGGCCTCAAACCGCTCTGCTGCCGGTCCGTTGCGCTCGAACTCGCACGGCAGCACATCGAAAACATTTGTGGCACTTGAGATGTAGGGTGTAATTTCCTGCGCACCGCACGTCCGGCTATACAGTCGATCCGCGATGTCGGCGTAGGTCGGTCCTATGGCTCGGTCACACAACCCGGTTCCGGTTGTCGATGCGTTCGGCATCGCGCAATGACCATCGCTTGCTGAGCACATCCGGCCCGACGCCGTAGAACCGGAACATCAACTCGAAGCCCGCGGAATTGCCCGTCTCGATGAAGTTCGCTTCGTGACCGGGCAGCGCCTGCGGACCGAAGTAGACATCGACCGTGCCGTCGTCGTTGATAGTCAGCCCGGGTGTCTGGGACGATACCGAATACTTGGTGTTGCCGCGGATGAATCCATGGGTCTCGGCGTCGTACATCGTGACCGACCAGTACTGCGACACTGGCACGCCGGCCGGTACCGGCATGCGATAGGTTTCGGCCGAGTTGAAGCGCGAGCCGTCCTTGTCCCGCAGGTTGACGAGATAGAACTGTCCTACCCCCAGGTGTTTGAGGCCGATGAAGGCCATGTGGTAAACCACGCCGCGACTGGTGTACGGGTACAGCTGATCGTGCGCGTCGAATCCGTCGCGCTGGGCTTCGATGAAGTCCTGGCTTGCCGGAAAGAACCATTGGCTGTCAGCGAAGAATGGTTCAAAACTCTCCTGGTACGTTGCGCGCACCCATTCGTGCGCCTCCGCGATTGCCTCTTCCAGAACGGCGATACGCTGCGGGGTCGGATCGAAGTCCTTCCCTTTCTCGATGCCGATGCCGGCGAGGATTTCCGCGAAGACGCGATCGCGAGCCAGCCACGGCTCGTCCTGGATGATGCGGTGGAGCAGCCGATAGAACCTGATGTCATACGGAATCGTGGTATCGACGAGTTCGTCGGCGAGGTCCCGTGCTCTGGTTTGTGGCGGATTGGTGGCCTGCGCGAGCGGATATACCCGGATCCGCCGGCACAGTTCCAGTCCCCGGTCCAGAGCCCGTTGGGTTCCTTCGCTGAGTACCGAGCGCAGCAGCGCGTAGCTGCGGTAGGTCTCCGAAGGTAGGGCGATGTAGCCGTCGGGAACCGCGGCATCCCACCCTGGCGGGAGGATTAGGTACTTCGCCCCCTTGCCCTGGTCGACGCCGAAGTGACCCACATCCGCCAGAGGTACCTGCCACAGATTGCAGAGGGTGCCGTTGAGAGCCTGATCCTCGCTCTCGGCGGGGATCTCCACCACGACTGGGCCATCGTGGGTGTCGAAGAATGCCATGTAGTAGATCAGATCGGGATTCGGCGTGAGGGTCTGGTTGCGCCAATCCAGCAAACGGGACCAGTACACGAATGTATTCGATTCGCCGCCCGCAAGCACTTCGCGCATCAATTCGAAGTTGACCGCGGGCATGGCCCACACGGCCGACTCCACCGCTCGTCGATGTACACCGCGGTCGAGCGTGTTCCGAGCTGAATCGGCATTCATCTGTGCTCCTCTATCGGTCCGCGTTGGTCACGTTGTCGATGTCGTTGCCGTGTCGATCCTCTGACGGTTAGTCGCAACGCCGGGCGGTGTCCGGCTTGCCCCGGCACCCGTCTCATTGCCGAGCGTTCGAGATCGGGCTGTGCGCGCAACCCGACGCTATTGGCTATGCGAAGTACTCGCCCTCGCCCGATGTAGGTGAAGTTCGGACTGTCATCGTGCTCGCCGAACATGGGGCGGATCTTTGCGGTGTCTTCAGTGGGTCGGGACTGCGCCTTCCTCTCGGTTGGTCGCGTGTTGTGTGACTGTATGAGTCTTTGTGCCAACTGTCTCGGACACTATTGCTAGACGTGAGTGTACAAGATACCGTCATCGGCAATGTGAACCAAAGTGGTCTCACTTGAATACAATTGGAGTTGATTCATGGCGCTGCGTGCGTCTGTCGTCGGCCGTTCGGCTGTGGCGGCCTTGGCGATCACCGCATCGGTTACGACGTTCTCTACCGCGATCGCGATGGGCGAGCCGGATGGAAGCGCTCCCGTCACCGTTCAGCCCGCGCCCCCGATCGCGGTACCCCCGGAACTAGATCCGGGGTTCTATAGCCCATCCTCCGGGGTGGTCGCGTCCAAGGCTCCGGGCGAGATCATCGCCGCTCGACAGGTCAATGTCGCGAACGCGGGACTGATTCCGCTCAATGTCGATGCCTGGCAGGTGTCGTACCGCTCCAACAACACCCGTGACGAGCCGATCGCCGCTGTGGCAACGGTGTTGAAGCCCCGCGGGTCCGCGCCGGACAAGCTGGTTTCGATGCAGATCGCCGAGGACTCCCTAGCGCGCTATTGCGCGCCGTCCTACGCGGTACAGCAGTGGTCGGCCTCGGCGCTGGTCGGGCAGATCGTGGTGCCACTGGAATTCCTGATCTCACAGGGAGCGCTCCAGCAAGGTTGGGGTGTAGTTATTCCGGACCACGGAGGCCCCGAGAGTGCTTTCGGTGCGGGCCCGCTGGCCGGGCGGATCACCCTCGACGGCATCCGGGCCGCTCGTGACTTCGAACCGATGCGCCTGGCGCCGGAGACTCGTATCGGGTTGTACGGCTATTCCGGTGGTGCCATCGCGACCGGCCATGCCGCAGAACTGAAGTCGAGCTACGCCCCTGAACTCAATATCGTCGGCGCGGCCGAGGGCGGCGTGCCCGCGGACTTCGGTCCGCTGCTCGATAACGGCAATGGTCAGGTCTGGGCCGGCATGATCATGGCCGCGGTCCTCGGATTGGGCCGGGAGTACACCGAATTCGGAGACCTGCTGGACCGCGATCTGGATCCGTTGGGCAGGGGCCTGGCGGCAATCAAGGGCGCACTGTGCGTGCAGTACAACACCGGGCTGTTCCCCTTCGCCAATTTGAAGGGCATGTTGCGGGTGCCCGAAGGTGATCCGATGCGCAATCCGGTTGTGCTCGACGTCCTGGAAAAGACGCGGATGGGCAAGTCCACACCGGATATGCCGATGTTCATCTGGCAGGCCAATCCCGATGAGCTGATACCGGTCGGGCCGGTCAACACCCTGGTCGATACCTATTGCCGCGACCCGAAAGCCCAGGTCCAATACACCCGTGAACACCTCGGCGAACACATCACCACCGAAGTCTCCGGTGTCGCGACCGCGCTGCTCTGGATGCGTGACCGCCTCGACGGCGTCCCAGCGAAGGCGGGATGCTCAACCGCCGACGCCGGCCTGATCGCACTGAACCCCGACGGCCTCGCCCTGCTCGCGAACATCTTCGGTGAAACCATCGCCTCGGCGTTCGGCAAGCAGATTGGGGTCCGGTAGCTCGCGCGGGATGATCGGTCTGGCCTATCTAGCCGGCCGCCCCGAGTCGAGGGCTCTCGGGCCGCGTACGCGCTGAAGCGCCAATGCGATTACTGTGGCGGCGGCGGTAACCAGAACGACGACCCATTCCGGCGCCCATAACCGCCGAGGTGGACTGTGAAACCAGACCCTAGATTCGGCGAGTCCAGCGCAATGCCGGTAGACCATCGCCGCGACGACCGAAGGGGCCACGAAAGCAATCAAGGCAATCGCGAGAGTAGCCGGGTTCTGGGGGATGATCACGGTGATGCAATAGCCGCCAATCGCCGTGACAGCAACCGCTATGGTCGCTGATTGGGCTTGATGTTCGATCTCGATGATTGTCGCCACGAGCACCAGCACAACGATGGCGGTCACTGCGACGCCGAGGCTTGGACGCCATCCACCGACTATTACGCCGAGCGCACCGGCTGTGACCATCAATGCGATCGTCCAGCCGGGCAACGGCGCAGACACGACCAACGCGGTCGTGGCAATGGCGAACGCCGTTGCCACCGCCAGCAAGACCCCATCGCGCCCCGGCAGGAGTAGTGCGGCCGCGCCGGTGGCGAGCATCGTCACTGTGATTCCGACCAGTATCAGGAGCAACCAATTGTCTTGCCTAGAAAGATAATCGGTACGGAACAAGGAGGACGAAACCAGAGTCAGCGCGGCGGCGATCGGACGCAGTGGAACCTCCCTGGTCGGTAATTCCACCACGCGGGGGTGCGTCCACGCGCACCAACCCACCATTCCCAAGGCGAGTGCGATCAACACAATCGGCGGCGGATCCAGCAGCAGCCACTCCGTCAGCGGCGGCTCATGTGCCGACCCGACGACAGAAAAACGGCTGGCGAGCAGGATCCCCGACAGCGCGCCGACCAGCAAGGCTCCCCGCGCCAACCGGAGCTGTCCAGCGAGTGTGGGCAACACGCCCAGCAATGTTCCGGCAATAACGGTGTTGTGAAAGTCGAGTGAATACATCTGCGGACCGATAACGCGCGAGAACAGCTGACCGCCCGCAAGCAGCGCTGTGCTCGCTCCCGCCATCAGCCAGGCCGTGCGCACGCTCATCGACTCGCATATCGCCGCCACCAACACAGCTGCCATCGCCGCGCACGCAGCTGTGCCCGGAACGCTGGCCAGCATCCATTGCCGACTGGGTGTCGATCGGTGTGCGGCCCAGTCTGCATCGATCGAGGTGGTCACCGCCATGCCCGCGACCACAGCGGCGACAAGAACTGCCGAAACCTCGGCCCATGTTTCCGCCGGATGACCCTTCACGGGCGGCCGCCGACTTCTCGAGCCGGTGGTCGCGGTGGGGGCTACACGGCTGTCCAACTGATCACCGCCATGGCTGATTCGCCGATGCTGCACATGATCGTTGGCCTTTCGTTCGCTGTAACCGCTGTTGGCCGGACGCGGGAAATGCGCGTCCGCGAAACCCGATGCTCGCAGCCTTTTAGGAGTGCACGGTTCACCTAGCCGGGGTGAACTATCGGTCGCGGCCTGGGGACAGGGTGTCGGAGTCGGCTGGTGGCGATGACGGCGGGGATTCGATGGGTGCCGTCCAGGACCATGATTTGCGGTCCGTACATGAGTAAGGCGAGCGTGAGCGCCGCGGTGCGAGCCATGGCCGCAGCGGCGTGGTCGGTGGCGGGATTCGAACTCGCGCTGGAACAGGTCCGGCCGGCTTCCTCTTGCCAATTGGGATACGAGGGATCATGAAGGGAGGGCCGTTTCGTTGCGAATTCGCGGGGGCGGCCCGAGGGGTCTATGGGGGTAGACGTCAGGTGCCGCGGCCAGGGAAGCGCGAGTGGAGGGTGCGCAACCGGCCGAGGTCTGCGAGTCGACGAGTCGATAGTTGGTTGATCATGGTTTCCCCTTCCGGAGTTGTTGGTGCGGTTGCTGTTTCGGCGAGTGCGCCGGCACCGGGGCGGAGACCGATTCGGGTGGTGCGAAGTGTTGTTTCTTGTTGCGGGGGAGGGCGGGGATTGCGATGGTGAGGATATGGGTGGAGTGGGGCGGCATTTCGACGAGCGGCGGCATCTGCTGGGGTTCACCGAGCGAATTCTGGTGGTGTGCGCGGGGTGTGGCGGACGGGCGGTGAGCTCGCGGTGGCCGGGGACCGAGGCGGCGGGGACGTGGGCCGCGCATGAACCGCGGCGGCTCGCGTGTGCGCGGTGCGCGGTGATGGGGGAGTGGGACAAGGAGCGGGACGGGACCCGGCATTGGGGGCGGATGTGGGGGAACGCGCCCGTGGATATGCATTTCGGGCGGCCGCTGTGGTTGCAGACGCGGTGCGCGGGGCGGGTGCTCTGGGCGCTCAACCTCGCGCATGTCGAGGAGTTGGGTGCCTTCGTCGGGGCGCGGCTGCGGGAGCACGGGGCCGGGGGTTCCACCACCGCGATGCTCGCGAGCCTGCCGGGGTGGATGAAGGCGGCGGGCAATCGTGACAGTGTCCTGAAGGGGCTCGAGCGGCTGCGGGCGCTGGCGGAGGTCACCGCGCCGGAAGGTCGGCCCAGCGTCGGCTGAGCAGGAAACCTCTCTTCGAATTCTTGTTGACACTGTTTCATCGGTATGTGACAGTGTCATCATGCAGTGGACGATCGCGGAACTGGCCTCCGAAGCTGCGGCGGCGGTGGAACGCCTCGGCATCGAGGCGCCCAACGGCAAGGTGGGGGAGGTGCCGGACGTGCGCATGCTGCGCTACTACGGGTCGCTCGGACTACTCGATCGGCCCGCCGATGTACGGGGAAGGACGGCTTACTACGAGCGGAGGCATCTACTACAGGTAATCGCGGTCAAACGGTTGCAGGCCGACGGGGAGACGCTGGCTCAGGCGCAGCGCCGGCTCCTCGGACGCACCGACGCCGAGCTCGAGACGATCGCTCGTCTCGATGAAGTCAAGCAGCGCAAGCGGTTCTGGGCACAGGCCCCGGACCTGCACAGCGCCCCGGTCAGCGCCCCGGCGCCGGCCGAGATGTCCGTCGGCGTGCACCTGGCACCGGGTTGCACGGTCCTGTTCACTCCCGAACGCACCCTCGATGCGGCCGATCTGGCCGCCATCCGGGCCGCGGGCCGGGAACTTCTCCACACGCTCGAA
This sequence comes from Nocardia sp. NPDC057668, assembly GCF_042799795.1. Taxonomy (NCBI): domain Bacteria; kingdom Bacillati; phylum Actinomycetota; class Actinomycetes; order Mycobacteriales; family Nocardiaceae; genus Nocardia; species Nocardia sp. NPDC057668. The sequence continues at coordinate 1,762,350 of NZ_JBHVIC010000001.1, read as the reverse complement.
CGCCGCGGAATCGTTGCCGCAGAACGGAACACGCCATGACCGCCATTCCCACCGTCATCGACGAAGAACTGACCCGCATCGCCGGACCGCGCACCGGCGACGAACTCGTGACCGGCGTTCTGCGCGCCGCCGACGGCGTGCACGGCGGGCTGCCGCTGGTGGCCATGGACGTGCACGCGGCCGTCACCGGCCTGGTGGCCACGACGACCGTGCGCCAGGTGTTCCGCAATACGCTCGGCACCGGCATCGAGGCGGTGTACATCTTCCCGCTACCGGACCGCGCCGCGGTCACCTCGTTCACCGCGGATCTGGCCGGCCGTCGCATCGAGGGCGAGCTCCAGGAGCGGCAGGCCGCGCGTGACGCGTACGACGCGGCGGTCGCCGTGGGCCACCGCGCCGCGCTCGCGGAGGAGGAGCGCCCCGGCGTCTTCACCACCACCGTCGGCAATCTGCAGCCGGGCGAGGAAGCCACGCTCACCCTGGTCCTGACCGGTCCGCTGCCGGTGGACGGCGGCGAAGCCACCCTGCGCTTCCCGCTGGTGGTCGCGCCCCGCTACATCCCCGGCACGCCGCTGGACGGCGCTCAGGCCGGTGCCGGCACCGCACTGGACACCGGTGCGGTGCCCGATGCCAGCCGCATCTCGCCACCGGTGCTGCTGCCGGGCCAATCCTCGCCCGTCGCACTGTCTTTGACCGCCACCATCGATCCGGCGGGCCTGGGTCCGGTGACGGTGCGCTCGAGCCTGCACGCCGTGGCCACCGAGTCCGAGGGCGGCACGACCGTCGTCCGCCTGCACCCCGGCGAGCGGCTGAACCGCGACGTGGTGCTGCGGCTGGCCCTCGCCGCCGAATCCGAACTCACCTGCGCGGCGGTGATCGCCGAGGACATCGTTCAGGTCACCCTGGTGCCCGAGCTGACCGCCACCCGCCGCGATCGCGACGTGGTCGTGCTGCTCGACCGCTCCGGCTCCATGGACGGCTGGAAGATGGTCGCCGCGCGCCGGGCCGCGGCCCGCGTGGTCGATACCCTCACCGACCGGGATCGCTTCGCGGTCCTGGCCTTCGACCACTACGTCGAGCGCCCGACCGGCCTGGCAACGGGACTCGTTCCGGCCCTGGACCGCAACCGATTCGCGGCCGTCGGCTGGCTGTCGGGACTCGAGGCCCGCGGCGGCACCGAGCTCGCCGGACCGCTCGAGCAATCGGCCGATCTCCTGCACGCGGACGAAGGCCGCGACCGCGTTCTCGTGCTGGTCACCGACGGCCAGATCGGCGACGAGGACCGCGTCCTGGCCCGAATCACGCCGCGCCTGAACGGAACTCGCGTCTTCACCCTCGGCATCGATCGCGCCGTCAACGCGGGATTCCTGCAGCGCCTGGCCGCCACCGGCGCCGGCCGCTGCGAACTCGTGGAAACCGAGGATCGCCTCGACGAGGTGCTCACCGGGATTCACCGCCGCATCGCCCCGCCCGTCCTGACCGATGTCGTCGTGGAGATCGACGGCCGCCCCGTCACCGATCCGGCCCCCGCGCACAGCGATCTGTTCGAAGGCTCCCCGCTACTGCTCGGCGGCAGCGTCGGCGACGCGACCGGGGATGTCATCGTCCGCGCGAAAACGGCTACGGGCGAGCCCTTCTCGACGAAGATCACCCCCGTCCGCACGGACGACAAGGCCGTCCGCGCGGTCTGGGCCCGAGCCCGCCTGCGCGACCTGGAAGACGCCTACGCGGCCGGAACCGGCGAGGTGACCCCGACGAACATCGTCGAGTTCTCGCTCGCCCACGGCGTATTGAGCCGCTTCACCGCGTTCATCGCCGTCGATCACAGCCGAAAGACGACCGGCGATCACCATACTGTCGTACAGCCGGTCGAGGCCCCAGACGGCTGGGTCGAGTCAGACGCGGACGTATCGGTGCCAAGCTTCATGCTTCGCGGTGGCGCTCCCATGCCCGCCCACGCATACGAGGCGGCTTCCGATTCCGCCTACGGCGGGGCGCCCGCCTTCGCTCCCGGCTCCCCGGCTCCGGCGGGCCCCCCGCCGCCGATCCCCGCCCCCATGTCCGCGCCGCGCCCCATGAACCCGGCCGGTGCTCCGCCGCCCCCGCAGCCCTCCGCCCCGTGGGGGTCCCCGGCCGGAATGCCCCGCCCGGCACCGGGCTCGGCCCCGATGTTCGCCCGCCGCCGCGCCCGCAAGAGCTTCGCCCCGGCGTCCTCGGAAGCCACGCCCCAGCTCGACGTCGTCCTCCCGTTCCTGGATCGCCTGCGCGCCCTCCTGGAAACTCCGGACGCCACGGCCGCGACGAACCTGGCCGATGAGCTGGCCTCCGCCGGTGCCTCCGCCGACCTGGTGAGCGCCCTGCACCGCCTGGCAGCGGCGATCACCGACACCGATGCCAAAGCAGTGACCGCGGCGATCGGCGAAATCCGAACCCTGCGAACGGAACTGGCCGCACCCCCGGTGCCCAAACCCCGCCGGGGCTTCTGGCACTGACCACGTCGCGAGTGCCCGCACCCACGGGGATGCGGGCACTTGCGACGAGTCATGAACGACCTGGCGACCGGACATGCACTCCGCACGAGCCGAAGATCGCGCTGCGCACGCGGTCGCGGTTGGCCTCCGCGGCCGTCGCCCCGCGCGGGCGACGACGAGACCCGCTACCCGGGTCAGCGCGGTTGGCGGCTGCCCGGTGTCGTCAGCGGAACGGTCAACTCGGTGTGGGGCGGCGGGCGGAGGCCCGGGGCGGCCGTCAGCGGCCGGGGTCGCCGTCGCTGGAGGTCGATCAGCCGCTGGTGCACGAACTCGGTTATCAGCGACTGGATCTCGCGATGTACCGGTTCGTGCAGCAGGTCGTGGCCCGCGTCGGGGAACTCGTGGAACCGGGTGCCGTGCGAGCGGGAGGCCCAGCGGCGCACCGGCTCCATGGGGGCGATGCGGTCGTCCGCTCCGTGTAGCAGCAGCGTGGGCACGCGTGGCGCGGGTAGTTCCATGATCACGTCGCGAGACGGTGTGCCGGTGAGTGCGAGGGCGCACAGCTGCCGGGCCGCATCCCCGCCCGCGTGCGTGGCGAGCAGCGCCACCCCCGCCCCGAGGGAGTGCCCGGCCAGCACCAGCGGCGTGTCCGGACGAGCCGTATGCGCCATGCCCAGAAACAGTTCGGCATTGGCGACCAGCACCGGGATCGGCGGCATCGTGTTCGGTTCGCCCTCGCTCAGCCCGTGCCCGGGATGGTCGAGCCCCCAGACCTCGATGCCGCCGCGGTTCATCGCCCGCGCGTATCGGTGGTACAGGGCGCTCGACTGCCCGATGCCGTGCAGGAAGACCATCACCGCGGCGGGATCGCCGTCGCAACGCCAGATTCGGTAGTTCATGCGGCCGCCCGCGCCGTCGAAAAACACTGTGAAACCTCCGCAGCGGAAAACTCATATGCCGGAATGCAGTCGAAATACGTTGGCGGGCGGCGCATTCCGGCATACGCCGGGCGCTACCGCATCGGCTCCGCCGCGCCGTTGGCTCCGCGGGACTCACTCGCCCCGCCGACGACCCCGGACACGATCGCCATCAGCGCGTGCAGCGCGCGGTCGGCGGCCGGGACCGGATCGGGGGCGCTCGCCACGATCAGTCCCGCTTCGGTGATCGCGCTGAGCAGCAGTTGTGCCAGGACGGGGATGTCGATATCGGTCAGGCTCCCCGCCGCCCGTGCGGCTTCCAGTGGCGGAACCACCAGGCCGAGGCCGTGCCGGATCTCGAACTCCCGCCACGCCTGCCTGCCCAGCACCGCCGGCCCGTCCGCGAGCGCGATCCGCACCATCTCCGGCCGCAGGCAGATGGTCAGGAACGTCCGCAGGGCGACCTCGATCAGGACGATCGGATCTTCCGAGTTCGCGGCGGCGGTCGCCGCGCCTATCTCCTCGCTGTTCTCCCGTTCCAACTGTTCGAGTACCACCAGGAACAATCCGCGCTTGTCGCCGTACTGGTATTGCAGCGCGCCGCGGGTGACGCCGGCCAGGGCGACGATCTGATCCGCGGACACGGCGGAGAAGCCGTGTTCCGCGAACAGCTGACGAGCGGCCCGTTCCAATGCGAGTCGTGTAGTGAGCGAACGCTTTTCGTGGCTACTGGTCATGCAGTCGAGTGAACTCCAAGATCATCCGGGTCAGCAACTCGGGCTGATCCTCCGGACTGGCGGTATAGGAGTCGTCGATCAGTTTCAGCGTCGCATTCGGCAGGTCCGCGGCCAGGCGCTCGGCCAGCCGCACCGGGAACAACTTGTCCTCGCGCGCCCACGCCAGCAGCACCGGGATGTCGATCTTGTCGTACCGGGTGGCCGCGTCGAGGGTGTACTTGCGGTCGGCGGTCCGCAGGAATCGCCGCAGGTCGGCCCGGATGGCCGCCGAATTGCGGCTGGGCAGCAGGTAGCTGTCGACGATCTCGTAGGGCACCTGGTGTTTGGCCACCCAGCCCAGCGCCACCGGCAGCGGATGCAGCGCGCGGATGCGCAGCAGCTCGGTCAGCGGCCGGATGGAGCCCGGGATCCGAGCCAGCGGCGGCAGCACGTTGAACGGCGGCGGCAGGAACCGTTCGTAGCAGTCCACCGAGGCGAGCACGACCCGCCCGATCCGCTCGGTGCTGCGGCTGAGCAGCACCTGCGTGATCGCGCCGCCGGTGTCGTTGGCCACCAGCGTGACGTCGTCGAGGTCGAGCCGCTCGAGGAAGGCCGCCATCAGATCGGCCAGTCCGGTCGGGGTCAGGTCGGCCTCGGGGACCGGAATCGAATGCGCGCCGAGCGGCCAATCCGGGGTCAGGCAGCGATATCCGGCCGCCACGATGTCCGGCACCACTTTTCGCCAGAGATTGGCGTTGACCAGCAGCCCGTGGACGAACACCACGGGTGCGCCGGATCCTGCGTCGTAGTAGCGAACGCGGGCGCCGGGCAGGGCGATTTCCTCGGGGCGACCGAGCGATGCACTGAGCGTCATGGTTTCTCCGAACTGTCGGTGGGCGCGTTCATGGAAGTGTCGCTTGGGTTTTCACCGCGGCCGGTGCGCCGCGTGCGCGGGTGCGCCGGCCGGCGAAGGCGCGCATGAGGGGCTCGTCGAGCCAGTGGAAGATCAGGGCCGCCGCGGCCGTCGAGGCAGCCAGACTCAGCGCGGCGAATCCCAGCCACCCCAGGACGCCGAATTGCTTTCCGCCGATGAACCATCGGGTGATCAGCACCATCACCGGGAATTGGATCAGATAGAAGGCGTAGGAGATCTTCCCGAACCACACCATGGTGCGCGTCGAGTTGAGCCCGCCGGCCCCGGCCAGATCCCGGGCGGCCAGCGTCGCCACGACCGCCACCATGGGCCCGATCAGCAGCGCCGACATCTTGTAGTTCACCGGCACCACCCAGGTCGCGAGGTACGCGATCACGAGCGCGACCAGCGGCAGCCGGATGTCGGTCAGCCGCCAGCGCCCTTCGAGCACCAGCCGGCCCGCCAGCACGCCGAGGAAGAACTCCGGCAGCCGCGACAGCGGGAAGTAGTAACTCAGCCAGTATGCCTGCGGCACCGGGATATCCGCCTGCCGGAACCAGGCCTGCGAGGCGTGCAGTTCGTAGTACGGCGAATCCTCGCCCGGCACCAGGCGCGGGGCGAAAGCGTTCTCGATGCCCTTGGGACCGGGCGTCCCGAGGTAGTAGACCGTGTGCAGCACGAGGATGAACGCCAGCAACCCGCCCACCCACCACCACAGCCGCGCGCTGCCGATCCGCAGAATCAGCGGCAGCAGCAGCGGAAAGCACAGGTAGAAAAGAATTTCCGAGCCCAGCGACCACGCCGGGACATTGAGCCCGCCGACGGTGGTCCACTTCGGTACCCAGGTGTGCACCAGCAGCAGGTTCGGCACCCAGACCACCGCGCGGTGCAGCGGCACGGACGCGGCGAGGATGAACACCGCGGCCGCGGCCAGATGCGTCGGATAGATCTTGAGCACGCGCCGCCAGTAGAACCTCGGCACCGAGCTGCCCGGCGTGAACGACCAGTAGATGATGAACCCGGACAGCACGAAGAAGAACGTGACCCCGGCCGCGCCCAGCTGCATCGGAATCACCTGGTGCAGCTGCCGGAACAGCTCGGACTTCTGGAAGGGGTACACCGGCAGGAACACCAGCGCGTGCAGGACGAACACCGCGAACGCCGCCCACCACCGTGCCCCGGTGAGCGACGGCAGCGACGGGCGCGCGCGGCCGGTCTCGGGCGGGGCGTGCGGCCGGGTGGCGGTGCTCTCGCCGCTCATGCTCAGCCCGCGATCATCTTCTGGAGCGCGGTCGCGACCACCGCGTCACCGCGCGTGGACGGATGCACCGGCGTGCCCATGAATTCGCTGGCGGGGTCGAGGATTCCGGCCAGCCAGGGTTCGGCCGTGCACAGGCCGTGGCCCGCGGTGACGGCTCGGGCGTCGAAGAATTCGACACCGAGCTGACGGGCGCCCTCGCGCTGGGCGGTGTCCACCCGATTCCACAGTTCGATCGCCGAACCCGCCCGCTGCTGCACGATCTGGCCGACGCCGAGCACGTTGATGCACCAGGTCTGCGAGCCCGGTGCGTTCATCTCCGGATAGCCGACGAAGATGATCCGGGCGTTGGGCGCGTAGTAGCGGACGTAGTCCACGACGGGCTTGACCCGCTTCACGTACTCGTCCGTGGTGAGTCCGCGGTAGTCGGTCGCGCGGCCTTCGGCGGCGGCTTCGGGCCCGCACCCGCGGATCACGTCGAGCACGCAGTTGAGCAGGGTCTGGCGCAGCTTCACCTGGTTGTCGCCCCAGGAGTCGTTGAGTCCGGTCTGGATCAGCACGGCCTCGGTACGCGGCCCGAACGCGCCCTGCGCGTCGACCGTGCGCGCCTCGTGCACCAGGGTGTAGCCGGGTCCGCTCACCAGCGTCGCGCCGCGGCAGGACGCGTCGATGAAATCGTTTGTGCCCCAAAGCCCCATGCCCTGCGCCAGCTGGGTGGGCCAGGACGTGGGACCGTGCGAGCAGTCGGGCTGCGCGCCGGGCGCGGTGTTCTCCAGCGCGGCGGCGATATCGCCGTTCGCGGTGAACGAATCACCGAGGACCACAACGGATTTCCCGCCGTCAGCGGGCGCCGCCGTGGCGAGCGGCGCGGGTGCGGACAGCAGGGCCAGGGTGAGGGCGGTGGCGGTCAGCACACCGGGGAGGGTCGAATTCGTCATGCTCTTCCTTGTCGAGTGCACCGGAACAGGACCTCCGGTCGATCAGTAGCCGGCCCGCGGTTCGAACCCCGGATCGGGCAGGGCGGGCGGTTCGGCCTTGGGCGGCTGTGGCGCGGGCTTTTCCGGGGTCGCGGGTTGGTTCCGCGGCGCCGGCGCGACGGTCGGAACCTGGGGCGCGACCGTCTGTGGTTCGGGCGCCGGGGGGATCGGCTCGGACTCCGTCGCCGGGATGGAGGACGGCGGCGTCACGGGCGCGGCCGACGATGTGGTCGTGGTCGTCGGCGCGGCCGTGCTGCTGACGGTCGTGGTCGCGGGACTTTCTGTGGTGTCCGACCCGCACCCGGTGATCCCGGCGGCGATTCCGCCGACGACGGCGGCGGCCAGGGTGATCCGCCCCGCCCGTGAATGAATGACGTGCTGTGGCATGGCGACTCCTGCGGTTAGAGTGCGGATTACGCGAGCAGTTCGTCCAAATTCGGCATGCGGCTGCCGATCTCGTCCCCGGTGAAGTCCCCGATCCAGCCGTCTTCGCGCTCGAAGAAGCGAATGGCGCAGAACTCCGGGCTCGCACCCATGTCGAACCAGTGCGTGGTGCCGGCGGGCACGGAGATCAGGTCACCGCGCTCGCAGACGACGGCGTAGACCTTGTCGCCGAGATGGAGGTAGAAACAGCCGCGACCTTCGACGAAGAAGCGCACCTCGTCCTCGGCGTGGCGGTGCTCGTTCAGGAATTTCGCCCGCGCCGCGACCGCCTGCTCGCGCCACTGCGCACTGTCCGGGTCGGGCACCATCCGCACCACGTCGACGAGCCGATAGCCGCCCGCGGCGCAGACCTCGTCGATTTCGGTGCGATAGGCGGCGATGACTTCTTCCTGCCCGGCGTCCGCCGCGAGTTCGCGGGTCTGCCACTGCCGCAGCGTGATTCCGTACGGCGCGAGCAGTCCGGCGATCACCGCCGGGTCGGTGGTCCGTTCGAGCACGGAGTCGCGGTCGTCCTCCGGCATCACCTGCACGATCGTCATGGCCTTCGCTCCCTCGTCCGTAGGTGTAGTTCGCACAGCAATTCCAGGCACTCCATCCGGTTGCGGGCCGTCTCCAGATCCGGACCCCACACGGTCGCGCCGTGCCGCCGGATCAGGAAGGCGGGCGGGGCGTCCGGGTGCAGGGTCCCGGCCAGATCGGCGGCGATGCGCGGCACGTCGTCGTGATTGGTGAGGATGGGGACTTCGAACGGTCCCGGGCGGCGGGGCCCGAAACCCTTGATGATCTCGAAGTTCTCGAAGTCCACCCGCGGCCCGTACGACAGCCCGGCCACCAGGGTCGCGTGCGGCGGATGCGCGTGCACTACCGCGCCGCAGTCGGGCAGCGCCCGGTACAGCGCGGCGTGCAGGGATGCCTCTGCCGAGGGCCGCGGACCCCGATCCGAGACCGCGGCGGCGGTCTCGATATCGATGTGGACCAGGTCCCGGGCGGTGAGCGCGCCCTTGCTCAGTCCGCTGCCGGTGATGACGGCCCGGCCCGCCGCGCCCGGCAGGCGCACCGAGAGATTGCCGGAGGTGCCGTCCATCCACCCGCGCCGGTACAGCTCGCCCGCGGCTCGTGGCAGTCCGAAACCCAGTGCGGGCCACAGTGTTCTGTTCTCGGTCACCACGGCGGTGACCAGATCGCGCGGGGTGACGTCGAAGGCCGGGTTGAAGGCGTCGGTGCCCGCCGGGGCGATCTGGCGGCCCGCCAGGGACGTGACCTCCGCGGCGGCCCGCTCCTCGATCACGATGTCGCCGCCGTCGCTGAGGGTTTCATCGACGGTGGACTCCGGCGCGACCACCAGGAACGGAATCCCGGCGCGTGCGGCGGCCAGGGCGAGCGGGTAGGTGCCGATCTTGTTGGCGACGTCGCCGTGCGCGGTGATCCGATCGGCGCCGACCAGCACACAGTCGATCATGCCCGCGGCGACGGCGGTGGGGCCCGCCGAATCCACGCAGACGCGGTGCGGGATATCGGCTTCGGCGAGCTCCCACGCGGTGAGCCGCGAACCCTGCAGTAGCGGCCGGGTCTCGCCGGCCAGCACCGATTCGAGCCGGCCGCGCTGGGCGAGTTCTATGATCGTGCCGAGCGCGGTTCCGCCCGCCACGGTCGCCAGGCGTCCGGTGTTGCAGTGCGTCAGCACCCGAAGCCGTTGCCCGCGAGTCAGTTTCAGTACTTCATCGGCCGCGCGCACGGCCATGGTCCGGTTCACGCGCTCGTCCTCGTCGAGCAGTGCCAGGGCCTCCTGTAGCACCGCGCCGGGCCCCCGCTCCAGGTGCTCCGCCACCCGCCGCACGGCCCACGCCAGATTCACGGCCGTGGGCCGGGCGGCGGCGATGCGCCGGGCATCGGCGGCCACCGCCGCCACGTCGGAGCCGTGGGCGCGTGCGGACAGCGCCACCGCGAGCGCCCCGGCGGCCCCGATCGCCGGGGCGCCGCGAATGGTGAGCGTGCGGACCGCGGCGATCACCTCGTCGACCGTGCGCAGCTGCACGATCCGGTATTCGCCGGGCAGCGCCCGCTGGTCGACGGCGTGCACGACGCCGTCGATCCAGTCCAGTGACCGCTTCATCATCGTCCCGCCGCTACCGGTGATCCGCGCCGACGGTGAAGATCTCGAACTGGTACACGAAGGCGTAGTCGTCGAAGTACAGCTGCGCGCACAACTCGTCCTCGCGGTGCAGCGACTGGAGCAGATCCGGCGCCGGGGTGTGCCGGGACAGGAAGTTGCGGTAGCAGATTCGTGCACCCGGCCGTGCCACCCGCACCACCTCCTTCATCAGGGTGGCGAACTGCTCGCGGTCGATGCAGCTGGTCACATCCGAGAGCGAGAACTTGTCGATCGACCCGTCCGGCAGTGCGCGCAGCCGGTCCATGAGATCGCCGCGCACGACGTTCACCTTGGTGGTGGCCGTCCGGATGGCCTCGACGTTCTCACGAAGCAGGTAGTGCGGCAGCACATCCCGGCGCGGATAGCGACCGTGGAACATGAACGACACCCAATCGTTCTCGCCGGCGAGATGGTTCTCGAAGGTGTGGTTGAGCCGCTCCAATACATAGTCGCCGCACGACTTCTCGTCGGTGACGACGTTGTAGGAGTCGTCGTTGAGGACCGCCTTGAGCGTGCGCTCGGTGAAGCCGTGGCGAATCATGTTGCGCCACAGCACCCCGTCGACCCGCTTGCGATAGATGCGGCGCTGGGTCTCGAGGTCGGGGGCGGCGAACAGATCCCGCATGGCCCGCCCGTACAGCACCCGCATCGCCGGGGCCACCAGGCGCACGTAGAGCTGTTCGTGCCGGCCCGCCAGCAGCACCCCGCCCACGATGGCCTTGCGGTAGCGCGTGAAGTAGGCGACCGCCTCGGGGGACAGGTCCGGCTCGAGTTCCTTGAAAAGCCGCCACCGGCTGGTGGATTCGTCCACCCCGAGGAATTCCAGCAGGGTGTCGTAGGAGAAGTGCCGGATGGCGGCCAGTTTGAGTTCGAGCAGATAGGTCTGCCCGGGCGAGCTGTCGATGGAGGTGACGGTGTGCGGATTGTTCACCACCAGGCTCAGGGCCCGGCAGCCGCTGCCGGTCACCGCGAGCACATCGTCGTTCGCGGTGATGTCCAGCGCCCGCATCTCGGAGCGGGAGTCCTCGTCACAGGTGCTGTAGAGCAGCCAGCGGTCGTCTGTCTTCTCGGCGGTAGTCACAGTCGTTCACCCTTCGCGGAGTGTGTGCGGCTCATGGCCGGTTGGCATCCGTCAGATCGATTTCGGGGTCGTCGGAGGTCACCGGCGTTGGCGGTGGTGTGGCGGGCAGCAGCGCGGCGGCGATCACCGCGGCCACGGCGCACACCGCGGTCACCACCAGGCAGGTGATCTGGAAGCCGTGCACGAACGCGTCCTGCACGGCGGTGCGCAGTGCCGAGGCTGCTTCGGTCCCGCCCAGCCCGGCGGCCTGTTGCAGGGCCGCGCCGACGGAATCCCGCACGGCCTCCAGCACAGTTGCGGGAACACCGTTCACGCTCCCGTCGGGCAGTTGGCCGGTGTAGAGCGAGTGGTGCACGCTGCCGACCACGGCGATGCCCAGCGCGCCGCCGAGCAGCCGGGTGGCGTCGTTCATGGCGGAACCGACGCCGGCCTTGGCGGCCGGCACCACGCCCATGATCGATTCGGTGGCCGGGATGGCCACCGCGCCGATGCCGAGCCCGATCACCACCATCTGCGCCGCGATGATCGGGTAGCCGGTCGCCGCGTCGTCGAAGGAGAACCAGGCGTAGGCGATTCCCATCAGGATCAGTCCGGCCGTGACCACGGCGCGGGTACCGAGCTTGACGGTCAGCTTGCCGCCGAGCACCGAGCCGATGATGATCGCCACGGCCACCGGGATGAGCCGTACGCCCGCACCCAGCGGGGTGTACGACTTGAGGAACTGGAAGTACTGCGTCACCAGGAAGGTGAAGCCGTTCAGCGTGAAGAACGTGATGGTGATGATGCCGCAGGCCGCCGAGAACCGGAGATTGCCGAACAGTCGCACGTCGAGCATCGGCGCGCGGGCCGTCAGTTCGCGCCAGACCAGTCCGGTCAGCAACAGCACCGCGGCGGCGAAACCGAGCAGCGTGCGCCCGGAGAGCCAACCCTGTTCCGGCGCTTCGATGATCGTGTAGACGAGCACGCCGAGTCCGGCCGTGGACAGCGCCAGACCGGGCAGATCGAGCCCGCGGCCCTGCGGATCCCGGGAATCGGGCACCAGCAGCGCGACCAGCACCAGGCACACCACGCCGACGGGCACCACGACGACGAACACACTGCCCCACCAGAAGTGGTCCAGCAGCAGCCCGCCCACGATCGGGCCGAGCACCACGCCGATGCCCGATACCGCGCCCCACACCCCGATCGCCGCCGCGCGCTCCTTGCGCTCGACGAACACGGTGGTGAGGATCGACAGCGTCGACGGGTAGATCATGGCCGCGCCGACGCCCATCACCGTGCGCGCCGCGATCAACTGCGCGGTGCTGTCGCACAGCGCGCCCGCCCCGGTCGCGACGGTGAACACCACCAGCCCGGCGAGCAGGATGCCGCGGCGGCCGAACCGGTCGCCCAGGCTGCCCGCCACCAGCACCAGGGCCGCGAACGTGAGCGCGTAGGCGTCCACGATCCACTGCAATCCGCTGGTGCTGGAACCCAATTCGCGCACCAGGCTGGGCAGGGCGAGATTGACGATCATCGCGTCCATGTAGATCGCGATGACGCACAGGCAGAGCACCGCGAGAACCGGGCCCTTGGCCCGCGCCGGCGTCGTGGTCATGACAGTCGCACTCCTTCTTCGTCGTTCGTGCGCAGGGCGGTGGCGAGCAGCACAGCTTGGAAGGACAGCGCGATGACGTCGTTGGTCACGAGTACCGCGCCCCGGATCAGGTCGCCGAGGATGTGCAGGCCGGGTACCGGGTCCCCGGCGGCGTCGAGCGCTTCGAAGGTCGAGACGTTCACGTGCACGCCGCCCAGCGGGTGCGCGCTGAGCAGTCCGGCGTCGAGCAGCCCGGCCAGCAGCGGCTGGGTCCGCAGCGCCGCGACGTCGGTGCCCGCGCCGGTCGCGTTGATCACCACGTCGGCGAATTCGATTGTGCCGCCGTGGTGTATCGCGAAGCCGTCATCGGTGTGCCGGACCTCGCACAGCCCGTCGGCCACCCGCAGCCGCCCGGCGTCCATGGCCGCGACCAGCCGGCGGGCGGTCTCGGCCGGAATGGGCGCGCCGTGCACCAGCAGCGGCGTGAGCCATTTCTCGAAGAACTCCGCCCGATCCGGTTCGACCAGGAGCTGCCAGGCGGGCAGCAGCGTGGGGGAGGCCCCGTTCACGATCCGCTGCCAGCCGCGTTCGATGCCGGCGTCGACCTCGGCCAGTTCCCGGGCCAGCAGTTCGCGGGTGGTCGGGCCGCCGTCGCGTACCTCGTTCCAGTCCACCGGTTCGGCGGATGCGGCCTCGATGTCGGCCATCAGCGCGCGCCCGAAATCCTCGAGCCGCAACGCGCCCGCCGCCGCGGCCCGGCCCAGGCACGCTTCGATATGCGGAATGGGCGCGGTGCTCTCCGAACCGCGCAACCGGGGCAGGCGGCCCGATCGCGAGGCGAGCAGCACCGGGCCGGTGTGCCCGCGCGCGGCCAGGGTCAGCGCGGTGTCGACCGCCGTGAGCCGGGTGCCCAGCACCGCGACCCGGGCATCGGGCGCGATCTCCGGAAGCTGCCATGGATCGGTGAAATATCCGGCCGCACCGATGATCTCGGGGTAAGGGTCCGGCTGCGGCAGCATGCCGATCCCGACGACCACCCGGTCGGCCGGGAAGACCTGCCCGCCCGCGCATTCCACCTGCCAGCGCACGCCCGCGCCCGGGCGCACGCCGATCACCTCGTCGGTGACGACGTCGACCGTGACCCCGGCCGCCGTCGCCTCCTTCACGGCCTGGTCGAACATGTCGCGCACATAGCGCCCGAACCAGTACCTGGCCGGGAACTCGGTGACCGATTCGCCCGCCGCCGCGGCCTGTTCGGTGACCCAGCGCTCGTACTCGTCCGGATCTCCCAGGCTCAAACTGGATTTCGCGGCGCGCGTGTTGATCAGATGCGTCGGCTCCGGCGAACCGAACGCCAGGCGCGGCGACGCCGGATCCCGATCGATGACGACATAGCGGGATCCGGGCGGCATTCCCGGCAGCAGCTGCCGGGCCAGTGCGGTGCCGGTGGGGCCGCGCCCGATCTGGACGACCGCGTTCCCGACGTCGATGGTCATGGGGTGTGAACCTCGAATCCTGTGCTGCGGCACTGCCGGTCAGGCGACGATCAGCGGCTCGCCGGCCACGAACCGGTCCAGCGGCTCGGCGATGTTCAGGCGCGACGGCGGATGGAAGGCCAGCGCCCGGCATCCGGTGTAGAGCTGCGCGGAGTCACCGGTCATGAAGGCGATGCCGCCGAGCAGTTCGGTCGCCAGCCCGGAGGTGCGCTCGATGACCCGCTGGGTGGCGAAGCGCAGGTGCAGCGCCCGCGCCACCGTGACGGGATCGACGGCGCCCCCGGCGATTTCGGCCGCGATGGCTTCGACGGCCGCCATGGCGGTGTCCAGATCGCCGACCATGGTCATGCGCTCGGCCGCGGTGCCCTTGCGGCCGTCGAGCACCCGCTCCACCAGGCCGCTGGCCATGCCCAGGTAGCAGGCCGAGACGAGCACGCTGAAGGTCAGCCAGGCCGCGCCGAGTGCGTCGTTGAGGGTGTCGTCGGAGGTGCCGAAGAACGAGATCGCCTCGTCGGCGACCTCGACGTCGGTGAGCAGCACCTCGTGGGTCTCCGAGCCGGGGAAGATCGCGGTGCCGGGCAGCGGTCGCACCTCGAGGCCGGGGGAGGCCGCGGGAATGACGGCCAGCGCGAGCTGATCCGCGTCTTCGCCGTCCGGTCGCAGCCGCACGCTCGCGGTCAGGATGTCCATCGACTTGGACAGGCTGCACGGCTTCTTGCTGCCGCTGATCTTCCAGCCGCCCGCGACGCGCTCGCCGTGCAGCTTCGGGGTGACGACGCTCGCGCCCGGAATCCCCTCGGCGAAGGCCGAAGCCAGGTACAGCCGGGCCTGGGCGACCATGTCCAGCATCATGTCGCCGGCCGGTCCCGGCGGCATGGCGGCGACCGTGCACGAGTGCATGTTCACCGCGATGGCCAGCGAGGGCGACCGTGCGCCGAGCGCCCGGTGCACCCGGACGGCGTCGACCAGATTCGCGCCGCTGCCGCCGCGTTCGGCGGCGATGAGCAGTCCGGTGCCGCCCGCGTCGCGGAACAGCGCCAGGGTCGGGGTGTCGGCGGACTCCAGCAGCTCCAGCGGCATGCCGGCGAGCTTGGCGTCGAGCCCGGGTAGGAAACGCTCCGTCGTCTCGCGTTCTCTGACCATGAAGTTCATTGCGTTCCTTCGAAATTCGGGTGAAGAAGGGCGGTGCTGCGGGTCAGACCACGAAGAGCTGGTCGGCGAGCATCTCGTCGAGGCTCTTCTCGAACGCGTGCGCCACCTGGTCGAGGTCTTCGATGGTGTGCGCGGCGCTGATCAGGAAGCTGTGCAGTTCCGGCAGATAGACCTGGTGCTTGCGCATGTAGTACGCCAGCGCGATCGTGGCCTTGAAGTTGCTGCCCGCCATGCGTTCCCGGTACAGCCCCGCCTCGCGGTGACTGAAATTGAGCGAGAAGATGGAGTTGCGGGCGTTGATCCGGCACGCGACCTCACGCTGACCGGCCGCCTCGCGCATCATGTCCGCCAGCCGCTGCGTGTTCTCCTCCAGCGTGGTGTAGATGTGCTGGTTGTCGCGCAGGTACCGCAGCGCGCCGAGACCGGCCGCGCAGGTGAGCGAGTTCCCGCTGAGCGTGCCGCCCGCGAAAACCTTGTTCTCGTAGTCGTAGTACGGATCCTGCGAGCTCTTGGCCATGTCGATGAAGCGGGCCTCGCCGATCACCGCGCCACACGGCAGCCCGCCGCCGATGACCTTGCCCAGACAGGTGATGTCGGGGTGGATGTCGGCCATGACCTGCACCCCGCCGTAGGCGACGCGGAACCCGGAGACCACCTCGTCGAAGATCAGCGGAATGCCGAGTTCGGTGCACAGCCGCCGCAATTCGACCAGGAAGTCCCGGTGCAGGGCGACCACCGAGGTGGGCATGGGCTCGAGCAGGACGCAGGCCAGCTCGTCCGCGTGCTCGCGCAGCCGCGCCAGCCCGGCGATGTCGCCGTATTGCAGCACAACGGTATTGGCCACCGCGCCGGGATCGACGCCCTGCGATCCGGCCACCGGGTCGGGCCGGTCCTTGTCGCCGGCGAACCGGAACCAGGAGCTCACCATGCCCTGATCGGAGAAGCCGTGATAGTGGCCCTCGAACTTGGCGACCACGGTCTTGCGCCGGTACCCGCGGGCCATGCGGATGGCGAACTGGATGGCCTCGGTGCCCGAATTGCACAGCAGCGCTTTGTCCGCCGCCGGGAACGCGTCCACGAGCAGTTCGGCCAGTTCGATCTCCGCGCGATTGCCGATGCCGTTGACCAGCCCGCGGGCCGTGCCCTCGGTGATGGCCGTGTTGATCGCCGGGTGCGCGTAGCCGAGCAGATGCGGGCCGTAGCCGCCGGACAGATCGATGTACTGGTTGCCGTCGTAGTCGGTGACACTGCCGCCGGCGGCCTCGGACACGAATACCGGGAAACCGCTGGGGAAGAAGTACCGGTCGATATGGGTCGGCGCGACGAGCGTATCGCGAGCGCGGTCACGCAGTTCCAGCGAAGCCGGCATCTGCCGCCCGAAGTCGACCGCGAAGCGCCGCTCCACCTCCGCGTTCATGTAGGGCGAATAGCGGTCGGTGAACTTGCGGGCGTTGGCCCAGATGTCGATCGTCGGATCGATCTGGGTCGCGAAGCCCTCGCACGACAGGAAGACCAGCTCGACCTTCGTGAAGTTCGTCGTGTACCGCGAATCATACTGGCGCAGAATCGCGTTCACGTCGTTGAAGTACGAGATGGTGGACCACTGGCTGGAGCTGACGTCGAAGTGGAACTTGAGCACCTCGGCCATCTGCGCGTCGTAGGCCGCGCGTTCGCGTTCCAGCTTGTCCCCGGCGATCACGAAGTACCGCGTGAAGCGGTCGATCGCGATGTCCCATTCCTTGCGGGTGCAGGCGTAGTAGAACGACGACAGCCCCCACTTCTCGTCCTCGGTCAGCTCGACGGTGACGCCGTAGTCCAGCAGCACCAGCTTGCCGTCGGGGGTGAACAGCACATTGCCCGGATGCGGGTCGCCGTGGCAGACGCCGTGCATGTAGAGCATGGTGTAGATGACGTCCTGCAGCCGGCGCGCGAGTTGATCTCCGGGGAAATCGACCGTGCGCGAGAGCTTTCCGGGGATGCCCTCCATGAATTCCATCACCAGCATGCGCCGGGTGACCAGCTCCGGAATCACCGACGGCACCAGCACGTAGGGATGGGACTTGAAGTTCTTGTGGATGCGCTGCTGCTGGCGGGCCTCGTAGGTCATGTCGGCCTGGGGGCGCAGCAGCCGCGCCACCTCGGCGAAGCGATCGGGCAGGCCGAGGTCGCGCACCTGCGGGGTGGCCCGGTCCACCAGCTTCACCAGCGAGCCGATGGCGGTCAGGCTCTGGTCGATCTGCTCGGGCACGGTGTTCTTGACCAGCTTCACCGCGACCTTGCGCCCGTCGGGCAGCTCGCCGATGTGCACCTGCGCCACCGAGGCGCTGGCGATCGGGACGAGATCGATGGAGCGGAAGGTGGATTCGAGCGGTCCGCCCAACTCCCGCTCCAGCGCCGCGCGTGATTCGGCCGGGCCCATGTGCGGGGCCTGATCCTGCAGCACCCGCAGGGTGTCGACCCAGGACGGCGGCAGCAGATCCGACCGGGTGGCGGCGATCTGGCCCATCTTGATGTAGATGGGGCCCATGCGGAGCAGGAACGCCAGGATGGCGTCGGCCCGCCGCTGCTCGGCGCCGGTGCTCTTGCGCAGGATCGATCCCACCGAGTACTCGGCCGCCCCCAGCGCGGTGTACGCGGTGGCCTTGGCTAGATGTCTGAACACTGGAAACCACCTGATCCGATCGCGCGTCAGAAAACGAAAGTGAAAGCGCCGAAAGACATTCCGGCGCTGCCGACCCAGCCGACGGCCCGGTCGCCGGGGCGCACCAGGTCCTGCTCGAGCGCGGAGGCGATGGCGGCGGGCACGGACGCGGACACCACGTTCCCGGTCTTGTCGAAGACATGGTGGATGGCCGAGCCCAGCCCGACCTTGTCCGCCATGCCCTGCCAGTAGCGCTTGCTGGAGGCGTGCGTGAACAGTGCCTTCACCTCGTCGACCGGCGGGTCGAGCCGCTCGAACACAGTGAACCCGTCCTCGGCGTGCTCGTGCATCTCGAAGCCGTAGGAGGTGAAGAACCCGACGCCGTTCGCGGCCAGCTTGTCCGACGGATCGCAGAAGCCCTCGTAACCCTCGAGGGTCACGTTGCACAGCGGCGCCAGATCGGGCCGCGAGGCGAAGCGGAACTCCCACGGCTCGTGGTCCTCGGCGGTGAGCACGGTGGCGGTCGCCGCCTCGCCCAGGGTGTAGGCGGGGAAGATCGACTCCAGCGCCTCCACCTTCGGGATGTGGAACAGGTGCGGGAACACCACCCCGCCCGAGCGCAGGTTGAACTCCGCGTTGACGATCAGCGCGGTGCGGTACTGCCCGGTGCGGAACAGGGATTCGGTGACCTGTACCGCCCGCGTCCAGCTCATACAGGCGTCGAGGATGTCGAAGCAGTGCGCGTTGTCCAGGCCGATGGCCGCGGCCGAGTGGTAGGCCCCGCCCGGTTCGATGAAGCCGCGCCCGATGCCGGTGTAGATCAGCAGATCCACATCCTGATGCCGGACACCGGCCTGTTCCAGGGCCTTGTTCGTGGCCGTGCGCAGCAGGTCGATGGGACGCTCGCCCTCGTCCAGCCACTGGCGCGATTCCGAGCCCGCGTACTTGAGGTAGTAGTCCACCTTGCGCAGCGCGTCGTCGAGATCGCCGGTGAATCCGGCCGCGCTGTGCTCGGCGATGAGGGCGGTGATGTCGGCATTGGTGACCGTGCGCGAGGGTAGGCCGGCGACGGCGGATTTGAGCCTCATGTCAGCGTGCCCCCACCGAGGTGTCCGCGGCGGTGATGTGCCCGGCGATCGCCTCGATCATCGTCGCGATCGAGGTCGCGTCCCACATGAGTTCCGGCGGGAAACGCTTGCCGGACCAGGACTCCAGGTGTTCGTGCAGGGTCATCTGGTCCAGGGAGGCCAGCCCGAGTTCGGAGAGCGAACGGGACTCGTCGAGTTCGCGGTCGCCCGGGTGTTCGGCGAACCAGTCCCGGGTCGCGGAGAGCAGGCCCTGCTGCACGAGCGCGCGCATCGAGGGCATCCCCGACGAGCCGGATTCGGTTGTGGCGGTATTTGTTTCGGCGACAGTGTTGGTTTCCGAAGCCATGTCGGCCTCCCATCGGTAGACCTCGCTGAGCGCACCCGCGAGGTAATCGGTTCGACATTGCTGCCGGCGGAGCTTGCCGCTGGTGGTCCGGGGCACCGTGCCCTCGGTGATGAGCACGATCGCGCTCGGCGCGATGCCGTGCGTGCGTGCGACGGCGTCGTGGACGGTCGCGACCAGACGTTCGGGGTCGAGATCGCCGGCTCGTGGCTCGGCCGCCACCACCAGGCTCTCCTGGCCCGCGCGTTCGACCGCGAACGCGAGAACCGCCCCGGCGCGCAGGGATTCGTCGCAGTTCACCACCGTGGCCTCGAGATCCTCGAGGTAATAGTTGACGCCGTTGACGATCATCAGGTTCTTGATACGACCGCAGATGTAGAGCTCGCCCCGATGGAAGAAGCCCAGGTCTCCGGTGCGCAGGTACGTGCGGCCGTCGTCGGCCCCGGTGACACGAGCGCGGAAGACCGCGGCGCTCTCCTCGTCCCTGTTCCAGTAGCCCGGCGCGACGATCGGGCCGCTGGCCCAGATCTCACCGATCTCGCCGTCCGGCACCCGCACGCCGGATTCCGGTGTGACGATGGCGATTTCGGTGGGCAGCGTGGAGGTCCCGCAGGCGACGAGCTCGGTCGCGGGCGACATGCCGCCCGGAACCACCTTGCGCCGGCCCAGCGCCTCGTTGTCGAAACGGGTCGCGACGTAGGGCGCGGCCGAGGTGCCCGAGGCCAATTTCAGGGTGGCCTCGGCCAATCCGTAGCCCGGGGTCACCGCGGTGGGTGGCAGGCCGTGCGGCAGGAATGTCTCCTGGAAACGGTCGAGCGTCGCCCTGCGCACCGGCTCGGCGCCATTGCTGACCATGCGCCAGGAGCTCAGGTCGAGCGCGGCTCGTTGTTCGGGGGTGGTTTTGTCCGCGCACAGGTCGAACGCGAAATTCGGTGAGCCACTGTGCGTTCCGCGATAGGTGGTCACCGCGTCGAGCCAGCGGATCGGATTCTTGACGAAGGTGGCGGGTGCCATCAGTACGGCTCGGATGCCGCTGTACACGGGCAGCAGCACGCCGCTGACCTGGCCGAAGTCATGGAAATGCGGCAGCCAGGAGACCACCGTGCTGTCGGTGTCGATGCCCCAGGTGTACGCCAGTTCCGCGCACTGCTGGAGCATCATCCGATGGGTGATGATGACGCCCTTCGGGGCCGAGGTGGAACCCGATGTGTATTGCAGATAGGCGATGTCGAAAGCGTGTGGAGTGAATTCGGAAATTGAATCCGGGGCGGCCTCGAAAGAATCCGAGGCAATTCGTGGAAGACCTTCGAGATATGTCTCTCGCGGCGCTTCGCGCATTCCGGACAGTATTGCCGAGGTGCTGATGACCACGCTCGCCGCGCAGTCGCGAGCTACTTCGTCGATGTGATCCAAGCGTGCGCGTTGGGGTGGAAAGAGTGGTACTGCGATCACGCCGGCGTACAGGCAGGCGTAGAACGAGATGACATATTCGAGACCCGGCGGATGCAGCAGCAGCGCTCGATCTCCGGGTGAATATGTGCTGTTCAGATGGTGTGCCAGCGCCTTCGCGCGCTGGTCGAGTTCGCGATAGGTGAGTGCTTCGGACGCACGGCCCCCGTCGTCGAGAAATTCGAATGCTGCTTCCTCGCCATTCGTGGTGGCACGTTCGCCCAGCAGCTCGATCCAGTTTTCGAATGCGGCGGACTGAATTGACGCTGAATTCATCGACTACTACTCCCGTTGGTCCCCCCAAACGGAACTGAAGACTTCGCCACGAAACTGCACTGCTGCGTCGGAGATGCAATGTGGGGATTGAAATCCGAAGCCGACGTTAGACGAGGCGGAGAGGTCCGTCAACCGATGGAATTTAAATTCGAAAATATGACATCCATGTTAACTGGGCTCGGAAACCCCCCGCACGCTGCGGGTTTAGTGCATCCGAAGTGCTTGTGTTGCAACATATTCGACTAGTATTAACCTGAATACCCTTCATCTTCAGCATGTTTCAGAGATAGCGTGTGTGAGCATGTCCGATTTCTGTGACTCAGATCTGGTCCTGCTCCCCGCCGCCGAGCTCGCACAGCGGATCCGCGGCCGGCGCGTATCGCCGGTGGAGGTGGTCGAGGCGTACCTCGCGCGCATCGACGCGGTGAACCCCGAACTCAACGCCTACGTCAGCGTCTCGGCCGACACCGCGCGCGAGGAGGCGAAGACGGCCGAGCGCGAGCTGAGCGAAGGCCGGTTGCGCGGGCCGCTGCACGGCGTCCCGATCGCGATCAAGGATTTGTTCGACTTCCAGCAGGGCGTGCCGAACACCTTCGGCGTCAAGGAGTTCGCCGGCTATCTCCCCGAGGAGACCGCGCCGCACGTCCAGCGGCTGCAGCGGCTCGGGGCGATCATCCTCGGCAAGACGAACACCCCCGAGTTCGGGCACAAGGCCACCACCGACAACCGCCTGTTCGGGCCGACCGGCACCCCGTTCGCGGCCGATCACAACGCGGGCGGCTCCTCGGGCGGCAGCGCCGCAGCGGTCGCCGCCGGTCTGTGCGCACTGGCCCAGGGCTCAGACGGCGGCGGCTCGGTGCGCATCCCGGCCGCGCTGTGCGGCGTGGTCGGGCTCAAGCCCAGCTACGGACTGCTGGCCGGCGTGGTCCGGCCCGACGCGTTCTTCGCCTTCAATCCGTTCATGGGCAACGGCCCGCTGACGCGCACGGTCGAGGACTGCGTGCTCATGTTCGAGGCCATGGCCGGCTTCGACGCCCGCGACCCGGGCAGCGTGCCGCTCCCGGCGCGCTCCTACCGCGAGGCCCTGTTCACCCCGGCCGCGGGCCTGCGCGTCGCCTATCTGCCCACCCTCGGCGGGTTTCCGGTGGCCGCCGATGTCGCCGCCGTCATCGAGACCGCCGCTCGCACCCTCGAATCCGCGGGCGTCGTGGTCGAACAGCCCGAGTTCGCCCTGCCCGCCGCGCACACCGAGGTCACCGATCTCTGGCTGCGCTACACCGGCTCGGCGATGATCGGCCTCATCGAGACCTTCCGCGACTCCGGCCTCGACCTGCGCGCGGTGTCCTGGGAGAACCTGCCACCGCAGCTGCGGGCCGCCGCCGACCGCGCCGAGTCCTTCTCCGTCGCCGACACCCGGCGCGACCAGTTCCTGCGCACCGCGATCTTCGACGCACTCGCCGCGGTCCTCGAGAACTACGACGCGATCATCACCCCCACGACGGGCGTGGCCGCCGTGCCCAACGCCGCCGACGGCTGGACCGTCGGCCCGACCGAGATCGACGGCGACCCCGTGGACCCGGTCCTGGGCTGGTGCCTGACGCACCCCTTCAATTACACCGGCGGCCCGGCCATCTCGGTCCCCGCGGGCCTGACCCCCGACGGCTTCCCGGTCGGCCTTCAGATCGCGAGCCGCCGCTTCCGCGACGACACGGTCCTGACCCTGGCCGCCGCGTTCGAGCGCGTCGCCCCCTGGCACGACCGGCTGCGGTTCCCCCGCTGGGATTCGAACGACAAGGGCCTCACGGCGGCTCCGTCGCTACGTGCCGGTGCCGCATGAGGATTCGCGCGGGTTCGCCTCTCGGTGGTGCTGCGCACGGTCGCGAAGGTGCCGCCGATCGACCAAGGTGACGGTGCCTTTCGAGCTGCTCGCCCGTGCGGCCCGCCGGCTGGTCGTGCCGCACGTACCGGCCGCGGGTCGGCAGCGCCGCCTATCTCTCGGCGACGGTGCGACCACCCGACCCGGAGGCGCAGCCGCCGCGGCCGAGCTCGGTGCCGGCGATGGTGGTCGGCCCGGTGGTAGTGCGGATTGTCGAGTCGTCAGCAGCGTCGCCTGTCCCTCGGTGATGGTGTGGCTGCCCGGCCGGGTGCTGCCGCGGCAGCGGTCGGTGCCGGCGAGCGGTCGGCCCGGCTGCAGCGCGGCCTATCTCTCGGCGACGGTGCGACCACCCGACCCCGAGGCGCTGCCGCGGCCGGGGTCGGTGGCGGTGATCGTGGTCGGCTGGGTGGTAGCGCGGATTGTCGAGCGGGCGGGCGCGCCGTCGGACTCCGGCTCGGTGAGGGTGCTGCGGCCCGCGGTCGCGAGCACGGCGTCGTGCTCCTCTATCAACCACTTGCCGCAGACGCATCGCAGGTAGCGGACACTACCGTGCGTGGACACGAGGGCCGGGGCGGGCCAGGAGCAGGCGGGGCAGGTGGCGGTCATGTGGCCAGCCTGATGTAATGGGCTAGTGCATTTCAACCCTTACGGCGGCGCGGCGGTCGAGCTCGCCGTCCGGTTGGTCAACGCGCCGCAGGACCAGGACCTGACGCAGCTGCTGATCGAGTCCGACTACCGGCCCTTCGTGCCCGTCACCCCCGCGCAGGAGGTCGAACTCCGGCGCTGGATACGGGAACTCGACGCGGTGTTCCGCGCGCCCTCGGTCGAGCTGCTCAACGCGCTGCTGGCCAAAACCACCAGCCGCCCGTACATCTCGACCCATGACGGCAGGAGTCCGCATCTGCACTACTCGCAGGAGACCGCGCCCGTCGACGAGCGCGTCAAGGCGTACACCGCCTTCGGCCTGGCCGCCCTGTTCTGCGAGACGCCGACGCGGATCGGCTGCTGCGCCCGCGAGTCCTGCGACATCGTGTTCGTGGACACCTCCAGGAACGGCAGGCGCCGGTTCTGCTCCACCCGGTGCGCCACCCAGGTGCACGTCGCCGACCACCGCCGCCGCGCGTCCTGAGCCGGGTCGCGGCGACTCGCCCGCGCGGGCCGATGACGCGGCGCTGCCGATCCCGCAGCACCGCGACCCCCACCCGGCATCGGCGGGACCGTTCCCGCCTGCAAGGGTTGCGGCGTGCGAATACTGGTGACCGGCGCGGCGGGATACCTGGGGCGCGAGGTCGTGCGAAAGCTCGCCGTCGCCGGGCATACGCCGATAGCTATGGTCCGAGCGGGATCCGGGGAGATCGCCGGGGCGGGGGAGACCCGGTACGCGGACCTGGCCGATGCCGCAGCGCTGCGGGCGGCCGTCGATGGCGTCGACGCGGTGTGCCATCTGGCGGGACTGGCCCGCGCCCGGGAGTCGGTGACCGACCCGCTGCCGTTCTTCCGGGTCAACACCGAGGGCACCGTCGCGCTGCTGGAGGCCATGGCGGGCGCGGGCGTCGAGCGCCTGGTCTTCGCGTCCACCGGGGCCATCTACGGCACGCCGGAGCGTCAGCCCATGGGCGAGGACTGTCCCGACGCGCCGCCGCATCCCTACGCGAGCAGCAAGCTCGCCGCCGAATACGCGATCGAGGCGCAAGCCCGGGCCGGGGCGCTGGGCGCGATCGTGGTGCGGCTGCTCAATGTGGCCGGCGGTGCCGACCCGGACCCGACGCGGCTGCTACCCCGGACGCTGGCCGCCGCCCGCGAACGATCGGCGTTGCGAATCAACGGCGACGGCACCGCGGTGCGTGACTACCTGCACGTCCGGGACGCGGCCGCCGCGTTCGCGGCCTGCCTGGAACGGGTCCCCGCGGCGGGGGAGTGCACCCGGTACAACATCGGAAGCGGCCGGGGCACAAGCGTTCTCGACGTGGTCGCGGCGGTCGAGCGGGTGACGGGACTGGCGGTGCCCGTGGTGCACGGGCCGCCCGCCGCCGAACCCGCGGCCCTGATCAGCGATCCCGCCAAGGCCCTGGCCGAACTCGGCTGGTCGCCCGGCCGGTCGACCATCGACGACATGATCGAGGAAATGGCGGCGAGCTGACGGGCCGCATCGCCTCGGGCCGCCGCATCCGACCGGCGATCACCGCGCGTATCGCCCGATGACACCGCACCTCGCGGCGGTAACCCGCGCCGACTCCGCCTACTCCTCCGAGAACACGCCCATGACGGGCAGCCATTCCACGGCCCGCTTGTCCTCGATCAGCCCGAGCTTCGCGAACGGGTCCTGCGGCAGCAGGTCGGTGACGAACTGCAGGCTCTCCGCCCGGAACAGGATCAGCGCGCCGGTGCCGTCGGGGTAGGGGCCGCTGGTCAGGATCGTGCCCTGATCGACCAGGTTGTTGAGCCAGGCACGATGCTCGGGACGGTTCTCCAGGCGCGCGGCGGCGGTGGCGTCGGTGTAGACGTAGTGGACGGCGAAGATCGGCACGGGTGTCGCTTTCTCGGTCGAATGGCTCTGTGGGAACGAATAGTTCAGAGGGTCAACAGCATTCGGGTGTTGCCGAGCGTATTCGGCTTCACGAAGCTCAGATCGAGGAACTCCGCGATGCCCTCGTCGTACGAACGGCACATCTCCTCGTAGACCTCGGCGGTCACGGGGGTCCCCTCGATCTCGGCGAAACCGTGCCGGGCGAAGAAGTCCACCTCGAAGGTCAGCACGAACAGCCGGGACAGCGCGAGCTCGCGCGCGACCTCGATCAGCTGCCGTACCAGCAGGTGCCCGGCCCCGGTGCCCTTGATGTCGGGCCGCACCGCGACTGTGCGCACCTCGCCCAGATCCGCCCACAGCACATGCAGCGCGCCGCACCCGATCAGTTCGCCGTCGCGTTCGGCGACCCAGAACTCCTGGATCGACTCGTACAGCGTGACCAGGTTCTTCTCCAGCAGGATCTTGCCCGCGTAGAAGTCGATCAGGCGTTTGATGCCGGGCACATCAGAGGCTCGGGCGCGACGGACGAGCGGCGCCGAGGCCGTCGTTCCGTCCGCAGAACCGCTGTGGGGTGCCCGTGTTGTCATGGGGTGCACAGTAGTCGGCCCGCGTACCGATAGGCTTGGGGTGTGTCGTACTTCCAACCCCTTCCGATACCGGATAACTCCGGGAACCATGGCCGCTGCCGCGGCCGGTGGGGGTGCTGGTGACGGTGCAGCGCGATGAGGTGGAAGGTCGCTGGGCAGATGCCGCTCCAGCGAGATCCGGATTTGCCCCGGCTCCCCGGACCGAACCGGGCGCGGTAGAGCCGGCGGCGGTCCCGCTGATGAACATCGCCAATGTGCTGACGGTGCTGCGCATCGTGCTCGTTCCGATCTTCCTGGCCGCGCTGTTCGCCGGCGACGGGCACGATCCGCGCTGGCGCTGGGGTGCGGCCGCGCTGTTCGGCATCGCGGCCATCACCGACCGCATCGACGGTCAGCTGGCCCGCAAGTACGGCCTGGTCACCGACTTCGGCAAGCTCGCGGACCCGATCGCCGACAAGGCGCTGATCGGGGCCGCCCTGATCGGCCTGTCCATGCTGGGCGATCTGCCCTGGTGGATGACGATCGTGATCGTGGCCCGCGAACTGGGCGTGACCCTGCTCCGCCTGGCCGTGGTGCGCCGCGGCGTCATTCCCGCCGGGCGCGGCGGCAAGCTCAAGACGCTGGTGCAGTCGGTCGCGATCGCGGTGCTGTTGCTGCCGCTGTCCGGCGGGTTCGAGTCCGCCGGAATGTCTTTGATGTATCTGGCCGTGGCGCTGACCGTGGTCACCGGCCTCGACTACGTGGTCCAGGCGGCCCGGCTCTGGTTCGGTTCGCCCGGCGGCAGCCGTGCGGCCTGAGCTCGACTCGGCCCCGAATCCCGGATCGTTCGATCCACTCACCTCCGCCGTGCCCGCCGCCGATCTGGTCGCGGCGCTGACCGCCGCCCGGCTCACCGTCGCCACCGCCGAATCGCTCACCGCGGGGTTGCTGGCCGCCGCCATCGCGGGAATTCCGGGCGCGAGCGCGGTGTTGCGGGGTGGGCTGATCGTGTACGCCACCGATCTGAAACACGACCTTGCCGGTGTGAGTACCGATACTCTCACCAGCGATGGCCCGGTTGCCGCGAGTACCGCCGAACAGCTGGCCGTCGGGGCCAGACTGCGCTGCGGCGCGGACTGGGGAGTGGGGCTCACCGGTGTCGCGGGCCCCGATCCGCAGGACGGTCGCGAGGTCGGAACTGTGTTTCTCGGACTGGCGGGTCCGGACGGTACCGCGGTCATCCGGTTGAAACTGTCGGGCGACCGGTGGACGATCAGGGTGGGCGCGGTCCGTGCGGCGATCACCGAGCTCGTCCGGAGTATTCGGGGCGGGTGAGCAAAGCCGGGAACGCAAGCCCGACGCCGGGCGTTGTCCAGTCAAACGCTGGGTCCGGCGAGACGAGTGTGAGGAGAACGAGATGACGCTGCTGCGAGAAGCGATCGGGGAAAGCCTGCGGCGTGCTCGTGTCGCCCAGAGCCGGACCTTGCGTGAGGTCTCCACCTCCGCGCGAGTGAGCCTGGGCTACCTGTCGGAGGTGGAACGCGGGCGCAAGGAAGCGTCCAGTGAGCTGCTGGCGGCCATCTGCCAGGCCCTGGATCTGCCGCTGTCACAGGTGCTTTTCGATGTGAGCGCCGCCATGGCCGACGCCGATCGGGCCCAGGGTCGCAAGACCCCGGCCGAATCGCTGTCCGCGGCCGCGACGCCCGCTCCTGCGGGTGCCGCACGCCGGGCCGAACCGGTCGCCGCCGGTGCCAAGACCCCCGCTGCCTCGGCGAATGCCAAGATTTCGACCGCCCGCAAGGGTGGGTCGGCCCGTCGCGGGGACGGCGGTTTCGGCCCCCGCATCGTCATTCCGGCCCCCAAGTCGGACCGACTGGTGCTGGTGGCCGCGAAGTGAACGATGTGCGCTGGAGCCGAAAGGGATAAATTCTCTGTAGGCTTCGTGCCGGAGGCGTCGCGCGGCCGCGAGTTCTCGGGTCGCTGCCGCGCAGTGGAGAAGTAGGGACAACCGGGTGCGTGACGGTCGCGCACTATGCCGCGCGGCAGCGCGCGGCATGTCAGATGGAGGCGGGATCAATCGATGGCTAATCCGTTCGTGAAGGCCTGGAAGTACCTGATGGCCCTCTTCGATTCCAAGATCGAGGAGCATGCGGATCCGAAGGTTCAGATCCAGCAGGCTATCGAGGAGGCCCAGCGGCAGCATCAGGCCCTGTCGCAGCAGGCGGCGTCGGTGATCGGTAACCAGCGCCAGCTGGAGATGAAGCTCAACCGCCAGCTGGACGAGGTCGAGAAGCTCAATGCCAATGCGCGCCAGGCGGTTCTGCTGGCCGATCAGGCGTCGGGCGCGGGCGACACCGAGAAGGCGATCCAGTACACCAACGCCGCCGAGGCGTTCGCGGCGCAGCTGGTCACCGCGGAGCAGTCCGTCGAGGATCTGAAGGTGCTGCACGACCAGTCGCTGCAGGCGGCCGCGCAGGCCAAGAAGGCCGTCGAGCAGAACGCCATGCTGCTGCAGCAGAAGGTCGCCGAGCGCACCAAGCTGCTGTCCCAGCTCGAGCAGGCCAAGATGCAGGAACAGGTGTCCGCCTCGCTGCAGCAGATGGATTCGACCCTGTCCGCCCCCGGCTCCACCCCGAGCCTGGACGCGGTCCGCGAGAAGATCGAGCGCCGCTACGCCAACGCGCTCGGTTCGGCCGAGTTGGCGCAGAACTCGGTGCAGGGCCGCATGATGGAAGTACAGCAGGCGAGCATCCAGATGGCCGGTCACAGCCGTCTGGAGCAGATCCGCGCCTCGATGCGCGGTGACGCGCTGCCCGCCGGCGGCGACCAGCAGGCCGTCCCGAACCCGGCCGCGGCGCAGCCGCAGATCAACAAGGGCCAGGCCGCCCAGCAGTAGGCAGGCGCGGCACCGAAAGGCGTTGGAGTGATGGGGAGATCGCGGGCCGACAAGGACCCCGCGACCTCCCCTGCGCGTTTTCCCCGCCTGACCCGCACGAAGAAGGCTCCGGCCCCCATCCCCGGCTTCCCGACCCTGCTGGAAGCCAATTCGCCCGCCGCGCAGGCGCCCGCTCGCGAAAGCGACTCGCCCGCGCCGGGTTCCGCGCACGTCTCCGCTGACGGCGCATCCGCTCCGGCGCCGGACCAGGCGCACGTCCCCGCCCCGGCCCATCCGACCGAACCACTCACGCACCCCGGCGCGACCCCCACTCGTCGCTATCCCGCCGGCTTCGATCCCGAAAACCCTTCCACGGCAAGCGATTATGCGCATCCGCCGGAGCGGCCCGCCGCGCGGGCCGCGCGCCCGCCGCACGCTCCGCCGGGTGCGGACACCGCCGACCGGCAGCGTCGGCCCGGACCCGAGGCCACCCACGGTCCCGCCCCCGTGACGGGCCGGCGAGGGGACCCCGCCGCTCGCGAGCGTCGTTCGCGGGACAGGAACGCGAGCGCAGGGCAGGCCCCGGCCGACCGCGGTTCCGTACCGGCGGGCGGTCCGCCGCAGGGCGGCACGTACCGGACTCCGCCCGCACCGGCGTACCCGTCGGCCGCCGCCGGGTATTCCGAGCCACAGGTGTCGTTCGGCGACGTCCGCCCGCGCTTCGGTGAAGGACCCGGCGCGGGTGATGCCGCCCGGGCATGGCCTCCAGCGGCCGATCCCGGGCGCGACGCGCCTCCGGCCGGCGCGCGATACGGGCTCGACGCGGGTGCCGCTGTCGGTGGCAAGCGCGGCAGGCGTGAGCGGGCCACGCAGGCGGCTCGAGACTTCCTGGCTCCCACCGGCGTCGAGCCGGAGGAGCTGGCGCAGCGGCTGCCCGACACCCTGCGCGGGGTGGGGGAGCAGGCGCTGGTCGCCGTGCGCAAGTGGGCCGATCCGCGTGAGCGCGAGCTGCGCAGGCGCAGGCGCTCGCGCCGGCGCAGCTTCCGGCTCGGCACCGCCTCGGGATTGACCACCGCGGGGACCGTTGGGCTGGTGTTGATTTCGGCCCCGGCCTGGGCGGTGATCGTGGTCGGCGGCGGAGCGGTCGCACTGGTGACCGGCGCCGCGGTGACCACCCGCCGCTATCTGCAACTGCGCAAGGAACCGCTGCCGCAGGCCGCGTTCGTTCCGCGCAAGCTGCCACCCGCGCGTTCGGCCGCCCGGGCCTCCATCGCCCGGCTGGTGCGCGCCGAACGCGCGCTGCACGGCCTGATCGGCCAGATCGCCAAATCCCAGCGCCTGCTCGCCGACGACCTCACCGACACCGTCGACACCGCCGCCTCGGGCGCGGCCGCCCTGCACGCGCTGGCCGCCGACGTGGTCGCCATGGAGAACGCCGCGGGTGCGCTCGGCCCGCGCAATTCCCCACTGGGCGAGCACATCACCGCGGTCTCGGTGCGCCTGGACGGCGGCGTGCTCGAATTCGAGGGCATGGTCGCCGCCGCGGCGCGCGTCCTCGCGGTCCCCGAAAGCGCCCCGCTCGCCGACGATCTCGGCTGGGCCACCCTGCACCTGCGCGATGCCGCCGACCGCCTCGACGGCTGGGCCCAGGCCCTGACCGAGCTGGCCGACGGCCGCT
This sequence comes from Nocardia sp. NPDC057668, assembly GCF_042799795.1. Classification (NCBI taxonomy): domain Bacteria; kingdom Bacillati; phylum Actinomycetota; class Actinomycetes; order Mycobacteriales; family Nocardiaceae; genus Nocardia; species Nocardia sp. NPDC057668. The sequence continues at coordinate 1,731,878 of NZ_JBHVIC010000001.1, read as the reverse complement.
TCCGCGCCGGCCCCTGATCCCCCCGGCCCGCTGGGCTCGGGGTGCTCAGGCGCCCGCATCGCCCGCGTCCTCCGGTGGACGGGCTGTGGGTCGGTCCGTCGAGTCCGGCCCCTCGATCGGGATCTGGGCCGGGTCAGGGGGTGTGGGTGGGAACCCTGAACTTTCCCGGATATCGGGTGTGACCTGGTGCTTTTCGGTTGGTGGGCGGCCAGTATGGATGTTGTCGGATCGCGCTGACGGCGGTTCGGAGACATCTCCGGGAGGATTCACCATGTTGTGGAAGATCATCGGCGTCGTCGCGGTCGTCTGGATCGCGCTCGCCATCATCGGTGCGCTGATCAAGGGTCTGTTCCCGATCCTCATGATCAGCCTGGTGGTGTTCGGCCTGTACCTGCTCTACAAGGCGGTTTCGGGCTCGAACGACAAGTCGCCGCTGAGCAAGCTGTGACGGGCAGCCGCTGAGCGAGCCGTGATGCACGGCCTCGGCGGTGGCGCACCGGGTGCGCGTGGCCGCGGGTGGGCCGTCCGGATTTCCGGGCGGCCCACCGGTGTGCGGGGAATCGATTGCCGCGGGGCGGCGCTACGTTGAGGTATGACAATCGCTATCGTCGCCACCGCCTACGGTGGCCCCGAGGTACTGGCCCCGCTGGAGATCGAACTTCCCGATCCGGGCCCGGGCGAGGTCAGCGTCGAGATTCGTGCGGCGGGCGTGAACCCCTTCGACTACAAGCGCTACAGCGGCGCGTTCGGCACCGATTCGAGCGCCCTGCCGATCCGGCTCGGCTCGGAGTCGTCCGGGGTGGTGACCGCGGTCGGTCCGGACGCGGTCGGGCCCGCGGGTCCGGTGCGGGTCGGGGACGAGGTGATCGTGCGCGGGGGCGCGTACGCCACCGCGGTGACCGTGCGCGCCGACCGGGTCGTGCCCAAGCCGCTGGAAATCGGCTGGGAGGTCGCGAGCGGTTTGCTCGTGGTCGGTGGCACCGCCGTTCATCTGCTCACCGCCACCGCCGTCGGTCCCGGTGACACCGTGCTGGTGCACGGCGCCGCGGGCAGTGTCGGTTCGCTGGCCGCGCAGCTCGCGGTGGCGCGCGGGGCACGGGTCATCGGCACCGCCTCGCCCGCGCGGCACGACCGGCTGCGCGCCTACGGCGTCGAACCGGTCGCGTACGGACCGGGATTGGCCGATCGCGTCCGCGAACTGGCGCCCCGGGGCGTCAGTGCCGCGATCGACACCGCGGGCACCGACGAAGCCGTGGACGTCTCGCTCGAGCTGGTCGCCGATCGCTCCCGCATTGCCACCATCGTCGCCTTCGGCCGCGCCGCGGAGTCCGGCTTCCAGGCATTGGGCGGCGGACCGGGCGCGGACCCGGGGACCGAGATCCGCAATGACGCCTGGCGCGAACTGATCCCGCTGACCGCCGCCGGAAAGCTGGATCTGGTGATCAGCGCGACCTATCCGCTGGCCGAGGCCGCCGACGCGCACCGGTTCGTCATCGGCGGACACGCCGGTGGGAAGGTTGTTCTGCTGCCCTGATTCGTCGAATCGCCCCGTCGGGGTGACCCCGTTCGCATATGTTGTTGCCCACAACATATAGCTCGCGCACGGCCGCAATCCGGTGGCCGCCGCTCGAAAGGGTCACCCTGATGAGGTCGAAAACCCCGCTCCCGCAGTTGTATCCGGGCCGTTCCCGAGCCCGCCGCAAACACGCGTTCTTCGCCCTGGCGCTGGCCGGGGTGCTCACCGTCTCGGCCTGCGGCTCCAATTCCAGCTCCGACGACACCCCCGAATCACCGTCCGGCGGCGGCGCCAACGGCACCGTGGGCGTCATCCTGCCCGAGACCGCCACCTCCGCCCGCTGGGAATCCTTCGATAAACCCATGCTCCAATCTGCCTTGCGCGCAGAGGGTTTCGATGCCGACGTGCAGAACGCGCAGGGCGACGTGCAGAAGTTCAGCACCCTCGCCGACGGCATGATCGCCAAGGGCGTCAAGGTGCTCATCATCGCCTCGATCAACAGCGAGGTCGGCGGCGCGGTGGCCGCCAAGGCCAAGCGCGCCGGCATCCCCACCATCGACTACGACCGCCTCAATCTCGGCGGATCCTCGGACTACTACGTGTCTTTCGACAACGTGCGGGTGGGCGAGCTCCAGGGCCAGGCGCTGATCACCGCCCTGAAGGACAAGCCGGGCGCCCAGGTCGTCGAGATCGAGGGCGCGCCGACGGACAACAACGCGACTCTGTTCCATGAGGGGCAACAGAAGGCGTTGCGTCCGCTGTACGACTCGGGCGCGCTGAAGCTCGTGCGCAGCCAGGCCATCGACGGCTGGGACAATCAGAAGGGCGGCAGCACCTTCGAGCAGATCCTGACCGGCAACGGCGGCAAGGTGGACGGCGTGGTCGCCGCCAACGACGGCCTCGCGGGCGCGGTGATCACCGTGCTCAAGAAGAACGGTCTCAACGGCAAGGTGCCGGTCACCGGCCAGGACGCCACCGCCGACGGCCTCAAAGCGATTCTGCGCGGGGACCAGTACATGACGGTGTTCAAGCCGATCCGCGACGAGGCCCAGGCCGCCGCGAAACTCGCCGTGGCCCTGGCCAAGGGCGACACCGCGGGCGCGGACGCGCTGGCGCAGGCGGTGAGTCAGGATCCCAAGGGCAAGCGCACGGTGAAATCGGTGCTGCTGACCCCGCAGACCGTGACCCGCGCCGAGGTCAAACAGGTGACCGACGCCGGATTCGTCAAGCCCGCCGATATCTGCGGCGGGGATCTGCAGGCCGCCTGCGCCGAACTCGGCATCTCCTAGTTCCGGCCATCGCTCGCTGACAAGGAAGCACGACGTGACCGAGCCGCTACTCCGAATCACCGGTCTGAACAAGAGTTTCGGCCCGGTGCACGTACTCCATGATGTGGACTTCGCCGTGCCGGCGGGGGAGGTGACCGCGCTGGTCGGCGACAACGGCGCGGGCAAATCCACACTCGTGAAATGCGTCGCGGGCATCCACCCGGCCGACTCCGGAGAGATTCGCTTCCGGGGCGAGCCGGTCCAGGTGAAAGCGCCCAAAGACGCTGCCGCACTGGGCATCGAGGTCGTCTACCAGGATCTGGCCCTGGCCGACAATCTCGACATCGTGGCCAACATGTTCCTGGGCCGCGAACGCGGGAGACCGTGGCTGCTGGACGAGGCGAGTATGGAGGAGGCGGCGCGGCGCACGCTCGCTTCGCTGGGCGTGCGCACCGTGAAATCGGTGCGCACGCCGGTGGCGGCCCTGTCGGGCGGGCAGCGGCAGACCGTGGCCATCGCCAAGGCGGTGCTGTGGAACAGCGAGCTGGTGCTGCTGGACGAGCCCACCGCCGCCCTCGGCGTGGCCCAGACCAGGCAGGTGCTGGATCTGGTGCGGCGCTTGGCCGAACAGGGTCTGGGCGTGGTGCTGATCAGCCACAATCTGGCCGACGTCTTCGAGGTCGCCGATCGCATCGCGGTGCTGTACCTGGGCCGCACGGCCGCGCAGGTGCGGACCGCGGAGGTCACCCATGCCCAGGTGGTCGAATTGATCACCGCGGGTCGCTCCGGCGATCTCGGCCTGGCTCGGCCCGAGGCGGTGGCGCTGTGAACGAACAAGCGGCGGAACAGGGTTCGGTGACCCTGCGCAAGACGGATTCGGCGGTCGCCGATTTCGGGATAGACACCACCACCCTGTCCACGGCGGAGGCCGTGCGCGACTATCTCGCGCGCCTGCGCGCCGGGGAGATCGGCTCGCTGCCCGCGCTGCTGGGTCTGGTGGCGCTGGTGGTCCTGTTCTCGGTCCTGTCCGATGTCTTCCTCTCGCTCAACAACATCGCCAACCTGCTCGCCCAGGGCGCGGGCCAGACGATCATCGCGATCGGCATCGTGTTCGTGCTGCTCATCGGCGAGATCGACCTCTCGGCGGGCACCGCCTCGGGGGTGGCGGGCGCGGTGCTGGCCATGCACTACGTGGAGAACGGAAACCTGCTCTCGGGCATGGGATCCACCGTGTTCTTCCTGTTCATCGCCATGCTGGTGCTCGCGGCGCTGCTGGCCGGTCTGCTGCGGATCTGGCCCGGGGTCGCGTTCTCGCTGCTCGGGGTGCTGATCACGGTGCTCGGGCTGGCCGCGAACCCGTGGGTGGAGATGGTGCTGGCGGTCTGCGTCGGCGTCGGAATCGGCTGTGTCACCGGCTTTCTCATCGCGAAGATCGGGATGCCGTCCTTCGTCGTCACCCTGGCCCTGTTCCTGACCTGGCAGGGGGTCATCCTCCAGCTCATCGGCGAGGGCGGGGTGCTGGGCATCAGCTCCTCACCCGTGCTGGACAAGGTGGCCAACGGCAACCTGTCCACGGTGGGCAGCTGGGCGCTGTGCGTGGTGGCGGCGGGCGGCTACGCGGCGGTCACCCTGGGCGGGCAGCTGCTGCGGCGACGGCGCGGGCTCGTGACCCCGCCCACGCCGCTGGTGGTCGCGAAGGTGCTGGCGCTCGGCGTCTTCGCGATCGGCGTGACGGCCCTGCTGACCATGAATCGCTCACCGAGTGAGCTGATCGAGATCTCCGGTGTGCCCTACGTGGTCCCGATCGTGCTGGTCCTGCTGGTGGCCGGTACGTACGTGCTGACTCGCACGACCTACGGCAGGCACATCTGCGCGGTCGGCGGCAACGCCGAGGCCGCGCGTCGGGCGGGTATCAACGTAACCCGTTTGCGGGCAAGCGTTTTCGTCATCTGCTCGGCGTGCGCCGCCGTCGGCGCGATCGTCTACTCGTCCAAGGTGGGCTCGGTGGATCCGCAGGCGGGCGGGCTCAACACCCTGCTGTTCGCGGTCGGCGCGGCCGTGATCGGCGGCACCTCGCTGTTCGGCGGCAAGGGCCGGGTGGCCGACGCGGTGATCGGCGGCGCGGTGCTGGCGGTGGTGTCCAACGGGCTCGGTCTGCTGAGTCAGCCGGCCGCGGTGGTGTCCATCGTGACCGGTCTGGTGCTGCTGCTGGCGGCGACCGTCGACGCCCTGTCCCGCCGTCGTACGGCGGTGGCACGGCGATGAGGGCGGGCGTACCCGTGCCGGGCGGGGCCGCGGTGGCCCGCGCGGTAGTGGTATTGCTTTCTCCATGACCGTCGCCCGACCGGACGAGGTGCGCCGCTTCAACCGGTCGAGCCTCCTGCGCCTGCTGCATACCGGGGGCCCGGCCACGCGCGCGGCGCTGGCCGCCGCCCTGGGCCTGAATCGTTCCACCATCAAGATGCTGGTGGACGGGCTCGCCGCGGGCGGGCTGATCGAGGAGCGCGTGCCGCGCCTGGCCCGGGGCGCGGGCAGGCCCTCACTGCTGGTGCTGCCGCAGCCGCACGCGGCCGCGGTGCTGGCGGTCGACGTGCAGGCCGAACGGGCCGCGATCGCGGTCATCGGATTCGGCGGCCAGATCCTGGGCCGCAACAGCTGGAATCTGCATGGGCGGCAACGGGAACCGGAAGAGGTGATCACCCATGTCGCCGAGTCCGCGGCACTGCTCACCGGCGACCTCGGGATCTCGCCCATGGCGGTGGGGGTGTCGGTGCCGGGTGTGGTGCGCCGCGCCGACGGGCTCGTGCACGCGGCGGTCGATCTCGGGTGGTCCGAGGTGGCCCTGGGCAAGCGATTGAGTACGGTGCTGGAGCTACCCGTGGTGGTGGGCAACGACGCCGAATTCGGTGCGCTGGCAGAACATGTGCGCGGTGCGGGTCGCGGTGCGAACGACACCGTGTTCGTCTCCGCCGATGTGGGGGTGGGCGGCGGACTGATCGCGCAGGGTGCGCTGTTGCGCGGGGCCGCGGGCTATCTGGGCGAGATCGGCCATATGAGCGTGCGCCCCGACGGCCGCCCGTGCCACTGCGGCAATACCGGCTGCTGGGAGACCGAGGTCGGCGAGGCGGCGCTGTGCCGCGCGCTGGGCCTGCCCGGCTATGGTCCACGCGGGGTGATCGTGGCCGAACTGCGTGCGCTCCAGGACAACTGGGAGCCCGCGTTGCGCGACTACCTGGATTGGCTCACCCTCGGTCTGGTCAACGTCGTCAACATCCTCGGCCCCGAACTGGTGGTGCTGGGCGATCTGTTCACCGCGCTGCCCGATGCGGCCGTCGCACGGGTCGGTGCACAGGTGCGCGGGCGCAGCATGGTCAGCCGCGCGATCGGCGGCGTGCGGATCGAGAAGTCCGGGCTGGGACCCGATCTCAAGCTGCTCGGTGCGGCCGAAGCGGCGTTCGGTGACGTCCTGGCCCGCCTGTGAACGCGTCGTGACCTCGAAGAGTGTGCGCTCGCGCCCGGACAGCGGTTGAATTCTGATATGGAACAGCTTCCCGAGGATTGGCAGCGCGGCCTGGTCATCGTCGCGCACCCCGATGACATCGAATACGGCTGCGCCGCCGCGGTGGCCCGCTGGACCGCGCAGGGCAAGGACGTGCGCTACCTGCTCGTCACCAGCGGCGAGGCCGGTATCGCGGGCCTGCCGCCCGCCGAATGCGGGCCGCTGCGCGAGGACGAGGAACGCGCGAGCGCCAAGGTGGTCGGCGTGAGCGCGGTCGAGTTCCTCGGCTACCCGGACGGGCGCGTGGTCGAGAGCCTGGAACTGCGCCGCGATCTGGCCGCCGCCATTCGCAGGCATCAGCCGGAACTGGTGGTGCTGTTCAACTTCGGGGATATCTGGGCGCGCGGCTACGCCAACAGCGCCGATCACCGCGCCGTCGGGCGCGCGGCCCTGGACGCGGTCTCGGACGCCGGCAACGAGTGGATCTTCCCCGAGATCGCCGATCTGCCCCGGCATTCCCCGCGCTGGGCCGCGGTGGCCGGGGTCGCTGACGGCAGCCACGCGGTGGACGTCAGCGATCACATCGAGCAGGCCGTCGAATCGCTCACCTGCCATCACCGCTACCTCGCGGCGCTGAGCGACGAACCGGTCGCCGACCAGGCCAGGGCGGTGCTGGAGATGACCTCCGGGCCCAAGGAGGGCTTCGCGGCCGCGCGGGCGGTCGCCTTCGAGCTGTATCACTTCGGCTGAGTTACCGCCTCGCGATCCCCGGCGGCGCGACACCGGTGGTGTTGGTGCCGCCGTTCCAGGCGAGATATGACACCCTGGGCGCGTGCGAGTAGCAGTGGTGGCCGGGCCGGATCCCGGACATGCCTTTCCGGCGATCGCCCTGTGCGTTCGATTGCTGGCGGCGGGCGACGAGCCGGTGCTGTTCACCAGCCCGCGCTGGTTCGACGCCGCGCGCGACGCCGGGATCGGGGTGCGCCGGCTGAAGGGCCTGGCGCCCCGGGCCGGGGACGACGACGCCGACGCCGGGGCCCGGATTCATGAACGGGCAGCGCACATCTCGACCGAGATCCTGCCCGATCTCAGCGCTATGCTGCCCGAGTTGGTGGTCTCCGACGTGCTGACCGCCGGCGGCGGCATGGCCGCCGAACGGCTCGGGCTGCCGTGGGTGGAGCTCTCACCGCATCCGCTGTACCTGCCGTCCAAGGGCCTGCCGCCGATCGGCAGCGGGCTCGCCGCGGGCGCGGGCGTGCGGGGCCGGGCGCGCGATTCGGTGTTGCGCACGCTGACCGCCCGCGACATTCGGCGCGGCGAGGCCCAGCGCGGTACCGCCCGCGCCAGTGTCGGTCTGGCGGCACAGGATCCGGGCCCGGCGGCCCGGCTGGTGGCGACGTTGCCCGCGCTCGAGGTGCCGCGCCCGGACTGGCCGGAGAACGCGCACCTGGTCGGCCCGCTGCTGTGGGAGCCGACCAAGGACGTGCTGACGCTGCCGCCGGGGTCCGAGCCCCTGGTCATGGTCGCCCCCTCGACCGCGCACACCGGCGTCGCCGACATGGTGGAGACGGTGCTGACGGGTCTGGACGGCGCGGGAGTGCGCGTCGCGGTGTCCACCCTGGACACCCCGCCCGCGGATCTACCGGCCTGGGCCACCGCGGGTTTGGGCCGTCAGGACGAGCTGCTGCGGCACGCCGCGGTGGTCATCGGCGGTGGCGGGCACGGGTTGCTGGCCAAATCGCTGCTGGCGGGGGTGCCGCTGGTGACGATTCCGGGTGGCGGCGATCAGTGGGAGCTGGCCAATCGCGCCGCGCGCCAGGGCAGTTCGATCCTGGTCCGCCCGCTGACCGCGGAGGCCGTGCGGGACGCGGTCGCCCGGGTGCTCGCGGAGCCGTCCTATCGGGCCGCCGCGCGCTCGGCCGCGGCCGGGATCTCGGTGGTCTCCGATCCGGTGCGGGTGTGCCACGACGTGCTGGCGGCCGCGCGCCTAGCGTAGGCTCGCGGCCGTGCGATTGACGGAATTCCAGGAGCTCTTGCATACCGAATTCGGTTCGGCGCGCGGCGATGCGCTGTTGATCGACCACGTGCTGCCGTCCATGGGACGCACGGGCGCGCAGGCCATCGAGTCGGGCGTGGACCCGCGGGTGGTGTGGCGGGCGCTGTGCGCGGAGTTCGACGTGCCGCGCGGACGGTGGTGACCCGGCCCTGACGGGTCAGTCCTCGGACCGGGTCTTCTTCGCGTAGTGCCTGGTCGCCTTGGCCCGGTTGCCGCAGGTCAGCATGGAATGCCAGCGCCGGGTGCCGTTCTTGGACGTGTCGTAGAAGTACAGCACGCAGTTCGGGTGCGCGCACTGCTTGATGCGTTCGGGCGCGACGCCCCACAGTCGCAGCAGATCATCGGCGGCCAGCCAGGCCGGCAACCAGCGCGCCTGCCCGACGTCGGGGAGGTCGGCGGGCCCGTCGGCGGTGAGCCTGCGGCGCACGCGGCCGTGGTCCAGGACGGCGTTCAGCTCGTCGAAGGAGCGGTCGCGCACGGTGTTCGCGATCGCCTCGCGGGCGGTGAGCAGGGCCCGCAGCGTGGGCTCGTCGGCCGGCGCGGTCAGGGCGTTCTCGGCCAGCCACTGCCGCAGGCCGTCCACGTCGGTGAGCAGGTCCTGCGGTCCGTCGGGGGAGATCCAGCGGGTATTGAGCAGGTCCAGGGCGAGGGGTTCGCCGAGATGCGGGCGGGGAACGAGCACGACTGAGGGTAACGGGCATGCGGCGAGCATCGCGGGATCACCACCTTTCTAACCTGTCATCTTAGTTACAGGGGTTGACGCGGGAGCGTCGCTCGATCTAATTTCTAACCTGTCAAACAAAGAACAACTGTTAGTTCTTCCCGTTCCAGAGACAGGACGCGCCATGCGACCACCACTGCCACCCTTCGATCTGGACTCGGCGAAAGCCAAGGTGCGGGCTGCCGAGAACGCGTGGAACAGCCGCGATCCCGAGACCGTCGCCAACGCCTACACCGCGGATTCGGTCTGGCGCAATCGCGAGGAGTTCCTGACCGGCCGCGCCGAGATCGTGGACTTCCTGAAGCGCAAATGGTCCGTCGAGAACGGTTACGCCCTGCGCAAGGAACTCTGGGGTTTCCGGGAGAACCGCATCGCCGTGCGCTTCCAGTACGAATGGCACGACGAGGCCGGGCAGTGGTGGCGCAGCTACGGCAACGAGCTGTGGGAGTTCTCGCCCGAGGGGCTCATGTCGCGCCGCGAGGCCAGCATCAACGACACCCGGATCGAGGAATCCGAGCGCCGGATCTTCGGCCCGCGCAGCGCCGAGGACGCGGAATGGGAGTTGCCGCTGCGGTAACTTCGCGCGACGGGTTGAGTCCGGGCGCGCCGAGGATCATGATCGATAGGAGCATCCCTGCTCTGGTTGCGCCCGAGCCACAGCGGTTTTCAGGTTCCCGGTACCCCACTGTGGCCGGGCGCGCCGATTCAATCGACCGGAACCGGTTCGGGCCGCGCGGTCATCGTGGTCTCGGCCCGGCGGAACAGTGCGAACGCCGCCGCCCCGAATCCGATGCCGACCGCGCCCGCCACCACCAGCGCGGTATCGAGACCGGCGACGAAGTCCGTGCGCGGCAGCGGCTGCCCGTCCCCGGCCGCGCCGCGGAACACCGTGCCCAGCACCGCGACTCCCAGTGCGAGACCCAGTTGCCGGGCGGTGTTCACCGCGCCCGCCGCGATGCCCGCCTGCTGCGGCGGCACGGCCGCCATACTCGTCGACACCAGCGCCGGGGCATTGACGCCCGCGCCCGCGCCGATCACCACGAAGCCCGGAATCAAGGCCGTCCAGGAGGATTCGGGCCCGATGAGGGTGAGCAGCCCCGCGCCCGCGCCGATCACGATCAGGCCCGCGCCGATGGTCCAGGCCGGTGCGGCGTCGTGCAGGATCCGCCCGGTCGCCCCCGCGACCACGAACGCGGTGATCGCCATGGGCAGCATGGCCAGGCCGGTGTGCAGCGGCGACAGGTTCAGCTGCTGCTGCAGCCACAGCGAGATGAGCGGTGACGCCGCGAACGCGGCGAATGTCTGCCCGGACGCGCCGAACAGCGTCGCCGAGAACGTGCGGTTGCGCAGCAACGCGAGCGGGAACATCGGTGCGGCGGTGCGGGATTCGATGACCGCGAACACCGCGAGCGCGCCGGCGCCGAGCAGCAGCGCGGCGAGCGCGAGGCCGTCGCCCCAGCCGTCTTCGCCGCCGCGGATGATGCCGAAGGTGAGTCCGGTCGCCGCGGTGGTGAAGGACAGCATGCCCGGCAGATCCGAGCCGCGGCCCGGAAGTCGTTGCGAGGCCGGGAAAGCGAGGACCGACAGGGCGATGGTCAGCGCGGCGACCGGCAGATTGACGTAGAAGATCCAGCGCCAGGACAGCAGATCGGTGAGCACGCCGCCGAGCACCACGCCCAGTGCGGCCGCCGCGCCGCCCACCGCGCCCCACGCGCCGAAGGCGATGCCGCGGTCGCGGCCGGTGTAGGTGGCGTGCAGCAGCGACAGGGTGGTGGCGAACATGGCCGCGCCGCCCACGCCCTGCAGCACCCGGGCGACGATGAGAATGCCGGTGCCGCCCGCCATTCCGCAGGCGAGTGACGCCAGCGCGAACAGGGTGAGCCCGGCCAGGTAGACGGGTTTGGCCCCGATCCGGTCCGCGACCGAACCCATGGCCAGCAGCAGCGCCGCCAGCGCCAGCGCGTAGCCGTCGACGATCCATTGCAGGCCCGAGAGCCCCGCGCCGAGATCGACGGTCATATCGGGGAGCGCGACATTGACGATGGTGACGTCGATGAGCAGCATGAGCGTGCCCAGGCACGCGGCGTACAGCGGAAGCCATTTCCGCACGGGAACCTCCGGGGGAGTGAACGAATGTGTTCGCTCAGCGTGTGACTCGCGCCTGTTTTGTCCTAGTCGAAGCCCGGAAATCGTTAGATTCCTCCTGTGGAGGTCGAAACACCGCATTATTCCGTCATTTTCGATGATCTCGATAAGCGAATCGTGCACGCGCTGGTCGTGGACGCGCGCATACCCTTCGCGAAACTCGGTGAGATCCTGGGTGTGTCGGAGCAGACGGTGGCGCGGCGGTATCGATCGCTGCGCGTGCGCGGGATCGTTCACCTCTCCGGGCAGGTGAACGTGGTGCCGCTCGGCCACGCGCGCTGGATCATGCGCATCAGATCCACGCCCGACGCCGCACTGCGACTGGGGGAGTCGCTGGCGCGGATACCCGACCTGAGCTGGGTTTCGCTGCTGTCCACCGGATCCGAGGTGATGTGCGTGAGCCGGGCGCGGTCGGCGCAGCGCCGCGACGCCCTGCTGCTGCAACTGATTCCGCGCGCGCCGCACGTGACCGGATTGCTCGCCTACGAAGTGCTGCACAACTTTCCGCTCGACGAGGAGTGGCCGCGCTACAGCCGGCTGTTCGACGCGGATCAGCTGCGGGAGCTGGGACCCCGTCGGCCGGTACAGGATCGGGCCGTGCACGAGCTGCCCATCGCGCTCTCGCCCGAGGACGAGGCCATGCTGGCCGTGCTCGGGCGGGACGCGCGGGCCCCGTACGCGCAGCTGGCCGCGGCCACCGGGTGGAGCCCGCCCCGGGCGGCGCGGCGCATGAGCGAGCTCATCGACGCCGGGGTGCTGTACTTCGACCTCGATTTCGCCCTGGAGCGAATGGGATTCGCGGTGCGCGCGGCGCTGTGGATGCGGACCCGGCCCGCGGATCTGGCGGCGGTGGGCGCGATTCTGGCCACCCATCCCGAGGTCACCTACGTCGCGGCCACCACCGGGCCGACCAATCTGACCGCCGCGCTGGTGTGCCGGGACACCTCGCACCTGTACCGGTATCTCACCGAGCGGCTGGGCGCGCTGGAGGGCATCACCGATGTGGAGGTGACGCCCGCGCTGCGGGTGTTCAAGCAGGCGCAGACGCTCCTGGACGCGGATCGGATCAATCCGGTGCCGTGACAGCGGGGACGGTCATGTGCGACAGCTATCGCCGGTGGCTGTTCCGTATGGATTGGTCCTGCGTGTCGCGTGGCGTGGTGTTTGCCTCGAACAGGTGTTCGTTTAAGCTGTCGTCGGAACTTGTCGGTGCCGCCCTCTAACGTGGGCGCCAACCACAGATTGAGACTCACCCGTCGAAAAGGGGACCGGACGATGGCACCACAGGCATTCGATCGCGACAAAGCACTCGAACTCGCGCTCGCGCAGATCGAGAAGGGCTTCGGCAAGGGCGCGGTCATGCGCCTGGGCGAAGAGTCCCGCCAGCCCATCGCGGTGATTCCGACCGGCTCCATCTCGCTGGACGTCGCGCTCGGCATCGGCGGTCTGCCGCGTGGTCGCGTCGTGGAGATCTACGGTCCGGAATCCTCCGGTAAGACCACGGTCGCGCTGCACGCGGTGGCCAACGCGCAGGCCCTCGGCGGCGTGGCGGCGTTCATCGACGCCGAGCACGCGCTCGATCCCGATTACGCCCGCAAGCTCGGCGTCGACACCGACGCGCTGCTGGTCTCCCAGCCCGACACCGGTGAGCAGGCGCTCGAAATCGCCGACATGCTGGTGCGTTCCGGCGCCATCGACATCATCGTCATCGACTCCGTCGCCGCCCTGGTGCCGCGCGCGGAAATCGAGGGCGAGATGGGTGACAGCCACGTCGGCCTGCAGGCCCGCCTCATGAGCCAGGCGCTGCGCAAGATGACGGGCGCGCTGAACAACTCGGGCACCACCGCGATCTTCATCAACCAGCTGCGCGAGAAGATCGGCGTGATGTTCGGCTCCCCCGAGACCACCACCGGTGGTAAGGCGCTGAAGTTCTACGCCTCGGTCCGCCTGGACGTGCGCCGCATCGAGACCCTCAAGGACGGCAGCGACGCGGTCGGTAACCGCACCCGCGTCAAGGTCGTCAAGAACAAGGTCAGCCCGCCGTTCAAGCAGGCCGAGTTCGACATCCTCTACGGGCAGGGCATCTCCAAGGAGGGCTCGATCATCGATATGGGTGTCGAGCACGGCTTCATCCGCAAGTCCGGCTCCTGGTACACCTACGAGGGCGACCAGCTCGGCCAGGGCAAGGAGAACGCCCGCAAGTTCCTGCTCGAGAACAACGACGTGCGCGACGAGATCGAGAAGAAGATCAAGGAGAAGCTCGGCATCGGCGCCGATGTCACCGCGGAAGCTGCGGCGGCGGCCCCGGCCGACTTCTAGGCCTTCATGCCCGATGAACGTCCCGCCACCGGGCCCCGGCACCTTCCGCCGGGGCCCGATGGTTCGCGCCTGGACGCGGTAGAAAGCCTCCGGCGCCAGTTCGACGGTTCGAAATCTCGAAAGTCCCGCTCGCGCGGCGGTTCCCGCTCCGACCCGTGGGCTCCCACCAGCCGCTGGGATGAAGGCGGCTCCGGCGGCAACTGGGATTCCGGCGCCGCCGCCGACGAGTCCGCCCGCGTGGCAACCAATTCCCGCCACGTCTCGGACTGGGAGAACGCCGCCCCGCCCGCCGAGGATGATCCGTGGGGCCGGGCCGCGGTCGCCGAGGACGACGCCTGGCGCGGGGTCTCCACCGACGATTCCTGGGATCGGACCGGCGCCCGCGAAGATCCCTGGGCCGCACCGTCCGAGCCCGACCGCACGATCCGCACCGAGCCGGATGGCCGGAACGAACTCGGGGCGGACGCGCGCAATGCTGCGGCGCAGCGCACAGCAGACCCGCGCGACGCCCTGTCCGCACCCGGCTCGGATGCCGCACGGCCGCACCGCGGCTCCGAATACTCCGGTCGGCGTCGGCCGAACGGGCAGCGAGAACAAGCGTCGCCCGCCCCGGGCGACATCGATCGTCCCCGCTCCGAAAACCGCTCGGCGGCAACATATCCCGACGCCGACGCCCCGGATTCCGCGAGCCCGCCCCGTCGTGCCTGCCGCTCGCGTCCGGTACCCGAGGACTCCGGCGAGCCGCCCCGCATCGAGGATCTGCTGCGCGCGGGCCTGCTCCGCCGCGGCACCGGTCCGGCGGGCGAATCGGGCGGTGCGGAGTCGGCGACGAAGCGGTCGCCACGTCTCGGTGAGGATGATCCGCACAACGGCGAACGCGGCCGATCACGTGGCGACGATGAGCCTTCTGGGGCACGGCAGTTCGGTGCTGACGACCTGCGGGATGGTCGATCGTACGGTGGTGCGGCGGACGCGGACGAGCTCGAGCGCGAAGATCGTGGACGACGGCGGCGCGGGGGCCGGCGGGGTCGCGAGGATTCGGCGGGGGGACGGGGCGACGACGAGTCGCGCGAGGGCGGGCGGTCGCGGCGGGCCCGGCGGATGCCGGGGGAGCCGTTGCCGGACGGCGGCACCGAGGTCGCGGCCAAGGACGCGTGTTTGCGGTTGCTGACCGATCGGGCGCGCAGCCGGTCGGAGCTGGCGGATCGGCTGGCCACCAAGGGATTCAGCGTCGAGGTCGCCAATCGGGCGCTGGATCGCCTCACCGAGGTGGGGTTGATCGACGACGCCGCCTTCGCGCAGGAGTGGGTCTACTCCCGGCACACTTTCTCCGGGAAGGGAAAGAAGGCGCTCGCGCTGGAGTTGCGGCGCAAAGGCATCGACGAGGAGCAGGCGCAGGAGGCGCTCTCGACGATCAGCTCCGACGACGAAACCGAGCGCGCCGCCGAACTGGTCCGGCGCAAGCTCCGTTCCCTGCCCGCGTCGCTCGACCGCGAGAAAGCGATCCGCCGCCTGGTCGGCATGCTGGCCCGGCGCGGCTACAACCCCGGCACCGCCTACACGGTCGTCAAAGCCGAGCTGGAAGGCTTCACCTTCGCCGCGCCCGGCGACGATTCCGAGGAATAGCGCACCGGCACAGGGACAGGTCACCGATCCGCTGACGGAGTCCTGGACAGCCGCTCGGTGTCGTATCACCGGCCGCCGCCCGCCATCCGACCCGACCGGTCGGCCATCCTGGAATGGGGGTCGGTTCCAGCGGCTTGATCGACCTGGAGGTCGATCCCGCGTGTGGTCCCGGGCCGGGACCGTGTCGCCTTCGTTCGGGACGGTGTCGAGTTGGCGGGCCCGCGCCTGAATCCGGTGTGCCTGCGGGTGGGATCAGTGCACGAAAAGCGCTGGCTTTCCTCGTGGTTCGCGCGGCCGTCACCGTGTCAGCGGACCTGTCAGTCGGCTGTCAGCGTCGTGTCAGCCGGGCCGGACAGAGTGTGTACATCAACGAAGCGAGCGGCACCGGGAACCGAAACCCCGGGGCCGCAACCGAAACCGAGGAGTACACCATGTCGAACGCCACCGTCGCCCTGACCGCCCAGGACCAGAGCGTCCTGCGCACCGCCGCCTACGGCGCGATCACCCTGCTGGCCGCCGCCGGCGCCAAGAGCGTCTCCCGCGGCTCCGCCGCACTGCTGTCCGCGACGGGACTGGTCGGGCACGTGCTCTCCGGCAGGTCCAACGACATCCACCTGACCGGCAAGTCGGTCGCCGAGCTGGCCGAGCAGATCCTGCCGAGCCTGACCGCCACCGTGGGGCTGCTCGAGGAGTACCCGGGCGAGGCGGCCAACTTCCGCGACACCATCATGGTCGCCGTGGCGGCCGCCTCGCAGCCGAAGAAGGGCGAGCCTGCCCCCGCGGTGGTCGCGATGTCCCAGAAGATCGCCGCGGCGCTCGCGGCGTGACCCCGGCGCCGGTGGCTCCGGCCACCGCGGTCGGGCCGCGGCGGGTCGTCACCGCCGCGGCTGGTCGAAAGTGTTGTGGACCAACGGATGCGGCCTCGCCGGTTATCAGCGAGGCCGCATCGGCGCGTGCTGGGGGCGGGTACGCAGGATCAGTTGGCGGGGGCGGGCATCACCCCGCGCGGCACGACCCGGACGAAATCGGTGGGCCCCAGCTTCCCGTCGACGCCGACGCAGGTGACGTCGACGCCGCCGCCGGGCGCGCTCGCGGGCGCGGCGATCGTGTAGAACGGCAGGTAGGTGCCGCCGTGGGCGGCGGATTCGGGTTCGGCGTCGGCCGGGGGCGGCAGCAGTTCCACCGGGTTACCCGCGGAATCGACCACCGTGCACTGCACCCAGGCGGGCTCCCACTTCGCCTTGCCCTTGATGTCGAGCACCGCGTCCGCCGGCACCGCCACCCGCTGAGTGTCGCCCAGCGGAATCCGCACGCCCCCGCCCTGTTCGCCCGGGTCGTCGCTCTCGTTCGCGGGCCCGGGCGTCGGGGTGACCGACGTGACCGTCGTGACGGGCGCACTCGGCGTCCCGGCCTCGGCCCCGGCATCGTCCTTCGTCGAACACCCGGCCATCGCCAGCCCCGCCGCCGCGACAGCCGCTACCACCACAACCTTCTTCCCATCGAACATCGCAACCTCCCGACTAGACGAATGAGTTCAGACGGTAAACCGGCAGCATTCAAACCGCTGTTACCTCGAGTGGCACCTGTCACGCCCGCCGATAAAAGCGATGAAACTAGCCATGAAAAGCGCTTATAGAACAAAACCGCACGGTGATGATAGGCGAGTTCATCAATCGAATCGGCGGAGTTCAGCGATTGACACGCCCCGCGAGAAAGATTCGGCAACCTTTTCGCACACAAGACATCTCATCTCCCCGAAACCCGTTCCCGATCTCCGCCGTCGCCCGATGCGATGATCGGACGGTGAACACGGACCTCGAAACGGCACTCACGGCCGTGGCCTCCGCGTTCGACACCTACCCCCGCCGCCCGGTTCTCGACCGCTGCCCCCACTGCGGCGCGCCGGTCCACATCGACCGGGTAACTCCCTTTTGGCTGCTGATCAAGCTCGGTAACACCGTCGGCGATCGCGCCGACGTGAAGGCTTTGTTGCCGATGTTCCTGCGCCGGTTGGCCACCACCACCGAACTCGATGCTGACCTGGTACTCGGCCTGCTCGACCGCAACGAGTGGCTGAGCGGGCCGCCCGTGGAACAGCGGGCGGTGATGGGGACCGGTGCGGAACCGTTTGGTTCAGTGCAGGATTCGGCCCGTGTGCCGGGTAGGGGCGCGCCGGGGGCGTCGGTGATCGGTGCGACCCGCGGGGCGCGGGGTCGCGAGGCGAACCGGGGAATCGGGGCGTCTGGGCAGAGTTTCGGCGGCGCCCAGGCGGTTTCGGGCATCCTCCACCAGTCGGGCGCCGATCGCGGCGGCCAGGGCCGCGCAGAGGGCGGCGAGGGGGGCGATGACCGCGGCCACTATCAGGCCGAGGTACAGCTGCCTGCGCGCACGGTCATGGTCGCTCATGAGATTCAGTATGAGAGCCGGGAGCGCCGATTGTCCTGCTCTCCAGTGACATTGGCCGTAACGACTCGGTCCGGCGGAACGGGATCGGCCGGAACCGGACAGCGAACCGGCCCCGGAGGCGTAACCTCCGGGGCCGGTCGCGGCTGTTTCGACGGGGCAGGCGCCTACTTCTTGCCGCCGGTCAGATCCATGCCCGGGGTCGCGTCGGCGATGTTGGCGTCCGCCGCCACCACGGCGCTGCTGCCGCGCTTGCGGGTGCGCAGCCACTTCTCCAGGCGCGTGGCCACCACGGACAGCGCGTAGTTGAGCACGATCATCAGCGCGGCCACGACGAGCAGCGCGGGAATGGTGTTCTGCTCCGCAGCGCCCAGGCGCTTGCCGGCCCGCACCACCTCGGGATAGGTGATGGCGTAGCCGAGCGCGGAATCCTTGAGCGCCACCACCATCTGCGACACCAGCGCGGGCAGCATGGCGGTGATCGCCTGCGGCAGCAGCACCAGCCGCATGAGCTGGCCCTTGCGCATGCCGAGCGCGACCGCCGCCTCGCCCTGACCGCGCGGCAGCGAGCGAATGCCCGAGCGCACGATCTCGGCGATGACCGAGCCGTTGTAGATGGTCAGCGCCGTCACCACCGCCGCCAGCGCCAGCTGATCGGAGGGGAAGACGTTGTATTCGGAGTAGATCGCGAACAGGAAGATCATCAGGATCAGCACCGGGATCGCCCGGGACAGTTCGACCACCGCGCCCGCGGTCCAGCGCACCGCCCGATGATCGGAGAGCCGCAGGATGCCGAAGGTCATGCCGATCACCAGCGCCAGCGTGATCGACAACACCGCCGCGACCACCGTGCCCCGCAGGCCCGGCAGCAGGTAGGTCGTCCAGACCTGCCCCTCCAGGAACGGCTTCCACTTCTCCGCGGTGAACTGATCCTTCTCCGCGAGCCCGCTGTAGACGAACCAGGCCGCCGCCAGCAGCAGCGCCACCACGACCACCGAATACAGCCGATAACGCAGGCGCGCCTTGGGTCCGGGCGCGTCGTACAGGACCGATGCCGACGTCATCGCGCCACCTCGTATCGTTTGGCCAGCCAGCCGAACAGCAGCCCGGCGGGCAGGGTGAGCAGCACGAAGCCGGTCGCGAAGATCGCGCCGACCAGCAGCGGCGCGGCCTCGACCTCGATCATGTCGTCCATCAGCAGCGCGGCCTCGCTGACACCGATCACCGAGGCCACGGTCGAGTTCTTGGTCAGCGCGATGAACACGCTGCCCAGCGGCGCGATCACCGCGCGAAAGGCCTGCGGCAGCACCACGACTCGCAGATTCTGGAAGAAGGTCAGGCCCAGCGAGCGCCCGGCCTCGGACTGCCCCAGCGGCACGGTGTTGATGCCCGAGCGCAGCGATTCGCAGACGAAAGCCGCCGTGTACACGCTCAATCCGAGCACCGCGTACCGGAAGTTGTTCTCCATCAGGTCGTTCGGACCGTCCGGCGCGAGCTTGATCTGCAGGGTCGTGTACAGGCCGAGCGAGCAGAACACGATGATCACGGTCAGCGGCGTGTTACGGAAGATGTTGACGTACGCCGTGCCGACCCAGCGCGCGATCGGCACCGGCGAGACCCGCATGCCGGCCACGATGGTGCCCAGAATCAGCGCGCCGAGCGCCGAATAGAGCGTCAGTTTGATGGTCACCCAGAACGCGTCGTACAGCTGGGTGTCGTACCGGGAGATCAAGTCGAACACGGCTGTCGCGTCCCTCCGATCGAAATGCGAAGCGTGCCGGGCGGATTCATGTGAAACGCCCGGCACGCGCCTTCAACTCAGTAGCGGTCGACCGTCGGCGGGGTGGGCACCTCGAAGCCGACGCCCGCGAAGTTCTTCTCCACCGCGGCCTTCCAGGCGCCGCTGCTGATCATCGACTCGATCGCATCATTGATCTTGTTGCGCGACTCGGTGTCGCCCTTCTTCACACCGATGCCGTACTTCTCGGTGGTGAACGGCTGACCCACGACCTTGAACACACCCGGCTGCTGCGCCGCGTAACCGGCCAGGATCACCGCGTCGGTGGTGACCGCGTCCACGGCCTTGCCCTTGAGCCCCTCGAGGCACAGCGAGTACGTGTCGTACGTCTGCAGCTGGGTCTCGGGGTAGTTCTTCTCGATGTTCTGCGCCGGGGTCGAACCCTTGACCGAGCACACCTTCTTGCCCTTGAGGCTGTCCGGCCCGGTGATGTCGGTGTTGTCCGAGCGCACCAGGAACGACTGTCCCGTAATGAAATACGGACCCGCGAAGTCGACCTTCTCCTTGCGCTTGTCGTTGATCGAGTAGGTCGCGACGACGAAGTCGACCTGCCCGTTCTCGATCAGCGTCTCACGCTGGGCGGACGGCGACTCGACGAACTTGATATCCCCGGACTTCACGCCCAGCTTGTCGGCGACATAGGTGGCCACGTCCACGTCGAACCCGCTGAACGAGCCGTCCTTGTTCTGCAGCCCCAGACCCGGCTGATCGAACTTGATGCCGATCGTCAGCTTGCCGTCGGCCGCGTTCTCAGTGGCCGTCTTGTCGCTGCCGCCGCCGCAACCGGCCGCGACGACCGCGATGGCCAGCGCTCCGGCCGCGATCTTGAACGTGTGTGCGAACCTCATCGAAAGTCCTCTTCTCTCGGTAAAACTCTCCCGGCGATACCCGGAACGAAATGTGCCGAACGGTCAGTGGCTGAGGATCTTGCCCAGGAAATCCTTGGCGCGATCGGATTCGGGTGCGGTGAAGAACTTTTCCGGATCGGTGTCCTCGACGATCTGCCCGTCGGCCATGAACAGCACGCGATTACCGGCTTTGCGCGCGAAGCCCATCTCGTGGGTGACCACGACCATGGTCATGCCGTCCTTGGCCAGCTGCACCATGACCTCGAGGACCTCGGACACCATCTCCGGATCCAGCGCGGAGGTGGGCTCGTCGAACAGCATCACCTTGGGATTCATGGCCAGCGCGCGAGCGATCGCGACGCGCTGCTGCTGTCCGCCGGACAGCTGCGCCGGATACTTGTCGGCCTGGTTGGCGATGCCGACCCGGGTCAGCAGCTCCATGGCGGCGGCCTTGGCCTTGGCCTTGTCGATGCCGCGCACCTTGACCGGTGCGAGCATGACGTTCTCGAGAATGGTCTTGTGCGCGAACAGGTTGAAGGACTGGAACACCATGCCCACGTCGGCGCGCAGCTTGGCCAGGGCACGGCCTTCGTCGGGCAGTTCCACCCCGTCGATGGCGATGGTTCCGGAATCGATGGTCTCGAGCCGGTTGATGGTGCGGCACAGGGTCGACTTGCCGGATCCGGACGGTCCCACCACGATCACGACCTGCCCCTTGGGCACTTCGAGGTTGATGTCCCGCAGAACGTGCAGCGAGCCGAAGTGCTTGTCCACCGTCCGCATGGAGATCATCGGCGCGGATTTCGTGACGGATACAGGCGCGTCGGTCATGACCAGTGACCTTAGAGGGATCATGCCCGAAATGCTCGTCTTTGCTCTGGCAAAGGACACTGTGCCGGGACTCGACATCCCCGCGTAACCGCGGGTTGACGCTCGTGTGACCGGGGAGAGCCAGGTCACCGTCCGCGGACGGGGTGGATGGGCCCATCCGCGCAGCCATTACCCTGGTTGGGTGAATTCGTTGGCGCAGGTTTCGGCACTCGGCGTGGTTGACGGGCTCGGCACGGACGCGGAGCCGGGTGCGACCACGCGGACCTATGAGGTCCGCACCTACGGGTGCCAGATGAACGTGCATGACTCCGAACGCCTCTCGGGTCTGCTCGAGGATGCCGGCTACCGCCGCGCGGTCCCGGGCGCCACCGCCGACCTGGTGGTCTTCAATACCTGCGCGGTGCGCGAGAACGCCGATAACAAGCTGTACGGCACGCTCGGGCACCTCGCGCCGATCAAGGCCGAGCGCCCCGGCATGCAGATCGCCGTCGGCGGCTGTCTGGCGCAGAAGGACCGCGACACCGTGGTCAAGAAGGCCCCCTGGGTCGATGTGGTGTTCGGCACCCACAACATCGGCTCGCTGCCGGTGCTGCTCGAGCGTGCCCGCCACAACGAGCAGGCGCAGGTCGAGATCATCGAATCGCTCGAGGCGTTCCCGTCCACGCTGCCCGCCAAGCGCGAATCCGCCTATGCCGGGTGGGTGTCGATCTCGGTGGGCTGCAACAACACCTGCACGTTCTGCATCGTGCCCGCGCTGCGCGGCAAGGAGGTCGACCGCCGGCCAGGCGATGTGCTGGCCGAGGTGCAGGCGCTGGTCGACCAGGGCGTGCTCGAGGTGACCCTGCTGGGGCAGAACGTGAATGCCTACGGCGTCTCGTTCGCCGATCCGACCGAGGAGCGCGACCGCGGCGCGTTCGCGAAATTGCTGCGCGCCTGCGGGAGCATCGAGGGGCTCGAGCGCGTGCGCTTCACCTCCCCGCATCCGGCGGAGTTCACCGACGACGTCATCGAGGCGATGGCCGAGACGCCCAATGTGTGCCCGCAGCTGCACATGCCGCTGCAGTCGGGCTCGGACCGGGTGCTCAAGGCGATGAAGCGGTCCTACCGCAGCAAGAAGTTCCTGGGCATCATCGAGAAGGTTCGCGCGGTCATGCCGCACGCGGCCATCACCACCGACATCATCGTGGGCTTCCCGGGGGAGACCGAAGAAGATTTCCAGGCGACGCTGGACGTGGTGCGCGAGGCGCGCTTCACCAGTGCGTACACCTTCCAGTACTCGATTCGCCCGGGCACCCCGGCCGCGGACATGCCCGATCAGCTGCCCAAGGAAGTGGTGCAGGAGCGCTACATGCGCCTCATCGCGCTGCAGGAGCAGATGTCGCTGGAGGGTAACCAGGCGCTCATCGGCACCCGGGTCGAGCTGCTCGTCGCCGAGGGCGCGGGCAAGAAGAACGCCGCCACCGCGCGCATGAGCGGGCGGGCTCGCGACGGCCGGCTGGTGCACTTCCGGCCGCCCGCCGACCTGCCCGCGGGCTCGGAGATCCGGCCCGGCGACATCGTCACCGTGGACGTCACCGAAGCGGCCCCGCATCACCTCATCGCCGACAGCGCGGTCTTCAGCCATCGCCGCACCGCCGCGGGCGACGCCCACGAGCGCGGGGTCACCCCGAAGACCGCGCCGATCGGCGTCGGGCTGGGCCTGCCGCGTATCGGCGCGCCCGTGGTCGTGGAGACGGCGGCGGCCGGTTGCGGCTCGGCCTGCGGCGACTGATTCCGGAACCGCCGGCGGCGGCTCGCTCCGGTATTGCGCGGCGGCCGATGGCGGAGTCGGGAGTGGCGGCCGATCCCGGGGGCTCGCCGATTCCGGGCCCGGGGCGGCCCGCGTTCCCGGGCCTGATTCCGACACCCCGTAGTAGATCGAATCGGCGGCCGGGCATGATGTGGGTCGACACCACTCCCGCATGACTCAGGACCACACCCCATGAGCGAGCACAAGCCCACCGGCCCCGAAGATGCCGAACCGGACCGTGTCGAGGACCGGGACGCGGCGCGCGGGCGTACGGAAGATCAAGCCGCACAATCCGATTCGGCGCCCGATCGCGCGCCCGAGGTGAACGAGGAGACCATGAAGTCGGCGAAGGACAGTCAGGACTTCGAACAGTTCCGCGCGGATCTGGAAGCCGTCGAGCGCAAGATCGCCGGGGAGATCGACCCGGGCGTGCGCGCCATGGTGGTCGCCGTCGCGGTGTTCGCCCTGCTGATCTCGCTGGTGCTGCCGCACGCGGGCGGTGCGCGCGGCTTCGACGTGCTGCTCTACGACGCGGCCGCCCAGGCCGAGCACATCGGCCTGCCCTCGCGGATCTTCGAATGGTTCGTGGTGGTGTTCGGCATCGGCTTCTCGCTGCTGGCGCTGATGACCCGGCGCTGGGTGCTGGCCTGGATCGCGGTCGCCGGTTCGGCCATCGCGAGCGTGTTCGGCGTCTTCTCGATCTGGCACCGCAACACCCCCGGCCTCGGCAACTATCAGGGCGCGGGCCCCGGCTTCGGCCTGATCCTGGCCACCATCGCGGTGATGGTGCTGACCTTCCACTGGATTCGCGTGGTGTGGAGCCGCACCGCCCTGCATCTCGAGGCCGAGGAACAGCGCCGTATCGCCGCCGCCGAGGCCGAGCAGCGCGACCGCCGCCGCATCTTCGGCGAGGACTGAGCTACATCCCGAGGCTCGGGCCGACCGCATCCGGTCGGGCCGGGCCTTTCTCGTACCCCGGGTCAGTCGTCGAGGACGAACTGCGCGAGCAGGTCGTACTGCTCTTCCTCGATGCCGTCGTCGAGGGGCACCGCGACCAGCACGGTGCCCTCTTCCTCGCCCACGAACAGCGCCGGGTCGTTGCAGTCGGCGAAGCCGATGGCGTCGATCCCCGCGAAAGCCGCTCCGCCGCACCAGCCGTGGTCGGCGACCACCAGATCCGGCGGCGCCTCCCCGGCCGCGGCGATGGCCTCGAGCACGACCCGCGCGGCCTGCGCGGTATGCGAGTGCACCGAATTGCCCGCCACCGCGACGGTCGCGACACCGCGATCGAAGCGCACTTCCTGTTCCCGCACCGCCCATTTCGTATCGCCCTGGAAGCGCTCGCCCGCCCCGAACTCCAGCACGGTGCCGCCCGCCGCGGTCAGTTCGCCCGCCAGCCGCTGGTACATCCGCCGCAGCGTGCGGGGATGCCCGGTGGCGAACAGCACCCGCTCCCGCTCGACCAGGGCCCGGCGGAATCGGACGGCATACCGCTGCAACGCGTCGGCGGTCAGCTCCGGGTCGATGGTGTCCACCCCGCGCCGGAAATTGAGCCGCGGGTTCACCCCAACCTTGCGCGCCATCAGCTCGAGCACCGCGTCCGCGCTCCACCGCCCCCCGAAGTCCATGCCGAACTGGAAGTAGAGGTCGCCCTCCGCCATCATCCGATAGTGCTCGAGGTTGTTCTCCCTGGGCGTGGCGACCGACCCCGCCATGCCCGTCTTCAGCAAATGGGTGATCAGTTCGTCCCGAGTAGGAGCCATCCCCCGAGAGTAACCCCGCCCCCAACCCCCACACGCCCCTATTTCCACTGAACCCCAACACGATTCACGCCGTTCACCCCCGCGGCCGACTCGCCGCCCAGGTCCCAACCGGTCCGCCGTCCACGTCCCACAAGGCCGCCGTCTACGCCCCGACCGGCCGTGCCACAGGCCTCCGACGCCGCTGCCGAGTCGGGCGACGCCCGATTCTCGCGGGCTGCGCGTCCGCTGTTCCAGCCGATCGGCGGGGCCGGGCACGACCGCGCCCGCCGGACTCGAATCCGGCGGGCGCGGTGGGTTTCTCGTGTGTGCGGGCTAGCGCTGGCTGACCGCGCCTTCGGCGGCCTCGGCCCATTCGCGCCACTGCTTGGCCTGTTCGAGGGCCTTCTCGGCGTCTCTGGTCTTGCCCGCGGCCTGGGCCTTGGCGGCCTGTTCCTCGAACTGCGCCACGCGCTCGCGGAACTGGGCCGCGCGGGCCATCGCCTCGGGGTCGCTGCGCCGCCACTGGGCGTCCACGGCGTCGCGCACCCGCTTCTCGACCGCGCGCAGGCGGGCCTCGAGGTCGTGGATCCGCTCGCGCGGGACCTTGCCGATGGCATCCCACTTCTCCTGCAGATCACGCAGCGAGGCGCGGGCGGCGTCGAGACCCGTTTCGGGATTGAGGTTCTCGTAGTGCAGCAGCAGTTCTTCCTTGGCCGTCGCGTTGTGCTCGAACTCGGCGTCACGCTCGGACGCGGCCGAATTGCGGGCCGCGAAGAACACGTCCTGGGCGGCCTTGAACCGCTTCCACAGCTGCTCGTCGGCTTCGCGCGGCGCGCGGCCCGAACCCTTCCACTCGGCCAGCAGATCGCGGAAGACCGCCGCGGTGCCCGCCCAGTCGGTGGAGCCCGAGAGCTCCTCGGCCCGCACGCACAGCTCTTCCTTGTGCGATTTCGCCGAGGCGCGTTCGCGATCGAGTTCGGCGAAGTGCGCGCCACGTCGCCGGTTGAACGCCTCGCGCGCCTTGGAGAAGCGCCGCCACAGCGCGTCGTCGACCTTGCGATCCACCCCGCGAATGGTCTTCCACTCGTCGAGGATCTCGCGCAGCCGGTCGCCGGCGACCTTCCACTGGGTGGAGTCGGCGGCGATCTGCTCGGCCTCGGCGGCCAGCGCCTCTTTGCGCTCGGTTTGCTCGTGCCGGGAGCGTTCCTTCTCCTCCTTGGCGTGGGCGGCGGCCTCGTCGGAGTGCTCGATGATGGCTCGCAGCCGCACCGTCAGCCCGTCGATATCGCCGATCACCGCGGCAGTCGGCAACGTTTCGGCAAGCGCGGTGGCGGCGGCCTTGGTCTTGCGGGCGTCGGTGCCGGCGGCCAGGCGCGCCTCGAGCAGCGCGACCTCGGTGGCCAGATCGTCGAAGCGGCGGCCGAAGTGGGCCAGTCCCTCGGTGGCGTCGCCGGCCTGCCAGGACCCGATGACGCGTTCGCCCTCGGTGGTCTTGACCCAGGCGGTGCCGTCCTCGTCGACGCGTCCCCACTGGCTGGGGTCGCTCGAGGCGGGCACCACCACCGGATGCGGATGCGGGGTGGCCGGGCCGGGAGCGGGCTTGACGGCGTGTGGTTTCGGGGCTTCCGGTTTGTGCGGCACGGGCCCGGGACGGGGTCCGGCGGCAGTGGCCGGTGACGGTCGCGCGGCGGCGCCGGAGACGGGCGTCGCGGTCGACTCCGGGTTGGTAGCCTTTTCGTTTCCGCTGTTCTCGGTCATCGCTCCTCGTCCCTGCCGCGCGTCACGGCTGCCTGGTTACGCCCTAGCTCATCTGCCTAGCAGATCCCATTCAACCAGGCTGAGGTGGGAAATGCTGTCTTTGAGGCCACCTCCGTGGCGCGGCGACCCGGGCGGGGTGGGGCTGGTGAGGCACGGTAGCGCTACGGTTGACGGCGTGTTCTGTGTTGCGTCGCTGGTTCCCTCCCCGCCCGTGCTGGTGCCCCGGCTCGGGGGCGCGGCGGGTACCGCGGCCGAGGGCGAGGTAGCCGTGCTGC
This sequence comes from Nocardia sp. NPDC057668, assembly GCF_042799795.1. Classification (NCBI taxonomy): domain Bacteria; kingdom Bacillati; phylum Actinomycetota; class Actinomycetes; order Mycobacteriales; family Nocardiaceae; genus Nocardia; species Nocardia sp. NPDC057668. The sequence continues at coordinate 1,705,284 of NZ_JBHVIC010000001.1, read as the reverse complement.
GTGCGGCGGTGCACCGGGCGGCGACCGAGCTCGCCGAGGCCGCCGACCGCTGGGTCGTGATCGGCGCGGCCGCCGCGGACCGGGTGCTGGGGTCGGACACGGTGGGCACATTCCGGGGATACGGCGTGGACGTCCGCGCCGGTTTCAGCGAGACCCCCCTTGACGACAATGCCGTGATCGCCGACCCGACACTGCCGCTGCCCGCCCTGATCGGGGCCTGGCTGCGCGAGCAGGTCGCACCGCACGCGGTGGCCCGCGCCCGCCTGGTCGCGGCCGACACCCCGGCCGACGAATGCGTGGCCTTCGGCGCCTGCCTGCGAGGGTCGCTGGACGCCGGTCCCGAGCGCTACGGCGTGCTCGTGGTCGGCGATGGCGCGGCCACCCTGTCCACCGCCTCACCCGGCTACTACGACGAGCGCGCCGAAGGCGTGCAGGCCGAGATCGATCGCGCCCTGAGCGCGGGGGACCGGCGGGCACTGGCCGACCTCGACCCCGCCCTCTGCGCGGACCTGCACATCGGCGGCCGCGCGGCATACCAGATGCTGGCCGGACTCTTCCAGCCCGAACCCGCCGATCCTAAGGTCGAAACCCTGTACAGCGCAGCGCCGTTCGGCGTCGGCTATCACGTGAGCGTGTGGCACCCGGCGGGCACGGCGTGAGCGAGCCGATCCGTATGCCCATCGCGGTGGTGGGCCCCACCGCCACCGGAAAGTCCGATCTCGCACTGGATCTGGCCGAGCACTTCGACGGCGAGATCGTGAACATCGACGCCATGCAGCTCTATCGCGGCATGGATGTCGGCACCGCGAAACTGACCCCGGCCGAACGCCGCGGCATCCCGCACCACCAGCTGGACGTGCTCGATGTCACCGAAACCGCCACGGTGGCCGCCTATCAGAGCGCGGCCCGCGCGGACGTCGAGGCCATCCTGGCGCGCGGCCGCACCCCGGTCATCGTCGGCGGCTCCATGATGTATGTGCAAGCCCTGCTGGATGATTGGGATTTCCCCGCCACCGATCCCGGCGTCCGCGCCAAATGGGAGACCCTGCTGGCCGAACGCGGCGTCGTGGTCGTGCACGAGGCGCTGCGCGCGGCCGACCCGGTGGCCGCGGACACCATCCTGCCCACCGACGGCCGCCGCATGGTGCGTGCGCTCGAGGTCGTCGAGATCACCGGCCGCCCGTTCGCCGCCTCCGCCCCGCAGATCGGCGAACCCCGCTGGGGCACGGTCATTCTCGGCGTGGATCGCGACACCACGGCGCTCGACGCGCGCATCGAACTGCGCACGGCGGGTATGTTCACCTCCGGCTTGGTGGACGAGGTGCGCACTCTCATCGCTCGGGGCCTGCGCGAAGGGCAGACCGCCCGCCGCGCAATCGGTTACGCACAAGTCCTGGATTACCTGGACAACGAATACGACCTGAACGAAGCACAGGAGCGCACCTTCATCGGTACCCGGCGCTATGTCCGACGGCAGCGCTCGTGGTTCCGCCGCGACAAGCGGGTGCGATGGGTGGACGGCGCCGATCCGGAGCTGCTGGCGACGGCGCTGACCCTCATTCACTCCTCTACCACGAGGGATGAACAGGAAGTCCGTTAATTGACGCGCCGCGCGAACGCCCGCAACGCCTCGGTCCAGGTGTGGCAGGCTTATTTGAACAACCGGGCCAGCCGGCTTCGCGACAATAGATTCCTGATCCACGGCCGGCGGCCCATCACCCGTGCGCTCGAATACCGTTGGCCGCTGGAGACTCTCGTGTACCGGCTGGGCTCGCCCGAACTCTCGGACTGGGCGCGCCAGGTTCTCGAGACCAGTGGCGTGCCCAGCGTGGGCCTGGTGCCCGAGGTGATGGCCGAGCTCGCCGAGTCCACCGAGGCCATGCCCGAGGTGGTCGCGGTGGCGGTGGCCCGGCGCATGGAGCTGGAGGATTTCGCGCCCGGCCGCCCGGATCAGCCGCCGACCGTGGTGGTGATCGACCGCCCGTCCGCGCCCGCGCGGCTGGGCGCGGTGATTCGTTCGGCGGTGGCCTTCGGCGCGGGCGGGGTGATCATCACCGGTAGCGGCGCAGATCAGTACGACCCGCAGAGCGTGCGGGTCTCCGACGGCGCGCTGTTCGCGATTCCGGTGCTGCGCGCCTCGGGGCCGAGTCAGGTGGCGGTGTTCGCCGACCGGCAGGCGGAGCGGGGGATCGAGACCCGTATCGTCGGCAGTGACGATCACGGTGGAATAGCCCTGGACGACTTCGAGTTCGACGGGGGGACCATCCTGGTGCTCGGCGACGAGCGCGAGGCGCTGGACCAATCCTGGTCGCAGGTGTGTGACGAGCTGGTGTGTATTCCGACCGACGGCACCCTCGGTGCGCCGTCGGCGGCGGCGGTGGCCCTGTACGAAATTTCCCGGCAGCGCCGGGCGGTGCGGTGAGTGGTGAGGACTATGGCGAACGAGCATGCGGCTGACATCGAATTCAGCAAAGGGCACGGCACCCAGAACGATTTCGTGGTGCTGCCGGACCCCGACGCCTGGCTGGAACTGACCGAATCCCGCGTCCGGGCGCTGTGCGATCGGCAGCGCGGTCTCGGCGCGGACGGCGTCCTGCGCGTGGCCCGCGCGGGCGCGCTCGTCGAGACCGGCGCGCTCCCGGCCCTGCCCGAGGGCGTGAGCGCCGGCGACTGGTTCATGGACTACCGCAACGCCGACGGCTCCATCGCCGAGATGTGCGGCAACGGCGTGCGCGTGTTCGCCCACTACCTGGTCGCCACCGGCCTCGAGTCCCGCACCGAGTTCGTGGTCGGCAGCCGCGCCGGTGCCCGCCCGGTGGTCGTTCACCACGCCGACCCCGTGCACGGCGAGGTGACCGTCGCCATGGGCTGGGTCGGAGTGCTCGGCGCCTCCACGGCCACCCTCGACGGTCGCGAGTTCACCGGCCTCGGCATCGACGTCGGCAACCCCCACCTCGCCTGCGTCGACCCCGCCCTGACCCCGCTGCTGCTGTCCGAGCTGGACCTGACCCACGCTCCCGCCTTCGACCGCACCTTCTTCCCGCACGGTGTCAACGTCGAACTCCTGACCCCCTTGGCCGTCGCCTCCGACGGCCAACGCGGCGTGCACATGCGCGTCTACGAACGCGGTGTAGGCGAAACCCGTTCCTGCGGAACAGGAACCGTGGCCGCCGCTGCCGCCGCCCTGGCCGCCGAAGGCTTCGACCTCGCCACCGACACCGGCCACATCCAGGTCCACATCCCCGGCGGCACGGTCACCGTGGGCATCGAGTCCGGCGCGGCCTGGCTCCGCGGCCCCTCGGTCCTGCTGGCCACCGGAACTCTCGCCGCCAAGTGGTGGCAGGACGCCTGACCCCGCGCACCACCGCCCGGGCACACGTCGACCGCCCGGACTCGGCCCGAGATCGACCGCCTGGTCGACCAGTGCCGACTGGATCCTCGGCGAGGGTCCGGCCGCCCGGTAGGACCGGCTGGGCTTCGACTTTCGGCGAGGGTCCGGCCGCCCGGGCGTTCGGCTGTGCTCGATGTCCCACCGGGGGTCCGGGGGCTCGGCCCCCGGCCTCTTCCCTCTGGGGGCGTGGGGGGCGAAGCCCCCACCGAACCTCGCCCGCGAATCGCGGTGAAATAACCGAATGCGTCATTCGGTTGGTCCGTGGGACCATGGAGGCGTATGAGTAAACAAGAAACGTACGAGTTCACTCCCGCTGAGGAGCACACCGACGACGCCGAGACCGGTTGGTCCGCGTCGCCGACCGTCGGTGAGTTGCAGCTCGAGGAGCGCGCCGCACTGCGCCGCACCGCCGGGCTCTCCACCGAACTCGAGGATGTCACCGAGGTCGAGTACCGGCAGCTGCGTCTCGAGCGCGTCGTGCTGGTCGGCGTCTGGACCGAGGGCACCCCCGCCCAGGTCGAGTCGAGAATGGCCGAGCTGGCCGCCCTCGCCGAGACCGCCGGTTCCGAGGTGCTCGATTCGCTGATCCAGCGCCGCGACAAGCCGGACAAGGCCACCTACATCGGCTCGGGCAAGACCGAGGAACTGCGCGAGATGGTGCTCGAGGTGGGCGCCGACACCGTCATCTGCGACGGTGAACTGTCCCCGGCGCAGCTGGTCGCGCTGGAGAAGGTCGTCAAGGTCAAGGTCATCGACCGCACCGCGCTGATCCTGGACATCTTCGCCCAGCACGCGACCTCGCGTGAGGGCAAGGCCCAGGTCTCGCTCGCCCAGATGGAATACATGCTCCCGCGCCTGCGTGGCTGGGGTGAGTCCATGTCCCGGCAGGCCGGTGGTCGCGCGGGCGGCGCGAACGGCGGCGTGGGTACCCGCGGCCCGGGTGAGACGAAGATCGAGACCGATCGTCGGCGCATTCGCGAACGCATGGCCAAACTGCGCCGTGAGATCCGCGAGATGAAGACGGCCCGTGACACCAAGCGCGCCAAGCGCACCGCCAGCGGCATTCCGCAGGTCGCGATCGTCGGCTACACCAATGCCGGCAAGTCGAGCCTGATGAATTCGCTGACCGGCGCGGGCCTGCTGGTCCAGGACGCGCTCTTCGCCACCCTGGATCCGACGACCCGCAAGGCGGCGCTGGAGGACGGCCGCGAGGTCGTGTTCACCGACACCGTCGGTTTCGTCCGGCATCTGCCGACCCAGCTGGTCGAAGCGTTCCGCTCCACCCTCGAAGAGGTCACCGGCGCGGATCTGCTGCTGCACGTGGTGGACGGTTCCGACCCGCTGCCCGACATGCAGATCAAGGCCGTGCGCGAGGTCATCACCGATGTCCTGCGCGAGACCGGCACCCCGGCCCCGCCGGAGATGCTGGTGGTCAACAAGATCGACGCGCTCGATCCCATGGAGCTCACCCAGCTGCGCGGCTGGCTGCCCGAGGCGTCGTTCGTCTCCGCGCAGACCGGTCAGGGCATCGAGGAGCTGCGCGAACGGCTGGCCACGGCGCTGAACCTCGATGTGGAGGTCAGCGTTCTGCTGCCCTACACCCGCGGTGATCTGCTGGCCCGCATCCACGCGGACGGTCGCATCCTGACCACCGAGCACGAGGAGTCCGGCACCCGGCTGCGAGCGCGGGTGCCACAGTCCCTCGCGGGCGTGCTCGCCGAGTTCGCCTACGCGGGAACGGAATCCGTGGATTCGAGCGAGTCCGCAGACTGATCCCATTCTCGGCCGGCGGCCCCGCGGTGTTGTGACCACCGCGGGGCCGCCGTCCGGTGTGACCCCACACACGGTGCCCCGCACGGGATTTCGTTAGCATTCGGCTATCGAATATCTCTGCAGGGAGGGATGTCTTGTCTCGAAATGACGCCGCCGTGACCGAGCGGCTGACCGACGGTGCGCCGTTGCATGTCGAGTTGACCGAGGGAGATCGCCGGTTGATCGATGTTCTGGTCGCGCCGTCGCGCGCCTGGTTCAGTCCGCGTTTCTACGGACTGGAGAATTTTCCGATCGAGGGCCCGGTGCTCCTGGTCGGCAATCACACGCTCGCGGGCGGCACCGACGCGCCGCTGCTCGCGCACGAGATCCTCGTCAAGCACAACCGGCTGGTGCGGGGCCTGGCCGAGAATGTGCTGATCGATGTCCCGGTGCTGCGCGACGCGCTGCACCACCTGGGGATCGTGCGGGGGAATCGGCACAATTGCACGACGTTGCTGCGTGAGGGCGAGGCCGTCGCGGTCTTCCCCGGGGGCGGCCGCGAGGCCATGCGCGGCAAGGGCCAGAAATACAAGCTGCTGTGGGAGGGCCGGACCGGCTTCGCGCAGATGGCCATCGAAACCGGCGCGCCCATCGTGCCGATCGCCATGATCGGCGGTGACGACATCTTCGACATCGTCTTCGACGGCAACGACGCGGTCATGCGCCCGGTGCGCGGCCTGGTCGAGGCGATGGGCCTGCGCGGCAGCCTGACGCCGCCGCTGATCCGCGGCCTGGGCCCGACCATCATTCCCAAGCCGGAGCGCTTCTATTTCGCCCTGGGCACCCCGATCGACACCGCGCCGTGGCGCGACGCCGTCGACACCGCGGCCGCGGCCGTGGAGTTGCAGGTCGTCGTGCGCAAGGCGGTGGAGGAGGAATTGGGGTTCCTGCTCGGCGAGCGGGATCGCGATCGCGGCCGGAGTCTGCTCGGGCGCACCCTGTCCGCCGTGGGCCTGTGAGCCCGTAGGTTTACCCAGGTTCCCGCCTTCTGGACTGCGGCTTCACCGGTAGGAGTCGCAGTTCGAACCCCTTTCCGGGGGCTTGAAGTTAACAGCCATTCCGTTTTCGAGTACCGTGGACGACATCGGCGATGGGCCGCTGTGGCACTCAGGAGGTTGGCGTGGAACGCACTATTTTCGAACCGGAGCACGAGCTGTTCCGGGAGTCGTTCCGTAAGTTTCTCGATCAGCATGTCGCCCCGAACCACGAGCAGTGGGAGCACGACGGCATCGTCGATCGGGCGGTCTGGCTGGAAGCGGGCAAGCAGGGCTTCCTCGGCATGGCGGTGCCGGAGGAGTTCGGCGGCGGCGGGGTGAAGGACTTCCGCTACAACGCGGTGGTCACCGAGGAGGCCACCTACGGCCAGTACTCCGGCCTGGGCTTCGGGCTGCACAACGACGTCATCGCGCCGTACCTGCTCGAGCTGGCGAACGACGAGCAGAAGGCGCGCTGGCTGCCCGGCTTCTGTACCGGCGAGATCATCACCGCCATCGCCATGACCGAGCCCGGCACCGGCTCGGACCTGCAGGGCATCAAGACCCGTGCGGTCAAGGACGGCGACGACTGGATCCTCAACGGCTCCAAGACCTTCATCACCAACGGCGTCAACGCCGACATCGTGATCGTGGTCGCCCAGACCGATCCGGCCAAGGGCGCCATGGGCTTCTCGCTGCTGGTCGTCGAGCGCGGCATGCCCGGTTTCGAGCGCGGCCGCAATCTCGACAAGATCGGTCTCAAGGCCCAGGACACCGCCGAGCTCTCCTTCCAGGACGTGCGCGTCCCCGGCAAGAACCTGCTCGGCACCGAGGGCCAGGGCTTCGTCCACCTCATGCAGAACCTGCCCCAGGAGCGCCTGTCCATCGCCGTGATGGCCGCGGCCGCGATGGAGGGCTCGCTGCAGGGCACCATCCAGTACGTGCGCGATCGCAAGGCGTTCGGCAAGCCGATCGGCGCGCAGCAGAACACCCGCTTCGTGCTGGCCGAGCTGGCCACCAAGACCACCGCGGTGCGCGTCTTCGTCGACCGCTGCATCGAGCTCCTGAACGCAGAGAAGCTGACGGTCGAAGAGGCCGCGATGGCCAAGTACTGGAGCACCGAGGAACAGCTCGACCTCATCACCAAATGCCTCCAGCTGCACGGCGGCTACGGCTACATGCGCGAATACCCGATCGCCAAGGCCTACATGGACGCTCGCGTGCAGACCATTTACGGCGGCACCACCGAGATCATGAAGGAGATCATCGGCCGCGGCCTGAAGCTGACCTGACCGGCGGGAATTCGACTCCGACCGGCGCCGGACCGGTCGGAGTCAGCGGTCTTGCGGCGGGTCGAAGGCCGATACGGACCAGGTGGTCTCATTTCAGCGACAGTAGTGAGCAGTTAACTGATAGCGAATTAGCATTGCGGTTGGGTCGGGTCCTACCCGATGGAGACAAGCAATGCGTAGAACCCGTGAGATTTTCAGAAACACGCTGGTGGTAGGCATTGCCTCCATCGGTTTCGGGGCCACGCTCGCCCTTGCCCCGGCGGTTCAACCCCTGGCGCACGCGGATGCCGACTACGGCGGAGGCTGCGTCCTGTACGACGGCGACCGTGCAGCGACCATCGACTCGCTGCGATTCCGCTGCGGTCCCGGCCAGCTGGAGGCGCTCTACCGGGACGCTCCGCAGGGCGCGGTGCCCACGGGCGTCAGGAACGGGTGGGTGGCCGAGCCCGCCGATATGCAGGCGTGGTCCCCGGCGCTGTGGATCGGCAAGACGTTCTACACCGGCCCCGACGGCGGGTACCTGCTCAACCGCGTCACCGGCGCGGGCCTCGAGGTCTACCAGGCCGACGTGTACCGGGGTCCCTCGGTGGTGGACGGCGGACCCACCTGGGTCCTGAACTACCGCCCCTCGCCGACCCCGCAACTGTGGGACGAGATCCGCGAAGTCACCCCGGGCGTCTGGTTCGGCTACTCCTACTGGCGTGACGGCCGCGACGCCCAACTGCTGAGCTTCATCCTGACCTGACCTCACCTGACCGACGCACGCCTGCCGCACCCGACCCGCAGACCGGCTTGCGATCACCGCGCACGTAACCCTCGTGGCGGGTGAGTATCCCTTGATAGACGTGGACTCCGTTGTCCACGAAAGGGATTCGATGACCAACCTGCTGCACATCAACGCCTCCGCGCGCGGCGATCTCAGCCAGTCCCGGGCGCTGGCCCGGACTTTCATCGACGGTCTGCTCGCCAGGGACCCGGAGCTGACCGTCGACACCCTCGACCTGTTCGAAGCGAACCTGCCCGAATTCGGCACGCACGCGGCCGAAGCCAAACTCGCCCTGTTCACCGGAAAGGAGCAGACGCCCGAGCAGGTGGCGGCGTGGGAGCGGGCGCGCGCGGTCTTCGACCGCTTCGCGGCCGCGGACCTGTACGTGGTGAACATTCCGATCTGGAACGCGAGCGTGCCCTACGTCTTCAAGCAGTGGGTCGACATCGTCACCCAGCCGGGGTGGGCCTTCGCCTTCGATTCGCAGAGCGGCTACTCGGGCCTGCTCACCGACAAGCGCGCGGTGACCGTCTACACCAGCGGCGTGCACCGGCCCGGCGTGCCGGTGGAGTTCGGCTCCGACTTCGCCACCCCGTTCGTGGCGGACTGGCTGAACTTCGTCGGTATCAAGGACACCGCCGAGATCCGTTTCGCCCCTACGGTTCTGACCGAGGACGCGGCGGCGGGCTTCGCCTCGGCACAGGAGCGCGCGCGTGAGCTCGCCGCCGGATACTGAACCCGCCCGCTGGGCGCCCGCCGCCCGGACCGTCGGGGCCGTCTGCGCGGTGGGCATTCTCGTGGTCGGGCAGCTGTATGTGGTCCTGCCCGTGCTGAATCGGCTCGCGCAGGATTGGGACACCTCCAGATCCGCGGTGACCTGGACGACCACGGCGTTCGGATTGGCCTACGGCGCGGGCTTTCTCGTGACCGGACCGCTCTCGGACCGGTTCGGGCGGCGACCGGTGATCGTGGGCGGCCTGCTGGCCACCGTGGGCGGTTCGCTGATCGTGGCGCTGGCCCCGGGCCTGGCAACCGGCCTGGCGGCGCGGGTGGTGCAGGGGCTGACGGCGTCGTTCTTCGCACCCGCGGCCTTCGCCTATCTCTCCGAACGCATCGCTCCCGAACGCAGAATCTTCGCGCTCACCTGCCTGACGAGCTCCTTCCTCGCCGCCGGTGTGGTGGCGCAGGTGCTCGCGCAGCTGGTGGGCAACGCGTGGGGCTGGCATGCGATATTCGTCACGGGGGCACTGGCTTTCGCGATCTCGGCGGGCGTGCTGCGGTTCGTGCTCGAACCGGGGCCGGAGCGGTCGATCGCACCGGACACGCCCGCGCCGGGTCCGGCCGGGACGCTGCGCGCGGTGTTCGCGCCGTTCGGCGGCCTGCTGCGCCGGCCTCGGCTGGTGCTGCTGTATCTCAGCTGCCTGGCCGTGCTCGGTTCGTTCGTCGGCATCTACACCGGTATCCAGCTGACCCCGCCCGACGGGGTCGGTTCGAGCAACGGCGCGCTGCTGGCGTTGCGCGCCAGTGCGATTCCCGCGATGGTCGCGGTGCCGATCCTGGCGGGCAGACTCGGCGTCATCGCGCCGGCGACCCGGGTGATCGGTGCGCTCGGCATCGCCGGGATCGCGGCGGCGATCACCGCGGTACCGCTGGGCGGTGTCTGGGTGGCGGCCTGGCTGCTGGTGTTCGTGGCGGCCATCGCGGTGGCGGCGCCCGCCGCCGTGCAGGCCATCGCGGCGCAGGCGGGTGCGGCCCGGGGAGCGGCCACCGCGCTCTACACCTTCGCGTTGTTCCTGGGTGCGAGCGCGGGTCCGCAGGTCGCCAATCTTGTTGCGCATAGGGGGTATTCGTCGGTTGCCCTGGCCATCGCCGTCCTGTCGCTGACGGGCGCGGCGCTCGCCGCCGCCTCGACCGGGGTGCGGTCGGCCGTTCCGGTCTGAGGTGCTCCGAGTGCATGTCACCGCAGGCTCGGCGTCGCGCCGGAACCGGTTTTCGGCGGGGGCCAGTGGCGTCCCCCGTTCCGCCGGAGCTGGTTTCGACCACGCTGGTTTGAATCATTGTTGGTAATACGCAGTGCCACATAAGTTTTCGATCACGGTCATGAGTTCCAGCGACAAGCCCCGGCTTGCTGGGCGGCAACCCTCCAGTGGCGGCGGGGTGCTCCGGGTGACGACCGGATGGCGGCGAACGCGTCGCCATAAGCGTCTTCGCTCTCGGAGGAAACAATGTCTGTAGCCCAACTCTCTTCGGCGACCCCGGAAACCGCTACCCTGCGCGAAGTGGTGCTGGTGGCGGATCGATTCCGTGGTCTCGCGGTGGACAATCGGGCGTTCACGGTCTCCGGTCTGGTGGCCGTGCTGCGGAGCGGGGGATTGCGGGAAGCGGCCGAGCCGCTCATCGTTCGGATCGGGCAGGGGATCACCCGGCACGACCTGGACTACATCGAGCACGTGGCGGCCATTCACGCGCCCGCCGGGTTGCGAGTCCTCGACGCGGTCGCCGAGCCGGCGCCGCGGCATCAGGTGCACAAGTACCAGAACTCGAATGTGTTGCTGGCCAACCTGGTTCAGGATTCAGCGACCGAGTTCAGTGCCGATCTGCGCATCCACGGCGACAACGAGCTGCTGCTGGATCATCAGACCGGTGAGCACGTGCAGGGCATCGTCATCGTGGAGGCGGTGCGCCAGCTGTTCCTCGGGGCGTTCGAACTCGAGTACGGCCGGCGCTGGCCGGAGCAGCATTTCTACATCGTCTGGAATAGCATCGAGCTGAACTTCACCTCGTTCCTGTTCCCGCTGCCGGGCACCCTGCACGCGGTTCTCACCCCGATCTCGATCGAGGATCCGGCCAAGCTGGAGTTCTCGATCGAGGTGCGGGTGCGCCAGGCCGGGAACGACGTCGCCGACGCCCGCATCGCGTACGCGGCGCTGCCCAACGATCGCATCAGCCGGATCGAGCGGCACAAGGCCGCCAAGGCCATCGCCGCGCACCTGAACGAGGTCGCGTGAGCGCCGGTGCGCCGGTGCGCGCGGCGGCGTTCTTCGACGTCGATGAAACCCTCATCACCGTCAAGAGCATGTTCACGTTCCTGCGCTTCTGGCTCGCCGAGCACGGGGATGACGGCGCGCGCTACGCGCGCGTCGCCGGTGAGATCAAGGAGCGCGCGGCGGCGGGTGTGCCGCGCGAGGAGGTGAACCGGCACTACTACCGCGCCTATCGCGGGGTTCCGGGTGCGGAACTGGCCGAGGCCGGTCAGCGCTGGTTCGCCGAGTTCGAGTCCGGCGGTGCGGCGTACTACACCGATGCGGTGGAAGCGCTTCGTGCACATCGGGAATCGGGTGTGACGACCGTGCTGCTGTCGGGTTCGTTCGCCGCGGCCATCGCCCCGGTCGCCGCGGCGCTGGGTGCGGACCGGCTCATCGCCACCGTCCCGGTGGTGGACGATCACGGCCTGCTGACCGGTGAGGTTCTGCGTCCCATGATCGGCGCGGCCAAGGCGGACGCGGTCTCGGAGTTCCTGCGCGAGCACGGAATCGAGTTCGAGAACACCTTCGGGTACGGCGATCACGCCAGTGATCTGCCGTTCCTGTCGGCCGTGGCGCACGCCGGCTTCCGGGGTGAGGACCCGGTCCTGCTGGAGCGGGCGGGAACGCACGGCTGGGTCCATCTGAGCGATCGGGTCAGCGCCGCGGTCGGCGCGCCCGGCCGGCTGCTGTCGGAGAAAGAAGCGGTGTCCGTATGGTGAGCAAGACCTATGAGCTGACCCCGACCACCCAGGGTCCGCTGTATCCGCCGAGCGAAGTGCTGGACGCCGCAGGCGATTTCATCGTGGTCGGCTTCCTGAACGACGCTGGCCCGGATGGTTCGGTGACCCGGCGGTGGGGGCGGGCGATCGTGGCCGCCGACACCCCGGTGCCCGAGTTCGGCGCGTCCGCGCCGTACACGATCGTGCGCGAACTCGACGCGGAGCTGTCGCGGGCGGATGCGGAGAGCGTGCTCTACACCCTGCCGCTGCCCTTGCCCGCCAACAACTATCCCATCGTGTTCGCTCCCGATCAGCGACCCGACGCCGAATCGGTCCGCCGTCCGAGCTATGCGTTCCACGAGACGCCGATCCCGGATCTGCGGCCCGAGGACGGACGCAAACTCACTTCTCCGATCACCCTGGAGCAGTGGCTGCGCGCCCGCGGCACACTCGAGGTGAGCGTGGGCGAGGATGGTCATCACGGTGAGTTCCGCTTCGAGTTCACCGACTTGATCCCCGATTCGCTCTACACCGTGATGTCTTTGCGCGCAAAGGATCTGGATCCGGACGCCCCGACCCGCCCGGGCCCGCTCGGGGTGCCGAACGTGTTCGTCACCGATGCCGCCGGCGCGGGCGCGTATCACGCGAAACTCCCGAATCCGTTCCCGGATCCGGCGGCGCCGGGTGCGAACCGCGTCATCAGCGTCGTGGTGCTCTGGCAGAGCTACCAGCAGAACTACGGCGGGGCCATCGGCCACTTCGGCCTGGGCGGGGACATCCACGCCCAGCTGAAGCTGCCCACCCCGACCTTCGAGGAGTTCCGCACCGCTTGACAACCCATCGAGGCGCCGGCCGCGTGGTCCCCGTGACCGCGCGGCCGGCGCCGTGCCGTGCCGTTGGTGGCGGACCCCGGCGGCAGCCGCCCGCATCGGTGAAGCCGGGTGTGCGGCAGCCGGGGCGGGCCGCCCAGGTGCGAGGTGGTGTGCCCGGCGTGCAACCGATCGCGCACCCGCCCGGTCGCCGCGATCGGCTCACCCCCGTATCCCCCTCGGCGCCCGGTGCTTTCAGCGCTCCGCGGCGGTGCCGGCCAGCAGGCGATGCGCCTCGAGCGCCAGGTGAATCTCCGTCGCCGCGTGCGGTGCGGTCAGTCGGCGGCCGGTCAGTTCGGCGACGCGATTGAGCCGGAAGCGCACGGTGTTGCGGTGGCAGAACAGGGCGGCGGCGATGGCCGAGACCTCGCCGTCGTGGGTGAACCAGGCCCGGACGGTGTCCAGCAGCACGTCTCGATCGTGGTCGGGCAGGGCCAGCAGCGGGCCGAGCACCGTGCCGGTGAGCGTCACGGCGGTCTCGGGGGAGCCGACCAGCAGCACCTGGATCAACGCGTCGCTGTAGCGCAGCACCTCGCGGGATCCCGGTTGCGTTGCCGCGCAAGCGAGTTCGGCCTGCCGCAGACCCGTGACGGCCTCGGCGAGCCCGCCGAACGGGGAGCCGATCCCGACCCGGCCCACGGCGCGCTCGCTGAGCATGCCCTGGAGTCGCGCCTGGGTGAATCGTGCTGTGAGCGTGACGATTCCGATGTGATGGTCCGCGCGCACCCGCCAGGCGGAGGCCACCCCCAGCATGGACAGCGCCTTGTCGATGCCGGGCAGCGCTTCCTCGGTGGCGTTCCCGGTCGCGGCCATCACCACCACGAATTCGCCCTGCACCGGCAGACCGAGGGTGCGCGCGCACTCCCACAGCCGCGGTCCGTCGGCCTGGCCGCCCAGCACCGCGTCCAGCGCCGCGTCCTGGGCGCGGGCGTCGCGGCGTAGCTGTTCGGTCACCATCTCCTGGTACCCGGCGGTGAGCGCCTGGGAGTAGTCGTCGACGAGCTTCCAGATGTCGGTGGCCCGGGTGAGCAGTTCGCGATTGGATTCGGGGTCGGCCCCCGCCATGGTCACCAGTTCGTCCCAGATCACGCCGGATCCGATCCGGAAGGCGCGCAGAATCGCGGGCAGCGGGACGCCGTGCTCGGCTCGGCGCTGGCCGGTGCCGTGCGGCGCGGCGGTGCCCGAACCCGGGTTGCCCGCGAGATAGCCGAAGACCGCCTGGAGGTTCTCGCGCGTGGTACGGCGCAGCTCTTCGGGGGAGACCTCCGCACCGGGTCCGTAGACCGGGACGGTGCGTTCGATCTCGGTGGCCACCCGGTCGACGAAGGCGTCGAGGCGCTCGAGCAAGGCGACGCTGGCCCGGGCGAGGAAGCCCTCGGGCGGGGGTGTCGGGGTGCTCATGGGCGATGATCGTACCGTCCGCCATGATTTCCCCGCGCACCGTGACCTGCGCGGACCCGTCCCGCCGTGCGCGCGGCGGTGGTTGCCGCGCGAGCGCGCCACGCCCGTGTCCATATCGTCCCGGCCGCACCGGTTTCCGCTGGGCCGCACGCGAAACACCCTCGTGGACGAGGGCTTCCGGCCTACCATCTGTGCCATGTCAGCCCCGCGAACCGGTTCGACAATGATCGAGGGGCGGGTCGCGCGCACCTCTCGGAGCCTGGAGATCACCTTTCACAGCGGCCCCGGCGACCCGCTCGCCGTCGCGGTCCGCGGCAGCAGTGGGCGCACCGCCCGGGCGGCGGCGCTGTTCGGCTTCCACACCGCCGGCACCGGCACCCACCGCATCACCTACTCCGACGGCTCCACGCTGCTCGTTCGCTCCCGCACCACCGCGCCCACCCGGTTGACCCGCAGCGACGGCACCGCCATCGCGACGATCCAGCGCGGCGACACCTCCACCGCCGTCGCCGCCACCGCCGGCCCGCTGTTCCATTTCGTCCCCGCCCCCAGCGACGCCGAGACACCCGCCCTGTTCCGCCTGCACGTCCTGGACCGCATGGGCGAGAAGTTCGCCCGCCTGCACGTCGTCCGCGCTTCCGAAGGCGACACCCCCCTGCTCGGCACCCGCCTGCTGCTGTGCACCCCGCCCGACGCGACCGAACGCGACATCCTCCTGGCCGTCTGCGTGGACATCACCCTCGGCCTGCGCCCCTACATAACCGCCATGAAGTGACCGCCCGCCCGCTCTCCAGCACTCGGCCGCGGCGTTTCCTCGGCGACCGAACCCACATCGGCCCGGTCTGTAACCCCGGTCGCCCGCGCCCGCCTTCGGGTGCGTGGCCCCGGGTCCATCCGCCCCGGCTTCGGGTCGGCCTGCGGTAGCTCACCGCCCCCGGCCTCGGTTGTGGTGCGTCGGTCTTCGGCTGTTCGTCGCGCCATGCCGAGCTGTGTTCTCGCTCGGGCGAGCGGCCTCCCCCCCGTGAGGGCCGGCCTCAGTTGTCGTGCGTCGGTCATCGGCCGGTCGACCCACCGTGTTCCGGCCCGTGCTCGCGCCCGGGCGCACGCCCACGTGTCAGTCGGCGACCTTGATCACCAGTTTGCCCAGGTTCTTGCCGGTCAGTAGCCCTTGGAACGCCGGTACCGCGTTCTCCAGCCCGTCGACGATGTCCTCCAGATACGTGAGGCTGCCGTCGGCGAGCCAGCGGGTGGCGTCGGGGTAGAACTCGGTGAACTGGTGCAGGAACTCGGTCTGGATGAACCCGCGCAGGGTCAGGCTCTTGCGCAGGATCAGCGACATGAGCTGGCCGAGCCGGTCCGGGCCGGGCGGGAGTTCGGTGTCGTTGTAGGAGGAGACGAGCCCGCACACCGGGATGCGCGCGAACGAATTCAGCCGGGGCAGAACGGCATCCAGCACCGCACCGCCGACGTTCTCGAAGTAGACGTCGATGCCGTCGGGGGTGGCGGCGGCCAATTGCTCGGCGAAGTCGGGCGCGCGGTGGTCCAGGGCCGCGTCGAACCCGAACTTCTCGCGCAGCAACGCCACCTTCCGCGGCCCGCCCGCGATGCCGACCGCGCGTGCGCCCTTGATCCGCGCGATCTGGCCCACTGTCGCCCCGACTGGCCCGGTTGCCGCGGCGACCACCACGGTCTCGCCCGGCCGCGGCTGCCCGATGGTGAGCAGGCCGGAGTACGCGGTGAACCCGGGCATGCCCAGCACCCCGAGCGCGGTGCTCAGGGGAGCCTCGGCCGGATCGAGCTTGCGCAGGTATTGCACGTACTCCACCGAGTGCGTCTGCCATCCGCCGTAACCGAGCACGTAGTCCCCGGGACGCAGGGCCGGGTCGGTGGACTCGGTCACGCGCGAGACGGTGGCCCCGCACATCACGTCGCCGACCGCGACCGGCTCGGCGTACGACGGCGCGTCGCTCATTCGCCCGCGCATATAGGGGTCGAGCGACAGGTACAGCGTCTGCAGCAGCGCCTGCCCGGGCCGGAGCGGTTCGAGTTCGGCGGTTTCGGTGCGGAAGTTCTCGGCGGTGGGCATGCCGGTCGGCCGGGAAGCCAGGACGATTCGGGTGCTCTTCATCGGCGGTGCGACCTTTCGATGGGCGACCGTCCCAGTGTGGAACATCGGGCCTTCCGCCCCACCGCTATTCGGGACGCGTGTCCCGCTCAGTGGACCGCGGCGGCGCGCCAGGTGGCCTGCCGGAGCGCACTCCACCGCCGCGCACCCGGCGGCCTACAGCGAGCGCGGCGGAGCTGCCTCGGTGCGGTGGAGCTACCGCAGCGCGCTGCCCGCCACCCACACATCCCACGGCACGCCCCAGTCCCCGCCCTGCCAGATGTCCAGCGGATCACCGCCGGTGTTGCGCACCTCGAGCACATCCCCCGGCAGCGCGAATTCGTAGAACCACTGCGCGTTCTCACTGCTGAGGTTCAAACACCCGTGTGACACATCGGAATTGCCCTGCGCCCAGATGGTGGAGTCGAGCGCGTGGACGTAGATCCCGTCGGTGCTGACCCGGGTGGCCCAGCCGATCGTCTCCTTGTACCCGAGCCGCGAATTGACCGGCAGCCCATAGGAAGAGGAGTCCATGATGATCGGATTGGCCTGGTCCATCACGGTGTAGATCCCCGGCTGGGTCCAGAACGAGATCGTCTTGCCGCCGACGGTGGTGGATCCGCCCATCCCCATCGAGGTCGGCATGCTGCGAATCAGGTTGCCGTTCTCGAAGACGTCGATCATGTGCGTGTTGTCGTCGGCGATCGACACGTGCGCCGGGCCGATGGTGAACCCGACGCGGGAGTTCTCCTGCCCGAACAGCCCGGGCGCGAGCTCGACCCCGTACAGATCCGCAGCCACGGTGACCTTGGTGCCCGGCGCGTAGTAGTCGCGCGGCCGCCAGTGCGCGAGCCGGTTGTCGAGCCAGTGCCAGGCGCCCTCGACCTTGGGCGCGGTCGTCACGACCAGGTGTTTCTCGGCCGTGGCCCGATCCAGCACGTCCTCGTCGAAATGCGCGCGGATGATCGTCCCGACGCCGTAGATCCCGCCCTCGGCCAGCAGCAGCCCGCCCGATGTCTTGAGGGCGGCCCTGGTCTGATTGGCCGGGGTGAGCGTGCTGAACGTGGAGGTGACCGGTCCGGTCGGCCCGGTGACGCTGATTCCGGTGGCCGAGATCGTGTAGCCGTGCCCGTATCCCGGCGGTTCGAACGGCGTCCAGGCCGTCTTGTCCGGCGTCAGCGCGCCCTCGTGGACCCGGCCGGTGTCGTCGGTCATGGTGACCGTGCCGAGGATGCCGTGGTCGGTGGAAACCCGGACCGGCAGCGCGGGATTCACGAACTCCGCCCCGCCGGCGGGCGTGATCGTGATGACCTGCGGCGGTGGTGCGGCGGTCGGCGGTATCTCGCTCGAGGTAGCCGAGGAACACGCGGAGAACAGCAGTACCAGCGCCGCGAATGAACCGATGGCGGCGGAGGGCCGAAAACGCCGGGGTTGCATAGGCTCTCCCATCGTGCACCTTGTTACTGGGCAGCCTAGTAGATGACCCCCGCTTTTCCGGGCTTGTGCCAACGTGGAGTTTTATCTACTGTCTACGGACGTAGATAGTAGATATGGACTTGCGCCGGTCGACCACCCCGGCGCGGGCATCACCTCGGTGATGAGCTCGGAAAAAGCTGGGGCGTGCCACCCCCTCATCGGCATGCCCCAGCTTTTCCGTGTCGCGATCTATCGCGCGGGCGCCAGCAGTTCACCGTTGAGCAGTCCGCGTACGGTGCGGGTGGCGACAACGCCCCAGGAGGCGACCAGCAGCGCGTACAGAGCCACCGCGATCACGGCGAACAGGTCGGCCCCGGTGTGCGCGAACAGCACGCTGCTGCCGGTGACGCAGGTGCCCAGCGGGAAGGTGAAGCCCCACCAGGTCAGGTTGAAGGGCATGGACTTGCGGGCGTGTGCGGTGACCGCGACGGCCAGCGCCAGCCACAGCATCGCGAATCCCCAAGTGGGAACCCCGAATACGAGCGAGAACACATCCATGCCGGCCGAATCGCGATCGGGCAGCGCGGTGGGCGCGGCCGCGGCCAGCATGCCCGCGGCGGTCACCGACTGTCCCAGCGGTCCCAGCACCAGCCAGACGGTGGCGACCATCCCGGCGGCGGGCAGCCCGTGGTGCAGCAGCCGCGACCAGATGAGGGTGATCATCACGATGGCGGCGATCAGGCTCAGCCCGAACATGGCCAGGCAGGCGAAGAACATGGTGAGCCGGGCCTGACCGGCGGGCAGGTGGGGGATGAGCAGCGCGCCGGTGGCGGCCGAGACCATGGGCGGCACCACGGGCATGAGCCAGCCGCCGAAGGCCGAATCGGCGTCGAACCGATGCCGGGTGATCATGCGGTAGGGGATGGCGGCGGCGGTGATCAGGCCGATGAGGGTGCCCGCGGACCACAGGACCCAGTCCAGGGTGAGCGCGGCCCCGAGCCCGATCACGTCCTTGCCGAGCATGAGCGCGCCCGCGCCGACGGTGAGCAATGCCATGGGCAGTGCGCCGTAGAACTGCATCATCACCGGGTTCGAGCCGTGCCCGCGGGCGCTGTCGGGGTAGCGGCGCCAATGCAGTGCCCACGCGCCGAGCAGGGTCAGCAGCAGCAGTGCGGCCAGCGCCCAGACCGCGGTGGCCGCGGCGTGCAGGCCCGGGACCCGCAGCGGCAGGGTGGCCGCGGCGTTGCCGACGATGCCGGTGCCCATGACCACGGCGAACCAGTTGGGGGCCAGGTGCCGCAGTGGCTGGGCGGGTTCCGCCACCGGCGGCCGCCCGTGCCCGGTCGGCGCCGGCTGCCCGTGGCCGGTCCGCGGCAGCGTCGACATTCCGGCCCGAGTGCGCGAAGTCGGCTCTTGTTCGGTGCGGCGGAAGGTCAGTGTGGTCATATATCGAGCATCGGCCCGGACGAGATCGCCCGGTAGCCGCCGCGATCCGATGGGTACATAGAACCGATCTATGCCCTGCCGGTCAGCTGACGACCGAGAACCGCCTGCCCGGTGCGGTGGTGCGCAACTGCCGGGCCAGACCCAGATCGGCCGGCTCGCCGCGGCGGCTGTCGAACCGCTCGAACACCGCCGCCATCTCGGGTGACCAGCGCGCGAACTCGCCGCGCACCGGGCCGCCGGTCTCGAGCTGGCACAGCACGCCGAGCGCGGTGAGCAGCGCGCGGGCGAACGGGGTGACGTAGGCCGGGATGGTCATCTGCCGGTGCGCGTTGGTGAGCCGCGGATCCAGCACGTACCGCACCCGCTCGCGCATCCACGCGGTGCTGAACCGGAACTCGCTGTGCGCCAGCGGTTCGGTCACCGTGGCCACGCCCTCGGCGATGGCCCGCACGTCGTAGGCGCGCTGCGGTTCGACGAACCCGTGCCGGCGCAGCGCGGCGTCCAGATCGCCGAGTTCACCGTTGAACACCGCGTCCATGACCTCGCTGACCAGGTCCTCGAATCCGGCATGCGGCCAGGACACGCAGGCCCCGAAATCGACGACGCCGAGCCGCCCGTCCGGCAGCACCCGGAAATTGCCCGGATGCGGATCGCAGTACAGCAGCCCGGTGCGCACCCACGAGGACAGCAGGAACCGCAGGATCAGCATGCCGACCCGGTCGCGTTCCTCGGGCGCACCGGATTCGATGACCCGGGTCACGGGCGTGCCGTGCAGCCATTCGCTGACGATCACGTCCCCGCGCTGGGTGATGACCCGCGGCACCACGAAATCCGGATCGTCGGCGTAGGTCTCGGCGAAGATCCGCTGATGCTCGGCCTCGGCCGCGTAGTCGAGTTCCTCCACCACGCTGGTACAGATGGCCTCGGTCACCGCGGGCACGTCCGCGCCGGGCACGAACACCGTGGCCAGCACCGACAGTCGCCGCAGCTGTTCCAGATCCCCGCGCACCGATTGGTGCGCTCCGGGGTACATGACCTTCACCGCGACCGGGCGGCCGTCGCGCCACACCGCGCGGTGCACCTGGCCGATGGAGGCCCCGGCGGCGCGCCGATCGTCGAATTCCTGGAAGTTCCAGCGCCAGCCGCGGCCCAGTTCCGAGGCCAGCACCCCGTGCACGGCGGCGGGCATCATGGCGGGTGCGGAATCCTGCAGCTGGGACAGTGCCCGGCGGTACGGCTCGGCGAGTTCGGGCGGCAGGGCCAGTTCGTAGAGCGCGAGCAGCTGGCCGAGCTTGGCCGCGCAGCCCTTCAATTCCCCGAGCACCTCGAAAATGTGCTGCGCGGTGCGCATTTGGATGTCGAGGTTGATATCGGCGGTGGATCGGCCGCGGGCGCGCTGCGCGACTCCGGCGGCCTGTCTGCCCGCGAAAGCGATGGGCAGCGTGGCGATCTTGGCGTTGCGCACCGCCGTCCGCACCGGTGGTGTGCCGCCCCCTGAACGACTGCCGATTCGACGCTTCGCCATTGTTCACCTCATTGTGTGCACGGCCTGCCGCACCGCGCACGTGCAGTTTGGCATATGGGAGCATAAACTGTCTGGGACATATCCGATAGTTGTCGAAAGGTGACAGGATGGGTGCCCAGACGGTCGTCGCCGATGTCGCCGACATACTCGCCCGCCGCGTCGCGACCGGGGAGTACGCGCCCGGTGATCTCATGCCCTCGGTGCGCCAGGTCGCCGACGAATTCGGGATGAACCGGGCTACGGCCCAATTGGTGCTGGGGCGGCTCGAGTCCTACGGCTTCGTGGACGCCCATCGCGGGCGCGGGTTCACCGTGCGCGATGTGCGCCGGGCCGGTGGCCTGGACGTCTATCGGCGTTTGTTTCCGTTGTCCGCGCACGCACCCGAGGTGGCGGCGGAGATGTTCGCCGCCATCGTGGCCGCCGAGCGGATCATCGTGCTCGACGCGCTGCTGGACTACACCGAGGCCGACGGCGGCGTCGACCCGGCCGAACTGCACGCCGCCGTCGACGAACTGGAGGCCCTGGCCCGCGCGGACGAACTCGACTACGCGGCCATGCTCGCCATCGAGGTCGAGATCGTGCGCACGCTGCTCACCGATCTCGGCCACGGGCTGCCCCGGGCGGTGCTGAACTCGGTGGGGGAGATGCTGTTCGAGGTGCCCGCGGCGGTGCGGGCGTACTTCGCGGCCTCGCCGGACCTGCACGTGCTGGTGTGGCGGGCGCTGCTGGCGGTGTGGGAGTCGAGTTCGGGCCCGACCGAGGCGCAGCTGGCGCTGTTCGAGGACCTGTTCGGGCTGTACCACGAGAAAGTGGTGGCGCGCTTCGGTGAATTGATCGGCGCGAGCGCGGGCGCGGCGGCCGGCCGCGCGGAAACGGCCTGAGCGACGGGCGCGCGCAACGGCCTGAGTGGCAGCCGCGCGCAGCGGCTCGAGCGGCAGCCGCGCGCAACGGCTCGAGCGACAGTCGAGCGGAACGGCTCGAGCGGCAGTCGAGCGAAACGGCCTGGAGGACAGCCGCGCGCAAAGGGCTTGGGCGACAGCCCGGCGCAGATGGCCCGGACGATGTCCGAGCGCAGACTGTCTGGGCGACAGCCTCATCGGCCGTCCCGGTTGTTCGTCAGGCGTTTCGTGCGGCCGCGGCGGATCGAACGCCGAAACCGCGATGCGCGATGCCCGCCGGGCGTGATCGCGCCGACCCGTGCCGGATTCGCGGTGATCGTCGGTCTTGTCCGCATGCGCCACGCGCAAGAAGCGCAGTGCCGCAGTCCATTTGACCAACTGTCTGAGACATTCTACATTCAGCGTGTGTGCCGGATGGGCACGCGCCTCGCATCAGTGATCGAGGCTGCTTTCGCGATACCGAATCGAGGCACCCGATGGCGGGCAAGAGACGAACCGGCCTGGCGCGTTCGGCGAAGATCGCCGCGTTGCCCATGGGCATCATGGCCCGGCGACTGACCGCGACGAGCAAGGCCATCTTCACCGGCGCCGATCGCGAGACCATCGATGAGGCCCTCGTCGACAAGGCCGCCGACGAGATCTTCCGGGTGCTGGGCGAACTCAAGGGCGGCGCCATGAAGCTCGGGCAGGCCCTCAGCGTCGCCGAGGCCGCGGTGCCCCCGCGCTTCGCCGACCGCTACCGGGATGCCCTGGCGCGCTTGCAGAGTCAGGCGCCGCCCATGCCGCTGGCCCAGGCGCATCGGGTGCTGGACGAACAGCTGGGCACGCGCTGGCGCGAGCGGTTCGCCGATTTCGAGGATGTGCCGGTGGGTGCGGCCAGCATCGGCCAGGTGCACCGCGCGGTGTGGAAGGACGGCCGCGCGGTCGCGGTGAAGATCCAGTACCCCGGCGCGGACGTCGCGCTCATGTCGGACCTCAAACTGTTGCGCATGCTGTCGAGCACGTTCGGGGTCTTCATGCCGGGCGTGGACGTGAAAGCGCTCATCGAGGAGTTCGTCGACCGCACCGCGGAGGAACTCGACTACCGCATCGAGGCCGATCACCAGCGCCGGTTCGCCGTCGCCTACGCCGATGATCCGGACTTCTTCGTGCCGAAGGTGGTGGCGAGCGCGCCCAAGGTCCTGGTCACCGAATGGATGGACGCCGTTCCGCTGGGCCGCGTCATCGCCGAAGGCGCGGCGCGCCAGCGTGATCGGGCCGGGGAGCTGCTGGCCGCGTTCGGGTTGAGCTCACCCGCACGGGTCGGCTACCTGCACTGCGATCCGCACCCGGGCAATTTCCAGCTGCTTCCGGACGGTCGCCTGGGCATCCTCGATTTCGGGGCGACCATCGCGCTGCCCGGTGGGCTGCCCCGGGTGGTCGGCGAGCTGTCCCAGCTCGCGCTGGACGAGGATTACGACGCCCTGGTGCGGGCGCTGCACGACAACGGCTTCGTGCGCCCCGGGCATCAGCTGGACATGGAGCCGGTGCTGCGTGTGGTCGCCCCTATCGTGGCGGAGTTCCAGGGTGACCGCCTGCGGATCAGTCGTGAGCTGTTGCAGGAACACATGGTTCGGGCCACGGACATGCGAAACCTGTCCGTGCAGAACACCTTCGCGGTCCGGACCCCGCCGGAGCTGCCCGACCTGGTCATGCTGGGCCGGGTGCTGGGCGGCATAGTCGGGGTGTGCGCACAGCTCGACGCCGAGGCCCCCTACCTGGCGCTGGTGCGGCGCTGGCTCCCGGGCATGCGCCCGCCGGAGCCGGTGGGGGAGCCGGTGGCCGTGGGCGTTCCGGTGGCCGTGGGGGAGTCGGCAGTTGTGGGCGTTCCGGTGGCCGTGGGGGAGCCGGTCGCCATATGTTGTAATCCGGTGGCCGTGGTCGCGCCCGCGGTGGCCGCACTCGCGGTGCCGGGTGAGCCGACCCCGACGAGCTCGGAGAAAGGGGCCGTCGCGGCGGACCGGTGATGGTGTCGCCGGGCGCCGCTGACCCGGACGCGGGGCGGTGACCGCCGCTCATGACGCCCCCAGCCGCTGGTGAACCGATCGCGGGCTGCGGGCCGAAGCTGCCACCGCAACAGCGGGTTTCAGCCCACCATCATTCCAGCGCCGACGAGCGCGGCGATCACGGTCAACGCCATCGCCGATGGCCGCGGACCCGAGATCCGGGGCGGCGGCCGCCGATCACGAAGCTCCCGGCTGCTGGTGAACCGAGCGGAGGTCGGGTGCCTCGCCGGAACTGAAGCTGCCACAGCGGCAGCGGTTTCAGCCCACCATCATTCCGGCGGCAACCAGCGCGGCGATCACGGTCAGCGCCATCGCGGCCAGAATGACCAGATTGCGGCGCAGCGGTGGTTCGGCGGGGGCGGGCTCACGCTGTGCACCAGTGGTTTTGCCCGGGTCGGCGGCGGGACCATGCGTGCCGGAGTCGGTTTCGGCGACCTCGGCCGCAGTTGAATCGGAGACAGCGGTGGGCGCGGTGGAGATCGGCTCGGCCGCGCCGGGATTCGCAGCGGCGGTGGTGACCGCGGCTGGGACGGCAGTGGAATCGGCCGGGGTGGGCTCGGATTCGGCGGGGGTGGGCGGAACTGTCGTCACGGTGGCTCATCTCCTCATCGGTGTCGGTGGATCATCGTATTCCGGTGGTTCCCAATAGGTTTGCAGGCCCGGTCGCTGTGGCATGAGTTCGGCCGCCTCGCGCGCGATCCCCAGCACCGCGGGATGGTCGATCGCGAACCGCACCGCGCGCTCGACCTCGGGTCCGCTGATGGTCCGCATCAGCGCCCGGGTGAGGTGGGGGAATGCGCGCGTGAGCCGGTAGGCCAGCTGGGATTCCGCGCGCAGCGGCAGGATCTCGCGATTCACCGCAGCCGCCTCGACGATCTTGCGCCCGGCCTTGTCCGGATGCATGCCGAGCAGGGTCATGCCCTTGACGACCATTTGCCGGGTGATCGCGACCTGCTCCGCGCTCAGCGTGGCCAGGCTGGCCGTGGCTGCCAGGTTGGTGGCGATCAGCCCGGGGCAGGCGACCGTCACACCGATTCCGTGCGTTGCCATTTCGATGCGCAGCGTCTGGCTGAAATGCTTCACCGCCGCCGCGGTGAAGCAGTAGGGGGTACCCAGCCGCAGGGCGGCGAAGGCGGCGATGGACGAGATGTTGACCAGCTGCCCGCCGGTCCCGCGCTCGGCCATCTGTGCGCCGAACAGCTTGCAGCCGTGCACGATAGCGGTCAGGTTCACATCGACGATGCGCTGCAGATCGGCCGGCCGGATCTCGAAGAACGGCCCGCCGACCACGATTCCGGCGTTGTTGACCACCACATCGGGAACCCCGTGCGTGGTGCGCACGTACTCGGCGAAGGCTTCGAGCGAGAGCGGGTCACCCACGTCCAACGCGTAGGGAGTGGCGCGCCCGCCGTGCGAACGGATCAGGGACACAGTGTCTTTGGCTGTAGCGAAATTGATGTCGGCGACGATGACCTGTGCACCACGTGCGGAGAGCGCCTTGGCCGTACCCCGGCCGATGCCGCTGCCCGCGCCGGTCACCACCGCCAGTTCCGGGTGAAAGGGGTTCATGGCTCGTCTCTCCTCCGGCTGGAGAGACAGAGTGTACACTGTCTGGGACAGATGGTGATAGTAGAGGAACGCACCACCGCAGCCGCGGAATCAGGGGACAGCTCATGCCAGGCTTCGACAATGAGGTTGTCGTCGTCACCGGCGCCGGCGACGGCATCGGCCGCGCGGTCGCCCATCGCTTCGCCCGCAAGAGAGCCGTGGTGATCGTCGCCGACATCGACAAGGACCGCGCGGTGCGCACGGTCGAGGAGATCGACGCCTTCGGCGGCACGGCCACGCCGTTCGCGGTCGACGTGGCCGACGCGGCGGCCATGGAAAGCTTCGCCGAGGACGTGCACGCCGACTTCGGTGCTCCGCGGGTATTGGTGAACAATGCCGGATTCGTCACGGCCGGGCCGTTTCTCGAACACACCCTCGAGGACTGGGAGCGCCTGCTCGGTGTGAACGTCTGGGGACTGGTGCACGGCTGCACCCATTTCGGACGTCAGATGATCGCCTCTCGGCGAGGCGGGCGAATCATCAATGTCACGTCGGTGGCCGCCTTTGCTCCGATTCCGTCCAGCACCCCGTACTGCGCGACGAGGGCGGCCGCCCAGATGCTCACCGAAGGGCTGCGGCTGGAATTCGCTGGAACCGGGGTGGGCGTTACCGCCGTCTGTCCCGCGCTGGTGCCGACCGGTATCTACGAGGAGCATGATGCCGACGGCCCCACCGCCGCGGCGGCATCGGACGCGGCCCGCAAGGCGCGAGGCGGGGCGGGACCGGTGGATCCGGCCGAACGCTGGGCGACCCATGGCCCGGACAGTATCGCCCGCACCATCGTTCGCGTCGCGGCTCGCAACCCCGCGGTGGTGCCCACCCCCATCGAGGCCCGGGCCCTGTACCTGGCGAACCGCGTGTCCCCGGGCGGCGCCCGTCTTGCGTCCCGGGTGCTCGAGCCCGAACGCCTGACCCGCCTGCGCGCCCGCTGGTCCCGCCCCGCGGCCCTGACCCGCCTGGATGATTACCTGGCGCGCAAACTGGGGGAGCGTGCGGACCGCTGAGAATCGGCGCGGCTGTGCGTGGTTCAGCGGCGTGGCCGAGTGGGTTCCGGGCCGGCGAGGTGGCGGCTCAGTAGCGCCCGAACAGCACGGCGGCATTGTGACCGCCGAACCCGAACGAGTTGTTGAGCGCGAATTCCACCGCGGTCCGGCGCGGTTTCGTGTGCACTACGTCGAGATCGATCTCGGGATCCAGATTGTCGAGATTGAGGGTCGGCGGTATCACCTGATCGCGCAGCGTCAGCACCGACAGGATCGCCTCCAGCGCCCCGACCGCCCCCACCGAGTGTCCCAGCGCCGATTTCGGCGCGTACACCGCCGGGTGCGTGCCCACGGCGGCGGCAATGCCCTTGGCCTCGGCCAGATCTCCGATGGTGGTGCCCGTGGCGTGCGCGTTGACGTGATCGACCTCGGCCGGACTCACCCCGGCGGTCTGCAGTGCGCGGCGCATGGCCCGCGCGCATCCCACGCCATCCGGATCGGGCGCGACCAGGTGGTAGCTGTCGGCGGTGAGTCCCGCCCCGAGTAGTCGAGCCAGGGGTTCGGCCCCGCGCGCGAGCGCGTGCTCCTCGGCCTCGACCACCAGCAGCGCCGCGGCCTCGCCGAACACGAACCCGTCCCGATCCCGATCGAAGGGCCGTGAAGCGCGCTCGGGTTCCTCGGCGCGCGTGCTGACCGCCCGCGCCATGGAGAATCCGGCGACGGCAACGGGATTGATGTATCCCTCGACCCCGCCCGCCACGATCATGTCGGCCTCCCCGAGCACGATCGACCGCCACGCGTGCACCAGCGCCTCGCATCCGGAGGCGCACGCCGACACCGGCGTGACCAGTCCGGCCCGCGCGCCGATCTCGAGCCCCACCACGCCCGATACCCCGTTCGGCATGGACATCGGCACCGCGAAGGGCGAGACCTTCCGATACCCGTGATCGCGCATGGCGTCATTGGCCTCGACGATGCTGTCCGCCCCGCCCAGTCCGGTGCCGATGCACACCCCGAGTCGATCCGGATCCACCGCGGGCCGTCCGATGGTGTCCCACAGCCGTTTTCCCATGGCGTACGACATCTGCTGCACGTAGCACATGCGCCGCTTGCGAACCCGGTCCAATTCCTCGGTGGGATCGGCGACGAGTTTGCCGCCGATCGTCACCGGCAGCTCGAGGCGTGTCAGTTCCGGATCGGTGAGCTTGCCGATCCCGCTCGCTCCGGCCAGCAAACCCTGCCAGGTGCCCTCGGTATCGGCGGCGATCGACGTGGTCATCTCGACCGCGGTGATGACCACGTCGCGAAAGCCGCCGCCGCGGGTGGAGAAGGTCTCGAGTGTATTCACTGTGGAACCCCTTAGCGACCAATCAGCAAGCACGGCAATGATATTGCGGTCTTGACGAGGGTAGCCTCCGGTGTCCGCGCGAGTGGGGTGAAGCTCAGATCCGCGTGCCGAGGCCCTTGATCGCCCAGGTCGCGAACGGGCGCGCGAACGGAGCGCCCCAGCGCAGCGGCAGGAAGCCGCCGACGCGCGGTCGCACGGCGATCGTCCAGGCCAGCGTGGTGCGGCCGTCGTGCTCGGTGAGCCGGTAATCCTGCGCGAATCCGCTGACCAGCACGGGAATCGAGATTCTGGTGCCGGTCACGGTGAGGCGGGTGTGCGGGGTGTGGGTGACGACGCGTTCCTGGACGGCGAACAGCGGTGCGTCGAAACTGCGCATCGCGCCCACGCTCCGGGAGCCGTCGCGATAGCGAATGCCGGTGATCAGCGGCAGCCAGGAGAAACCGCCGTCGAGTTGCAGTGCGTCCCAGACCTTCGCGGCGGGAGCTGTGAATTCCCTGGTCGCGGTGACCGCGAAAACACCCCGATCGGCGAGGAATTCATCGACCTGTTCGGCAGCCAGGGGGTGTACCGCGAAGCCGCCGCCGGCCAGGACGGCGCGCCGCCATCGGTGCAGGAACACGGCGGTGATCGCGGCGGCGATCCCGCCCGCCACCAGGAGTACGACCGCCGCGACGACAAGGGTTTCGATCATGGCTCGGCTGCTTTCTGGAGAACCGCGGGGCGGCTGCGCCGGGCCGTCGGCCTCGGCCACCCGCCTCGATTGTCTCAGACACGATAGCGGGCAGGCCGGGATTCTGCTGAGTGTTGATCTGCGGGCTTGTTCAGAAACTATTGGCGCCCTTGCTGTTTCGCCTGCCGAATCGCACCAGCGCCGCGTTGGCCGCACCGGCCGCCCCGCGCGCGGCCCGCACGCTGCGCAGCCGGAAGATCTGCCACACCCCGAGCAGCGCGGCGATCCCCGCCGGGACCAGCATGATCGCAGAGGTGAGCCCCAGCGCGGCCCAGTGCGGCATCCACTGCCCGAGGAGCTCGACCAGGAAAGCGAAGAAGTAGATCGTGCCGTATGCCGCGGCAACCAGTGCGAATCCCAGTGTCACCATGACGAATACGGCGCGCGCGAGTTCGGCGAGCACGGCCTTTCGAGCCCGGTGTGCCCGGGGCGCGAGCCAGGCGGTGAATTCGGCGAACATCTCGCGCGCCGCCCGCTCGAAGGGGCTGGGCGGGACCCGTAGCGCCGTGCCGTAGTTGTGGTGGTCGGCCATCGTGGCCCCCTCGATCCGATCGGTAGGCGACGGCGGCCCGCCGCGAGAACTGTCGCAGCCTAACACGAGCGGCTAGTCTGTCTCAGACGATAATGTCGTGCGTAAGAGGAGCGTGAAGGTGATGGCACAGGTGCACACGGCCGCGGCGAAACCGGCGAACCCGCCCTTGATCGCCCGGCGCTGGACGGCCGCCGATATCCCCGATCTCAGCGGCAAGACCGCCGTGGTCACCGGCGCGAACAGTGGCCTGGGCCTGCGTACCGCCGAGGCGCTGGCGGCCAAGGGCGCGCACGTACTCATGGCCTGCCGCAACGAGATCAAGGCCGCGGCCGCGCTGGAATCGGTCGCGGCCGGAGCCACCGGGCCCAAACCCGAAGTCCTGCCGCTGGATCTGGCCGACCTCGCCTCGGTGCGGCGTGCGGCCGACCACCTCGACGTGCGCGATGTCCCGATCGACCTGCTGGTCAACAACGCCGGCGTCATGGCGCTACCGCGCAGCGCGCGCACCGCCGAGGGCTTCGACGCCCAATTCGGCACCAATCATCTCGGCCACTACGCCCTGACCGGGCTATTGCTGCCCGCGCTGCTGCGCGCGCCCGCGCCCCGCGTGGTGACGGTGTCCTCCATCGCCGCCTGGGGCGGCGTGATCAATTGGCTCGACCCCAACTGGCGCGTGGTCTACCTGCGCTGGCTCGCGTACAGCCAGTCCAAACTCGCGAACCTGCTGTTCACCGCCGAATTGGACCGCCGGGCCCGCGCGCACGGCACGCCCTTGATCGCGGTGGCCGCGCACCCGGGCCTGTCCGCGACCAACCTCTATGAATCGACCCCCGAGCAGGGCTGGACCGCGCGCATTTCCGCACTGCAGCAGCGCGCGCTGGTAGCGCTGGCGCAATCGGATCGGATGGGAGCACTGCCGCAGCTGTACGCCGCGACCGTCCCCGGCCTGGCGGGAAATTCCTACGTCGGCCCCGCGCTGGAGACCCTCGGCTATCCGCGGCGCACACTGCGAAACCCGCTGGCCTACAGTCGAGCCCAGGCCCGCGCACTCTGGCGCATGAGTGAGAAGCTCACCGGCATCGCCTACGAGTGGCCCGCCTAGCCCGGCCGAAACCCGCCGCACGTGCGAGAATCTCCCCGGCCGTCGGGTAGCGCGCCCGCCCGCACGGTCGCATATCTCGAGACCACCGTGAGGAGACGTCGTTGAACGTCAAGTATCTGGCCGCCCTCCCCGCCGCCGTCATGGCGGTGGCTCCGGTGTTCGCCGTCGCGGGAACGCCCTCCGCAGCCGCGGCAGCGCCCCGCACCTACGTCTGCACCGCCGAGACCTGGGGCGGCGACCCGCTCCCCGCCGTCACCGTCGAAGCGCGCAAGAACCTGCGCCAGGCCAAGGGCCTGGCTCAGACCGAATGGCGCGGCACCGCCAAGTACGCGACCATCGAGTGCAAGCCCTCCTGAGTATTCGCCGCCCGGGCTCCCGGAGGTATCGGTCCTCCGGGAGCTAGCGATCGAAGGTTCCGGCCTTCAGCTCGGAAACGAAGGCATCCCAGGCATTTCCGTCGAAGACGAGCGCGGGTCCGGCGGGATTCTTCGAGTCCCGCACGCCGACCAAGCCTTCGGCCAGGTGAGCGGCCTCTACGCATTCCCCGTTGGGGCGGCTGTAGCTGCTCTTGAACCAGTTCGCGCCGGTCACGGCAATATTCACGCTGAGTACTCCTTCGCAAAGCCGACGAGCAGCTGCCTGCTGGCGTCTTCATCCAACGCTACGCGGCGGATGTCCGCGACCGCATTTCTGTGACGCTGTATGGCCTTGTCCTCTTCGAGGAACAGGGCACCTTCCCATTCCTCGATGAAGATCACTGGCGGTTCGATCAAGCCTCGGTCGCGCAGGGGTGGGAACTCGAGCAGAATGAACGATTGGGCGATCAGGCCGAGGTAGCTACCCACGCTGTGAGGTACGACCCGTATGGACACGTTCGACATCTGCCCGACCTCGGTCAGATGGATCAACTGATCGGACATCACCGCTGGGCCGCCGATCTGGTGTCGCAGCACCGACTCCGACAGCAGAACGTCGACTAGAAAGGTGTCACCTTCCTGAATCCTGGCTTGTCGGCGCGTTGCCAGTTCGATTCGTCGCTCGATGTCGACGCCGGACATGTCGGGGTCATTGGTGACGATCATCGACCGGCGATACTCGGGCGTCTGAAGCAACCCGGGTAACAGGGTCAGCTGAAATGCGGTGAACCTGTTGCATACCTCTTCGAGCCCCATGTAGTGATCGAAGTGGCTACCCACCACATCCGAATAGGCGCGCCACCAACCGCCTTTCGGGTCACCCTTGGTTGCTTTCGTCTCCTCCACCAACGCGAGAACCTGCGCGCGTTGATCCGCGCTGGCCGCGTACAGATCCAGTAGTGCGCTGAACTGGGGAGTGCTGATCTTGACTCGCTGTCCCGCTTCCAATCTGTTGATGCTCGGCGGTGACATGTCGATGGCCAAACCTGCTGAAAGCTGGGACTTTTGAGACGTCTTTCGGAGTTCACGCAGCAGCCGTCCAAGCGCTCTGCGTGGAAGGGTCGAGCCAACCATATTGTTAGCCTCGCTATTTGGGTTCTGTTCCTGCTGAAATGTGTCTGGCTGAAAGTTCAGTGTATTCCGCATGGATTTCTGTGTGAACGTTTCAGTTCGAGAAGTTCTGTTGTGTACTTGTCTTATCCGGGGATGATCGAAGGCGGGAATGTCTCGATTGCCGGATCCAAATATCCGCAGCTGAGCCGACCGGAGATGCCGAATGAGCCCTGCCGCAAAGCAACTCGACCACGACCCGCTTCCGGGCGGTGAGTTGACCGTCGATCGTGCCCGACAAGAGCTGTCCGCCCACCGCGATTGCCCGACCTCCATCTGCCGCCGCAAGGCGCAGGCGAAAGCACTGCTGGCCTTCGACATCGGCGCGCCGGCCGATCCCGCTCCGGCCCTACCGGCGTGGGTGCGCCCCGGCGCGCGCGTCGTGGAACTGTCCCAAACTCGCGGCATTGTCCTGTCCCGCTTGCGTATCACGGCCATCACCGGCGAAGCGATCATCCTCGAGGGCGGCTATCGATACCCTCTTGCCACGATGCATACCTGCGTCACGACCGGGCACACCGTCTTCACCCGCCAGAATCCCTACCTCCCCAACTGCCGCCTCCGCCTCGCCGCTCCCGACCACCCCGAAGCGCGGTAATCCGATGAATTTTCCCGAAGGTCAACCACTTCCGCCCGCCACCCCGCGGCTCGGCGACTCCGTCAGCGACGCCATCGCCACCCGATCCGCCCAGCTCGCCGACTGCGATTTCCCCACCGACGCCTACCTCGGCGTGATCGAAGCCGCCCAGGCTCGCGCCGCCCACCGAGTCTGCGATCCCGCGACCTGCACCACGCTCCTGCGCGCCAACCAGATACTGCGCGCGGCAACCGAGATGCTGTTTCCAGCCCCGCCGCAATAAACAGTGGCGCAATAGTTTTCGGCATGGACACCGATGAATCCAGCCCCAGATTTTCGGGGTGCGCCCCTTTCTTGAATCGTCTCCGTTTCACTTCTGTCGCTCGTTAGCATCTGCCATCGAGATCGCCAATCTGGAGGCACACTTGAAGCGATATCTGACCGGCATACTCCTCACCGGTGCGGTAGTGGGTGGCGCACTCGCGGCGACGACGGGCACCGCTGCCGCCGCGAACACCGGCAGCTCCACCGGCAGCTGGGGCGTGGACGCCGCCATCCTCGTAATCGGTTCCGGCAGCACCGAATCCCCATTCGGTACGGCATGCCCGGCCGACAACAGCCCCTGCGGCCTGCCTTCCGGCTCTTTCGATCAACTCGTGGTGAACCCCCTGCTGACAGCACTGCTGGGCAGCCCCGACCAGTCCCCGTTCGCCTCGGGCTCCTCCGGAGGCGGGGTCCCCGAATAGCGGTCATCGCGAGGTAGATTTCAGAGCTGAACGCATACTTGCCTCGGGCCGCGCAGGCGGCCGCAAGAGCATGGGGGAGAGCTCATGGCCGGAACGGGCAAAGCTGATCGGACGCAATCGTTTCCGTCGCAACTGGGCCGCACGGTCGATTCGATATCGCACTTCGCGAACAGGCGCGGAATCTACTTCGGCCGCCGTTCCACCCGGGCGCACGTAGCCCTCTACCGCAGAACCGGCGGCCGGCTCGGTGGTCATCTACCGGGTCGGCCGATCGCCCGAATCCTGCTCCTCGACCACGTGGGAGCCCGATCCGGCATCCACCGCACCTCACCGGTGATCTATTGCGAGAGTGGCGATGTGATCGCGGTGATCGCGTCCAAGGCCGGCCAGCCCGCACACCCCGCGTGGTTCCACAACCTCGTAGCCAACCCCGAGACCACCATCCAACTCGGTGCCGAAATCCGCCACGTGCGCGCACGCGTGGCGACCGCCGACGAGCGAGCAGCGCTCTGGCCGATCTGCGCGGAAACCTACCCCGGCTACGACTTCTTCCAGCGCCTCGCCCACCCCCGAGTCATCCCGATCGTGCTGCTCGAACCCACCCCGAAAACCTGATGCCGGTGCCGTCCTCGCCTGGCTACGCTGTGCCGGTGAGTTGGAACATCGCAGATAGAGCCCTTGTTTCATGGCTCGGCACCCCGGACACGGACATCGGATGGTGCGGCTATGAAACAGCGTCGACCCCCGACGCCGTCTGGCTGCTGCACGCGATGTACGAACACGATTCGGCACCATCGGAACTCACCTACAACGACGTCCGGCAACACCGTCTCGCTGCGGGATCGAAGGAACCCTTCTCTCTCCCCGGTCTCGCCGAGATCGACGCCAACTCGGTGGAGATCGGAAGCTCGGTGGGCCGGTCCCAGCATCCCGGCCCGGGGTGGCGGCGACTGCGCTGGGCCGAGCTGGCCGATCGCCTGGGCGAGCAGCCTGTGCCCGAGGGCATGCTGCCCTGCTACCGCTGTCTCCCGGGCGCGACGACCAACGGCAGCTGGCCGGTCAGCATCCGCCCACCTGCCGAGGGCTCACTCGATCGCGAGTCCTGGCATGCGCTCCTCGAGGTCCTGACCGCATGCTCTCCGCGGGGAGCGGACACGCCCTGCGTCGCCTACTTCGGCCCGGGCGCGAGCGGTGAGTTCGATACCGGCATAACGGTGTCGGGCCCACTCGGCTCGGCTGCCGAGCTCTACGACCACCCCGGCGGTCAAGGATCCCCGTCGAATCTGTGGGCCGCGGATCGGTCCTGGATCACGTGGTCGGACTGGGATCTGTGGGGGACGAAGGTAACCGGCCCGCCGGAGGTGGTGGCGGCGGTTCTGGGGAGTTCGGAGCTCGAGGGGTTGCGACTGTCCTGGGGGTGAGTATTCGGTGGTGGTTGTGGGCTTCGCTTCTCGTGTGCGTGGCCGGGTCGCCGGTGTATCGGAGGGTTGGGAGATTGGCTGGGTTCGAGGACGACTGGATAACGAGAACCAGCGGGGACCGGTGAGGGTCGGGCTGCAGTTCCAGCCCTTCCGGGGGAGGAGCCTGGATAACGAGTACGAGCGGGGTGCGGTCGGGGAGGTCGGGCGGCGGTTCCGGCTCTGCCGGGGGGAGAACTGCATAGACGGTGGGTACCAGCGGGGGAGGGGCGGGGTGCGGTTCCAGCCCTCCCGGGGCAGAGCAGCCTGGATAACGAGAACCAGCGTTGTCACGTTTGGGAGTGAGGCTGCGGTGGGG
Organism: Nocardia sp. NPDC057668; assembly: GCF_042799795.1. Lineage (NCBI taxonomy): Bacteria > Bacillati > Actinomycetota > Actinomycetes > Mycobacteriales > Nocardiaceae > Nocardia > Nocardia sp. NPDC057668. The sequence continues at coordinate 1,670,671 of NZ_JBHVIC010000001.1, read as the reverse complement.
TGCCCTACCGCAGGAAGAGCAGCCTGGATAACGGAGTAGCAGCGGGGTCCGGTTGGGAGCCTCGACGGCGGTACCAGCCCTACCGGGCCGACAAACGGGATCCACCACCAGTGAGGGTACGAGCAAGCCTCGAATCGATTACCGCTCACCACAATCACCACCTGAGGCAGTACCGGCATTCAGCGATGACGGATCTTGTGTCTGTAGGTCTCGAGAAGGTTCCCACAGCCATCCAGCCACGCCGGAAGGGCGAAGCGCTCCCAACTGGGGAGCCGAGGTCGGGTACGGCAGGCGAAATGACCAGCACTGCCTCGTTGTTCTTGCTTGTCCTCCCGAACCCCGCTGGAAGGCGCACGGTGCGTGCGGGTCTCGGCTACGTCGGCCACTGGAGTGAACACCGATGCCGCTCTTGGGGTTTGGCTTTGGGGGTTGGGTTTCAGCTGCGAGGCAGTGCTCTAGCAGAGTCGCCGCGTCGGGATACCCGGGATCCCCGAAGGGCTCGGCACACGCGGGTGATGACGGAAATTCACCCGAGGTCTGCGAGCCGGATCAATATGCGGTGGGGGAATCCACCCGGTCTTGCTCGGATGCTCCGAATCATCGGGCATGACGATCGTTTTCCAGCCGTTCGGACCAGTATTGATCTGTGCGTGGCAGGCATCGCACGCGAAGGTCAGGTTCTCGATGTCCGTTTCGCCGCCCTCGGCCCATTCCTTGATGTGGTGCACGGCGGAGCGGGTGGCGGGGGCGTCGCATCCGGGGCGGGTGCACCCGCGTTCGACCGCGGTGAGTGCGAGGCGCTGTTCTGCCGATGCCAGGCGTTGACCGCGTGAGAGGTGCAGGGGGCGGCCGTTGGCATCCACGATCACCAGGTACGGGGTGGACCGCGCGGCCAACTTGATCGCTTCGGTGATCGAGAGCGTGCCACCGGTGTTCGTGGTAGCGAGCCCGGTCCGCTGCTCCAGGTCCGTCAGGCGCATCGTGACGACCGTCGAAACCGGCAGCCCCCGGTGATACCCGAGCTTGGTGGGCCCCATGTCCGGGTGCAGGAACCGCAGCAACGCATCGTGATTGCGTTGCGCTTCGCTGCGGTGATCACGCTTGGCAGCAGCCCGCAACACGTTCCGAGCAGCGACGGTGGCAGCATCGGCGTCACTGTCGTCGGCGTCGATTTCGGTGTCGATCCCGAGTTCGGCTGTGGTGTGCGGGCTCTCCGGGTCGTCGGGGTTACACATGCCGGGTCGCGCGAACTTGGCGAACATCGGCAGGAACACCGCACCCAACTCCGGAGTCAGCAACCCCGAGATCGGGAACATGCCATCCGCGCGTTGACGGCCGATGCAGATCCCGCGCATCCGCTGACGGTCCTTGTCCGCGGTCAACACCCCATCCGGATCGGCATAGGCCAGGACCCGGACACCGAGTTGGGTCACGCCTTTGGGGTCGCCGGCGCGCGCGAAGTCGGTCAGGGAGCGTTCAGCGAGTTCCTTGAGTTCCGTTTCCACGCTGGCGGGGATCCGGTCCAGGACCTTCACGATCGCCTGCACGTGCTCGGCGGAGATCTCTCCCGCGCGCTGAGCGGCAGCGATATGCGGGAACACCGGTGGCCGCTGGAAACTGCCTTCGGACACGGTCGAGAGCCGGTCCGCGTTCCGCACCCGAGCGGCCGCTTCGAAATGCGAGATCCGCAAGGTCTGTTGCAGGAACACGATCGGACTCTTGATCCCGGCCCGAGCGGGCAGTCCCCGCGCCGCGCATTCGAGAGCGAAGCGCTGCTTCACCGCTTCGAGTTTGCGGTAATCCGCTTCCAGCTTCTGCATCATCGCGATGACCTGGTCATCGGATGAGGAAAACAGGGGTGATTCGAGCAGGCCCTCCACCGCGACACCATGTCCTTCAACATGGTCCGCGATGCTGGATTCCCCTCCCGAATTCATACCCCTATTCTACTCCTCGATAGCAACCTGCAATAGCCCAATTCCATTGTGATACAACGGTATTCAGACCCAAATGCGGTTCACAGTTGAACTCCGACGGCTGCTTGCAAGCCGCCGCGCCGCCCCGGTGTAGACCGTGCACCCCGGCTTCTGAACGCCTAACGATCGAGATCGCTGTATCGTCGTGCCCTGGTGCGGCATTCGCACGGGGCCGGGGGGCGATTCCGAAAGTTCGAGGGGCTGGGTCTATGAGAATGACGTCGAAACTCGCGGCAGCGCTGTGCAGTGTCAGCGCCGCCATGTCGATCATGGCGGGACCGGTTGCTGCCGTGCCCGATTCCGGCTCCGGCGCGGCGGTGATCCCCGCGGGCAGCACGATCGAGCCCCCCACCGACTGCGCTCCCGACCCCGCGCACCCCCGCCCGGTCGTGGTGCTTCCCGGTGCCGACGGCACGACCGCCGAGACCGAAGCCCAATGGAACACCGTCCTCACCACCCTGCGCGCGGCAGGCCACTGCGTGTTTCTGTTTCAGGGCGGGGTCATCGACGGCAATCGCTGGAGCGGCGACTTCCCCAGCGCCGCACAACAGGTCGCGAATTTCGTGCGGAAGGTGCGTGACACCACCGGAGCCGATCGAGTCGACCTGGTGGCGCATTCGGCCGGCACGGTAGTCGCCAACTACTTCCTCAAGGTCCTCGACGGCAGCCCCGAGGTGGCCCACGCGGTCCTGCTGACCCCCGAGGTTCGAGGCTGCGACGGCAGGGGCTTTCTCGCCGCTCTCGGTATCGAGAACTCGCCCGTGAGCCCGGCGGAAGTCCTCTCCGCCATCCCTTTCCTGGGTTCCCTCCTGGCGACCATCGCCCCCACGAAAGCGAACCTGGTCCAACTCCTCCCCAATTCGCCCGTCTACGAGTCGATTTTCACCGGCCAGATATCCCAGCCAGGAACCACCTATTCGGTCCTCTCGACCCGAAACGACGAACTGGCCACCCCCGCCGCGGTCTGCACCAACCTGACCGAACCCGCCGTAAACATGAACTTCTACGAGGACCTGTTCCCCTCCGCCGCCCCGGTAGGCCACTCCACCCTCCGCTCGAGCCCCGAAACCGCCGCCTGGATAACCCAACAACTCGCCCACTGATCCACAGAGCAGCTTGGCCCGATCGGGATGTGGGCAACGAAAGGAGCGGCACTATCCTCGCGAGCAGAGAAGTCGTCCAACGCATACTGTCCGCGGTGCTCACCACGGTCGCGGGTTTCGTCGTCACCGCTTGCTCGGGGCTATCGACCGACTACTCCGCCGAATCTCAGAAGCTCGACACTGAGATCTCGGCCATGCCGGGCGTGCAGCGATGCGAGGTGACGGTCAAAGACGATTTCTTTCTCGGAGACAGCTATCTACGCTTTGCCGTGCATCTATCCACCGCGACGGACGAACAAATCGGCGACGTCGCCACGCGGATGCGCGAGCGCCTGCGCACGCTCGACGGCCTGCGCGAACGCGAACTGGAGTTCGTTGTCGCCGACCGGGCAACGGTCAGGGCCGCTCGCGAGCTGGATGTCGACGCGCTCCGCGAGACGGTCCGGAATGTTCGCCGGTACACCGAGTCCGTCCCCGATGCGCGGATCTTCTGGGAAATGCGCCCGATACCGCGAATCGCCATCACGGACGTGAAGACCGGCGCCGCCGAACCGCTGGGCGCCGTTCGGGACATGCTCGGCCCTACGGGGCAGGCGGAGGTCAGGGTCGATGCCGCGGACTCGAAGCATTGGAGCGTCACCTTGCCACTGGCCGCGGATCGGGAAGCGGAGCTCCAACGGCAGCTATCCGAAATCACCTGGGACGTACAGTTCGTCGAAATCGCGGACGGCCACATCCACACCCTGACCCTCCGGGAGAAGACACCCTCCACGGTCGATCCCGCCCTCTCCTACGACGCCTTGTCCGCCGCTGTACGCCTCGTGGCCCCGACCCCCGACCACTCCCTGCGACTCACCTGGAATTGGTTCTTCTACTACACCGAAGGCAAACGCAACGAAGGCTTCGTCCACGCCGCTGCCTGCGATTACGCCCTGTCCACCGTCTCCGAAGACGCCCTTACCGCTCGCGCCGTCGGTGTCCAACGCAGAATGCGCGAGGAGTTCGACACGTGCTGAATCCCGCCGAACTCACGACCGAACGAAGAATCGGCGATCCGGCCGTTGTCAGCAGCGTCGCCCTGCTGCCCTGGCTGTTCCTGTTCGTGACGCTCGTTGCCGACAGGCTCGTCGACGACCCCACCGCGAAGGCCGGCAAGACGCTCACCATGGCAACCTTCGTCGGTGCGTCGGCGTTGTGCATACTCGGCCCGCTGACCCTGGTCGCCCTGATCGGCGCGATCGCGCTGCAACAGCACAACTTCCGAGTGGGGCTCTGGTTCACCAGGGTCGCTGCCACCACCGCGACCCTGTTCTGCGCGGTCCTCACGGTGGCATTCATGAGTGATGCCTTCGGTTCCAGCCAACTACGCGATGACTGGCATCCAAGCCACTCACCTCCCGCTACGTTGCTGATCGTCGCACCACACTTCGTGGTCGGGCTCGCCAACGCTTATGTCCTCGTGCGGCTTTCGAAGAGAGGCGCATAGATCACGGATCGAAGGTCTCGGCCACCTGCATACGGTCCGGGTCGAACGTCGTGGTCATCGGCGGGTTGTCGGCGCCGTAGGCGAAGCTGATTGTTGTGTTGTCGGGGAACCAGACACGGGGACAACCGGATTCGACCTGCCGCCAGACGAGAACCCGGCGGGCGAACAGGCCGTCGGGCTCGCGGAGCCAGACCCGGCAGGACGGGTCGATCACGTTGTAGTACTTCTCGGTGACCGCCTGTACACGGCCGTCGGGGCTGTCCTGGACCGCGACCGTCGTCGTGTTGTCATGGTGCTCGGACATGGAGCCGAGGAATACGACCAACCACAGCGGAAACGTCACGATGCCGAGCAACGTGGCGACGAACATCCACAGCAGGGTCCGGTGGTGCGCCAGTCGGTCCGCGAAGCTGACGAGAACGACGAACGAGGCGGTCCAGCAACCAAGCGTGGCCCACGGCTGCAGGTCGCTCAGTCGGTAGAAACGGTCATCCACTATGAACAGCGCCGCGACTCCCGCGAGGAAGAGCCCGAGAACGGTGAGCACCCAGGCGATGCGTAGTCGCCGCAATGACCACCGCCCAGCCTTCAGTTCTGCCACCTCGGCCGGAAATTCGTCTCCAACTGCCTCTTTCGCCAACGAACGTCCCCTCGAAATCGGACCCGGCCCTCCCAGCCCGGTACGACCGCAAGCCTATCGGCCCGGCGACGTGGTTCCGGATCCTCCGCCTGATCCCGCGCGGTCGAGTCGGGGAGCGGCGGTACGCTTCGGTCGCCGTCTGGAACAGACGGATTTCAATACTGGGGAGAACTACAGCATGCAGAAATCGGCTTTCGCTCGGACGTGCTTCGGGGTGGCAGCGGTCGCGGCCACGAGCGTGGCGACCGTCGTGACGGCGTCGAACGCATCGGCGCAGCTGGCTATTTCGGCTTCGCCGTCCTACTGCGCCGGCACCAGCTACACGATCACCCTGCCCGCCGCGGACGCGGCCGGGTTGATCGCGGGCTACCCGAGCGCCACCGCGATCGTGATCGACGCCAAGCCCACGGCGGGCGGGTACACACACCAGGTCGACCACGTCGAATACGTTGCGGGTCAAGACGTGACGGTGCAGTGGATTCCGATGTCGGCACAGACCTGGAATATCGTTGCCCGCCCGGCAGGCGCTCCCGCCGGTGCCGGAACCCAGGGTCCGTTGCCCGTGAACGTCGTTCAGACCGCACCGGCCGGCTCGAGCTGCACCCCGGGCGGCACCCAGCCGCCCGCCAGTACCGGCAGCATCTGATCCGGAACGACAACCACCGGCCGCCGTCGGCCACACCAGGAGACGCGATGGCTGAGGAATCGGCAACGACGCGGTTGGGGCGGGGCCGGGTCCGAAACCAGCGGGCGCGCTATCGAATCGCGGCGTGGCTGGCGATAGCGGGGGCGTTGGTGTGGGCGGTGCAAGCACTCGGTGCGCTGATCCAGTCGCAGGAAGGTAAGTGGCAGGGCGGGTCCTACCTGACGATCGGCGGTTCATCGATCACCGCCGCCACCGTGCTGACGTTGTCCGCTTTCGCCTTCGTCGTGGTCTCGAGTCTTCTCGGCGGCGGTGCGGTATCGCTGTTGCGAGGCTGGGGTTTCGGCCGATACGTGCTGCTTGCGGGTGCGTGGTTGGTGGCTCTGGGCCAGCTGACGGCCGCGCTGCTGGCGTGGATTCCGATCGACGCGTTCTATCACTCGCCGCCGGCCAACTTCGTCTTCTATACCCCAGCGGTGGTATTCCCGGTCGTGACGATCCTGTGCCTGATCGATATCCGGGAGTCACCGGTAGACGTCGGCTAACGCAGCCGCCGCACGACATCGGAGCTCCGCGCGCACCACCCGGCCCGCGCGAAGATCGGGTTTCGCCTGTGCCTCGATGATTCCGGGGCACAGGCGGTCTCCCGTTATTCACCAGCGCGCCGCCGCCTCCCAAGCGCGATCTTGCAGGGCCGGATCATATAGGCGCTGGGGCAGTTTCGCGGCCCGGCCATTGCTCTCGTAGTACACGCCGGTGGTGTCCGCGTTGGCGAGCGCTATCGGTGCGGCGGCGGCCCGGGCGGGAGGACGGCGGCGTTGGACGGCTCGGGTCAGGGGCCAGATGAAGCGCCAGGCGGGGACCGTTGCGGGGGTCAGCGCCTGTACGCCCGGTGTCCAGGCCGTTCCGGGGTTGACCGCGTTGAGGATCTGGCCGGGGGTGAGCACGCGGGTCAGGGACAGGGAGGCCAGGAGATTCAGCTGTTTGGCGCGGGCGTACGCGGCGATCGCGGAGTAGCGCGCGGGTTCGGTGAAGGGGTCGCCCCGGTGCATGAACGCGGCGCTGGAGACGATCTGAACGACGCGTGCGGTGGGTGCGAGGGCCGGGAGCAGCGCCCGGGTGAGGGTGATGGGGCCCCGGTAATTGAGGGATTCGATCATCTCGTTGCCCTCCGGCGTCACGGTGCGCACGGGAAAGGCCATGCCACCGACATTGTTGACCAGGATATCGAGCTGTGGAATCTCCTCGCGGAGTTCGGCCGCGGCGTGGAGGTTTCCGGCCACGGTGCTGTGCTCCGCTCGGAGGAAGGTGGCGCCCAGCGCCTCGGCGGCGGCCTTCCCGCGTTCGACGTTTCGGCCGGTGATCCACACGTGGACACCGGACTTCGAGAGACCGGCGGCGATCTCCCTGCCGATGCCGTCGGTGCCGCCGGTGACGAGCGCCCTCATGACCGAGCCTCCGCGGTCGGCGGCGTCCGGTCCTTCGGTGGGCGGCGCACCGAGTCGGTGAGCGTGAGGCTGGCCGCGATCATCCAGATGATCCCGCCGAAACGGGTGATCGGCAGCAGGACTGCGGCGTTCATCGTGACGAGGGTCAGCAGCGACAGGGCAGCGGTGGCGGTCAGGACCAGACCCGTGACGGCAAGCGGGCGGGCGATGCCCATTAGCAGCAGCGGCACGGCGATACCCGCGAACAGCAGGCACAGCGGCGCCATGAAACCCGGACCGCCCGTGGCGAACTGGAGATCCTGGAGCGCCGCGGCGGTGGCGCTGTCCTCGGTGCGGCTGATGACCCATCCGAGCAGACCGGTCAGCACGCCGGCGCCCGCGGCGATGACCCCGCCCGCGAGCGCGATATTCGCACCCGGCGGGTCGCCGTGCAGGCGTCGCACCCGGCGGCACATGACGGCGGTCCAGACGGCCAGCGCGATCGCGGCGAAGGTGAGCGCAACGGCGCTGAGCCGCAGGCGATCCCGGTTGTCGACTACGTAGGCGAAGAACTCGGCGGCCGGGGAATCCGGCCGCGGCACCGTCGCGACCATGATGACGGCGGCGAGCGTGGCTCCCGTGTAGGCGAGTGCGGGAATGATCGGCGGCGGGCCGGCGGCGGACTGGCGTGCCATGTGAACTCCAAAGGTCGGCGGTGAAAGTGTTCTCACCTGCGAAGATATGTTCGCGACGACTCCGCTCACATCTGTCGCGTGACGCAACTCCGGCTACGTCTGCGCGCGTACGCGGCCTTCTCTGGAACGGTTGTGCGTCAGATGTCATGGACCAGAATGCGTACCCGGCCGGTCGGTTCGCACGCTCTGCCTCCCGGCTCAAACCACCTCTATTCCGTGCGTAGCAAGCGCAAACTGGTTGTGCCCCTGACGAATAGGCCTTGGAGTACACCATGCTCGTTCTTACGGATCCCACGAAACCCGACAGCACGGAGACATTTCCGCAGAAGGACTTCCTGGAGGGGGCGAAAATGCTTGCGGGCAGGGTCGATCCGCCCACCAAATCGACCGGGGCGCTGCACAAACTGCTCACCATCGTGGTCCAGGTCGCCGTCGAAGACCTGGAGACCACCTTCACCGAAGCGGACGTCGCCTATGCCTACCGCAAATTGCACCGCCTGGCCGAGGTCCGGGTCACGAAATGGAAAGACGACGCCGCCGCGTGCGAGAAGATATTGGCGAGCAAGGAGAATGGCCAGCGTGCGATCTGGCTGAGCCGGACTCAGACGGCGCAGGAAGCTCGGCTCGATACGCTCGAGAAGAGCGAATTCGTGGTCTTCACCCGCGGCACCGATCCGACGCAGGCGCGCAACATCTTGACCCACGAGACCTTCGGCGGACTGCTCCCCGGTGTGGAGCGCACGGACAGCCCGAGCGAGGACGACGCGGGTGTCCAGACCGGCTTCGGCGTCAAGACGACGAGCACCGGGCGGCTGGAGGAATGGTCACTCGGCACCCTGGATGGCTTCTCGACCGGCGGGTTCATGCTGATCGCCGCCGCGAAACCGACTGCGGTGCGGCTGCCCCCGGTGAAGGTGCGCACGGCCGGTGAGCGCGGGGTGACCGGGTTCGCCGATCAACGCCTGCTCGGGGTCGCGATCCTGAAGGCCGGTCCGAAATCCACCGCCGATCCGCTGGAACGGGCGATCGAGGGCCTGCTGAAACAGGGCGTGGCCAACGCGAAGAGCGCGCTGCGCGACGCCGTACTGCAGCGCTGAAGCACTTCTCAGCGAGTCCAGCCGAGCTCTCCCGCCTCGATTCGCCGGGCGGTGGTTTCGAGCCAGTCGGCGTCGTGGCGCAGGCGCGACAGCAGGTAGTGCGCCTCGATCATGTGAACCTCCGGCCCTGCTGCGTCGCGTACGGCTCGTTCGAGTCGGCGAATCTCCTCTCGGAGGTGCTCGACCCGCTGCTCGAGCACCTCTACGGCCCGGTCTCGCGGCAGGATCCCGAGATAGGCCAGCGCGGTGACGAATCCGGGGCCGCCGGTCGGATCTGCTTCTCGCAGGTGCCGATACACCCGCTCGGCGAGCGCGGCCACACCCGACTCGGTCACCGTGAGAGCGGCACGCGCGCCGCCCTCGGCCGAATCGACCCACCCCTCGGCGGCGAGGCGGTCCAGGAGCGTGTAGACGGTCCCGTTGCGCACCTGTAGGTAGTCGTAGCGGCGCTCGAGCTCGCTGAACAGCGCGTACGGGTGGCGCGATTGCTCGACCAGGAGGCCGAGGATGGGCAGCACCAGGGGATTGTCGAGCGCGTTCTTGGGCACCCGTGCAGCGTAGCCGATAGCCGTATACGGTTAGCCGTATACGGCTATTTGGAGGCTTCTCATGATTTTCGGAATCTGGCCGGGCGTCGTCGCGGCCGACCTCGTCGACTTCCGGCCCATCGATTGCCCGCCGGAGGATCCCGCGCGCACCCTGGTGGCGTTGCGTCAGTTGCAAGGTGACGCGCCGGCCTTCTACGTGCGCTGCTATCGGCACTTCGGAGCCGGCATGCACGGGTGGCCGACCGGCTCGTCCCGGACTCCGGCGCGTCCGGAGCTGTACGCGGGGGACGGCCGCTTGATCGATCTGGTCGCGTGTTACCAGAGCCCCGAACCCGACCCGGGCGGGTTCGCCGAGTTCGTTCGTGAGGCCGTTCGCGATGTCGCCGAGTGGGGTGGTGGGAAAGTGCAGGTCGGCGAGGAGCTGAACATGCCCGCACCGCAGGACGGAGGCAGCCCGGGGTGTTTCGATGCCATCGCGGCCGGCGTCGCCGCCGCGTTCGAGGAACGCGAGCGGCTCGGCGTGGCCGTCGATATCGGGGTGAATTCGGCGGGAATGGCAGACCCGGTGTTCTGGCGGCGAATGGCCGACGCGGTGGGCGTAATGCACCTCGCCGCACTGGATTACATCGGTCTGGATGCCTTTCCCGATGTGTTCCACCGTATTCCGCATGATCAGCTCGCCGGCTCGGTCGGCTATCTGCTCGAGCGGTTCCGCACGGTCACAACGGCCGCCGGAGTGCCCGCGAGCACGCCGATTCACATCACCGAGACCGGATGGCCGACCGGGGCCGACCGCGGGGAGGAATCGCAGCGCTTCGTCCTGGAGACCGTGGCCAATGCCGTCGCCGACGGTGACTTCGGCGTCACGGCATACGAATTCTTCGGGCTGCGAGACGGGCGCAGCGACGGGGAATGGACCGGCCGCTTCGGACTTCTCCGCGACGACTACACGCCCAAGCCGGCATTCCACGCCATCCGCGACCTCGTCGGCGGCCGATCCGCACCGCCTTCGGCGAAAGCACACCGAGGGCCCTGGACGGACCGGCCGCCGACAGTCGAATGATCAAGGGGCGGTGGTGGTTCGGAGCCTCCGAACCTCGTCTCCCGTCAGTTCAGGATCTCGCCCCGCCTGAGGGTCGACAGCCGATCCCGCCACATCTGCAACTGTTCGGGTGTGAGCCGCGTCCAGTCGGTGACTTCGCCGACGATCCGCAGCGGTGCGCTACTGCGATACGACCGGGTGGGGTTACCGGGAAACTTCCGGTCGGTGACGTTCGGGTCGTTCTCGAACTCCCCGGTCGGCTCGACCGCGTACACCCGCGGAACAGCCTCGTCCGCGGCCAGTTCCGCCGCGACCTCCGCGGCCAAACCGGCCCCGTCGACGAGCGCCGTGAAATAGATGTGGTTCATGACGATCTCGGGCCGGTAGTTGGACGGCCGGCCCGCGGTCAGCAGCTCACCCACCCGCAACTCCGCGATCGTGCCATGGAAGAACGGTCCATCATCGAGCTGTCCGGACACCAGAATCCTTTCCTCTACCTGCAGGGACGAGCGATTGTGCCGCACACCCGGGGCCTTGCCGCAAGCCCCCGTCCGTGCCTTATCCTGAAAGGGGAAGATGCGGGACAGGAACTCTCACCCCGGGGCGGGCCCCAATTCCGGCGGCTCTCCGCAATATCCGAACGTAGTCATCCGCCGGTGTCGGCGTCGATGACATCCGGACCCACGCATGTCGCGCCGCGTGCCTTGCATGGCACCGTCGGCTCCAGCACGCCGTTCGTAATATCACGATCGAGGGTGGTGGAGCCGCCGCGAGTGCTCACCAGGCGTATGGCCGGAGCCGTCGAGGGCCGAACCTGCGGTCGGTGGTCCCCATGGTGCGCTCAGCTGTTCAATTCGCCGAGCAGGTCGCGAACGTGGGCCTCGATCCGATCGCGGATCGAGCGGACGGCCTCGATGTTTTGACCGGCTGGGTCGTCGAGTTTCCAGTCGCGGTAGGTGATTCCGGGGAAGTAGGGGCAGGCGTCGCCGCAGCCCATGGTGATCACCACGGTCGATGTCTCCACCGTGCCGGGGGTGAGGATCTGCGGGGTCTGGGCGGTGATGTCGATGCCGACCTCGGCCATGGCGCGGACCGCCATCTGGTTGATCGACTCGGCGGGTGTTGTTCCGGCGGAGCGGACTTCGACCCGGTCGCCGGCCAGGTGGGTCAGGAAGCCGTGGGCCATCTGGGAGCGTCCGGCGTTGTGGACGCACACGAACAGCACGCTGGGTCGGTGGGATGTCATTGCGGGCGTGCGCCTTTCGAATCGACAGTATGAGCAATGGCCGCGCGGGCCGCCGTGGGCCGCGCAGGATGGAAGTACGCGACCGCGCCGAGGCCGAGTAACCCGCCCAGGAGTTGAGCGGCGATGAATCCGGGCGCGGAAGCGGGGGCGATCCCGGCGAAGGAGTCGGTGAAGATCCGCCCGATCGTGACCGCCGGGTTCGCGAACGACGTGGAGCTGGTGAACCAGTAGGCCGCGCCGATCCAGGCCGCGACCGCCACCGGCGCGAGGGTGGCGCGGCCGGTGCGGGCCAGGGTGAGGATGAGCGCTATCAGACCCGCGGTGGCGACGATTTCGCCGACCAGGTGCCCGCCGGTGATGCGGTGATGCGTCGAGATCTGCCCCGCCGCGGTGTCGAACATGATGTTCGCGAGGATCGCGCCGAGCACGGCTCCGCCGGTTTGCGCGGCCGAATAGGCGGCCGCCTCGCCGCCCGTGAGGCCGGTGCCGGTTCTTCGCCCGGCGAGCCAATCGACAAGGGAGACCGCGGGATTGAAGTGTGCGCCCGATACCGGCCCGAAGATCAGGATCAAGACGGCGAGCCCGAAGACGGTGGCGGTGGAGTTCTCCATCAGCTGCGCACCGGCGTCGTTCGGGGAGAGCCGTTGGGCGGCTATGCCGGACCCTGCCGCGACGGTGACGAGCAGGCCCGTGCCGGCGGCCTCGGCCGCGAGCCGCCGCGCCAGCGGGGCGCTCACGCGCGCGCAGGGACGCCGGGAACCGCCAGCACCTCGGAAAGCCGTTGCAGCGCGGCGGGAACGATCCGGTAGTAGACCCAGGTCGCGCGCCGCTCCGAGGTCAGCAGACCTGCTTCGCGCAGCACCTTGAGGTGATGGGAGATCGTCGGCTGCGATAGCTCGAACGCCGGGGTGAGTTCACAGACGCAGACCTCGTCCCCGCCCGCGGCCGCGATCAGGGACAGCAGTCGCAGCCGCGCCGGATCACCGAGCGCCTTGAACGCGCCCGCCAGCTCGGCCGCCGCGTCGGGCGCCAGCGGTGCGGACAGCGTGGTGGTGCAGCAGCTGTCCGCGGACGCGAGCACCGGAAGTTCCTGTTTCGACACTCATCAATATTGACAGACATCTAATCAGCGCGCCACACTGTGTATCGATAGTCATCAATACAGCCCGGTCGGTGGCGCTATTCGCAGTCATACCGGGTAACTCGGAAGGCAGTGATTCCCATGACAGAGCAGGATCTCGAACTGCGGGAGACCGTCCGCGAACGCTATGCCGCCGCCGCGGTCGCCGTTTCCGGCGGTGGGACCGCCGAGGATTGCTGCGGCAGCAGCAGCGCCGGCGGGGTGATCGAACTGGACGAGAACTTCGGCGCCGGCCTCTACGGCTCCGCGGACCGCGACGCGCTGCCGATCCAGGCCGTGGCAGCCTCGCTCGGGTGCGGGAACCCGAGCGCGGTCGCCGAGCTGCGCGCCGGCGAAACGGTCCTGGACCTGGGCTCCGGTGGCGGCATCGATGCGCTGCTCTCGGCGCGACGGGTCGGTGCGACCGGAAAGGTGTTCGGTCTGGACATGACCGACGAGATGCTCGACCTGGCGCGAGCCAACGCCGTGCGGGCCGGAGTCGGCAACGTCGAGTTCGTGAAGGGGACCATCGAAGATATTCCGCTGCCCGGCAACAGCATCGACGTGGTGATCTCCAACTGCGTGATCAACCTCTCGATCGACAAGCCCGCGGTGTTCGCCGAGATCGCCCGCGTGCTCGTTCCGGGCGGCCGGATAGGCATCGCCGATGTCGTCGCCGACGACGAGTTGACCGTCGCGCAACGCGGCGAGCGCGGTGATTACGTGGGCTGCGTCGCCGGCGCACTGTCCTTCGGCGAGTACCGAACCCTGTTGCGAGCGGCCGGTTTCGAGCAGATCGAGATCGAGCCGACCCACACGGTCGCCGACGGGATGTCCTCGGCGATCATCAGGGCAACCGTCCCGAAAGCCGCCGCACCCTGCTGCGGTACGGACTGCTGCTCCTAGGGTTTCGCCGTCGCCAGGACGACAGGTCGGTCAGCGCTGACCTCCGGTGTCGTCCCGGCCTTCGTCGATCGTCCCGGGAAACGGTGTGGGTGACCATATTCCAGCCGCGGTGCCCTCTTCCACGTGCTCGCGGTAGACGGCAACCTTGCCGCGGATGATCTCGAGGCTCTCGGTCAGCTGATCGATCCGGTCGCGTACCGCCCGTTCGTGAGATTCCAGCAGCTCGAGGCGCTGTCGCTCGTTTCCCGGGCCCGACCGGACCAGCCGGGCGAACTCCTTCAGCCGCGCGATGGGCATGCCGGACTGGCGGAGGCGATTGCAGAGCAGCAGCCATTCCACATCGAACGAGTCGAAGCTGCGCTGACCTCCCGGGGTGCGGGGGATCGGGCGCAGGAACAGCTCCTCGCGTTCGAAGAAACGCAACGCGTGCACGCCCAGCCCCGTGGCCTCGGCGACGTCGCCGATGGACAGACCCGCTTGTCCCATCACCGCTCCCTGTGCTTGACCTAGATCGCACTCTAGCTTTTAGGTTGGAGCGCATGTCAATCACGCGGCAACACCGGACCGGTTCGGGCCTCGGCGCGCAGAGCACCGCCGCCGAAACCCTCGACGGCATCGACCTGGCAGGCAAGCGCATCATGATCACCGGCGGCTACTCCGGCCTGGGCAGAGAGGCGACGGTCGCGCTCGCCCGAGCCGGAGCGGAGGTGATCGTCCCGGCCCGGCGTCCCGATATCGCCCGGGCCGCGCTCGCCGGCGTCGCCCGCACCCGGATCCACGCGCTCGACCTGGCCGACCTCGAGAGCATTCGAATCTTCAGTGATCAACTGCTCGAGACGGGTACGACCCTCGATGTCATCATCAACAACGCCGGCGTCATGGCCTACCCGCACCGCACCGTTCCCTCCGGCTGGGAAGCGCACCTGGCCATCAACCATCTCGGCCACTTCGCGCTGATCAACCGTCTGCGCCCGGCGCTCGCGCCGACCGGAGCCCGCGTGGTGTCGGTGGCATCGTCGGGCCATTTCCTCAGCGATATCCGCTGGGACGAACCGCATTTCGCGCACGGCTACGATCACTGGCTCGCCTACGGCCAGTCCAAGACCGCCAACTCGCTGTTCGCGGTCCACCTCGACACCCTCGGCGTGCGGGCCTTCGCCGTACACCCGGGCAGCATCCTCACCCCGTTGCAGCGCAACATCGCGCGCGGCGAACACATCGCACAGGGCTGGATCACCGCCGACGGCCGACCCGCCGCGGGCTTCAAAACACCGGCCCAGGGCGCGGCGACAGCGGTGTGGGCGGCCACCTCCCCGCGCCTGGACGACCGCGGCGGCGTCTACTGCCAGGACTGCGACATAGCGGATCCGGCGACCACCGACGACATGCTCATCGGCGGTGTCAAACCCTGGGCGGTCGATCCCGAATCCGCCGCCCGCCTCTGGGCACTCTCGAGCGAACTGACCGGGCTCGACAGCTTCGGCTGACCGGTGACCCGACACGCGATATGCGACCCGGGACGACATCGGCTCGGCACATGTTTCGATCATCGACGGGGCCGGCCGGAGTTCCCGGCCGGGTGATCTCACGTTCTTCCCGCGTCCACCGTCTGCAGGGTGAGAACGAGAAAGGGGAAGCCGATGAACACCCGGTACACCGTGGTCGACACCGCGACGCCCGGCCCGGCCGCCATCGTGGCGAACGGCCCGTCCGTGCGCGGGGGAAGGCTGTGCCGCGCGTGAAGCAACCGTTCGAGGCGATAGTCGCCGAGCACGGATCGACCGTGCTGCGGGTGTGCCGCGCGGTGGTCGGCGTCCACGACGCCGAGGACGCCTGGTCGGAAACCTTCCTGGCGGCGATGCGCGCCTATCCGGACCTGCCCGAGACGGCGAACGTGGAGGCGTGGCTGGTGACCATCGCCCACCGCAAGGCGATCGACGTCATCCGTGCCGCGACACGTGATCCACTCCCGGTGCCGGACATGCCCGACGAGCCGGCCGGTGACGGCGTCGTGGGATCCGACGACGCCGGGGTGTGGGCGGCGGTGGCCGGACTGCCCGACAAACAGCGCCGCAGCATCGCCTACCACTACGTCGCCGGCCTGCCGTACGCCGAGATCGCGCAAATACTCGGCGGCACCACAGATGCCGCGCGCCGGGCCGCGGCCGACGGCCTGAAATCCCTGCGCAGGACCTACCCGGGCGCGACTCTGAAAGGAGACCCACGATGAACGAGATGACCCGCGACGACGACGCGATCGCCGCCCTGTCGGCGCCCGTGGACGAGCCCACCATGGCTCGGCTGCACCACCTGCTCGAGCGCAAAGCCGAAGCGGCCCAACTGATCGACGTCGCCTACACCACGATGGATTCCCCGGTGGGCCGGCTGCTGCTGGCCGCCACGCCCACGGGGCTGGTCCGGGTCGCCTATGCCCGCGAAGACCACGATCGCGTTCTCGAGACCCTCGCGCACAAACTCAGCCCGCGAATCCTGCGGGCGCCGCGACGCCTCGACGACACGATGCGCGAACTCGACGAGTATTTCGATCGCCGCCGCGAAACCTTCGATCTGCCACTGGATCTGTCACTGTCGCAGGGCTTCCGGCAGCTCGTGCAGCAGCATCTGCCCGAGATCGGCTACGGACAGACCCGCAGCTACGCGCAGGTCGCCCAGCTGGTCGGCAACCCGAAGGCGGTCCGCGCGGTCGGCACGGCGTGCGCCACCAACCCGCTGCCGGTGATCGTGCCGTGCCACCGGGTCCTGCGCGCGGACGGCAGCCTCGGCGGATACGTCGGCGGTGCGGAGGCCAAGAATCTGCTGCTGAGCCTCGAGGCCGCCGCATGAGCACCGCGACACCGGGGCTGCGATCGGCCAGGGTCGACCGAATCGATTGGCCCGCGGTGACTTCCGAGCTCGACGCCTTCGGCGGCGCACCGCTGCCCGGCCTGATCACCGCCGCGGAAGCCGCAGCGGTGGCCGAACTCTACGATCGGCCCGAACTGTTCCGCAGCACCGTGGACATGAACCGGCACCGTTTCGGCTCCGGCGAATACCGCTACTTCGCCGCGCCCTATCCCGAGCCGATCGAGGAACTCAAACAGGCGCTGTACCCGCGCCTGCTGCCCATCGCTCGCGACTGGTGGGCCAGGCTCGGGCGGCCCGCCCCCTGGCCGGACACCCTCGACGAATGGCTGGACATGTGCCATCGGGCCGGGCAACGCCGGTCGACGGGCATCCTGTTGCGCTACGGCTCCGGGGATTGGAACGCGCTGCATCGAGACCTATACGGGGAGTTGGTGTTTCCCCTCCAGGTCGTGATCGGTCTCGATCGGCCCGGTATCGACCACACGGGCGGTGAGTTCCTGCTCGTCGAGCAGCGTGCCCGCGCCCAGTCTCGCGGTGCGGCCACGCTGATTCCCCAGGGTGACGGGTTCGTGTTCACCACCCGCGACCGGCCGGTGCGCACGGCCCGTGGCTGGTCGGCGGCCCCGGTCCGCCACGGCGTATCCACCGTCCGTTCCGGGCGCCGCCGCACCCTGGCGCTGGTATTCCACGATGCCGCTTGATTTTTCGGGCCCCGGCTACCTGTTGCTGGATGCCCGCGGCCGGCCCTACCGCTCCGGGACCCCGGGCCGGTGGGGTGGGCACCGCGGCAGCCGGATCTACGGCCGCCTCGACTGCCCTTCGGCGTTACGTGCGATCGCCGCGGGCGGCTATGCCGGTCGCCGGGTGTTCTTCGCCGACGAATCCACGGCCGTCGCGGCCGGCTACCGCCCCTGCGCGGTGTGCTGCCCCGACCGCTACGCGGCGTGGAAGCAGCGCTGAGCGGATCATCAGCGCGCGGAACCACTTTCGATGAACTCGCGGACGAAGCACAGCGGGCACATGGGATCGAACGGCCTGGTGATCGGGGCCGAGACGGTGGCGGGCGATTCGGCCGCGGCAGCGTTCGCCGCTGCCGCGTTCGGTGCTGCCGCGGCGATCGCGGGCTGCAGGGCGATCGCGAGTGCGAGCGAACCGCCGGCAAGGACATTCAGCACGGGACGGTACATAAGTTCCTCCATGTTGATGCGATGAGCTGCGACCGTAACAAGCTGCCGGGCCCGCGGTCATGCCCCCAATTCCATTCGCGGATCACGCATTCGATGCCTGACCTGCGGGAATTTGCCTCCGGGCGTGGATTGCCGGGCTACCCGCACAAGGGTCCATGGCGGTGGCCTCGACACCGAGAGGCCGGGTCGATGCCCCGTCCGCAATGCGACCCGCAGCCGGTTCTAGTCGCGTGCGCGTGCCATCAGACATTCCGCGGCGACCTCGGCCGCGCGGGTGCGGCGGGCGGTGAGCGGAGCGAAGAGGGCCTCGGCGGACTCGCGCACCGCGCCGGGAGCGCGTTGCGGGGAGCCCGCGTCGAAGGGCGGATGCGGGTTGTACTCGGTCACGAGTTGGACCAGCTCGGCCTGCTCGGTTCCCCATTGGCGGGCAATCAGGGTGAGCGCCAGGTCGATTCCGGCCGTGACCCCGCCGCCGGTGGCCCGGTTGCGGTCTATCACGACGCGTTCGGTGGACGTGGTCGCGCCGAACAGCGGGAGGGCGTGCAGCATGCTCCAGTGCGTGGTCGCGGTGTACCCGCGCAGCAGATTCGCCGCGCCGAGCACGAGCGCGCCCGTGCACACGGACATGATCCAATCCGCCTGTGGCGCACGGCGGGACAGGAACGACAGCAGGTCCGCGTCGGCGAGCAGCTCGGTGGTGCCGCCACCCCCGCCGACGAACAGCACGTTCAGTTCCGGGGCCGCGCCGAGTACGCAGTCGGGGATGACCCGAATCCCGCAGTCGGTGGTCACCGGGCCGGGCTTGACACCGATGTTCATCAGCCGAACCCCGGGCACCCGGGCGAAGAGATCGGCCGGGCCGACGCTGTCCAACAGCGTCATGCCGTCGAAATAGACCATACCGATGGTGTACCTGGCTACGGACATGACGCCCATCATGCATCGGGCAATGCCGAACGGGCGTGAGCCACACGCCCGTTCCGGCCGACCTAGACGACCCTGATTCGTATTCGCACGTCGGTGGTCGTCGCGGAGCCCGCGACGAGCACGCTGCTTCCGATCACCGCGCGGCCGACGGCCAATTCGTGCAGCACCAGCGATTGCCCATTCGTGCAGGTCGTCTGGGGTACCAGGTCGAGCAGGTTCTTGGCGGCGAGAACCTCGCAGGTGACCGGCCGAGCGACCGCCGCGCCGCGAAAGAGCTCGGGGTACCGGGCGAATTCGGCTGCCGGGCCCTCGAACATCCCGTCGTAGGTGCAGGTGGGCAGGTTCATCCTGTTCCGGCAGGTCTCCGTCATCTCGGCCAGCCGCCAATTCTCCGGAATATGGATGTCGAACAGCTCGGCCATCTTGTTCCTGGCCTCGTCATCGGACAGCTCCGTGTGCGTGTCCGGCAGGACAACCGCGGATTCCACGCTGTCGCTGAGCGCCGACAGCGAGAAGAACAGCACCGCGGTGACGAGGGTCGCCGCAGCCACCAGACCCACCAGCATCAACACCGCCGCCCGGCTGCGATTCGGGGCAGCGGGACGCGAACCATGCTGACGCGCAGCGGGTCTCGCGCTCCGTCCGGTCGTCAACGCAAACCCCCGGCGGCGCGCAACCGTGCCATGTGCTCGGCGTCGGGGTGGAACTCGGCCCGATAGCGCGGCGGATAGAGACCCTCGACCGGTGTCAGGGGCACCGCGCTCGCGAGGGTTTCCCAGGGAACCGGAAAGCCGTCCGAGGCATCACGGTCGACGAGCATGACGTTGCGGGCGTGGGGTAGTAGCGAGGGGACGGTATCGGTCCAGGTGGTCAGGGTTGTCGCCGAACCGTTCGGGGCGCGGACGTGCATCACCTGGGGGGTGAAATCGAGTGCGCCCGCCTCGACGTCGGCGCTGAGGTTGTTGTGCTGCTGCGCGTACACGCGGCTGGTGAGAGTGCTTTCGGCGAAGTCGATGTCGCGCGCGGCGAGGTGGTTCGGCGGCACCCGGTACGGGATCAGGCGGCCGGAGTCGTCGACGGTGTACGGGACCGGTGACACCTCGCGGACCGCCCGGTCGAAGAGTTCGCGGGCGGTGTCGACCAGTTGCACCACGTGCCGCTCGGAGTACTCGGCCCCGATCAGCACACCGGTGTTGGCGGCGACGAAAACGATGGGCCGCGCACCGGCTTTCGCGCCGATCCCGGCCAGCCAGCCCGGCACCAGCGGCAGCGATCCCGCGTAGTAGTCACCGTCGGTATCGGGGAGGTGCGAGATCCCGCCGTTGCGGGCCGGGTCGTAGCTCGCGACGGTGTCCAGTGCCGTCCCGGTGAGATTGGCGCGGGCGGTATCGAAAACGGTGTCGGCGTCCACACCCCATTCGTCGAGCTGGCTCGGATGCACCCGGGCCATCGAGGTCGGCAGATCGATGACCACGATCTCCATCAGGCACGGTAGCACCGGCCGCCAGAGCATCTGTTCCGAGGCGACCAGCCCCTCGATCCGGATGGACAGCTCACCCGCCTGCCGGATCAGCGGCCGCAGCCGGGGCGCGACCGCGTCCCACCCCTCCGGCAGCGCGGGACCACCCAGCACGGGATCCGCGGTGACGAAGGTCCGCAGTATCTTTTCGGCCTCCGCGTCGGTTACGCCGTCGCACCGTCGCAACGCCGTATGCAGATTCACTACCCCCCGGTGCCCGCCCGGGGTCTGAAACCGGATCGAGAAGTTCGCGGCGTCGTACTCCGCCACACTGACCGCGGGGTTGTCCCGCACCATCTCGAACGCCTGCCTGCCGAGCCGTTTACGCCTGGAGCCGAACACCCCACCCAGAAAACCCATGCGACAGAACGTACTCGGCTCGTCCGACGGCTTTCGCGCTGTGAGCGGCCCGGGTCGCAGGAATCCGCCGGATGAAGCGGCGGTGCGCGCGATCGGGCGCCTCTGCCTGCGGAGTTCGATTCGAGTCCGATTGCAAGGCAATGGAACTGGGGGCAGGGGCGGACGATCCATACCGGCTATTTGTGAAATGAACGCATTTATAGTTCTCGCGTGGTCGGCGGTGTGTCCGGCCTTCACCCCGGAAAGGTCCTCTCACATGCGCTATGTCGTAGCCGCGGCCGGAGTGGCCGGCGTGTTGTTCGCGGGGATGGGGTCGGCCGCGGCCGCGCCCCTGACGCTGATCGAGAACGCGGACGGTGCGGCGGCCGTCCAGCCGTCGGCTGTCGCTGACGAGGGATCCAGCGGTTCGGCCACGGCTCTCGGCGCCGGACTGCTCAACGGGTCTGTGGAGAGCGGGTCGGCGCAGAACGGGGCCAACCTGTTCTGGAAGTCGCTGTGCACGATCAGCTCGGGGCAGCCGACCGCCCCGGGCACGATTCCGATCTGCTGACGCGGCGCGTGGCCGCCGGAACGGCCATTCCACGGTCCGCAGAGCCGGCGCTGTCCGGCCAGGTCGGTAAGGTCTGACCGGTGACCGACGCTTCCGACCTGATGCGGCTGTACCTGGCCGAACCGGACCAGCCATTCCCGTCCCTGGAGCTGGCGGATCCGTCCGGGCTGGTCGCTTTCGGCGGGGATCTGTCGGCGCAGCGGCTGCTCGCCGCCTATTCCGCGGGCATCTTCCCCTGGTACAACCCCGGCGAGATGATCCACTGGTACAGCCCGGACCCGCGCAGCATTCTGCTGCCGACGGCGCTGCGGGTGACCAAGTCCCATCGGCGAGCCGTCGCCATCGCCGACTACGCGGTGACCATGGATCGCGCCTTCGCCGAGGTGATGGCCCACTGCGCCGGGCCGCGGGCCAAGGAGGAGGGAACCTGGATCGGCGACGACATGCGGGCGGCCTACCTGCGACTGCATCGGCTCGGCCATGCGCACTCGGTCGAGGTCTGGCGGGACGGCGAACTGGTGGGCGGTCTGTACGGTGTCGCGCTCGGCCGGTCCTTCGCGGGTGAATCCATGTTCTCGCGCGCCCGGGACACCTCCAAGATCGCGCTGTATTGGCTCTGCACCCAACTCGCCGACTGGGAATTCGCCCTGATCGATTGCCAGATGACCACCGATCATCTGGCCTCGCTCGGCGCCGTCGACGTCCCGCGTGCGGAATATCTGCGCCTGCACGGCGCAGCCGCGGCCCGCCCCGGCATCGTCGGCCCCTGGCAGTTCGAGATCCCGGTGCCCAACTCTCCGGGTCATTCACCGGACTGACCAGCCTGCGCCGAAGGCCGAATTCCGCCGTGCGAGCTGGACACTCGGCCCGATTCCGGCAATGATCTCCCGGTCCGTGCACTACAACTCGGGGGTCGAGTTCATGTCGTTGTTGGGAAAATCCGCTCTGGCCATGGTGGTTCCGGCGGCCGGCGTCCTGCTCGCCTCGGGTACGGGGACGGCGAACGCGGCCGGTGATCTGTACGGGGCGATCGCCGTCTACCAGCAGAAGACGCCGGGCACGCCGTGGGAGCACCACACCGGAGTCGGTGTGGCGGTTGACTTTCCATCGCAGGCCGCCGCGGACGAGGCCGCGGTCAAAGCCTGCACCGTGGATCGCTGCACCGTTTTCGCACGCGTGCACAACGACTGTGCCTCGGTCGTACAACTCGTGAGCTGGACGGCGTGGTCGAACGGGCTCGAACCGGTGTATCTGACCGGGCGCGGGGCGACCGCCGCCGCGGCGGAGGCCGCCGCGCTCGACATGGGGAATCGAACCCTGTCCCCGCCCACCAGTTTCCTGTTCGATGTCGGTCTGGCCCGGCTCGTCACACCGCCGTCCGTGCTGGACACCATCTGCACCTCGAACGCCGGCTGACTCGGCGTCGCCCACACGCGGCCCGGCGCCGGCCTACGTACCGGGTCTCAGTGGTGGGTTCGGTGGTCGGCACGGATGTTGCCGTCCGGCCCCGTCCATATCGTTATGGGCATGGAAAACAACACGCTCACCAGCACCGATATCAACGTTCAGCTCGAGGTCGCCGATGTCGCGGCCGCCGCGGCGTGCTACGAAGCCGCCTTCGGGCTGGGGGACCGGATCGGTTTCCGCGAGTCGCAGTTGCCCTCGACCGGTTTCCGCGGATTCCTGCTCTCCCTCGTGGTCTCGCAGCCCTCGACCGTCGACAGCTTGATCGCGACCGCCGTCGAGGCCGGGTTCACCGTGGTCAAGCCGGCGAAGAAGAGCCTGTGGGGCTACGGCGCGGTCCTGCAGGCTCCCGAGGGCACGATCTGGAAGGTCGACACCTCGAAAAAGAAGGACGTGGGCCCCTTCACCCGCGAGGTCGGCACCGTGGTTCTGCTGCTCGGCGTAGATGATGTGAAGGCCAGCAAGCAGTTCTACGCCGACCGCGGCCTGACCGTGGCCAAGAGCTTCGGCGGCAAGTACGCCGAGTTCGAAGGCAAGGGCTCCCCGGTCACCCTGGCGATGTACCCCCGCAAGTCCGCGGCCAAGGATGCCGGAATGTCCCCCGAAGGCAGCGGTTCGCACCGGATCGTGATGGACAGCGGCCTGGGTTCGTTCGCCGACCCCGACGGGTTCGTGTGGGAGACACGCTGAACCGCGGGTCTCGTGTCAGCGACCGACCCCGAGCAGCGCGAGTTGGATGCGGTTGGTCGCACCGGTTTTCGTCATCAGATTGGTGATGTGGGTTTTGACCGTGGTCACGCCCACGTGGAGCCGCTCGGCTATCTCCGCATTGCCCATCCCGGTGGACACCAGCAGCAGGACCTCCGTTTCGCGCGGTGTCAGGCCGGGCGGCAGGGACGCCGGCGGGGCCGGGGCTGCGGTGCGGGCGGTCAGGGCGGAATCGACTACGCGGGTGAGGATCTCCGGGGTGAAGGGGCGTTCGCCGGACGCGGCCCGGTGGATGCCGTCCAGGAGGTCCCGCGGGGAAGCGTCTTTCACCAGGAAGCCGCAGGCTCCCGCGGCGAGGGCGGGGTAGAGGTGTTCGTCATCGTCGAAGGTGGTCAGCACCAGCACCCGTGTACTCGGCCGGATCGCGAGAATCGCCGCGGTGGCGCGGATTCCGTCCATGCCGGGCATGCGCAGGTCCATGAGCACCACGTCCGGGGTGAGCTGCTCGGTCAGGCGGACCGCCTCGCGGCCGGTCGCGGCCTCGCCCACCACCTCGAGATCGGCGTCGGTGTGGCAGAGCATGCGCAGGCCCGCGCGGACCAGGTGCTGGTCATCGACGATCAGGACGCGAATGCTCGTCACGGGACGGGGACTCCGATCGGGAGGGTGGCGGTGAGTTGCCAGCCGGGGCCGTGGGATCGGGCCGCGAACTCCCCGCCCAGCAGTTCGACGCGTTCGCGCAGGCCCACCAGGCCCAGGCCGTTGCCGCTCGCGGGCTGCCCGGCGCCGGAGCCGTTGTCGCACAGTAGGAATGCGGCGTGATCCGAATTCACTGTGATGCGCAGTCGTGCGGTGGTGCCGGGGCCCGCGTGTTCGGCGACATTGGCGATGCCCTCCTGCGTCAGGCGCAGCAGGGTCAGGGCCGACATGGCGTCGATCTCGCCGATGGATTCCTCGACCTCGCAGTCCACGGTGACCCCCAGCTGCCCGGCGCGCTCGGCGACCGCGAGCACCGCGGCGGGTAGATCGGCGGGTGCGATGAACGCGTCCTCGGTCATCGCGGGGTCGCGCAGGATCGACACCAGGCGACGCAGGTCACGCAGGGTTTCCCTGCCGCTGGCGTGGATCTCGTCCAGGACCTCGAGCAGTGGCGGCGGCGCGTCGGGCAGTGCGTGCCTGGCCACCCCGACCCGCAACACGGTGGAGGAGACGTGGTGGGCGATGAGGTCGTGCAGCTCGCGGGCGATGGCGGTGCGTTCCAGTGCGCGGGCGGCGGCCACCTCGATATCGCGGCGTTCGGCCAGTTCCAGGGTTTGGCGTTGTGCGCGTTCCGCGCTCCCGCGGATGGTGCGCAGCAACCCGCCCAGGAGCAGCGGTGCGCCCGCCATGACCACCGCGCGGTAGCCGTTGGCGGCGAACTCGCCGGTGGGGTGCAGCAGGTAGGCCAGGCCCAGAGCAGCTGCGGCCACATAGATTTCGCGGCCCTCGCGGCGCGCGGCCAGCTCGGTCAGTGCGAAGCCGGCCGCCACCTTGGCCACGATCGGCCCGCTGTCACCGAATTCGAAGCCGAGCAGGAGCAGTCCGCTGGTCAGCAGCGCCGCGATGAACGGCCATCGCACACCGGCCGCGGCGACCACGACCGCCGACAGCGCTATCGCCCAATCGATTCCGGCGGCCGTGCTGGTGAGCAGGAACAGGCACCCGGTCGCGGGCACGAGCAGCACGAGCAGTCGCAGTGGGATACCGCGTACCTCGAACCATGATGCGAAAAGTCGAGTGCCGCCGCCTGAATCCATCACGGTCACCATAGTGGCCGAAGGTGAACACCGACCGGCTCCTCCCACGGGAGGACCCGGCTCCTCCCGGCGGCCGCGAGTCGGGCCGCACGGCCGATACGCGCACCGGGTGGCGGGCGACAGGCTTGCGGACATGACAGACGAGAACACCGCAGCCGAAACGACCACCGCCGCACCGGTAACCAGCCGCAGACGACTCTTGGGCAGGGCGGCGGTGGCTTCCGGCGTGCTGGCGGGCGCCGCCGCGGGCCTCGCCGGAGGTGTGGCGCTCGGCGCCGACTCGAACGCGCCGCGATACGGTCCCGCCGCCCGGCAGCGGTTCACCGGGAAAACAGTACTGATCACCGGCGGTACCTCGGGAATCGGCGCCGCCGCTGCCCGGCTGTTCGCCGCCGAGGGCGCCCGGGTCGCCTTCTGCGGCAGGCGAGTCGAGCGCGGGCAGGCCGTGGAGCGCGAGATCCGCGCCGCCGGGGGTGAAGCCACCTTCGTTCGCGCGGACGTACTGGTGGAGAGCGATATTCGCGACTTCGTCGACACGACCGCGCGGATCTACGGCGGACTGCATGTCGCGTTCAACAACGCGGGCATCACCATTCAGAAGAAGCTGCACGAGTACGACGCCGACGAGTTCGACCGGGTGGTGAACACCAACCTGCGCGGTGCCTTTCTGTCGATCAAATACCAGGTGCCGCATCTGATTCGGGCGGGCGGCGGTGCGATCGTGGTGACTTCCTCGAGCAATGCGATCGCCACCGACACCGGCAAGGGCGCCTACACCGCGAGCAAACGCGGTCTCGCGGGGCTGGTTCAGGCCGCCGCGCTGGACTACGCCGCCGACGGCATCCGGGTCAACACCCTGATCCCGGGAACCACGGACACCGAGCTGGTGCGCCGGGCGGCCGGGATGGAATCGCTGCCCGACGCGGCCTGGCAGGTTTTCATGAAGCAGTGGGCGAGTTCGAATGTGCCCGGGCTGGGCCGCATCGCCACGCCCGAGGAGATCGCGGCCTTCGCTCTGACCCTGGCCTCGGACGAGCATCCGTATCTGACCGGAGCGCAGCTGGTCATCGACGGTGGCAAGACCGCGCACGCGTGAGGACGGTTCACTCGCGGTCGATCGGGTGCTACGCGCGGAAGGGCCGCCCGAATCGCACCGGCACGCCGGGGGAGTAGAGCACGCTGACCGGGCCGCCGGCCGGTGCGGGCAGGCCCGCGGCCGCGACGAGATCATCGTCGCAGTCCAGCAGTTCGGCGTGATGCAGGGGCCAGCTCGGGTGCTCGTTGGGCATGTACAGGGTGTTGCCGAACCGGGTGACGTGCAGGCCCCAGCGGGCGGTCAGGAACTGCTCGAGCGGCGTCGGCTGCTCGATCGGCGCACCGACCCGCACCCGCACCCGGGTGCCGGCCTCGCCACGCCGCCGGCGGCAGCGGTAATCGATTGTGCCGGTCGCCCTTTCGATTCCCATCGACGACCAGAGATACGGCATGGACAGCGCCGACCGGCCGACCAGCGCCGGGATCAACCGGGCGGCATCCAGGGAGAGGAACACCACGCCCCGGCGTCCGCGTTCGTCGACCGAGTACAGCCGGACGTTCGTCTCGCAGAACGAACCCAGGTAGGGCAGTCGCAGGGTGCGATCCATCCGGAACGGGACCAGCCCCACGTAGGTGCGGCCCTCGAACAGGTCGGGGCGGGTTCCGGCCGGCAGCAGGGCGGCCGCCAGGTCCGGATCCACCGGCCAGTGCAGGAACGTCACTTCCCGCCACCATTGCGTCATCACCGCGTGCCGGACGGGACGCGGCGTCGACTCGGTCACCGGCTCGACGGACATGCCGACAGGCTACCGACGCGGGAGTGCGGTCAGCGCGTGACGACGATCTCGGGCTCGGCGGGTTGCCGGTCGAGCGGGGTGTCGGTGCGGTCGCGCAGGAACTTGTCGAACATGGCCGCCACGTACGTGCGCACGAGGGAGGTGGCACGATCCGCGGCGATGGGACCGATGTATCTCGCTACCGCGGGGCGGGCGATCGCGGGCAC
This sequence comes from Nocardia sp. NPDC057668, assembly GCF_042799795.1. Classification (NCBI taxonomy): domain Bacteria; kingdom Bacillati; phylum Actinomycetota; class Actinomycetes; order Mycobacteriales; family Nocardiaceae; genus Nocardia; species Nocardia sp. NPDC057668. Next base: position 1,643,328 of record NZ_JBHVIC010000001.1, on the reverse strand, counting down.
CAGTGCGGGGAAATCGGTGTAGTCGTAGTGCGCCGAATCCCGCAGGGTCAATTGGCGTTTCCAGCCGGTGGCGTTCGTCCAGAACGCGGCCAGCGACGGGTTGGCGTCCCCGACCTCCTCGATCTGCCCGCTGGTCATCACCAGGACGGGCCGGTCGACCCCCTCCGCGGCCGCGCGCCCGAATTCCTCGTCGACGCCGATCTGCCCGTCGAGATCGACCGCGGCGTCGATCCTGCGGTCGTCGTGCAACGATTCGACCGCGGTGTACCCGCCGGACGAATGCCCGACCATGCCCACACGCTCGAGGTCCAGGGCATGATCGAGTCCGGCCGGCAGCGCCCTGTGGCCGGCGTCGGGATTGTCGCCACCGGCGATCCGGGCCAGCGAGTCCAGGACGAATCGGATGTCGAGCAGTCGCGCCGCGATGAACTTCTTACGGATGTCCCTGTCGAATCCGCCGGGCAGCGGTGCGGGCCGTTCGACCCTGCCCCCGGGAAACTCGACGGTCGATTCGTACGTGGGGTCGACGGTGACCACGACGTAGCCACGGCTGGCAAGGTCCTCCGCCAACCCGGTCCCGTAGATCCGGGTGTCACCGGCTCCGGGCGAGTACAGGATCACCGGGTACGGCCCTCCGGCAAGTGCGGGCGCACCGGTGTAGGAGTTGGTGAGGAGTCCCGGGATCTCCAGCCCGAAACGCTCTTCCATATCGGGAATGAGTGCGGTGGAAAGGTAATGGGCGCGCGGGTGCCCCTCGACGGCTTCGGCGGGATAGAACACCGACACCATCAACTCGCGCTGCCGGTCGGGATGGAACGGGTCTTCCCGAGCTGAATCGACCAGGTGCACAACGGTTTCACCCACTCGATGCGGCCCGTCGGGCCGGGGCAGGACGGTCACGCCGATGGGGTCGGAACCCGCGACGGCTGCGCTCCCGGCCACCAGCGCCACTGCTGACAGGCACACCACTATCGACCGAATCAACGATATCCCCCCAGACGATCCAGGCATAACGCCTGCCGGGAAGGAACGCTATCAGCGGAAGTCATTGCCGCACAGTCGAGCGGCGTGCTGGTGACGGTCCGGCCTGCGGGCGTTCACCGAGGCCGGGTTTTCCGGCACCTCGGGATAGGGCCGGAACATCGCGGGCATGGCCGGGTGCTCAGGTGCGGTCGTGGAGGGTGATTCGGTAGCCGTCGGGGTCGGCGAAGGTGAAGGTCCGGCCGAAGGGGCCGTCCATCGGGGGCGAGACGATGGGGTGGCCATCCGCGGCGAGGGCGTCGTGGATCGCTTGGACGTCGGTGGCGTGTAGCCAGATCGCCGCGCCCAATCCGGGGTGGACGGCGGATTCCAGGTCGGTGCCGGGAATCAGGTCGCGGAGGGCGAACGCGATCGGCTTCGTCTCGAACACCACGGCGTGCGGCGGGCCGGCCGGGGAACGGACGAGGCCCAGGTACCGCTCGTAGAACGCCTGGGAAGCGGCGAGGTCGCGCGTCTGGAGCGAGATGAAGTCGGGGCCGGTGACGGGCATGGTGATCTCCTTCCTGGTATGTCAGTTTACTGACACGCCTCAATGTATGTCAGAATACTGACATGAGTCAAGACGGCATCGACCTGGAAACTTCGCTCGGCTACCTGCTGAAAGAGGCTTCGAGCGCACTCCGTGCGGCCATGGAGGACGTCCTGCGCCCCCTCGGCATGAGCGTCACCCACTACTCCTGCCTCGAGCTGCTGGCCCAGCGCCCCGGCCTGTCGAACTCCGACCTGGCCCGCGGCGCGTTCGTCACCCGCCAAACCATGAACGTCCTGCTCCAGTCCCTGGAACGCGACGGCTACGTGACCCGCCCCGCCGAGGCCCCGGTGGGCAAGGCCCTCCCCACCCGCCTAACCCCCCGAGGCCGCCGAAGCCTCGAAAAAGCTTCCGCCGCAGTCCGTTCCGTGGAACTCACGATGCTCTCCGGCATGACCGCCCCCGAACGGACCGCTGCGTTCCATTCCCTGCGCAGCATGATCACCGCGCTCCGTGACGCGAACACCGGGCCCTAGTCGACCTCCGCGAGTTCTCCTACCGCAGAACGCAGTTCAGTCGGACAACCTCCTCCGGCGGGTGTTCCCATCACGATGTGGTCGCCACGCTCGACGCACAGCGACTCGAGGTGGAGCGATCACGGATCAGCGAACAGTCTGCGGCGCAGCAACTTATGCCGCCATACGGGGATCGCTGGCCGCCACCGAGCCGTGCTCCGTTGTCGGTAGCGGGCGCGGGGCGTTCGGCGGTGTCGACGGGTTGGTGTGGGAGGCGCGGGCCTGCGGCAGATCAGGACCGGGACTCGAGGGTTCGGGTTCGGGTCGATTGGTAGGGGCAGTGGGCGCGGTCGAACTCCGACGCGAGGGCGGGGAGGCGGGTGGCGGCGTCGAGGAGGGCCGCGGCGCGTTCCACGATCGGGGCGGCTATCGGGTTGCCGGACACCGTGGTTCGGGCGGCGGCGACGTAGGTGGGCGCGTCCGGGTGGCCGGCCAGGACCGCCGCCTCGGCGCGCAGGGCCACGTACCAGTGGCGCCAGATCCAGATTGCGCGCTCGTCGGGGGAATCCTGTTCGATGGGCAATTGCGCCAGCGCCGCGGCATTCTCACCGCGATCGAGCAGCACGATCGCCTCGAACACCGAGCGATAGGCGGACTGCTGCGCGCCGGTGCCGCCGAGCGCGTCCACGATCGCGAGCCACTCGCCGCGCGCGGCATCGTCGCCGCGCAGGCCGTGTGCCATCGCGACCGCCGCGGCGGCGGGAGCCAGGCCGGGGGAGTGCGGGCGGCCCGACAGCTCCCACGCGTCCAGGAATCGTCCACTGCCGGTGAGTACTTCGTCGAGGTTGCCCGCCAGCGCCTCCGCCACCAGCAGCGCGGCCGTGGCGAAATCACCACGCTCGGCCAGCAGCGGCAGATCGTGCAACTGTTCGGCCCAGCGCCGCGAAGCCGCCAGATCGCCGACACCGATGGCGATCTCGGCCGCCTCGGACAGCGCGTTGACATGTTCGAGGGAACTGGCGGGCGAGAGCGGCATGGCGGACAGCAGCGCCACCCGCCGCTGGGTGGTGCCGGCGGTGGCGAAGATGTCCCCGGCCCAGCACTGCGCCGCGGCGAGCGCGTCCAGTGCGGCGCTGCGCGCGAGCGGGTCTCGGGTGCGGTCGGCCAGATCCACCGCGTGCTCGGCGCGGGTGAGCGCTTCGGAGGCAAGCCCTTCCGACCCGCGCTCGGAGTCGTGCTCGGGTGCGTCGGCCTCGACGTCGGCATGCGCGAGGACCCCGCACTCGGCCAGCGCGACGGCGGCCAGCGCGGCGGGATCGCTCCCGGCCAGTGCGCGCGCCTCGTTCAACAGCGCCGCGGCCTCGCTCACCGAGACCGGCTGGGCGAACGTATCCGCCATCCGGAAGACGGTGATCGCGGCGGTGGCCAGATCCCGTGCCGCAGCGGCCGAATCGCCCGCGCCGGACGCGATCGCGGCGGCCGCGCGGTACAGGCGATACATGTCCTCGCCGCGCAGTCGGCACCCGGCGACCTCGGCGGCACGTCGCAGGGTCGCGGCGGCGGCGCTCGAGTCCGTGGTCAGCGCGGCCGCCTGTTCGTAGCGCCGCTGCGATTCGCCGATCAGATTCCGGTCGAAAGTCAACCGCGCCAGTGAAACAGCGAGATCGAACGCCTCGTCCCGCCGTTCGGGAAGCGCGGCCACCCAGGCCAGTGCCGCGCGCATGTCGTCGGCGATCACATCGAACGCCGAATGCCGCTCCCGCACCGGACGTTCGGTGGCGGCGAGCAGCTCGCGGGCGGCGCTCGCACACCAATTCACATGCCGCGCAAGGGTATCCTTGAGTTCACCGGCGGACACCAGCTCCTCGCGCTCGTACTGGCGAATCGTCTCCAGCGCCCGATAGCGGGTCCCGCGCGGGGACCGCACCACCGTCAGCAGACTCTGTTCGGTGAGCCGGGCCAGCCCGTCGGCGACCGCGATCGCGTCCAGCTCCGCCGAACCCGCCACCGCCATGGCATCCACGGCGGTGAACGGCGCGACGAACACCGAGATGCGCCGCAGCACACGGCGATCCTCGTCGGTCAGCAGCGCCTGGCTCCAATCCAGCATGGCCCGAACGGACTGATGCCGTTCGTCGGCCCGCCGCCCGCCGACCAGCAGCCGTAGCGGATCCGCGAGGCTCGCCCCGAGCCCGTCCAGCCCGAGGGTGGGCAGCCGGGCGGCCGCGAGCTCGATGGCCAGCGCCAGCCCGTCGAGCCGGCCGCAGATCTCCCGCACCCGATCCAGCTGCTCGGTGTCCACCGGCCAGCCCAGGGCCGCGGCCCGATCCAGGAACAGGGCGACCGCGTCCGCGCCATCGTCCCCGAGCGACAGCGGCGGCACCGTGAAAACCTGCTCGAACGGCACCATCAGCCGGGCCCGGCTGGTCGCCAGCACCGTCACGTTCGGGCAGTTCGCGAGCAGGTATTCGATGAACGGCGCCACCCCGTCGCGCAGATGCTCGCAATTGTCGAGCACCAGCAGCACCCGGCGGTCGCCGAGGGTGGCCGACACCGACTCCTCGAGACCGCGCCCCTGCTGCTCGGCGAGCCCGAGCGCCCGCGCCACCGCGGCCCCGGCCATCGCCGGATCGGTGACCGGCACCAGATCCACGAACCATGCGCCACCGGTGAATTCGCCGGACAGGTCGGCGGCGACGGCCAACGCCAGGCGCGTCTTGCCGACCCCGCCGGGACCCAGCGCCGTCACGTGCCGATGAGCCCGCACCGCCTCGCGCAATTCGGTGCGCTCGCGGGAACGGCCGACGAACGAGGTCAGCGGCGCGGGCAGCACGGCGGCGGGCGCCCCGCTCGCCTGCGACCGGTCCAGCTCGGCGGCCCGTTCGGCCAGCGCGCGCCGATCCGCCACCCCGACCTTGCGCAGCAGCGAAGACACGTGGGTCTCCACGGTGCGCACCGAGATGAACAACTGCGCGGCGATCTCGGCATTGCTGCGGTATCGCCCGACCAGGGCGAGCACCTCGGCCTCACGATCCGAGATCCCGGCGGCCAGCTTCGACTTCGACACGTCCACATTCTCACGCACGGCTGTTTCGGTTGCGCGGGAAGTCCTGCGTGCGGAACTCCGTGGCGCGTTCGGTGGTCACCACGGATGTCGCGGGGTTGCTGCGGAAATACCGTAGGACCCATACCGACCGGCGGCTGGAGCTTCAGCGGCCGGGAACCCACCGGAAGCAGCGGCTCCGCCGCACCGAGGTTCGCGACGGCGTGGCATATGCCGGGTCCGTCCCGATCACGGCGATGATCTCGAGGTGGGGAGCGCGAGCCGGACCAGCCGGTTCGCCGTGAGTCACCAGGAGAGCGCACATGAAGTTTCGATCCCATGTCGAGCCGCCCGAACCCATGCGCGGCCTGGAAGTTCCGGCCGAGGTGGTGACGGCGCTCGGCGAGGGCGCACGGCCGCCGGTCACGATCACCATCAACGGGCATTCGTGGCGGAGCCGCATCGCTTTGATGCGCGGTCGCCACCTGATCGGGTTGAGTAGGGCGAATCGCGAGGCGGCGGGGGTCGATATCGGGGAAGAAATCGAGGTCGAGGTGGAACTGGACACCGAGCCCCGCGAGGTCATCGAACCCGAGGACTTCGCGGCAGCGCTGAATGCGGACGCCAAGGCGCGCGCCGCCTACGACAAGCTCTCGCACAGCCGAAAGCGTGTGCATGTCCTGGCGATCGAGGGCGCGAAGAAGCCCGAGACCCGGCAGCGGCGTATCGAGAAGGCGATCGCCGAACTGCGCGGCTGAGGAGGGTTCGAGCGCTCGATTCCCCACGCACACGGTCGGCTGGTGACGCTTGTTGGGTTTGCGGCGTCCGGTGTATCGCCCAGGAGCGGTGAATGCCGCACTGCCGGTTCGTATTCGGTCCACTGCCGGGTGCTGCCGTTCGGCGAACCGGGTCGATTTCTGACACACTGGCCAGCTGGGTTCGAGGCGAGTCGAAGGGGCGGGGATGACCGAGGTTCCGGAGTGGGCGAAGCAGCTGTCGACGGGGGTTCGAATCGATTGGGGACTGGCGGGCGCGCGGGCGCTCGGCCCGGGCAGCGCCGCCGTCGTGGTGGTGGACGTGCTTTCCTTCACCACATCGGTGTCGGTCATGGTCGAGGCCGGAACCCGGGTCCTGCCCTACCCGTGGCGGGACGGCGACGCGGCCGCGTTCGCCGCCGAGCAGAACGCGGAACTGGCCGTGGGGCGTAGCGCCGTCTCCGAACAGCAGCCCTGGTCGCTCTCGCCGGCCGCCCTGCGCCGAGCCCCTGCCCCCGAGCGACTGGTCCTGCCCTCACCGAACGGTTCCGCGATTTGCGCTGCCGTGACCGGGATTCCGGTGCTCGCCGCCTGCCTGCGCAACGCTTCGGCGGTCGCCGAGTGGATCGCCGCCCGGGGCTGGGGTACCGAAGAGAACCCGGTGGCGGTGATCGCCGCCGGGGAACACTGGCCGGGCACCGGCGTCATCCGGCCCGCGGTGGAGGACTGGCTCGGCGCGGCCGCGGTCATCAGCGTGCTCGCCGACCTCGTCCCGGGCGGGCTCTCACCGGAAGCCGTTGTCGCCAAAGCGAGTTACGACGGCCTCGCCGACGTCCCCGCGCTGATCCACGACTGCGCCTCCGGCCGCGAACTCACCTCGAAAGGCTTCGGCGGTGACGTAGCCGTCGCGGCCGAAGTCGAGGGGAGCAAGGTGGTTCCGCTCCTGGTCGACGGAGCGTTCGTCGACGCCGCATGACCGGCGACGCCGCGGGAGCGGGCTCCTGTGGCGTCACCGGGCGCGGACCGTGAGCTCAGCACCGAGGTATCGGAAAACTGTTGTGCGCGAACAGGTACCGATCTCGGTGTGGCGTATCTACAGATTCGCGAGTTTCTTGGCCAGCACCGACTTCTCTCGCTCGTTGCCGCACAGCGCAATCGCCTCGCTCAGCGCGTCCCGAGCCTCGGCGGTCCGGCCGAGACGGGTGAGCAGCTCGCCGCGCACGCTCGGCAGCAGGTGCGAATTCGCCAGTGCCCCCGCGGCTGCCAGGCCGTCGACGATCGGCAGGGCGGCGGCGGGGCCGCTCGCCATCGACACCGCCACGGCGCGATTGAGTTCCACCACCGGTGAGGGCGCGAGCCTGCCCAGCGCCTCGTAGAGCACGACCACGCGTTCCCAGTCCGTCGCCTCGACCGACGGTGCGACGGCGTGGCATTCGGCGATCGCGGCCTGCAGGCCGTACGCCCCCAGACCGCGGCCCACCTCGGCCGCCTTGGTCAGCGCGGCCCGGCCGCGCAGGATCGCCGAGCGATCCCAGCGGCGGCGATCCTGCTGTTCGAGCAGCACCGGCTCGCCGTCGGGACCCGTACGAGCCGGGAACCGGGCGGCGGTCAGCTCGAGCAGGGCGAGCAACCCGTACACCTCGGCCTCGGCGGGCATGAGGCGGGCCAGCACCCGGGCGAGCCGCACCGCCTCGCCGGCCAGGTCGGTGCGGATCAGATCGCCGCCGGCACTGGCCGACGAGCCCTCGGTGAAGATCAGGTAGATGACGCCGAGCACCGACCCGAGCCGGGGCGGGCGCTCGGCCGCGGGCGGCACCTCGAACGCGACCTCGGCCGCGCCGAGTGTCTTCTTGGCCCGCGTGATTCGCGCCTGCACCGTCGCGGTCGGCACCAGGCACGCCTTGGCGATCTCGTCACTGGTCAGACCGCCGACCACCCGGAGCGTCAGCGCCAGGCGAGCCTCGCGCGAGAGCACCGGGTGGCAGGAGATGAACATCAGGGCGAGCACGTCGTCGTCGATCTGGTCGGGATCCCACAGCACCTGGGCGTCCGGCGGCGCGGGCTCGGCGGGCGCGCCACCGGTCAGCGCACCACCCTCGCCGAGTGCGCCCGCCATGGTGCTGTACCGATCGTCGAGGGCGGCACGGCGCCGGAACGCGTCGATCGCGCGGCGCCGGCCGACCGTGAGCAACCACCCGGCCGGCTGCCGCGGCACGCCTTCGCGCGGCCACGTCACCAGCGCCTCGGCCAGCGCTTCCTGCGCCAGATCCTCGGCCATCGCGAAGTCGCCGGTGTAGCGGGCCAGCGCGCCGACGATCCGCGCGGATTCGATGCGCCAGACCGCGGCGACGGCTTCCCGGCCGGTGGGGTGCGTCATCAGAGCTGGCCGGTGGCCTCGCGCCAGGCGCGTTCCTTCTTGATCCACTCGTTGTCCTGCGGGAACTCATCGATGGAGGTGACGCGGCGGATCTCGGTCTTGACGCCGGGGCCGGTCAGCGGCATCCGCTTGGCCCATTCGACGGCTTCTTCCTTGGACGCCACATTCAGGATGTAGTAGCCGCCGAAGAGTTCCTTGGTCTCGCCGTAGGGACCGTCGGTGACCACGGGGGTCTCCGAGGCGTAGTCGACGACCACCGTCTGGGCGGCGTCCTCGAGACCCTCGGCCGCGACCAGGATTCCGGCGCGGATCAGCTCGTCGTTGAACTTGCCCATGGTCTCGAGGATCTCGTCGAAGTCGTACTTCTCCATCGCGGCCCAGGCGTCGTCGGTCGCTCGCATGATCAGCATGTACTTCATGGTTCGTCTCCTGGAGTAGGTGTCGGTCTTGCTTACATCCCTAGGTCGAACGGGTGGTGTCGAAGATCGACAAGTCGCCGAAACTTTTTTCGACGAGTTTCTCGCACCGGGTCGGCGCGGGCCCGCCGATCGATATTCTGCCTGCTCGCGCGGGCTTCGATGATCGTTTGCGCGCCGTCAGCGGTGGTGGGCGAGCACGTTGATCACGGTGCCGCCGGGGTCTTCGACGAAAAAGCGCCGCACGCCCCACGGTTCGTCGGTGAGCGGGTAGACGATCTTCGCGCCGTGGCGCAGGGCTTCGGCGTGCGCGGCGTCGACGAGGGCGGGGTCGCCGAGGTCGATGCCGAAGCGCGGGGTCGGGGTCTCGGTTCCGGGCGCCAGGACGATGAGCTGGGCCGCGGGGTTTCCGGGGGCGCGGAAGCCGAGCACGGGGGCTTGCATGGCGACCTCGAGGCCGAAGACGCCGGAGTAGAAGTCCGCGAAGGCTTCCGGGTCGTCACCATCGATGTAGGGGTGGATGCGTTCGATCATCCGATGATCTTGACCGGTGGCGCGGCACGAGCGCTTGTACGAATCGGAACGGATTGGTACCAGCGCACTCCCGTTAACTGCGGTTTCCCCGAAAGTTGGTATCGGTAGGCGCGCCGCGCCGCGTCTACTTACCGCATGACATCTTCCCAGTACCCCACGAACTCCACCGGCCTCGACAAGAAGACCAGCGCGATCCTGTCCTACGCGCTGGGCTGGCTCACCGGACTCATCTTCCTCTTCGTGGGCAAGAACGACCCCGACGTGAAGTTCCATGCCGCCCAGTCTGTCGTCTTCTTCGGCGCGGTCTCGGTCCTCAACATCGTCTTGAGCATCCTGGGCTCCCTGCTCGGCGCGCTGGGAATCATCTTCAGCCTGGCCGGCCTGGCCCTGAGCCTGCTGACCCTGGTCGTCTGGATCCTGGCGATGGTGCAGGCCAACAAGACCGGCGGCGCCCGCGCCGAGCTCCCCCTGCTCGGCAAGTTCGTCGCCCCCTACGCCGACCAGCTGGCCAACTCGGTCAAGTAGCCCCCATCCGGAGCCCCCGAACGAGTTCCACCGCAGAAGCCGCCGCCGGCACCCTGCCCGGCGTCCCGATGAAAGCCCGAAGACCCGCGGCCCGAGTTGATCTCGGGCCGCGGGCGTATGTGCATGTTCGAAGGCTCGGCCTCCCGGTCCCGGCCCGGCGACCCGAGCATCGGCGGCCGAGATCCGCCATAGCAACCGGGCCCGTGCAGCGCACATCCGATACCCCGTGTCTCACCGCACATCAGGCAGCAAAGGGTTAGTGGTGTGGAAGCATCTCCGGCTGTGCCAGCCGTCCGATGATCTCGATGGGATTTCCGGTACTGCGGCCGAACACCGCGTCGAAGTAGGTGAGCAGGTATGACCGTTGCAGACCGACGGAGCGGTTCGGATCGATCGGGCCGACGGCGATGTCCTTCATGTCGCTGGGGAACAGGCCGGCGTCGGCAAGCGCCGTGACGATGATCTGCCCGTCGGTGAGTGACATGTGGCGTGTGCCCGCGATGCGCAGGGGGAGTTTCAAGCCGGTGTTGTTGGCCCAGTAAGGTTCCCAGCCCGGCGCGGTGAACCAGGGTGAGGTGTCGGCGGCGAGCAGGAGCAGTGGTTTATCGAGGCCGTTGCTGGCGACGCTGCCGAGCATGGGGCCGTCGAGGTTGACACCGGCTGCGATTCGCCGATCGTCGTGCATCGCCTGGGCTGCGGTCGACCCGCCCAGGGAGTGGCCGAACATGGCGACCTTCGCCGGGTCCAGTGCCTCCGCGAGGTGTTCGGGTAGGCCGGGGCGCGCGGCGGCGGGGTCGGTGGCAGCGTCGGTGAGCTGATCGAGGACGAAGCTGGTATCGGCTACTCGGATCGGGATGAGCTGGTTCGACAGGACGTCGAGTGATGAATTCAGCGGCACCACACCGCGTTCGGTGCGGCCGTCCGGAAATCGCACGGCGAAGGCTTCGTGGGTGTGGTTGATGGCGGCCACGATGTAGCCGTGGCTGGCTAGATCCTCGGCCTGGGCGGTGTTCAGGCCGGTGGTGTCGCCCAGTCCGGGGGAGTTCAGCAGGAGCGGATATCGCCCAGTGGCGGCGCGGGCATCGGTGCGGCTGTGACCGGGCGCGAGCGTCCAGAGGTCTGGTGCGACACCGGATTGCAGGAGGGAGTAGCGGAGTTCTTCCAGCCCGCCGGGAGTCGGCCACGCGGCAAGAGGCGAGGTGTCCGCGGCGTCTGCGGGGTACCAGATCTGGACTATGAGTTCACGCTGTCGAGCAGGGTCCCAGGGATCGATACGGGAGGTGTCGGTGAGATGCACCTGGGTTACGCCCACCGGGTTCGGGCCGGTCGGGGCGGGCAGCGTGATCGTGACGGGTGCGTCGGGGCGTGCTAGTGCAACGCCGGGGGCGACGGTGGTCGCCATCAGGGCTGCGGCGACGGTCAGGATGTGCCGTCGTGAATACCTGTGTGCCAAGGAAGTTCTTTCATCTGTATGAGTCGTGACTGCGGCGATTGTCAGCGTTCGCCCCCTCGGTATCATCTTCGTGATCGCCCCCGACCGGATGCGAATGCCGCACCAGCGCAAGATGATACAGCGACCGCAGTAGTTCGACATCCGTAAGACGAAGTCCGCGGGTGCCGGCGAAGACCTGCTACTGTCGGCGCATATAGTCAAAAGCACCGCGATTAAAGTGCTTTCGGCATCTCTTGGGGGGATCGTTGATCAACAGGCTGGCAGGCGTTGCCATCGTTACAGCGGCACTGATCGCCGCGGGTTCCACGGTGTCGGCGGCCTCGCCGTTCGGGATCGCGGTTCTTCCTCGTCCCGACGGCCAATTCTCCGTTGGCACAACGACACTGCATCTGCTCGACCAGAACCGGCCCGATCCTTTCCGTCCGGATCGTGCGCGTGAACTCATGGTGTCGGTGTTCTATCCGGCCGCCGACGTCGATCGGAGTCCGCGGGCACGATACCTGTCGACACAGCTGATGACCGATCTCGACAGGCAATTCGGATTCCAGTTTCCGGGGGTGTTCACTAACTCCTATACCGACGCCGACGCAGTCGCCGGTGGAAACTATCCGGTGGTCTTGTACTCGCCGGGCGCGGGAGTCACTCGCCTGATGGGCACCGGGCTGGCCGAGGATCTGGCCAGCCGCGGTTATGTGGTGGTCACCATCGATCACACCTACGAGACCACGCCGGCGGTGGAGTTTCCCGGCGGTCGGCTGGTCCAGGCTGCCTCGATGCCGGACGGGATCACCCCGGAGGTCCGAAAGAAATTCATCGATGCCAGGCTGCGCGATACCACCTTGGTATTGGATTCGCTTGCGCGACTGGCACAGGGCGACAACCCCGATGTCGAACACCGCGCATTGCCCGGAGGTCTCGGTGCCGTCCTCGATATGAACCACATCGGAATGGTCGGACACTCCTCAGGCGGATACACCGCGGTGGAATCGATGCATGAGGACCATCGCATCTCCGCCGCAGTCGATTTGGACGGTCAAATCGGTGTGGATGAGGACTTCGGGCGTGCGGTCACCGAAGGGGAGGACCGCCCGGTACTGGTGATGACCAGTCAGCAAATCGAAGAAGTCGGGGACGCCAATCCCTCGCTCGATGCTTTCTGGCAACACTCGACAGGCTGGAAACGGCAAGTTACCCTTCGCGATTCGGCCCATTACGACTTCACCGACATGCCATTGTTCATACCGCCGCCCGCCCGCACCGCGGCGGCGAGATACGCCGGACCAATTGCCCCGGAACGCGGCGCCAGGTTGATCCACACGTACGTGGCGGCCATGTTCGACAGATTCCTGCGTGGACGCACCGACACGGTCCTGGAACAGTCGCCGACCGAACCTGAGCTGATTGTGCTGCGCTGAACGAGTTCCGCTAGCTACCGAACTACCAGGTCGGACTCGACGCCCTCGCTCCGGGCGGGCGGATCGTTTGGGTGTGATGGTGCCGAGGCGGCCCTGGTCCGGCGCTTCAAGTGGGCACTTGGCCGGGCGGCGGGCCGCCTCGTGGCGTTGCGAAACCCGGTGGGGTACTCATCGGGGTCCGTGCGCCGGGCTTAGACTAGTGGTGTCTGAGACAATCTGCAACCGGTGAATGGGGCTGAGCGCCTGGGCCTTCCACCGCATTGCGGCGGGGCCGATCCGCTCGTGCAGGCGCTTCGCCCAGCTCGGTGCGTCGCTCGTTCGTCAGCGGTGTCGTTTCGGCAGGTCCGCGACCGACTCCTGGAAAGCCTCGGCGGCGCGGTCGAAGTAGTCGAACAGTACCGCCCGCTGCTCCGCGGTGTAGCCGGCCACGATGTCGGCAAGGCGACTCCGGGCGGGCGCCAGCACCGCGTCCAGGTCGGCCGGCTTGTCGATCGGCTCGACGATGACCTTGCGGCGATCGCCCGGATCGGCGGTCCGGCGGACATGGCCCGCCGCTTCCAGGCGGTCGATCAGGCGCGTGGTGGGGCCGGTGGTCAGGCCCGTGCGGGCGCCGAGCTCGCCGGGCGTCATCGGCCCGGCCAGATCCAGGATGTTGAGCGCGTAGAGGTCCGTCGCGCCGAGGTCCACGGCCTTGGCGCTCGCTTGGGCATGCAGCACAACCGAACTCAGGTACCTGCGGAAGGTCGCGCCCGGGTCGTCCGGGTGCCGGAGTGCTGCCAAGGGATCGACCTCTCTCGTGAGCCATTCCTCAGAGAAGATACATCTACGGCGCAGAGACACCCGCTGTGCGGAACCCCGGCCGTGTCCCGCTGACGAAGGCCGCGCGCGCCCGGCGTTCCGGCGGAGCGAATCCTTCTTGCCGGCACCGAGCCGCCGGTCGGACGCCGAACTCCTCAGTCCTCGTGCGCGACAGCCGTTTCGACGAACGCCCGGACGCGCGGGGTGAGCGCCGAATTCAGCCAGCCGAGGCCGAACCGCAGGGGAGGGGCGTCCGTGACCGGGACGAACGCGACGTCCGGGCGGAGGTAATAGAGGGGGGCCTGCTCGGTCGTGAGATACGTCCCCCGGCCCGCGCCCACCAGCGCGAGGATCTCCTGGAAGGTGGCGGCGGCCGGGCCGTGCGGAATCGGGCGGCCGGACGGGGTGAACCGGGGGTGGTGGAACTCGTCGAACTCCATGGGCAGGGCCGGGGGATTCGCGATCATGGTGACCTCGGCGAGGTCTTCCAGGGTGACGGACGACCGGGTCGCGAAGGGATGGCCCACCGGAACGGCGAGCATCTTCGCCTCCTCGTACAGCGGCGGCCCGATGGTCATATCGGGTTCCAGCATCGGGAAACAGCAGACCATCGCGTCGACCTCGCCGCTGCGCAGCCGCGCGGCGCCGTCGCTGAGCTGCATCTCGGTGATCCGCACCGTGCACTCGGGGTAGCGGGCCTCGAACCGCTCGGCGACACCCAGCAGATAGCGGCCCGCCGCCGATCCGAAGTACCCGATGCGCAGGGTGCCCCTGATCTCGAGTCCGGCCCGCTTGGCATTTCGCAGGCTCCGCTGGATTCGATCGAACGCGGGCCCCAGCTCCTCGCGCAGGGCGCTGCCGACAGGCGTGAGTTCCACTCTGCGACTGGTGCGTTCGAACAACGCGGTCCCCGCGCGGCGCTCGAGCCCCTTGATCGTCTTGCTGACATGCGCCGTGGACACCCGCAACCGTTCGGCCGTGCGACCGAAGCGCTCGAGGAGAAGCTGCCCGAGATAGTGCCGCTCATCGCCGATTTCCTGGAGTCGGTGTATCCGCCGACGCGGATCGCCGTCATCGGGGCCACCGGCAATCTCGGCGGAGCCGTGACACGGGCGGCGCTGGCCCGCGGTCTCGAGGTCACGCCACTGGACAGCGGCACCGTGGACGTGACCGACGCGGACTCGGTGGCCGCGGCTGTCGCGGGGCACGACGCGGTCGTCGTCGCGGTCAAGGGTGCGGACCGGCTGGTGCCGCGCGGCGCGCTGGCGCTGCTCGACGCACTGCCTGCGGCCGGGGTCGGCCGCCTGGTGTTCCTCGGTGGCGGCGGCAGTCTCGAATACGCGCCCGGACAGCGCTTCGTGGACTCGCCGAACTTCCCCGCCGAGTATCTGGAGACGGCCCGCGATCAGGGCGAGGCGCTCGAGATCCTGCGGGCGGGCGGCAGCGCGGTCCGATGGTCCTACGTGAGCCCGCCGCCGGTCCATCTCGTACCGGGCGCGGCGACCGGGGCGTACCGGGCCGAGGCCCGTGATACCCCGCTCACCGATGCCGAAGGCGAGAGCCGGATCAGCGTGGGCGATTACGCCGAGGCCATCCTCGACGCGCTGCGCGACGACGCCTTCATCGGTGAGCGATTCACCGTCGCCTATTGAACGCGGTCGCCCGAGTCCGCGGATAGCAGGCTCACGGTCGCCGTGCACAGCAACTGCCGGGCCGCCGGGAATCCCGGTCCGCGGACGCGGGACGAGATCAGCGCAAACGCCTATAACCCCTAGTCGAAGGTGACCCGAACCGCACTCGCCAACAGCGCTTCTATAAGTAGCGGAATTATTGCGGGCAGCCATTTCGGGCGGTTACCGGCCGGTTGACCGACTCGGTTTGAAACGGTTGGGTTCATGTTAGGGTTCCGGGGAGTTGTTCTTGGGAACCGGAGACAAATGCGCACAGAGAACATCAATAGGAAGTTCAAACTGCATGACGAGCGCAGGTTAGCGGCGCAACTTCCGGAGCAACTGCATGGTCTCGACGTTGTCGGTTTCGTCAGGGTCGATGAGTTTTCGGGGGAGTTGCTGAACTCCTTCGGTCAGTTCTCCGGCGGGGTCGTGCCGCCGCTGACGCGCATCTACCGCAACGCCCAGCCCAATCGGATCGATGCCTGGTTGCTGGACCTGTTGCGGCAGGCGGGAATCGGCGAGCGCTTCTATCTGCGCACCGGACTCGAGTACTTCCCGTGGGCGGATTGTCGTGTTCTAGATCATCGCTGGCTGGAATCGCTGCGCCGCGTCATGGGCCCGAATCAGGGCTTCATCGCGCACACCAAGAACGGCGCGGCCATGACCATCGGCGCCCAATACGAGGTACTCGGCTTCGCCCGCGACGCCGCCGCGCTGGCGAATCCGCCGGCCGCCGCGCCCGCCGCGGCCGGTTCGCCCGCGGGCCCCGCGCCGTACACGCTCGCCGCGCTCTCGGCCGACCCGCTGGTTCCCGGCGCTTCGGTGCAACTGCCGCCGGTGACCCTGACCACGCCCGCCGACCCGACTCAGCCCCCGGCGTCTCCCGCCCCGAGCCGGACGCCCGATTCCGCGCCGCACCCGGCCCGGCCCGATCAGCCCGCCGGCGCCGTGCACGACCCCGAGCTGCTGGGCGCCAATCACGATCAGCCGCTCGTCGGCCTGAATCCGGCTCAACCACCGCGGCTCACCGGCGTGAGCCGGGATACGGTCGGTGCGGGTCAGGACCTGCCGGGCGACCCGCGTGATCAGCCGCTGGCCGGATCCTCCCTCAATCAGCCGCCCGCCCCGCCGGTCCGTGCCGCCGACGACCAGTCCCTGGTCGGCTCGACGCTGATCGAGCCGCCGGCCGGCTCGACCCCGCCCGCCGCCGCTCGTCCAGTGCCCGCCATGACCGGCCCGGCGATGACCGCGCCCCCGACTCGCGCCACGACGGGCGACCCGGAGGCGACCGTGCTGCTGTCCGCGGTCTCCGAACGCGAGGACGCCGACCGGGCCACGACCCGGATCGAGCGTCCCGACGCGGTGACCCGGCGCATCACCCGCGATCAGGTCCCCGCTCCGGAAAACCAAGGGCCGCAGCCGGACTCGCACTGAGCGGCACCACACAGCCGAAAAGGGAGAACGCGCGGGCCGCGTTCTCCCTTTTTTCTGTCGAACCGGCGCCCGTCCGCCTACGTTGTTCTTGGTACCAGGTGGCCGCTGTGCTGAATCGAGGGCGTCGACATGTCCACATTTCGCGGGCTTCCCGCCCATGTCCTGCTGGTCCACGGGCTCGTGGTCCTGGTGCCGCTCACCGCGGCGCTGCTGGTGCTCTGCGCCCTGTGGCCCGCCGCGCGCCGGAGGTTCGTCTGGCTGACCGCGGTGCTCGCGGTGGCGGTGGTCGTGCTGACGCCGCTGACCACGACGGCGGGGGAATGGCTGCGCGAGCGGCTCGGCGGTGGGAGTCCGGCCATCGAAGAGCACGCGAACCTGGGCGACGACACGCTCTTCTACATCGTGCCGCTGGTGGTGGCCGCCGCGCTGGTTGCCCTGGTGCATGTGCGCGCGGGGCGGAATCGACCGGTGGGGCGTGCGGCCCTGGCGCTGGTGGCGATCGTCGCGATCGCGGCCGGGACGGCGGCGACGGTGCATACCTACCGGGTAGGTGACTCGGGTTCGCGTGCGGTGTGGACGGGTGTGGTCACCTGACGAGCTGTCACGACTGTCGTGACCCGGCGCCCGGTCTGCGGGGCGGGAGCCGGGTCACGGCAGTCCGTGCACGGTCAGATCTTGCGGATGACCGTGACGACTTTGCCGAGAATCTGGGCGTCGTTGCCCGGGATCGGCTCGAACAGCGGGTTGTGCGGCATCAGCAGCACCTGGGAACCGGTGCGCTTGAACGTCTTCACGGTGGCTTCACCGTCGATCATGGCGGCCACGATGTCACCGTTGTCGGCGACGTTCTGCTGGCGGACCACGACCCAGTCGCCGTCGCAGATGGCGGCGTCGATCATCGACTGGCCGACGACCTTCAGCAGGAACAGCGAACCCTCGCCGACCAATTCGCGCGGCAGCGGGAACACGTCCTCCACCGCCTGCTCGGCCAGGATCGGGCCACCGGCGGCGATCCGGCCCAGCACCGGCACGTAGGTGGGCGCCGGATGGTCGCCCGACTCGGGCTCGGCGGTCACCGAACGTAGTTGCGCCACACCGGAAGTCGCGCGCACGGCGGTTTCGTCCAGACCGCGGACGTCGACCGCGCGGGGCCGGTTCGGATCGCGGCGCAGGAAGCCCTTGCGCTCGAGGGCGCGCAGCTGGTGCGCCACCGAGGAGGTGGAGGTGAGGCCGACGGCGTCGCCGATCTCCCGGATGCTGGGCGGATAGCCGCGGTCGCTCACCGAGGTGCGGATGACCTCCAGCACCTTGCGCTGGCGCACGGTGAGATCCGCCGCCGCGCCGGATGTTTCAGTGCCGCGGTCGCCGGCGTGATCCGCCGGGCCGCTCTCACTCTCCACACCGCCCTGTTCGCTCACCGCCGCAGTCCTCCGTTCACCGCTGTGTCTCACCGGAATTCGCACCCGCGGCAACTGCTGCCACGGCTCCGGGGATCTTGTGCCTCGACTGTAGACCGCGAGCGCCGACTGATCAAACATCTGTTCGACGCATGTCGCGCAAATGCGCGACTTTGTCGGCGGGGCGTGGTAGAAATTCGAACATCAGTTCTTCGAACACATGAGCGAGTCAATCGTCCAGGGCCAGCCGGCCCGTACCCCAGGAGGTTCGTTCAATGGGCACTCTGATCAGCGAATTCGACACTCTCGGCGGCGATCTCGGCTTCGACAGCCTCCCCTGGGAGTTACGGGCCGACGGCGTCCCCGACCGGGTCGCGGGCACCGCACGCGTGCTCGCCTTCGAACGGCGCGCGCCACGTGTGCCCGCGCACGCGCTCGCGCGCCCGCGCGCGAGCCGGGCCCACCTGATCGCCCGGCGCGCCCGCGGCGCGCATCCGCTGAATCGTGTGCAGCGCGCGCAGATCGGCTTCGCGGCACTCGCGGTGTCCGCCCTGCTCACCGCGGTGGCCGTCGCGGGTCTGGTGGGCTTGGCCCAGCTGCGCGCGGGCGAATTCGGCGCCGAAACCGTCCCGGTCGTGGAGGTCGTGCCCGCGCCCGGCCCCGCCAGATAACCGGTGGGTGGTCCGAGCGCGTTCCGATGGCGTGGGGGAAGCGTCATCGGCCGGGGATCGCCCGCCGATAGCCCGCTCGCACGGCGTTTTGCGGCCGCCGCGGTAGTGGCCGGAAATATAGATTGAAAACTGAAACGCGTTGCTACGGTGCCCCAAGAATGTGACAGCGGATACATACGCGCCGGGCCAGGTGGACCGGCGTGCGGTCACACGAATCGCACTTACCGCACAAGGGGGCGCAATGGCGCACGGCACCACAGGCACGGGCCACCACCCGTTTTCGTCAGGGAGGGCGCCTGGCCGGACACGCCGTCTGCTCCGTCTGACGGTTCTGCTCACCTGCCTGCTGGCCGGACTCGTCACAGCGCCCGCCGTCCACGCCGAACCCGCCTACACCGCGTACCTGGACCTGCCATCGGTCAACGGTGACGGCGCCGGCGGCGGCGGTCTGCACCCCGCGCTGCCGCTGGACCCCGACGAACTGCGCGTCGCCGTCGACCAGGCGCGCGCCGCGAACATCGCGCCGCAGCGCTACGCCACCCTGCTGCACCAGTACTGGCTCGCGGTGGCCGCGCGCAACGCGAGCATCGACCTCGCCGCCTGGGACCCGGACCGCGGTGTGGCCACGAACTCACACACCTTCATCCAGGTCTACGTGAACTACCTGCGCCTGAACAACGCACATCCGGACTTCTACTGGCTGGGCCTGGCCGGGCTGGCCGGCGGCTCCTTCGCCTCGGGCTTCTTCGACATGGGCGACGTGTCGGCCATCGTGAGCGTCCCCGGCCTGCACCAGGTCGGCAACACCGTCGCCGACCTGCTGCGCGGCACTCCCGCCGACCTGCTGGACCTGCTGCCCTCGGACATCCGGCTGCTGGCCACCGAGGGCGAACGGCTCACCGCCGCCGACCTGTCCTGGTACCAGACCCGGCTGATGATCATGCAGAAGCACATCTTCATCGACCAGGTCCCCATGCACGAGGCGTACGCCGCCGAAGGACAGGCCGCCATCGAGGAGATGTACCGCGCGGGCGTCCTGGACGAGAACGCGGTGCTGGCGTGGCGCGGCATCGACGGCGGCACGCCGGCCGGGCTCGCCGACGCGGCGCTGCGCATGACCGACCGCGAGCAGAACCAGATCATCGCCGACCAGTGGGACGCCACCTCCTCCGGTCGCGGCGCCATGGGCCGGGTGCTGACCTATGTCAGCACGGTTGCCGGCAAGGCCGCGGTGCCCGGCGTGCGCGCCCCCGGTGTGTTCGCGCCCACCACGATCACCGCCGGGACCATGTCACTGCGCACCCCGTTGCCCGCGTTCAACTGGGCCGATCGCGACACGCGGTGGAACTACATCACCAATGATCTGCTGCCCCGCTACCTCGAGCTGTCGGTGAATCAGGCTGTCGCGAGACCCATTCTGGCCGAACCTTTCTCGGATAAACTGGCCGCCGGGCGACTGCTGCGCAGGCTGCCGGATCTGATCGGTGACATGACAGCCGAATGGCGGCTGACGGCCTGATCCACGCGCGGCGCCCGGGCGGACGCACGCCGATGGCGCTCGTCCGGGTATCCTCGGGGTTGCTGAGGAGCCCAGGCCCCGACGAAGGATCACGGATGCATTGCCCGTACTGTCGCCACCCCGATTCCAGGGTTGTCGATTCACGTGAGGCCGAAGAAGGCAGCGCCATCAGGAGGCGACGTGCCTGCCCGGAGTGTGGGCGCCGGTTCAGCACCGTGGAGACCGCGATCCTGTCGGTCGTCAAGCGCAGCGGTGTGAGTGAGTCGTTCAGCCGCGAGAAGGTCATACGCGGTGTGCGCCGCGCCTGTCAGGGCCGTGAGGTCGATGACGATGCCCTCAACCTGCTCGCGCAGCAGGTCGAGGACGCGGTGCGCGCCAAGGGCTCCCCAGAGGTGCCCAGCCACGAGGTCGGTCTCGCCATTCTCGGACCGCTGCGCGATCTCGACGAGGTCGCGTACCTGCGGTTCGCCTCGGTGTACCGATCCTTCAGTTCCGCCGAGGATTTCGAGCACGAGATCGCCGAACTCCGCAAGCACCGCGCCGAACACGCGGTGGGCGCGGCCGCGGACTGACAGCCCGGCCGAAACGGGCTCCGCACCGGAGCCCGTTCGGCCATCGTTACGAAAAGCCCCCGCCCGAGCCCGATATCAGCGCTTGGCCGGGGGCTTTCGTGCGGCCTCTATCGCCTTCTCGATGCGCTTGACCGACACCGCGTACGGCGTGCCGAGCTGCTGGGCGAACAGGCTCACCCGCAATTCCTCGATCATCCACCAGATCTCGGTGATGTCGCGTCCACCGCGCCGCCCCTCGGGCAGCAGCTCCAGCAGCCGGTCGTAGGCGGCGTGCACGCGGTCGAGTTCGGCCATGCCCTGCCGATCGCGATTGGCCGCGGCGGGCAGCGCCTCGAGCCGCAGGCGCGCACCCTCGAGGTAGCGCGGCAGCTCCCGCAATCGCGTACTGCCCCACTCGGAAACGAAGCCGGGGAACACCAGATCGTCGAGCTGATGGCGCACGTCTTCGCCCGCGTCGCGGTCGCGATTGTCCGCGAGCGCGGCGCGGACGCGGTGCGCCTCGGCCAGCACCGGCACGACCAGGCGCACGGTCCGGGCAACGGCCGTGGTGAAGTTCGGCCGCACCCGCTCGACCAGCGCCTTGAACTGATCCGGGCTGCGTACCGGCCCACCGGCCTGTGCGATCAACTCGTCGGCCGCGCACGCCCGGCAGTCCTCGATGAGGCCGTCCAGCGAGCCGTACGGGTTCTGGCTCAGCGCAAGGCGATCGGTGGGCGGCAGCGCCGCGGTGACCGAGCGCGCGGAGGTGGGTAGCGCGTTGAGCAGCAGCGTGCGGGTGCCGGTGCGCATGGCGGCGGCCTGTTCGCCCGGTGAGCTCAGCACGCGCACCGCCACGCCCTCGCCCTCGGGAACCAGTGCGGGATAACCGGTGATGGTCTGCCCGCCGACCTGACGGCGCACCGTCGGCTCCAGGGTGCCGAGCGATTCGGAGGTCCACACCGCCGCCGGCGCGCGCTCGGCGGCCGCGGTGGCGCGGGCGACCGACTTCGAGACCTGGTTCGCGAGCCGGGATTTGAGCGCGGCCAGATCCTTGTCGCGGTCGACCAGCGTGCCCGCGGCGTCGGTCGCGGCGAAGGTCATGCGCAGATGATCGGGCAGTCCGCCGGGATCGAGCTGGGCGGGCGTGACGGTGATCGCGCCCAGCCGGGACAGCTCGCGGGCCATCCCGGTGCGCAACGGTTCCGCGCGCGGGGTCAGCTGGGCCAGTGCGGCTTTCGCGTAATCGGGGGCGGGCACGACCGTGCGCCGCAGCTGTTTGGGCAGCGTCTTGATCAGCGCGGTGGCCAGTTCCTCGCGCATGCCGGGGACCAGCCAGTCGAAGCCGACCGCGCGGACGTGCGCCAGCTGCGCGATGGGAATGTGCACGGTCACACCGTCATCGGCGTTCCCGGGCTCGAATTGGTAGGTGAGCGGCAGGATCAGCTCGCCCTGTCGCCAGCTGTCCGGGAACGCGGTCGGATCCAGCAGCGCCGCGTCCTCGTTCACCACGGTGGAGGCGGTGAAGTCCAGCAGCGCGGGATCGGCGCGCTTGGCCTGCTTCCACCAGGCGTCGAAGTGCCGGACCGACACCACGTCCGCGGGGACGCGCCCGTCGTAGAAGTCGAACAGCACCTGATCGTCGACCAGGATGTCGCGGCGGCGGGCGCGATGTTCGAGATCGGCCACGTCCTCCAGCAATTCGCGATTGCGCTCGAAGAACTCGTGCCGGGTCTGCCACTCGCCCTGCACCAGGGCGTGCCGGATGAACAGCTCGCGGGCGAGTTCGGGATCGATGCGCCCGAAGTCCACCCGGCGCTGGGTCACCAGGGGAATGCCGTACAGCGTGACCCGCTCGTACGCCAGGGCCGCGCCGCGCTTGGACGACCAATGCGGTTCGGAGTAGGTGCGTTTCACCAGATCGCCGGCCAGGCGTTCGGCCCATTCGGGTTCGATGCGCGCGGCGGTGCGGCCCCACAGGCGTGAGGTCTCGACCAACTCGGCGGCCATGACCCAGCGCGGGGCCTTCTTGGCCAGCGACGAGCCGGGGAAGATCATGAACTTGGCGTTGCGCGCGCCCAGGAACTCTCGGCTCTCGGCCTCGCGCACGCCGATGTGGGAGAGCATGCCGGACAGCAGCGCCTGATGGATCGAGGTCGTGTCCCACGGCAGCGCGGCGTCGGCGGCCGCGGCCTGTGCGGCTTCGCGGCCGGACTGATCCGTACTGTTGCGCGCCGTGCTGTCGCCCGCTGAACCGCGTTGGCCCCGTGCGTTCTTCGTCCCGGCGCCGTCGCCGGCAGCGGTCCCGGCGCTGTGACCGGCTCCGCGGTCGGTACGCGCCGCGCCGTCTCCGGCCGCGGCCGTCCCGCGCCCGCGTCTGCCGCGCCCGCCGGAACGCGTCCCGTCGGCCGCGCCGCGGCGACCGGCGTCCGATCGCGCCGCGCCACCGGCGTTCTCCCCGCCGCGGTCCTCGTGCGAATCCCCGCCGGAGCTACCGGATTCGGCGGACCAGCCCAGTCCGCGCGTGATGGTCCGCAGCTGGCCGTGCAGGTCCTGCCATTCGCGAATACGCAGGTAGTGCAGGAACTCGTCGCGGCACATCCGCCGGAACTGATTGGAGGACAGCGATTTCCGCTGTTCGGACAGGTAGTCCCAGAGCGTCAGGTAGGACAGGAAGTCCGAGCCCTCGACATGGAACCGGGCGTGTTTGGTGTCGGCGGCCTGCTGGAATTCGACCGGCCGCTCGCGCACATCCTGAATGGACAGCGCCGCCACGATCTTCAGGACCTCGGGCAGGCAGCCGGTGTTGTGCGCCTCGACCAGCATTCGCGCCATGCGCGGGTCCACCGGCAGCTGGGCCATCTCGCGGCCGATGGCGGTCAGGGCCAGCCCGGTATCGGGAACGTCTGCGGCGGTGGCGTTCTCGGATCGCCGGGCCAGCGCGCCGAGTTCCTCGAGCAGGGCGATGCCGTCGCGGATGGCGCGGCCGTCGGGGGCTTCCACGAACGGGAAGCTCTCGATGTCGCCGAGTCCGAGCGCGGTCATCTGCAGGATGACCGCCGCCAGATTGGTGCGCAGGATCTCGGGTTCGGTGAACTGCGGCCGGGATTCGAAGTCGTCCTCGGAGTAGAGGCGAATGGCGATGCCGTCGGCGACACGGCCGCAGCGACCCGAACGCTGGCGCGCGGAGGCCTGCGAGATCGGCTCGATGGGCAGGCGCTGCACCTTGGTGCGCAGGGAGTAGCGGGAGATTCGCGCGGTGCCGGGATCGATGACGTATCGAATACCGGGGACGGTCAGCGAGGTCTCGGCCACGTTGGTGGCCAGCACGACCCGGCGACCGGTGTGCGCGCTGAAGACCCGGTGCTGCTCGGCCGCGGAGAGCCGGGCGTACAGCGGCAGGATCTCCGTGCGCGGCAGGCGCATGTCGCGCAGGGTGTCGGCGGTGTCACGAATCTCGCGCTCGCCGGACAGGAAGACCAGGATGTCGCCGTCACCCTCGGCGAGCAGTTCGCGCACCGCGTCGCCGATGGCGTCGGTGGGATCGCGGTCGACCACCTCGGTGTTGTCGTCGTCGGGATCGTCGGAGGTGAGCGGAATCTCCAGCGACAGCGGCTGATAGCGGATCTCCACCGGGTACGAGCGGCCCGACACCTCGACAATCGGTGCGGGCGTGCCGTTCTCGTCGCTGAAGTGCCGGGCGAACAGCTCCGGGTCGATGGTGGCCGAGGTGATGACGAGCTTGAGATCGGGCCGCTTGGGCAGCAGCTGCTTGAGATAGCCCATCAGGAAGTCGATGTTGAGGCTGCGTTCGTGCGCCTCGTCGATGATGATCGTGTCGTAGCGGCGCAGCAGCCGGTCGCGCTGGATCTCGGCGAGCAGGATGCCGTCGGTCATGAGCTTGACCAGGGTCCGGTCCGAGGCCTGATCGGTGAATCGGACGGTGTAGCCGACCACGTCGCCGAGTTCGGTGTTCAGCTCCTCGGCGATTCGCTCTGCCACCGTGCGCGCGGCCAGTCGCCGCGGTTGGGTGTGCCCGATGGTGCCGCGCACCCCCCGCCCGAGTTCCAGGCAGATCTTGGGTAGCTGGGTGGTCTTGCCGGAGCCGGTCTCGCCGGCCACGATGACCACCTGGTTGGCGGCGATGGCGGCGGCGATGTCGTCGCGGCGCGCGGAGACGGGTAGCTGCTCGGGGTACCTGATCTCGGGTACGGCGGCGCGACGGGTGTCGACGCGCCGAGCGGCGGCGTCTATCTCGGTTTCGAGTTCGGTGAGGTCGCCGCCGCGGGCCTTGTCGAGGCGACGGCGCAAACGATGCTCGTCGCGGATCGAGAGGTCGGCCAGGCGGGATCGAAGCTCGCGAACGGTGGCGGCGGTCCTGGTCATTGCGTCGTCAAGCCTAGCGAAGTCCGCGCCGGGCCCGGTCGGCGCGGTGGGGCGTTTCGGCTCGAATGTGATTGCCCGAAGTGTGCTGTATCGGCGTATCGTCCGCGTTTCTGCCCCGTACCGTGCGACGATCAGGCGATGAGCAACGCGGCCGGGACACCGCTCTGGATCCGACTACTGCGCCTGGGGTTCGGGGCGTTCGGCGTCTTCGCGCTCGCGTACGGCCCGATCAAGGGTATGGACGATCCCGCCTACTCGGTCGCGAACTACTTCAGCTACTTCACGATCCTGTCCAACGTGATCGGCGTGGTCGTGCTGCTGGTCGGTGCGCTGCGCGATCCGGGGGACCGGCGCTGGCAGGTGGTGCGCGGCGCGGCGACGCTGTACCTGGTCATCACCGGCATCGTCTACGCGCTGCTGCTGGCCGACATCGACGTGCAGTTGCAGGAGCAGTGGCTCAACACCTATCTGCACCGCATCATGCCTCTCGTCCTGCTGATCGACTGGCTGCTGGTGCCCGCGGCCATCACGCTGAGCGCGCGCCTGATCGGCAACTGGCTCGTGTTTCCGATCGTCTACGGCGTGTACACCTTGATCCGCGGTCCCATCGTGGACTGGTATCCCTACCCGTTCATCGATCCCCGGGAGCGGGGCTACCTCGCGATGTCCGGCGGTCTCGCGCTCATGGTGGTGTTCTTCGTGATCCTCGCGCTGGGGGTCGCGGTGGCGAACGGCTTCGTCGGCAAGTTCTTCAGAGAGGCGCGCGCGTCATGAAGACGCTGTGCGGGTCCTCGGCGTAGTCGGCGAAGGGCCCGCACGCGCGGAAGCCGTGCCGTTCGTACAGTCGCACCGCCGGGGCGTAGAACTCACTCGACCCGGTTTCCAGGCTCAGCCGGTGATAGCCGCGTTCACGGGCCTGTTCGAGAATGTGCAGCAGCAGTCGTGAGGCCACGCCCCGGCCCTGCCACGCGTCGGTCAGGCGCATCGATTTGATCTCCCCGTGCTCGGGGTCGAGCTCTTTCAGCGCGCCGCACCCGATCAGCTCGTCGCCCTCCCATACGGACCAGAAGGTAAATTCCGGCTTGCGCAGGGCGGCCACGTCCAGCGCGTGCATGCTGTCCTCGGGGGAGTGGGCGGCCATCTCGGCCACGTGCTCCTCGAGCAGCCCGATCACCTCGGGACCGGACAGATCGTCCACCACAATGCGCATGCGCCCAGGCTATCGATACTGATCGGTCTGCTCGCGACACGTCCGATCCACCGTGTGCACCGGGCGGTCGGCGTTCGGTGGTTCTGTCGCGGGGGGCCGACCCGAGGGTTCGGGCTCGGTGCGGTTCGATCGCGTCGAACCCCCTGGCGCCCAGCGTTATCCGCGATCGTGCGTCTCGGCGAGGAAGACCTTCAACCCCTCGCCGATCTTGCCCGCCGCGTTCTCCAGCTGCTCGGGTGTGAGCCACTTGCCGAACGCCGCCGCGTCCAGCAGCTGCCTGCGAACCTGCTCCAGGTTCATGGTCGCCCAGTCGCGGCGTGAGAGTTCCGGCATGGCCCGGAACGATACCTCGAGTAGAACGTTTGTTCGAGTGATCTTTCCCGATCGTCTGCGTGTCGTCGCGGGTTCGAGGTTCGCCCGAAACCGGGATCCGGGGCCGCCCGCGATGCGAGCATTGGAGGCGGCCTGGTCGCTGCGGTGAGAGGTGGTGGGCTGTGGCGGAATTCGTGCGCGAGTACGGGATGCTGCGGTGGGTGGCGGTCCTGGGGTTCGTGGTGGCGGCGGTGATCGTGCTGGCCCGGCTGTCCGCGGTGCGGGTGCTCCCGGTGGAGGCGAGGGGGGTGGACGCGACCGGCGGAACGGTCGCGGTGGGAGGCCAAGCCTTCAGCGCAACGGGGTTGGCGGGCAACGGGTTTCGCGGCATCGATCGGGAGTCTGATGCCGCGCATCTGCTCATGTGCCTGGTGATGCTGGCCATGCTGGTGTTCCCGGCGGCGGATCCGCGCGCGCTGAACGGGGTGCTGACCGCGATGACGGTGGTCTATGCCGGGCTGCTGCTGGCGCGCATCGCCCGGTGGCGGGCGGGCGCGCCGGCCGGGAACGACGTGCTGCCCGGGACGGGGGTCACCGCGTTCGCGTATCACGTGGTGGCGGCCGCGGCCATGCTCTACGCCATGAGCGGGCACACCGGTGCGCATCACGCGGGGGCGGGACCCGCGCCCGCGCCCATGCTGGCCCTGGCCGCGCTGTTCCTGGCCGATGCCGCGCTGATGTCGGTGCCCGCGTCGAGACGCCTGCTGCGCCACGCGTTTCCGCATCCGGTGGGCGCCACCGGGCCGGCGGTGGTGCTGCCGCACGTGGTGATGGATCTGGGTACCGCGTTCATGTTGGTGGCCGCCGCTTCCGCGTGATCCAAGACCGGCCGACCGGTATGTACGGGGGTAGTTCACGCTGCTCACGGTCGCAGTGGTGTGATGGTGGGGTGGTTCGGCTCGTCCGGCGAGGGGCGGCCGTTGTCGGTGTACGGAGGTGCGGGATGGGTTCGCTGTGGCATGGCTTCGCCGATATGGGCGCGGTCGAGAGTGGCGGGGCGTTCGTGGTGGCGCGCGGCGAGGGCGCCCAGATCTGGGACGAGGCGGGCAACCGGTACCTCGACGCCACCGCCGGTTTGTGGTTCACCAATGTCGGGCACGGCCGCCGCGAGATCGCCGACGCGGTCGCGGCCCAGCTGGGCGACATCGCGCACTACTCGAACTTCGGTGACCTGGCCTCCCCGGTGCTGCGCGATCTGGCCGAGCGCCTGGCCGCCATCGCCCCGGTCCCGGGCAGCAAGATCTTCTTCACCTCCGGCGGCTCGGACGGCATCGACACCGCCGCCAAGCTCGCCCGGCGCTACTGGAACGTCATGGGGCAGCCGGGAAAGACGCTGATCGTCGGCCGTGAGAAGGCGTACCACGGCATGCACGTGGCGGGCACCTCGCTGGCCGGCATCCCGGTCAACCACGAGGGCTACGGCGAGTTCATGCCCGACGCCCGCACCATCTCCTGGGACGACCCCAAGGCGCTGCTCGCGCTCATCGAGGAGGTGGGCGCGGACCGTATCGCGGCCTTCTTCGCCGAGCCGATCATCGGCGCGGGCGGGGTCTACCTGCCGCCGGACAACTACCTCACCGAGGTGCGCCGCATCTGCCGCGAGAACGACATCCTCTTCGTCGCCGACGAGGTCGTCACCGGCTTCGGCCGCATCGGCGGATCCTGGTTCGCCTCTTCGCGATTCGACCTGCAGCCCGACCTCATGACCACCGCCAAGGGTCTGACCTCCGGCTACATCCCCATGGGTGCGGTCTTCATCGCCCCGCGCGTGGCCGAGCCGTTCTTCGCCGGCGGCACCTGGTTCCGGCACGGCTACACCTACGGCGGGCACGCCGCCGCGGCGGCCGCCGCCATGGCCAACCTCGACATCATGGAGCGCGAGAACCTGCTCGACGCCAGCAAGAACCTCGAAGCCCTGCTGCACGAGCACTTCTCGCCGCTGGCCGCGCACCCGCGCGTCGCCGAGGTCCGCAGCGGGCTCGGCGCGGTCGCCGCGGTGCAGCTCGCCGATCCGGCCGAGGCGATGCCGTTCGTGAAAACCCTGCGCGAGCACGGTATCTCGGGCCGCGCCGCCGGTCAGGGCGCGCTACAGATCTCGCCGTCCTTCGTCATCACCGAGGAGCAGGTCGCCGAGCTGGCAGCGGGCTTCGCCGCGGCGCTGGGCTGAGTCGTCGAATACCGGCGCCGAGCGGCGGCGTCGTCTCGACCGGACAGGTCCCGTGCACGCGCGTGCACGGGACCTGTCCGGTGTTCGACAGCGCGGGCCGGTTTCGCGCCTGGACCGGGTCGCTAGTCGTGCGCAGCGGACAGCTCCCCGGCGGGTACCTGCCGCAGGCGCACCAGCGCCATCGCCGCCAGCGCCAGCGACAGCACGGCGGTGATCCCGGTGATCAGGTGCACCCCGTCCATGAAGGCGTCCCGCGCCGCGGCCAGCACGGCCGCACCCAGCGGCTCGGGTAGCGTCGCCGCCACCCCTACCGCCGAGCCCAGGGTGTCGCGCACGAGGTCCGCGTCGGGTACCCCGGGTGGCAGGGTCTGCGCCAGATCGCCGCGATAGATCGCGATGCTGAGACTGCCCAGGATCGAGATGCCCAGCGCCCCACCGAGTTCCGCGCCGGTCTCGGAGACCCCGGATGCCGCGCCCGCCTTCTCCGGGGGTGCGGAACCCACGATCAGCTCGGTGGTGATGCCGAAGACCGGGGCCAGCCCCAGCGCGATGAGTAGCGCGGCCAGCACGGCCGGGACCGGGCTTCCCGACACGCTCAGCAGCGTCATCAGCGCGAGGCCGAGTGCGGCCAGGCTCATGCCGCCGCCGATCAGGTAGGCCGGGCGCACCACCCGCACGAGGCGTGGCGCGGCCTGGGACCCGATGATGAAGCCGACGCTGGACGGGGCCATGGCCAGGCCCGCGTGCAACGGCGACAGGCCCAGGACCAGCTGGAAATACTGCGCGACGAACAGGAAGTACCCGAAGGCCACGAAGATCGCGATCACGTTGATGGCCAGGGCCGTGCGGAACAGCGCGGTGCCGAACAACCGGAGATCGAGCATGGGGTCCGGTCGCGTCAGCTGGCGTCGTACGAACAGCGCGCCCGCCGGTAAGCCGATCACCAGGGCCAGCAGCGGCAGCACGCCCGGGCCGTCCCGCGCGAACTTCTTCATCGCGAAGACCAGCGCGATCATGGTCAGCACGCTCAGGGCGGCGCTCACCGGGTCGAGTCTGCCCGGCTCGGGATCGCGGAATTCGGGCAGCACCCGGGGTCCGAGCACCAGCAGCAGCACCATTACCGGCACCGCGAGCAGGAAGACCGAGCCCCACCAGTAGTGCTCGAGCAGCAGGCCGGCGAGCATCGGGCCGACGATTGCCGCCCGCGGAGAAGGCGCTGACCCAGGTGCCGACCGCGAGCGAGCGCTGGCGCGGGTCCTCGAACATGTTGAATATCAACGACAGTGTGGACGGCGCGACGGTGGCGCCCGCGATGCCGAGCAGCGCGCGGCACAGGATCAGCGTTTCGGCCGTCGGGGCGAACGCCGCGAGCACCGAGACCGCGCCGAAGGCCGCCGCGCCGATGAGCAGGAGTCGCCGCCGTCCGATCCGGTCCCCGAGCGTGCCCATGGTGATCAGCAGGCCGGCCACCATGAAGCCGTACACGTCGATGATCCACAGCAATTGCTGTCCGGTGGGCTGGAGTTGGGCGCTGATCTGCGGCACCGCCAGGTGCAGCACCGTCAGGTCCATCGCGTACACCAGACACGCCAGGGTGAGCACGCTCAGGCCGACCCATTCGCGGCTGCCGGCGCGACGCGGTGCGCGCGTGCCCGGGGGCTCGACGGTGGTGGACACGGCGTTGCTTCCTTCCCGATGGTGGACGCGGCCGTCATCCGGTGCGGCTCGCAATCCACAATCTCATCGACCACCGACGGGTTCGGCAACCGATTTTCCAGGGCCGATACCGACCCCGCGGAAGGTTTTCAGACGATGTCGATCAGATCAGGACCGGATGGTCCGCGACCACGCGCCCGCCGAGTCGCGCCCAGCCGTCGGAGTCCCATTCGGTGAACAGGTGCGAGCCCTGGCCCTGTGTAATGCGGAGGCCGCGTTGCAGTTTCGCGGTCAGCGCGATCGCGGCCGCACCGGTGGCCTCGTCTTCGGGGACGCCGAGGGCGGGGGCGAACATGCGCGCCCGAACCCGGCTGTGGGTCTCGTCGGCCCACATCCACGCGTAGTGCGCGCCCTCGGTGAAATCACCCGGATCCAGGGTCTCGAGCAGCTGGGCGTCGTCGAATTCGTGGAAGGTGAATTTGGGCGTCCATTCCGAGCGGGCCCGGATCCAGGTGAGCCCGTCGTTGGCCACCACGTCCACCGGTCCGGCGGGGACGTCGATCACGGTCACCGGGTGGCCGCGCATGGCCAGCCACCACGCGGTGCCCACGGTCGGATGCCCGGCGAAGGGCAGTTCGACCGCGGGGGTGTAGATGCGCAATCTGGCCCGGTGTTCGACCGGATCCTCGACCACCACGGTCTCGCTGTACCCCGCCCGCGCCGCCAGCGCCTGATGATCGGCCCCGGCGACATCGCCCGCGCGCGCGATGCCGAGCGGATTGCCGAACCGGCCCGCCGCATCGGTGAACACGCGCACGACCTCGATCTG
The DNA here is from genome assembly GCF_042799795.1 of Nocardia sp. NPDC057668. Lineage (NCBI taxonomy): Bacteria > Bacillati > Actinomycetota > Actinomycetes > Mycobacteriales > Nocardiaceae > Nocardia > Nocardia sp. NPDC057668. Next base: position 1,612,125 of record NZ_JBHVIC010000001.1, on the reverse strand, counting down.
GGTGCCATCGCTCTCTGGAGTGCCCATGGCGAGTCAGCTTACCTATGGTTACCGATTTGTGGGAGGCGAGCAGGTGGCCAGCATCTCGAACAGCGCGCTCTTCTCGGTGGGTTGCACGCTCAGATTCCAGCGAGATTTCACCGCCACCCAGCGGCGGGCGTATTCGCACCGGTATTCGTACCGAGGCTGCCATTGATCCGGCGTCTTCGAGCCTTTGTCCTGATTGGCCTGCTTCTGCACGGCCAGCAGATTGCCGACGTCGTTGGCGAAATTCTCGCGCTGTTCCCGATCCCATTCCGAGGCGCCCGAACGCCAGGCGTCACCCAGGGCGACCACGTGATCGATTTCGATGCTGGAGGCTTTGAAACGGTCGTATTGCAGGCGTTCGCCGGTGTACGGATCGTTGAGCGTCCCGGTCAGTACGAGACACGAATTGCTTTCCGCCAGGCGCACATCCGCGAGGTCGCGTTTGAGGACCGCGTCGCGGGCCGTGCATCCGTTCGCGAGCGCCGCCTCGCCGCCGCGCCCGGACCAGCCGGGGCCGAAGGCATTGCGTTCATAGGATTCCCAATTGCGATTCCAGGCGACGCTGAGCCCGTCCAGATCCGCGCGGGCCCGCTGCGCGTCGGGCAGGGCCGTGCCGGTGGGATCGGGTGCGGCGGGGGTCTCCCGGTCGGGTTCCTGTCTATTGAGCCACAGCGCGGTTCCGGCTACGGCGAGTGTGGCGACAATAACCGAGGTGGCGAAGAATTTGCGCCAGCGGCGCCGGGCGGGGGTCCGGGAGCGCGTGGGCATGCGGGGGAGTCTAAAGGGAGAATTCGGGTGGAACGGGCAACGTTGCCGATCAGCAATGTCAGTTCCGCAAACAAATGGCAAACAAAGGGGCCGCGCACCCGTGGGTGCGCGGCCCCTGCTCGGGAACCCGAACTACCGCTCCCGAATCACGTCCGTGCGGTCTGGAATCAGACCGCGGCCGAGGCCAGCGCCTCGGTGGTGGCGACGGCCTGGCCGACGCCGGCCACGATGGCGGCCACGCGCAGCGATTCGAAGATCACCTCACGGGACACGCCCTCCTCGCGCAGGGTGTGCTCGTGCGCTTCGAGGCAGTGCGCGCAGCCGTTGATCGAGGACACCGCGAACGACCACAGCTCGAAATCGGCCTTGTCCACACCGGGCGAACCGATGATCTGCATACGCAGGCCCGCGCGCAGATCGTCGTAACGCCCGCCCAGGAACGCCTTACCCCGGTAGAACACATTGTTCATGCCCATGATCGAGGCGGCGCCCAATGCGGCGTTGTACGCCTCGGCCGACAGGGTGTCGGCGGCTTCCTCGGCGATCTCCCGCAGCGTGGTGGCCGAACGGGTGGCGGCCGCCGACGCGAGCAGGGTGCCCCACAACTGCTGCTCGTTGAGCACGGTCGTGCGGGCGATCGAGGAGAGGTTGAGCTTGAGGTCCTTGGCGTACTCGGGGAGGGAGTTCTTGAGGTTCTCGATGGTCACAGCGCGAAATCCTTTGGGTCGTGGACTACTTGGGCGATCGGTGCCGCAGTGCGATGGAAATGCGGGTCGATCAGACCGAAGCGGTCATGAGCTCGCCGGCCTGGATGGTCGGGTCGCCCTTCTTCCAGTTGCAGGCGCAGAGCTCGTCGGACTGCAGGGCGTCGAGCACCCGCAGCACCTCGTCGACATTGCGGCCGACCGAGCCCGCGGTCACGGACACGAACTGGATCTCGTTGTTCGGGTCGATGATGAAGGTGGCGCGATCGGCGACGCCGTCGGCGTTGAGAACACCGGTGGCGGCGGCCAGTTCACGCTTGAGGTCGCTCAGCATGGGGAACGGGAGGGTCTTGAGATCCTCGTGCTGCGCGCGCCACTGGAAGTGCACGAACTCGTTGTCGACCGAGGCGCCCAGCACCTGTGCGTCGCGATCGGCGAACTCCTCGTTCAGCTTGCCGAAGGCGGCGATCTCGGTCGGGCACACGAAGGTGAAGTCCTTCGGCCAGAAGAAGACGATGCGCCACTTGCCGGCGTAGTCGTCGCTCGAGATCTGGGTGAAGTAGTCGTCGGGCTGCTGAGCGTTCACCTTCGTCAGGTCACCGCCGATGACAGCCTTGAGGTTGTAGGCGGGGAACTGGTCGCCGATGGTCAGCAGGGCCATGCTTGCTCCTCTATGTATGTAGTCGAATCGATCGTGTCGTGACTGTTGCGAACGATCTTGCCTCGACCTGGGTAAAAGGTAAAGGTGATCGGTCGCACTATACTGATAGGCGTGACTGATCAAACTTATCAGCCGACCCTGTCGCAGCTGCGTGCGTTCGTAGCGATCGCCGAGTATCGCCACTTCGGTACCGCCGCGGCTCGGCTGGGAGTGAGCCAGCCCACGTTATCCCAGGCCCTCGCATCGCTGGAAAACGGACTGGGATTGCAGCTGATCGAACGCAGTACCCGGCGCGTACTGGTCACCCCGGCGGGCAAAAGACTGCTGGCACAGGCGATGGCGACCCTCGAGGCCGCGGATCGATTCGTGGCTTCGGCGGCGGGTTCCGGGCTCGGCGGCACCCTGCGGCTGGGCATCATTCCGACGGTTGCCCCGTATGTGCTGCCGACGCTGCTGCCCGAGCTGCGCAGGCAGCTGCCCACGCTCGTCCCGCACATCATCGAGGATCAGACCGGGCGGCTGCTGGACGGCCTGCGCTCCGGGGTGCTGGACGTGGCGCTGCTCGCGCTGCCGACCGACGCGTCCGGTCTGGTCGAGATTCCGCTCTACGCGGAGGAATTCGTGCTCGTGGTGCCGCGCGGGCACGAATTCGCCGGGCGCGCGGATCTGCGGCCCGCCGATCTGGACGCGCTGCCGCTGCTGCTGCTCGACGAGGGGCACTGCCTGCGCGATCAGACCCTGGACCTGTGCCGGTCCAACGACGCGCATCCGGGTGCGGTGGGTGACACCCGGGCCGCCTCGCTGGCGACGGTGGTGCAGTGCGTGGCCGGCGATCTCGGCGTCTCGCTGATTCCGGAGATGGCGGTCGCGGCCGAAACCTCGCGCGGCACTTTGGATATCGCGCGTTTCGCCGCGCCCGCGCCGGGGCGGACCCTGGGGCTGGCCTATCGTTCGTCCACCGCGCGCGGGGAGGATTACGAGCGGCTCGCGGAGATCATTCGCAGTCACCGGCCGCACTGACCTCGGTTGACGTGTGATCGTGCGCACCCCGGCGGCGGGTTCCGGGGTGCGTGAGCAGGCGCCGTTGGGGGTTCCAATTGACCGGTTCGGTGCCTTCTGGTTCGCTCGAGCCCATGCGGATCCACCATCTGAACTGCGGCACCATGGGGTTCGGGCTCGTCGATCACTGTTTGCTGATCGAGACCCGGAACGAACTCGTCCTGGTCGACACCGGATACGGTCTCGATTGCGTGCGGGATCCGGGGCGCATGGTGGGCATTTCGCGATTCGCGTTGGGCGCCAAACTGGCCGAGGCCGAGACCGCGGTCCGGCAGATTCAGCGGCTCGGCTACGACCCGCGCGATGTGCGGCACATCCTGCTCACGCATCTGGATCTCGATCACTCCGGCGGCCTGGCCGATTTCCCGGAGGCGACCGTGCACGTGCACGGCCCCGAGTTCCGGGCCGCCATGGCGCTGCCCACGCTGTCCGAGCGGCTGCGCTACCGCGCGCCGCAGTGGGCGCACGGACCCAAGTGGATGGTGAACGAGGTCGAGGGCGGCGAGGACTGGTTCGGATTCGGCACGGTGCGCGATCTGCCCGGCCTGCCCCCGGAGATCCTGGCCGTGCCGCTGATCGGCCACACCCGCGGGCACGTCGGCTACGCCATCGACTCGGGCCGGGGCTGGCTGCTGCACGCCGGTGATTCGTTCATGGTGGAGAGTTCGATCGATCCGGAGCAGCCGCACACGCCGTGGCAGGTGAAGCTGTACGAGACGGGGTCGCTTGTCCGCGGGGCCTATCGCGAGAATCAGAGCAGGCTGCGCGAGCTGCGGCGCGCGCAGGGTCACCAGCTGACCGTGATCAACTCGCACGATCCGGCGATCTTCGCGCGGCTGGCCGGGCGATGAGTTCGGCCGGGCGCTGGGCGCGCCGCCGGCACCCCGCCGCGGACGAACCGCTGTTCGTCTACGGGACGCTGCAATTTCCGGCGGTGCTGCACGAATTGCTCGGCCGCACACCGGGGTTGGAGGCCGCGACCGCGTCCGGCCGCCGGGTGGCGGCGCTGCCGGAGCGGGTGTACCCGGGCCTGGTGCCCGCGCTCGCCGCCGTCGCCCCCGGCTTCCTGCTGCACGGCCTGACCCCGCCCGAATGGCGGGTACTGGACGCGTTCGAGGACGACGAGTACGACCTGCGCCCCATCCCGGTACACGCGGGCGACCGCGAGACCTACGCCTGGACCTACGTGTGGACCGCCGCCGTCGCTGAAAAAGACTGGTCCGCAACGGAGTTCAGGGCCGCCCGCCTGCCGTCGTACGTCGAGATGTGCGCCGCTTGGCGCCGCGATCTGGCCCTGCTGACCGAAACAGCTTGACCGCTACCGGATCTCTGTAACGAAACCGATGGTTCGTCGTGATCGACGCTCCGGGTTCCCGCCCGCGGCCGCGTCCCCGCTGCCGCAGGCGCCCGCGATCGACTATGGGCCGATGATCCTCGGGTGCCGTGCTCACCGGGGACTACGACTCCTCCGGTAACCCGCGGCGAAGCGCGCACGCCCCCGGCGGAGCGGGTTCCGCCTCTCGACCCTCTCTCCGGTTGACGGCTACCTCGCTGTCTGTGGGGGTCAGAGTTGGTCGGCGGTTAGCAGGAGGCGGAGGTGGGTCGTCGCCCAGGTGTCGAGGGGGGTGGGAGGGGTTGGGGCGGAGAGGGATTCGTGGAGGGTCGTCAGGGTGGCGGCAGCGGTGGGGAGGCCGAGGCGGCGCAGGGTCGCGGCGGACTCGGCGGCGCGGGTGAACCAGCTGGGGGGTAGGTGGCGTACGCCGCGGTGGGGGACCTCCGCCGTCAGGGCGAGGGCGGCGGTCACGGCGGCGGTGAGGGGGGAGTGATCGTCGGGGTGGGTGGTCGGGGGGAGTGCTGTGTCGGCCGTCGCGAAGCAGGGGACGTGCACCGTGTCGCCGGTGACCACCGCGGTCGGATCCAGGACCAGGCGGCCGTGTACGCGCCGCAGGGCGCCCGCGACGTAGCGGACCGGGCCCGATTCGCCCGCCAGCAGGTGCGCGAGGGCATCCACCGCCCCCGGGGCGACCCCGGAATGGGCGTGGGAGAGGGTCACCGTCCCGGCGGGAGCGTGCAGGGTGGCCTCGAGGCGTTGGTCGCCGGGCAGGTAGTGCACGGCGGTGACGTCGGTGACGACCACGGCGCGAACGGATTCCCCGTGCACCCGGGGGCGGATGAGTGCGGGAGGAAGGGCGGCGAGGCGGGCCGACTCGGCGTCCAGGTCGGTGAGCAGCAGCTCGGGTGGCAGCGTGGACCAGTCGCCGGCGGAGGGCAGCACCGAGGTGCGGGCCACGCGGCTGTTCGCCAGGCGCACACTGCGATTGGCCGAGCGCACCGCGGATTCGGTGACCACGTTGCCCGCGGCGAGGTCGCGGAGCCGGGCCGCGCCGGTGCGGCGGTTGCCCAGGCTCGCGGCGCTCGGCGGCTCCGCGCCCTCGGCGATCGTGGTGTCGTGCCGCAGCGCCAGGACCAGCCGGGCATCGTGATGCGCGAGATAGATTTCCACGCCGCGGGATTCGTCGTCGCCGGTGACGCGCGCGCCCAGGCCGGTGAGCCGCAGGTGCCGCAGCGGGGTCTGCGCGGCCTCCTCGGTGCCCAGGGCGGTGACCGCCGACCGGGACGCGGCGCGGTGCCGAGCCACGAGTTCGGTCATGAGGGCGGCGGTGTGCAGCGGATCGTGGCGGGCGCTGCGGTCACGGTAGGCGGCGAGCTGATCGAGAAGATCGGTGAGCGCGTCGTGCGGCCAGCGGGCGCCGGCCTGATCCAGGGTGCGCTGGGCGGCCCCGAAGACCGCGGGCAACGCCGGACCGGCATGGGCGACACCGTCGTTGAGCAGATCGGTGAGTGGGTCGCGCACACTCGCGGCGGCGGCGACCGCGCCCGAACCATCGGCCGACGCGCCGACCGAGACCTCCAGCCTGCTCGCTTGCGCATCCGCAGCGTCGGCGGTCCGGAAGGCCCAGACCGCCAGCGCGATGGCGTCGGTGCGCGCACCGCGGGCGGCGTCGGCCCGGGCATACCCGAGATCACCGGGGACCAGGAAACGCACTGTCACCGCGGACAATTCGACGGAGGCGACCGGGTCGGAGGCGGTGGCCCGGCATACGGTCGCCCGGTACCCGGCCCGATGTGCGCGGCGCGCGGCGGTGAAGGCACGCGTGCCGAGCAACTCCTTCAGCTGGTCGTCCGTGAACTCGCCGGGTGACCAGGGCGGCTGTGCCGCAGCGGGTTCGGGGTCGAGCTCCGTCGTCGATGACGGCTCCGGGCCGGCATCCGGGTCGTCCGCCGTCGCGGCGGCCGGGGAGCCGTCGCGGTAGGCCAGCACCGCCATGACGCGATGACGGCACACCGAGGTCGCACCGCAGCCGCACGGCGCGGCTTCCAGGGTCGCCCCCGGCGGCAGTGTGGTCTCGATCCCGTCGGCGAACCGGACCCGGACCGTGCCGTCCGCGTCCTCGGTGAGTGCCGGTGGCGCGGAAGCGTTCTCCTTCACCGCGCGTTTGAAGATGCCGCGGTTGGCGAGCGAGATGAGCGAATCGTCGGTGAGGGCGAGCAGGTCGGCGCGCATCCGGGTCATCCGATCTTCTCGGCGATGAAGTTCGCCAGTTCGCCGGGCGTCATCGCGCCCATGTGCACGCCGACGTCGGCCAATCGCTGGCCGGTGTGACGGTCGTAGTCCGGATCCGCGTCCTCGTTCAGCGCGGCCAGCCCGAGCACGTGCACCCCCTCGGCGACCATGTTCGCGGCGGTGCGCACGAGAAACGTCGCGTCCCCGCCCTCGTAGAAATCGCTGATGAGCGCGACGATCGTGCGCCGGGGCTGTTCGATCAACTGCGCGCCGTAGGCGAGGGCGCGGCCGATGTTCGTGCCGCCGCCCAGTTGCACGCGCATGAGCAGTTCGACGGGATCCTCCACGTCGCGGGTGAGATCGACGACGTCGGTGTCGAAGGCGATCAGGTGCGTTTTGATACCGGGCAGGTTCCACAGGCACGCCGCCGTCACCGCGGAGTGGATCACCGAATTCACCATGGAGCCGGACTGATCCACCAGCAGAATCACCTGCCAGGTGTCCATGTTCCTGCGGGTCCGCGCCCGGAAATGCGCGGTCTCGACGTAGAGCTTGTTCTCCTCGGGCCGGTAGTGGGCGAGGTTGGCGCGCACCGTCTTCGGGAAGTCGAAGTCGGCCGCGCGGGGTATCCGGCTGGGCCGGCGCGATCGGGTGCCGGTGAAGCACACCCGGACCTCGGTGGCCATGCGTTCCATGAGGTCGCGCACCACCTGCTCGACGATGCGCCGCGCGATGCGCAGCACCTCGGGATTCATCAGGTGTTTGGTGCGCAGCACCGCGCCGAGCAGTTCGGCATTGGGCTCGAGGCGCTCGAGCACGCCCGGATCGGTCAGCACCTCGTGTAATCCGAAGCGCTGCACGGCATCGCGTTCGAGGCGTTCGATGGTGCTCTTGGGGAACAGGCGATGGATGTCGTCGAGCCAGTCCACCGCGTGCACGATCGAGGGCCCGTCGCCGCCGGTGCGGCGGATGTCGCGGCGGTCCAGGTCGCCGTCGCGTTCGTACAGCCAGTCCAGGGCGGCGTCGCGCCGGCCGCCGGCGTCGGTCATGGCCGCGCCGCCGGTGACCGTGGATCCGGGCGTCCCGAGAATCAGCCGCCAGCGTTCCAGGGCCGGATCGAGTTCGGTCATGCGGGGGTCTCGAGTTCTGTTCCGGGGGAGAGGGATTCGAGAGCGGTCGGCGGATCCAGCAGGCCGTGTTCGGCGAGCATCCGGTCCACTCGAAGTTCGACCGCGCGGGCGTGCGTCAGGGTGTCGGCGTCGGCGGCCAGGCGCAGCAGCGCGGACACGTCGGTGGTCAGCCCGCGCATGCCGAGCAGGCGTTCACCGATCCGGGCGCGTTCGCGCGGCGGGAACCAGGCGAAGGCGACGCGCAGGGCGGGCAGCGCCGCCAGGAAGTCCTCGTCGCCGAAGCCGGCGACCAATTCGTCGAGCACCGCGAGCAGCGGTGCCCCCGAGCCGGTCGAATCATCCCGTGCCGCGTCGAGAAGCTGTTCGCGAGCCAGGGCGAACAGGCCGGCGAGAAAGTCGCCGAGCAGCTCGGGCGTGCCCGCCAGGCGCACCGAGTGCGCGACGTCGATCCCGGCTGCCGGGTCGAGTACCGCGACCGCGCCGACGGCCGCACCGCGCAGCGCGGGTGGCCGGTCCGCGGCCGTGCAGCGCTGGAACACCCCCGCCAGATCCGCGCGTTCGACGCTCAGCACCGGTGCGGCGTGCAGGGCCGCGTCGCGCACGGCGGCGAGGGCATCGAGCAGTTGGTCGTCGGCGGGCGCGGGCCCGCCGCGGATGCCCTCGATCAGCCACAGCAGGCGCAGCACGGCCGCGTCGATGAGCACGGCCAGCGTCGGCGACTGCGCGGCGCCGAATATCCGGTCGTAGCGCCACAATCCGAGGGTGACGGCCAGCAGCTTGCCGAGACCGGTGGGCGCGCCGGCGGCGTCGACGAGCGTGCGCACCTGGGTGACGATGCGCCCGGACAACTCCGAGAGCCCGCTCAGGGTGGCGTCGAACAGCACGTCCGCGAGTTCTCCGGTGTCGGAACCGGCGGCGGCGAAGCGCTCACCCAGCCGGGCGGCGGCGGCTTCGGCGCAGGTGGCCCCGAGCGATCCGGCTTCGATGAGGGCGGGCAGCCGCATCTCGGTGCGGGACAGCAGCCAGACTTCGGTGAGTTCGGGCGCACGGCCCAGGGCGGGTCCGCCGCGCCGGGCGACGCCGGGAATCCCCAGGACCCGCAGGCGATGCAGCACGCGACTGGCATCGACGCCGCCGCCGGTGGTCAGGTCGAGTTCGTGGCGGCCCTCGTCGGGAATGCCGCAGCGCCGCAGTTCGCGGGTCGCGTCGTGTACCAGCGGGGGATGCGGGGTGCTCGCGTGCAGGCGGCCGACGGTGTCGCCCGAGAGCGCCGCGACCATCTCCAGCACGACGGGTTCGGTGCCGACCGGCAATTGCCCGCGCCCGGTCCACGGCAGGGGCCGCTCCAGGGCCTCGGTGATCAGGGTTCCGGCCAGCCCGTCGAGAACATCGGTGCGCGAGGGCGATTCGTGCCCGCGCAGCCGGCTCAGGCCCACGGTCAGCGTGCGCGCCCCGATCAGCGACGCGGTGGATACGGCCTGCCCGCGCTCGCGCAGCCGCTGCACGACCGCCCGGGTGATCCCCTCGGCGGCGGCTTCGGCTCCCACGTCCCACAGCTGCTGGTAGTAGGCGGGCGACGGCATCCCGGACTGATATCCGGTGAAGGCGTCCAGTCGCCGGAAGCTGAACGGCACCAGGTAGCTGCCGCCGGCTCCCGTGGCCGGGGCCGCGGGCACGACCGGCCACCCCGGGGACCCGAGCGCGGCGGTGCCCTCGGTGGCGTCGGACCGGATCGTCCCGGCGGTCGCTGGATCACCTCCGTCCGGCTCGAATGTCGTTGGTTCCGTGACGGACTCGGGCCCGTTCCCCGATCGCGCCTGATCGTGATCGACGTTCGCGCGGATAGGCAGCGGGGCCGGGCCCGGCTCGGAACCCGAGGCCGCGGCGGAGTGCTCGCCATCGCTGCCGCCTCGCCCGCTGCCGGTCGCGGAGCGGCGCTCCAGGTGCCGCACCAGTGCGGGGCGGTGGAATCCGCCGGTGATCACGACGATATGTGCCGGGCCGGAACCGGTTTCGCGTCCTTCGAGATCGGCCACGGCCGCGTCCAACCAGCTCGCCATGTAGCGCTCGCGGGTGAGATCGCCGTCGGAGGCGTCATCGTCACCGCGGACCAGTTCGAAGTAGGCGGCGAGGCGGTCGGCCAGCGTGGCGGGATCGCCGAGCTCGAACAGGTGGTCCCAGAGCGCGTCGATGTTGTCGACCGCGAACTCCCGGCACAGGCGTTCCACGGCGTGCTCGTAGCGGCGTTCGGCGTCGGCGTAGCGGTTCTCGGTGCCCGCGAAGGCGCGATGCCAGGCGGGCAGATCGATGAACCGGACCTGCGCGCCCGCGTCGCGGCCCGCGCGCAGACCCACCCATTCGGGGGAGTAGTCGCACAGCGGGGCCCACGACATGTGCCGGTGCTCGTCGTCGCGATAGCTGGTGAACACCGCGATCGGCAGGTCGTGCCCGAGCAGCAGTTCGTCGAGCCGGTCGTTCATGTCGGCCGGTCCCTCGATGAGCACGTGCGCGGGCCGCAACTCGCGAATGGTGTCGCGCACCAGCCGCGCACAGGCCGGGCTGTGGTGGCGCACACCGATGAAGGTGACCGCCACCGTGCCCGCCGCCGTAGCGATCGATTCAGCGTGCACGGTGTCAGCCCGGCAGCTGGAATCGAGCGTCGTGCAGGGCTTTCCAGGCCCGTCCCGATTTGCGCGGGGCCTGCTGCTCCAGATAGCGGCGCAGCCGGGCGAGATCGTCCGGATCGTCCTTGGCGGCGGTGCCCGCCAGGCAGTGCACGATATCCGCGCCGTCGCCGGCTTCGCCCCGCAGATACCATCCGCGCAGCCCGACCGCGTGTGCGACCGATACCGCCTCCGCGGTGCTCATGACCGAGGACATGCGATCCAGCGGCGTCCCCGACGCGGTGGCCCCGGTGCGCAATTCGCGGAACGCGGTGACCAGCACCTCGAGTACGTCCCGGGGCGGGGCCTGCGGGACGCCCGAGCGCCGCAGCAGCGCGGCCGCCTCCGCTTCCACCAGCGCCAGTTCGGCGCCGAAATCGCTGATGGGGAAGACGGTTTCGAAATTGAACCGGCGCTTGAGCGCGGCGCTCATGTCGTTGACGCCGCGGTCGCGGGTGTTCGCGGTGGCGATGACGTTGAAACCCTCGGTGGCGTAGACCATCTCACCGAGCTCGGGCACCGCCAGCACCCGATCGGACAGCAGCGAGAGAATGGAGTCCTGCACCTCGAGGGGGCAGCGGGTGATCTCCTCGAAGCGCACGATCTTGCCGTCCCGCATGCCGCGCATCATGGGCGCGGGCACGATGGATCGCTCCGACGGTCCTTCCGACACCAGCAGGGCGTAGTTCCAGCCGTACCGGATCTGATCCTCGGTGGTGGCCGCGCCGCCCTGGATGGTCAGCGTGGAATCACCGGAGATCGCGCAGGACAGCAATTCGGACAGTAGTGATTTGGCGGTGCCGGGTTCGCCGGTGAGCAGCAATCCGCGGGTGGTCGCCAGGCTCACCAGCGCGCGATCGACCAGCGAGGCGTCCCCGACGAACTTGTTGGCGATCCCGAGCGTGGGATCGCCGACGATGAAGCGCTTGGCCGCGTCCACGCTCAGCGCCCAGCCGGGCGGGCGCGGTGCGGTGTCGCTCTCGCGCAGACGCGCCAGGTCCGCGGCCCAGCGCATTTCGGCGGGCGGGCGCTGGAGGTGTTCGGTCGTGGTCACTGGGCTCCTGCTTTCAGCCACGCGAGATCGCGCAGTACTTCCGAGGCGGTGACCTCGTCGAGGTCGGCGAAGGTGATGTCCCCGCGGTGGCGGTGCGAACGGCACAGCCGGGCGGTGAGGTGCTGGGTGGGATTCGCGCGCGGATCCCAGGCCATGAGACCCGGATCGGCCGACACCGACAGGAAGCGGCCGCCGGGCAGCGGCTTCTCGAAGTCGCACATGTGCGCGCCGTCGGTGTTCTTGGGCGGCAACCAGCCGCGCGCGGTCAGCCCCAGCAGCCGGGTACTGTCCACCGCGGTGCCGTCGTCGGGGACGAGATGCTCACCGAGCAGCTCGGGCGGGATCGGGTACACGGCGCGGCCGAGTTGCTCGAAGGGTTGCAGCAGTTCGTAATCGGCGAACAGCTCGCTCCAGAGTGGTACGGCGGCGGCGAACTGCAGCGGGTGCGCGATGCCGAGTTCGGCGTCCTCGGCCAGCGGCAGTGTCCGATCGTCCTGGTCCGCGCAGGTGCGGTCCTCGGCGATGCGGAAGGTGGACACCAGCTTCTCGCCCTCGTACACGCCCCACACCAGCCGCCGGGTGATGTGCCGGCGCCACGGGTGCGCGACGAAGCCGGTGCGAAATTCCTCGACGGTAAAGCGCCGCTGCTCGACCATGGCGCGTTCGAGCCGTTTGATCTGATCGGCGGCCATCGTTCGCACGGTGAGCTTCATGGCGCGGAAGGTGCTGTGCGCCTGCGCGGCCCGGGCCGAATCGTCCTTCGCCCCCGGCTTGGGCAGGGCCTTGACGGTGGCGCCGTCGAGGTTCGCCACGGTGGGCTGCAGCCGCTCGTCGAATCCGACGATGAATTGCCTGGGACCGAAATCCAGTGTCAGCGTGCCGTTCTCGTCGAGTCCGAGGTCCGGCACGAGGCGATCGGCGAGCTGATCGGGGGTGAGTCCGCGCCGGTCGGCGATGTCGGTGATGCGCGCCTGCGCACCCTCGCGCACCCGATGCGTCTTGACCTTGTCGCCGATGGTCTTCAACGCCAGCAGCGCGGCATCACTGCCGAGGGTGACGAAGGCGTCCAGCGCGCTCACCGAGCGCGGGTCCGACCGCCGCTCCCGGATATCGGCCAGCAGCAGGGCGACGGTGTCGTCGTCCCCGAGCGCGCCGAGCGCCTCGTAGACCCAGGTGAATTTGGTGGGACCGCCCGCCCGCCACCACTGCTGGTACAGCTCCCAGCCGAAGTCGGCCAGCGAACGGGTATCGCAGTACGGTCGTATCGTGTCCAAACCCACGTAGGGTTCGCCGGGCAGGGCGAGCTGCAGCATGGTGATGACGTGCTCGGCGGCCGCCGCCGGCAGCGGTAGGCCGTTGGCGCGCAGCGTGATCGGCGGCAGCGCGGCGGGATTCACCCAGGGCGGGATCGCGGGCAGCCGGGCAGGCAGGTCCGCGGCGGGATCCAGGGCCAGCACGGCCTCGACCGCGGCCACCGCGGGTGGTCCGTATTCCGCCGCGGCCGTACGGATCTCGGTCAGATGGCCGAGTTCGGCCAGTGTGCGCAGGGTACGGCCGTGCACCCGGCGTTCCTTGACGCCCTTGCCGACCGCTCCCGGAATCAGCACGCGCGCGGCGTAGCCGGCGTGCCGTCGCAGATACCGCACACCCGTCGCGCGCAGCGTGCGCCGCTGGAGCCACTGTGCCACCAGGGCCACCACCTCGGGGCTTTCGAACGCCATGATGATGTCGGGGACCTCGCGACTGAACGCGCGGGCGGCGGACAGCGCCAGCGGGTACGCCTCGGTCTCGTGGGCGGCGATGATCGCGCGCAACGGATCGGCGCGGTCCCACACGTACTGCAGCGTTGCTCCCGGCAGGAGTGGACGGGTGAATTCCGGCCCCGCGTACAGCATTTCGAGAAGGTCGGTGGGGGTGAGGGCGCGCGTGCCCATGTTCGCCCGCAGATCGGGACGGGGCTTGTAGTTCGACAGGTCGGCCCCCGCCAGCCACCGCGCGCGTTCCTCCGGCAGCCAGGCACAGCGGACCTCGAGCGGACCGGTGAGAGCGAGCGCCGCCGGTTTGGGGCGCTTGCGCAGCCACGGCGGCGTCCGCAGGATCTCCGGTAGCGCGTCGTCGTCGACGGGCGCGGCCGGTTCCAGTGCGGCGCGTACCAATTCGGCGGTGGCGGGGGACAGGTGCGGGAGGTGGTCGCGGGCCAGTTCGGGCCGATCGTGCACCAATTCCCGGAGGGTGTCGGCGTCGCGCTCCGGGTCGAGCAGGCGCAGCGCGCGGCGGGGGAAGCGTTCGGTGGCGTGGCGCAGCGCGGTGAGCGCCACCGGTATCCCGGTGCGCGCGATCAGTTCCTCGAACGCCGCGTCCGTCGGGATGACCGCCAGCACGTCGGCGATCGGGGCCTGCATCTTGCGTTCCCTGACCGTGTAGTGGTCGATCCAGGAGGCCAGCAGCGGCGCGATGTCGAATCCGAACGAGTTGACCAGTGTGATCGCCTGTTTCGCGGTATCCAGCGCGACCCCGGGCTCGGGACTGTAACCGCTGTGCACACGGCCGAGCGCGATCAGGTGTTCCGGTTCGGCGGCGGCGTCGACCAGTACGCTCGCGTGCCCGTGGTCGCGTGCATCCGCGGCGCGAGCGACGGCGGCGGACACCCAGTCCCGCTGCCACGGCAGCAGTACGGCGGCGATGACGGCGCGGCGACCCAGGATATCGTCCGCCCGATACCGCTCCATGACCTCGACGGTGGCGTTCAGCGCCGGGTCGCCGGGCGCGAACTCCGCGAGCCGATTGCGAACCGGTCCGAGAATGCGCCGCAGATCGTCGGCGGCGTCGTCCCGGTGCCAGCCGATCTCCTTCCACCACAGTGGATGAGAGCCCGCGAGCAGCACCGCCTCCACGATGAACTCGATGCCTCGCTCGTGGTACCAGTGCTCGAGCAGTCCCAGGGTCTCCGCGTCGGCCTGCGCCCGCTGCTTGCTCGTGGCGCGCCAGCCGAGCTGTGTGATCCGGGAGAGCAGGGCGGCCGCCACGTCGACGGGCACCGCGCCGAGGGGTCCGGGCTCCGCCGGGAGCCCGCGGCCCCCGTCCACGGGGATCTTCGCCTCGATCCACTCCACCGCGGCCGCGTAATACGGTGCACACGACTCCGCTTGCGCGGCGGCCTCTTCCGCCGATATCCCGGGACCCGGGAACTCGATCACCGACCCCGCTCGATACAGCAACCCCCGCCGCTGCACCGCCGTCGGATCGAAAATGTCCTCGGACGCCGCACCGACCTCCCCGACGGTCCGGCGTCGCGATCGTGTAGCCATGAAACCCCGTTTTCCATGATCGTAATTCGGCCCCGACTGTAAACAACCGCACCGACATCGGTGCGGGCCGGTGGAATCACCGACCGGGTGGCGGGCTCGCCGGTGTCGGCGCTTCAGTAGTCGTTCAGGCCGGCCAGTGCGTCCCTCGCCTTGGTGCGCAGACCCTTGAACTTCGACTTCGCGGCGATGGTCTCGAGTTCGCGCAGCGCGACGGCGCTGCCGATCGAGGTCAGGACGCCCAGGGCGGTGGCGGCGCGGGCGTTCGCGCCCTCGCCGGGCCAGACGCGGATGAGCTCGGCGAGACGGCGTGCGACGTCGTCGTCACCCCAGCGGCCGAGGGCGCCGAATACCCAGTTCTGCTGGGCCGGGCATCCGGCCCGTTCCCACTGCTCGAACAGCGCCCAGCCGAAGGCGGCCAGGCTGTCGGGTTCGGCGAGGCCGGTGAGCCGGGTGATGCCCGCGTAGTCGGTGTCCGGGGTGCAGAGGGCGAGCATGGTGCACACGGTGGTCAGCGCGGCGGGCGGCAGCGCGGATCGGTGCTCGCGCAGGATGATCGGCGGCAGCGTGGCGACGGTGAGCCAGGGCGGCGGCGGTGGCATCCGGGCGGGCAGCCGGAGCAGCGGATCGGCGGTCAGTTCCGCGCCGAACGCGGTCTCGAACTCCGGGCCCAGACCGGCCGCGGCGGTGTGAAGTTCGCCGGCGCGGCCCTGAGCGGCGTACGCGCGCAGGATGTTCCAGGAGTTCGCGCGGTTGCGCCCGGGTTTGCCCACCGCCACCGTGATCAGGTCGGCGGCCGCGATCGGCAGATGGCGATCGAACCAGGACACGGCCACCGCCCGGCCGCGTTCGGTGTGGTACTCCTTCGTCATGAAGGTCGTGACCGCCGTTCCGGTCACCGGCAGCAGCACCCCGGCGTTGGATCGCGGGTATTCGATGGCCGCGGCCACCGCGCCGTCCAGGACGTCGTCGCCGAACCGGCCCAGCACCCGCCGCAGCGCTTCGTCCCAGCTGCTGTGGAGGTTCGCGCGCAGCAGGTCCAGATGCGGCGCGACCAGCTCCACCGGAGCCAGCGCGAAGATCTTCACGGTGCCCAGGCGGTGCAGGTAGCCGCGCTCGAGATGCCGCTGCACGGTCGCGGGCCAATCCTTGACCGGGGGCCAGTGGTGCGCGGGCCAATTCGCCCACCGCGCCTGCTCGCCGGGCAGCCAGCGCAGCGCGAGTGGGCGCGGGGCGGCGACACCGGCTGTCACGGCGGGCCGGGCCGCGGCCTCGCTCCGTTCCC
The DNA here is from genome assembly GCF_042799795.1 of Nocardia sp. NPDC057668. Lineage (NCBI taxonomy): Bacteria > Bacillati > Actinomycetota > Actinomycetes > Mycobacteriales > Nocardiaceae > Nocardia > Nocardia sp. NPDC057668. Next base: position 1,595,904 of record NZ_JBHVIC010000001.1, on the reverse strand, counting down.
ACGGCGGGTAGCGCAGCAGGTCGGGAAGGTCGGCGAGTTCGGCGGTCGCGACCGGCCGGTCGGCGGTCACGTCCCCTCGGGCAGGCGGCACAGCGGAAGTCCTCATTCGTCGAAGAGCTGGGTCAGTTCACGCAGGAGTTCGGAGGCGGTGACCGCGTCCAGACCGCCGAAGGAGTAGTCGGTGCGGTCGGCGCTCCACCGGTTCTCCTGGCCGGTGCCGGTGATGAAAACGGTGATCTGCTGCTCGCTCCAGCGCAGCACCTCGGCAACCGAGATCCCCGGATTCAGCGCGAGCACGGCCGCCCGGCCCCCGGGCAGCGGCCGGTGGATCACCACGGCCATGTCGCCGTACTCCGCGTCGCCGCGGATCCAGCCGAAACGTTGCAGCCCCAGTAGTTTCGTGGTGGCGACGGTCCGGCCCTCGAATCGCGTCAGGGTCAGAGCCGGGTTCTCCTCGGGAGCGAGGGTGTAGCTCTTCCGGTGGAGTTGCGGGAATGGTTGCAGCAGTTCGTAATCGGCGAAAACCTCCGACCACGCCGTGATCGTGTCACCGAGATGCAGCGGATGCGCGATGCCGACGCGGGTGTCCGCGGTCAGGGTCACGGGTTCGTCGTGCACATCGGCGAAGCTCAGATCCTCGGCGACCCGGAACGATCCGGTGACGGCGTCGTTCTCGTCGACGGTGATCCACACCAGTCGCCGTGCGAGCTGCGAGATCAGCGGATGCTCGGCGAACAGCGGGCGATGGATGGCGGCCGTCCAGCGCCGGCCGGTCGTCATCGCCCGTTCCAGGCGCCGAAGCTGTTCCTCGGCAGCCGCTTTGGCGTCCTTCTTGAACGCGGTGAACGCCTTGTACGCGAGTGGCGCCAGCTCCGGGTCGTCCTTCGCGCCCGGCTTGGGCAGGCTCTTGCGCGGCGTGCCGTCGCTGTCGTGGATCACCGGGCGCAGCTGTTCGTCCAGGCCGGCGCGGAACGAACGGCTGCCGTAGTCGAGCACGATGCCGCCCCGGGCGTCGAGCCCCAAGCTCGGAACCAGCCGGTCCGCCAGTTCTTCGGAGGTGAGTCCGGCCTCCTCGGCCAGCTCCCGGATCTTCTCCCGCGCCGTGTTCTTGATGGCCTTGAACTTCACCTTCTCGGCGATGCTGTTCAGCTGCATCAGTGCGGCATCGCTGCCGATCGAGACGAGCACATCCAGCCCCGCCACCGCTCGCGCGTGGGCGTTCTCGCCGGGCCAAGCGCGAATCAGCGGGGCCAGGTCGCGGGCGGTGTCGTCGTCGCCGAACAGGCCGAGCGCGTGCAGCGCCCAGGTGTGGTCCGGCGGATATCCGGCCAGTCGCCAGGTGTCGAACAGCGCCCGGCCGAAGGCTGCCAGCGAGCGTGGTTGCGCGATCTCCGCGACGATCGCGATCCCGGGATAGTTCTCGCCGGGAGCGCAGAAGCTCAGCATGGTGCACACGGCCGACACGGCGGCGGGTGGCAGGGCACGGCCGCTGTCGCGCAACAGGATCGGCGGCAATCCGCGCGGATCCGCCCACGCCGGAAGTTCGGGCCGCACCGCGGGCAACTGTTCGAGAGGGTCGGCCGACAGCTCCGCTTCGATCGCGGCGGCCGCCTCCGGTCCGAGACCCACCGCGCCCGCGCACAGTGCCTCTCGATGACCCCGCGCGTTCAGCGTCGACAGGGCCTGGCGGGCGAGCGTCCGGGAAGCGCCCGGGCGGCCCAGCGCGGCGGCCACGAGGTCGGGCGCCGCACGCTCTAGATGGCGTTCGAACCAGGTCAGCGCCACGGCCCGCACGCCCCGGCGCGAGCCGAGCAGGCGGGTCATGAGCGTCGTGACCGCGGTGCCGGTCACCGGTGCGAGCACTTCGGCGCGCGCGGCCGGGGAATTGCGCACCGCGCCCACGATGACCTCGGCGACCTCGTCTCCGTAGCGCCCGAGCAGCCGCTGCATGAGCACGATCCAGTCCCAGAAATAGTCGGCGCGCAGCAGGCCCAGATGCGGTGCGACCAGCTCCTGCGGTGCGGCGGCGAACATCTCGGCCAGGCTGTAGCCCGAGGGGTCCGCCGCGCGCAGCACGGCATCGATCCGCGACTGCCAGCCTTCGCGCGGCTCGTAGACCCGCAGATCGTTGTTCGCCCACTCGGTTTGTTCGCCGGGCAGCCATGCCAGCGTGGACGCGCGCTCGGTACCGATCCCGCTCAGCACGACCTCCTCGCGCGCGGAGATCTCACGCTCCCAGGGCGGTTCGGTGAACAGGCGCGGCAACTCGTGCGGCGCGGCCTCCGGTATCGGGCGCGACTCCGCCGCGTACTCGGGCGCGAAGACGATCCGCGCCTGCCAGTGGATCAGTTCGTCGAGCAGCGGGGATCGCTCGACCTCCGTGGCGAGAATTCGCCTGGCGCGCAACGGGAATCGGAGCATCGATGTCATCAGCGCACCCCGGATCACCGGGCGCTCGGCCCGCCGGGCCAGCGCGGCGAAGGCGGCGTCGCCGGGCAACTGTGCCAGCAGGGCCGCGAGCATCCGCTGTTGCTCGGCCGGCAGGTAGGGGGCGTCCATGGCCGCGGCCAGATAATCGGCGGCCTCGGGTCCGACATGAACGAGGGCGCTGAACAACTCGGTCCGGCCCGGTATCACCCCGATGTAGCTGTGCCGGGGGAGCAGCGCCAGCTGCGCGGCGGTCGTGGCGGAACAGGCGAGCGGTGACCAGGCCTCGCCGGTGTACCCGGGGCCGCCGGCGCTGCGACCGTCCGCCAAGTCCCGGTCCAGCCAATCCTGCCGAGTGGGAACGAGATACGAGGCCGGGACGCGGACGGACAGGGCGCCGGATTCGGCGCGATGGCGGTCGAGGCGTTCCACCACCGTTCGGTGGTCGGCCTCGGACAGGAGCGCGATGTGTGCCCGCAGCTTCCACATCGCCCGCGTCGGCAGGGCGTCACGGCACGGATCCGTCACCCGGTGCGCACCGAAGCACGTCGTCGGCTCGGTACCGGGGCGTCGCCGCGCGGTGCCCAGCCCGGCCCACAGCACCGCTGCCTCGGCGGCGAGCACGACGCCGTGGCCACTGATCCAGGTATCGATCAATTGGGCGGCGCTCATGGGCGACCCGGTGGCGCGGTGCTCGTCCAGAGCGCGCGCCAGGATCCCGGTGACCGCCAGCCCGAGCGCGGTCGCGGACTCCGGGTCTGCGATCACGGCCCGCGCGGCAGCGGCCAGTTCGGGCTCCTGCTCCGCCGTCGCCGCCACCGAAGCCGCCATCGACTCGTGCGCGAGCCACCCGCGGTAGCGACCGACCGCCTTGGTGTCGATCACCGGTGTCTGTACCGGCCCGCGCCCGCGGAACGGGGCGGCCTTGTCCGCCCAGCTCGACGGCACGATCCAGCTGTCCTCATCGGTGCGTTCGAGCTCGATCGCCGTGTCCCCGCCCATGTTTCCTCCATCGTCGGCGCGGCTCCCGGGTCCGGGCACGCCGCAGGCCGCGTCCGCCCGGCGCGCGGGCTCGTTCGCGGTCTCCTCGTTCGATCGTGGTGGCTCGGGCACGGCCGAGCCACCACGTGCCACATCCGTTGCGGGTCAGCCGTTGTCGCGGAGCGACAGAATCTCCAGCTCGCGCAGCAGTTCCGAACCAGTCACCGCGTCCAGCGCGGCGAAGGTGGGCGGATTGTCGGTGCGGTTCCAGTAGCCCTCGTCGCCGGTGCGGGTCAGGTGGACGGTGATCTTCTGGGTGTCGAACTCCAGGGCGTCCCCGGCGATGATGCCCGGATCCATGTCGATGACCGCGGAATTACCGTCACCCAGGTCGCGGAACATCTCGCAGGAGACGCCGCCGTCCATGGGTTCGCCACGCTCCCAGCCGAATCGGCCCAGGCCCAGCAGCGTGCCGGTGGGGAGGGAGAGCCCGGTGAAGCGGGCGAGGGTGTCGGCGCCCAGCTCCGCCTCGTCGAAGGCGTAGGTCTCGCGCTGCAACTGCGGGAAGGGTTGCAGGATCTCGTAATCGGCGAACACCTCGGCCCATTCACTCAGGGCCGAGCCCAGGTGCAGGGGATGCGCGAGGGCGACCACGGTGTCGGGGGCGACATCGATGGGCTCGTCCGCCGCGTCGGCGTAGCTGCGATCCTCCGCGACCCGGAACGATCCGTCGACCGCGCCCTCGGCGTCGAGGGTGACCCACACGAGCCGGCGCGAAAGATGCCACAGCAGCGGGTGTTCCACGAACAGGCGGCGGTGGTCGGCCGCGGACCAGCGCCGGCCGAGCACCATCGCGCGCTCGAAACGGCGGATCTGATCGGCGGCCGCGGTGCGCACGTCCTTCTTGAGAGCGGCGAAGAGTTTCGCGGCCGCGGGGGCCAGTTCGGGATCGTCCTTCGGGCCCGGCTTGGGCAGGGCCTTGCGGAGGCCGGTGGCCTGCCACGCGCCGTCGTCACCGCGCACCGCGTCCGACACCGTCGGCTTCAACTGCTCGTCGAATCCGACGATGAAACCGCGCGGGCCGAAATCGAGCACCAGCGTGCCGTCGGCGTTCAGCCCGAACTCGGGCACCAGGCGATCGGCGAGCTGTTCCGCTGTCAGGCCCAGACTTTCGGCGACCTCGGCGACCTTTTCCTGCGCCTTGGTCTTGAGGCCCTTGAACTTCACCTTCTCGGCGATGCCGTTGAGCTGCATGAGAGCCACATCGGTGCCGAGCGCGGTGAGCACGTCGAGCCCCGAGACGGCACGGGCATGCGCGGCCTCCCCGGGCCACACCCGAATCAACGCGCCGAGCCTGCGCGCGGTCTCGTCGTCGCCGATCAGACCGAGCGCGTGCAACACCCAGCCGTCCTTGGACGGATAGTCCGCGAGCTTCCAGAGTTCGAAGACGCTCCAGGCGAATTCGGCTAGCGACTCCGGATCCGCGGCCTCGCGAATCTGATCGACACCGGCGTAGTCGCCGTTCGGGCCGCACAGCGCCAGCACCTGGCACACGTCGCGCGCCGAATCCTGCGACAGCACCGCGCCGTTGCGCCGCAGCGCCAGCCCGGGCAGCAACTCGGGCGCGAGCCACGTCGGGATCGCCGGAATCTTGGCGGGCAGCCGGTGCAGGGGATCGGTGTCCAGCAGCACGGCCGTGGCGGCCGCGGCGCGGGGATCGAGCAGCGCCGCCGCGGCCTCGATCTCGGCGCGATGACCGCGTTCGGCCAGCCAGCACAGCGTGGCCTCCGCGGCGCGGCGATCCTTGCCCGCCTTGCCCAGGCTCGCCGCGATGAGGGTGGGCAACGCGGCGGCGCGGTTGCGGTCGAACCACTGGACCGCGACCGGCCGGGTGCGCTTGCCGTCCAGCCAGCGGGTCATGAGCGCGGTCACCTGCGCGCCGGTCACCGGGGCGAGCAGATGCGCGAGGTTGGTCGGATTGGACTGCACCGCACGGGTGACGAAGGAGATCGCGTCGTCCTCGAACCGAGCCAGAATGCGGCGCAGGCCGGGCTCGGAGTGCCACATCCGCCCGATCGAGGTCGTTGCCAGATGCGGGCGCACCAACTCGTCCGGCGCACTGGCGAACAACCGCACCACACTCCAGAACGATCCGGAATCGCTCGCGACCGCGCGTGCGATCTCGGCCGCGTAGTTCATCCGCTCGGCGTCGGTGACCCACACCTCCGCCTGCTCCCACTCCGCGCGTTCGCCGGGCAGCCAGGCCAGGCCATCGGGCGCCGGCGCGGCGAGGTTCGCCAGGGTGACCTGTTTGGTCTTGGCCAGCGCCTGCGTCCACGGCGTCACCCGCAGCACCTCGGGCAGTTCCCCGGGCGTGGCCCGGGGCCGTTCGTCATCGAGATAGGCTGCGGTCTCCGGCAATTCGGCGGCCAACTCCGGGTGCGCACGAGCGATCGAGCGCAGCACGTGCCGGGCCATACCGGATCTCGCCGCGGCCGGTCCCAGCATGCGCAGGGCCCGGCGCGGATACCGGTGCGCGGCCTCGACCAGGACCGGCGGAACGAAGCGCTGTTCGGCCCGCGCGGCCAGACTCGCGAAAGCCGCGTCGGTGGGGAAACCCGCCAGGATCCGGGCCAGCGCGCGCACCATCTCCCCGTCGAGATCCCGTGCGCGCAGCAGACGTTCGACGGCGGGCGCGGCCTCGGGGCCCAGCCGTACGAGCGCGGCGAAGAGCGAGCCGCGGCCGACGCCGTAGGAGTACTGCGCGGCGTCGAACACCCCGACCAGCTTGTTGAGCTGTTCGGCGTCGTGCACGCTCGCAGTCAGCAGTACGAACCTGCTGTCGTAGGAGACCTGCGCGGGCGCCAGCGCGTCGAGATCGTCGGTTACCCAACGGGTTTCGGTCGGCGCGAGGTACGAGGCGGCGATGCGCGCCGCGAGTCCGCACCCGGCGGCGCGCAGGCCCGCCAGCCGTTCGACGGCCGCGCGGTAGTCGGGTTCGGTGGCGGCGGCCAGATACCGGCGCACGGTCACCAGTTCGTCGGGCGCCGAACTCCGGCCGGGTTCGGCCGGATCGAGTCGGCGCACCAGGTAGTGCCAGCTGCGGGTGGTGGTGTCGTGATCCCAATCCAGGGCCAGTTCCGACTGGCACACCGCGGCCTCGGCCGCGAAGGCGAGCCCGCGCCCGAGCAGCCAGGCGTCGGCGGCGTAGTGCACGCCGCTGACCAGCCGATGCAGTAGCAGCGTGAGTACCGCGGCGCCGAGCGGTGTGCAGGTCGCCGCGTCCCGCAGCGCGTCGCGACCGGCCACGGCCAGTTCGTCGCCGTAACGCGCAGCCGAACGATCGAGGCAGGCGAGCAGCTCTTTGCGCTGGGAGGCAACGGCGTTCGCGAAGTCGAACACCGCCGGCGGATAGGGCTCGAGGGTGGGGGCCGGACCCAGCCCGCGCACGGGTGCGGCCGCCGCCCACCAGTCGTCGGGAATCTGCCAGAGGTCTTCCCCGGCAGCGGCATCGAGAGTGGAGACATCGGCACCATCGGCGACGGTGCGGGCGGAGTCGAGCATGTTCCCCCGAATCAGTGGAGCGTTGACGCAGCGACTGTAGCGAGTCGCCCCGACAGTCGCCGGATCACCCGATCCCCGGCAATCATGTTCCGCCCCTTGCCCGCTGTAACCGGCCTTCCACCAATCTGTTCCGGGGGCCCGGAGGCGCTACTTCCCGGCCGCGCGGGCCAGCTCTTCGGGATAGCGGGCCCCGGCGACGGCGTCGGCCGGTGCGGCGGCTTCGATTCGTGCGACATCCTCGGCACTCAGTTCGATATCGAGTGCTGCGACATTCTGTTCCAGGTAGGAGCGGCGTTTGGTGCCGGGGATCGGCACCACGTCGGCGCCTCGACTCTGCACCCAGGCCAGGGCCAATTGGCCCGCGGTGACTTCTTTTTCGCCCGCGAGCGCGCGCAGCGTGTCGACGATCTCGAGATTGCGGTCGAGGTTGCCCTCGGCGAATCGGGGGAGGCGTCGACGCATATCGTCGGCGGGCAACTCGTCGGCCGAGGTGATCGAGCCGGTCAGGAAGCCGCGTCCCAGCGGCGAGAACGGAACCACACCGATGCCCAATTCCCGGCAGACGGGCAGGATCTCGGCCTCGATATCGCGGGTCCACAGCGACCACTCGCTCTGCAGCGCCGTGACCGGATGCACCGCGTGCGCACGCCGAATCGTCGCCGCCGACGCCTCGGAGATACCGAGATGGCGCACCTTGCCCGCGGTCACGAGTTCGGACAGCGCACCCCAGGTCTCCTCCACCGGCACCGCCGGATCCACCCGATGCTGGTAGTAGAGGTCGATATGATCCACCCCGAGTCGCGTCAGCGACGCGTCACAGCTCTGCTTGACATAGGCCGCGTCACCGCGCGCCCCCATGCTCCCGCCCTCGCCCCAGACGATGCCGAACTTCGTCGCCAGCACCACCCGATCCCGGCGGTCGGCGATGGCCCGCCCGATGAGGCGCTCATTGGTCTCGGGCCCGTAGACATTCGCGGTATCGAGCATGGTGACGCCCAGATCCAGGGCCCGGTGAATGGTGGCGATCGACTCCGCGTCACTGTCGCGAACGCCATACGCCTGGCTCATCCCCATACAACCGAGCCCCTGTGCGCCGACCCGCAGTTCGCCGAGCATCCTGGTCGCGATCATCCGTGTGTCCTCCTTGGCGTCGTGGTGAGTCGTGCTCACCACGACGACGCTACGACCTGGAGCGCACTCCAAGTCAAGCGCTCGCCGGCGTCGGTTCCGGTCGGTACGCCGCCCGGACCGACGGCGGGCATGCGCCGGTTCGCGGACGACGAGAAGGCCCGCACGGATCGAAAATCCGTGCGGGCCTTGGTTGCTCGTGATCTGCCGAACTAGCCGACCGTGGCGCCCACGCGCAGGGCGTGGGGCTCGATGGCGCCGCGGACCAGTGCCCGCTCGTCGATCGTCTCCGCCTTGTAGGGCAGGGTCGGCAGGGTGGCGGTCATCTTGGCGACCGGATCCTCGATGGCCTTGGGGGTACCGAAGATGAAGGTCCACTCGTGCTCGTCCGAGACGTAGGGGACCACGGTCTCGAACAGGTTGTGGAAGCGGGTCCACGAACGCTTGAGGGTTTCGTTGCGCCACATGGTCTGACAGCCGGCCTGGGCCGCGAGCACGCCGCCCTCGGCCAGGATCGCCTTACAGCGATTGAGGAAGTCGTCCTCGTACAGGCGGTTGTGCTGGGCATCCTCGACGCGCTCGTCCGGCAGGTCGATGCAGATGAGGTCGTACCGGGTGCCCGCGGCCTCGGCCTTGGCCAGGAAGTCCCAGCCGTCGGCGTAGTGCATCTTGATCGGGCCGGTCTGCGCGACCGCCTCGGCCAGATCCGCCTGCGAGTAGCCGTAGGGCAGGTGCTCGGCGCACAGCTCGACCTCGAGCTGATCGATGTCGACGTGATCGACGAGCGTGGCGCCCGCCGCGGCCGACATCTGCGAGGCGACACCCTCACCGGAACCGATGATCAGCACCTTGTCCAGCTTCTCGGCCAGCGCGTACCCGGGGACCAGCATGGCCTCGTGGTAGGTGAGCTGGGAGAACTCGGTGGACTGGCGATCGTCGTCGGAGAACAGGGACCGGCCCTGCTCGGTTTCGGCGATCACCATGTGCTGGAACGGGGTGTTGGTGTCCACGATGACCTCGGACATGTTCCACACCCGGGTCAGACCCTCGCCGACCGGCTCATGGATCCGGCGCGCGGCGTGCCCGCGCTGGATGACCTCCATGTTGACCGACTTCGGGGCAAGCTCGGCCTGCAGCAGCTCCACGGCCTTGGTCGCGCCCGCGCCGATGCTGCCGCAGGTGAACACGTCGACGAAGATGTCTCCGGATTCGGGGTAGGTGTGGATCGAGGCGTGGGACTCGGCCAGTAGAGCCAGGATGGTGACACCCTGCGGCTCGAACTGCTTGCGCACGACATCACAGATGGTCACCCCCGCGGCGACCAACGATTTTCGAAGTGCGGCTTCGAGTCGTTCGAGGTCGTCGCAGAGGGCCGCGTCGACACCACCGAACTCGGCCAGCACGTGCCAGCCGGTGAATTCTGCCGTCATGGCTAAACTCACTCTCGCTCAGCGCCGATGACATGAACAGTCAAAGGCGGAAAACCGTTGAAGGACACCGACGAATAGCTCGCCGTATATGCGCCGGTCTCGAGGATCCGAATGGGATCACCGGCTCGCAACGTGGTCGGTAAGAGGACACGCGTGCGCTGATACAGTACATCGTCGCCGTCACAGGTCGGACCGGCGACCACCACCTCGTCCATCGGATCGCCGTCGCGATCGGTCTGGAAGCGGTAGGCGATGTACTCGTTCTCGGTTTCGGCCATGCCGTTGTAGCGGCCGATATCGAGGTATATCCAGCGCCGCCCGTCCGGCGCCTGGCGAACATTGACCACCTCGCCGTGGATCACGCCGGTGTTACCCACAAGGGCGCGACCGGGTTCCACGATGAGAGCGGTGTGTTCCGGGAGATGGCGGGCGGCGGCAGCGGCGATGACCGCGCCCAGCTCGTCCACGCCGGGGGCCGTGTCGGCGTACGAAATCGGCAGTCCCCCACCGATATTCACCGCCTTCACGGGAATGTCCTTGGCCGCCAGCGCTTCCGCGATGGCACCCGCCTGTTCGATGCCGATCTGCCAGGCGATGGGATCGAGTTGCTGCGAACCCACATGGAAGTACGGACCGGCGATCGTCAGTCCCAGATCGTGCGCGCGCACCAGCAGTTGCACGGCTTCGCCCGGGGCGCAGCCGAACTTGACGCCGAAGGGCGTCTGCGAGGCCGGGGCCGAGGCCAGGAAGCGGAGTTCGATCTCCGCGCCCGGCGCGTGCTCGGCGATCCGGACCAGATCGTCCTCGGTGTCCGAGGCGAAGCGCCGGACGCCGGCCGCGTGCGCGGCGGCGATGTGGGCGGCCTTCTTGATCGGGTTGCCGTAACACATGACGGCCGGATCAACCCCCTGCGCGAGGCAGAGCTCGATTTCCCCGACGCTGGCGACATCGAACTCCGCGCCCTCGTCGTTCAGTAGCCGGATGATCTCCGGCACGGGACTCGCCTTGACGGCGAATCGGATTCGGGCCGAAGGTAGTGCGGCTTGCAGCGCGCGGTAATTCGCGCGGACCCGGTTCAGGTCGATGACCAGACAGGGCGACTCGGGCGGGTTTGAAACGGACAATCTAAGGGAACTCCCCACTGTTCGGGCTGCCGAAACGGCCTCGGGCAACAGTGGGCGACAATAGCAGCGCCGGGGCCCGGAAAACGAACCGAAGAACCATCGACTTCGTCACCCCACCGCACGAAACCGCCACAAAACCGACGAGAACCCCTAGGCTGGATCGTCGGTCTCCGGGCGCTCAGCCCGCCGTGACGCTCAGCTCGTCGAAGACCACTTCACCCGCCGCGTCGGATTCGGCCAGGTCAACAATGGCGTCCACGGACCAACCATGATCGCCGGCCGGATCGTCCAGCACCTGGCGCACATGCCAGAAACCCTCGCGCTGCTCGACCTGGAAAAGTTTCGGCCCGCGCGCGTTGGGACCGGTCCGGATTTCGTCGTACTCGGCGAAGTACGGCTCGAGTTCGCCCTCCCAGTCCACCTCGTCGCCGAAGTCCTCCAGGGCCGCCCAGCGTTGCAGCGCCAGCAGTTCCACCCGGCGGAACAGCGCGTTGCGCACCAGCACCCGGAACGAGCGCTCGTTGGCGGAGATGGGCCGCACGCCCTCCGCGCCGAAGGCGACCTGTTCGGTGTCGGTCTCCGCGCCCGGATTGGTCAGCTGCTCCCATTCGTCCAGCAGGCTGGAGTCGACCTGGCGGATCAGCTCGCCCAGCCACTCGGTGATGTCGTCGAGCTCCTCGGTGCGGGCCTGCTCGGGCACCGTGCGCCGCAGCGCCCGGTAGGCGTCGGCCAGATAGCGCAGCACCACGCCCTCCGACCGCGCCAGCTCGTACTGCGACACCAGCTCGGCGAAGGTCATGGACCGCTCGACCATCTCCCGGACCACGGATTTGGGCTGCGGCTCGAACTCCGACACCCAGGGATGACCCGCCTTGTACGTCTCGTACGCCGGGTAGATGAGCTCCTGCGCGAGCGGTTTGGGCCAGGTCACCTCCTCCAGGAGCTCCATACGCTCCTCGTACTCGATGCCGTCGGCCTTCATCTCCGCCACCGCGATCCCGCGCGCCTTGTGCTGCTGGCCCATCAGCAGCTGGCGCGGATTCTCCAGCGTCGCCTCGATCAGGGTGATGACATCGAGGGTGTAGGTGGGGGACTCCTTGTCCAGCAACTCGAACGCGGCCAAGGCGAACGGGGACAGCGGCTGATCGAGCGCGAAATCACGCTGCAGATCCACCATGAGCCGCGCGTGCCTGCCGAACTCGTCCGGCTCGTCGAGCTGCTGCACCACACCCGCGTCCCGCAGCGCGCGATAGAGCTTGATGGCCTTGAGGATGTGTTTGCGCTGGGCCGCGCGCGGTTCGTGGTTGTCCTCCAGCAGATGCCGCATGGCGTAGAAGCAATTGCCCTTGCGCGCAATCACATTGAGCAGCATGGCGTTGGTGACGTTGAACCGCGAGACCATGGGCTCGGGGGAGGCCGCGACCAGGCGGTCGAACGTCTCCTCGGACCAGGAGACGAAACCCTCCGGGGGCTTGCGCTTCTGGACCTTCTTGAGCTTCTTGGGATCGTCGCCGGCGCGGGCGATGAGCCGGGCGTTCTCCACCTCGTGGTCCGGCGCCTGCACCCACACGCTGCCCATCGTGTCGAAGCCCGCACGACCCGCACGGCCCGAGATCTGATGGAACTCACGGGCATTGAGCCGGCGGGTGCGCACCCCGTCGTACTTGGTGAGCCCGGTCAGCAGCACGGTGCGAATCGGCACGTTGATGCCGACGCCCAGCGTGTCGGTGCCGCACACCACCTTCAGCAGTCCGTCCTGGGCGAGTTTCTCGACCAGTCGCCGGTACTTGGGCAGCATGCCCGCGTGATGCACGCCGATGCCGTGCCGGATGAAGCGCGAGAGCGTCTTGCCGAAGCCGGTGGCGAACCGGAACTCGCCCAGCGCGTCGGCGATCGCGTCCTTCTCGGCCTTGGAGGCGAAGTTCACGCTCATCAGGGCCTGGGCGCGCTCGATGGCCGCGGCCTGGGTGAAATGCACGACGTACACCGGCGCGAGGCTGGTGGTGACCAGATCCTCGAGGGTCTCGGTGATCGGGGTCTTCACGTACGAAAAGCTCAGCGGCACCGGGCGTTCGGCGCCCGAGACGACGGCGGTGTCGCGTCCGGTGCGGCGCTCGAGATCGGCGGCGAAGAAGTCGACCTCGCCGAGAGTCGCCGACATGAGCAGGAATTGGGCGCCGGGCAGCTCGATGAGCGGCACCTGCCACGCCCAGCCGCGATCCGGATCGGCGTAGTAGTGGAACTCGTCCATGATGACCTGGCCCACGTTGGCGCTCGGGCCCTCGCGCAGTGCGAGATTGGCCACGATCTCCGCCGTGGCGCAGATGATCGGCGCGTCCGGGTTCACCGCGGCGTCACCGGTCACCATCCCGACGCGATCCGCGCCGAACACCTCGCACAGCGCGAAGAACTTCTCGCTGACCAGGGCCTTGATCGGTGCGGTGTAGTAGCTGCGCTGCCCGCGATTGAGCGCGGCGTAGTGCGCGCCCAGCGCCACGAGGGACTTACCCGATCCGGTCGGCGTCGCCAGGATGACGTTGGCGCCGGTGAACAATTCGAGCAGCGCCTCCTCCTGCGCCGGATACAGGGTCAGGCCCTGGCTCTCGGTCCATTCGGAGAAGGTCTCGTACAGCCAATCCGCTTCCACATCGGGGACGGCTTGATCGGGGACGAGTTCGGATAGCTGCACGCCCCTACGTTAGTGGGTGCGCACCCGCCCCGAGTCCAGCGACCGGCTACCGCAGTTCGCCGCCCTCGGGTCCGCCGCTCTCGCCGAACCCGCCCTGCTCGGCCAGGAAGCGCTCGAACTCCGCGCCCAGCTCGTCGGGGGTGGGCAGCTCGGCGTCCGGGGCCAGCAGGCTCGACTGCCGCTCCTGCGCGGTGACGAAACTGTCGTACTGGCGCTCGAGCGCGTGCACCACGGTCTCCACCTCGGAGTTGCCCGCGATGTGCTCGTTGACCTGCTCGCGCACGCGCGCGGCCGACTCGCTCAGCGCCGCCAGCGGCAGTTCGAGCCCGGCGTTCTCGGCCACGTTCTCCAGCAGGGTCTGCGCGGCCTCGGGGTAGGCGGTCTGGGTCAGGTAGTGCGGCACGTGCACCGAGAAGCCCACCGACTCCTGACCGTGCTGGGCCATGCGGTACTCGAGCAGCGAGGACGCGCTGCCGGGCACCTGCAGCTCACCCGGCCAGCGCTGATGGTCGCCGATGAGGTCGCTGTTGCTGGCGTGCGCGGTCACCCCGAGCGGGCGGGTGTGCGGAATCGCCATGGGGATCGCGCTCAGGCCGATGGTGCGGCGCACCCCGAGCTGCTCGGACAGCATGCGCACGGCGGTGACGAACTTCTCCCAGCGCAGATCCGGTTCCAGCCCGGACAACAGCAGGAACGGGGTCCCGGCGGTGTCCTTGAGCGCCCAGAGATTGAGCTCGGGCTCGGTGTAATCGGAGAAGTGATCGGTCTTGAACATCATCAGGGGCCGGCGCGAGCGATAGTCCAGCAATTCGTCCATGTCGAACGAGGCGACGAGTTCGCTCTCCAGGCTCTCCCGCAGATGGGTGGTGGCCAGGCGCACCGCGTGACCGGCGTCGGTGAAGCCCTCCAGTCCGTGCACCAGCACGGGGCCGGAGCCGTCGGCGGATGACAGCTGCGGAGCGGGGAACTCCAGCTCGTACATTCGCGACTCGTAGTCCATCGCGTACTCCTTCCTGCGTGGCCCACCTTCGCGACCAAGTCCCATTGTCTCTCATACGCGGTCCCACATGCGCCACGGGCCGTCCACTGCCCGCACCTCGGCTGCAACACGCCGGACCGGGACACGCATTCCCGGCGGGGGTGCACGCGGCGTGGCAATCGGTGTGAACAGCCGAATTTCGGCATAGTGGACGGAGTGACCGTGACTGCATCAGTACGCGCCGGGGGAGTCGCGGTCCTGGGGTTGCTCGTCGTGGCCTGCGGAACCACCGTCTCCGGCCAGCCTATCGCCGCCAAGGGCCCCGCGACGGCGGTACGGGCCGATAGCGACCTCACTCGGTTGCTGCCCGAGGCCTCGAAGTTCCCCGGCCGGTACGAGGTCGTGGAGCTACCGCCCGGCGCAGCCGACCAAGCGGCCCATGATCTGGATGGAATTCTGCCGGGAGCGAACGTCGAACCGGGCGCGTGCGTGCCGCCCGTTCCCGCGGCGGGACCCGCGGTCGCCGTCGGCACCGACGACGCCACCCGTGCGACCCTGACCGTGGAACTCATCCGCATCGATCAGCCGCTGTCGAAACTGCGAGATCAATTGCAGCGCTGCGGCACCGTGACGGTCGGGTACGCCGGGACCACCGCCACCGTCACCACCGAACTGGACCCACCGCCGCCCCTGGACGCGGATGACACGCTCGCCCTGCGCCGTACCGTGCGCTCCGAGAACGGGAGTTCGGGACTGACGCGCAGCATGCAGACGCTGCTCGGGCAGGTGGGTCAGGTGCGGATCAACGTCACCCATATGTCCTACGGGGAGGCCGAACCCGATGCCGAGGCGCTGGATTCGCTGTTCACCGCCGCGGTGAGCAAGGTCCGCAAGGGCTGAGTCGTCGCGGACCCGGGTCGATCCCCCGGAAGAGCCGGCCCCTGCCAGACCCGGCTCCCGGTGGGCGAATCAGCAGCCGGAGCCGGAAGCGCCCGAACCCGAACCGACGGAGCCCGTGGTCGAACCGGTGTCGCCGGGACCGCTCAGGGCCGAACCACTGCCGTTGGAACCGGTTCCGCCCGAACCGGAATTGCCCGAACCGCTGGGCAGCAGGCCGCACAGCGTAGCGCCGCCGTTGCCCACCGAGTAGGTGATGCTGGACAGGGAGCCACTGTGGCGCGCGCTGATGGTGTGCATGCCGGTGGTGGCCGGATGCCATTCGATGGAGGCGACGCCGTTCCAGTTGGGCAGCGCCTTGCCGACGAAGACGCCGTTGACCGACACCTCCACCTCCGAAAGCTTGCCGAAGCCGTCGGTCTCGACCTGGATGGTGCAGCCGGCGCTCACGCCACACTGCTGGCCGGGGGTGAGCCCGACGACGGTGACGCCGTTGATGCCCGCCGCGGCCGGACCGGCCAGTGCGGTGAGGGTTGCCGCCGCGGTGACACCGAGCATGCCGAGTGCCTTGGAGCGTGTTCTGCTCATTGCGTACTTCCTTCCGGCACCTTCGGTGGTGCCGGGCGGACTGTAACAGCGGGACAACTGGTCATTAGGTGAAATCAAAAGTGCTGCAATATCATTCGGTATGTCTATGACTGTGCAGCGGCTTTTGGGGGCTTTTGCCGGGGCGGTTTCGGGGCTAGTCCGCGCCTAGCCGTTCGGGTACGCCGCAGCCAGCTCCGCACCCAATCGTCCCAGCTCAGCGCGTACAGACTCGGGTTCGAGCACCTCCAGTGCCGTGCCCCAGCCGGCGAGTTGCTGGGCGATCATCAGGGCTGTCGGGGCGGAGATTCGCACCCGGATCCGGCCGTCCGGAGCCGGGCCCTCGACGACGCAGTGCCGACCCTGCCGATCCTGCAGGACCGGCAGCAGCCGGGCGGGCACGAGGACGGTCGCGGCCAATGTGGAACGATTGCTTTCCATTTGCTCGACCACCTCCGACCAGGCGGCGGAGAGGTCGAAATCGGCGGGGCGGTCCGAGTTTTCGGCGGTGATCCGGACCCCCGTCATGCGGTCCACGCGGAAGGTGCGCCGTCCGCGTTCCGTGCCCGCGATCAGGTACCAGATGCCGTCCTTGTCGACCAGGCCCCACGGGTCGGCGGTCCGCTCGGTGCTGACGCCGGTGCGCTCGTAGGTGAACGCGACCCGGCGGCGGCGCACCACGGCCGCCTGGAGCAACTCGACCTCTTCGGGGGTCCGGTCGTCGAGTTCGCCCCAACCGGCCGCGTCAACGATGATCGCGCCCGCCGCGGCTTCGGCCTCGGAGCGGAAGGACTGCGGCAGGGCGCGCATCAGCTTGCGCAGGGCGGTCCTGCTCGCCGGGGTAGCCGTGGTCATCGGCCCGAGCAGCAGGAAGAGCGACTGGGCCTCGGCGGCGGTCAGGCCCGTCAGATCGGTGCGTGCGCCGCCCACCAGGGCCCAGCCGCCCCCGCGTCCCGGCTGCGGATACACCGGGATGCCCGCGGTGGACAGCGCCTCGAGGTCGCGGCGCGCCGTCGCGACCGACACCTCGAGCTCGGTCGCGACCTCGGCGGCCGTCACCCGGCCGCGGGTCTGCATGAACAACAGGGTGGCCACCAGACGATCCGCTCGCATGAATTCCATACTGCCCGTAAAAGTGCTCATTCGGTGCGCACTTTGGCGGAGATGCTTGGTTCATCGACATCGACACCGCTAGAAGGAGCACCGACATGCTGCGTGGAATGGCCACCGTGAACTACTTCGCCGACGACCTCGAGGCCGCCAAGGACTGGTACGCCGAACTGCTCGGCGTCGCACCGTATTTCACGGTGCCCGGCGGTTACTACGAGTTCCGGATCGGCGACTACCAGGCCGAACTCGGCATCATCAACCGCAAGTACGCGCCCACCCGCCCCGATCAGCCGGGCGGTCAGATCCTGAACTGGCACGTCGACGACATCGCCGCGGCCTTCGAACGGCTGCTCGAGCTCGGCGCGACGGAGTACGACCCGATCACCGAGCGCGGGGCGGGCACCGGCTTCGTCACCGCGTCGGTGGTCGACCCGTTCGGCAACGTGCTCGGCATCATGTCCAATCCGCACTACCTGGACATTCTCGCCGGGATCAAGGGCGCGGCGGCGGACGGCGCGTAAGGGATGCCGCCGATTCCGGTGCCGCGCACCGGAATCGGCACGCTACGCGATTGCCCGGGGGGAAGGGCGAGAACTGCCCGGTCAGAGCCTCTTCCATTCGGACGCACATGAAAAACGTTGCGTAGTAATGCTGTTCATGCATCAATGAGCCCGCTCCGGAGCAGGTCGGGATGATCTTCCTGCCGGTCCGAATCGTGAGCTTCGAAGTCGGCCGTCGCGCTGCCGGATCGACCGCCTCCGGACGATCCGTCCGCCGGGATCCGGCCGTCCGATCGGGGTCGTTCCCGCGTGGATTCGCGGACGGTAACAGCGGGTACCGACAACTTCCGCGTCCCCGATCTTGTCCCGCGCCGAGTGACCCACACTCGCCACGATTTCCACAGGCCCCGGAAAACCGCAGGTGAGTGCCGAAGGCTCGAGAGCCCGCCCCCGCATCCTCGATCGCATGACACAACCCGCCGAATCCACCCCACCCCGTCCCGCCGCCGCCCGGCCGAGTCCGCGCCAACCGGGCGGACCCGGGCCTGCCGCCCCCGGCCTCGCGGCCCAGTCCCGGGGAGCCCCGGTTACCCCGGGAACGCCTGTCCTCCACTCGGACCCGGTACTCGGCGAACTGCCCGACGGTACGGATAGATCCGGCAGTGGCACGGACGGATCCGGTAGGGGCACCGACAGATCCGGCATCGGACGCGCGGACGAGGCCGGCCCCGGATCCGGCCCCGGTGATGCCGCCGCCGGTGTCGCGGAGTCCGGTGTGCCGGGCACCGGCGACAGTGTCGTCGAATACGGGCCCTCGGACATCGGATCGGCGGAGTTCGAGGCCGCGAACGCGGAGCGGGTCATCGACGCGGTCAGCGCCGGGGCGGTGGCGCTCGGATCGCTGCCGCACCTGCGGGATCCGGGGGATTTCATCGCGGCGGTGCCCGCCATTCTGGGGTTCATGCCCGAGCGGTCGCTGGTGGTGACCGTGCTGCGGGCCACGCCGGAGCAGCCGAGCATCGCCACGGTCGACGTGGTGGCGCGCATCGATCTGGACGATCCGGGGCGGGCGGCCACCGCAGAGATAGTCGAACGGGTGGCCGGAATCTGTGTGCGCAACACCGCGAGTGCGGTGCTGGCGCTCATCATCGACGATCGCGCCACCCCGCCCGGAGACCGGCAGCGCGGAGTTCGGGCACGGCGGCATCGAGATCTGGTGGGAGCGCTCGAACATCGGCTCGACGCGGCGGCGCTACCGCTCGCGGGCGCGTGGGCCGTCAACACCATCGGCGTGGATATGCCCTGGTGGAGTGTGTGCGAGCCGGTGCGGCGGGGCAGGCAACCCGATCCGGCGGCCTCGCTGGTCACGCTGCGGCAGGTGCTGGAGGGCCGGCCACTGCGCGCGTCGCGGGCCGAACTCGCCGAGTCGGTCGCGGTGGACCGGGTCCTGCGCGACCGGGTGCGTGCCGCGCTGCCCGCCGCCACCGCGGCCGCCTCGCAACGGCTCGCCCGGGCGGTGCGCCGCGGCGAACCGGACGCCCATACGCGCGAGGAACTCCGGAAAGTGCTGCGGCAACTGGTGAACATCGAGGCCGGCGCGTGCTTGGACGGCGGCGAACTCGCGGAGCTGGCGGGTGCGCTGCGGGCGACGGCGGTGCGCGACATCCTGTTCGGGCTCATGCCCGGCAGGCACGCCGACGCCGCCGAAGCGCTGTGGCTGCGCCTGACCCGCGCACTCCCGGACCCGGACCGAGCGGAGGCGGCGATGCTGCTGGGGTACGCGGCCTACGTCCGGGGTGACGGCCCGCTCGCCGGTGTCGCATTGGAAACCGCCCTGGCCTCGGACCCCGGCCACCGCCTGGCCGCGCTATTGGACATCGGCCTGCAGACCGGGATGCACCCGCACCGCCTGAACAAGCTGGCGGCGGCCGGCCGGGAAGCCGCCGCGGATCTCGGCATCGCGCTCGATTCGGAGCAGCCGTGAGGACCCGCGGCGACCTTCGATCAGCGTGCGCTGTGCGCGCGGTCGCCCAGCGCGCGCAGGAAATCCCACGCGTCGGACACGATGCCGTCGAGATCGGTGTGCTCGGGTCGCCAGCCGAGTTCGGCGATCGCCTTCTCGCTGGAGGCGATGAGCACCGCCGGATCGCCCGCCCGCCGGGGCGCGTCGATCGCCGCGATCGGCAGGCCGGTGACCCGCTCGCACGCCGAAATCACCTCGCGCACCGAGAAACCGGTACCGCTGCCGAGATTGAAGATGCGGTGCTTGCCCGGCTGCGACTGTGCCAGCGCCAGCAGATGCGCCTGCGCCAGATCGCGAATGTGGATGTAGTCGCGCACCGCGGTGCCGTCCCCGGTCGGGTAGTCGTCGCCGAAAACCGAGATCGACGCCCGATGGCCCAGCGCCGTTTGCAGCACCAGGGGGATGAGATGGGTTTCCACCGCGCGGTTCTCGCCGAGCCCGGCGTAGGCGCCGGCCACGTTGAAGTACCGCAGGCTGGTCGCGGCCAGGCCGTGCGCGGCAGCGTACGAGGTGATGGCGTAGTCGATCGAAAGCTTCGAGGCCCCATACGGATTGGTCGGCGCCTTGGACGCCTCCTCGACGATCGGCACCTGGTCGGGCTCGCCGTACACCGCCGCCGTGGACGAGAACACCAGCCGCGGCGTGCCCGCGGCGCGCATGGCCTCGAGCAGGGCGAAGGTCTTGACCACATTGCCGTGCCAGTACTTCTCCGGCTGCACCACGGACTCACCGACCAGCGACTGCGCCGCGAAATGCAGCACACCGTCGAAGGATTCGGACCCGATCAGTTCCACGCCGGCGGTGGCGATGTCGCCCTCGACGAACTTGGCCCCGGCCGGGACGCCATCGGCATTGCCGGTGGACAGATCATCGACGACCACGACCTCGTGGCCGTCCTCGAGCAGTACCTGCGCGCACACGCCACCGACGTAGCCCGCGCCTCCGGTCACCAGAAGCTTCAAGGGTCAGACCAACTTCACCTGGACGGCGTGCGCCATCTCTTCGGACAGTTCGTAGCCGTCGTGGCCGGGAACCAGAATGACCACCGAACCCGGACGGGTCTCCACGGTCACGCGCGCGTCCGGCACCACGCCGGCCTCACGCAGCTGGCCGATGATCTCGGGATCGGTCTGAATGTGCTCGGACAGACGGCGAACCACGACCGCGGCGGTCTGACCGGACGGCAGATCCGAGAGCCGGACCAGCTTCTCCGGCGCGTCCGAGGCCGGCGCCACACCCAGCTCGTCCAGCCCCGGGATGGGGTTGCCGTACGGCGAGGTGGTGGGGTGATTGAGCACCTCGATCAGGCGGCGCTCGACTTCATCGCTCATGACGTGTTCCCAGCGGCACGCCTCGGCGTGGACGTTCTCCCAGTCCAGGCCGATGATGTCGACGAGCAACCGCTCCGCGAGCCGGTGCTTGCGCATGACCGAAACGGCCATCGCCCGGCCCTTGTCGGTCAGCTCGAGATGACGATCACCGGCGACGGTCAGCAGCCCGTCCCGCTCCATCCGCGCTACCGTCTGGCTCACCGTGGGACCGCTCTGCTCGAGGCGCTCGGCGATACGCGCGCGCAAGGGCGTGACGCCCTCCTCCTCGAGGTCGTAGATGGTACGGAGATACATCTCCGTGGTGTCGACCAGATCCTTCACCTGTATAACCCCTTCGTCGGCACGAATTCTACCCATGCACGGCGGCTCAACCGGGCGCCAGCTTATTTCGCGAATGCCGGGAGAACATCGAGGACGGCCTGCGTGTTCCCTACGGGTTTCCCGCGTCACAGCCGCGCGGCTCCGGTATGAGGGACGCTTTGCCCGAGCAGCGGTGTCTCACAGCCTACGAATCCCCCCGACGCACTAGCGTGGCAGGTATGCCTGGCCCCGCGCGTGGAGACGGAACCGTTGTCTGGACAGATCGGTTCCTGGATTACACCTGGACGCCCGAGCATCCGATGCGACCGGTCCGGCTGCAGTTCACCATGGCGCTGGCGGAGAATCTGGGCCTGCTCGACGGGGTGGAGACGCTCGACCCCGCGGCCGTCGGGGACGCCGAACTGCTGCGGGTGCACACCCACGACTACGTGGAAGCGGTCAAGCACGCACAGCAGCCGCCCGGTGCGCCGCCCGCCGCGCCGCCGTACGGTCTGGGCTCGGCCGACAACCCGGTCTTCCCGCGCATGCACGAGGCGGCCTCGGTGATCGTCGGCGGCACCCTGGCCGCGGCGCGGGAGATCGCGGCCGGGCGGACCAGGCGTGCGGTGAGCATCGGCGGTGGCATGCATCACGCCATGCCGGCGGCCGCCGCCGGGTTCTGCGTGTACAACGATGTGGCCGTGGCGATTTCGTGGCTGCTGGACAACGGCTTCGACCGCATCGCCTACCTCGACGTCGACGTGCACCACGGGGACGGCGTGCAGCGCATGTTCTACGGCGACCCGCGCGTGCTGACGCTGTCCATCCATCAGCATCCGGCCACGCTGTGGCCCAACACCGGCTGGCCGGAGGAGACCGGGATCGGCAAGGCCGAGGGCACCGCCATCAATCTGCCCATCATGCCCGGCACCCGGGACCAGCTGTGGCTGCGCGGGTTCCACGCCGTCGCCCCCGGCGCCCTGGCCGCGTTCCGGCCGCAGATCGTGATCAGCCAGTGCGGGGTCGACACCCATCGCGAGGACCCGCTCGCGGATCTGGAACTGAGCGTGGACGGGCAGCGCGCGGCGTTCATCGCCATGCGCGAGCTGGCCGACACCTACGCCGAGGGCCGCTGGCTCGCGGTCGGGGGCGGCGGCTACGGGCTGATCCGGGTCGTGCCGCGGGCCTGGACGCATCTGCTCGCCACCGCGCTGGACCGGACCATCGACCCCGGCACCGTTATTCCCGGGCAATGGCGGGAACTGGTAGGGGCCTATGCACCCACCGTCGCCGCGCCCGAAACCATGGGCGACGGCGCCGACACCGACTACGAACGCTGGGAGGGTCCCGGCGGCGGCCGGGAAACCGGCGACGAACGCGCCGACCGGGCCCGCCGCGCCCTGGACGTATCCGTATTGGCCACCCGCCGAGCGACTTTCGGGCTACTCGGCCTGGATCCGGAGGATCCCCGTGACTGACGCCGCCGACCCCGCCCTGCCGGGCGGCCCCGCGCCCGCACCGCCGCCGGTGCCGGATTCGCCCGGGACGCCGGTGAATCCGCCGCCGCCCCCGCAGCACTGGTTCGCCGACGTCCTGGCCTCGGACGGCGGGGTTGTCCGGCTGGGACCCATCACCCCCGAGGATGCCCCGGCGCTCGAGCGTTTCCACTCCCGGCTCTCGGACCGCACGCGGTACCTGCGCTACTTCGGGCCCTACCCGCGCATGACGCCCAAGGACCTGTGGCGCACCACCCACGTCGACTATCACGATCGCGTCGGCCTGGTCATCGAACTCGGCGAGGACATCATCGGGGTCGGGCGCTACGAGTACCTGGCCGAGCGCACCGGACCGCGCGCCGCCGAGGTGGCCTTCGTGGTCGCCGACGAACATCAGGGCCGCGGCCTGGGCTCCATCCTGCTCGAGCATCTCGCCGGCGCGGCGGCCGAGCACGACATCGAGTCCTTCGTCGCCGAGGTGCTGGCCGAGAACAACGGCATGGTGCAGGTGTTCCGCGACGCCGGATACCAGGTGCAGCGCAGCCGCGACGGTTCGGTGCTGCACCTGGAGTTCGACATCGACCCCTCCGAAGCGCTGCAGTCCGTGCGAGATTCGCGCGAGCGCGCCTCGGAGGCGCGCAGCGTCGGCAACCTGCTCGCGCCCAAGTCGGTGGCCGTCATCGGCGCGACGCCCTCGACCTCGCGGGTGGGCGGCGCGGTGCTGGCCAATCTCCTCTCGGGGGCCTATCAGGGCCCGGTCTTCCCGGTGAGCCGCACCCGGCGGGCGGTGCGCGGCGTGCGCGCCTATCCGACCGTGCGCGAGGTGCCGGACGAGGTGGATCTGGCGGTGATCGCGGTGCCCGCCGCCGAAATCGGTTCCGTCCTGGACGATTGCATGGCCAAGGGCGTCAAGGGCCTGGTCGTGCTGACGGCCGGATTCTCCGAGACCGGCCCATCCGGCCACACCGCCGAACGCGAATTGCTGGAGGCCGTGCGCGCGCACGGCATGCGCGTGGTCGGGCCGAGCGCGCTCGGCATCGCGAACACCGATCCCGAGGTCGCGCTCAACGCCACCCTCGCCCCGGTGCTGCCCGGGCGCGGCCGCATCGGATTCTTCTGCCAGTCCGGGCCATTGGGCGCGGCCATCCTGGGTGAGGCGGCGGCGCGGCAGCTGGGTCTGTCCACCTTCGTCTCGGCCGGCAATCGCGCCGACGTGTCCGGCAACGACCTGCTGCAGTACTGGGACAGCGATCCGGGCACCGATGTGGTGCTGCTGTACCTGGAGACCTTCGGCAACCCGCGCAAGTTCTCCCGGATCGCGCGCCGGGTGGCGCGCACCAAACCCATTGTGGCGGTGAGCAGCGGCCGCAACGTGGTGCGGATCGAGGGGGAGCACGACCTCGACCGATCGCTGGTGCGCAATCTCTTCGCCCAGGCGGGCATCATCCAGGTCGACTCCATCACCGAATTGTTCGACTGCGCCATGCTGCTGGCCTATCAGCCGCTGCCCGCCGGCCCGCGGCTCGCGGTGATCGGCAACAGCGCCGCGCTGAACTGGCTGGCGGTCGACGCGGCCCGCAACGAGGGACTGGTCGCCGGGGATCCCACGCACCTGGGCCCGCAGGCCGGGCCTGGGGACTACCTGACCGCCGTCGCCGCGGCCGTGACCGACACCGCGGTGGACGCGGTCATCGTCATCTACTCGCCGCCGGTGCCGACCGCGGTGGCGGCCTTCGCCGAGGCCATTCGCGCGGGCGCGCACACCGGCCCGGACACCCCGGTGCTGACCACCTTCGTCGCCGATCAGGGCATGCCGAACCTGCTGGCCACCCGCGGCGAGGGCGGCATGCTCGAACGCGGATCGATTCCCTCCTACGGTGATCCCGAACGCGCGGCCCGGGCGCTGGCGCGGGTGCGGCGCTACGCGGACTGGCGCACCCGGCCCGCCTCGCCCATCGCCCGCCCCGGCGGCGTGGACACCGCCCGGGCGCGCGAACTCGTCGCCCGCTGGCACGCCGAAGCCGCGCACTGGCTTTCGGACCTGGAAGCGGCGGAACTGCTGGGCTGCTACGGAATTCGGGTCGTGGAATTCCGGGAGGCGCGCGACGCCGACGACGCCGTGGCCGCCGCCGAGGAACTCGGCTTTCCGGTGGCCGCCAAGGCGACCGGGGAGATCTGGCGCAACCGGCCCGATCTGACCGGGGTCCGCCTGGATCTGTGGCGGCCGGACGAGGTGCGCCGCGCGCACACCGAACTGGCCGAGATCTCCGGCAATCCCGTGCACATCCAGCGGATGGCCACCAAGGGCCTGGGCTGCGGGTTCCGGGTGCAGGACGATCCGTCTTTCGGCTCGGTCATCAGCTTCGGGCTCTCGGGCACCATCATCGATCTGCTCGGCGACCGGGTGTACCGGGCGCTGCCGCTGACCGAGGCCGAATCGGCCGAACTCATCGACGCGCCCCGTGCCGCGCCGCTGCTCTCGGGCACGGTGCGCGGCCGCGACATCGGCAAACCCGTGGATCGGGCGGCCCTGGCGGAGCTGGCACAGCGCATCTCGGCACTCTGCGACGATCTGCCCGAGGTGCGCGAGTTGCAGTGCGAGCCCATCATGGCCTCACCGGACGGTGCGGCCGTGCTGTACGCGCGGGTCCGGATCGGGCCCGAACCCAATCGGTTCGACATCGGCCCGCGCCGCATGGTCTGAGATAAGGCAACACGGGACGGCAACGCGGCCGGGGCACAGTCACATTCGAACAATCGTCGGCTTGGAGAGGTGATCGTAGTGCGGGAGAACCAGATCGAGACAGCTACAGCGACCGCGCCACTGCGCGACGACATTCGGTACCTGGGCGGCATCCTCGGGGACACCATCCGCGACCACGAGGGCGCGGAGGTGTTCGATCTCATCGAGCGGGTGCGCGTCGAGGCGTTCAAGGTGCGGCGTTCGGAGGTCGATCGCAGCGCGGTCGCCGACATGCTGCGCGACGCCGACATCGGTACCGCCATTCCGGTGATCCGCGCGTTCAGTCACTTTCTGCTGCTGGCCAATCTGGCCGAGGATCTGCAGCGGGACCGGCGGCGCGCGGTGCACGTGGCCGCGGGGGAGCCGCCGCAGGATTCCAGCCTGGCCGCGACCTATCGCAAACTCGACGCCGCCGGGCCCGACGGCGATCTGGTGGCCGACCTGCTGACCGACGCCCTGGTGTCGCCGGTCATCACCGCGCATCCCACCGAGACCCGGCGGCGCACGATCTTCGACGTGCAGTCGCGGATCACCGAGCTGATGCGCCGGCGGCAGCGTTACGACGAGCACGAGCCGGAGTTCGCCGAGATCGAGGTCGATCTGCGACGGCAGGTGTTGCAGCTGTGGCGGGCGGCGCTGATCCGGCTGGCGCGCTTGCGCATTCAGGACGAGATCGAGGTCGGCCTGCGCTACTACGATCTCACGCTGTTCGACGTCATCCCGCGCATCAACGACCAGGTGCGCGCGGCGCTGCGGGCCCGCTGGCCCGAGCACGAACTCCTGTCGCGGCCCATTCTGCGGCCCGGCTCCTGGATCGGCGGGGACCGGGACGGCAATCCCTACGTGACCGCCGAGGTGGTGCACCGAGCCACCCACCGCGCGGGTTCGGTTGCCTTCGACCGGTATTCGAAGTCGCTGGTGGAGCTGGAGAAGACGCTGTCGCAGTCGGCGCGGCTGGTGCCGGTGACCCCGGAGCTGGCGGCGCTGGCCGACGCCGGATTCGATGATTCGCCGCAGCGCGCCGACGAACCCTATCGGCGGGCGATTCGCGCCATCCGGGCCCGGCTCAGCGCCTCCGCGCGCCGGGCACTGGGCGACATCCCGGTCGAGGGCATCGATGTCGCGGCCGAACCCTATTCCGGGCCGGAGGAATTGCTGGCCGACCTGAACACCGTGGACGCGTCCATGCGCGCCTCCGGGGACGGGCTGCTCGCCGATGATCAGCTCGCCGCGCTGCGCGGTGCGGTGGAGACCTTCGGTTTCCATCTGCAGGGGCTGGATCTGCGCCAGAACTCGGAGATGCACGAGGCCGTGGTCGCCGAGCTCTTCGCCTGGGCCGGAGTGCATTCGGACTACGCGAGCCTGAGCGAACCCGAGCGGGTCGAATTGCTGGCCGCCGAACTGAGCACCCGCCGGCCGCTGGTCGGCCCGAACGCGCACCTGAGCGAACTCGCCGCCAAGGAACTCGGGGTGGTGCGCGCGGCCCGCGCCGCGATCGCCGACCTGGGCCCGGATACGGTGCCCAACTACATCATCAGCATGTGCACCTCGGTGAGCGACATGCTCGAGGCCGCGCTGCTGCTCAAGGAGGCGGGCATCCTCGATCCAGGCGACGCGGCGACCCCGCCGGCCAGTCCCGTCGGGGTGGTGCCGCTGTTCGAGACCATCGACGATCTGCGGCACGGCGCGGAAATCCTGTCCGCCGCAATGGAAGTGCCCGCGTACCAGCGACTGGTGGCGGCGCGCGGGCGGCAGCAGGAGGTGATGCTCGGCTACTCCGACTCCAACAAGGACGGCGGTTACCTGGCGGCCAACTGGGCGCTGTACCGCGCCGAACTCGATCTGGTCGAGGCGGCCCGCAAGACCGGAATTCGCCTGCGCCTGTTCCACGGTCGCGGCGGCACCGTGGGCCGTGGCGGCGGCCGCAGCTACGACGCCATCCTGGCCCAGCCCGCCGGCGCCGTGCGCGGCTCGCTGCGCCTCACCGAACAGGGCGAGGTCATCTCCACCAAGTACGCCGATTCCGGTGCGGCATACCGCAATCTGGAGGCCCTCGTGGCGGGCACCCTGGAATCGACCCTGCTCGATGTGGAGGGACTGGGCGGGGACGCCGAACCCGCCTACGAACTGCTCGACGAACTGGCCGAGCTGGCGCGCCGGGCGTACGCCCGCCTGGTGCACGAGACCCCCGGATTCGTCGAGTACTTCCGAGCCTCCACCCCCATCGCCGAGGTCGCCGACCTGAACCTGGGCAGCCGCCCCGCCTCCCGCAAGCCCACCAATTCGGTGTCGGACCTGCGCGCCATCCCCTGGGTCATGGCGTGGAGCCAGTCGCGGGTGATGCTCCCCGGCTGGTACGGCACGGGCACGGCCCTCGAGGAGTGGATCGCCGGTGACCCCGGCCGCCTGGCCACCCTCGCCGACCTGCACCGCCGCTGGCCGTTCTTCCGCACGGTCATGTCCAACCTGGCACAGGTCATGGCCAAGGCCGACATGGACATCGCCGCCGCCTATTCCGAACTGGTCCCCGACGAGACCCTGCGCGCCACGGTCTTCGGCATGATCCGCGACGAGTTCGCCCGCACCGCCCGGATGCACGCCGCGATCACCGGCGCCGACGACCTCCTGACCGACAACCCCGCCCTGGCCGAGTCGATCCACAACCGCTTCCCCTACCTGGAACCCCTGAACCAGCTCCAGATCGACCTGCTGCGCCGCCGCCGTGCCGGCGACTCCTCCGAACTGGTGGAACGCGGCATCCTGCTGACCATGAACGGCCTGGCCACCGCCCTGCGCAACTCCGGCTAACGCCGTGGCCCCGGTAATTCGGGGCCACGGATTTGGTGAAAGCACTATGTTTCATAGTTTGTGAAACGTTAGCGTTCATCGACCCCGAGTCTCTGGGGAGATGAACAGGAGTTTCGATGAAGACCAGTGCCAGGCTCGGCCGTGGGATCGGCTGGGGTGTTCAGGTCGCGGCCACCGTCGCGGCCGTCAGTTTCGTGATGGCGCCGAACGCGTCGGCCGATATCACCTCGGTCGACGTGGAAGGGCTCGGCGACGGGGACGCCGTCGTCGGGCAGCTGTACTACCTCACCGCCACCATCGACGCCGAGGACGGGCTGGGGAACAAGCCCGAGGTGACGTTCCTCAACGGGTCCAAGTGCCTGGGCACGGTGACGCTCTCGTCGGCGAGCCAGCAGGCGCGCCTGGCGTGGGTGCCGACCAAGGCCGGGCGGGCCTCGATCTTCGCCAAGCAGGGCT
Source organism: Nocardia sp. NPDC057668 (assembly GCF_042799795.1). Classification (NCBI taxonomy): domain Bacteria; kingdom Bacillati; phylum Actinomycetota; class Actinomycetes; order Mycobacteriales; family Nocardiaceae; genus Nocardia; species Nocardia sp. NPDC057668. The sequence goes on along the minus strand of NZ_JBHVIC010000001.1, from coordinate 1,567,333 downwards.
TGGACAAGGACTGGGTCACCATCACCGTGGTCGACGCCCCCGCCGGGAGCAAGCCGGCGCCGCAGCCGAGCAACCCGGGCTGCGCCGCCGGTGAGGGCAGCGTCGACACCGGCAGCGCGGGCTCGTCCTAGCCGCCGGCCGCGTCGGCTCACCGGGGCGGGCGCGGCCACCGGCCGGAACATGATCTCGGGCCCACCCCGCGCGGGGCGGGGGTGGGCGTCCGGGACCCGATCACGGGGCGCGACTGACCGCCGTTCCTCCGGATCTGCCACGCGCTGAACGGGATTGGGGGAGCGTCACGTCCGCACGTGCGTGCGCAGGAACGCGGTCAGGGGCGTCGCCACCGCCCGCGCGTCGTCGATGAACGGCCAATGCCCCAGCCCGTCCAGCACGTGCACCTCGGCCTCGGGGAAGTACCGGCGCTGCTGCTCGGCGAAGCGCACCGGGATGTAGGGATCCCGCGACCCCCAGAGCACGCAGGTCGGCAGCCCGTTCACCTCGATTCCGAGATTGCGCTCAGGAAACGCCCCTGCCGGATCCCGGGACGTTCGATACAGCCGCAGCACCGCGCGCTTGTGCCCCCAATCGGCGTGCCTGCCGACCCGCTCGATGTAGGTGCGCGGTAGTGGCCGGGGATTGTCCCGATTCAGCGCGATATGCATCAGGCGGGGCGAACTCAGCAACTGGAAGAGCTCGCCCAGCATCGGCACCTGCCAGATCCGTGCGTACCGGTGCCACCGATATCCCTCCAGCACACCGCAATCGATCAGTGTCAGACTGCGCAGCCGCGCCCGGTGATCGAGTGCCCAGCGCAGGCCCCACGCCCCGCCGAAATCGTGCAGCACCAGGTGGACTCGCTCGACCCCGAGCTGATCGAGCAGCCGGCCCAGGAACCGCGCGTGCCCGATCACGCTGTGATCGAACGACTTCGGCCGCTGCGCCCGACCGAACCCCGGCATGTCCATGGCGATCACCCGCGCGAAACCGGTTATCTCCGGCACGATCTCGCTCCAGTCCGCCATCGGCCCCGGATTGCCGTGCACGAACACCACCGCCTCCGCGCGATCGCGCGGCCCGCTGTCGAACACCGAACATCGCACACCGTCGACCCACTGATCGCCGCCGATCAACTCCGGTGGTGGTTCCCGCCTGTTCCCGGCCATCGGCCGCCCTCCCCGCGTCGTCCGTCGCCGTCGCGTGCGCCACCGTCCCCGCCCGGTCCGCACCGCCGGCCCTGCGTTCGACCGTACCGGCCCGCGCCGAGTTGCCGCACCCACGATGAACAACGTTGGCGCACAATGGCCTCCGGCCCGTACCGGACCTGTCCCGGATCCGACGTCCCGGCGGAGTGCGCCGGGTTCGCGTCACGACCGATGGCCCCGGCGGACTTGTCGAATTCGACGCTCGCCGCGGTCGGGCGCGCAGAGCGCCGTCCGGAGACGCTCGGTGTGGGAGTGCGGCGGCAAAGGCCGGTGTGACGGCCGAACCCGCCCGCTCACGCGCGAACGCCGGGCGGCTCGGCGCTATCCGGAGGGGGACGTACGGATAGCGGGAACCGCCCGGCGTGTATCGGACCGACGCCTCGTAGACGGCCCGAAGCAGGAGGCGGGCCCGGCCGCGGTGTCCGGCCGAGCCCGGGGTGTGTCAGCTCGCGTAGGCGCGCAGGCGATCCGCGCGCTCGCCCTTGCGGAGCTTGGTCATGACCTCGCGCTCGATCTGGCGCACACGCTCACGGGAGAGCCCGAAGAGCTTGCCGATCTGATCGAGGGTGCGGGGCTGGCCGTCGTCCAGGCCGTAGCGCAGGCGGATGACCTGCTGTTCGCGCTCGTCCAGGGTGGCCAGGACCACGCGCACGTCGCGGTGCAGCAGACCCGCGATGACGGCGCTCTCGGCGGAGGTGGCCTCGGAATCCTCGATGAAGTCACCGAGCGGGGCCTCTTCGTCGTTGCCGACCGGCATGTCCAGGCTCACCGGGTCGCGGCTGTGATCCAGCAGATCGGCGATCTTCTCGACCGGGATGCCGGACTCGTTGGCCAGTTCCGCGTCGGTTGCCTCGCGCCCGAGCTGCTGATGCAGTTCGCGCTTGATGCGGGCCAGCTTGTTGACCTGTTCCACGAGGTGGACGGGGAGCCGGATCGTGCGGCTCTGATCGGCCATACCGCGGGTGATCGCCTGACGGATCCACCAGGTGGCGTACGTCGAGAACTTGAAGCCCTTGGTGTAGTCGAACTTCTCCATGGCCCTGATCAGACCCAGATTGCCCTCTTGAATGAGGTCCAGCAGCGGCATGCCGCGGCCGGTGTACCGCTTGGCCAGTGAGACCACGAGGCGCAGGTTGGCTTCGAGCAGATGCTGACGGGCCGCGCGGCCCTCACGTACGAGTATCGCGAGGTCCTTCTTCTTGACCGCGGACAGCCGCTTGCTCGTCTCCAGCAGGTGCTGAGCGTAGAGGCCCGCCTCGATGCGCTTGGCCAGCTCGACCTCGTCGGCGGCCGTGAGCAGCGCCGTCTTGCCGATTCCGTTCAGGTACACGCGTACCAGGTCGGCAGCGGGGCTCTGGGCGTCGAGGTCCTGTTCGCTGGGGCGCACATAGGTAGTGGCGGGGCTTGTCATGACTTGCCTCCTGTCGGTGGTGTCTCGCTCCGTTCAACGGGCCCGACACCCAGAAAGTTCCCCGCCGGGCCGTTCATAAACCGCATCTGAGCTGCGGTTTTCACGGCGCACGGCTGAGAAGTTCCTGAGAAGCGCGCGATGCGGGGAACACGGGCGCTCCGGCGGTGACGTCCGGTGTCCGTGCGGTTGCCACCGCCGATGCCGAACTGTGGAGCGCGACAATCGAATACGTGATCACGGGCACCGTTCCGCCGCCGTCGTTCGGGGAGTTGGTGCAACGGAGTGGTCGAGTCAGGCATTCCCGAGGTTTCCGGAGTTGAACCCCAAATTGTGATACGTCTCACCGAGAGCTGATAAACACCTGGTCACGGGATGGAAACGGCTCGGCCACCGGGCAGCTGCGCCGGTGGCCGAGGGAGGTGGAGCGTAGAACCCGGGCGGGTTCCGAGGGCTAGCGCGGATGGATGAGGCCGTGCCGGACCAGGCCCACCACGATGCCCAGGGCCGCCGAAATGAATTCGGGCGTGGCCGCGTCGCCGGTCTCGCCGAAGGCCAGCAGCTCGATGAGATCGCGCAGCGGCAGGCCGTCCGGTCGCATACCGGCCAGCAGCGCCGCGGTGGTGTCGTCGGTCTCGTGCTGCCAGCGCGGCCCGTCGCCGCGATGCAGGCGCGCGACCTGCTGCTGCCAGCCCTCGGCGCCGGGCAGGTAGACCCGTTCCAGGGCCGTGGCCGGATCGACCTCGAAGCGGGACGCGAGCACCAGCTCCGGGTCCGTGGCCACCGCGCGCAGCCAGGCCGAGCGCTCGAAATAGCGCAGCGCCTCGGGGCCCAGCGGATCGTCGAAGGCGTGGGTGAGGTCCTCGGCCAGGATTTCGGTGGGCCCGTCGATCGCGCGGAGATAGACGAATCCGAATCCGATGCCGTCCACGTTGTTGACGGCGAGGGCTTCGAGCCAGCGCTCGGCGCGCTCCTGCGCCAGCGGCTCGCGCGGGTCCAGCCCGGCGTCGCGCAGCCAGGTGCCGACGTAGAGGTCGGGATCGGCGATGTCGCGCTGCACCACCCAGGCCTCGATGCCGTGATCGGGCAGCCAGCTCGATACCCGGGTCCGCCAATCCTGGCCGGTCACATGCACCCAGGCGGACAGCATCGCCGCGGTGCCGCCGGGCGCGAGCAGTTCGGGCACCGACGAGATCACCAGTTCGCTGGCCCCGTCCAGGGCCAGGCCGGAATCCCGGTAGGTGTGCTCGATACGGGCCGGGCCGACCACGAACGGGGGATTGGCCACCACCCGGTCGAAACGACGCCCGGCGACCGGCTCGAACCAGGAACCCTCCAGCAGTTCGACGTCGAGGTCGTTGAGGCGTGCGGTGGCCTCGGCCAGCCACAGCGCCCGCTTGTTCACGTCGGTGCCGGTGACCCGCTGCCCGTAGGTCGTGGCGTGCATGGCCTGTACGCCGCAGCCGGTGCCCAGATCCAGCACGGTGCCGACCGGGCTCGTCGGGGTGGCGCGCAGCAGCGACAGTGAGGCCTGCCCGACGCCGAGGACGTGATCGGTGTCGAGCGTGCGCCGGCGCATGGAGTCGTCCAGGTCCGAGAACATCCACTGGGTGCCCGCCCCGAGGTCCATCGGCCGCAGATCCAGGGCGGCGCGCACGTCCGACCCGTCGCGTTCGAGCAGACCGGCCGCGACCGCCCGGGAGATGTCGGCGGGCGCCAGCGCGGCGGCGACCTCGCGCTCGGGCAGTGCGTCGCCGAGCAGCAGCAGGCGGATCAGGGTGCCGAGCTCACCGAGCCCGCGGGCGGCCCGGCGCACCGGCACCGGTTCCTGCCGGCTCAGAGCCGCGTGGGTGGCGGGGCCGAGCGCCTCGAACAGGGTGATGGCGTCGTAGCCGACACGGACGAACGCCGTGCGCAGATCCGGAGCCAGGTCGGCGAGCGGGGACGAGGTGGTCCTCTGATTGGTCGGCATGGCATCGAACTCTGCCACCGCAACCCCGCGGCATCGGCCGGTGGGTCGGGTTCGCCGGTCGGGAAAGCATGCGGGTACGGGTGGGGCGGGGTTGCGCGGTGATCGCGGAGACGGGTCTCCGGGGTGCTTCGGGGGTGTCGCCGCGGGTGTCGTGGGGTGGCTCTGCTCCGGCGTTCGCGGCGGGTGCGCGCGCGGGCGCCGACGGTTCGGAAGGTGTTGGGGCGAGCCGGTTTTCGATCATGGTGCGATGTCGCGCGCGCCCCTCGATCTTTACCGCGGGAAAGGCTGCCGAACGGACCGGGTTGCGGAAAGAGCGGTCCGTCAGGGATATTGGAAAGCACCGATAAACCGTGAGAAAAGCGCCGACAAAAGCTTGTCAAAGCCTCTCTAAAAAGTCCCTAAAACGTATGGGGGACAATTCAAGATCGGTCAATTCGGATCAGAATTGTTGTCACGCAATGCCGTTCGCCGGTGTATGGTTCGATCATGTTCGGCCCCACCGTGCGGTGGGATGATGGCGAGGCGGTGTCATTGGTGGATGTCAACAAGATCCGGATGCGCCGAGTGGCCGCAATTGCGACCGTGCTCGGATTGCTGATATTGATGGTCACCGGTGCGCTCGATCGATTGCTACTCGGTGTTTTCATCGCCGGCGGCCTCGTGCTCGGTGGGCTCAATGCGCAACTCACGTGGATGTCCATTGTGCGCATCACCGATTCGGAAACACCCAGCAAACAAAAGCTGGCGCTGTCGTCCGCGGCCCGGCTGCTCATTCTCACCGGCCTGTCGATCCTGCTCGCCATCGTGACCCGGCCCAACGGCATCGGAATCTTCTTCGGGCTGGCTCTCTTTCAATTGATCCTGGTCCTGCAGACCGCGATCCCCGAAGTGAAAGGGCTCCGGCAGCAGCCATGAGCATTCCAGGCGCCGCGCTGACCCGGCTGACCACATCCGTCGCGCCGCTGGCCCAGCAGGAGGGCGGCGAGTCCAAGATCCACGTCGGCGAGCACGCCGAGGCTCATCTGTTCGGCACCGTGTTCAACGTCGACACCATCGTCTCCACGCTGGTCGCGGCGCTGATCGTGCTGGCGCTGGCCTTCTTCCTGCGCGCGAAGATCACCTCGGGCGTCCCCAACGGCGTGCAGCTGTTCTTCGAGACGGTCACCGTGCAGATGCGCAACCAGGTGGAGAGCGCCATCGGCATGCGGGTCGCGCCCTTCGCGCTGCCGCTCGCGGTGACGCTGTTCGTCTATATCCTGCTGTCGAATTGGCTCTCGGTGCTCCCGGTGCAATACGGCCAGGGTGAACTCGTCAAACCACCGGCCTCGGATGTCAATTTCGTCTACGCGCTGGCGCTCTTCGTATTCCTCTGCTATCAGGGCGCGGGGATATGGCGGCGTGGCGCCGGCGGGCATGCCAAACAATTGCTGAAGGGGCATACCGGCTGGGGTCCCATGGTTTTCATCAACATCATCGAGGAAATCGCCAAACCGCTGTCGCTGTCGCTGCGGCTCTTCGGCAATATGTTCGCCGGTGGCGTGATGCTGTCGGTGATCACGCTTTTCCCGTTCTGGATCAGCTGGGGTCCGAATGCGGCCTGGAAACTCTTCGATCTCTTCGTCGGCCTGATTCAGGCCTTCATATTCTCCCTCCTGACCGTGCTGTATTTCAGCCAGTCGATGTCGCTGGAGGGTGAAAAGCACTGAACGGCACCGCCGTCCGGTGATATTTCTCAAAAGGAAGTGAACAATGGCAGCAGACCCCTCAATCGTCCAGGGCGCGCTCATCGGCGGTGGCATCATCCTGGCGGGCGGCGCCGTCGGTGCGGGCATCGGCGATGGTCTCGCCGGCGCCGCACTGATCAACGGCGTCACCCGCCAGCCCGAGGCGGAAGGCCGTTTGCGCGGCAACTTCTTCCTCACCGTCGGCCTGGTCGAAGCCGCCTACTTCATCAACCTAGCGTTCATGGCATTGTTCGTATTCGCTACACCCGGTCAGTAGGCCGGGATCATGTCTCCGCGAACGGATGTGGTGGCCGCCGGGAACTTCCTGATCCCCAATGGCACCTTCTTCGTCGAGTTGGCGATCTTTCTGATCGTGCTCGGGGTCATCTGGTTCTTCGTCGTCCCGCCGATCCGAAAGGTGCTGGGGGAGCGGGAGGCACGGGTCGAGGAGACCGCGGCGATCAGCAAATCGGCCAACGAGACGTTCGCCGAGGCCAAGGCCCGCTACGACACGGCGCTGGCGGCCGCCCGCGCCGAGGCGGCCGACATCCGCAATCAGGCGCGAGCCGAAGGCCGGGCGATTCTCGAGGAACTCCGCGACGCGGCACAGCGGGAAGCCGATCACATCGTCGCGGAGTCCACGGCGCACCTGCGCGCCGAGGCCGACCAGGTCTCCGCGGAACTCCGTGAAGCAGTGGAACCGCTGGCACAGGACCTGGCCGAACGCATGCTCGGCCTGGCACAGCGACCCAGAACCAGTGCCGGAAACCAGAGAGGACGGGGGTCGTCATGATCCTCAGCACGGGGGTGCTCGCCGCCGGGGGCATCTATCACATCAAGTTCGACTGGCCCGTCTTCTTCAGCCAGCTGTTCGGCTTCGGCGTCATCGTCTGGTTCATGATGAAATACGTTGTCCCGCCGGTGCGCCGGATCATGAACAAGGCGCAGGACACCATCGCGCGGCAGCTCGAGGAGAGCGAGAACGCCGCGGATCGGCTGGTGGAGGCCAAATCGGCCTACGACAGCGCCGTCACCGAGGCCCAGGCCGAACTCGAGCGGATGCGCGCGGACGCCCGCGCCGACGCCGACCGCATCATCGGCCAGATGCGCCAGGCCGCCGCGGCGGAGGTCGAGCGGGTGCGCAGGCAGGGCCGTGATCAGATCCTGCAGTTCCGCAGGCAGCTCATGCGGGATCTGGAGGCGGACCTGTCGGCCGCCATGCTCGCGCTGACCGAGGAGAAGGTGCGCGAACACGCGGGCGCTCCGCAGGCCAGGTCCGAGAGCATCGAGCGTTTCCTCAATGATCTGGAGGTGCTGGCGAATTCGGCGCCGGCCGAGCAGCGGCGGCTGCCCGGCCCCAACTGAATCAGGACGGTTCCCGGCCGGTCAGGCAGTAGGGCTGACCGGCGGGGTCCGTCATGACGATCCAGCTCTTGCCGTGCTCCACCCGGGTCGCGCCCAGCCGCTGATGCCAGGCGGCGGTGGCCTCGATGTCGGTGCAGGCCAGATCGACGTGCGCCGAGGTCGGCCGGTCCGTGCCGAGGCGCTGCAGGAGCAAGCCGATCGGCAGCGCCGAATCCGGCCGCAGTCGCGAATACTCCGGCAGCGTGCTCGAATGCATTGTCCACCCGGTCAATTCGGTCCAGAACCGCACCTCGTCCGCGTGATCGGACGGCCCGATGTCGAGGCAGATCTGATCCAGGCGGCTGATCTCCCCGCCGGGGCCTGCGGTCGCGGGGGACCGTTCGCCCGGTTCGCGCTGCGCGGGGGTGAAACAGAAGATCATGCCGTGCGGGGATCGCAGCACCGTGTAGACCGGGTGCTCGAGCACCACGCTCGCGCCCAGCGTCACCGCGCGCCCGGCCGCGGCCCGGACGTCGTCCACATCGAGGTCCATGTGCACGCGCGTCCCGCTCGCCACCGCCTGCATCTTGACCGTCGGCGACCCGGAATCCGGTAGCAGCGTGACGAATTCGGAATTCTCGCCGCGCGCGGGCGAGAGGCGAGTATCGGTGACCGCGGTCCAGAATCGCGCGCATTCGTCGAATTGCGCGGCGGGCCGGTCGAGGAAGGCCCAGATCCAGCGAATTGTCATGCGGTCTCCCAGTGTTCGCGAAATGTCTTGCGGTAGGCCAGCGGCGGCACGCCGAGTTCGGCGCGCATGTGGTGCCGCAGCACGGCCGCCGTGCCCATGCCCGCGCCGCGGGCCACCTCGTCGATGGCCAGATCGGTGCTCTCCAGCAGGTGGCGGGCATGACGGAGGCGCTGCTGCAGCACCCAGGCCCCGGGCGCCATGCCGGTCTCGGCCTTGAACCGTCGGGTGAAGGTCCGCACGCTCATATGGGCGTGCGCGGCCAGGGTGGCCAGATCCAGATCGTGATCGAGGTGGTGCAGCGCCCACAGGCGGGTCGGGGCGGTGCCGTCCACGCCGGGCTCGGGGACCTGGCGTTCGATGAACTGGGACTGCCCGCCCTCGCGCCACGGCGGGACCACGCAGTACCGGGCGGCGTGATTGGCCACGGCGCTGCCGTGGTCGGTGCGGATCAGGTGCAGGCACAGGTCGATACCGGCCGCCAAACCCGCTGCGGTCCAGATGTTCTCGTCCTGCACGAACAACAGGTTCTCATCGAGATGGACCCGGGGATAGAGGGAGCGGAACATCTCGGCGAACTTCCAGTGGGTGGTGGCGCGCCTGCCGTCCAGCAGCCCGGCCGCGCCGAGCACGAACGCGCCGGTACAGATGGAGACGATGCGCGCGCCGGGCCGGATGGTGTCCAGGGCCGCGGCGAGGCCGGGGTCCAGCAGGCCCTGGGTGCGGGGCCCCGCTATCCGGGTGCCGGGCACGATCACGGTGTCCGCGCGGGCCAGGAGCTCGGGGCCGAACTCGGGCACGATCGCGTAGCCGTTGGTGGAAAGCACGGCGTCCGTGCTCAATCCGCACACGTGCACGTCGTAGAGCGGGTCGCCCGCCTCGTCCCGGGCCGCGCCGAGGATCAGCGGCGGGATGGTCATGTCGAAGCCGACGATCGGCTCCAGCGCCAGCACGGCCACCAGGTGTGGTGTGGCCACGGCGGGCCTCCTCTCGCGGTGTTGGCCGGATATCGATGCATTGTGTCATTCAGGCCACTCGTGCGCGAGCCGCATATCGGTCAGGCTCGACCGGTGAGCGAACTGCGAGACGACCCGGCCCTCGAATCGGTGCCCGGGCCAACGGCACTCGACGGCGTGCCGGACGCGGCGAACCGAGAACCCGCGGCCTCGACCGGGGCGAGCGCGGCGACGCGGCCGGGCCCGGGGCGGCCGGCGGCGGTCGCCGAGACGGGGGAGGTCGCCGCACCGGCGGGCACGCGAGCCGGGATCAGCACTCGCGTCTCGAACTCCGCGGCCCGTTCGCGCGGCGGGCTGCATCCGGCGTGGATCGTGGCCGCCGTCGCCTTCGTCGCGCTGGTCGGTGCCGCCGCGTTCCGCTCGGTGCCCGGGGTGCTCATGGCCCCGCTGCACGACGAGTTCGGCTGGTCGCACGGCACCATCGGGGCCGCGGTCTCGGTGAATGTGCTGCTGTACGGACTCATTTCGCCGTTCGCCGCCGCCCTGATGGATCGGTTCGGGATCCGCCGGGTGGTGGCCTGCGCGCTGGTGCTGGTGGCGGCGGGCGCGGGGCTGACGGTCTTCATGACCCAGGCGTGGCAGCTCATGGTGACCTGGGGGCTGCTGGTCGGGGTCGGCGTCGGGTCGATGTCCATGCCGTTCGTGGCGACCATCACCGGGCGCTGGTTCGTCAAACAGCGCGGGCTGGTCACCGGCGTGCTCACCGCGGCGGGGGCGGCGGGGCAGCTGGTGTTCCTGCCGCTGGTCGCGGCGCTGGCCAACGATCACGGCTGGCGCGCACCGTCTCTGGTGGTGGCGGGGCTGGCGCTGGCGGTGGTGCCGCTGGTGTGGTTCTTCATCCGCGACTATCCCGGCGATATGGGCGTGGCCGCGTACGGGGCCGAGCCCGGCAGCACGGTGGGGGTCCGCAATCCCGCGCCCGGCGGTGCGCTGCGCGCGCTCACCGTGCTCGGAACAATCGTGCGCAAGCCCGTATTCTGGCTGCTGGCAGGTGGTTTCGCCATCTGCGGGATGTCGACCAACGGGCTCATCGGCACGCATTTCGTCAGCGCCGCCCACGATCACGGCATGCCCGCCACGACGGCGGCCGGGCTGCTCGCGCTCATCGGGGTGTTCGATGTCGCGGGGACCATCGCCTCGGGATGGTTCACCGACCGCGTGGATTCGCGCTACCTGCTGGTCGCGTACTACTCGCTGCGCGGGCTGTCGCTGCTGATCCTGCCCGCGCTCTTCGCGCCCGACGTGGAGCCGAGCATGTGGGCGTTCGTGATCTTCTACGGGCTGGACTGGATCGCGACCGTGCCGCCCACCGTGGCGCTGTGCCGCGCGCACTTCGGCGACGACGGGCCCGTCGCGTTCGGCTGGATCTTCGCCTCGCACCAGGTGGGTGCGGCGATCGCGGCGTTCGGTGCGGGCGTGATCCGCGACCTGCAGGGCAGCTACACCCTGGCCTGGTACATCGCGGGCGGGCTGTGCGCGCTGGCGGCGGTCCTGTCGCTGAGTATCCGGCGTGCCCCGGCGGCGGTCTGAGGGTCCGGGGCCGTCCGGTCAGGATTCGATGGTGCGGTGCGAGCGGGCTTCCAGGGCGGCCTGGTCCTCGCGCCGGCCGTCCCAGCGGCTCGGCTCCTCCTTGGTGCGCGGCGGCCGGTCGTTGGCGATCAGCACGGCGATCCACGGCAGCGGAATCGAGACGCCGATGATCAGCAGCGAGATGACCCAGTTCTCCCACAGGGTGTAGGCGATCGCCGCGCCGACCAGGCATGGGATCCGGAAGGCCATGATCATCATGTAGCGCCGGACGCGATTGCGATGCTGCTGCTCGAGCGAGGTCGCGGCCTCGGTGATCAGCGCCGGGTGGTCCTTCTCACCGGTGAAGAAACCCTGCGATTTCCGCTCCGGCATCGGAATCGACCCGGCGGGGAGAATTTCGGCCTCGGGGCGCTCGCCGCCGCCGGCCTCGGCCTGAGAATCGCCGTCACGCTGCATAACCTCGAGTCTTGCACTCCGGCTCGCCGAATGCACATGACGGTGGTAGAGGTGAAGCGCGGGCGCGGGGCTGGCATCATGGACGGGGTGAGCACAGACACCCTGGTCCGGCCGGATACGACCACCGACGAGACGACCTCCGACGACACGCCCAAGGTCTTCCACTATGTGAAGAAGAACAAGATCGCCGAAAGCGCGGTCATGGGCACCCACGTCGTGGCCCTCTGCGGCGAGGTCTTCCCGGTGACGCGCTCGGCCAAGCCCGGCTCCCCGGTGTGCCCGGACTGCAAGAAGGTCTACGAAATGATGAAGAAGTGATGCGCTTCCAACTCTGACAGTTCACGACAGCTGCGGAGGTACGGAGGTGGCTATTCCGAGCGGCTAACAATCCGTGCCGGGATGCCGTGTTCGCGGCACAGAGCGAGCAGTCCACTACCGTCGATCAGGTCGAGTCGCTTGCCGTTGGCGAACTCGTAGCTGTCGGGGCCGTAACCCGAGGTGGTGATCATGATCCCCTTGGTCGCACCCTCGTGATCCACCGTTCCCCACAGGTCGCGGACGTGGGTCGGCCGGACCGTCTTGGTGAACAGTTTCGCCTGCACGATGTATTTTCCGCCGATCATCGGACGGGTGTCATAGGCGACGCAGTCGACCCCGCCGCCAGCGCTGGACGAGAACAACTTGGTCTCGAACCCCATCCTGGTGAAGAGATTGTGAACGAACGCCTCGAATTCGGTTGGGCTGAGCTCCAACAGGTTCGGGCGTTGGTCGATGTCGGAGAGAATGTCGATCGGATCGACGATCCGTGGGTCGGCCATGTCGAAGGTCATCACGGGATCGACGGCAATCAGTTCGTCTGGGTGCGGCGATATCCTCGCGAAGAAGTGCTTGTGCACGCACTCGACCGGATTGAACTTCGGCTCGTCGAGGACCAGCGGTGTGAACTGGTCTCGGGTTGCTCGCATACTGATCAGGTAGGGCTCGATCCGTTGCCCTGTCACCGAGTCGACTCCTCGAACCCTGCCCATGAACGCCACCGTGCTGACGTGTTCAGTCGAGGTGACTGCGAACGCCTCACGTACCGATCGCAGGGCCACCTGTGCGATGAGGCGTTGATAGATTTCGCGAATCTCCTTGAGGGGCCGCGGAACCGGTTCGACGGCCTTCCGTGTCTTGATGTGGCGGTAGGACTTGTAGGCGGGAACGACTTCCACGGGCGGGAGGAAACATTCGACCGCCAAGAGGTTCGACTCGGGGACATAGCCCGCACGGTGAGTGACCGAACAACTGTAATAGGGGGATTCCGAGAGGACTAGTTCGACGTAGTCGCTCACCGCGTGCCGATCCCTGTTCTCCAGTCCTTGGAGCCACTCGTCGATGCGTTCGTTCTCTGCGGCGGCCACCCGCTCGGCCTCTCCGACGCGCTGTTCGTGCTCCTGTCGCGCCCGCGCGATCTGTTCGCGCCGCACCGCCTCCTTTCGCTGATGGTCGTCTTGTGCCCAGGCGAACTGTTGTTGCGCCAACTGCAGTTCCTCGTCATAACGCTTGGCACCACCGAGGATCCGCTTCATCCTGCTCGGTTCGACCGGCTCGGACCACTCGGGTGCTGGCAGCGGTCGCTCGAGACTGCCGAGATTCAACGGTGGAACATCCACGCGAGGACGACGACGGTTCAGATCGATCGCCGGCTCCCGGCTTAGTGACCAGCGCAGCAGATTTTCCAGGTCCGAAGTCTGCTCTTCGAGCGTCCGGGTTCGTTCGGTTGCCTGTCGGTCTCGCGCCTCCGCTGCGGCTTGCACCCGCTCGCGCTCCAGTTGCCGCGCGGTCCGCCGATCGAACTGCGAGTTCGGGTCATAGGAACCGTAGGTCACGATCGCCCCCTCGACCAGTTGTGAAGTCTCTATCGAAAACGGTAACCCCGTCGCAGATCTGCGACAAGCATTGACTCACAAGCGAATTCGCATCGATCATCGCGGCTTACCTGCTACCCTCCCCTCACGGCATGTATGCCTTCGACACCGAGGGGGTTCGAGCAGTGGCAACTCAAGATGTTCGTATACTGATCGAAGGCGCACGCGACGGCGAGCAGCAGCTGATTTCCCTGCGTCGATGGCTCACGGCAGAGGATGAATTCCGGGGTCGCGTTCGCTTCGAGGAAAAAGCCGTCAAACCCGGTGAGATGGGCGGATTCGCGGATGCCCTCATTGTGGCGGTTGGCAGCGGGGGTGCTTTGACGGTCCTGTCGAGTTCGATCCAAACCTGGTTGCAGCAGCAGCGGTCGAAGGTATCCATCACCGTTGCCAACTCGAATGGCGATTCTGTGTGTATCACCGCCGAAGGACCGGCCGCTAACGCCGTGGTGTCACGACTGCAGGAATGAAACTCGCGAATCCCCTTCGGTCTCGAGCGATCCTCGTAGGAGTCGCGAAGTATCGGTTTCTGCCGCCACTTCCGACGACCATGAACAATCTTGACGACCTGGCGTCATCTCTGTGCGATGACGATCTCTGGGGACTGCCGAAATCTCATTGTGCTGTGGTGCGCGACCCAGATTCGCAGGAACGAGTGCTCCACACCCTGTACGACGCGGTAGAGCAGGCCGAAGACACGCTCATCCTGTACTTCACCGGTCACGGACTCAAGGATGCCGACACGGGCGAGTTGTTGCTCGGGCTCACCGGTTCGATGCAGGGCCGTGCGTATACGACGCTGGCCTACGATCATATTCGGCGCGCCTTGCACGAGGCTCGTGCACCACGGCGAGTGGTGGTGCTCGACTGCTGTTACAGCGGTCAGGCGATCGCCGGCATGTCCGATCCGGCGTCCGTGGTGGTCGACGAGGTCAGCGCTGAGGGGACGTTCGTGCTCGCGGCGGCACCCGAGAACAAGCAGGCGCTTGCTCCGGAGGGTGAGTTTCACACGGCCTTCACCGGCGAGCTGATCAGGCTCATCCGATCCGGCCTGGACGACGGATCCGAATTCGTCTCGCTGCAGCAGGTTTTCACCCACACCCGACGGGAACTGATCGCCAAGTCACGACCGCGGCCGCAGATGCGCACCAGGAATACCATCGGAGACCTCGCCCTAGTGCGCAATCGACAATGGAAACAGGCGCGACCGGCCGAACCGCCTGAACCGCCCTCTGTCACACCGCGGTCGATCGTTTCCTCGAACTCTGATGATGAAGCCGGCAACGCTCGTGCGTCGACTGTCTCGAATCGCATCGTGCTGCTCATCGAGCACTTGGGGACGAGTGCGCCGATCGGCACTGTAGAAACACTGAAAGCCTTTGGCATCAAGCATAATTCGGTTGCCAGCCTGGCGGTGGTTGTCGACGCGTCGATTGCGTCGGCCATTCGTCGCGCAATATCCGCGCAGCTCGACGATCCTGGTTTGGCCGAGGTCCAAATGGCGCTGACGAGCGGTGACATCCGCGCTGCTGCCGCCCACCTTGTCGCGGTCCCCGCCCGTCGGCGCTACGGCCGCGAACGATCCCGATCGTTCTATCAAGAGATCATCGATGACAGTCGCAACGTCGTCTTTGGTCTGGTGACCCAATACGCCGACTGGATCAACGAATCCGACGATCCGATGGGCGCCTGGCTCGCGATCTCCCACAAACACTCTCTTTGAAAGCGCGGCCGGGACCGCAGTACCCAGCGGCCCGTCAGTGTGTAGCCGGGTCCCGGGTCGGACACGTCCGCAGACCGTGTGCTCGGCTCACGGCGCGGTAGGCGGTTCCTCGGCCGCGCCGTCGGCCGTCGCGCGCAGCAGGCTTCTGGCGTGTTCGGAGCCGTCGAGCGCGCGGGTCACCCGCCGATCGATTCGCCAGCCGCTCGCGGTCCTGGCCAACCGGAAGTGGTTCGCACCCGCCCGCCACACCGAGAAGCGGCCGTCCCGATGCCGGACCAGCAGTGATTCACACACCGCCTCGGCGGCGTCGCCGTGCACCGTGACGTGCACCGGACCGAGGAAATGCGCCGAGCCGGCCGCGATGAGCGACTGGTGCGCGGGGGACTCGACCATCGCGTGTATCTGGCTCCGGTCGCGCATATGCCAGCCTTCGACGTCGTATTCGCCGTCCTCGGTCCACAATTCGGCGACCGCCTGTGCCGCACCGGCATCGACCAGCGGCCCGTACGCGGCGATCAGCCGGGTGATGGCCAGCTCGTCCTCCACCCGCGACAGCCGGGATTCCAGGGCGGCGAGCCGTTCTTCGAGCATCGGAGTTCCTTCCTCGGTAGGGCCCGCGACGGCGGGTTTCGGCGGTTCGGGTCGTGCGGTCATCGCGCCGCCCGTTCGGGCAATCCCATGAGCCGTCGCATCCCGCGGTCGGCGCGCAGCACCGCGGCCGCCCGATCGGGATCGTTGCGTGCCCGCGCCCCGGCCTCGTTTCCGGAAACGATATGCACCGGACCGTGCGCCAGTCGTGAAAGTCCTTCGCGTGCAACATCATCCGGCTCGGATACCGGCAGGCCCGGTACATCGAAGTTCAGGCCGGCCCGTTCCATCGCCGGTGTTCGCGTGACGCCGAGCACCAGGTCCAGGACATCGACCCCGAATTCGCTCAGTTCGAGCCACAGGCTTTCGGCGAATATCCGCCCGAACGCCTTCACCCCGCCGTACACGGTGTGATGCTGGGACCCCAGATACCCGGCCAGCGATCCGACCATCAGAATTCCGCCCCGCCCACGGGTTTTCATCGCGCCGCCGAAGTGATGGATCAACCCGAGCGGCGCGGTGATGTTCAGGTCGATGACCCGCTGGAAAGCATCCAGATCGCCGTCCACGAACGGCGCGCCGTGGGTGTTCGCGCCCGCGTTGAGGATCAGCAGGCCGACCTCCAGATCCGAAGCCGCCGCGGTGATCTCGCGTACCGCGCCGGGGGCGGTCAGATCGATCGCGAGGGTGCGTACCTCGACGCCGTGCGCGCGGCACTCCGCGGCGGTCGCCTCGAGTGGCTCGGCCCGCCGGGCGACCAGCAGCGGGGAGATGCCCGCCCGTGCCAGCTCCAGCGCCAGCGAGCGCCCCACACCCTCGGATCCGCCGATGACCACGGACCACGGCCCGTATCGGAGCGGGTCGAGACCGTTCATCGTGGCTCCCTCGGGACCGGGATCGAAATATGACACCTCCCGTTCTACAAACTTCCGCGCCGAAAAGCTAGAGTGAATTCTAGTTTTCGAGCGGAGGTGGGCCCGTGCCCCGAATTTCACAGGACCGCGCGCTCGGGCGCGTCTCCACCGCCAGGCAGATCGAGCGGCAGCGGGCGATTCTGGTCGCGGCCGCGCGCATCGGCGCGCGGCACGGGCTGGAACGCGTTCAGATGAGCGAGGTCGCCCAGTCCGCCGGCGTGGCCCTCGGGACGCTCTACCGCTACTACCCGTCCAAGCATCACCTGTTCGCGGCGGTACTCGACGACGCGGTTCGGGAACTGCCCTCCGTCGCAACGGTTCCGGAGGACCCGATCACGGGAGCGGCGGACTTCCTGCGCCGGACCGTCGGGGAGCTACTGCGCAATCCACTACTCGCGCGCGCGATGCTGTTGTCCGTCAACGCGATCCGCGCGCAGGATGGGAGCGCCGCCCAGGACCCGTCCGGGAAATCCTCCGGCACAGTGGCTCCCGAAGCCGACCAGATCATGCCCGCGCGCATTCTCGCCGCGGCGGGGATCGTCGCACCGTCCGCGGAGGATCATCGCCTGGCGCGGCTGCTCGAACAGTGCGTGTACGGCATTCTCACCTGGACCGTCGCCGGTCGCCTGGACGTCGGCCAAGCGGTCGCGGACATCGACCGAGCCTGCGAACTCCTGCTGGCCCCGTGGTCGCGCCCGGCCGGTGGGGAGCAGGCGCGGGGCTCGGCGGCCGACGCCACCGGATTCCAGGGTTCGCCGACGTAGCCGGGGCAGATCGGCTGGACGGTTCTCGGTCGCCCGGACGCCGGCCGAACGGTCGCGGTCATCGACCGAGCCGGCCGTCGCCGCCCCGGAACGCACGCGGCGCCCGAATCGCTTCGGGCGCCGCGTGTATCGCGCACTCAGTAGGTGTAGAAACCCCGGCCGGTCTTGCGGCCCAGGTAGCCGGCGTCGACCATCCGGCGCAGCAGCACCGGCGGCGCGTACTGGGGCTCGCCGAACTCGGCGTGGAGGGACTCGGCAACGGCGAGGGTGACGTCCAAACCGACCGTGTCGCACAGGCGCAGCGGGCCCATGGGGTGAGCGCAGCCGCTGACCATGCCCTCGTCGATGTCCTCGGCGGAGGCGAAGCCGGTCTCGAACATCCGGATCGCGCTGCACAGGTACGGGATCAGCAGGGCGTTGACGATGAAGCCCGCCTGGTCCTTCGACTCGATGGTGCGCTTGCCCAGCACGTCGCGGGCGTAGGCGGTGACCTTGTCCACGACCTCGCGGTCGGTCTTGAGGGTCACCACGATCTCGACCAGCGGCAGCACCGGCACCGGGTTGAAGAAGTGCACGCCCACCACGCGGGCCGGGTTGGCGGTGGCGTTGGCCAGCCGGATCACCGGGATCGAGGAGGTGTTGGTGGCCAGAATGGTCTCGGGGGAGACGATGGCGTCGAGCTTGGTGAAGAAGTCGGCCTTGAGCGACTCGATCTCCGGGGCGGCCTCGATGACCAGCTCGCGGTCCGCGAAGTCGTCGATGGCGGTGGTGAGGGTGATCCGCGCCCGGGCGGCGTCGGCGTCGGCCTGCTCGAGCCGGCCGGACTTCACCGCCCGCGCCAGGGACTTCTCGATGCGCGTCACGGCGGCGTCGGCCGCCTCGGTGTCGCGTTCGAGAACCAGGACCGAGCTGCCGTTACGGGCAGCCACCTCGGCGATACCGGCACCCATGGTGCCGCCGCCGATCACGCCGATGCGTTCCACTATCGATTTCTCCTCGCACTCAGACAATTCGCACGACCATCTTGCTCGACCCACCCCGGCCGACCTTCCATCGGGCGTTGATTGTGAGGTCGGCCACGGCGGCCGACGTCGTCGGAACGGTCCTGCCTTCGGGGTCCTGCCCGCGCGCGGTCGCCATCCGGGAGTGGTCCTGTGCGTCGGCCCCGGTCTGCCCCGCCGCTCTTTCGGGCCCGTCGCGATCTCGTGCGCGATCGCCGATCCGGAGCTCGAACCGACCCCGGGCCGCGACCGGGTTCGCGGACCGCGGGCCGAGTGGATCGGCCCGCGGTGGGTAGGCGGGAAGTAGCGCCTATTCGCTGCGAAGGAGTTGCTCATGCCCACTACCACCGCTCGACGTGTGCTTCCGCAACCGTGCGGCGAACTGTCGTCCGGGGTGATCGACGCGCTCGGGACGACGGTCGGATCGCCGGTGTCGATATCGCTCGCCGGAGCTGATCCGTACGGGCGTGATCTGCACCTGGCGCTGCACACCTGCTACGGGCTGCATTACGACGCGTTCGCAGGTGTGGATCCGGCATGGGAATGGGATCCGGGGCTGCTCGGGGCGCGCGCGGAACTGGAACGGGTATTTCTCGCGGCATTGCGAGCCGATACCGTTGCCGGCACCGATGTCGCGCATGAACTCGACGAACTGCTGGTCGTGCCCGATGAGAATGCGGGTGTGGGCGCTTTCCTGCGGGACGACGGCGAACCTCGGCACGTGCGCGAATACTTCGTACACCGGTCGATCCTGCACCACCAGGAGGCCGATCCGTACGCGTGGCTGATCCCGCGCCTGCGTGGGCGGGCCAAGGCGGCACTGGTGGCGGTCGAATTCGACGAATTCGGCGGCGGTCGCGGTGAACGAATTCACCAGCGGCTATACGCCGATCTGCTCGCGGGCGCAGGCTTGGACCCGGGCTATCTGCGCTACCTGGACGTGGTACCCGCGCCGATGCTCGCGCTGGTCAACATGATGTCGCTGTTCGGCTTGCATCGCGCGCTGCGCGGCGCCGGGGTCGGGCATTTCGCGTCGGTCGAGATCACGTCTTCGCCGGCCTCGCGCCGCATGGTCGACGTGCTCGAACGACTCGAGGCCGACGTCGCGTGCGTCGCCTTCTATCGCGAGCACGTGGAGGCCGACGCGGTGCACGAACAGCTCATGCGCCGTGACGTCATCGGTGATCTGCTGGATCGGGAGCCGGAGCTGAGCGAATCCATCGTCTTCGGAATTCGCGCCACCGAACTGCTCGAAAATCGTTTCGCCGAACACGTATTGGCGTGCTGGCGCGCGGACCGCACGTCGTTGCTCGATTCCCTGGAATTCGAGGGTCGCGAGGAATTGTCGATGGCCGTCGCCAGTGTAGACCGCGAATTCCGGGCTATTCGACATTCGTGATGTTGATGCGAACGCCCGGCGTGTACCGCCCGCAGGCCGACACCGAGCTACTCGCCGGTGCGCTGGCCGGAGCGGGAATCCCACCGCGCAGCCGAGTGCTCGACGTGTGCACCGGCACCGGGGCCTTGGCCATCGCGGCCGCGCGGATTCCCGAGGCCACTATCACGGCCGTCGACATCTCGCGCGGGGCGCTGACCTCGGCATGGCTGAACAGCCGCCTGCGCGGGCTCGACGTGGAACTGGTCCGCGGCGACTTCCGATCCGCGCTGCGCGGACGCCGCTTCGACGTGGTGGTGTCGAATCCGCCCTATCTGCCCTGCGCGGATCAGGAGCCGCCGCGCGGCGCGGCCCGCAGTTGGGACGCCGGCTCGGACGGCCGCTCCGCCATCGACTCGCTGTGCCGCATGATGCCCGACCTGCTTTCCGAGACAGGAACATTCCTGCTGGTCCACTCCGCGCTGTGCGGCGTCGACACGACGCTGACGCGGTTGCGGGATACCGGTCTGAAGGCCGCGACGGTCGCGCGTGCGAGCGTTCCGTTCGGGCCGGTACTACGTAGAAGGGCGGGATGGCTGGTTGATCGCGGTCTCATCCGGCCCGGCCAGAACGTCGAGGAATTGGTGGTCATCCGTGCCGACCGACCCCGAAAGTGACCGCCGTACAGTCACTTACACCGTGGACGGGCCCGCCCTGGTGGAGGGTCCGCTGGAGCTGGTGACCGCTGATGGCCGAGTCATCCACTGCGACCGCGTCGTAGTCGCCCTGTGTCTGTGCCGCCGCTCGGCCATCTACCCGCTCTGCGACACCAGCCACCGCAAGCGCCGCCGCCCCGTCGACTAGCGGGCCACGGGCGGGTCAGGACTGGTCGCGCAGGCGCTGGTTGTCGCCTTCCAGCCGCAGATTGTCCGCGGTGAGATCGGCGTTGGAGTCTTCCAGCTCGAGGATGCGCGCGATGGCGGCGAGGTTCACGCCCTGGTCGGTCAGGTCGGTGATGCGGCGCAGGCGGGCCAGGTCGTCGCCGCTGAAGCGGCGGGTGCCGCCGGCGCTGCGGGCGGGGGTGAGCAGGCCGTGCTGCTCGTACAGGCGCAGGGTCTGCACGCTGATGCCCGCCAGCTCGGCGGCGACGGAGATGCCGTAGACGCCGCGTGCGGCGTCGGGCAGGTGTGGGTCCGGTAGGGGCGCCCCGGGATCGGGCACGGGCAATCCTCCTCGGCGGTCGAGAGAAACTCTCTGCGGTGGTCTTGCGACTTTATCGCACGAATGCTAAAAGAAATCTGTACCTACTGGCACAGATATTCTATGCAATGCGAACCATAAACGACGTCATCAGGACAGGAGGATCATCGATGACGCGCGAGCGGCACCCGCACCTCTCGATCCCGCACATGGACCCCGCGGTGGTGGTCGCGGGCGTGTCTTCACCGGAGGTATCGCGCCTGCGAACCGGGGCGATGACGGGGAGCTTCCGATTCTGGTTCGCCTCCCAGCGCTGGGAATGGTCGCCGGAGCTGTACCGCATGCACGGATACGCACCGGGCGAGGTCGAGCCGACCACCGAACTGCTGCTGGCGCACAAACATCCGGAAGACCGCGAGCTGGTGGCCGCCTCGATCGCGCGCTCCATCGAGCAGGGCCTGCCGTTCTCGAGCAGGCACCGCTTCCTGGACACCACCGGGCAGCAGCACACGGTGATGGTCGTGTCCGACCACATCTTCGGCGATGCCGGGGTCTCGGTGGGCACGAGCGGTTTCTACATCGACCTCAGCGAAACCCTGGCGTCGGCCGAGCGGGTCGCGGTCGACGAACGGCTTCCGGAACTGGTGGAGGCGCGCGCGGTGATCGAACAGGCCAAGGGCGTGCTCATGCGCATGTACCGCATCAGCGCCGAACAGGCGTTCAGCGTGCTGGCCTGGCGCTCCCAGGAGGCCAACGTGAAGCTCCGCGTACTGGCCGAGCAGCTGATTCTCGAACTACCCGTCCTACCGGCGGAGTCCCCGGTCACCGTGGCGGCCTTCGATCACCTGCTGCTCACGCTGCACGAACGCATACCTCGGACGCCCTGACGATCGTTCAGGAAATGCCTTCGGCGGCACGCAGTTTCGCCAGCAGCGGTCCGGCCACCTCGGCGAGGAAGCGGTCCTGCTCCTCGTCGCCCACCTGAACCAGGGCGAGATCGGTGAAACCCGCGTCCGCGAAGGGGCGCACCGCTTGCACGATGGCGTCGAGATCGGGTCCGCATGCGATGGCGCCGGCGATGTCTTCGGGCCGGACGAACTCGGTCGCCGCCGCGAATCCCGCGGGGGTCGGTAGATTCGCGTTCACGTCCCAGCTGCCGGTGGACCAGCGGAACTGTTCGTGGGCCCGGCGTATCGCCCGGTCACGGTCGCTGTCCCAGCTGATGGGGAGCTGACCCGTCACCCGGGACGGTGCGGCGGAATCGCGTGCCGCGCGCCAGGATCGGACGATTTCGGCCTCCGGGCTGGTGCTGACCATCTCGTCGGCCAGGGGCGCGAACCGGCGCACCGATCGCGCACCGGACAGCGCGACGGCGATCGGGACCGGCTGCGGCGGCAGGTCCCAGATCTTGGCAGCGTCGATCCGGTACCACCGCCCGTGCATATCCACTGTCTCGCCCGAATGCAGTGCGCGAATGATGCCGATCGCTTCGGCCAGCCGATCCTGGCGTTCCTCGAGGCCCGGCCAGCCCGTGCCGATCACGTGTTCGTTGAGGCTCTCCCCGCTGCCCAGCCCCAGGGTGAACCTGCCCTCGGCCAGAATCTGCAGGGTCGCGGCCTGCTGGGCGA
This sequence comes from Nocardia sp. NPDC057668, assembly GCF_042799795.1. Taxonomy (NCBI): domain Bacteria; kingdom Bacillati; phylum Actinomycetota; class Actinomycetes; order Mycobacteriales; family Nocardiaceae; genus Nocardia; species Nocardia sp. NPDC057668. The sequence goes on along the minus strand of NZ_JBHVIC010000001.1, from coordinate 1,544,830 downwards.
CCACGGCCGGGTGATAACGCATGGTCGGGCAGGTCACGTAGGTCATGAACGGGATCTCACGGGTCGCCTGCGCCACCGCGCCGAGCATGGTCCAGGCGTGCGGGGCGTGGCCCTGCTCGGCCAGCCACGGCGAGTAGTGGTCGCTGCTGACCAGGAAGTCGAAACCGGCCGCTTCGGCGGCGACCGCGTAGCGGACCAGCTCGCGCGGGCCGCTCTGCTCGGTCATCAGGGTGTATCCGAATTTCACCGCTCACTCCAGTTCACTCGGGGAACGCTGTGCCGCGGGGCTGCTCGCCCGGACCCGGTCAGGACACGGCGTACTCGCCGGTCACGCTCTCCACCCGATCCACCAGGGCCAGCTCGGCGAGTTCCGCGGCGGCGGGCGCGGTCAGCGAGACCACCACCGAGCTCGGGTAGAGGCCGTAGACGAGCATGCCGCCCAGCTCGCGGAGGCGGTCGCCGAAGGCGTCGCCCGCGGCGGGGCAGTTCGGGACGAACTGAACGCGATACACACTTTCGTCGGCCATGACGACTCCTTCGAGAATCGGGGAGTGGAACCTGCCGAGGGAGGTTTGCCCGGTTCTCGGTCGAATACACACGCCCGGTCAGGGCGTGGAAATGTGGTGAGCAGCGCGTTCGCGGCCGCGATTCGGGGGCGTTCGCCGGGGTATTGCCGATCGAAAGGGAGAAACCCCGGTCTGGAGGACATAGTGGGCTTGATCGACAACACCGTTTCCGGCATCTTCACGGTGGTGGCCCGCGTGCGGCGCGGGCGGGTGTTCCATCCGACCGGCGTCCCCCTGGCCGGCATGGTGCACGCGGTGGATCCGCAGTTCGTGAAGCTGCTCGGTACGACGGAACGGCCCGCGGCGGTTCGTATCTCCAAGGGCACCGGGCTGCCGGGCGGCCTCCCCGACGTGCTCGGGCTGGCGCTGCGCGTGCTGGACCGGGACGACCGGCCGTGGGATCTGACCCTGGCCACCACCGGAACGAGCGCGGCCACCCGGCTGCTGCCGCTGCCCGTGCGCGGCTGGGAATCCGCTCGGTACGGCAGTCTCATGCCGTACCGCTTCGAGGACGGCCCCGCGCTCTGGCTGGGCGCCCGGCCCGCGGCTCCGCAGCCCGACACCGCCGACCTCTCCGAGTTCAACGCGGGCGTGAGCGACGGCGGCACCGGATTCGAACTGACCGCCACCTCGCGCAGCGGCCCGTCCCGCACGCTGGCGCACCTGGTGGTCAGCGAACTCGAGGTCGGCGCCGCGCCCACCTATTTCGACCCGATCCGCAATCGCCCGGCCGGTGTCGAACTGCTGCCCCGCGCCCTGGCCACGATCCGCGAATGGGCCTACGTCGGAAGCCGTTCGGGCCGTGGGCGTTCCGCCGACGCGGACTACGCCGATTCGCTGTTCGCCCGCGACTGAACATGCCGGGCGGTGGTATGCCCGACCGGCGACCGGCACGGGATCGGTGGGGGATTGATCCCGAGACCGGCGGGTATCCGGAGAATATCCGACCAGCAGCGCTCGTGAGCCACTCGAAGGCGATGACTGCGCGACCCGGGGACCGCACACCGTCGACGCCGACGGCGACTCAGTGACGAGGCGACGTGTTGATCCGGGCCGATGTCACGCCCGATGACCGGGACGCAGACCGGCCACCGCCGAAAACCGCAGGGGCGGTGCGTCACCGGTCGCGGCCTGTGCCGCGGTGGGGTCGATCAGAAAGCCGACGTGGTCACCGAAGTCGTTGGTCTGCACTATCTTTCCGGCGAACCAGCCCGCGGCCGCCGTCAGGATCGGCAGCGTGTGCGGACCCGGCTGCCAGTCGCTGTGCTCGAATTTGTCGATTTCCGTGCCGGTTTCGGCGCCGAACAGCTGTGCCAGCGCCAACCCGTCGGCCGGGAGTAGATGCAGCGCCAGGTGGTCGGCGCGCAGCGCCACGCGGTAGGTGTGGTTGGTCTTGGACAGGCAGGCCAGGAACCGGCGCGGGGTGATGCTCACCTGGGTGCCGAAGCCCATCAGGCAGCCCGCGCGTTCGCCGTCGGCGACCGTGGTGACGATCCACATGGAGTCGTCGGCTCGCGCGATGAGCGAGTCGAACGCGCTGTTCGTGGTGCGGGCGGTAGGTGGCACGCGAATCTCCCAGCTCGAGCGAACACGGATCCCGGACCGGCGCGCTCAGCCTACCCAGCGGGAGTCACGGGTGGGGCGCTCGTTTGCCCGCGTCGTGTGTGGGCGACGCGAATCTCGGTGTCCCAGGCTCTGTTTCGGCCTCGAACTCACGGGTAGGTCCGGAATGTCACTGTCAATCGATCGGGAGGAAGAATCCCATGTCCGAACATGACAAGAGTGGACCCCGCGAAGGTTTCGAAGGCGCCGTCGAAGGTGTGAAGGGCAAGGCCAAGGAAGCCGCCGGCACCGTCTTCGGCAACGAGGGACTGCGCGACGAAGGTCGCAGCCAGCAGGACAAGGCCCAGTCCCAGCGGGACGCGGCCAAGAAGGAGGCCGAGGCCGAGAAGGAGCGCGCTCAGGCCGAACTCGACGAGCAGCGCCAGCGCGCTCATCAGCAGCGCTAGGTTCGCGCGGATCGGGTATCCGTAGACCTGAGACGAGGGTGGTGGGGCAATCGCTCCGCCGCCCTTTCCCGTGCGGTCATCTACTGCTCGAGGGGAACAGTCTGCCGTCGCCGTCGCGGCGGCCGCTGCCGGCGCGATCATGCGGGCCGGTCGCTTCGGGCCGGGTGTCCTTCGAGATTCGCACCGGCGGTGGAACGGGGCCGACCAGCCCCGGATCGGCGTTCTCGGCTTCCTGTCTTCGCTTGCGCGCCGCCCACCACCGGCGGATCTGCGTCGACCGGGTCGCTCGCGCGGGCCAGAACTCCTGCACGCTGGCGTTGAATTCCGCGCCGAGGATGACCGCGAAGCCGAGGAAGAACGTGAAGAGCAGGAACGCGATCGGGGTGGCGAGCGCGCCATAGCTGATCCCGGTTCTGGTGATCCAGGACAGATATCTGCGCAGCCCTTCGCTGGCTGTCATGAAGAACACACCGGCCACCAGCGCTCCGCCGAACAGCCGATGGAACGGCAGCGTGCGATGCAGCGCGAGTTTGTACAGGGCGGCCAGCCCCGCGATGAGCAGCAGGCCCACGCCCGGGTAGTAGAACGAGTCGATGAGCCGCAGACCGGGCTCGCGCCAGCCCGAAGGCAGCACCCGCCCGATGAGCGAGGGCCCCAGCGCCACCAGCGGCAGGATCAATACCGAGGCCACCAGGAACAGCACGTACAGCCACAGCGCGAAGATGCGCTGCCAGACCGGATGCCGGGCGTTGGCCTGCCCGTGCGCGGCCGTGATGGCGTCCACGAAGGTCGCCATGGCCGAGGACCCGGCCCACAGCGACAGCACGAAACCGACCGAAACGACCCCGCTGTGCCCGCGTTTGAGCACATCGGTGACGGTCGGGGCGATGAGATCGTCGACCACGCTCGGACTGAACAGGTTGCGGCTGAACGTGATGATCTTCGATTCCACGATGCCGACGGTGTTCGGCCCGAACCAGTGCCCCACGTAGCCGAGGCTGCCGAGCAGGCCCAGCAGCAGCGGCGCCAGCGACAGCGTCTGCCAGAACGCCGCGGCCGCCGACTTCGCGAAGATCGAGTCGTTCCACGCCTTCACCGCGACGTGCGCGATGAGCTGTCGAACACGACCCCACCGGGTGGCCGCGCGCACGCTCGTCCCGTCCGGCGCGGGGGCGTCGGCGTGTTGCGTGGGATTCTCGTGCTCGTTCATGGTTGCTACAGCATCTCCCACCAGGGTTTCGAATGTGCGCGGACCCATGATGTGTCGTGCGGCACTACTCGGTGCTGTGTCGGATTGGTGGAGTGTCGGTTCCGATCGCTACTCTCTACCGAGTGACTTCGGGTGGTGGCGGTTCGTTACGTGCATGGCAGCGCAGGGCTCTCACCAAGTATTTGACGAGCAAGCCACGCGATTTCCTCGCCGTCGCCACACCCGGCGCCGGCAAGACGACTTTCGCGCTGCGCGTGGCGTCCGAGCTGCTCACCGATCGCACGGTCGATCAGGTGACGGTGATCGCGCCGACCGAGCACCTCAAACACCAGTGGGCGGCCTCGGCACAGCGCATCGGGCTGCAGCTGGACTCCAACTTCTCCAACACCACCGGATCCACCTCGGCGGACTATCACGGTGTGGTCGTCACCTACGCGCAGGTGGCCTCGCACCCGTTCAAGCACCGCGTGCGCACCGAGAACCGCCGCACGCTGGTCATCATGGACGAGGTGCACCACGCCGGCGATGCCAAGAGCTGGGGTGACGCGGTCGAGGAGGCGTTCGGCGACGCCACCCGGCGGCTCTCGCTCACCGGCACGCCGTTCCGCAGCGACGACTCCAAGATTCCGTTCATCACCTACGAGGCCGACGAGTCCGGTTTCGAGAAGTCGCGCGCGGATCACACCTACGGGTATTCCGAGGCGCTGGCCGACGGCGTGGTGCGGCCCGTGGTGTTCCTCGCCTACTCCGGCGAAGCGCACTGGCGGGACAGCGCGGGCGACGAGTATTCCGCCCGCCTGGGCGAGCCACTGAGCCCCGAGCACACCGCGCGGGCGTGGCGCACCGCGCTGGACCCGGCGGGTGACTGGATGTCCAAGGTGCTGCAGGCCGCCGACACCCGGCTGCGCCAGCTGCGCGCCACCGGCATGCCCGACGCGGGCGGCCTGGTCATCGCCACCGACCAGGACAAGGCGCGCGATTACGCCGAACTGCTCGAACACATCTCGGGCACCAAGCCGACCGTGGTGCTCTCGGACGATCCCGGTTCCTCGGATCGGATCGGCGAATTCAGCAACAGCACCGACCCGTGGATGGTCGCGGTGCGCATGGTGTCCGAGGGCGTGGACGTGCCGCGCCTGGCGGTCGGCGTGTACGCCACCAGCGCGTCGACGCCGCTGTATTTCGCACAGGCCATCGGCCGGTTCGTGCGCGCACGCAGAACGGGGGAGACCGCGAGCGTCTTCCTGCCCTCGGTGCCGGTGCTGCTCGACCTCGCCGCGCAGCTCGAGGTGCAGCGCGACCACGTCATCGGCAAGCCGCATCGCGAGGCCAGTTCGCTCGAGGACGAGCTCCTCATCGACGCCAACAAGCAGAAGGACGAGCCCGGCGAGGAGGAGAAGAAGTTCGTCGCGCTGGCCGCGGACGCCGAGCTCGATCAGGTCATCTACGACGGCGACTCGTTCGGCACCGCCACCTTCTCCGGCAGTGACGAGGAAGCCGACTACCTCGGGATTCCCGGGCTGCTGGACGCCGACCAGATGCGCACCCTGCTGCAGGACCGGCAGACCCGCCAGCTCCAGGAGCGCAGTGCGGCAGCCGAATCCGGTCGGCCGGGCGGTGCGGGCGGGGTCGCCGCGGCCGAGCGGGCCGCCACCGCCGACAAACTCGGTGAGCTGCGGCGCGAGCTGAACAGCCTGGTGGCCATGCATCATCACCGGACCGGCAAGCCGCACGGCGTGATCCACGGCGATCTGCGCCGCGAGTGCGGCGGCCCGCCGACCGCGCTGGCGACCGCCGACCAGTTGGTCGAGCGGATTGCCGCACTGAGACGTCAGTAGCCGCGACACGGTTCGCGGCAGGCGCATACCGGTCCGCCAGCCGCGGGCCCGCCGGGCACTCGGCCGGCCGGATCCTCGTGCGTGACGCCGTGCCCCGACCCGGCCGGACGCCCGGTACAGAGCCCGGTTCCGCGCTGCCGCCCGAACTCGTCGGCTCGGTGCGGGCTCAGCCCACGGCGATCTCGATGTCCACGTGCAGCGCCTCGCCGGCGGCCAGATCCTCGGCGACGCGGACCGGCTTCTTCACCGGCAGGATGTACGTGGCGCGCTTCTTGTCCGGGAACATGGACGTGGTCCAGGTGGTCGCCCCGATGGTCGCGTGCACCTTCACCGACCCGAACCCGTTGGCGTTGTGCCCGTGCAGCGCCTCGATCTCATCGGCGAGCTCCTCCGGGACGCTCACGAAATGCCACGAGGCCTTGCCCTCCCACTCCCATAGCTCCCCGTCGAAGCTGTACCGCGCATTGGCCATCCCCCGACCGTAGCGAGGGGTACCGACACCTTTCGCCGTACGGGTCGGAGCCACGGACGAGACACCCGTGCGGGGGTGAGCGTTCGTGCTCGTTGCTCGGGCGATCTCGTTCAGCGCGTGAAGTATTCGCGCGGGGTGCAGCCGACCTCGCGGCGGAACGCGGCCGCGTAGGCGCTCGGGGTGGCGTAGCCGACGCGGGTCGCGATCCGCGCGAGCGGGAGGTCGGCGGCCAGGAGGGGGAGCGAGGCGGCCAGGCGGATCCGGGTTCGCCAGTGGCCGAAGGTGACTCCGGTGTCGGTGCGGAACGCGCGGGCCAGGGTGCGCGGGGCGACCGCGACGGTGGCGGCCAGTTCGGTCAGCGTGCGAGGATCGGCGGGATCGGCGATCAGGGCGTCCGCGACCGCCCGGGCGCGGGGATCCTCGGGCAGTTGCGCACCCAGCGGGCTCACCTCGACCGGTTCGAGCAGGTCGAAGATGACGGTTTCGGCGCGTTCGCGTTCGGCGGCGGTGGCCGTACCCGAGGTGAGATGGTCGAACAGCTCGCGCAGCAGCCGCGTGACCCGCAGCATCGTGGGCCGGGTGAAGCGCACGGGGGTGCGGTCCGGCTCGAGGTAGATCCCGCGAATCATCGCGCCCGCGTAGGTGCCGGTGCGGTGGGCGATGCCGCCCGGAATCCACAGCGCCCGCGTCGGCGGCAGCACCCAGCGCCCGGCACCCACCTCGACGGTGATGACTCCCCGTGCGGCCCAGGCGATCTGATGCTGCGGATGCTCGTGCTCGTCGAACCAGTGGCCGGGCGGCAGCCGTCCCGCCCCGAAAACCATGGCGGTGGGTCCCCCCGGTGCGGCGACGACCGGCGCTTGACCGTTTGGCGACACAGTCTGTCACCGTAGCCGCTCGTGCCTCCGGCGTCGCGTGCCTACCGTCGAGCCATGGGCATGAACTACTTCCATCAACTGGGCTGCCGCTCCACCCTCTGGGAGCGCGCCAGCACCACCAAACTGGTCCCGTGGGCGCTGTCCGGCCTGGACCTCGGCGACCGGACCCTCGAGATCGGCCCCGGCTACGGCGCCAACATCGCGGCCCTGCGCACCCGCACCGCGGCCCTGTCCGGCCTGGAGATCGACGCCGCCCTGGCCGCCCGCCTGCGCGCACGCCACCCGGGCCGCCTGGCGGTGATCGACGGCGACGGCACCGCGATGCCCCTGCCGGACAACGACTTCAGCGCCGTGGTGGCGTTCACGATGTTCCACCACGTCCCCACCCCCGCCCGCCAGGACGACCTCTTCGCCGAGGCGTTCCGGGTCCTGCGCCCCGGCGGCGTGTTCGCCGGCATAGACGGCCGCGACACCCTCCCCTTCCGCCTGATGCACGTCGGCGACGTCTGCGTCCCCGTCCCGCCGACCACCCTCCCCGCCCGCCTGAAGTCCGCGGGCTTCACCGACGTCGAGGTCCGCTCCAACCCGACGATGTTCCGCTTCCGCGCCCGCCGCGCCTGACCGCCGAGCCCCCGCCGACTACGAAGTCCGCTCCGCGTCACCGAACTCCCCCGACCGTACCTCGATTCCAGCGAGCGAGTCCGCTCGCCGCCAACGACAGCCGGCCCTCATCGATTCCGAAGTCCGTTCCGATCCAGAAAACTTCGGCGACCGTCGCCCCCGATTCCGGCGATCGAGTTCCGGTTGCGGGCGCGAGGTTCGCTCCATCCCACCGAGGTCCGCCGCCGGCCTCCGCCCCTGTTCGTGAGGCAGGCTCCGCAGCGGTCCGATTTCGCCTCCGAGGTCCCGAAGTCCACTCGATCCAATGATGTTCCGGGTCTGGACCCGCTGTCGGTGACGGCCGGTTCGGGTTTCGTGGCGAACGGGTTCGGCCCCGGAGATGCCGAGGTCCACTCGGACCCAACGGTTCCGGTTGCGGGCGCGCTGCCCATGCCTTGAATCGCTCGCCGTGTCCGCGAGACCGGCATCCGTATCAGGCGGTGCCGCCGGTCATCACGGACGGCACGGAGTTCGGACCTCAGCGGCATACCGAAGCCTGGTCGGTGTCGGCGCCTGGGGCGAGCTGCGCGCGGGCGGGCAATCGGCCGTTTCCGATTGCGTGCCGGACTCGGTCAGCTACCCGAACCGAATGCCGGGGAACTACTTCTCGCAGGCTATGCCGTCACCATCGCGGTCCAGGCTGGTGCTGTAGCCCGGGTCGCCGCGGCGCAGGGGCGCCGCGCCTGCGGCTTTGACCGCGGCGCAGTTCTTGTAACTCACCGACGGTGCGGCGGGGGCCGGTGCGGCGGCGGGCTGGGTTTGCGGGACTACCGGGGGCGCGACCACGGGCACCGTCGTTGTGACCAATACCGTTGTGGTGGTCGGGGTTACGACGTCGGACGTCGTGGTGGGAGCGACCGTGGTGGTGGGTAGTCGCATCTCGGCGGGGGCGGCGGTCGTGGTGGTGGGTGCGGCGCTCTTCCGCTCCGGCGATCCGCTGCCGCAGGCGGTGAGAACGGTGAGCACGCCGACGGCCGTGGCAGCCATCAGCGCGCGATGTCGCAGTGTCATGTGATTCCCCGGGTGAAAGTGATGGACCGGATCACGGCGGTGCGGATTCCACCCCCGTCCGCCGCGATCGCGGGCCCACTCTGTCACGAAAAGAACTCCGCGAGTGCGGCTTTCACCAAAACCTGGGATAGGGGGCCTGACTACGTAGATACCGACTCGAAGAATGTTTTCGGGTCGAGGGTGTTGATCGGGGTCCAGCGCGCGGGCGGCAGGTTCTCGTCGGCCGCCGCCCCGGGCGCGGCGTTGCGGTAGCCCTGGAGATCGAGGGCCAGCCACGGGGTCTCGTCCACCTGCCGGGCCAGCGCGTAGCAGGTGGCGAAGAAGTGCAGGCAGCGGTCGTTGCGGGCCCGGCACGAGCAGTCGATGCGGGCCAACCGGGGCGTCAGGGCGATGCCGAGGGCGGCCACGGCGGCGCGGTGCTCGTCGGTCAGGGTCAGGGCCGTTGCCGGGACCACCTGCTCCAGCGCCCGGATCGTGGGGCCGTCCAGCGGCGTCACCTCCAGGTAGGTCACCGAGGCTTCGGAGCCGCGGTGGATGTTCGCCTGAACGTGGTTGCCCTCGACGAGGATCCGCACGCCGTTGTTGCGGGCGATGCTGCGCGCACGGGGGAGCAGGGGTTCGGGTTTGGTCTGTTTCAGCGGCTCCGCCAGGCGCACCCAGTCCATGCCCCAGCCGGTGTAGCCGAACTCGTTGTCGGGCATGTCAGTTGGCTCGCTTTCGGCGCAGGATCTCGAACAGCCGGTCGTCGTCGAGGCGGGCCAGGGCCGCGATCCCCGAGGTGTCCGACAGGTCGGTGAGGGCGGATTTGCGGTCGTGCATGCCCGCGATGTGCTCCTCGATGGTGGTCCCCGAAGTCAGGGTGGTGACGGTGACGGTGCGGGTCTGGCCGATGCGGTGCGCGCGATCGGACGCCTGCGCCTCGACCGCGGGATTCCACCAGCGGTCGAAATGGACGACGTCGGCGGCGCGGGTGAGGGTGAGCCCGGTGCCCGCCGCGCGCAGGCTCAGGACCAGAATCGGTGGCCCGTCCGGGGATTGGAACCCCGTGACGATCTCGGTGCGCTCGGCCTGATTCAGCCCGCCGTGGAAGAACGGCGCGGTGACGCCGAACTCCTCCGCGCAGTACCGCACCAGCAGCTCACCGGTCCTGCGGTACTGGGTGAACACCAGCGTCGGCGCGCCGGCCTCCACGTTGTTGGCCAGGATGTCGGCGCACACGTCGAATTTCCCGGAGCGCCCGGCCAATTCGCCCAGCTCGCCGGTGATCAGCCCCGGATGATTGCAGACCTGCTTGAGCTCGGTGAGCACCGCGAGCAGTCGGGTGTGGCGCTGCCCGCCGGAACCGAACCCCTCCGATTCCGCCCGCTCGAGCAGGCTGTCGTACAGCCGCTCCTGTTCGGCGGTCAGATCGCACACCACGTCGCAGTGGATCTTGGGCGGCAGCGAGGCCGCCACCTCGGTCTTGCGGCGCGCCAGCGCGATCGGTTCGATCGCGTCGCGCAACCGCAGCACCGCCGGGGCCGACCCCTCGCTGATCGGCCGCACGAACCGCCGCCGGAACTGCGCCCGGTGCGTGAACTCCTGTGGCGCGACCAGATTCAGCAGTGCCCACAACTCCTCGAGGTGGTTCTCCACCGGCGTCCCGGTCAGCGCGACCCGGGCGTCGGCACGCAGCGTCCGCGCCGCCTTCGACACCTGCGTGCGCGGATTCTTGAGCACCTGGGCCTCGTCGAACACGACCGCGGCCCACTGCTTCTCGGCCAGCGCCGGCCCGTGCCCGCGCAGCGTCGGATACCCGGTGACGACCACCGTGCCCGCTTCGGCGGCGGGCTGCGCACCCCCGCGCCACCCCACCGCGCGCAGTCCCGGCGCGAACCGTTCGATCTCGGCCACCCAGTTCCCGACCAGCGAGGTCGGGCACGCCACCAGGCTCGCCCCCGCGCTCGCCCGCCCGAGCAGATACCCGATGGCCTGCACGGTCTTGCCCAGCCCCATCTCGTCGGCGAGCACCGCGCCGCCGTGCACCGCGGTGGTCTCGTGCAGCCACGCGATGCCGCGGGCCTGATAGGGCCGCAGCTCGGCCTTCAGGCTCGTGCGCAGCTCGCCGGTGAGCGCGACCGTGTCCCGGAGCGTCCGCACGGCTCGCTCGGCCGACACGATGGCCGTCCCGGTGGCGTTGGGTACCGCGTGCGCGGCGACCGGCAGCGCGTCCGACTCCCCGTCCAGTACGGCCCGCCACCCGCGCGTCAGGGCGGGTGCGCCGGCCAGGAACTCCTCGGGCTCGATCAGCGCGCAGGGCACCCCGGTCACCGCGATTTCGTCCCCGTCGGGCACGGCCAGTGCGATGGTCTCGGTCTCACCCTGCGCGGCGGGCGCCGGACCCGGCCCGGCCCCGTCCCAGGTCCACAGAGCGAACATGTGCCGGTCGATCAGATAGGTGGCGTGCGCGGTGGACAGAACGCTCTCCTTCGGAATGGATCCCGCCCGCAGACACGACGAATCCGTTGTGCGCAAGTCCGGCCGGGAAAACTGAACAACGGGCGGCCCATTGGGTCGCCCGTTGCCGGTAATTCTGTTGGGAAGATTCAATTTTCGAGCGGACCCCCCGAGGGCCGGAACACTGCCCCGAGGTGGAGGAGCTGATTAGAGCGCCGGTGCCGACTCCGTGTCGATCACGGCCGCGAGCTCACGGAGACGATCCATGTGCTCGTTGGCGTGATGCTGGCAGAAGAGCAACTCGCCACCAGCGGGAAGGGTTGCGCGCACGCGCGCAGCCGCCCCGCAGCGGTCACAACGGTCGACCGCGGTCAGTGGGGTGCTTGTCAGGGTTCCTGGCATGACTCCTCCGTCCTGGCTCCCGGGGCTCGCGCACCGTTCGCCTGGTGTGGGGCCCACAGTCCACTCTGTGGGCTCGCTACCGCTACTTCCCAGCAGTGGTTGATGACTACTCTGTCAGACGTTCGAGCGGAGGTCTTTGTTCCCGTGGAGTTTCCCGTGTGTTTTGCCTAACACGACCTGGGGTTTCGCTTAAAGCGAACAGGCCCAGGCTGGAGGCGGACCGGCCGCTGCCGGTACTCCCCGGGGCCCTGGGGGACCCCCTTGCGAGCCGCTTATCGAGTTGTCTACCGGGAGACTACCCGCGAGCACCGACACCCACACTCCTATTCGATAACCCTCGGGACACAGGTAGCAAGCTCACAGCCAAGAGGGGTCGAGTGCGAGGGTCGTGCGGTCCCCGGAGTCCAGGAGATCGAACTGCGGACCGGTGCGCGGCAATTCCCAGTGGAAGAAGTACCGGGCGGCCGCGCGCTTGCCGAGTCCGAAGGCTTCCCCGTGCTCGGCGCGCGGGGTCGCGGCCAGCGCCTGTTCGAGCCAGATCCAGGCCAGCACGATGTGCCCGAACGCCTCGAGGTAGGCCGCGGAATTGGCCAGCGCCGACACCGGATCCCCGTCCCGCCACAGACCCGCCGTCGTGGCGGCGAGCCGTCCGGCCGCGGCCTCGAGTGCGGTGGCGAACTCGCCCAGCTCCGTGTCGCCGGCGGCACGGGCGGCGGCGACCGTGGACGCGAACACCTCGAGCAGGGTGACCAGGGCGACACCGTTGTCCAGGGTCACCTGCCTGCCCAGCAGGTCCATGCTCTGGATGCCGTGCGTGCCCTCGTGGATGGGGTTGAGCCGGTTGTCGCGGTAGTGCTGTTCCACGTCGTAGTCGCGGGTGTAGCCCGCGCCGCCGTGGACCTGGATGGCGAGGTCGTTGGCGGCCAGGCACCACTGGCTCGGCCAGCTCTTGGCGATGGGGGTGAGCACGCGCAGCAGGGTGCTCGCGCGGGTGCGCTCGGCCTCGTCGCGCGCGGTGCGCTCCAGATCGACCAGCCGGCCGCAGTAGAGCTGCAGTGCGAGTGCGCCTTCGGCATAGGACTTCTGGGCCAGCAGCATGCGGCGGACGTCGGGGTGGTCCACGATCGGGGTCTGCGGGCCGCCGCGCACGCCCAGCGCCCGGCCCTGCGGCCGCCCGCGGGCGTAGTCGAGGGATTTGAGGTAGCCGGTGTAGCCGAGCGCGGTGGCGGCCAGCCCGACGCCGATGCGGGCCTCGTTCATCATGGTGAACATCTGCGCCAGACCGTGATTGGGCGCGCCGACCAGATAGCCCACCGCCCCCGCCTGCCCGCCCGGGGTGAAGTTGCCGTCACCGAAGACGGGCGCGGTGTTGACCGTGCCGCGCCAGCCCATCTTGTGATTGATGCCGGCCAGCACCACGTCGTTGCGCTCGCCCGTCGCGCCCGGAGTGTCGGGATCGCCGGGCAGGAACTTGGGCACGATGAACAGCGAGATCCCGCGGGTGCCCTCGGGCGCGCCGGGAACGCGGGCCAGCACCAGGTGCGCGATGTTCTCCGAAAGGTCGTGGTCGCCACCGGAGATCCACATCTTGCGGCCGAAGATCCGGTAGGTGCCGTCGTCCTGGGGGACCGCGCGGGTGGTGATGTCGGCCAGGCTCGAGCCCGCCTGCGGCTCGGACAGCGCCATGGTGCCCATGGTGCGCCCCTCCAGCATGGGGCGTACGAAGCGGTCGATCTGCTCCGGGCTGCCGTGCACCGCAAGCAGATTGGCGTTGCCGGTGGTCAGCAGGGCGTAGGCGGTGGTGCCGACGTTGGCGGCGTGGAACCACGACATGCACGCGGTGTAGACCACGTGCGGCAGCTGCATGCCGCCGATCTCGTGATCCATTGCCGCACCGACCATTCCGGCGTCGGCGAAGGCGCGCACCGCCTTGCCCACGGCGGGGATGATGCGCACCCGCTCCCCGTCGAACTCGGGCTCGTGCAGATCGTTCTCGCGATTGTGCGGCGCGAAGTAGGTGGTGGCGAGGTCCTGGCACAGGCGCAGCACCTGATCGAAGGTGTCGCGGGAGTGGTCGGTGAAACGCTCGCGATCGGTCAGGGACTCCACGTCGAGCCAGTCGTAGAGCAGGAACTCGATATCGCGGGCGGACATGATCAGGGACGGGCTCATGGTTCCTCGCAGATCGGGCAGGTCGGGTACGTCGTACCCGACGGTCTACCACGTGCGCGAGGGCACGCCGGGGGCCGGACCCCGGCTCCCGGCCAGAACGCCCGGTGACAGCGTCAGGAACGCACCGTGGCGCGGCCCCGGTGCAGCCTGCCGAAGTGTCCCGGCGACTGCCCCTTCCAGGTGCGGAACGCCGAGGCGAACGCCGACACGCTGGAGTAGCCGAGGCGTTCGGCCGCCTGTTCCACGGTGAGCCCGGCGATGAGCAGTTCCTCGGCCAGCAGGCCGACCGTCTCGGTGCTGAGTTCGCGGAAGGTGGTGCCCTCCTCGGCGAGGCGGCGGCGCAGGGTGCGGACGCTGACATCGAGGTCGGCGGCGATCCGGGATTGGTCCGCGGAACCGGCGTGCCGGATGAGCAGCTGTCTGACGCGGCCGCTGAGGCCGCTGCGGCTGTGCCGGCTCTCCATGAGGTCGTTGCACTGCTGCTCATAGAACCGGGCGGTCGATATGTTCGCTTGTGGCAAGGGAGTCTCCAGCGTGCTCGCTTGAAAACAGATGCGGGACTGGGGCATATCGAAAGTGACTTCTTCGACGCCGAATACCGCGCCGAACATCTCGTAGATCGGATGTGCCTCCACGCACAGCTCGACCCGGACGGCCGGAATCCGCATGGGCAGCAGATCCTGCTGAATGGTGGCGATCGCGGCCAGATCGCGCTCGAGCGTGAAACGTCTTATCTCCGAGGGCAATTCGCTGTCGTCCCGGACCACCCAGACCTGAGCGCCCCGGTTCTCCAGCCGGTGCTGCGCCGCGGTGAACGACAGATCGGCGTAGCGCAGCGCGATGTCCATGGCCTGGCGCAGCGTCGCACTGCTCATCAGGGCGAAACCGAGCACGCCCATGGACGGGGGATGGCACAGCAACCCCGCCAGCAAACCCAGCCCGGGTTCGTCGTTGATGCCAGCGACGACGTTGCGGGTGACCGAGAACTCTTGTTCCAGAGTGATTTCGGTGGACGGAGTGCGCAGATCCGCTTCCTTGATGCCGCTACCGGCCAGCACCGCGGGCAGCAGCAACCCGCGACCCAGCGCGAAATCGGCCAGCAGCGCGGTGCTGGTGATGGAACGTAGCTGTGCCAACTCTTCCGTCACTCAGGCATACTCGCAAACTTTCGGCGTCCCCGGGCCGTTACCGGCCGGTAGGGTGCCTGGGTGCGGCCCATATTCGCCGATTCGTGGCCGATTGCAAGCTGGTTGGCCGAAACACCCAGTCATACGGTGAGATTCATGCGCACCGCGCAACGCACACACAGCAAGGTTCAGGACGCCGGAAAGGTCCTCCCGCCCATGCTCACCGTCATCGCCCCCGCCGACGGCCGGGTCGTGGACATCATCGCCACCGAATCCCCGGATCAGGTGCGCGACACCGTCGAACGACTTCGCGACCGGAGCGCGCTATGGCGATCACTCGGCGTGGTCGGTCGTGTCAATTGGCTGGGCGCATTCCGTAATTGGTTGCAGGACAACAGGGATGGTCTCACCACCCTGCTCGCGCTGGAAACCGGGAAGACCACCACCGAAGCCGGGGCGGAAGTGAGCCTGGCCCTGGCGGCCCTCGATCACCACCGTTCGCACGCCGCCGAATTCCTGCGCGGCGGTCACCCGCAGCTCGCCCGCCGGCCCGACGCGGGCACACAGTCGGCCCTCGCGCACCAGTCCTGCCGGGTGGCCGGGGTGATCGGTTCGTGGACCTACCCGCTGGCGCTGGCGATCTTCGACGCCGTGCCCGCGCTGGTGGCCGGGGCCGCGGTGGTCGTCAAGCCCTCTTCGCGGACCCCGCTGTCCGTGCGGGCCCTGGTCAACGGCTGGGCAAGCCTGGGCGCGCCGGCGGTTTTCGAGACCGTCGCCGGGCCCGAGTCCGGGCCGGCGCTGCTCGACTGCGTCGATTACGTGCGCTTCACCGGCAGCGTCGAGACCGGCAAAGTGGTGGCGCTGCGCGCGGCCGCCCGGCTCATTCCCTGCTGCCTCGATCTGGGCGGCAAGTCCGCCGCCCTCGTGCTGGCCGACGCCGATCTCGATCGCGCGGCCGCCTGCGTCGCGCTCGGCGGGCTGGCGAACAGCGGGCAAAGCACCGCCAGCATCGAGCGCGTCTACGTGGAATCCGCTGTCTACGACGAGTTCCTGGGCAAACTCGCGCAGGAGGCCGCGGCGTTCGGGCCCATGATCGGCGACGATCCCGGGCTCGGTGTCATGACCTCGCCGTCCCAGCTGGAGCTGGTGCGCGAGCAGGTCCGCGACGCGCTGCTCAAGGGTGCCACCCTGGTCTGCGGCGGCACCGGGATCGGGCACGTCTTCGAGCCGACGGTGCTCGGCGACGTCGACCCGACCATGGCGGCGCTCACCCACCAGACCCTCGGGCCGGTGCTGCCGGTGGTGCGGGTCGCCGATGCCGGTGAAGCCTTCGACCTGGCCCTGCGCACGTCCGCCGCACCGGCGGTGAGCGTGTGGACCGCCGACCCCGTTGTCGGCGCGCAGGCGGTCGGCCGCTTCGCCCCGGCACGCGTGGGCGTGAACGACGTAGCTGTGCACCTGGCCCGCCCCGCGTTCCACTGACCCGCCATCCCTTCCACGGCCCCTCCGCCCGTTCACGTTCCGCTGCCTCGTCGCCGCCCCGGCTCAGCTCGGTGCGCCTTGGTGAATCGGCGCGGTGGACCGGCGCGGTGAACTGGGGCGAACCGGCTCGGTGAAATGACGTAGCCGTGCACCTTGTTCGCCCTGCGTTCCCATGACCCGGCATCGGTTCCACGGCCCCTCCGCCCGTTCACGTTCCACCGCCTCGTCGCCGCGCCGACTCGGCTCGGTGCGCCTTGGTGAACCGGCGCGGTGAACGGGGGCGAACCGGCTCGATGAATCGGTGCGGTGGAGCGGCGTGGCGAACCAGCTCTGCGCATCGGCGCGGTGAACCGGTGTGCGAACCGGCCCGGTCGGCCGTGCGGGCACGTCCGGCCGAGTAGGTTGGGGCGGTGGGAAACGCACCGAAGCCGACGTCGAAAACCCTGCTGCACATGTGCGCTCGGGCCGATTGGGAAGCCGCGCGGGTGGTGGGCGAGTACCGATCGCCGTCACTGGCGACCGAGGGCTTCATTCACCTGTCCGCGCCCTACCAGGTGCATCTGCCCGCGAACCGGATCTTCCCGGGGCACCCCGACCTGGTGCTGCTGCACCTGGACCCGGATCGGCTGCCCGCGGAGGTGCGCTGGGAGCCGGGGGTGGCGACCGATCCCGAGTCCATGCGGTTCCCGCATCTGTACGGTGCGCTGCCGGTCGCGGCGGTCGTAGCGGTGTCGGACTACCGGCCCGGCCCGGACGGGTACTTCGAGCCGCTGCCCGCCGACGAACCCCACTGACGGACGGTCCGCCGAGAATCGGGCGCGCTGTCCTAGTCTGAACGGGTGAACGTCGATGTGACAGCGCTGCCCGGAATCGGTGTGCGTAAGGATTTCGAGGTGCGCTCCGGCCGCCGGATCGGGGTGGTCGCGCACCGGGACGGGGCGATCGATCTGATCGTGTCCCAGCGCGAGGACCCCGATGCGTGTCTGGCCCAGGTGCCCCTGACCACCGATGAGGCCGCGGTGCTGGCGAATCTGCTGGGTGCGCCGCAGCTGGTGGAGAAGCTCAAGGAGGATCACCGGGATCTGCCCGGGATCACCACCCGCCAGCTCCCGATCGGCACCACCTCGCCGTATCGCGGCCGCATGCTCGGCGAGACCGGAATGCGCACCCGCACCAAGGCATCCATCGTGGCGGTCATGCGCGCGGGGCAGTTGCACCCCTCGCCCGGCCCTGATTTCGTTCTCGACTCCGGCGATCTGCTCGTTGTCGTCGGCACCCCGCACGGACTGGACGCCGCCGCGCGCATTCTGGCCGACGGCTGAGCCGGTGGACACGACCGCTCTAGCGCTGGTCGAACTTGGCGCGATCTTGTTCGCGCTCGGCCTGATGGGGCGGTTCGCCGCTCGGTTCGGCATGTCCCCGATACCGCTCTACCTGCTGGGCGGTCTCGCCTTCGGGCAGGGCGGCATCGTCCACCTGCGCGCCGCCTCGGAGTTCGGCCATCTGGCCGGCGAGATCGGCGTGGTGCTGCTGCTGCTCCTGCTCGGATTGGAGTACACCGCAGCGGAATTGGTGACCGGGCTGCGGCAGTCCTGGCTGGCGGGCATCGTCGACATCCTCGCCAACGCCACGCCGGGCGTCCTGGTCGCGCTCCTGCTGGGCTTCGGCCCGGTGGGCGCGGTGACCATGGGCGGGGTCACCTACATCTCCTCGTCCGGGATCGTGGCCAAGGTGCTCAACGACCTGGGCCGCCTGGGCAACCGGGAGACCCCGGTGATCCTGTCCATCCTGGTTTTCGAGGATCTGGCCATGGCGGTCTATCTGCCGATCCTCACCATGATGCTGGCGGGCCTGAGCTTCGCGGCCGGGCTGAAGTCGCTGGCCATCGCGTTGCTCGCGATCACCGTGGTGCTGGTGGTCGCGCTGCGCTACGGCCGCTACGTCTCCGCGGTGGTGGACAGCAGTGACCGTGAGCAGTTCCTGCTCAAACTGCTGGGCGCGGCGCTGCTGGTGGCGGGGGTGGCCTCCGCGCTGAACGTGTCGGCGGCGGTGGGCGCGTTCCTGCTGGGCATCGCCATCTCCGGATCCACGGCGCAGGAGGCGGCCAAACTGCTGGAGCCGCTGCGAGATCTGTTCGCGGCCATCTTCTTCGTGGCCTTCGGGCTCAACACCGATCCGCAGGCGATTCCGCCGGTGCTGGGCTGGGCGGTGCTGCTGGCGATCGTGACCGCGCTGACCAAGATCGGCACCGGCTGGTGGGCGGCGCGGCGGCAGGGCATTCGCCGACTGGGCCGCGCCCGCGCCGGGGCGGCCCTGGTCGCGCGCGGCGAGTTCTCCATCGTCATTGCCGGGCTTGCGGTCACGATGGGCGGCGTCGACTCCGACTTCGCCGCGCTGGCCTCGGCCTACGTGCTATTGATGGCCGTGCTCGGCCCCATCGCCGCGCGCCTGGTCGAGCCCGCCGTGCGGTTCGTGCAGCGCGAGCGGAACGTCGCCGACGCCGTCGCGCCCTGAGCCCGGGGCGCTCGCGCGGGCGGCGCGGCGGCGCAGGGTCGCGGTGATCTTGCGCGCCACCAGCACTCCGGCGGCCCCGGTCAGCAGGCCCAGCAGCAGTGCGAACAGGTGCCCGTAGTCGGTGAACGTGCGATCGTCCACCAGCGCGACGCCGTACCAGATCAGCAATCCGGCGATCCACGCCAGCCGGGCCTTGCCGCGCAGGCGGAACGCGAAAGCGCCCAGCATGGCCGAAATCCCGTAGCTGGGGCCGACATCGGTGGCGATGGTGACCCGCAGCGGAATGAGATCGCGTTCCACCGCCCGGGAAATGCCCAGGGCCACTATGAGAGTCGCCCCGATGTGCCCGATGGCGACCACCAGGATCCAGCGCAGCGATCCGAGCCAGCGCTCGGCCGCGGCCATCACGGTGAGCAGGATGAGGATCTCGCCCCAGGGGAATCCGCCGTCGGTCCAGAACGCCGACGCCACCAGCACCTGAATCGGATCATCCTGCAGATTCCGCAGATTCGTCGACGCCGACAGAATCAGCCGGTGCCCGACCTTCTCGCTCGTCCCGTGCAGGGTCCACCACGTCACGAACAGGGTGAAGGAGTAGGCGATGCTGGCCGGGGTGACCGCCAGCAGATCCCGATAGGCCCGCACCGCACGCAGCAGCCGATGCGGTTCGCGCCACCAGGCCCGGATCTCGTGCAGCTTGGTCCCGACCTCGACGGTGCGCAGCCAGGGCGGGTCGTAGGCGGGCAATGCCATGAGGGGGTCCGTTCTCCCGTGCGCCGATGCTGGGTGCCGCCGATCCGGCCGCGGGGGAGCAGCCGGGGTGGGTGAGCCGAATACCGGATCGGCGGACTGCCCTGTCGCACCGAGCCTGCCCCGAACGCTACTCGCGCCGCCCGCACCGGGGGCGCATCGCGCCGTGTCGCGCGGGTCCCGGCCCGCGAGACCCCGCAAGCCCGTGCTCAGCCCGCTTTGGTGCGCAGGTCCAGGCGCCGCATGACG
Source organism: Nocardia sp. NPDC057668 (assembly GCF_042799795.1). Lineage (NCBI taxonomy): Bacteria > Bacillati > Actinomycetota > Actinomycetes > Mycobacteriales > Nocardiaceae > Nocardia > Nocardia sp. NPDC057668. The sequence continues at coordinate 1,525,054 of NZ_JBHVIC010000001.1, read as the reverse complement.
CGGTCCACCACGTCCGGGGCGATGCCGGGTTCGCGACGGGCGGACAGCGCTTCGGCGCGCCCGGCCTCGAGCACCTCGTTGGTGACCGAGCGCATCTGCCTGCTGAAGGCGACGGCCCGGTCGGTGGAGAGTTTGGCGTTGGTGTCGGCGGCTTCCGGATCCGCTTGGGCCAGACGGCGTTCGAAGCCGTCGCGCAGGCGTTCGTAGACCTCCTCGGGCATGTCCTGGCGGGCCGCGATCTCCTTGAGCCGGGCCAGCTCCGCGTCCAGGACCCGGGTCCACAGCGCGCGCTCCAGCTCCCGTTCGCGGCCGGTGTCGGCGTGCACCCCGGTGGCACGGACGACCGCGGGCAGCGTCGGGCCCTGCAGCAGCAGGGTGAACAGCACGACCGCGAACGCGGTGAACAGGATCTCGGTGCGCCCGGGGAAGGGCTCGCCGGTGTCGGTGGTGAACGGAATGGCAAGGGCCAGAGCCACGGTCGCCACCCCGCGCATACCGGCCCACCAGGTGACCAGGGTTTCCCGCCAGGTGTAGGGCTCGTCGGCGTCGCGATCACGCCACCCGCGCTGGAACACCAGCGTGGTGCACATGAGCCAGATCAGACGCAGTCCGACCACCACGCCGATCACCACGGCCGCCCCGCCGATGAATCGCGGCCAGTCCGGGCCCGCGTCGTGCAGGACGGTGCTGAGCTCGAGCCCGATGAGGCCGAAGGCGAAACCGGTGACCAGCATCTCGGTGATCTCCCAGAAGGAATCACCGACGAGCCGGTAGTCGCTGTCGCTGAAATCGGTGGCCGCGTCGGTCAGGTACAGCGAGCACACCAGCACGGCCAGCACCGCCGATCCGCCGCCCAGTTCGGAGAAGCCGTAGGCGGCGAAGGGCAGCATGAGGCCCAGCGCCACCCGCCAGGGCGCCTCGTCCAGCCACTGCATGATCTTGCTGCCCAGCCAGCCGAGCAGCAGGCCCACCCCGACTCCGACCAGCGCGGAGACCGCGAAATCGAGGGCGGCGTGCCAGGCCGAGAAGGTGCCGGTGACCACGGCCTGCAACGCGACCGAATAGATGACGATCGCGGTGACGTCGTTGAACAGGCCCTCGCCCTCGAGCACCGCGACGAGGCGGCGCGGCAGGCCCAGCCGCCCGGCCAGCGCCGAGACCGCGACCGGATCCGGTGGCGCGACGACCGCGCCCAGCACCAGCGCCGCGCCGATGGGCACGGACGGGTACCAGGCGTGGAAGGCGAACGCCACGACCACCGTGGTCACGATGACCAGCACCACCGCGCGCAGGCTGATGGCTCCCCAGTTGTCGGCGAAGGTGCGCCACGAGGTGCGGCGGGCGGCGGCGTAGAGCAGGGGCGGCAGCACCAGCGGCAGGATCATCTTCGGGTCGATGTGTATTTCCGGGACCTGTGGGATGAGGGCCAGAACCACGCCGAACGCGGTCATGAGCACCGCGGGTGCCTGGCCCAGCCGCTTGCCGAGCGGTTGGGCCAGAATCGTCGCGAACAGGACGACGAAGATCAATTCCAACTGGTGGTGAGCCACGTCAGTCAGTTTGCTGCCGATGCGCTGGAAAGTCGAACGCCCGCTCGATGTTCTCAGCGAGTTCTGTGGAACCCTCGGCCGGGCTGGGGAACTCTCAGGATGCGCTGGATTCGGGGCGCGGACCGTAGGGGTTGCTCCGCGGCGGCGTGCCCTGGGGGACGCCCGGCTGCGGCGGGAAGCCCGGGGTGTAGTCGGCCGGGTTGCGCGGGGAATCCGAGCGGCGCGGCGCGGCGGCCGAATTCGAACGCAGGGACCAGGATTCGCGCACCGCGGGTTCCGGCGCCGGCTCCGCCGCGCGGACGGGCGCGGTGATTCGGCGGCTCGCCTCGTCCACTTCGGTCAGGCCCACGTGAATCAGGAGCACCATCGTCACCATGGAGACCGTGACCATGAGCGGGGCCAGCAGTTCCATCGCGCCCGCGCCGGACGGGTCGCCCGCATTCGCGACGTGGTGTGCGCTCATCGAGGCCATGCCGGTGTAATGCATACCGCAGACCGCCACGCCCATGATCAACGCGGCGACGATGGTGGCGAGGATCCCATTGATGTTCAAGGTGAACCACAGCGCGACGGTCGCGGCGACCACCGCGATCACCACGGACAGCAGCACCAGCCAGGGGTCGTAAGTGAACTCGGCATCGGAGTGCATGGCGTACATGCCCGCGTAATGCATGGCCGCGACGCCGAGTCCGGTGAGTGCGCCACCGGCAGGCAACTCCCAGCCACCCCAGCGCACGCTGGCGACGACCGCGAGTCCGAGCCACACCACGACCATGGCGATGGCGGCGCTGAGCAGGGTGATCGGCACGTTGTAGCGAATCGAGGCGCCGTGTACCGAGAAACCGAGCATGGCGATGAAATGCATGACCCAGATACCGGTTCCGCCGATGGCGACCGCCGCGGCTACCAGCCAGCCACGCCGGCCCTCGCCGGATCGGGCGCGTGCGGTACAGCGCAATCCGAGCAGGGATCCCACGACGGACATGATGTAGGCCAGAACGGGTGTGACCCACCCGTAAGTGAAGTGATGAATCTCCAGCACTCGAACTCCATTGCCAGAACGGTGTTTCCGCGCCCCAGATGCGAACGCGCCGAGCGCACACTACAGGTCGGCCGACCGGTTGGGAAATTGAAAGACGCTATTTCCTGGGGGTTGCTTCCATGTGGAGATAGTGGAGGTCCGCTGTGTAGCACCGATAATCCGGAGTCCTTGTACCGCAATGGAATTCGCGACGCCGTAGATATTGACCGACCGGTCGAAAGAAAAGCGCCGCCGGGAAATCGGCGGCGCTTTCGAATTTCTGCGATTCGCAGCACACTTCCGGCCGAGTCAGGAAACGACTTGGGATCCCAGGAAGTCCAGCAGCGTCTGGGTGTCCTCCAGATAGTCGATATGCGCGCCCGAGGAATAGAAGTTCGCCATGTCCATGCCCTGACGGCTCAGGTCGAGCAGGTCGCTGACGCTGTCCGGCTCGCTGAGATTGATCAGGGTCCGGGTGGCCACGCCGAGATCCCCGCGCACGGCGGTGGCGAACGGGCCGAGCACCGAGCCCGCCAGGTCGAGACCGGTGGGGATGAGGGTGGTCATCGCCGCGGCGGCGGCGAACGGATCCTGGCGGGACAGCGATTCGACCGCGTGCCACAGGATCTCCTGGAGCTGGCCCACGTTGCCCGCGATGCGCAGGATGTCGATCTCGGTCAGGACGTCGGCGATGACGCTGGCCGAGGCCGTCCAGCCGGAGGGGTCCACGGTGGCCGCGGCGCGGATGACCGAGGCGACCAGGGGCAGATCCACGCCGGCGGCCGCCTCCACGATCGGCCGCAGCGCGACGTTGACCTCGCTCGCGATCAGGTGCGCGCCCCGGATGTCGCCGGATTCGATCAGGCCCGGCAGGCTGGTGAGTCCGTCGAGCACGGCGGGCAGGTTGGCCGACGTCGCCGCCCAGCCCGCGCCGACCTGAACCGCCTGCTGGACAAGCTGATTCGGGTCAGAGGTGTTGGGGATGAGGTCGGCGATCGGGGCGGGGTCGCCACTGAGCACCTGGCCCAGCGCCGCCAGGAACGGGGAGGCGGTGGCATTGAGCGAGCAGTACAGATCGCCGTCCGCGCAGATCGTGCGCACGCGATCGGTGAGCGCGCCGAAGTCCTGGCCGCGGGTGCCCGCGATGCCGTGACCGGGTTGCGGGTTGCCCAGGGAGAGCGTGGTATTCGGATCGCGGTGTGGATCGGACAGCAGGCCGACGCCCAGCACCCGGCCGGCGTCGATCGGGCCCGCGCCGTTGCCGATCTCGGTCGCGACGTCGCCGATGCCGTCCGCGCCCTGGCTGTAGCCGGCCAGCAGCACCCGGGTCGAGGCGCACAGGCTGCCGAGCGTGTCGTGCAGTCCGGCCTCGAGTGTGCTGAGCGATTCGGAGTAGCTCAGCCCCTGGTCGAAAGCGCTTGCGGCATAGGGGGTGTAGAGCACGGTGATGTCACGCCCGAACTCGCGCTGCAGGCCGTCGCCGATCGGCCGGAGCATGCCGACCGGCACCGTGGGGTCCGCGTCGCTGCGTGTCTCCCAGGTCCCCGGCGCGAAGATCGCGGTGTACGGGGTGCACGGATGCGCACCCCGGGGCGGCTCCGCGCGCGCGTCGCCGGTCACCGCGGTCCCGATCATGACGGCCGCGGCGACGAAGGTCGCCGCGCAAGAGGTCGCCAGGCTGCTCATTGTTCAATTCCTCTGTTGCCGATAGTGTTTCGAGGCAGTGCGGTGGAGGTTGGGCTCCACCGCACTGCCGAGCCTCATTGTCGCGATTCGGCGGCCCGCGCGCACCGGTTTTCAGACACGGTTTCATTTCAGATTTGCGGGTGCGATGGCGCGGGGCCTGCCCGCCGCTCAGGTCAGGATGCCCGCGTCCCGTGCGCGCCGGACCGCGTCGCGGCGATTGGTGACCTGGAGCTTGGTGAGAATCGCGGAGACGTGATGATCGACCGTCTTCACCGACAGGTAGAGCCGTTCGGCCACTTCGGCATTGGTGACGCCGTCGGCGAGCAGCGCGAGCACCTCGATCTGCCGTGTGGTCAAACCGGCGGGATTGGCGCGGGTCGACGCGCGGCGCGGGGCGGGTACGCCCCGCGCGCCGCCGGCGCGCAGGTCGAAGCGCACCTTGGCGGCCACCGCGGCCGCGCCGAGTTCGTCGAGGATGTCCAAACCCCGTCGAACCGACGCGGTGTCGCCGGACTCCGCCAGCGCCAGCGCCACATCGTAGGGCGTGCCCAGGTCGGTGAAGGCCGCGGCGGCCCGCTCGAACTGCCCGGCGGCGAGCAGCCGATAGGGCTCGGCGACCGCGTCCGCGGTCACCGGCTCCCCGATGCGCCGCAGCCACATCGCCAATTCCCCACGCGCCCATTCCAATCCGTGCGCGGGCGCGGTGTCCAGCAGGTCCCGGCACCGGCCGAGCCGATCATCGGCGGCCCCGGTGAGCCAGATCCGCTCGACGATCGCGGCCGCGACCGGCAGCATGCGCACCGGCTCGCCGTAGCTGCCGGCGAGCTGCCACGCGCGATCGATTTCACCGGCGTCGTCGCCGTCGCGCCGCAGCGCCACCACCGCGCGGATCAACAGCGGCCAGCCCCGGGCCAGCGGTGCACCGGCGGCCTCCAGCACCGCGTCCGCGTCCGCCAGCGCGCCGGGCCAGTCGCCTGTGAGCAGTTTGAGCCGGCCGCGTGAACCCAGTTGCACCACATGGCATACGGGCAGATCGTGCTCGACCATCAGCGGCAGGCACACCTCGAGCAGCTCGGCCGCCGGGCCGAGCCGCCGCTGTTCCACATCGAAATAGGACAGGTTCGTGTAGCCGCTGGAATAGATCTCGTCGATGTGCCGCGGGCCGGTGGCCAGGGTGTGCAACAGTTCGGTGCGGGCGACGGTCCGGCCGGAGACGACCGCGTGAATGTTCTCCACGATCCCGACCCGCACCAGCAGCAGCGGATCGGCGGCGGCGGTCGCGATCTCGCGGGGCCCGGGCCAGCAGCGCCGTCGCGGCCTCGAGCCGGGTCGATTGGACCGCGAGATACGCCTGCAGGGCGAAGGCGTGGCCCACCTGGGTGAGGGTCGCGAGGTCGGCCGCGGCGCCGTCCAGGGCCGAGATCGCCGCGCTCACATGCTCGTCGGCGAGCTCGCGGTTGGAGTTGTACCACTGGTACACCGCCAGCGCGTGATGATCGGCGCTCACCGCGACCGGCGCGTTCATGGCTTCGCGCAGGCGCATCGCGGTGCGGCAGGCCGTGATCGCGTCGTCCAGCCGGTCGGTGAGGTAGTACTCGGCGGCCAGCAGCTCGAGCAGCTCGGCTTCGGTCTCGGGCGGCAGCTGGTGCTGATCGAGGGCGAGGCGGAAGAACTCGGCGGCCTGGGTGTGCGCGCCCGAGCGGGCGCCCGCGCGCCCGGCCGCCGCGGCGGCCTCGGCGATCAGGTCGCTGTCGCCCGCGCCCACCGCGTGATGGGTGATGACGGCGGGATCCGGGCGGGCGGCGGCGTAGTGGGCGTGGATGAACCGGCGGTGCAGACCCGGTTCCGCACCGGGCGGAATGACGCTGGTGACGGCCAGGCGGCACAGGTCGTGCCGGAACGCCACGCCGCGGTCGTTGCGTTTGATGAGTCCGGCGTCGTCCAGGGCGCGCAGGGCGGGGAGCGTGACGCCGAGATCGATGAGCAGATGATCGGCGATCGCACCGGGCGCGCAGCTCAGCAGATGCAGCAGATCCCATGCGGCGGTGTCCAACCCGGCCGTGCGGGCCAGGATGGCATCGCGCACGGTGGCGGGCAGCTCATCGGTGCGATGGTCGAGCATCTCGCAGACGAAGAAGGCGTTGCCGCCGGTCACCTCGTGTAGCCGGCGCGGGTCGACGGGCCGGTCCGCGATCAGCGTCGTGACCGCGTCCAAGCTCAGCGGCGGCACCGTGAGGGTGCACGCGTGCGCCGACCGCGCGATATCGCCGAGCAGTCCGCGCAGCGGATGGGCGGCGCCGACCTCGTCGTCGCGGGCGATGCCGATCAGCAGCAGCGGGGTGCGCGCGACCCGGCGCAGCAGGAAACGGAACAGATCGATGGTGCCCTGATCGGCCCAGTGCAGGTCGTCCACGATCAGGATCGACGGCTGCGGGCGGAGCGCGCCGAAGACGGCGGCGAAGATGTCGTAGGACTGGTCGCCGCCGCGCAGCAGGGCGCGGGTGGCGTCGTCGAAGCGGTCGGCGAGATCGTGCAGGGGGCCGAGCGGGCGGGGCGTGGACAGCGGATCGCACGCGCCCCACAGCACCTGTTCGCCCTCGGTGTGGCGGTCGAGGAAGGCTTCGACGAAGGCGGTCTTGCCCGCCCCGGATTCGCCGGACACCAGGACCGCGCCGCCCCGGCCCGCGCGGGCCGCGGCGGCCCGGGATGCGAGCTCACCGAGCTCGTACTCGCGCTCGGTGAGTCTCACCTCCGGGATATTACCGCTGGTGACGGGCTGCGAAAACCCTGGATACCGGGGTTCGGGACTCGGGCGCGCGGCCCGAAGATAGGGAATCGACCCCCATGATTTCGCCGCCGCGATGGCCGAACGTTGAAGTCACCGATCGCGACCGCATCGGAACTCGCACCACACACAACGGGAGCCCGAATCATGAAGCGCTACCTCATCGAACGTGACATCCCCGGCGCGGCCGGCCTCAGCGCCGCCGAGCTCACCGGTATCGCGAAGCAGTCCAATGCCGCGGTGACCTCGCTCGGCGTGCCCTACCGCTGGATCACCAGCTACGTCGCGGGCGACAAGCTGTACTGCCTGCACGAGGCCGAGGACGCGGACGCCGTGCGCGAACACGCTCGCCGCGGCGGCTTCCCGGCCGACCTCGTCGTCGAGGTGGCCGGCGAGTTCGGCCCGCACACCGCCACCCCCTGACCTCCGACCCGACCATTCGAAAGGGGTTACCCCAGTGCAGGTCCCCGTGATCGCGGGTGCGATAGCGAGCGCGGTCTTCGCCGCCAGCACCCTGCCCATGCTGGCAAAAGCCCTCCGCACCAAGGACGTACGCTCCTACAGCCCCGCCAACATCACCCTGGCCAATCTGGGGAACCTGATCTACATGGTCTACGTCCTGGACCTTCCCCCGGGCCCGATCTGGGCGCTGCACCTGTTCCACACCCTCAGCTCGGCCCTGATGCTGCTGTGGTACGTGCGCTATGTGCTACTCGCGGAGAAGGTTTCGCGGGAACCGGCGGGGGTGACCTGAGGCGCGGCCGGCGGCTCGCCGCACGGGCGGTGTGCGACTCCCTACTCGTCACCCTCGGGTATCCCGAGCCGCCGGGCGAACTCGAGCACGCGCGCCTCCGGCAGCTCCGGCGCGATCCACCCGCGAGCCGCCGCGTGCGCCATGAATTCCGCCGGGGGAGCGACCGCGTGCGTTCCGACGTAGTCCTCCCACGCCAGGGGCCATTCCCACTCGCCGTCGGTCACCACCCCGATGCCGACGCGCGCCCCGGGCCGCCCGAGCGCGAACGGGTCCGGCGCCCTGCTCGCGGCCACCACGATCACCGTCGCCGACCGCAGATACCGCAGCATCCGCGCCACGTCGTCGGCGGTGAGGGTGCCCGGCACGGCCTCGAACGAGTCCGCCTGCTCGCCGATCTTTGTCGGAGCCGCGACGCTGTGTACCTCGCGCGGCCGGATCGATTGCGCCGCGGCCGAACCGGCCCCGGGCCCCGGCTCGATCTCGACGATCGCCCCGTCCGCTCGCAGCTGCCGCGCGAGAACCTCCATCTCGACGCGCGTCCCCGCGCTGCCTTCGGCCAGCAGCTCGTCGGCCCCGGCCCGAGCGTCCGCCATCGAGAGCGCCTCCGCCCGCCGCAACACCCGCATCGCCCCCGCAATCGACAGGCTGCCCGTCGCGATCCGCAGGCGAGTCGTTCCGTTCATCGCCAGCATCGCCGCCCGGAACCCGGCGGGTGGCGGTCCGTAAGCCGACTCCTGCCGGTCGGTTCCGCACTCCGGGCACTCTCCCTCGAGGCTCCACCACCGCGCGTCGCCGTCGAGCACGTCGCGAACAACGACCCGGACCGCGGCCCGGCACCGCCCGCATTCGGTTGCCAGCGGCGCGCTCTCGACCACGATCTCCACGTGCGAAACCCTATTCGTTTCAGGGCGGCGGCCGGTGAATTCTCGAAGCCGCGATCCGGTCCCACTCACCGGACACACGGTCCCGATCAGTGGCTGCCGGATAGCTGATTACCTGTGACTTTGGTGAAACAGATACATTCCAGATGTTTGCTGAGTTAGGTTTCCGGGCACGCCGGACAGTCGGCGCTGAGAATCTCGGAGGAACACCGTGGAATACGTAGGGTCCGTCGCCGGAGTTTTGCAGACGATCATCTTGACCATCCTGGCCAACACCGGATCGGGGGGCTCCGGCTCCGGCCTGTGAACCTCGGGGGGTTCGGCTCGCTGCCGCTGCGCCGAACCCCGTCGACATCGCCTTCGGGCCGTCGCGTAGGACGCGGCGGTCCGAACGCTTTTCGTCTGCGCGAACCGGGATATGGATAGCTGCGGGTTATTTCGGACGGGGGCCCGGCCGCCGCCGGAATTGCCTTGTGGGGCGAACTCGAATTCTGGGAACATCGAGTTGTCGCCGCTCTGTGCGCCGGAGCGCGGACGGGGGGCTGTTCATGATCCGCAATTTCGCCGGCATTCCATTGCATTCGACGGTGGAGGCCGCACTACGGAGTGCGGCGGCGCTGCGGGTGCGCGGACCCGTCGACACCCACACGCTGGTGGTCGAATTGATGCGTGCCGACACCTCCGGTGACTGGTCGCGAATCTGCTTGAACACCGGGAGCATCGACGCGATAGCGGACAAGCTCGTCATCGACCCGCCGAAGCACGGCGCCTGGTACTGGGAACGGATCCCCCTCACCGACAGTTGCGCCCTGGCCCTGGATGTCGCCTGGCGCCTGGCACACCGCTACGCGCTGCTGCCCATCCCGCTCGGCCTGGTCGCCATCGGCTTGGTAGCCGACGACTCGGCCGCCTCTCGTGCGCTACGGGATGGCATGGCCCCCAAGGAGTTGCTCACGCTCCTGCAAACCGACGTGCTGGGCACGACCCTGAGCGGGCTGGACGGCATGATCATCACCGTCCTCTCCGAGGCGAGAGCGGTCCAGCGCCAACGATCCGCGAGCTTGGCCCGGCCCGCACCGGCAGCTTTCGGCTCAGCCGCCGCCCCGCCGCTGTCCACCCGCCGGAAGGTGGTGACGACGGCCGTGGTCAGCGCGTTCCTCGCCGCGCTGGGCTGGGCGATTTTCATCTACGAAGAACCGTCGAAGTCCCCGAAAGTCCCTTCGCCCCCGAAGACTTACGCCCCGACCTCGTACACCTGGAAGCCCCCGCCTTCCCTCACCTTCAACCCCGCCCCGCGCTGACCAGCAGTCGACGCCACCGCCCGCTTCGGCCGGTCACCACGTCTCCGGTCCTGCGCACCTACGAAACAAACCGGTTCCACACCAACCGAACACGACTCGGCCCTGAAGCCGTGCGGCAACGGGGCCGTGCCGGGCCATTGCGGGGACGGATCACCGCGATTCAGCGATTGCGTTGCGGCACTTCGGCATCCGAGACCGAAGTCGGTGTGCGCAGGGGAGCGCCGACGCGATGCAGATGCGTCAGCGCCTCGCGATACGAGAAGATCAGACCGGTCTCGTGGTACGGCACGCCGACCTCGGCGCAGTAGTCGCGCACGATCGGCCGGGCGTGGCGCAGGTTCGGGGTCGGCATGCTCGGGAACAGGTGGTGCTCGATCTGATAGTTGAGCCCGCCCAGCGCGAAGTCGGTCAGCGCGCCGCCCCGGACGTTGCGGGAGGTCAGGACCTGGCGGCGGAAGTAATCGGGACGATCATCGCCGGTCAGGGTCGGCATGCCCTTGTGATTCGGGGCGAAGATGCAGCCCATGTACAGGCCGAACAATCCCTGGTGCACGGCGAAGAACGCCAGCGCCTTGTCGGCGGGCAACACCGCGAACAGCGCGCCGAGATAGATCGCGAAGTGCCCGAACAGCAGCGCGCCCTCGAGTCCCCGATGTTTGACGGATCGGTTCCGCAGCGCCCGCACACCCGCCACGTGCAGGTTCAGACCCTCGAGCAACAGCAGCGGAAAGAACAGGAACGCCTGCGCCCGCCCGATGAACCGCGCCATCCCGCGACTGGACCGGGCCTGCCGCTGCGACCAAACAAGAATGTCCGGCGCGACATCGGGATCGAGCTCCTCGTGATTCGGGTTCGCGTGATGCCGGGTGTGCTTGTCCTGCCACCACCCGTATCCCAGCCCGATGCCGGCGTTGCCGACCACCCGCCCCACCAGCTCCGTCGGCCGCCGCAGCCGGAACACCTGCCGGTGCGCGACATCATGCATGACGAGCGCGACCTGAGCGAACGCCACCGCCAGAAACGCCGCGATCCCCAGCGTCCACCACGAGTCCCCGACGAGCACGAACGCCGCCCACCCGCCCACGAACGCCGCCCCCACCGAACTCAGCCGAACCCCGTAGTACACCGGCCGCCGCTCCATCAGCCCCGCGTCGGAAATCCGCCGCAACAACCGGGCATAGTCCCCCTCCGCACCCCGCCGCGGCGACCGCGGCCCTGACTCGGACCCCAACGCAGATGTCGTCATGACCCGAAGCTATCGCCGAAATTCTCGTCCCTTGTAACCCCTTGGTATGACATGGAATTGGGGTCCGATGTGCTAGCGGACACGGGCAGCCGCCCGAATTCTGTTGCCACCGCGCACACCTGACGCGAAGTCGGACTGATCTATCCCGGAAAAACCAGAACGGGCCGCCGAGCGAATAGCTCGGCGGCCCGTTCCGATGGTGATGACTAATCCAGGTAATCCCGCAGGACCTGGGAGCGGCTCGGGTGGCGGAGCTTGCTCATCGTCTTCGACTCGATCTGGCGGATCCGCTCGCGGGTCACGCCGTAGACCTGGCCGATCTCGTCCAGGGTGCGGGGCTGACCGTCGGTCAGGCCGAAACGCAGCCGGACCACGCCCGCCTCGCGCTCGGAGAGCGTTTCCAGCACCGACTGGAGCTGGTCCTGGAGCAGGGTGAAGCTGACCGCGTCGACCGCGACGACCGCTTCGGAATCCTCGATGAAGTCACCGAGCTGCGAATCGCCTTCGTCACCGATCGTCTGGTCCAGCGAGATGGGCTCACGCGCGTACTGCTGGATCTCCAGCACCTTCTCCGGCGTGATGTCCATTTCCTTGGCGAGCTCTTCGGGCGTGGGCTCGCGGCCCAGGTCCTGCAGCAACTCGCGCTGGATGCGGCCCAGCTTGTTGATGACCTCGACCATGTGCACCGGGATACGGATGGTGCGGGCCTGATCGGCCATGGCGCGGGTGATGGCCTGGCGGATCCACCACGTCGCGTAGGTCGAGAACTTGTAGCCCTTGGTGTAGTCGAACTTCTCGACCGCGCGGATCAGACCGAGGTTGCCTTCCTGGATCAGATCCAGGAACGCCATGCCGCGGCCGGTGTAGCGCTTGGCCAGCGACACCACGAGTCGAAGGTTCGCCTCGAGCAGGTGGTTCTTGGCCCGGTTGCCGTCACGCATGATCCACTGCAGATCACGGCGCAACTGAACGGTGAGCTTCTCGCCCTTCTCCGCGAACTCGCGCAGCTTCTCGGTGGCGTAGAGCCCGGCCTCGATGCGCTTGGCCAGCTCCACCTCCTCCTCGGCGTTCAGCAGCGCGACCTTGCCGATCTGCTTCAGGTACGCGCGGACCGAGTCGGCCGAAGCCGTCAGCTCGGCATCCTTGCGCGCCTGGCGCAGGGCCTCGGATTCCTCCTCGTCCCAGACGAAGTCGCCGGAGGCCTTGTCCTTCTCGGAGGGCTCCTCGGCCTCTTCGGCCTCGGGAGTCTCACCCTCCTCGGCTTCCTCGGCCTCGTCCTCGACGACCTCGTCGACCAGATCGGTCTCGTCGACCTCCAGGTCGCCGAGATCCTCGAGCTCGACCGATTCGTCCTCGGCGATCTCGATCGGTTCGCCGTCGGGCCCGATCTCGGCCTTCTTGGCGCCGGCCTTCTTCGGAGCAGCCTTGGCGGCCTTGGCGGGCGCCTTCTTGGCGGCGACCTTTTTGGCTGCGGCCTTCTTGGCCGCCACCTTCTTGGCCGGAGCTTTCTTGGCGGCAGCCTTCTTGACCGGCCGTGCTGCGGTGGAATCTGCGGAGTCGGCTTCGTCAGCCGATTCGGCGGTCTCTCGGGTATTCGTGGCTACCACGTACGCCCTTTCGTGACGGTCTCGTGCGGCGTCACGCCAGAGTGGTGATCCGGCGGAGCGGTCTGTCGGGGGATACCGGCGCGAGTGCCGGGTTGGTTTTACCGGCTTGCCGCCGGTCTTGTTCCATTGTAACGATCGAACCAGGCTGCTTACGGTGCGATACCGCTAGACACAGCCATCGCGGCTCCGACAATGCCGGCGGTGTTCTTCAAATCCGCTGCCACAACGGGAGTTCGGTTGGTGAGCAAGGGAATCCATTCGTGGTGGTCACGACTGATGCCGCCACCCGCCACGAACACGTTCGGCCAGAAGAGGTTTTCCAGCGTCACGAGCACCTTACTGACTTCCACGGCCCATTCCGGGTAGCTCAGCCCCTGGCGATCCTTGATCGAGGCGGCCGCCCGGTGCTCGGCCTCGCGCCCGTCGACCTCGATGTGGCCGAGCTCGCTGTTGGGCACGAGCACTCCGTTGTACATGATCGCGGACCCGATCCCGGTCCCGAACGTCAGCAACATGACCAATCCGTGCAGATCCTTGGCCGCGCCGTAGGTGTCCTCGGCGAGTCCGGCGGCGTCGGCGTCGTTCAGAACCGTCACCTCGCGACCGCCCAGCGCCGTGCTGAACAGGGCGCGCGCGTCGGCCCCGATCCAGGTCTTGTCGATATTGGCGGCGCTGCGGACCAGCCCGCCGATCACCACGCTCGGCATCGTGATGCCGACCGGGCCGTCCCAACCGGCCTGGGCCACGACCTTGGCCACTGTCTCGGCCACCGCGGCGGGCGTGGCGGGCTGCGGGGTCGCGACCTTGATCCGCTCCTGGATTAGTTCACCGGTAGCCAAGTCCACCGCGGCGCCCTTGACACCGCTGCCGCCGATGTCGATTCCGAACGCGTGGCCCCGCTTGGACATGACGAACTCCCCGTTCTCCCGGCTGATGAGGTGTGGTGTGCACGACAAGCCTAATGCGCGGTGTGCCGGATCTGTGCTGCGATGGGCATCGTGCCGGAATCCGATATCACCACCACCGCATCGAACACCACCTCGACCTCCGCCGTGGCCGACATCGCCGAACTACGCCGCGTAGCGGTACATCTCGCGCAAACCGCCGCCGCACACGTGCGCACGCGCCGCCCCCAGGTCTTCGAATCGGGCGCGGTCGCCGGGGACGCCGTGCAATCCAAGAGCACCCCCACCGACCCGGTCACCATCGTCGACACCGAAACCGAACACCTGGTGCGCCGCCTCGTCGCCGAACTGCGCCCCGGCGACCACGTGGTCGGAGAAGAGGACGGCGGCACCCTGCTGGCGGACCCGGAGGCCGTGCAGTGGGTGGTCGATCCCATCGACGGCACCGTCAACTTCGTCTACGGCATCCCCGCGTACTCGGTCTCGGTGGCCGCGGTGCGCGGCGGGCGATCGGTCGCGGGCGCGGTGGCCGACGTCGCCGGCGGGGTGACCTACAGCGCCGGGCTCGGGCAGGGCGCGCATCGCACCGGCCCGGACGCGTCGCAGATTCCCTTGCACTGCAATCGGATTGCCGAGGTCTCACTGGCGCTGGTGGCGACCGGATTCGGGTACGGCACCCGCCGCCGCGCGCGCCAGGGCGAACTGCTGGCCCAGGTGCTCCCGCACATCCGCGACATCCGCCGCGTGGGCTCGGCCGCCCTGGACCTGTGCATGGTCGCCGAGGGCCGCGTGGACGCCCACTACGAGCACGGGCTGAATCTGTGGGACTGGGCCGCGGGGGCGCTCATCGCCGCGGAGGCGGGCGCGGAACTCATCCTGCCCGAGCCCGGCACCGGGGGAGCGGCGGGCGAACTGGTGGTCGCGGCCGCGCCGGGCATCGCCGGCGAACTGACCGGTCTGCTCGAAAAACTCGGTGTCACGGCCCCTATCCCGCAGTAGGACAGACCCGTTGACAGAACGCGAATCGCCGCGCCCCGGGTGGGGCGCGGCGATCGGTGAAGCGGTCCCGATGGATCGGTGAAAACGGTTCCGAGAGCCGGTCAGGAACCCGGGTTCAGCACTTGGCGTGCCGGGCGGCCGACAGCAACTTGGAGTCGATCGCCGGCGACGTGCCCGCCGGCGCGTTCTTCAACGCCCGCAGCACCTCCTCGGCGTCGGTGCTCGGCCGCAGATCGCGGAAGAGCGAGCCGAGCACGAAATCCACCGTGTCGTCGCCGCGAGAATCCTCGATGAGTTCCGCGCACGGCGCGACCAGTTGCACCGCCGCGGCGGCCGGGCGCCCGCTCACCCCGAACCGAATCTGGCCGGTGCACTCCAGATCTCCGTTGACGTAGACCGGGTCGTTGCCCACCTGCACGTCCGGCGCGCTGGCGAAACCCAGGTCACCCAGGCCCGCCGCGACGTGCGCGGCCTGCCCGCGCTGCCCGTTGGCGTTGAACACGCGCACCTTGGACTGCGACAGCGGCACCGGCTCCACATCGCGCAGGAACCCCTGTCCCTGACGCGTGCCCATCGGGGCCGGAGCGGGCGCGCTGGTGCTGGACGCCGGGCTGGGCGAATTGCAGGACATCGCACCCTGGTCCGATTCGGCCGTCGTGAGCGCGCGGAACCACACCGCGACGCAGATCACGGCTATGACGCCCACCATGGCTGCCCACGGCTCCCAGCGTCGCCGGATGAAGTGCCGCCCCTTGGGGTCGGTCGAGTTGCCTTGGGTGATCAGTGAAACCACGGACATCACTCTACGAACACGAGAGGTCCAGCGCGCGCAAGGCACCGGTAAGCCGCCCTACTTCTCGGCAAGTCGGCCGGATCGTGATCAGGGCGCGGGAAGATCACGGCAGCGGTGAGCTAGGTCTCGGACCGTTCCCCCGGCGGTGACGATTACCCCTCAGTTTCGAATCACGCGTGTTTTGATTGCGACTTTTGGGCCGGGGTCCGCTATTGTCTGGCGGCCCAGATCGTATCGCCCGGGTTGAATCGGGGGTTCGATTTCGGGAACAACAAGGGCATGTCCTGCGTTGACCGAGCGCGATCCGGTGCGGATCAGGAGCATCCGGCCCGATCGGTGACCGGTGTACGTGTGGCGTACACCACGGGCGGGGCGGCGAAGGCCGGTTCGGTTCCCTCGGGAATCGGGTCGCCGGGAGCCGGTCCGGGATCTACGGAGTAAGGACGAGGGGAAGACGACATGGCAACCGACTATGACGCACCACGGCGTAGTGAAACCGACGAAGTGTCGGAGGACTCGCTGGAGGAGCTGAAGGCTCGTCGCAACGAGGCGGCATCCGCCGTCGTGGATATCGACGAATCCGATACCGCGGAGTCGTTCGAGCTTCCCGGCGCGGATCTGTCCGAGGAGGTGCTCTCGGTCCGGGTCATCCCGAAGCAGGCCGACGAGTTCACCTGCTCGAGCTGCTTCCTGGTGCACCACCGCAGCCGTCTCGCCAGCGAGGCGAGCGGGCAGCTGATTTGCATGGACTGCGCGGCCTGAGTACTTCTGCCGAACAGCCCTGAGCAGGAAGTTCCGTCTGCCCGCGCTCGGGACACCGAGCGCGGCCAGTTTCAGCCCGGGTAACAACGAGCGCTGGCCGGTACTGGCCGGCGCTCGACACAACGCACACATCCGGATTCGTTCGGGTCGATGAAACGCTGCCCCATCAGGCAGCGTTTTTTGGCGTCGGAACAGGCGCCGCGGGGGGAGAACTCAGCTCGCGTTCTCGATGCCGAGCGCGGTCAGCACCCGCTCCGGACGACGGGTGCTGACGAGCCAGTACGGCGTCGGGTCATCGGGATCGTCGAGCACGAGCAGCACCAGCGAACCGATCCACGCCCGGTGCTGAACGTAGGCGGCCGGATCGAGCTGACGGCCCAGCGCCGCGCTCTTGGCACTGCCCGGCACGCTCGCGCCACGCGCGACGAAAGTCGCGGGCAGATGCGCGCGATCGACCCGCAACTCCGGCGTCCCCGACGCGTCGCGCACCACCTCGACCCGATGCCGCGACAGCCACAGCAGCACCCACACCGGAATCGGGAACAGCAGCACGTACGGCAGCCACGCCCGGATTCCCGGTGCGCCCATGTGAATTTCGGCGGCCAGCAGGCCGGTGATCGCCAATCCGACGGGCCACCACCACAGTGGCACCCACAGGCGCTCGGAGTAGAGGGGTTCGCTCTGGCGCTGGGGTTCGGTACTCACCTGAGGGGACTGGTCGGACACGACATCAGACTAGGTCAATGAGTTGGACGCCGAACGCGTAGGCTCGGCCCACGTGACCGGTATTCCGACTGTTCCCCTGCTGCGGCTCGATCCCAGCATGCCCGTACCGACGCGCGCTCACGAGGGCGACGCGGGCGTGGACCTGTGCACCACCGAGGACGTCATCATCGAACCGGGAGAACGGGTGCTCGTCGGCACCGGCCTCGCGGTGGCGCTGCCGATGGGCACGGTGGGGCTGATCCATCCCCGGTCGGGGCTGGCGGCCAAAGCGGGCCTGTCCGTCGTCAACACCCCCGGCACGGTCGATGCCGGGTACCGGGGCGAGATCAAGGTGTGCCTGATCAATCACGATCCGCGCACGCCCATCGAGCTCCGGCGGGGCGACCGCATCGCGCAGCTACTGGTGCAGCGGGTGGAACTGGTGGAATTCGTGGAGGTGGACTCGCTCGACGACACCGAGCGTGGCGCAGGAGGATACGGATCGAGCGGTGGGCACGCGAGCCTGACCGCGGGATCCGGTGGGGTGGGCCAGGTTGCCGGTAAGGAGGCATGACGATGTTCGGGAAGAAGAAGCGCAGCGGTGAGCCGGAGGATTCCGGTCAGTACGGCGACGAGTACTACGACGAGTACGACGACGACGCCGAGTACTCCGACGACACCGACGAGTTCGCGACGCAGGGCTACGCCGAGCCCGAGCCCGAGCCCGCGTACGAGGCGCCGGAGCGTGATGACCGCACCGGCCCCTACAACTACGACGACGTCGCCGATCGGCTGGGCACGGTGTCCGAGCAGCGCCTGGATCTGGGATCGGTCATCGTGCCGGTGCCGCCGGGCGGACAGTTGCAGGTCGAGATGACCCCGGACGGCACCCCGCAGGCGGTGCACCTGGCCACCGAGCACGGCCGCATCACCGTGGCCGCCTACGCCGCGCCCAAGTCCGCGGGTCAATGGCGTTCGGTGGCAGCCGATCTCGCCGAGACCCTGCGCAAGGACGGCGCCCAGGTGTCGGTGCAGAACGGCCCGTGGGGCCGGGAGCTGCACGCGGTCACCGAGGGTGCGGACCTGCGGTTCATCGGCGTGGACGGCTACCGCTGGATGGTGCGCCTGGTCGCGGCCGGCCCGTCCGGCGCGGCCGTCGACGGTGCGCCGCTGGTGACCGCGGCCCGCGCGATCATGAGCGAAACCGTGGTCAGACGCGGGGACGAGCCGCTTCCCGTGCGCGAACCGCTCCCGGTGGTCCTACCCCAGGAGCTCGCCGACCAGCTCGCCGCCGCCCATCAGCAGCAGCTGGCCGCTCAGCAGCAGGCCATGGCGGCCCAGCTCGCCGCGATGCAGGGCGGCCCCCAGCCGATCCCGACCGCCGCCCCCCAGGAGCCGCGCCGCGGCGCCGAGGGTTCGGCGATGCAGCAGCTCGGCCTGAATTAGGCAGCCACCCCGCCCCGAACAGGGCGAGTACGCGAACGGCCTTCGCACCCGACGGTGCGAAGGCCGTTCTGCTGTCATGAGATTCGGCACACCGCGAGCCGACAATGCCGGGTCGTGCCGACCGGGTGCGAATCGCTTCTCGCCCCTCGGCGGTTACCCACCGCCCGGGCACGGCTGAAACGTGCACCCGAGCCGGTGCGGGCCGGACGAGGCGAGAAGCAGGCCGCCGGTTACCGAGGGTTGCGGAATTCGGCGGGGACCCGGGTGGTCAGCGCGAGGCGACGCGGGGGAGCAGGCCGGCGATGCCGCGGGCGCCGAGGATCGCGGGGTCCGCGCCGAGCTCGTCCAGGGTGATGCGGTGCAGGCGGGCGTCGGGGATCAGGGCGGTCCAGCGTTCCGCCACGGCGATCGGGTGGACCGGGTCGTCGACCGCGCCCACGATGTGGACCGGGGCGGTGATCGCGGCGAGGAGGCCGGGTTCGGGCCAGGCGTAGGCGGCCGCTTCCTCCAGGGCCGCGGGCAGATCCGGCCACTGGGAGCGCCAGGACCGGGTCAGGGCGTCGGCGAGCCAGGCGGGGCTCGAGGCGCGCATGCGCTCGATCATCGCGTCCAGGCCGTCGGCGCGCAGCTGGGCCGCGGTGGCGGCGGCGCTGAGCGCGGCGGGGCAGCCGGTGGTGTCCGCGCCGGTCCAGGCGGGCAGGGCCGCGACCACGCCGTACGTGGCTTCGGGGTGCCGGGCGGCCCAGTCCACCGCGACCGCCGCGCCCAGGGAGATGCCCGCGATCAGGATCGGGCCCGACCGCGCGGCGGCGTCCAGCGCCGCGTGATAGCTCTCGATCACGCGCAGCGGGTCGGGATCCACCGCGACGCAGGCAATACCGGCTGCGGTGCAGGCGGATTCGAAGGCGCGGCGGGCGAAGTGGGCGTCGGAGCCGGTTCCGGGCAGGGCGACGGCGACCGCCGGAGTGGGGAGATCGGGCACCGGGCGAGCGTACTGCGACGGGCGCGCGTGGCGAGGGGAGGCACTCACCTCTACAGTGGCGGTGTACGGCCACAGCCGATCGCGTGGCAAGAAACGAACGACGTGCGACCCACGCCGTGTTGCTCTACAGGA
This sequence comes from Nocardia sp. NPDC057668, assembly GCF_042799795.1. Classification (NCBI taxonomy): domain Bacteria; kingdom Bacillati; phylum Actinomycetota; class Actinomycetes; order Mycobacteriales; family Nocardiaceae; genus Nocardia; species Nocardia sp. NPDC057668. The sequence continues at coordinate 1,505,499 of NZ_JBHVIC010000001.1, read as the reverse complement.
GAGCGTGCGAGATGCCATCCACGGGTGGGAAGGACACCCCGTCAGGCTATTTCCGGCGATTGAGCCGGCGCCTGACGGCGGATCTGGATCGATTGGATGCCGAAGAGCTCGCCGAGACGTCCGAAGCGTCCGGCGCGTGTCAGGCGTCGCAGTGCAGGCGCGGCGAAGAGGTCACCATGCTCGGGCGGCTGCGCAGCGTCGAGACCTGTCCGAAGTCCGCGGGTGCGGAATTCTCGGCCGAGTTCTTCGACGGCACCGACAGTGTGTCGCTGATCTTCATCGGTCGGCGTCGCATCCCCGGTCTGGAGCCGGGGAGACGTATTCTGGTCCGCGGCCGCGTCGGCGAACGACGCGACGGCGGCAAGGTCATCTACAACCCCTACTACGAACTCCGTGGGAATTCCTGACGCATGTCGATACCGACCAGCAGCAACGACGAGGGCCGCAGGCCCACCGAGACCCGGAGGCCGCTGGAGGATCGCGGCGCGTACTCCGAGAACGGCGCCGAGCTTCTCGAAGCCGACCGCGCCGAGGTCGAGGCCGAGGAACAGCGCGAAGCCGAAACCCAGCAGACGCTGCTCGAGCAGCTGGGCGGTTTCAGCGGCCTGATCTACTCCTCGCTGCCGGTGCTGGTGTTCGTGCCGGTGAACTCCCTGCGCGGGCTGGGTCCCGCGCTCTGGGCCGCCATGGGTGTGGCCATCGCGATTCTGATCTGGCGTCTGGTGCGCAAGGATCCGATCCAGCCGGCGATCTCCGGCTTCCTGGGCGTCGGTCTGTGCGCCTTCATCGCCTGGCGCATGGGTGAGGCCAAGGGCTTCTTCCTGTTCGGCATCTACGCCAGCCTGGTGTACGCGGGCGCGTTCCTGGTGTCCCTGCTCGTGCGCTGGCCGCTGGCGGGTGTCATCTGGGGCATGTTGAACGGGCACGGCAGCGACTGGCGCGCCGATCGCCGCGCGATGCGCCTGTACGACCTGGCCACGGCGGTCTGGGCCGTGGTGTTCGGCGCCCGCTACCTGGTGCAGAACCACCTGTACGCCTCCGACAGCACCGGTCTGCTGGCCGTGGCGCGCCTGGCCATGGGCTGGCCGCTGACCGCGGTCGCGCTGGTGGTGACGGTGTGGGCGGTGCGCCGGGCCGGTCATCTGCCCGTGGCGTCGAGCAAGAGCAAAGCGGCTGCCCGCGACTGATTTCCGCGGCGCGACCCCGCGACAACCGGCCGATCCACCGCGGATCGGCTGTTCAGGACCTCGACAAGGGCCGTTCGAGCATCAGCTCGAACGGTCCTTATCGCGCTATGAGCCCACCGCGCAACACCTTCGGTAACGGTTAGGGGGTGGAAGGGGGTGCCCACCCCACCCCTGGGGTACCTATTTCGGCGGCGCTGATCATCGCAGGATCGTTATGAGACGAAACGGCGAAAGGATCGCGGAGTTGATTACCGACGGCAAGGCAGTGGCAGCGCAGGACCGTAGCGAGGGGCGCGGTGCGGCGGTGCAGGCAACGGCCTCGCGCAGCAGGCATTCAGCGGGGCGGGGCACCACCACCAAGAACAACAGTGCGGCCACCTCGGAATCGCGGCGCGCGGCAGCGGAATTGGAGAAGCTGATCGGTCCCGCCGCGAGCGGTGACAAGCACGCGATCTCCGACATTCTGAAGATCGTGTACCCGCTGGTGCGGCGCTACTGCGCGGCCCGCATGGGCAATGGCGGTCACCTGCACGTGACGGCCGACGATGTGGCACAGGAGATCTGCATGGCGACGGTGCAGGCCATCCCGCGCTACCGGGATCAGGGCAAGTCGTTCCTGGCCTTCGTGTACGGGATCTCGGCCAACAAGGTCGCCGACGCGTTCCGCCGGGCGCAGCTGCACCCGGCCTACCCGGTGGCGGAGTTCCCGGACGAGGCGGGCCACGAGGCCGGCCCGGAGGAGCGGGCGCTGCAGTCCGAAACCCGTGCCGCCACGCGCGAACTCATGAAGGTGCTGGCGCCGACCCATCGCGAGGTGCTGGTCATGCGGATCGTGCTGGGTTGGACCGCGGCCGAAACCGCCGAGGCCATCGGCACCAGCCCGGGCGTGGTCCGGGTCATGCAGCACCGCGCGCTGAACAAGCTGCGCGCCGAGCTGAAGGTCGCCTCGTGATGCGGCCGCGTTCGGCGCTGGCAGATCGATACGTGTCCGCGCTCGCACCGGAACCGGTGTGGGCGCTGGCGCCGGAGCGGGGGAGCGCGGACGCGCTCGCCCCGGCGATCTCAGGCCGTGACGCCGAGGTTGTTGTCGAAACCGTTGACGCCGAGGGCTTTGCGTAGCTCGTCCTCGGCTTCCACGGACGTGACGAACAGCAGTTCGTCCTCTCCTTCGAGCGAGTCGTCGGCCTGCGGGACGATGACCCGGCCGCCACGCAGAATGGTGACCAGCGCGGCATCGCGCGGCAGCTTCAGCATGCGAACGGCCTTGCCCGCCAAGGGCGTATCGGTGGGCAGTGTGATCTCCACCAGATTGGCCTGACCCTGGCGCAGGGTCATGAGCCGCACCAGATCACCGACCGACACCGCCTCCTCGACCAGCGAGGCGAGCAGGCGCGGAGTGGATACGGCCACGTCCACGCCCCACGAGGTGTCGAAGAGCCATTCGTTGCGGGGATCGTTGACCCGCGCCACCACCCGGCCCACGCCGAACTCGGTCTTGGCCAGCAGGCTGAAGACCAGATTCACCTTGTCGTCGCCGGTGGCGGCGATGACCACGTCGTAGGTTTCCAGGCCCGCCTCTTCGAGCGTCTCGAGCTCACAGGCGTCGGCGTGCGTCCAGACCGCGGCGGGCGCGCTGGTGGGGTCGATGTGATCGAGGCGGCGTTCCAGCAGCATGACCTGGTGACCGCCGCGCAGTAGTTCCTGGGCGATGGATCGGCCGACGGCGCCGGCGCCCGCAATGGCTACCTTCATTGCTCAGTCCTCGCTCGCGGGGGGATTTCCGGCCAGGGCCACGGCCTCGCCGACGGTCCCGGAGGTGGCGGCGATGTAGACGGTGTCATCGGCCTGCAGCATGGTCTTGGCGTTGGGGAGCATGCCCTGTCCGAAGCGGATCAAAAACGCCACGCGCGCGCCGATGGTGTTCTCCAGCGAGTGCACCGTGCGCCCGTACCACTCCTCGTGCAGGGTGAGCTCGGTGACCGCGACGGTGCCGGTGGGGTCGCGCCAGGTCGTGGTGGACTGATCGGCGACCAGATTGCGCAGGAACCGGTCGGTGGTCCACGGCACGGTGGCGATGGTCGGAATGCCCAGGCGCTCGTAGACGGCGGCCCGCTTGGCGTCGTAGATGCGGGCCACGACGCGTTCGACGCCGAAGGTCTCGCGGGCCACGCGGGCGGAGATGATGTTGGAGTTGTCGCCGGAGGACACCGCGGCGAAGGCGCCGGCACGTTCGATTCCGGCGCGGGTCAGCACATCCCGATCGAATCCGACGCCGGTGATGCACAGTCCGGGGAAATCGCGGCCCAGGCGCAGGAAGGCACTGGAGTTCTGATCGATCACCGCGACCTCGTGGCCGATGCGGACCAGGGCGCGTGCGAGCGAGGAACCCACCCGTCCACACCCCATGATCACTACGTACACCGTGCTGTCCCCATTTCCGAAAACCGTGGTGTGCGGTCTGGTTGCTTGTCCGGTTCGCAACCGTACCGCTCTAGTTTTTCCCGAGGCTTTTTCCCCCTCCGGTTGGTATTCAAACCGGAGCCGGGAAAAGCTCACAGCGTCTGCCCCCGCTGTCGCACCCGCATCGGCGCTTTTCTCCGGTAGCAAGCGTACGGCCACGAGATGAACCCGTCGCGCCGTGGACGCGACCGCGCTCGCGCTCCCCTATGCTCGCAAAAGTGTCGAAGTTGACGACGGCCGCCAAACGCATGCTGGTTGGCCGCCCCTTCCGTAGTGATTCGCTGGGTCACACCCTGCTACCCAAGCGAATCGCGCTGCCCGTGTTCGCCTCCGACGCGCTGTCTTCGGTGGCCTACGCGCCGGAGGAGATCTTCCTGGTGCTGTCGGTGGCCGGGTTGTCCGCCTACGTGTACGCGCCGTGGGTGGGCCTGGCGGTGGTGCTGGTCATGGCCGTCGTGGTCGCCAGCTATCGGCAGAATGTGCACGCCTATCCCTCGGGCGGCGGCGATTACGAGGTGGCGACCAAGAATCTCGGTCCCACGGCGGGTTTGACGGTCGGCAGCGCGTTGCTGGTCGATTACGTGCTCACGGTCGCGGTGTCGATTTCCTCGGCGGCGTCCAATATCGGTTCGGCCGTGCCGTTCGTCTCCACGCACAAGGTGTTGTTCGCGGTCGCGGCGATTGTGATTCTGACCGCCCTGAATCTGCGCGGTGTGCGGGAATCGGGCACCGCTTTCGCGATTCCCACCTATGCCTTCATGATCGGCATGTTCATCATGCTCATCTGGGGTTTCACCCGGATCGGCCTGGGGCAGGAGGTGCACGCGGAGTCCTACGGATTCGAGCTGAAGGCCGAGAACGACCATTTGTTCGGCATCGCGCTGGTGTTCTTGATCGCGCGCGCGTTCTCCTCGGGCTGTGCGGCGCTGACGGGTGTGGAGGCCATCAGCAACGGCGTGCCCGCGTTCCGCAAGCCCAAATCCCGCAATGCGGCGACCACCCTGTTGTTGCTGGGCACGATCTCCATCACGCTGCTGATGGCCATGATCGTGCTGGCCCAGGAGGTCGGCATCGTCTACGCGCACGACACCAGCCAGCTGGGCGGCGCGCCCGAGGGCTACGAGCAGAAGACGTTGGTCGCGCAGCTGGCCGGTGCGGTGTTCAGCGGCTTCCCGGCCGGGTTCTACTTCATGACCATCGTCACCGCGCTCATCCTCGTCCTCGCGGCGAACACCGCGTTCAACGGTTTCCCGGTGCTCGGCTCGATCCTCGCGCAGGACCGCTTCCTGCCCCGCCAGCTGCACACCCGCGGCGATCGCCTGGCCTTCAGCAACGGCATCATCTTCCTGGCCGGTGCGGCCGTGGCGTTCGTGGTGCTGTTCGGGGCCGAGGTCACCAAGCTCATTCAGCTCTACATCGTCGGCGTCTTCGTCTCGTTCGTGCTGAGCCAGACCGGCATGCTGCGGCACTGGACGCGGCTGCTGCGGACCGAGACCGATCCCGGGCAGCGGGCGCGCATGAAGCGCTCGCGGGTGATCAACGCCATCGGCCTGACCATGACCGCGACCGTGCTGGTGATCGTGCTGATCACCAAGTTCCTGGCGGGCGCGTGGATCGCCATCGTCACCATGGCGGCGATCTTCGGCATCATGAAACTCATTCGCCGGCATTACGACACGGTGTCGCGCGAGCTCGAGGCGTCGGAGTCCGAATGGGACGGGGTGCTGCCGAGCCGGACGCATTCCATCGTGCTGGTGTCCAAGCTGCACATGCCCACCCGGCGGGCGCTGGCCTATGCCCGCGCCGGACGGCCCGACACGCTCGAGGCCATCACGGTCAACGTCGATGAGCCGGACACCCGGACGCTGGTGCGGGACTGGGAGCGCAGCGACATCTCGGTGCCGCTCAAGGTGATCGAGTCTCCCTATCGCGAAATCACCAAGCCGGTGGTCGATTACGTCAAGCGGGTGCGCAAGGACGCGCCGCGTGATGTGGTGACCGTGTTCATCCCCGAATACGTGGTCGGTCGCTGGTGGGAGCAGCTGTTGCACAATCAGAGCGCGTTGCGGCTCAAGGGCCGCCTGTTGTTCGAGCCCGGCGTGATGGTGACCAGCGTGCCGTGGCAGCTCAGTTCCTCGGCCAACGCGCTGCGCCCGACCCGGCAGATCAGCGCGCCCGGTTCGGTGCGGCGTGGATTCGGAGATGATGCGTGAGTTCGGGAATGGATTGGCGCGGAACGACCGTCGAGGTTCGCCTCGGTGCGCCCGGGCACGGCGGGTTCTGTGTGGCCCGGCACGAGGGCCGGGTGCTGTTCGTACGGCACGGGCTGCCCGGTGAGCTGGTGCGCGCGATCGTCACCGAGGATCGCGGCGGCTCGTTCTGCCGCGCCGACGCGATCGAGATCCTGGAGGCATCGGCCGACCGCGTGGACCCCGCCTGCCCGGTGTCGGGCCCCGGCGGTGCGGGCTGCTGCGATTTCACCCACGCCACCCCCGCCGCCCAGCGCGGTCTCAAGCACAGCGTGGTCGCCGAACAACTGCTGCGCCTGGCCGATTGGGAGCCCGATTTCGAGGTGGAGGTGATCCCCGCACCGATGAGCGGGGTATCGGCGCCGCTGAAAGCCGGTGCGGACGGCTCGGTTTCCGGCGTTCCGGCAGCCGCCGGCGCCCCGTCCCCGTCCGTGAGCGGGACAACTCGGGATGCGGCCGCGGATCGGGCGGGTTCCGGACCCGCGGTGAGTGGCGCGCCCGCCGGTGTCGCTCCCGCTGCCGCCGGTGGCTGGCGCTCGCGGGTGCGCCTGGTCGTGGACGCGCAGGGCCGCGCGGGTGTGCACCGGTATCGCAGCACCGATGTGATCCCCGACCTGCGCTGCCCCCAGCCCATGGCCGGGGCGATGGAGGGCATTGCCGAGCGCACGTGGAAGCCCGGCGCGGATCTCGTGATCGCCGTGGACGGTGACGGCATGCGGCATCTGCTCGAGTTGTCCCCGGTGGTGCAATCGGGCCGGAGCAAGCGCGGCGGCAACGGTTTCCGGCGCGGGAGCGACCGCAACAGCACCGTCGCCCGCCGGGCCGCCGCGCACAGCCCGCGCGTGGAGAAGGTGTTCGACGGCACCGGCCGTGCCGTGCAGTACGTCGGGGGCCGTCGCTGGGAACTCTCGGCCACCGGCTTCTGGCAGCCGCACGCCGGTGCCGCGCAATGCTACTCGGATGTGGTGGCGGAGTGGTCAGACGCTGCCCCCGGGGCATTGACCTGGGATCTGTACTGCGGCGTGGGCGTTTTCGCGGCCCGGCTGGCCGGCCAGGTCGGTCCCGCGGGCGGAGTGCACGGCGTGGAATTCGCCCGCACCGCCGTCACCGAGGGCAAATCCGCCCTGCGCGACCTGCCCTGGGTGGACCTGCGCGCCGAACGCGTGGAGCAGTGGATAGTCGAGCAGCCGCCGACCGCGCCCGATGTGGTCGTCCTGGACCCGCCCCGCGCGGGCGCGGGCAAAGAGGTGATCAGCGCCCTCACCGAGCGCACTCCCCGCCGCATCATCCACATCGGTTGCGACCCCGCCTCGTTCGCCCGCGACCTGGGCCTGTACCGCAACGCCGGCTACGAGCCCGCCGCCCTGCGAGTCTTCGACGCTTTCCCCGGCACCCACCACGTGGAGTGCATCGCCCTGCTGGAACGCTGACTCCGAGTCCGCCGCGCGACGGTCGGCGGTGATGGCGGCGAATGGCGTGGTTCGTTGCCGCCGGTGGCAATGGGGTACGGCGTGCGCACCCGTCCTGTTCGTTCCCCGCGGCGGGCTCGAGCCGGATGTATCAGCCGAGCTGCCAGGTCACCCGGACCTCGGCCGACAGTTCGCTCTCGCCGAGCTCGACGGGGATCGCGGCGGAGTCCATCGGGGCGGACTTCGCGGCGAAGGCGATGCGCGGGGCGGGAAGTGATGCGCCCGAGGTGTTCTCGGTGATCTCGAGCACCGGGCCGAGCGTGCGCCCGGCCCGCGCCGCGTACTGTTCGGCCTTGGCGCGGGCGTGATCCCAGGCCGCGTCGCGGGCCCGGGTCAGCAGGCTCTCCTCGTCGGCGACGCCGAGCGTGAGCCCGCCCAGTCGCACTTCGTCCCCGCCCGCGTCGACGGCGTGCGCGATGATCGCCGCGGGCCCGGGTTGCGCGGGCTTCTCCTCCGCCTCGATGTCGCGCAGCACGACGGTGAGCGAGGTGCTCGCGACGTATCCCACGACCTGCTCGCGATTGGCCTCGGTCCACACGGTCTCGGTGCGAACCGACAAACCGCTGGTCGAGACGTCGCGAGCGGGCACCCCGTCCCCGCGCAGCGACAGAATCAGCGCGTCGGCGCGCGCCCCGGCGCCGGCGTAGGCGGCGGCCACGGTGTCGGCCTTCTTCTCCACGGAGATGCTCACCCGCATGAGATCCGGTGTGGCGCTCGCACTTCCGGCGCCGAACGTGGTGATGGTGCCGGTCTCGCTCACACTGCTGGTCACTACGTCCTCCTAGATCGGTTCCGGGGGCATCCCGATGCTACCGACGCCCGCCCATCCACCCCGCCCGCCGCGCGCCACGAGGCCCGATCCGCTCCGGCTTCCCGGCCCCGCGGCTCACCCCCGGGACCGGCCCCGCCGAACCCCGGCGACTGGCACCACCGAGTGAACGAGCGTACTCTCCATCTATCGCGGTAGGTGCGTTTACAGTGGATACAAAGGGGTTCCAGGGTATGAGATCTCACTATTTCGGTGAACAAGCGTACGTTGAATCGGCGGTTCGGGGGGCGATCCGATGAGCGCCTTCGGCGAACTCGTCCAGGAACTCGCGCAGGCGGGCCGCCGCAGCGGCCGCCGTCTGTCCCGCGTCCGCGTCGACGCCACCCAGCGCACCGTCCTGGAGGTCCAGGACCTGCTCTCGGAGAGCCGCGACATCCTCTTCGGCGCGCTCCGCGCCAAGACCGACGACCTGCGCGCCAAGACCGACGACATCCGGATCAAGACCGAAGACCTGGCGTCTCGCAAGAAGCGCTACTGATCGCTGCCGGGCCGCCACGCAGCCGTGGCGGGAGCGGCGGCCCGGCCCGAGCATATCGGCGAGTTCCCGGCCGTCACCAGGCTGTTCGTCTGGTACGGGCGAAATTGGCGGGTCGGGTCAGCCGCCACCCTCGCGGCGGTCCCGGCACTCGGATATCGGCGAGTGAGCCCCCGGCTGCGGACCATCCGCCGTGACCGGTCGCCGGTCCCGCGCCGCGCCATCGAGCAGGGGCCGCGGGGCGCGACGGTCAGGCCCCGCCGTGCGCCGCCAATGCCCGCACCGCCGCGTCCGTCTGCGAATACGCGGCCGTCGCAAGGCGCTCCAGCAGAGCCAGTTTCACCTCGGGGGCCTGGCTGGTGAGCCGATCGAACTTCTCCGGGGACAGCACGGCCAGGCGGACGGTGGTCTCGGCGTAGATGTCGTTGCTGAAATGCACGCCGGTGAGCAGGGAGATCTCCCCGAAGGACATGCCGGGGGAGAGCGTGATCAGGCGGTGCCGGCGACCGGCGTTGTCCTCGAAGGTGATTCGGACCCGCCCGTCCAGAATGAGGAACAGCCCCGCGCGCGGACTGTCGCGGGCGATCACCAGTTCGCCGCGCGCGATCGTGCGGATCTCGAATTCCCGTGCCAGCCGCACACATTCGTCGTCCGGCAGTTCGGCCATCGCCGGATGCTCCTCGACCCGCAGTGCGGCGGGCACGGTGTATCCGGGCGGCCGGTGCCTGTCGAGCACGAGCTGCTCGCACCATTCGGTGGCGCTGTCCCGGTCGACGAACACCCGTCCCACCGGATCGGCCGGATCCAGGCTCGACGACATGTGCCCGAGCTTGGCGTCCGGATCCACCAGTGCCACACGGCATCCCGCCGCCGCCAGTTCGGCCTGTACGTCGGCGAGCATGCGCGCGGCGATATCGCTGACGTCGCCGACCTCGCGCAGGTCCAGCACCAGCGCCTCCAGGTCTCCGGGCAGCTGTTCCACCGCGCGCACGGTGGACTCCGCGCCCGCGAACAGCAGGTCGCCGGCCAGTTCGACGATGCGCACCCGGTCGCCGTGGGCGCGCAGCAGCTCGAGCTCCTCGGGATCGCGCCGCAGCCGCGAGGGCGCCTCGGCCACCGAGTACGAGGCGCGAATCGCGGTGTGTGCGCCGCGGGTGACGTGCAGGAAGTGCAGGCCGAGTCGATGCGACAGTTCGCGGCACGCCATGACCCCGCGCACGCTGCTGCCGTGCTCGTCCAGTCGCGGCGAGTACACCGCGATGCCGAGCTGTCCGGGCAGCACGGCCAGAATCCCGCCGCCCACGCCGCTTTTCGCGGGCAGCCCGACCGTGGTGACCCAGTCGCCGGCGGCGTCGTACATGCCGCAGGTGGTCATGACGCTGAGAACTTGCTCGACGAGCGGGGCGACCAGGGCGCGTTCGTGGGTCAGCGGATGCACGCCGTTGTTGGCCAGTGTCGCGGCCATGAGGGCGAGATCACGGCAGGTGACGTCAAGTGAACACTGCCGGAAGTATCGATCGACCGCTTCGTCGGGATCGCCGTCCACAATCCCGACCCCGCGCAGCAGATATCCGATGGCCCGATTGCGAAATCCGGTGCGCGCTTCCGAGGCGTAGACGGCCTCGTTGAGTTTCAGTTCCCGCCCCGCGAATCGCCCGTAGCTGCGTTGTATCCGAGCGAACCGGTCGGCCGGGTCACGACCCTCCACGAGCGAGGCCGCGGTGATCGCGCCGGCGTTGATCATCGGGTTGCGCGGGCGCTGTGTCCGGGGGTCCAGACTGATTTCGTTGAACGGTTCTCCGGTGGGCTCCACGTCGATACGCTGCGCGACCGCCGCCGGTCCGCGGTCCGCCAGGGCCAGCGCGTAGGTGAAGGGTTTGGAGATCGATTGAATGGTGAACGGGGTGTGCACATCCCCGCTCCCGTACACCTGACCGTCCGCGGTTGCCAGGCAGATGCCGAACGAATCGGGTTGCACCGCCGCGAGTTCCGGGATGTAGTCGGCGAGTTCACCGGAGGTGTCGGTCCGGCAGAGTTGATATACCTCGTCGATGAGCCGGGCCACCACGCCGGGGGCGGCCGAAATCGGATTTGCTGCGGTCGAATCGGAGTGGACCACGCGGCCACTGTATCCGGGTAATGTGTGTGGAGCCTCACATCTGAAGTGGATGTCGCAGGTGGCGTTCAGTTCCTGACTTAGCGGGCCGGTCGCGGCTCCGTAGACTGTTGCAAACACAGGAGACATCCGGAGGGAGCAATAGCCGTGGGAGTGCTTTCCCGGGTCGACATGCCCGAGGACCTGCGCCGGCTGTCGGTATCAGAGCTGCGTGAGTTGGCCGAGGAGATTCGTGAGTTCCTGGTGCGGAAGGTCGCCGTCACCGGCGGGCACCTGGGTCCGAACCTCGGCGTCGTAGAGCTGACCATCGCGCTGCACCGGATCTTCGACTCGCCTGCCGACCCGATCATCTTCGACACCGGTCATCAGTCGTACGTCCACAAGATCCTGACCGGTCGCAAGGACGGGTTCGACACCCTGCGCAAGGAGGGCGGCCTGTCGGGCTACCCGTGCCGTGCCGAGAGCGCGCACGACTGGGTGGAGTCCTCGCACGCCTCGGCGTCGCTGTCCTACGCGGACGGTCTGGCCAAGGCGTTCGCGCTGACCCGGCAGAAGCGCAGCGTGGTGGCGGTCGTCGGCGACGGCGCGCTCACCGGCGGTATGTGCTGGGAGGCGCTGAACAACATCGCCGCCGGGCAGGACCGCTCGGTGGTGATCGTGGTCAACGACAACGGCCGCTCCTACGCCCCGACCATCGGCGGCCTGGCCGACCGGCTCAGCGCGCTGCGCATGCAGCCCGCCTACGAGCAGGCCCTGGACGCGACCAAGCGCATCGTGCAGTCGATCCCGGGTGTGGGGGAGTCGGCCTATTCGATGCTGCACGCGCTCAAGACCGGCATCAAGGACGCGGTCGCCCCGCAGGAGCTGTTCGGCGACATCGGGCTGAAGTACGTGGGCCCGGTGGACGGGCACGACACGGTCGCGCTGGAGGCGGCGCTGCGGCGTGCCAAGGATTTCGGCGGCCCGGTGGTCGTGCACGTGGTGACCCAGAAGGGCCGCGGCTACAAGCCCGCCGAGGATCACGTGGCCGATCAGATGCACGCGATCAGCCGCATCGATCCCGAGACCGGTGAGCCGGTGGGCGGTTCGTCCGCGCCGAGCTGGACCTCGATCTTCTCCCAGGAGCTGATCGCGCAGGCCGAGCAGCGGGACGACGTCGTCGCCATCACCGCCGCCATGCCCGGCCCGACCGGTTTGTCCGCGTTCGGAAAGCGCTTCCCGGAGCGCATGTTCGACGTCGGCATCGCCGAACAGCACGCGATGACCTCCGCGGCCGGTATGGCCCTGGGCGGTCTGCACCCGGTGGTCGCCATCTACTCCACGTTCCTGAACCGCGCGTTCGATCAGCTGCTCATGGACGTGTCGCTGCTGAATCTGCCGGTGACCCTGGTCCTGGACCGCGCGGGCATCACCGGCGACGACGGCGCGAGTCACAACGGCATGTGGGATCTGTCCGTGCTGGGCATAATCCCGGGCATCCGGGTGGCCGCCCCCCGTGACGGCGCGACCCTGCGCGAGGAACTGGGCGAGGCGCTGCACATCGGTGACGGCCCGACCGCCATCCGATTCCCCAAGGGTAGTGTCACGGAGGACATCTCCGCGGTGGAGCGCCTGGACGGGCTGGACGTGCTGCGCATGCCCGAGCTGCTGGACGGCGATTCGGCGCAGTCGGTGCGCGGCGACGTGCTGATCGTGGCCGTCGGCGCGTTCGCGGGCCTGGGCCTGCAGGTCGCCGATCAGCTGGAGGCCGACGGCGTCGCGGTCACCGTCGTGGATCCGCGCTGGGTGCTGCCGGTCAACGACGCCCTGGTGAAGATGGCCGAGAACTATCGCCTGGTGGTGACGCTGGAGGACAGCGGCCTGCACGGCGGCATCGGCTGTACCGTGTCGGCGGCGCTGCGCGCGGCGGGCCTGGACATCCCGACCCGCGATATCGGTGTGCCGCAGCAGTTCCTGGACCATGCCTCGCGCGCGCGGGTGCATCAGGATCTGGGTCTGACACCGGACGATGTGACCCAGCGGATCAGCGGCTGGCTCGGCGGCAACGCCACGGTCGAGCTCGATCAGGTCGGCGCCGATTCGGTGCTGGTCATCGAGCCCGAGCGGGCGCTCGCGGAATAGGCCGGCACCGGCGGCTTTTCGGGCATGGGCCGCCGGTCTCGCACCGGCGGCATTCCCGGACGGGGTGGGCGCGAATCGCGTAAATTCTGGAACAGGTTTCAGTTTTCTGGTTCAGGAGTTGCGTATGTCCGAAGTCGACCCAGCGTTCGTGCTCGTCGAGAAGCCGCGACCGGGCATTGCGCTGGTCACCCTCAATCGTCCCGACCGCATGAACGCCATGGCCTTCGACGTCATGGTGCCGCTGCGCGAAACCCTCGAGGCCGTGGCCGCGGACAACGAGGTGCGGGTGGTGGTGCTCACCGGCGCCGGGCACGGCTTCTGCTCGGGCGCGGATCTGCAGCACGCGGGCCGGGTCCCGGGGGTGGAGGGCCTGACCAAGACCTCGGTCGCCCGCCGGTCCATGGATCTGCTCAACAACGTCATGCTCACCATTCGGCGCATGCATCAGCCGGTCATCAGCGCCATCAACGGCGCGGCCATCGGCGGCGGCTTCTGCCTGGCGGTCGGGACCGATGTGCGGATCGCGGCCGAGGACGCGTACTTCCGTGCCGCGGGCATCAACAATGGGCTGACCTCGGCCGAACTGGGCATCAGCTATCTGCTGCCGCGCGTGGTCGGCACCACGCGGGCCTTCGAGATCATGCTCACCGGGCGGGACGTGGACGCCGCCGAGGCCGAGCGCATCGGCCTGGTGTCGCGGGTCGTGCCCGCGGACAAACTGCTGGAGAGCTGCTACGACACCGCGGAGCAGATGATCCGCTGGAGTCGGGTCGGCACCGAGCTGACCAAACGCATGCTGTGGAGCGGGCTGGAGGCGAGCAGTTTCGAATCGCATATGCAGCACGAGGGCACCGCGCAGCTGTACGTCCGCCTGACCACCGAGAATTTCGACGAGGCCATTCGCGCTCGGCGCGACCGCCGTCCACCGGTCTTCGAGGACTGAAGTCGGCCCGCCCGGGTCTTCCCGGCGTGCGACGGCTAGATCTCTACCGTCCGGTATGGATTTCGGCCCAGGACGCGCCGGGATACGGATTCGGCCGACGGCCGGTCCCGGGGTGCGGATCCGGGCTAGGAAGCCTGATCTTTCGCGGGGTAGAGCGCCCCGGCCAATCTCGGCACCGATAGCTCGCGCTGCCAGTCCCGCGCGCCGCCCGCGAGCAGGAAGTCGTCGATGAGCACCGGCGCGTCGCCGTTGGCGGCGGTGCGCGGCAGCCCGTCCCAGCACATGCGGCGCAGCAGGTCCGGGGTGAGCAGGTTCTCGACCGGCACGGAAACCTCGGTGGACAGTTCGGTCATGGCCGCGCGGGCGCGCTGCAACCGGGCGGCGGCGGCGGGGTCGCGGCGTTCCCAGCGATTGACCGGCGGCGGCCCGTCGAACGGCTGGGTCAGCGGCGGCAGCTCGTTGTCCGGCAGGGCCCGGGCGCGCTCGACCGCGCCGAGCCATTCGCGCGAGTAGCGGCGCTGACGCGGGCCGCCGTACACCGGCAGCGCGCGCAGCTGTGCGATCGACTTGGGTTCGCTGGTGGCCGCGGCCACGATGGCCGAATCGGGCAGTATGCGGGCGGGGGCGACGTCGCGGGACCGCGCGAGCCGATCGCGGGTGGTCCACAGTTCGCGCACGATGCCCAGTTGCCGGGTGCGGCGCAGGGTGTGGATGCCCGAGGTGCGCCGCCAGCGATCCGATTTCGGCGCGGACGGTTCGGCCAGTCGCACGTGTTCGAATTCCTGTGCCGCCCAGTCGGTCTTGCCCTGTTCCGCCAGTTCGGCGGCGACCGCGTCGCGCAGTTCCAGCAGCAACTCCACGTCGAGGGCGGCGTAGTTGAGCCATTCGTCGGGCAGCGGGCGCGTGGACCAGTCGGCCGCGCCGTGTCCCTTGCGCAGTTCGCGCCCGAGGAGCCGTTCCACCATGGCCGCGAGTCCGACGCGTTCGTAGCCGGCGAGCCGGCCGCCGAGTTCGGTGTCGAACAGCCGCGCCGGGTACAGCCCGAGTTCGGCCAGTCCCGGTAGATCCTGGTCGGCCGAGTGCAGCACCCATTCGAGCCCGTTGATGGCCTCGGCCAGCGGGGTCAGGTCGCCGTCCACGGGAATGGGGTCGATGAGGAAGGAGCCCGCTCCGGCGCGTCGCAGCTGGATCAGATAGGCGCGATTGGAGTAGCGGAAGCCGGACGCGCGTTCGGCGTCGACGGCCAGCGGGCCGGTGCCGGCGGCCAGCCGGGCGGCGGCCGCGGCGATGTCGGAGGCAGTGTCCAGTACCGGTGGTACACCGTCCGCGGGCGCGAGCAAGGGGACCGCTGCGGTGGCTTCGGGCTCTTCTGGTACGGACATGGTCTTGAACTCTACGTGTAGGACAGGGGCGGCCTGCGTCACGTCGAGTAAACGTCGGACCGCGACACGGCGCCGGGCTGTTCGGAATCGTAGTTGCCCGGCGCCGATTTGGTTGCGGTACACGTGTTCCCGAGCGCGCCACGCCGAGGGGCCGGCGCGGGCGCGTTCAGTTCGTGTCGTCGCCGGGCCGGACGTCCAGCGCCGTGACCCCGGCGGGCGGGAGCCCGGCGGCGTAGGCGAGCACCTCGGCGAAGGCTTCCACGTGCGGGCGCATCTCGGTGTCGCCGACCGTCCAGGAGGCGCGGACCTCGAGCTGATGCGCGCGTGGCGGCCCGGCGATGTCGCCGTAGCGCACCGAACTGGTCGCGGTGACCGTGCCGCCGAGGGCGGTGAACGGTGTCCGTGACTCGAGCGCGTCCACCAGCCAGCTCCACGCCACCTCGGGCAGCAGCGGGTCGGCCGCGAGCGCGGAGTCGATGTCGGCCTGGAGGTAGGCGACCAGCCGGAACACGCCGTGCCAGGCTTCCTGCCCGTCCGGGTCGTGCAGCAGGATCAGCCGCCCGAAGGCGTCACCGTCGGAGTCCACCGGGACCACGTTGGTGTCCGGGCGGGTCACCTCGGCGCCCAGGGCGTAGGAGTAGGGGGCCAGGCGCTGCGGCGGCCGGATCGGAGCTAGCTCGATCCTTGGATGCACGGTTGCGGTTCCCATCGCATCGACCGCGGCGCGGAACCCTGTGGGTTCTTCTGGCTCCGGGGTCGGTGCGGCGCCGTCGCGGAAGTCGAGCGGTGTCACGTATGAGGACGGTAGACCTCTCGGGTGCGGTGTAGTGAGAGGCGCGCCGCCGGGGGCATTTACGATGGGCTGCGATGAGCACTCACAGCCGCCGCCACTTGCCCGATGCCCCCCTTCTCGTCGCCGCGTCCGGTGGCGTCCCGCATCGGCGTCCGGTGTGGTTCATGCGCCAGGCCGGACGTTCGCTGCCGGAGTACCGCGAACTCCGCAAGGGCGTGGGCATGCTCGAGTCCTGCTTCGATCCGGAGCTGGTGTGCGAGATCACCATGCAGCCGATCCGCCGCCACGATGTGGACGCGGCAATCCTGTTCTCCGACATCGTGGTTCCGCTCAAGGCCGCGGGCATCGATCTGGACATCGTGGCCGGCGTCGGCCCGGTGGTGGCCAACCCGGTGCGGACCGTCGCCGATGTGCGCGCGCTGCCGCGTCTGCGCGCGGAGGAGGTCGGCGCGGTGACCGCGGGTATCGGCCTGCTGCTGGACGCGCTGGATCAGACCCCGCTCATCGGTTTCGCCGGTGCGCCGTTCACCCTGGCCTCGTACCTGGTCGAGGGCGGCCCGAGCAAGAACCACGAGCGCACCAAGGCCATGATGCTCGGCGATCCGGAGACCTGGCATCAGCTGCTGGGCGTGCTCACCGACATCACCATCGAGTTCCTGCAGGCGCAGATCGCGGCCGGCGTGGACGCGGTGCAGCTGTTCGACTCCTGGGCGGGCGCGCTGACCCTGGCCCAGTATCGCGAGTTCGTGATGCCGCATTCGGAGCGCGTGTTCGCCGAGGTCGCGTCGGCGGGCATCCCCCGCATCCACTTCGGCGTCGGCACCGGCGAGCTGCTCGGCGCGATGGGTGAGGCGGGCGCGGACGTGGTCGGCGTCGACTGGCGCGTCCCGCTGACGGACGCGGTCCGCCGCGTCGGCCCCGGAAAAGCCTTGCAGGGCAACCTCGATCCGGCCGTCCTGTTCGCCGGCCCGGAGGCCATCGAGTCCGAGGTGCGCCGGATCGCGCACGAGGCCGACGAGGCGATCGCGCTGGGCGCGACCGGCCACATCTTCAACCTCGGTCACGGCGTGCTGCCGAACACCGACCCCGAGGTCATCACCGCGGCGGTGAAGCTGGTCCACAGCCTGCCTTCGCCGCTCTGACAACGTCTTTCGCAACCCGCCACGACGCGGTCACCACCCCGCCGGGGTGACCGCGCCGTGCCGGTGCAGGTGGCCGAGCGCCGGCCGGTTGCGCTGGGCGTCGCGCTGCAGCACGCGCAGTGCGAGGCGCTCCACCACCTGCGGCAGGGTCAGTCCCAGATCCGCCGCGCGCGCGGCCGCCAGCTCCAGGACCAGTTCGGGATCGGCCGGGTCCGGATCGCTCAGGACCTCGTCCAGCACCATTCCGCTGATGGCGGCCTGCCGCGACAGCCGGCGCTCGGGCAGCCAGCTCAGGACCCAGTCGCCCTCGGATGCGGCTACGTGCCAGGCGATTTCGGGCGTGATGTCGCTGGTGACCAGCCCTGGCGAGAATGTGAGTGCCATCTGCGAAGCGCCTCCTTGCGTGCCCGGGCCTCGCTGCGCGGCCCTGATACCATCATGCGTTGCGCTGCCACGTGGTGATAGAAACTAAGCACAAAGTTCCCGGGTCGATGCACACCCAAACATTCTTATCTAAGCTCTTGAGATGAACGTAGTTGTGCGGTAACAGCACTCGGTCAACCGGAATCGTTCTGCCCGGCTTCAGGCCCGGTGTCACGCGCCCGCGGGCATCGCCGCAGGTCACGAGTTACCGGTGAGTTTCGACGTGCGGATGATATTTAGATGCTTAGACTCTGTCCCAGCGTGGCACTGGACGCATCATGCACACGACACGAATGGGAGAAGCGCTATGTCCGACTCGCCCGCGGGTGAGGAGCAGATCGGCCAGGTGATCCGCCGGTTACGCAAGGAACGCGGCCTCACCCAGGCGGATCTCGCGGCCGGGGTGGGCCGTTCCCGCAGTCTCATCCAGCAGATCGAGAACGGCACCCGCATCCCCCCGCAGGACGTGCGCGAGCACCTGAGTTCGCTACTGGGCGAGGCGCTCTCGGCCCCCGACACCGAGGACGCGGACCGGGCGTCCAATGATCTGCGCATGCAGTTCAACGTGCTGCTCGGCAAGGATCCCGACGCTGTCGCCCGCGGCATGGCCATCGCCCAGAACCTCATCGACGCCGCCGCCATCCCCGAGCAGTACTTCCCGCTGCGCGAGATCGCGGAGCGCCAGCTCGAGCAGGCCGAAGAGGTGCTGGTGCAGGTGCCCTCGGGCAATGCGCAGGTGCGCGAATGGAATACGGTGCACGACTGGCTCACCGTGCTGCGCTGCGCCCGCACGTCGGTGCGCGCCATCCACACCGCGGACCTGGGCACCATCACCGGCGACGTGGGCGACGAGTATCTGGAGGAGATCCTGCGCCTGGCCCGGACCGGCGTCTCGGTGCGCCGCCTGTACGTGGTCGACGCCATCGAGGACGTGTTCGCCTACGGCATCGGCCTGTGGCGCCAGGCCCGGGCGGGCGTGGACGCGGGCCTGGTGGATCGCCGCTTCGCCCCGAACGCGCCCAGCATGCTCGTGGTGGACAACGGCTACGTGGTGCGTGGTGATTACGACTTCTCCCGCCGCGAACGCACAGCGACTCGCTTCTCCACGCTCAAGCACGACATCCAGTTCGCCATCCGCGGCTTCGACAAGCTCGACAGCTTCCGCACCACCGGAAAACTGGTGGAGATCAACAACATCGTCCGGCAACCCGAACTGGCCGACTATCAGCACCTGGACGAGAAGGGTCAGGGCCTGTTCCGCGCGGCCCTGCGCCGGGCCTGGGAGCAGGCCGGTTCGGACTCCGAGACAGGTGGTGGCGGCCGGTGATCGAACCCACGGCCGCACTGTCCGCTGTGGATCCTCTCGCCGCCGAGTTCTCCGGCGCCCGCCCCCGGTTCCCGGGCGCCGATCGCCGCGCGTACCAGGGTGTCATCGACGCCTACCACGGTGAGACCGGCCTGCCGCTGGACCCGCGCGCCGCGCAGGCCCTCGACACCGCGTGGCACGAGGTGCGGACCGGAACCCAGGGCGCGGACTACCGGGACCGCGATCTCTACGACAAGCATCAGCCGCTGATCCTGCGAAATCTGGCGGCGGACCGCCTCTTTCAGCGCCTGCGCGCCCCCGGCGGTGACCTACCCGGGGTGCGGGTGGATCCCGGCGAGGTGATCGTCTGCCCGTACTCGAGCACGGTGCTGCTGGAGGAGGCGGTGGCGACGCTCGCCCGCCCCGGCGGGGTCCTGGTGTGTCCCGAGGGCTACTACAAGAACGCCGAGTCGCACGTTGCGAAATACGGCATGCGGTTGGTGTCGAGCCCGTCGACCGCCGACGACCGCTTCGCCATCGACCCCGATGCCCTGGCCCGCTGTTTAGAACAGCATGCGCGCCAGGGAAATCTGTGCGGGGTCCTGCTGACCCTGCCCGGCAACCCGGTCCTGACCGAGTACACGGTGGAGGAGCTGACCGCGATCGGCCGCGTCCTGACCGCGTCCCGCGTCCCCGTGATCTGCGATATGTCCTTCGATCTGCTGAGCGCCGCCCACGTCCCGATCGCGGCCCTGACCGTCCCGACCCCCGGCGGCCCGGTCCGCCTGTACGACCGGGTCCTGACGATCACCGGAAACTCCAAGGCGTTCAACGCCTTCGGCCCCTGCAAGCTCGGCGCGGCCTGCACGGGTGACAGCGCGTGGCTGGCCCGAATCGAGGCGCGCTTGCGGGTGTCGTTCCAGCGCGAGAGCACCCACCTGACCCGCGCGGTGCTCGAACACACCACCCCCGAGTACCTCGCCGCGAACCGGGATCGCCTGCGCCGCCGGGTGGAACACGCTCGCGACCTCGTGGCGGGCATCAACGTCAGGGCCGGATCGACCGTGCTGCGCCCGCTCGGCAGCTCCGACGGCATGTTCCTGACCGTGGAATTCGCGCCCGGGCCGCAGCTTTCGGCCCGGGCGCGCACGAGCGCGGAGCTGGAACGGCTGCTGCTGACCGAGGCCGGAATCGAATGCGTTGCCTTGGATCGCACCGGTTCGTCCCGCCTGGGCGTGCGGTTCAATGTGGTCGCGCCCCGTCTGGGTCCCGGCTTGGAGTCGCCGGCGCTGCTGGACGAGCTGTTCGATCGCCTCGAAGGTCTGCTCCAGCGGGTAGGGGCCGTGCCCGTGCGCGGAAATGCGGTGCCGGAGCACCGGATTCCCGTGCTCGCCTCATGATCGTCGGGGTACCCCGGGAGACAGCGGCACGCGAGTCGAGGGTGGCCCTGACGCCGCCGGACGTGCGCACCCTGGCGGGCAGCGGCATCCGGGTGGTGGTGGAGCTCGGTGCGGGGGAGTCGGCCGGTTTCTCGGACGCGGCCTACGCGGCCGCGGGCGCCTTCCCGGCGTCCTGCCCCGAGCGGGTGTTCGACGGCTGCGATGTCGTGGCCTGGGTGAAACCGCCCGCCTACGAACTGTCTTCGATGCCGCTGCGTTCGGGCCACGTGCTGCTGGGCTTCCAGGATCCGGTGCGCCGCCGCGACCCCATCGACCGGCTGCGCGCCCGGGGAGTGGAATCGGTTGCGTTCGAGCTGATCTCGGATCCGCTGGGCCGGGATCCGCTGTCCGCCATGAGCGGCATCGCCGGGGCGGTCGCGTATCGGGAGGGCCGGGCGCTGGCTCGCGACGCACTCGGCGCGCGGCTCACCACGGTGGTGGTGGGCTGCGGCCACGCGGGTCTGGCGGGAATCGCCGAGGCGGCGCGCCACGGTGATCGGACGGTGGCCGTGGGCTCGCGCCTACACCGGGGCCCGGCCGCCATCGAGCGCGGCGCCGACGAATTCCAGCTGGCGGCAAGCCCGGAGTCTCTCGATCACCTGCTGGCGCGGATCTCGCCGGACCTGATTCTCACGGCGGCCGGCAGGGGGACGCTCGCCCCGTTGCTCCTGACCCACCGGACGCTCGGCCGGCTGCGTCCCGGCACGGTTGTGGTCGACCTCGCCGGGAAGGCGGGCGGAAACTGCGCCGCTACGTACTGTGATGACACCTATACGCTCGCCAATGGTGTTGTCATCAGTCATCGGTCGAACTATCCGGCCGACCTTCCTCATGTTGCCAGCCGAGCTTTCGGGGCTGCATCGGTTCGGATTCTGCTCCGCCTGGATGAATTCCGTTCCGTTGGGGAGTTTTCGCGTTCGGAAGAGAATTCTGATCGGTATGATTGTGTGAAAATGGTTGTATCACAATCGAATTGAGCTATTCCCGGTTGCTATTGGGGAGTAGAATGGGGGTATGAATTCGGGAAGGGAATCCGCCATCGCGCAGAGTGCACAAGCATTCGCTGCCGCGGTGGAAGGGCTTCTCGAATCTCCCCTGTATTCGTTGTCCGATGACGAGGTCATCGAGATCATGCAGGACATCGAAATCGGCTTCCGCAAGCTCGAAGTGGCGAAGCAGCGTTTCGCTCTCGAATGTGGTGCGCGGGGGCTGTCCTCTCGGGCCGGGATCAAGAGCCTGATCGTGTTCCTGCAACAAACGCTGCGGATCTCGCATTTCGATGCCGCTGCCCGGGTGCGGAACGCGGACCGGCTCTCGGCCGTGTCCGAAGGGTCGGTTCAGCGGCCGCCGGTGTTCCCGCACATCGCCGCCGCTCAACGCGCCGGGGAGATCTCCGCCGACCATGTGCAAGCGATCGTGAAGGTCCTGGACCGGATCCCCGCCAGCGTGGAACCGACATTGAAGGAACTCGCTGAACGCTCCCTGACCGACTACGCGCGCACCGGCGACCCCAAGGGTGTGACCACACTCGGAGTGCGGGTACTGGCATACACCGACCCCGACGGGGTGTTGACCGAGGACAACGACCGCCAGCGGATGCGCGGGATCTGCATCGGCCGCCAGCGCGCGGATGGAATGTTCCCGATCTCGGGTTTGCTGACTCCGGAGTTGGGTGCGGTGTTCCTGCCGATGTTCGCCAAGTTCGCCCGGCCCGGCATGTGTAATCCCGATGACCCGGAAAGCCCGCACACCACCGCGGAACTCGGGATCGACACCGAGTCCGAAGCCGATGACAGTGACGCCGATGCTGCCACCGTCACCGCGCGTGCAGTGTTGCGGGCTGCTGCCAAGCGTGATCACCGCTCCGAAGCGCAACGCAATCACGATGCGCTGCTTCGGTTCCTGCACCCCGACATGGGACCCACCAAGCTCGGCTACCACCGCGGCCTGCCGGTCTCGACCGTGGTGACCATGCGCCTGACGGACCTCGAGCAGCGGACCGGGCTCGCTACCACGAACACCGGGGGCACGCTCTCGATCACCGAAGCGATCACGTTGGCCGCGCGTTCGACCCCGTACCTGGTGATCGTGGATGCCAACGGCCGTCCCCTGCACCTCTCCCGTGGTCAACGCCTGGCATCGGTAGAGCAGCGCCTGGCACTCACCGCGGTCGAGCGCGGGTGCACCCGCCCCGGGTGCGACGCCCCCGCCACCCGCTCAGCGGTCCATCACATCACCGAGTGGGCTGATGGCGGCGACACGGACATCGAGAACCTGACCTTCGCGTGCGATGCCTGCCACGCACAGATCAACACCGGCCCGAACGGCTGGAAAACGATCACCATGCCCGATGATTCGGAGCATCCGGGCAAAACCGGGTGGATACCACCACCACACATCGACCCAGCTCGCAGACCACGCGTGAATTTCAGTCATCACCCGCGTGTGCCGAGTCCTTCGGGGATTCCGGGTATCCCGGCGCGGCGACTCTGCTAGAGCGCTGCCCTACAGCCGGAACCCAAACCCCAAGAGCCAAGAGACAAAGAGCGGCATCGGTGTTCACTCCAGTGGCCGACGTAGCCGAGACCCGCACGCACCCTTCGCGTTCCGGCGGGGTTCGGGAGAACAAGCAAGAGCAACGAGGCAGTGCTGGTCACTTCGCCTGCCGTACCCGACCTCGGCTCCCCAGCCGGGAGCGCTTTCACCCTTCCAGCGTGGCTGGATGACTGTGGAACCTTCTCGAGCTTTACAAACACAAGACCCGTCATCGCTGAATACTGGTACTGCCTTAAGGGTGATTGTGGTGAGCGGTAATCGATTCGAGGGTTGCTTGTACCCCCGCCGGTGGTGGATCCCTTTTATCGGCCCGGTAGGGCTGGTATCGCCGTCGAGGCTCCGAACCGGTCCCCGCTGCTACTCCGTTATCCAGGCTGCTTTGCCCCGGGAGGGCTGGAACCGTAGTCGAGGCTCTCAACCGGTCCCCGCTGCTACTCCGTTATCCAGGCTGTTTTGCCCCGGGAGGGCTGGAACCGCAGCCCGACTCTCCCCAACCGCACTCCGCTGGTTCTCGTTATCCAGGCTGCTCTCCCTGCGGGGGCTGGGACCGCAGCGAGACCCCCGACCGATCCCCGCTGGTTCTCGCTATCCAGTCGTCTGTCAACGCAACCAGCCCCCAACGCGCCGATACCCCGAAAACCTGGCAACGCATCCATAAATCCCGACCCCGTCTATCGGCCCGGCAGCCACGGCCCCCGCAGAACCCCTCCCCACCGGCACCCGGGTTCCCGCCGCAAAGCCCCAACGTCATCGCCCACGCCCCCTCCGATCCCCCCACCCCCTCCCGGAGTAGTTTCGACCTGACCCCACCCCACCAAGGAGCCCCCCGATGCGCATAGCGATAGTCGGCAGCGGAATCAGCGGCCTGACAGCCGCCCACCGCCTCCGCAAAACCCTGGGCCCCACCCCAGAGCTACTGCTCATCGAACAACGGGACCGCATAGGCGGAATCCTCTACACGACCCCCCTGGCAGGCGATCCGATAGATCTAGGCGCTGAAGCCTTCGTGGGCCGCCGCCCGGAAATTCCAACCCTGATGCGCGAGCTGGGCATCGAGGATCAACTCGTCTACCCCGCGGGCCGCCGCCCCCTGGTCTGGTCCGCAGGCAGCACACACCCTCTCCCCGCTGCCACTCTCATGGGCATCCCCGCTACCGCTGAATCGGTCTCCGGCCTGGTGGACGCCGACACTCTGACTCGCATTTCCGAAGAACCGAATCGCCCCCTGACCTGGCAGCCCGGCACGGATATCTCGGTAGGCGCACTGGTGGCGGATCGCTTCGGCGAACAGGTGGTGCGCCGCAGTGTGGACCCCCTACTCGGCGGCGTCTACGCGGGCACGGCCGATTCGATCGGTGTGCGAGCCGCGCTCCCCACCCTGGCCGCTGCCCTGGACGCAGGCGCGCAGAGTCTCACGCAAGCTGTCGCCGATGCCCTGCCCCCGCCCTCCACCGCTCCGGTCTTCGGCGGTATTCGAGATGGCTATGGCGTGCTGTTGGAGGCGCTGCGAGCGGCTGCCGACGCGAAGGTCGAAACTCACACCGAGGCAATAAATCTCACTCGCGCTCCCACCGGCTGGCACCTGGATCCGGTGGGCGCGGTGGATGCGGTGATTCTCGCTACTCCCGCTCCAGTGACCGCTGCCTTCCTGCGCACGATTGCCCCCGAAGCAGCCGAATTGGCCGGCGCTATTCAGCTGTCCTCGTCTGCGGTCGTGGCACTGGCTCTCCCGCGTGAAACCGCTCTGCCCGATAATTCCGGCATTCTGGTCGCTACCGATGAATCGTTGAGCGCCAAGGCTTTCACGCTCTCCAGTCGCAAATGGCCACACTTGGCCGAGCGCGATGTAGCCCTGGTCCGCGCGTCCTTCGGCCGCTTCGGCGATGACACCGCACTGTCCCGCTCGGATGCCGAGTTGATCGCCGCTGCCGTTGCCGATCTCACCACTGTCACCGGTGTCGAGATCGAACCCGTGAGCACGGTGGTGCAGCGCTGGCCCGGCGGTCTCCCGCAGTACGCTCCCGGTCACACGGATCGCATAGCCGAACTCCGCACGGCGACAGCCGGACTCGATCGTCTGGCGCTGGCCGGTTCCTATTTGAACGGCGTAGGCGTACCGGCCTGTGCGGCTTCCGGCGCTGCGGCCGCCGATCGCATTGCGGCTCAACTGAGCTGACGCCGGCGCCTTCGGAGTCGGACACGGAGACGGCTGTGACGATCGTGCCAGCGGGCCGGGCTCGATGCGGTCGCTCGGTTCTCGCCGATGCGGTGGCTCGGGAACTTCTCGGCCCGGGGCCGCCGGATGCGTGTGCGGCTCTCTCGCTGCCCCCGTGCTTGCCCTCGTCGTCCGGCTGTCCGGCCGGACGACGCGCGGCCCGCAGATCCGACATCCACTGCTCGATTGTGCTGCGATCGTCCCCGGTCGGCTGATTCTCGAGCGCATCATGGGCCGGATGCGGTTGATCCGCACTCGACCGGCCGCGCGGTTACGTCAGATCCGACGTATCGGTGTTCGCGCCACACAGCACCACGGCGATTCGCTCACCGGCCGCGGGTCGATACGCTCCCGACAGCAGTCCCGCCAGAGCTGTCCCCGCCGCATGCTCGACCGCGAGTCGGTAGTCGGCCCACAGTGCACGCCGCGCTGCGATGATCTGCTCATCGGTCACCAGTATCGATCGCACATCGGCCACACTCGCCGCCGCGAGAGCCATGTCCGATGTCCGTTGTGCGCCCAGTGAGTCCGCTGCCACCGAATCGACGGTGACGTCCACCGGATGTCCCGCTGCCAGCCCGGCATTGAAGGCTCGGCAGTTCTCCGGTTCGACCGCGATCACGCGAATGCCGTGGTGCGCCGCTGCCGTGGCCACTCCGGTCAGTAATCCGCCACCGCCGACCGCGATCACGATCGTGTCGAGATCCGGTACCTGATCGACGATTTCGTCCAGCAGTGTCCCCGCTCCCGCTGCGATGTACGGGTCGTCGTACGCGTGCGAGCGCAGTGCGCCCGATGCCGCGGCGTAGCGCTCGCATTCGCCCGCTGCCTCGGCGTACGAATCGCCGCCGGTGAGTACCTGTGCTCCGAGTTCGCGCAGTCGCGCGACTTTCACGGCCGGTGCGGTGGCGGGCAGGAAGACGGTTGCGGCGGAATCGACCTTGTGTGCCGCCCACGCGCACGCTACGCCCGCGTTGCCGCCCGAGGCGATGGTCACGCCGGTGCGGGGCAGTGTGCCCGATTCGCGATGCGCGAGTGTGAAGTTCACCGCGCCGCGGGCTTTGAAGCTGCCCGCGTGCTGCAGATGCTCGAGTGCGAGCCAGACCTGGCAGGTGCTGTCGCCGGTGGGAATGCCGCCCGGGTCCATGGGTGCGAGCAGGACCGGGCGGATGTGGCCGGCGATGCGATCAGCGGCTGCTTTCACGTCGGCGTAGGTCGGTTGCACTGCGTTTCCTTCGCGGGTCGGTCGGGATAAGCGGTCGGGGAGATGCGGTTCCGTTGTGCGGGCACACGACTGGCTCCGGACCGATGCACTGGATAGTTACACTGTAACTTACGCTGGTTGCATGCCCAGGACGTCGAAGTCGCTCGAAGAGGCAACGCCGGAAGCCATTGCCCGCGCGGGTTTGGCGATCATCGATGCGCGCGGGGCCGCGCAGCTCAGTTTCCGGTCCATCGCGACCTATCTGCACGTGTCGCACACCACGGTCGTGCGCCGCGGTGGCGGTGATTTCTCGGGGCTGCTGGATCTGATCGCCGATCATCTGGCCGAGGAATTGCCGGAGATCGATCGCACGATGGGTTCCTGGGATGCGCGCACCGAACAACGCTTCGCGGCCTGGTACGAGTTGCTCGCCGCGCGTCCCGGTCTGGTGCTGCTGCGCGGTACGCGCCCGCTGCTGGGTCCCCGGCTGCTCGCACGCCTGTCCGAACCGCAATTGGCCGATAATCTTTCAATCGGCCTGCCCATGCCCGCGGCGTTGCGCGCCTATCGCCAGATGTACCTGTACACGCTCGGCTGCGCGGCGCTGGTGGAGTTGCACGATGCGAAAGCCGTTCGGCTGCGCACGCGTTCCGCGCTGGCGGCGCTGGATCCGGAGGAATTCCCCCTGCTCTCGGGCAATCTGGACGGGGTGATGGACGCGATCACCGATGAGTCGGTGTTTCGCGATGGTCTGCGCAGGCTCATCGAGTCCTGGGCGGCTCAGGCCTGCTGATCCGGCGGTGAACGTGCGTGTGCCGTCCCGCGATATCAGGCAGTATCGCGGGAATGGCGGATGGCGGGCAGGAGAGGCGAATGGTGTCCGGGATGGGAACGCTCGAACGGCCGGCGCGCTGGGATGTGCTGCGTGATCGCACGGTGTGGACGGTGGCCACCCTGAGTTTTCCGCTGGTCTTCGCCGCGCTGTCGGTGGTGCTGGTGACGTGCGAGGTGATCGCGCGGCGCGCCGGGGTCGACGCGGGGCTGGTCACTCTGATTCAGCCCGGGCTGCTGCTGGGATCCGCCGCGCTGGCGGGGCTGCTGTACTGGCTCGGCGGTCCCGCGATGCGGGGTCTGGCCGTGGCGCTGGCCGTGGACGCGGTGCTGCTCGCACAGTGGGTGCTGTTCGAATGACGGCGCCGAGCTCTCCCTCCTGGTTCGGCCCCGCTGGTTTCCTGAGTGCGATCGTGGCGTTCGAGCTGTACTGGCGCAATGCCGAACATCTGGGCGTGCCGTTCAGCGTGGATCCGATCTGGCTGCTCTGTCAGATCGGAATTCCGTTCGTGCTCATGATCTTCCGCGGGCTGCCCCGGCAGATCGGCTTCGGTCTGCTGATCGGCTGGCTCGGGCATCTGCTGGTGATCGGCCTGCTCATGGCGGCCGGCGGTATTCTGGCCTTCGCCCCGGTCACGACCGCGCCGCCGTTCCTGCTGGCGCTGGTGGCGGTGGTGCCGATGCTGGTGCTGGCCGCCGTCTGCTTCGGATGGGACCGCCGCCGACGGCGCTGACTCGCGATGGCACGATGGGGGCATGGCGCGACTCGATTACAAAGCCCTCAACGACACCATCCGCTACCTCATGTTCTCGGTGTTCCAGGTGGAGCCCGGTGTGCTGGGGGATGATCGGACGGCCGCGATCAAGGAGGCGCGCGAGTTCTTCGATTCGCTCGAGGATCGCGGTGTGGTGGTGCGCGGTCTCTACGATGTCGCGGGCATGCGCGCCGATGCCGATTTCATGATCTGGTGGCATGCGGAAAAGATCGAGGAGATTCAGGCCGCGTACGCCGATTTCCGCCGGGTCACCGAGCTGGGCCAGGCCAGCAATCCGGTGTGGAGCAATGCCGCGCTGCACCGTCCCGCCGAGTTCAACAAGAGTCACGTGCCGGCGTTCCTGGCGGGCGAGGAGCCGGGCAATTACATCTGCGTGTACCCGTTCGTGCGGTCCTACGAGTGGTACCTGCTCCCCGATGAGGAGCGGCGCAAGATGCTCGCCGATCACGGCAAGGCCGCGCGCGGCTACCCCGATGTGCGCGCCAATACCGTGGCGTCGTTCGCCCTCGGTGATTACGAGTGGCTGCTGGCCTTCGAGGCGCCGGAGTTGCACCGCATCGTGGATCTGATGCGCGATCTGCGCGCGACCGAGGCTCGCCTGCACGTGCGCGAGGAGATTCCCTTCTTCACCGGCCCCCGCGTGGAGGTCGAGCAGCTCATCGCGTCCCTGCCGTGAATTAGCCCACACTCCCGCCACTTCCGCGTCCCGGCCGTAGATTTCGGCCGGGCCGCCCCCTTTTCCCGGGTCGCCGCCCCGTAGCTCGACGGTGCCCGAAAAATTCGGGGCATGCGCACCCCCGCATACGAGCCGTATTCTGCTGCCGGACTCGATCTCCCCGCGACGACGTCGGCCGCGGCAGGGCCGGCTACCGAGGGGTGCCGCCGCGGGGAGATCGAGCGGTGGACGGCCCACCCGTTCAGTGCGGAATAACCCCCGCGGGCCGCGGAGCGCTCCGCCCGCCCAGATGCGCTTCGATGACCCGCACGACTTCGTGCATCTCCTCGGTCTCGACCAGCGCCGGCAGATATTCCACTGTTTCCGCCAGCGCGGGCAGATCCACCGCCAAATACATTGCCATCAGCGGGTTCACGAACAGCTCGGTGCCGCCGGTGCGATCGGTGGCGTGCACGTTCCCGAATTCCCCGCGTATGGCCCCGGCGATCTGCGAATGAACGATGCTGGGCCGCAAGGGCGTAGTGGCCAGCGCGTGTTCGACCGCGTCGCAATAGGCCGCCCCTTCGGCGCTGTCCGGTGAAATCGACAGCGCGCCGAGAAACGCGTTCCGCCGCTGGAGTGCTGCGAGATTCTCCAGGACATGCGCGTGACACACGCCGTGATAGGCGTCGATTCCGAATCCGATCGACACCACCAACCGGTTGAGGCCGTCGAGTCCCGCGGTGGCCGCGAGACTGGTCATGTCCTCGTGCGGGGTTCCCAGCGTCGCTTCGTCGCCGCGCAGCAGAATGTCCGTACCGCCGTCGATGAGCACGAGGGCGTCCGCGCCGAGGTGCTCGATGAGCGCGCGGTAGGCCGAACGCAACGGTCGCACGCCCGATTTCGGGAATGCGTACACGAGGGCCTCGCGCCCGGTGCCGGCCAGCCAGCGCGCGAGGGTCCGCTCGGGGAAGTAGTCGTCATTACCGGCGGTCTCCGGGGTGACCGCGGCGACGCCGGGCGCCAGCCAGTCCTCGAGCGGAGTGTGCCGTAGATCGCTGAACGACAGGTTCGCCAGGTGCACCCGCTTGCCCTGGGCCGAGAGCGCGATCGCCAGCGGCAGCCCGCCGTAGACGTCGAAGCCGCCGCCCGCTCCGGCGATGAGGATCGTGGACGCGTCCCGTAGCCGGGTGAACAGGGGTGGCTCGGCCAGACGGAACATACTCACCTCGCCATCATGCGTGGGAAAAGCGGTTGCTGCCAGGGGATTTCGCCGGAGTGGGTGGTGGCCCCCATGAATTGGGGGCAGTGCTGATCCTTCCGAATGGGGACATCGAACCTTAGGTTCGGACCGTCACCGGTGCGCGGTGGCCGATGTCGGTGAGGGTGAGGCGGATCCATTGGGCGAGTTCGGCGATTCGGAATTCGGGGCGGTTGTGCCCGCGCCGGAATTGGTGGAGCGATTGCGACGCCACTTCAGCACCATCACCGGATCCGAACTCGGGCCCGATGACGACTATTTCGCGCTCGGGCTCGTGAATTCGCTGCGCGCGATGGAAATCGTCGCCTACCTCGAGCGCACCTTCGAATTCGAGGTCGATATCGAGGATCTCGACCTCGCCAATTTCCGGACCGTGCACCGGGCCGCCGCGTTCATCGCCCGCAAGTGCGCGGCGGGCGTGGCGACGAACGGCGTCCGGTGACCGATCTCGGCGCGCTGCTGCTGGCAGCCGAGACCGATGCCGCGGCCTGGGATCGCGCCGGGCTGCCGGGCGAGGTCATCATGACCGCCGCCGCCTCCGGCCTGCTCGGCCTGGATCGGCCCGGCCGCTTCGGCGGCGGTGACGCGGATGCGCTCGAACTGGGTCGCACCGCGGCGCGGCTCGGCGCGGTGTGCACGTCGCTGCGCTCGCTGTTCACCGTGCAGACCATGGTCGCGGCCACCGTGGATCGCTGGGGCACCCCCGCGCAGCGGGAGACTTGGCTGCCCGCGCTGACCGCCGGCGATGCCATCGCCGGTCTCGCGGCCACAGAGTTGGGCGCGGGCAGTGATCTGTCCGGTGTGCGAACGACTTTCACCGGCGACGGCGAGCTCCTGCGGGTCTCCGGGCGCAAGCTGTGGGTCACCTTCGGCGCGGTCGCCGATGTGCTGCTGGTGCTCGGCAACGCGCCCGACGGTCCGGTCGCGGCCCTGGTGCGCACCGATCAGCCCGGTGTCACGGTGGAGCCGGTGGCCGATCAACTCGGGCTGCGCGGTGCGCGAGTGGCCCACATCGACCTCGCCGATGTGGCGGTCCCGGCCGATCACCTGCTCGCGCGCCCCGGCTTCGGTCGCTCCCACGTGATCGGCACGGCCCTGGATCACGGCCGTTTCACCATCGCCTGGGGCTGTCTGGGCATGGCCGAAGCCTGCCTCGCCGATGCGAGCGCACACGCGCGCGAGCGCACCCAGGGCGCTACCCGCCTCGCCGATCACCAGGCGGTGCGCGCCATGCTGGGCCGCAGCTGGGTGGATATCGAAGGGGCGCGGGCGCTGTGCGAACGCGCCGCCGATCAGCGCCGTACCCGCGAGCCCGCGGCCCTGCTGTCCACGATCGCCGCGAAGTACGCCGCCGCTGCCGCCGCGGCGACGGTGAGCGAGCGCACCGTGCAGATTCTGGGCGCGGCCGGGTGCGCCCCGGATGCCCGCGCGGGCAGGTTCTTCCGGGACGCCAAGATCATGCAGATCATCGAGGGCGCGCGCGAGATCGCCGAACAGGACATCGGCGAGTTCGTGCTGCGCCGCGCCGAACCGCTCACCAACGGACTCCCGCGATGACCGCCGCCACGCCGATCACGCTCGGCCCGGCCGCCCTGGTCTTCCCGGAAACCACCTGTGCGGTAGCCGATCTGGCCGAGCTGGAGCTGCTGCCCGAACAGCGCCGCGCCCACGCGCTCGCCCTCGGCATCGACCGGATCCCTTGCGCGCCGGACAGTTCCGAACTCGATCTCGCCGCCGAGGCCGCGTCGGCCGCGCTGACCCGATCCGGTCTCCCCGCCGCCGAACTCGATGTCCTGCTGCTCGTGGGCGGCCGCGCCCCGCAATACCTGCTCGCCTCCGAGGCCACCCGCCTGCAACACGGCCTCGGTGCGACCCGCGCCTTTGTGACCAGCGTCGGCGACCTGGGCTGCGTGTCGATCTCGGCCGCCTTCACCGTGGCCGCGGCGCTGCTGCGCGGCAGCGATCAGGTCCGCACGGTGCTCGTGGTCACCGCCGCGAAAGCACCGACTCCCGCCCGCTATCGGGCGCCCATGACCCTGCTCGGCGATGGCGGCGGCGCGGTGCTGCTGACGAAGGACACTCCCGCGGGCCGCTACGAACTGACCGACCACCTGGTGCACAGCGACGGCCGCTACGCCGACCTGTTCCGCATCGACTATCGCGACGTCCCCGTTCGCGACTGGACCGAGGACTGCGCCGACGAGGCCACCTACAGCTTCCGCCTCGCGGTCGAGAGCCGCAAACGCTTCGAGGCCATGAACGCCGAGGTGCTGGCCCGCAACGGCCTGCAACTGTTCGACATCGAATCCGTGCTGATGCAGAACCTTTCGGCCGGCGCCTTCGCGTTCTGGGAGGAAGCCCTCGGGGTGCGCATCGACCGGGCCTGCCGGGACAACCTGGCCCGGTACGGCCACCTCGGCTCCCTGGACGTGCTGGTCAATCTGGAACTCGCCGCCGCGCAACAGCATCCGGGCGATTACGCGCTGCTGATGAACAGCAGTCCGGTCGCCGCCTGGAGCACCACCCTGCTGCGCCGCCTGCCCGACTCGATCACCGGAGGAACCCCGCTGTGACCGCCGTTGTGAAATGCCTCGTCTGGGATCTGGACGACACCGTATGGGACGGGGTGGTCCTCGAGCGGGACGCGGGGGAGCCGCGGCCCGAGGTGCGCGCGGCACTCCGGGCGCTCGACGACCGCGGCATCGTGCACGCGGTGGCCAGCCGCGGTGAAAGCGGTCCCGCCACGGCGCATTTGCGCGCGCACGGGCTGGCGGAACTGTTCACGGTGCTGGAGATCGGCTGGAACGCCAAGTCCGAGGCCGTGCGCCGGATCGCCGAAACCCTGAACATCGGCCTGGACGCGATCGCGTTCGTGGACAACGATCCGGTCGAACGCGCCGAGGTCGCCGCGGCGCTGCCGCAGGTCCGCTGCTACGACGCGGACGAGGTGTCCGGCCTGCCGGACCGGCCCGAGTTCACCCCGGGGGTGGTGACCGAGGATGCCCGGCGGCGGCGCGAACGCTATCGCGCCGAGCTGGATCGGCGCGATACCGAGGCCGCCTTCACCGGTTCGGACGCCGACTTCCTCGCCTCGCTCGGCCTGGTGCTGACCGTGCGCCGCGCCACTCCCGCCGATCTGGACCGCGCGCACGAACTCACCGTGCGCACGAATCAGCTCAACACCACCGGCCGCACCTTCGACGCGGCCGAACTGCGCGAGCTGATCGATTCCGGCACGCACGAGGTGCTGGTGGCCGCCCTGCGCGACCGTTTCGGCTCCTACGGCACCGTCGGCCTGGCCGTCACCGAGTTCCGCGACGGTGATTCGGTGCTCCTGCTGCTGCTCATGTCGTGCCGGGTGATGTCGCGCGGGGTCGGCGGCGCGCTGCTGGCCCACCTGATCGACCGGGCCCGGACGCGCGGGCACCGCTGCGTCGCGGAGTTCACCCCGACCCCGGTGAACCGAATCATGCTGGTGACACTGCGATTCGCCGGATTCAGCCCGGTCGAGTCGCCCACCGATCAGGTGCTGCTCGTGCACGAGCCGACCGCGACCGCGCCGAGCACCGCCCACGTTCTGCTGCGCAGCCCCGATTCCGCAGTGCGCCCGGGCGATTTCGCCACCGCGCTGCTCGGCCAATTCACCCGCGTTCCCGATCGCGTCGCCGTGCGGGTCGGCGACCACACGCTGACCTACCGCGAATTGGACACCGCCACTGCGGCTCTCGCCGCCCGCCTGACCGGCGCGGGCGTGCGCCCCGGCCGAATCGTCCTCTGCTATTTCCGCCAGAGCCCGAACACCGTCGTCGCCATGCTCGCGGCCCTGCGCGCGGGCGCGGCCTGGTGCGTGATCGAACCCGGGCATCCGGAATCCGCGCTGCGCACGCTGCTGGACGACATCGACTGCGGCGCGGTGATTTACGACCCGGCCGAACCCGGCACCTCCCCGGACGAGATGGCGGCGCTGTTCGCCGGGCGCCGGCCCGCCCTGCTCGCGGTCGGCGGACAGACCCCCGTCGCCGATCTCCCCGGCCCGCAACCGCCCGGTGCGCCCATCTACGTGCTGACCACCTCCGGCTCCACCGGCACGCCCAAGGCCGTGGTGGTCAGTCACGCGAACGTGGCCGCCATGCTCGCCGGCCGTGAATACCCCCACCGCGACGGCGAACTCGTCACCCTGTCCACCTGGCGGCTGACCGCCGACGGCGCGCTGATCCTGAGCCTGTGGGCGCTGACCCGGGGCGGCACCGCCGTCTTCCCCGCCTATCGCGAGCTACCCGACGCGGCCGCGGTCGGCGCGCTCATCCGGTCGGCGGGGGTCACGCACCTGTCCGCGACCCCGTCGTTCTATCGACTCCTGCTGCCGCACCTGGCGGTCGACGCCGCGCCCGAACTGGTCTCGATAGCGGGTGAGGCGTTCCCGCCGCCGCTGGCCGCCCGGCATCGCGAGGCGCTGCCCGAGGCCGTCCTGCTCAACGAGTACGGCCCGACCGAGGCCACGGTGAGCTGCCTCTGGCACACCGTCCTCGCCGGGACCGATCCCGAGACCGTGCCGATCGGCACCCCCGTACCGGGCTCGTCCGCCTATGTTCTGGGCCCCCAACTGATTCGGCTCGCGCCCGGTGAGATCGGCGATCTCTACATCGGCGGCGATCAGATCACCGACGGCTACGCCGCCCGCCCCGCGCTCACCGCGGGCCGCTATGTGGCCGACCCCTTCACCGAGGATCCGGGCGCGCGGATGTACCGCACCGGCGATCTCGCCCGCGTGGACGAGCGGGGAGAGATCGAGTTCCTCGGGCGCGACGACGCCCAGATCAAGATTCGCGGGGCGCGGGTGGAGCGCCACGCGGTGGAGGCGGTCATCGAAACCCATCCCGCCGTCCGGCACGCGGTCGTGCTGGATGTGGCCGATGCGGACGGCATCACCGAGCTGTTCGCCTTCGTTGTCCCACGGGATGTTTCGAGCCGGCTGGACACCGTCGAGCTGACCCGGTTCTGCGCCGGGCAGCTGGTGCCCATGGCGGTGCCGAGCCGTTTCCTGCCCATCGACACCCTGCCCATCGCCGCCGCCGGAAAGCTCGACGAGGCGGCCCTGCGGGCCCGGGCCCGCCGGCGCGCCGCGGGCGCCGCCGTCTCGCGGGCGGGCTGGCGCGAGCGCGAGCGCGAACTCGCCGAACTCTGGGAGCTGGTCCTCGAGCACGGCGAATTCGACCGGGACGACTCGTTCTTCGAACTGGGCGGCAATTCCCACCGGGTCGTGTTCCTGCACCTGCAGCTCGAACAACGCTGGCCGGGCGCGCTGCGCGTGGGACGGCTCTTCGATCTGCGCACCATCACCGAACAGGCCGAGGCCATCGACGCCGCCCGCACCGGGCCGGCCGATCCGCCCGGCCCCGATCACCCCGGATCCACAGGCGATTCCGCGCTCGCGCCCACCGGCGCGGTCACCACCGCGGCGTTCGAGCTGTGATCCGGCAGGAGCACCTCATGTCCGACACCGTCAGCAGCAGTGCCGATTTCGCTGCCCGGGACGGCGATATCGCCGTCGTCGGCATCGGCGCGCGCTTTCCCGGCGCCGCCGATCTGGCCGAGTTCCGCGCGAACCTGCGCGCCGGGCACGACGCGGTCGGCCCCATGCCCGCCGAGCGCATCGCCGCCACCGGCCTGGATCCCGCCGCCGGGTACCTGCCCATGGGCCACCTGACCGAGATCGAGCAGTTCGATCACCGCTTCTTCAACCTGTCCCGCCGCGAAGCCTCGGTGATCGACCCGCAGCAGCGCATCGCCCTGTCGCTGGCGCAGCGGGCCGTCGAGGACGCCGGGTACCCGATCGCGCACCTGGCCGCGAGCGATACCGCGGTTGTGCTCAGCGCCTCGCAGTCGAGCTACCACGCCTTCGCCGTCGATCCCGGACCGCTGAGCCTGCTCGGCAACGCCGGATTCGCCGGCGCGGCCCGGATCGCGCATCTGCTCGGGCTCACCGGACCGTGCTACAGCGTGGACAGCGGTTGCAACAGCGCCCTGGTCGCGGTGCACCGGGCCTGTCGCGAATTGTCCGGCGGGGACGCCGATTACGCGCTCGCGGGCGGAGTGTCGGTGCGCGTGCCCGGCACTCCGTCCTGGGGCGGCGGCGTCTTCACCGAGATCCTCTCGCCCGGCGGCCGTTGCCGGGCCTTCGACGCCGACGCGGACGGCACGGTCGGCGGTGAGGGCGGTGCGGTGCTGCTGCTGACCACCGTGGCCCGGGCTCGCGCCGATCGCGCGCCCATCCACGCCGTCATTCGCGGCAGCGCCACCCTGCACAACGGGCACGCCGCGGCCACCATCAGCACCCCCAGCGCCACCGCCCAGGCTCGGGTCATCGCCAAGGCGTGGCGATCGGCCGGGGCGAGCACCGCGGCGGCGGGCTATCTGGAGACGCACGGCTCGGGCACCCGGCTCGGCGATGCCATCGAATTGGAAGGCATCACCGCCGCTTTCGGTGATCACCCGCTGCTGCCGATCGGTTCGGTGAAGACCAATATCGGCCACCTCGACCACGCCTCCGGTATCGCGGGCCTGGTCAAGGCCGTGCTGGGCGTCGCACACGCCGAGCTGTACCCGAGCCTGCATTTCAGCAGGCCGACCGGCGACATCGATCTCGCGGCCGCCCGTATCGAGGTGCTGACCGCGGCCCGCCCGTGGCCCGGCGACGCACCCCGGATCGCGGGGGTGAGCTCGTTCAGCCTCGGCGGCAGCATCGCGCACTGCGTCGTGGCACAACCACCCGCCGAACCCGCCCGCCCGGACCGGGGCGCGGATCGGCCCCGCCTGGTCGGCATCTCGGCGCGCACCCCGCGAGCCCTGGCCGCCTTGACCGCCGATCTCACCACCGCCCTGTCCGCACCGGAGCCGCCGGCCCTGGACGACATCGCCTTCACCCTCGGCGTCGGCCGCGCCCACTACGCCCACCGGTACGCGGTAACCGCGTCGAGCACAGCGGATCTCGTGCGGCGACTGCGGGCACTGCCGCCCGCCGACCGCACGGCCGCGACCCGCCCGCCCCGGGTGGTGCTGCTGCTGTCCCCGGACGCCCAGCCGATACCGGTCGATTCCGGCGCGGCCCTGCCCGCCCAGCTGCCCGCGACCGGCGCCACCGCGGCGGTGCTGGCGGGCCAGTGCGCGATCCACGATCGCCTGCGCGACTGCGGCATCGAGTTCGCCGCCATCCTCAGCGCCGGCTCGTCCCGCTTCGTGTCCCGGTACCTGCTCGGTTCGCGGGCCGAGGTCACCGCCGCCGAGATCGAGGGCGCGGC
Source organism: Nocardia sp. NPDC057668 (assembly GCF_042799795.1). Taxonomy (NCBI): domain Bacteria; kingdom Bacillati; phylum Actinomycetota; class Actinomycetes; order Mycobacteriales; family Nocardiaceae; genus Nocardia; species Nocardia sp. NPDC057668. The sequence continues at coordinate 1,468,369 of NZ_JBHVIC010000001.1, read as the reverse complement.
CGCGACCGTGGACATCGAACGACTGGCGCACGCGGCGCGCACCCTGACGACCCAGGGCCCGGTCGTCTTCCTCGAACCCGCTCGCGGGGGCCGGCTCGGCCAGCTGCTCGCCGCCGAACTGCCCGAGGCCGAAATCATCGGCCCCGCCGACGATTCCGCGGGTCTGCCGGGCCTGCTCGGACAGCTCTACACGGCCGGGGTCGATCTCGACTGGGGTGCCTTCGCACCGGCCGACGCCCGGCGTATCCGGTTGCCCGGGCATCCGCAGCTCACCTCCCGCTGCTGGATCGACATTCCCAGCCACTGGCATACCGGCGCACAGCCGCCCGCGGACACCGCGGCCGCGTCCACCTCCGTCGTGGCATCCACGGCCGCCGGACCTGATCCGGACCGCTGGCTGCGCGCCACCCTGGGCGAATTGCTCGGCGCGGACACCGATCTCGACGGCGACGCCGACTACTTCGAGCTGGGTGGCAATTCCATCATCGCCGTGCAGCTGGTGGAACGCATCGAGGAGGCCTTCGGCTTCCGCCCCAAACTCCTCGATATCTATGAGCGGCCCCGGCTTTCGGAGTTCAGCGCGCTGCTGGCCGCGGGCGCCGGCCGCGCCGCGGTGCCCGCGCGCGCGGCGATCCCGGCCCTGGTGGCCCATGACGAGCCGGTCATGTCCTCGGGGCAGGAACGGATGTGGTTCCACCACCAATTCGATCCCGGCACCACGCTCTACAACTATCCGGTGGTGCAGCTGCTGCGCGGCGGCATCGACATCGATGCCCTGCACGGCACTTTCGAGGATCTGGCCGAACGGCACGAGACGCTGCGCTACAACTTCGCCGAGCAGGACGGCACGCCGGTGCTGCGGATTCGGCCCCGGCTGGGGGAGTTCTTCCGCCGCGTGGACGTCTCGGCCGCCCCCGATCCCACCGCGGCCGCCCACGAACTGGTCCGTGCCGCGGCGCAGCGGCCCTTCGACCTGGCGAACGATCCGCTGGTCCAGGTGCTGGTGATCACCATCGCGCCCGAAACCCATGTGCTCCAGCTCAGTTGCCACCACGCCGTCACCGACGGGGCGACGCCGACCATCCTCGCGCGCGAGATCCCCGAGCTGTACGCCGCGCGCCGGGCGGGCCGCCCGCACACCCTGGCCCCGCTGCCCATCCGGTACCGCGACTACGCCGCCTGGCACCGCGAACTGCTGGCCGGTTCGGCACTGGATCACGAACTCGCCTACTGGACAGCGAAACTGGCGGACGCGCCACTGCTGCACCTGCCGACCGACTTCCCGCGTCCGGCCCGCAAGACCTTCGTCGGCGACCTGTACCCGTTCACCATTCCCGGTGCGCTGCTGAACGATCTGCGCGGCCTGGCCCAGCGCGAGTCGGTGTCGCTGTTCGTGGTGCTGCTCAGCGCGCTGTACCTGACCCTGGCCCGGCACAGCGGTCAGCGCGACATCGTCGTCGGCACCCCGACCACCGGCCGGGGGCGGCGCGAATTCGACGATCTCATCGGCTATTTCAACAGCACCGTCGCCCTGCGCGCCGACTTCGGCGGCGATCGCGAACTCCCCGAACTGCTGGCCCGGGTTCGGTCCGTGGTCCTGGAAGCCCTCGAACACCAGCAGATTCCCTTCGACCGCGTGGTCAACGCCCTGGTGGAGCGGCGCGATCTCGCCCGCACCCCGCTGTTCGACGTCCTCTACATCCACCAGGTGACCCCGCGCCTGAAACGCGTCGACGAGGCCGCCACCGAACTGTTCGACCCCGATCACTCGGCCGGTCACGAGTACGGCGGATTGCCCACCGGCACCGCGAAATTCGATCTCACCCTGGTCACCTTCGAGTTCACCGACGACCCGGACGCCGATATCGGGGCCTGCTGGGAATACAGCACCGAGCTGTTCACCCGGCAGACCGTCGCCCGGGTCAACGCCGATTTCCTGCGCATCCTCGAAACGATGGCCGAGGCCGCGGTGAACGCCGTCGCGCCGCCCGTCCTGGCCGCCCTCATCGACGATCCGCGCGCCCGGACGCCGGAAACCCAGGTGCCCACCGACTTCCCGCGCACGGGGCTGACGAGCCACACCCTGGATACGGTGTCGGACACCGTGCGGCCGGCGGAGGTGTACTCCGAATCCGCGCTGCACGACACGGCCCTGGCGGCCTTCGCGGTGCTGCTCACCTGGTACACCGGCGCCGATCGGGTCGCGATCGGGCTGCCGGAAACGGTTACGGGACAGCCGGGTACGGCCGAGCTCGACCTGAGCGGCGATCCGACCTGGACGGGCCTGCTCGAGCGGGTGGGCGCGGCGGCGCAGGCTCCCGCGGTCGGCGGCGCACCCGCGGCGGTGAGTTTCCACGGCACGTCGACCGGCCCGGTCTCCGCCGAACCTCGAACCGAACTGGCGCTGTCCTGCACCCGGACGCACCCCGGCACCGTCGTGCTGCGCCTGCACTACGCGGCCGAACTGTTCGAACACGCCTCGGCCCTGGCCATGCTGGCCGATCTGCGCAGGCTGTTCGAAGCCCTGCCCGCGCGGCCGGCCGCCGCGGTCCTCGAGACCGCGAGCGCGGCCCTCGACAGCGAATTGGAGGTGATTCCGTGAGCACCGAAACCCTGGTCGGCGTCGTCGGCGCGGGCGTGATGGGAACGGGTATCGCACAGTGCCTGGCCCAGTCCGGCATTCCGGTGGTCGTGGTGGAATCCGACGCGACCGCCATCGCCCGCGCGCAGCGGGAACTGCGCTCGGCGCTGCGCCTGGCCGCCCTGCTCGGGCGCGGTGCGCGCGGCACGACCCTGGAAGCGGTCTCCGGGCGGATTCGCTGGTCCGCCGACCTGGCCGAGCTGTCCGAGGCGAGTTTCGTCATCGAATCGGTGACCGAGCGCATCGATCTCAAGCGTGAGATCTTCGGCGCGCTGGATCGGCACTGCCCGCCCGGCACGATCTTCGCCACCGGCACCTCCGCCGTCCCCGTCGCCGATCTGGCCGCCCGCACGAACCGGCCCGATCGGGTGCTCGGGCTGCACTTCATGAACCCCGCCCCGCTGACCGAGGTGGTGGAGGTGATCACCGGCGCGCAGACCGCCCCCGGCGCCCTGGCCCGCGCGCTCGCGCTGCTCGACGCCCTCGGCAAACAGGGCATCGTGGTCGGCGACGGTCCCGGGTTCGTCATCAATCGGATCCTCATGCTGTGCATCGCCGAAGCCGCCGAGGTCACCGCCACCGGCGTCGACGCGGACACCGTCGACGCCTTGTTCGAGGGCTGCCTCGGGCACCGCATGGGCCCGCTGCGCACCGCCGACCTCATCGGTCTCGACAATGTGCTCGACACCCTCACCGTGCTGCGCGAGACGACCGGCGACGATCGCTACCGCGTGCCGGGCCCGCTGGCCGATCTGGTGGCCGCAGGCCGCTTCGGCCGCAAGACCGGCGGGGGATTCCATGACTACGCGTGAGACGACCGCGCCCGCGGCGGCGATGCCCGCGGGCCTGGCCGATTCGCCCCTGCTCGACGGCCTCGCCGGGCTGGGCTCGCTGGCCCGGCGCAGCGGCGGGGTGGCGGCGGTGGTGCTGGCCGGACTGGCGGTGCACGCGCACCGCCGCACCGGTGCGACCCGCGTGACGGTCGGCCACCGCTTCGGCGCGAACATCCTGCCGGTCGCGGTCCCGCTGCGCCCGCTGGAGAGCTTCGACGTCATCGCCAAGCGCGTGGGCGCGGAGTTGCGCCGCGGCCGCGACGAGACCCGCGCCGGGGGCACACCGGACGAGCCGCCCGCATTGATTGCCGCGCAGCACGATTCCGGGTGGCGCGCCGAGGTGCCGCGCGCCGAGCAGCCGGCGTTCCTGCGCCTGTTCACCGCGCTCCTGCTCACCCCGGCCACGCCGATAGCCCACCTGGACATCGTCACCCCGGATGAGCTGCGCAGGCTGCGCGAGATCAACGACACCGCGCACGACATCGGCGACGGCGCGGAGCCGGCGGTGATGACCGCGATCACCGCGCAGGCACGGGGCGACTTCGACGCGGCGGCACAGGACGACCCTGCGGATGTGGCATCGGGCGTTGCGGCGGCGCAGCGTGACGCTGCGGCAGTGGCACCAAGTGTTTCTGCGGCGGCGATAAAGGGTGTTTCGGCGGCAGAGCGGCAGAGCCTTTCCACCGCAACGGCTTTGGACGGATTCGAGGCCGCGGTCCGGCGGCAGCCCGGGGACGTCGCGCTGGTGCTGGGCGATCGGACCCTCACCTACGCGGAACTGCACGCGCGCGCCGAGCGCACGGCCCGCTGGCTGCGCGGGCAGGGCGTCGAGCCCGAGGCGGTCGTGGGGCTGGCCCTGGACCGGTCGATCGAGGCCATCGTCGCCACCTACGCGGTGCTGCTGGCGGGCGGGGCGTACGTGCCCCTGGACACGGCCCAGCCACCCGAACGCCTGGAACGCATTCTGCGGGTTGCCCGTCCGCACTGCGTGCTCAGCGACGGGCGCACCGACTTCGCGGCCGCGGGTGTGCCCGTGCACCGGATCGGCGACCTCGATCTCGACGCGTCCGACGACACCCCGCTCACCCCCGGCGCTCGTCCGGACAATCTGGCCTACCTCATGTTCACCTCCGGATCGACCGGGGCCCCGAAGGGCGTCGCCGTCACCCACGCCGCGCTCACCGCGCACCTGGCCTGGATGACCCACCACCTCGGCCTGGACCGCACCGACGCGGTGCTGCAGAAGACCCCCGTCACCTTCGACGTCTCCATCTGGGAACTGTTCTGGCCCTTGCACATCGGCGCGCGCCTGGTCATCGCGCCACCGGGGGCCCAGCAGGATCCGGCGGAGCTGGCCCGCCAGATCACCGCCCACCGCGTCACCACCGTGCAATTCGTCCCCTCGACCCTGACCGCGCATCTCAACGCCACCGCCGAGGTCCCCGCCGGGCTGCGCCGGGTGCTGCTCATCGGCGAGACGCTCACACCCCAACTCGCACAGCGCTTCACCGCCGCGAGCCCCGCCGAGTTGCACAACCTGTACGGTCCGACCGAGGCGACTGGCGCGGTCTCGGGCTACCCGGTGCCCGCGGGCCCGATCGCGCACGTCCCGATCGGCGGGCCCGGCTGGAACACCCGCGCCCACGTCCTGGACGCCGCCCTGCGTCCGGTGCCCGACGGAACCGACGGCGAGCTCTACCTCGCGGGAGTTCAGCTGGCCCGGTGCTATCGGGACGACCCGGCCCGCACCGCAGCGCATTTCGTCGCCGACCCGTTCGGCGCCGGCGGCCGCCTCTACCGCACCGGCGATATCGTGCGCTGGAACCTGGCCACCGGTGAACTCGATTACGTCGGCCGCCGCGACTTCCAGATCAAACGCCATGGCGTGCGCATCGAACTCGGTGAGATCGAAGCGGCCCTGGCCGCCTGCGCACCGGTCGCGCAGGCGGTGGCCGTGCAACGCGCCGAGGGCCGCGTCATCGGCTACGTCGTCCCGGTGCCGGGCCGGGTGTGCGCCGAATCCGCACTGCGCCGCGAACTCTCGGACCGGCTGCCCGCCGCCATGCTGCCGGACGACTTCGTGGTGCTGGACGCCCTGCCGATGAACCCCGCGGGCAAGGTGGATCGCGCGGCCCTGCCCGCGCCCACGGCGCAGGTCTCTACCCGTGCGCCGCGGACGCCCGCCGAGGTCGAGCTGGCGGCGGCCTTCGCGGAGGTGCTCGGCCGCGACGGCGTCGGCGCCGACGAGTCCTTCTTCGCACTCGGCGGCGACAGCGTCATGTCGATCCTGCTGGTGTCCCGCGCCCGTGCCCGCGGCCTGCTGTTCACCGCCCAGCAGGTGTTCGAGTTCCCCACCGTCGCGGGTCTGGCCGCGGTCGCGACCGGCGAAACAGCCGACGTCCCGGCGGAATTGCCCGGCGGGGGAGTGGGTGAGGTGCCGCTGACCCCCGCGATCGCGGCGTTGATCGCGCACGCCGGATCGGCGGGCCGTGACGCCCAGGCCGGCTTCCGCCGCTACGCCCAGACCATGGTCCTCGAGCTGCCCGCCGGCCTCGCCGCGGCCACCCTGCACGCGGTCCTGGGCGCGGTCCTGGATCGTCACGAGATGTTGCGCGCCCGCCTCTACCGGGACGCGAGCGGAACGTGGCGGCTGTTCGCCGACCCGGTCACGGCCGTCGACCTCGGCGCGATCCTGCGCCGGGTCGAGATGCCTATCGACACAAGCGATTCCGAGCGCGTCGAGATCCTCGCCCGCGAGTTCGACGCCGCCGCCGATCGCCTGGATCCGGCGAACGGTCTCGTACTCCAAGCCGTCTGGCTCGAGCCCGCCGACGGCGGTCTCGGCCGACTGCTGGTGGTCGTGCACCACATCGCCGTGGACGGCGTGTCCTGGCGAATCCTCGTGCCGGACTTCATCTCCGCGTGGACGCGGATCGGCGCGGGCGCCCCCGCGACGCTGCCCGCCGGTGGTACCTCCATGCGGCGGTGGGCGCACATCCTGCACGAGCAGGCGGTCACCGCGGACCGCGCCGCGGAGCTGGAGCACTGGCGGGACCTGCTCACCGTTCCGCAGCTGCCGTTGGCCGGCCGCCCCCTCGACGCCGCCATCGACACCGCGGCGACCGTGCGCCGGATCCAGGTCGACCTCGACGAGACCGCCACCACCGCGGTGGTTTCCACCATTCCGGACCTGTACCGCACGACCGCCAACGTCGCGCTGCTCACCGCGCTCGCGGTGGCCGTCACCCGCTGGCGGCACACCCGCGCGGACACCGGGAGCACGCTGCTCGTGCACCTCGAAGCGCACGGCCGCGACGCCGAAGTGGCTCCGGGCGTTGACCTTTCCCGCACCGTCGGGTGGTTCACCGCGGCCTTCCCGTGCCGTTTCGATCTCACCGGCATCGACCTGGACGACGCCCTGGCGGGCGGCCCGGCCCTGGGCGCTGCCGTGCGGGCGGTGAAGGAACAGCTACGCTCGATCCCCGGCACCGGCCTGGGCCACGGTCTGCTGCGCCACCTGAATCCGGCGACGGCGGGCGAGCTCTCGGCCGAACCGGCCCAGCTCGCCTTCACCTATCTCGGTGCGATCGCCACCATCGGCTCGGGCCCCTGGCTGCCCACCGGCGAGTTCACCGCACCCGCGGCGCTGCCACCCGCCACCGCGCTGTCGGTCGACGCCCTGGTCGCCGATCACCGTCTGCGGGCGGGCTTCTCCTTCCCCGAGACGCTGTTGCGCGCCGCGGAGATCCACGCGCTCACCGGCCTCTGGTCGAACGCGCTCGCGGCCCTGGCCCGGCACAGCGTCCTCCCCGGCGCGGGCGGGCACACGCCCTCGGATTTCCCGCTGGTCACGCTCACCCAGCACGACATCGACACGCGCACGGCGCGATTCCCCGGCCCGATCGACATCTGGCCCCTCACCCCGATTCAGGACAAGTTCGCCCGGTACGCCCTGCACGAGGTCGACACCGTCGACCCGCACACCATGCAGCTGCTGCTCACCGGCACCGGCGCTCCGGACCTGACCCGGCTGCGGGCCGCCGCCCAGCACCTCGTCGACCGGCACGCGACCTTGCGCACGGCGTTCGTCGACACCGCCGCCGGACACCCGGTGCAGATCGTCACCGCGGCCGCGGCGGTGCCCTGGCGGGAAATCGACCTGCGCGCACGGCCCGGCGAGATCGACGCCCTGCTGCTGGACGAGCAACTCCGGCCTTTCGATCTCGAGACCCCGCCGCTGCTCCGATTCCTGTTCCTGCGCGTGGACGACACGCACTGGCGGCTGTCGGTCACCAATCACCGCCTGCTGTTCGACGGCTGGTCCTTTCCCGTGCTGATGCGCGAACTGCTCGTCGCCTACGCCGCCGGTCCCGAGGCGGCCCCGGACGACGCCGGAATCTTCCGGGCCTTCCTGCGCTGGCGGAGCGAACAGGACGACCGGGCGACCGCACGGGCCTGGCGCGCCGAGCTGTCCGAGCCGAGCGCGCCGACCCTGCTGACCGCGCCCGGAGCGGAGCCCCCCGACCCCGCCGTCCCGCAGGCCGAGCACCGGAGCACGCTGGCCGGGGCTACAGCCCGCGGATTGTCCAGGCTGGCAACCGAAGTCGGCGTCACCCTCAACACCATCGTGCAGACCGCGTGGGGCCTGGTGCTCGGCGAGCTGACCGGCGAAACCGACGTGCTGTTCGGCACCGTGGTGTCCGGGCGGCCCGCGCACCTGCCCGGCATCGAATCCGCGGTCGGCCAATTCATCAACACCGTGCCGGTGCGCGTGCGGTGGGATCCGGCCCGGCCGATCGGGGTCCTGCTCACCGAACAGCAGGCGGCCCAGGCCCGGCTGCTCGATCACCAGTACGCCGGTCTCGCGGAGATCGAGGACGCGGCCGGTGTGCCGGTGCGGGCCGCGTTCGACACCCTGCTGCTGTTCGAGTCCTATCCCGTCGACGTGGAAAGCCTCTATGCCGCAGCGGCATTCGACGATGTCGCGCTCACCCGCCTGGAATCGCGCGAGGCCACCCTGTTCCCGCTCATGGTCACTTTCTGGCCGAACGACGGTCTGCACCTGGCAGTCAACTGGCACCGGTCGCTGGTGCCCGCCGACGTAGTCGCCCGCGCCGTCGAGCACCTGCACACCGTCCTGGACCTGCTGGCAGCGCCGGGGTCCGCCGAAACCACCGTCTCGGCGCTGAACACGAAGGGCCGCAATGTCTGAACACAGCCACCCCCTGACCGTCGCGCAGCAGGAGGTGTGGGCCGGAGCGGTACTCGACGAATCCGGCCGCAAATATCTCAACGGCGGCTACGTACACATTCGGGGACGGATCGACGTCGCGATCTTCGAACAGGCGCTGCGCACGGTCATCGCGGGCAGCGAGACCCTGCGCGTGCGAATCGACGCGACCGGCCCCGAACCGCGCCAGCTCGTCACCGAGCTCGCGGACTGGCCGTTGCGCCGCGGGGACTTCAGCGCCGAGCCCGATCCGATGGCCGCGGCCCTGGCGTTCATCGATCACGAACTCACCAGGCCCTTCGACATGGCGGCCGCGCCGCTGTTCGACCATCACCTGCTCGATCTCGGCGCAGCGGGCCACCTGTGGAGCGTGCGAGTTCATCACGTCATCTGCGACGGCGCGTCCTCGCTGGCCATGGTGCGCCGGGTGGCGAGCGTCTACACCGAACTGCTTGCCGGGCAACCGGTCTCGGAAGCCGTCTTCGACACGGTCGCAGCCCTGCTCGACGCCGACACCAAATACCGTGCCTCGCACCGGTATGCCGGCGATCGAGAGTTCTGGTCCGGCCGCCTCGACGGCGTCGGCGAAGCGCCCGCCTTCACCCAGCCGCCCGTCCCCGAACACGCCGCCGAACCGATTCGGCACTCCGGATACCTCACCGCGGAACAGTGGCGGCGGGTCCGCGCCGGAGCCGACCGCTTCGACGTGAGCTGGCCCGCCCTGCTGGCCGCGACCACCGCGCTGCTGCTGCACGCCGACACCGGGGCGCGCACGGTGGTGCTCGGGTTGTCGGTCCCGGCCAAACGGTCCTGGCACGCCTTCGGCATGACCTCCAACGTGGTGCCGCTGCGCCTGGACATCGATCCCGCGGGCACCGTCGGCGACCTGGCCCGCGCGGCCCAGACCGAGTCCCGAATCATCCTGCGGCACCAGCACTATCGCTGGTTCGACATGCTCACCCACGGACTGGTCCCGGACAATCTCGGCTGGGCCGCCGGTCCCATGCTCAACATCCTGCCGATGGCGCGGGAACTGGCCTTCGGCCCCGTTCGCGGCACCCTGCACCACATTTCGGCCGGCGCGCCCGCCGACTTCGGGATCGGCGTCTACGACAACGGCGACGGCCCGCTGCGCATCGACTTCGACACCGCCTCCGATCGCTGGCCCGCGGCCGATCTCGCGATTCGGCACGACCACTTCCTGGCCACCCTGACCGCCGTCGCCGACGCCGCCGACGACCAGGTGCTCGCCGGCATCCGCAGCGGCCGCGAAGCGGACGGCGCGATCGGGCGCGGACCCGTGATCGAGATCGGCGACCGGCCGGTGGCAGCGGTTTTCGAAGCGGTCGCGCGCGAGCATCCGGACCGCCCCGCGCTGTGGGCAGCGGGCGGCGAGCACACCTATCGGGAGCTCGATGCCCGGGCCAACCGGCTCGCGCACCACTGGGCGCGGGAGCACGACGTCCGGCTCGGCACCCCGATCGGCATCGGCCTGCCGCGCTCCCCGGAGCTGATCGTGGCCTTCCTGGCCATCCTCAAACTCGGCGCGCTGTGCGTACCGGTGCACGACGACGATCCCGGCGAACGGGTCGAACAATTGATGCGGCACACCGGAACCCGGCTCCTGCTGCGCGCGCACGCCGACATCGTGGCGGCCGAGCGGGCCGCACGGTCGTGCCCCGAGACCGATCCCGGCTGCGTGATCCCGATGGATCTCCCGGCCTGGCTGATGTTCACCTCCGGCTCCACCGGCATGCCCAAGGGTGTCGAGATCACCCACCGGGCGCTGGTCGAGCGGGCACTGGACAGCATCGGCAGCGGCCCCGAACACGCACGGCTGCTGTTCCATTCGCCCTACAACTGGGACATCGCGGCGTACGAGCTCTGGATGCCGCTGCTCACCGGCCGCACCGTCGTCATCGCACCCCCGGGCCGGCTCTCGGCGGGTGACTTCCGGGACGTGCTGGCCGCGGGCGAGGTCACCGCGGTCTTCCTCACCGCGGGACTGCTCCAGGTGCTGGCCGAGGAGATCCCGGACAGCCTCGGGCGGCTGCGCGTGCTGTCCTCGGCGGGGGACGTGGTGCCGCCGGACGCGGTGCGCGCGGTGCACGCCGCCGGGCCCGAGGTGCAGATGCTCAACCACTACGGTCCGGTCGAGGCCACCGCCTTCGCCACCGCGCAGGTGATCGCGGACGCCGGGGACGGCGACGAGCCGCTGCCCATCGGGACCGCGGTCGACAACACGATCGTGCTGGTGCTGGACACCATGCTGCGACCGGTGCCGCGCGGCGCCGTGGGCGAGATCTACCTCGCCGGTGCGGGATTGGCGCAGGGCTACCACCGGCTGCCGGGGCTGACCGCGCAGCGCTTCGTCGCGGACGTCTCCGGGGCACCCGGCGCGCGCATGTACCGCACCGGCGATTACGGCCGCTGGGACGAGCGCGGCGCATTGCGTTTCCTGGGTCGCGGGGACCGGCAGGTCAAGATCAACGGCATTCGGGTCGAGCCCAGCGAGGTCGAGGCGGCGCTGCGCCGCGCACCCGGGGTCACCGCGGCCGTGGTCACCGTCCATCGCGGCCGTGCGGGAAAGTCGTTGCACGCCTACGTGGTCGCCGATACCGAGATCGACCCGGTGCGCTTCCGGGCCGAACTGGCGCTGTCCCTGCCCGGCTACCTGGTCCCGACCGCGATCGTGCAGATCCCCGAGCTGCCGATCACCGCCCGCGGCAAGGTCGACCGCAACGCGCTGCCCGCGCCGGCCGACACCGCCGGGGCGCAACCGGCGCGCACCCCGCGCCAGCAGATCCTCGCGGGCCTGTTCGCCGCGGCCATCGGCGTGGAACGGGTCGGGATGCACGACGACTTCTTCCGGCTCGGCGGTAATTCGCTCTCGGCCATCCGTCTGGTCGGCTCGGTCACCGAGACCATGAACACGGTGGTGACCCTGCGCGATGTCTTCGAGGCGCCGACCGTGGCAGATCTGGAACGCCGCCTGCTCGATCGGCACGGCGACCCGGTCGCCGCGCGGCCGCGGCTCGGCGAACTGCCCCGGCCCGCCGCGATCCCGCTGAGCCCGGCCCAATTGCGGCTGTGGACGGTCAACTACCTGAGCGAGGGCCGGGCCGACTACCTGCTGCCCGCCGCACTCGACCTGCACGGCGACATCGACCCGGACGCGGTGCGCGCCGCCGTCGACGATGTCGTGCGCAGGCACGAGGCGCTGCGCACGGTGCTGCCGTACACCGCGGCCGGTCCGGTCCAGCGGATCGCCGAGTTCGCGCCCGGGGCAACCGATTTCGAGGTGATCGAGATCGGCTCGGAAGCCGCCGACGCGGCCGTGGCCGCCGAGACCCGGCGCGGCTTCCGGCTCATGACCGAACCGCCGCTGCGCGTCCGGCTCTACCGCCTCGCCCCGGACCGGCATCTGCTGCTGGTGGTGCTGCACCACAGCGCGGGCGACGGGGAGGCCATGGTCACCCTGTTCCGCGACATCGAATTCGCCTACCGGGCAAGGGCTCTGGGAAGCGAGCCGGAATGGGCCGCGCCCGCGGTGCAATTGGCGGACTACACGGTGTGGCTCGAGAGCGTCACCGGGAACGAGGCCGATCCCGCCGGCACGGCCCACCGAGCGGCCGCGTACTGGAACACCGAACTGGCGGACCTGCCCGCCGAAGCCGCGCTGCCGACGGACCGGCCGCGCACCGAGCGCACCGACAGCTCGGTCGGGTCGGTGGCGCTGGCCCTGTCGCCGCACACCCACGCGCGCGTGCTCGATACCGCCCGCCGTTGCGGCGCGAGCACCTACACCCTGCTGCACGCCGCGCTGGTGTGCGCGCTGCAACGGCTCGGCGCGGGGCAGGATCTGCTCGTCGGCACCGCGCTGAGCGGGCGCGACACCGAGGAACTGGATTCGGTGCTCGGCTGCCTGGTGCACACCGTGCTCATTCGCACCCGCACCGCCGAGACCCGGACCTACCGCGACCTGGTCCGACAGATCCGGGACCGCCTGCTCGACGCCCACGAGCACAAGGAGTACCCGTTCGACCGGCTGGCCGAGCGCCTGCGCCCGGCCGGGGCCGCGGCGAACCATCCACTGCCGCAGATCATGACCACCTACTCCCGCGATATCGAACCCGCCGGCGACGACGCCGGGCTCGGCGTGCGCCTGCGCACCCTCGCCCAGCACCGCATCGAATTCGAGCTGCTGCTGGACCTGCGGGAGATGGTGACCGGGGTGGGCGCGCCCGGCGGCATTCGCGGTGATCTGCGCTACGCCGCCGAACTCTGGTCACCCGAGACCATGAATGCGCTGGCCACCGCCATGACGGAGGCCCTCGAGGCGATGTGCGGCGATATCGGCGCCGCGGTGCTGCCGGCGGAACAGGTGGCCGCCGGCTAGCCGAATCGGTCTCCGTCCCAACGGATCACACCGCGTCGAACAGGTAGCCCCCAATTCTTGGGTGAAGTGAATTAATTTCAAAGTTCGAAGTGGTGTTCCCGGACGCGCTAGTGTGCGTGCGGCAAGTTGCGTTGGTGAGAGGTAAATCGGATGTTCGGCGTCGGTGGACGGTGGCTGTTGTGTGCCACGGTGGCCCTGCTCGCGGCCACGGTGCCGAATGCGGGAGTCGTGCGGGCGGATCCCGCTCCCGCGGGACACACGCTGGTGGTACTCGGCGACTCGTACGCCGCCAACCCGGCGTGCGACGCGGTGATCGTGAAGTGCGTCGATCCGGCGAAGACCGGGCTGGCCTCCTGCCTGCGCGGCCCGACCTCCTGGCCGCTCGAACTGGCCGCCCGCATGCGGCTCGAACCGGGCGACGTCACGAACAATTCGTGCTCGGGCTCGACCATCGACACCGGCCCGACCACCGCGAACGGCGAAGAGGTCCGCGGCCGGGACGGTTACACCCTGGCGCAGCAGACCCTGAACGCCGCGCAGAACGGCGCGTTCGGGTCGAACACCGCGGTGGTCGCCATCCAGATGGGCTTCAACGACTCCTGGCCCCGCGACGCCACCCTCGCGCCCGCCGCGAACCTGGTGTTCACCTGCGTCTTCAACGTCGTGCAGGGCTGCGACGAGAACGCCGTCGCCGAGGGCCGCTGGCCGGACCCGGACTCGGTCAACGGCGCCGCGTACGCCGATCGCGTGCGCAAGGTCGTCGACTTCGTCAAGTACTACGCCCCCAACGCCCAGGTCATGCTGGTCGGCTACCCCGAGGTGCTCGCGCCGAACGACACGGCCTGGTGCTTCGACGCCCTCGGCATCGTGCGCTGGGTCCAGCCGCAGGCGCGCGCGATGGTCGAGTTCTGGAACCGGCTGCAGAGCGCCCAGCGCGACGCGGCCGCCCTGCTCCAGATCGGTTTCGTGGACGTGCTCGAGGCGACCGCGGGCCACGGCCTGTGCTCGGCCGATCCCTGGTACACCGACTACCTCGATCCGCGGAACACCCTGTCCGGGTTGCCCTTCCATCCCACCCCGCCCGGGGACGCCGCCGTGGCCGCCACGGTCCACAGCCAGATCACGCGGACCCGCTGACGGTTCGCACTCGCCCGGCGGTCGTGTGCCGCCGGGAGCTCTTTCGGAGATTCGATGACCCTGACCCAGACCGCCGCCCCGGCGCCCGCCGTCGCGCCGCCACGCTTCGCCTGGCGCGGGGTGCTGCTGGTGTCCGGCGTGCTCACACTGATCTGGTCGGTCTCCGCGGCTCGCTTCCAGTACGCGGGCGACGAGCTGTACTACCTCGCGTGCGGGCGGCGGCTCGCGGTCAGCTACGCCGACAACGGCCCACTGGTCCCGCTGATCGCGAGGCTGTGCGATCTGATCGCGCCCGGTTCGGAATTCGCGCTGCGGGTCCCGGGCCTGTTGATGCTCGTGGTCGCCTCGGCGCTCGCGGGCGCGGTGGCCTGTGAACTCGGCGCTCGGGCCCGGCTGCAGATGCTCGCCGCCGCGGGATTCGCCGCGTCCCCATTGGTCTTCGCCTTCACGGTGCTGACCAGCGTCTCGTTCGACATCGCACTGCAGGCGCTGATCCTGTGGCTGCTGATCCGCTGGGTGCGGGTGCGCCGCGACCGGCTGCTCGTCGCCGCCGGGGTGGCCGCGGCGATCGACGTCCAGGACAAATGGCTCGTGCTGCTGCTGGCCGCCTGCGTCGGCGCGGGCGTCCTGGTCGCGGGACCGCGCGAGATCCTGGGCAGGCCGGCCCTGTGGCTGGGCCTGATCATCGGCGCCGCGTCCATGACGCCCGCCCTGCTCTGGCAGGCCACCCACGACTGGCCGCAGCTGGCCACCAACGAGGCCATCGCGCAGGAGAACAGCGCGGCCGTCGCGACGGTCGTCGCCATCATGGTGACCACGGGATTCCTCGGCGGCGGGCTGGGCCTGCTCGGCCTGTACGGCCTGGCCCGGGAGCCGAGGCTGCGCCCGTACCGGTTCCTGCTCATCGCCATCGCGCTCATGCTCGTCCTGGTGGTCGCCGCCCACGGCCGGTCCTACTACGTCGCCGGACTGCTGCCCGCGCTGTTCGGCGCCGGCGCGGCCACCCTGTCCGGACTGCTCGGCGTCCCGGCCACGCGCGTGGCGTGGCGTCGTACATTCGTGACCCTCACCGCCCTGGCCGCGGCGCTGACCGCGTTCGTGGCGCTGCTGCCCTTCCCGCGCAGCTGGATCGTCCAACCGCCGCGGCCGCCGCTGGGCGCGCTGCAGCACTACGGCAACGACTACTGGTCCGACCTGGCCGACGCGGTGCACGAGGTGACCGCGAACCTGCCCGCCGCCGACCGCGCGAATGCCGCGATCGTCGCCTCGTCCTACGGTCAGGCCGGGGCCCTGGACCACTACGGGCAATCCGGTTGGCTCCCACCGGTGTACAGCCCGCACCGCGGGTTCGCCGGATTCGGCCCGCCACCGGACACGACCGGCACGTTCGTGTACGTCGGCCACGAGACCGGGCGCGAGCAACGCGAATTCCTGGCCGCCTTCACCGACACGACACTGGCACGCCGGGTGCACGATCCGCTCGGCATCGGCGGGCAGAATTTCGGCATGGCCATCTGGATCTGCCGCGGCCCACGGGTACCCATGTCCGAGGCCTGGCCCACGCTGACCTATATGGTTGCTCCACCGACACCGTAAACACCGGTGCCGGTGCGACATTCATCGCTGTCGCCTCTTCGCCACGCCCCGGGGGGTGTACGCGGGCGGGCCTGGTAATCGAGGGAATTGCATTGATCAGTCTCAGGACCCGGGGCGTTCGCCCGCGCCGGCTCGGACCGGCCGTCGCCGTCGCCCTGCTCGCCGCGACGGTCTCGATGGGCGCGGTGGGCGCTCCCGGCTCGGCCCAGGCCGACCCGGCCGCCGAGGAGGGGCGCACGCTGGTCGTGCTGGGCGATTCGTTCGCCGCCAACCCCGCCTGCGACGGGGTGCTGGTCAAATGTGAAGGCGACAAGAACGCCTCGGCCTACGGCTGCTCGCAGCGCGACACCTCCTGGCCCGTGCAGTTGAGCGTGCTCATGGGCGTCGCCGGAACCCCGGACTTCGAAAACGCCACCTGCACCAACGCGTCCATCGATACCGGACCGGTCACCTCCACCGGCGAGGAGCTACCGGGCCGCGACGGCTACACCCTGTCGCAGCTGGCCATCAAGGCCGCGGCCAACGGCGCGTTCGGCCCGCGCACCAAGCTGGTCGCCCTGCAACTCGGCGCCAACGACGCGTGGCCGCGCGATTCGGCCACCGCCGCCGACGCGCCGACCCAGCTGATGTGCGCCTTCAACATGGAGCAGGGCTGCGACGTCGACACCGCGGCGGCCCAGGACCGCTGGCCCCGCCTCGACGCCATCACCGGCCAGGCGTACGCCGAGCGCGTACGCAAGGTCGTGGACTACGTGAAGTACTTCGCGCCCAACGCCCGGATCCAGCTCGTCGGCTATCCCGAACTGGCCCCGGCCGATTCGACCACCTGGTGCCTGGACGTGGCCGGCGTCGCCCGCTACGTGCAGCCGCGCGCCGGGGCGATCGACGAGTTCTGGAACCGCCTCGACGCCGCCGAACGCGAAGCGGCCCGGCTGCTCTCGATCGACTTCGTCGACGCCCGCGCGGCCACCGCCGGCCACGGGCTGTGCTCGGCCGACCCGTGGCTGCTGGGCGTGCTGGACCCGAAGGTGAACCTGGTCGGCCTGCCGTTCCACCCGTCCCCGCGCGGGGACGCCGCGGTGGCGGCCGCGGCGTTCGCCGGCGTCGGCTAGCGGCCGCCCGGCCGGGCCGGGGGCCGCACACCGCGGCGCAGCTGATCGAGATAGGCGTTGTACGCGCGCAGTTCGTCGTCACCATGGCGGTCGGCGTACTTCTCGGCGATCGCGTTCTCGCGCGTTTCGTCGCGCCGCCAGCGGATGGCGAACACGATCACCACGATCAGCGCGACGGGTTCGCCGTACGACCAGGCGAGCCCGCCCGCGAACTTCTGATCGGCGAGCACGTCCAGGTTCCAGGCCGCGGGCGGGTCGGTGAACAACCCGATCATCGGCGCCGGGGCCATCATGAGGATGACGCCGATGAACACGTGCAGCGGCATCTCCACGAACAGATCGAAGAACCGGCCGAGGTTCGTCTGCCGCACCGGCAGCGGCCCGGTCGACAGCACCGGCACGACGAACAGGATGCCGCTCGCCAGGAAGAACACCTGCAGCAGCAGATGCCCGCCGAACGATGTCCCGAGCACGTCGAGCACATCGGTCAGATAGACGCCGTAGTAGCTGATCAGGAACACCGTGATGGTGACCCCCGGATGCAGCAGCACCCGTGCGGCCCGGCTGCGTAATCCGTTGAGCGCCAGCGCGACCGCGATCCGGCCCGCGCCCCGCCGCGGGGCGGCCCGCAGCAGCAGCACCCCGGGCGACCCCCAGACCAGCAGCGGCGGCACCACCATGGACAGCGTCAGGTGCGCGAACATGAAGGCGCTGAACACCTTGTACCCGTAGCCCTCGATCCCCAGGCCGGTGACCATCGCCAGCACCAGGCAGCCGCCGAGGAAACACGCGGTCCGCCACCACGGCCACCCTCGCCCGGTCGTTCGTCGTAGCCGGATCACCCCGGCCACGTACATCACCGCCGTGACTCCGGCGAGCACCGGGAGCACCGGCAGCGGTTGCGGGTCCCACGCCAGCATCGCCCCGAATGACGGGGGAGCGGTGGGCAATTCGATGAGGCCGCCGAGATGGCGCAGGCCGCTCACGGCCGAGGTCTCCGCGCTACTCGGCGAGTGCGGCATCGATGGCCCCGATGAATTCGTCGGCGGAACTCGGGCGCAGCTGGACCCCGTCGAGGAAGAAGGTCGGCGTGCCGCGCACACCGAGGGCGCGGCCGTCCTCGAAGTCCTGCCGCACGCGGTCCAGCGTCGCGGGATCGTTGTAGTCGGCCTCCCAGCGTGCGATGTCCAAACCGAGTTCCTGTGCGAACACACGGAATTCGGCGTCCTTGGCGACCCGCTGCTCACCCCAGCGCGCCTGATTGCGGTACATGGCTTTGTACATGCCCTCGAACGCGCCCTGCGCGGCCGCGGCCTCCACCGCCCGGGCGGCCCGCTCGGCGTTGAAGTGCGAGGGAATCGGGAAGTAGCGCACGACGAAGTTCACCCGTCCCGCGTACTTGGTGCGCAGATCCTCCACGAGCGGGAAGGCGGCCGCGCACGCCTCGCATTCGAAGTCGAGGAATTCGACCAGCGTCACCGCGTCGGGTGCCGCGGTGCCGAGCCGATGACTGTTCTCGCGCACCAGCAGTCCCGGCACGTCGGCCGCGGGCACGGGTGCGGCGGCGGGGACGGCCGCCTTGCGCTCATAGTTGATCGAGATGACGACCACGGTCGCCGCGCAGAGCAGGGCGACGATCACCGCCGCGATCATCGGATTCCTGGTGCGCCGAGCGCCCGTCTCGGTTCGGGGAGCGGTGTTTTCGCGCCCGGCGGCACGGAAGATGCGTGACATGGGTGTCCCTACTGCGGAGCTCCGCGTGGCGGAGAAGTGTGGGGGAGGGCGCGGGAAGCGCCGGTGACCGAACGGTTCCGGGGCATGCGCGGATACGGCGCGGCGACCGATGGCCGTCGCCGGCGCGCGGCACACCGCGGTTCACCGGATTCGTGTGGGGGCACGCCGAATTCGCGCGCCCCGGCGTCGGCTCACCCTCGGGGTCGTGCGAAAGGCCCCGTGGTCTCTACGTCCGCAGCACGCAGAGCATGGCCAGGCTGTACGCCCGGCGCGGTCGCCGCCCGGCCGGGATGTCCGGCGCGGCGCGTGAGTGGGCGGGCCGGAACACGACCGGCCCGTACGTCCCGGCGATCAGCAGCAACGCGGCGATCAGCACCGCTACACAGAGGGCGGCCACATCGACCGGCACATCGAAATCCGCTGCGGGCCAATCAACATCGAGCGCACCGCCGCCGACGGCGAGGAGGTCGGCTCCGCTCGGCGGCAACCCCGCATCGGTATCCGCCCCCGAGGCGCCGTGCATGCCCGAGTGCAGCGCCGCGTTCGCGGTCCCCGCCTGATCCAGGCACGGGGAACTCTGCAGCAGCGCGAGCCCGATGAGTACCGCGAGCACGGCGAGCACGCGCACGAGCCCGGCTCGCGCGCTCACCCCGCGATCTCCGCCGCTGCGCACGGCCCCAGGGTAATGGGTGCGCTCGCGGCCGTTGCCCGGGGTGCGCCGCCCCGCCGGCTACCGGGCGCGCTCGTCCACGTACGCCTGCAATCCGTCCAGGATGCGGCGCAGGCCGAAGGTGAAATGATCGAAGGCGCCGAAGGCGTCCTCGGACAGTCCCGCCATCGTGGGATAGTTCCCGGTCGCCATGGCTCGTTCGATGTAGGGGACCTGCGCGGTCCAGAACTCGTCGTCGGTCATGCTGGTCTTGCGTTCGGCGTCCCGCTGATACATCTGGCCGCGGGCCGCGCCGATCACATAGTTGTCGATCATGATGATCGCCGAGATCAGTTCCGGGTCGGGCAGACCCATCGGCGTCAGCCGGGTGACCACGCGTTCGAGGCTCTCGATTGCGCTGGGGCCCAGCACCGGTCGCGTTTGATTGACCTGGATGAGCCACGGGTGATCGCGGTACAGCGCGAGGGTGCCGTGCGCCAGCGCCTCGAGCGCCGCCCGCCACCCCTCGCCGAGGAACTCGGGATCGTAGGGGCGCTGGACCCGGTCGAGCATGAGATCCAGCAGCTCGGCCTTGCCCGGCACGTAGCGGTACAGCGACATCGCGCCCCTGCCGAGTTCGGTCGCCACCCGCCGCATCGTGACCGCTTCCAGCCCTTCGGCATCGGCGACGGCTATCGCGGCCTCGACGATCTGGTCCAGCGTCAGACCGGGTTTGGGCCCGCGGCTGGGCCTGGGCGCGGAATTCCAGAGCAGGTCGAGGGTGCGGCTCAGGTCGCCGCTACCGCTGGCCTCGGTCGTCATGGAGCTCAGCTTAGCCGCTTGGCACCGAACTGGGTACGTTGTACTCTAATTCGGGTACAACGTACTCAGTTTCAGGACGCACAGGTCCAAGGGGAGAAGAAGTGAACGACCACGCCATTCGAGCCGAAGGGCTCGAGAAGCGATACGGGGACAAGCGAGCCCTGGACGGATTCGATCTGACCGTGCGCCGCGGCACGGTGCACGGGTTGCTCGGGCCGAACGGCGCGGGCAAGACCACCGCCGTGCGCATCCTGTCCACCCTGGTGCGGCTCGACGGCGGCCGCGCCACCGTGGCGGGACTGGACGTGGCGACCGAGCCACGAGAACTGCGGGCGCGCATCGGTCTCACCGGCCAGTACGCGGCCGTGGACGAGGTGCTGACCGGCCGGCAGAACCTCGAAATGTTCGGCAGGCTCTTCCATTTGGGCGGCCGGCTCGCCAAGACCAGGGCGGGTGAACTACTCGAGCGCTTCGACCTGACCGACGCCGCGGACAAGGGCGTGGGCGAGTACAGCGGCGGCATGCGCCGCCGGCTCGACCTGGCCGCGTCCATGATCCTCGCGCCGGAGGTGCTCTTCCTCGACGAGCCCACCACCGGACTCGATCCACGCAGCCGCGGCGAGGTGTGGGAATCGGTGCGCGCCTTGGTCGCAGACGGCACCACCGTGCTGCTGACCACGCAGTACCTGGAGGAGGCCGACCGCCTGGCCTCGCACATCACCGTCATCGATCGGGGCCGCGCCATCGCCGACGACACCGCGGACCGGCTCAAGAGCAGCGTCGGCAGCGATCTGCTCGAGGTGGTCTCGCACACCGCCGATCTGCGCCTGATCGCCAAGGTTCTCGACCGCGTGAGCGCGGGCGAGCCCGAGATCGACGAGGCCGCTCACGTGGTGCGGGCGCGCGTCACCGATCGCGTCGCCGCCCTCACCGCGGCCGCCCGGACACTCGAGGACGAAGCCGTACCCGTCGATGACATCGGCGTGCGCCGTCCCAGCCTGGACGACGTGTTCCTGCACCTGACCGGGCACCGCACCGGCGTCGAGACGGAGGCCGCACGATGAGCACACTCGATTCGATCCCCGCCCGCTCCCGGGCCTACTGGGCGGTGGCCGACAGCTGGAACGTGGTGCGGCGCGGGCTGACCCACTATCAGCGCCAGCCGATCAACATCGCCTGGCAGCTCGGCTTCCCGATCCTGTCGGTGCTGCTGTACGGCTACGTGTTCGGCAGCGCCATGAGCGTGCCGGGCGGTGGCGACTACCGCAGCTTCCTCATGCCCGGCATGTTCGTGATGACCATGGCCTTCGGCTTCATCAACACCGCGACGGTCGTGGTCCATGACGCCACGAACGGCGTGATCGACCGCTTCCGGTCCATGCCCATGGCGTCCTCGGCCGTGGTGGCCGGGCGCGGGATCACGGACCTGATCCTGGCCTGCGCGGAACTTCTCATCCTGA
This sequence comes from Nocardia sp. NPDC057668, assembly GCF_042799795.1. Lineage (NCBI taxonomy): Bacteria > Bacillati > Actinomycetota > Actinomycetes > Mycobacteriales > Nocardiaceae > Nocardia > Nocardia sp. NPDC057668. The sequence continues at coordinate 1,446,756 of NZ_JBHVIC010000001.1, read as the reverse complement.
TGCTCACCGCGATGGTCATCGGCTGGCGGCCCGAGGGCGGAATCCTGGGCGGCCTGGTCGCTTTCGCGCTGCTGCTCTGGTTGCGGTTCGCGCTGATCTGGCTCGGGGTCTGGCTCGGGCTCATGGTGCCGAACCCGGAGGCGGCGGGCGGGCTGTTCGCCGTCGCCTTCCCGCTCACCATGATCTCGAGCATTTTCGTTGCCCCGCAACTGATGCCGAGCTGGCTCGGCGCCATCGCGGCCTGGAACCCGATCTCCTCGACCTCCGCCGCCACCCGGGAGCTGTTCGGCTCCCCGGTCGGCAGCGGTGACACGTGGGTCGAACAGCACGCTCTGCTGATGGCGGTCGTGTGGCCCGCGGTCCTGACCGCGATCTTCCTGCCGCTCGCGGTCCGCAGGTTCCAGGCCCTGAGCCGCTGAGTGCGTGTCAGCCGGCGGAACCGGCCCCCGGCTCCAGGCGCAGCGAGATCGAGTTGATGCAGTACCGCTTGTCCGTGGGCGTGTCGTAGCCTTCGCCTTCGAAGACGTGGCCGAGGTGGCTGTGGCAATTGGCGCACAGCACCTCGACCCGGCGCATGCCGAGGGTGTCGTCGGCCTTGAGGATGACCGCCTCGGACTTGGCGGGATCGAAGAACGAGGGCCAGCCGCAGTGCGAATGGAACTTCTCGCTGCTGCGGAACAATTCGGCTCCGCACGCGCGGCAGGCGTAGACGCCCTCGGTCTCGGTGTCGGTGTATTCCCCGGTGAACGCGCGCTCGGTGCCCGCTTCCCGCAGTACGCGGTACTCGTCCGGGCTCAGCTTGGCTCGCCATTCCTGCGGGGTCAGCTGGATGCGCGGTGCCGGTAGCGAAGTATCAGCGTCGGAACTCATGGTTACACGCTAATACTTCGCGCGGGCGCGTGCCCGAATCAGGTGGTGACGGGTTCGGGAACAGCCGGGCGGGGCTGGTCGGCGCGCACCGGCTCGGGCCGCGGCTCGGGTTCCGGTTCGGGATGCATCCACGCAGGATCCAGGGTCTGCCCGTCGCGCAGGCGGCCTTCGCGGCGCGCCGACAGGTACCGCTCGCCCAGCACGCAGAACACCACGATGAGCAGCAGTCCCCAGCCGAAGGTGGTGCGCAGGTACTCCATGGTGCGCCCGGCGCTCTGCCAGCGGTCCGAGAGCCACTTGTCGTAGGACAGGAATCCGAAGATCGCCACCCACGCCGGCCAGTTGCGCAGCGTCGAGTTCTTCAGCACCACGGTCATGATCATGGGGAACAGGAACATCGAGTAGTACATCTGCCCGAGCGAGCCCAGCAGCAGCGTGCCCGCGATCAGCAGACCCGAGGCGGTGCAGACGAAGAAGACCTCGTCGTCGCGGTAGTACCGGTACAGCAGCCACAGCGAAATCAGCACCAGCACACCCATGGTGATCCGGATGACCCAGGTCAGCCAGTCCGCGACGCCGTAGTATCCGGCGTTGCCGACGATCGCGCTGTTGAAGTAGTCCCGCGATTCGCTCAGGTACGGCAGCGTGTGCTTCCAGAACTGGGTGTAGTCCACGATGAGCGGCCAGGCCGCCAGGTTCAGCACGACCGGAACGCCCAGGGCCGTGATGAAGATCTTCCACTGCCCGCGGGCCAGCGCTATCAACAGCAGCGGCGCGAGCAGCGGGCCCTTCACCGAGATCGCCAAACCCATTGCCACACCGGCCCATAGATCCCGGCGCGCCAGCATGAACCGCAGGAACACCATCATCGCCAGCAGCAGGCAGCCGTTGATATTGGTGAAGATCAGTGTGTTGGTGACGGTTTCGGAGGAGAACATGGCCAGCAGCAGTGCGGGCGCGGCCACCGAGTTCAGCGTGAAGTCGAACATGCGCAGCAGCAGATAGCCGGCCAATATGATCGCCGCGGCGTTGAGCCCGATGAAGGCCCAGCGCGACTTCTCCGGATCGATCAGGGCCAGCGGCGCGATGATCAGCGTCCCACTGGGTGGATAGAGATAGTGCGGATCGACGGAGTCGAAATTGGCGCCGTAGATGGGCCGATGGTTCAGAAACGCCAGCGATGCCTGGTAGACCGGCCGGTAGTCATCGGTGATGTACCCGTTGACGGCCTTGATGATCACGCGGTTCAGCACGGTCAGGACCGCTAACGGCCACAGGGCGAAGTTCAATACCTCGGCGGTGGTACGCGCGGTTCGGGGCTCGAGCTGGCGAAGGAACACTCGGGCACGGTACACCGAAAGGCACGGTCACGGGTGCGCGGACCCGCCGAAACCATGCCGTGGCGCACACCGGACCCGCCGGTCGTAGCCCGGTTGCGGCTTTGCGACCTACATCACGCCGGGCAGGCGGTCCCGTCTGCGGGCAGCGTCGCGTCCTTCAGATAATCGGCCACCGTCTGCTGTGCGCAGCCCGAATGCGCGAAGGTCGGATGTCCCCAGCCCTGCCACACCACGGTCGCCGTGCGCGCGCCGGCCGCGCCGAGCACGCCGGTGACCGACGGGCGGCCGTCGGTTCCGGCCACCGGGTCGGCGTTGCCGCCGAGCACGAGCACCGGTCGCCCGAACTTCTCCGGCAGGCCCATGGGCGCGGCCGCGGGCCACGCCGAGCACGACATCAGATCGATGGCCGCGACCTTGCCGAACACCGGATAGCTCGATCCCCAGGTGGTCAGCATTTCCTTGGCGCGGCCCGGGGTGGCGGGCTGCGCGTTGTCGCTGCACCGGTTCACGTATTCGCCGTCGTTGGCGATGGCCGCGGTCTCGCGCTGCACGAACGGGGTGATCGGCCCGCGGTCGTTGCGCCCGAGTGCGGCCAGGGCGTCGGCGAATTCGGTGATCTGCGCGTTCTGCTGGGTGCGCGGATCGCCCAGGAACCCGTTGAGCGTGGTGACCAGGCTCGAGACGGCCAGGTCGCCGAACGCGCCGTTGCCGGCCCGGTTCACGAGGTCGGCGATGGCCGCGCGCGGATCGGCGCCGAGCGCGCACTTCAGCGCGGCGCAGCGTTGTGCGTACGCGGTCAGCGCGGCCTCGGCCCCCTTGACCCGCTGTTCGGTGCGGCCCACCGCGTCCAGTCCGACCGCCTGCGGTGAATCCAGCACCAGCCGGCCCAGATGCTCGCCGTATTTGCGCGCGTAGCTCAGTGCCACGGCCGCGCCCTGCCCGGTGCCCAGCAGCGCGATCTGATCGACCTGCCAGGTCCGGCGCAGCTGATCGATGTCGTCGGCGGCGTGCCCGGCGTCGAAGGTGCCCTGGGCGGGGGACAGGAAGTCCAGGCACTCGATGGTGGCGTCCTGGCTGGCCTCGGCGACCGCGTCCACCGGATCGGTTGCACCGCGCGTGAATTGGGCCTGCTCGGCGATCTGTTTGCGCAGCTCGGGGGTGAGGCAGTTGACCGGCTGTGAACTGCCGATGCCGCGCCGATCCACCGCGACGATCGGCCGGGTGGCCAGCAGCGGGCCCGCGGGCCCGGCGGCGAGCGCGGCCAGGGTGGCGGTCGAGGCGCGATCCGACCCCGAGGTCAGCACGAGCGGCGCCGCGTCCGCCGGGGTGCGGTCATAGCGAGCGCGCATGGCCGCGGTCCGGAAATTGCCCGACACCGACCCGGCGGCGTCGACCTGGGTGGTGTACTCGGCGCATTCGAGCACGAGCCCCGCGGGCGGCGTGCCGAGCGACAGCAGGTTGAAGCTCGGCACCGTGCAGTCGTGCCAGGACAGTTCGGCTTTGGGCACCTCGGGCGCGGGCGGCGCGGGTTCGCCGGGCGCGGTGGTTTCCGCGACCCCGGCCTGATGCGGCCGTTCCACGGCGACATCCGGCCGATTCGACGGACCGGCGCCACAGGCGGTGGTCACCAGCAGGGAGAGTGTGGACGCCACCAGAGCGGCCCGAGTCCAGCGCATGCGGTACAGCCTGCCAGGTCCGGCGCCCGGTTTCAGCTAGAGGGTGTGTGCGCGCGTCCATTGGGTGAGAATCGTGCCGTCCTCGGCGAAGATCAGCTGGCGGCAGGTCATGGGCGTGGGCATGGCGTTGGGGGACACGGCGATTCGCCGCTCGTTCCCGGCGACCAGCAGGGGAGACACGGTCAGGCACAGCTCGTCGACGGCCCGGGCGGTGATCAGATCCCCGAACAGCGCGGGCCCGCCCTCGCACAGGATCCGGCGCAGGCCCAGGGTTTCGAGGGCCGCGAGCAGCCCGGCCGCGCTCACGGCCGACTCGCCCGCCACCACGATCTCCCCGCCCGCCTCGGCTAGTTCGCGTGTGCGGTCGGCGGGCGCGGCGGCGGTGGTGATGATCAGGGGCCGCGCCCCGGTGTCGGTGAACAGCCGGCTGTGCGGGTCCAGCGCGGCGCGCGCGGTCACCACCGCGATGCGCGGGGCCGCGCCGTCGGCGTCCCCGCCCATCCCGTGGTGGTACAGCCGGGTGCGCAGGTGCGAATCCGTATGCGCCGCCCCGTAATTCTCCGCGCGCGCGGTGCCCGCGCCCACGACCACCACGTCGGCCAGATCGCGCAGGACGCGGAACACCTGCCGGTCCGCCGGCGTGCCCAGGCCACCCGAGCGACCCTCCAGCGACACCGCGCCGTCGATGCTGGTGACGAAGTTGACGCGCACGTAGGGCGCCTGCGGCCCGACGGGGTACGCGTACAGGCGCACGAGGTCGTCGTGGGTGAGATCTGTGAGCTGGATCGCATTGGGCATACGCTGCATGAGGACCGATCTCACCACGTCCGTACGCTGTCCGGGTGCAACAACGCCTCGTCGATCGCCACCCGGAGGTTCCGGCTGACCAGCTGGTGGCCCAGATGGTTCCCCCGCCCACGTTCGATGAGGTCAGTTTCGCCTCCTACATCCCGGATCCGAAGGAGCCCTCGCAGGCCGCGGCCGTGCAGAAGGCGGAGCAATTCGCGAACGCGGTCACCAAGCTGCACAAGGCCGCGGCCAAGAAGCCGCTCTTCGGCAAGAAGAAGCCGGTCTCGGGCATCGGCCTGTATCTGGACGGCGGCTTCGGCGTGGGCAAGACCCACCTGCTGGCCTCGATCTTCCACAGCGTGCCGGGCCCCAAGAGCTTCGGCACCTTCGGCGAGGTCACCAATCTGGTCGGCGCGCTGGGCTTCAACAACACCGTCGATCGGCTGGCCGCCAACAGCGTGCTGTGCATCGACGAGTTCGAACTCGATGATCCGGGCGACACCATGCTGGTCTCGCGGTTGCTCTCGGAGCTGACCGCGCGCGGGGTGTCGATCGTGGCCACCTCCAACACCCTGCCCGGTCAGCTGGGCGAGGGCCGGTTCGCGGCCTCGGACTTCATGCGCGAGATCAAGAAGCTGGGTTCGCTGTTCGAGCCCATCCGCGTCGACGGCCCGGACTACCGGCATCGCGATCTGCCGCCCGCCCCGGAGCCGACCGCGTCCGCGGTGCTGGCCGAGAAGGCCGCCGCCACACCGGGTTCCACGCTCGACGATTTCGACGCGCTGCTCAAGCACCTGGCCACCCTGCATCCCTCGCGGTACAACGCGCTCATCCACGACGTGACCGCGGTGTACATCGACGGCGTGCACACGGTGACCGATCAGGCCGTGGCGCTGCGCGTGGTGGTGCTGGCCGACCGCCTCTACGACGCGGGCACCCCCGTCACCGTGTCCGGCGCCAAGCTGGACCAGATCTTCTCCGCCGAAATGCTGGACGGCGGCTACCGCAAGAAGTACCTGCGTGCCATCTCGCGCCTGCTGGCGCTGTCCCGGTTCGAGGTGCAGGCGGCCGCGTCCTGACGCCCGCCCGGCCACGAGCCGGGAGATCGAGAAAGGGAAGTTGAATGATCCGATCCCGCAAGCTCGGCGCCTCCCTGGTGCTGGCCTCGGCGCTGTCGCTGGGCGCGCTGCCCACCGTGGCCCTGGCTCAACCGCCCGCCGTGGCCACGGTGAACCCGCCGGCCTCGACGAACGCCGTCCTGGTGGACCCCGCGGCCCGCTCGCTGCATCTGCAGGGGGTGGTGAACGCGCGTGACGCCGGCGGCTACCGCACCATCGACGGCCGCACCGTGCGCACGGGTCTGGTCTATCGCACGGGCGAGCTGAGCAAGGCCACCGACATCGATCTGGCCGATCTGTCCGGTCGCGCGGTGAAGTCGGTGCATGATCTGCGCACCGGCATCGAACAGCAGCTCATGGGCGCGGACCGGATTCCGGCCGGCGCGACCGCGTACCACAACGACGTGATCGGCCAGGCGCCGCCGGAGGTCATGGCCTCCACCCTGACCGCGGGCACCGATCTGTATCGCGCCTTCATCACCGCCCCGGGCGCGAACCAGGCGTTCGCGGACGTGCTGCGCGACATCGCGCACAACGACGGCGCGGTGCTGTTCCACTGCACCGCGGGCAAGGACCGCACGGGCTGGACTTCGGCTGTGCTGCTGAGCATTCTGGGCGTGGACCGGGCCACGGTGAACTACGACTACCTGCTCTCGAACTACTTCCGCAACGCCCAGGCCGACGACGCGATGAACGGCGTCGTGCAGTCCGCACTGGACGCCGCCTTCGATCAGGCGAACCAGAGCTACGGCAGCTTCGACAACTACGTGCGCGACGGGCTCGGGCTCACCGATGCCGACGTCGCCGCGCTGAAGGCGAAAATGCTGTCCTGACAGCCGTTTTCGATTCGGCAGTTATCGGTGGACGACTGACGAGGCCCGGCCGGATTCCGGCCGGGCCTCGTTGTTGCCGAGACTCGCTGTGGCGGTTGTGTTTCTGTGGTCGTGCTAACTCGCCTCGGCGATCGGGGTGCGCGTTCCGCGCAGGCTGTACAACTCTCGCGCCCGGGCGGGAGTGATGGTCTCGAGCGTCGCGGGCAGGTCCTTGGACAGGTGCTGCTTCAGGATCTGCCCCGCCATCGGCGCCACGAACGGCGCGGCCTTGATCAGGCCGAACGAGCCGAACAGCGTGAAGAGCCACACGATGAGCTTGACCGGCAGCTTGATCAGCGGATCGACGATGCGAGGCACGTTGTAGCGCCCCAGCTTTCGCATCCACATCGGGGTCAGCGCCGCGGTGGGCAGCGACAGCAGCCGGCTGCCCAGGTAGTAGCCCAGGCCCGCGCCGTTGCGGGGCGAGGTGCGCAGCAGATGGTGCATGCCCTCCTCGGCGCGCACCGAGGTGCACAGTCGCGGCTTGACCTGTTCGAAGTACTCGCGGATGCCCTCGCGGGTGCGCGGCACGTCTTCGGGCTTGCAGGTCTGGAGTTCGGCGGCGATCGCGCATTCCTGCCAGAACCGGGCTTCGTCCGCGGGGCTCAGCTTGCCGGGCCCGTACACCTCGTACGCCTTGAGCACCGAATGCCAGCCGGTGAGGTGGATCCACAGTTGGGTCTCCGGGCTGTTCGCCGCGTAGCGCTTGCCGCTGATCGGCTCGATGCCGGTCATGGGCGCGTGGACCTGCATGAGGTGTTCCGAGGCCTGGATGGCGGTGCGCCCGTCGGCGATGGCGGCGAGCAGGAAGTAGGAGAAGGTGCGGTCCAGCCGGCCGCGCGGATCGCTGTAGATCCCCTGCGAGTCGGCGACCGACGCGGTCAGGAACGGGTCGAAGTGCTCGAGGACGACCGCGCGCTGGAAGCCGATGACCGCGGTCGGTGCGGTCCAGACCTTCCAGCTGGGCGAATCGGGTCCGAAGAACCCGTAGTCGTCCCGGCGCAGTGTGGTCGGGTCGAAGCTCATCGTTGACTCCTTGTGGGGCTGCTCGCCGGACGGGCTGCTCATCCGAAGCGAATACAACGCCACCGTAGCAATTGGTTCGCGGGAATACAACGGTCGCGTAGGATTACCGTCAATCGACCAGTCGAAAGCGGGATGAGGGTGACCGATTCACACACGGCGGAACGGCCGCGGCGTCGTTACGCCCCGCGGCTGCCGCCGCACGAGCGGCGTGCGCAACTGCTCGACGCGGCCTTCGCGGTGCTGAGCCGCGCGGGGTTGCACGAACTCAGCATGGAAGCGGTCGCGCAGGAGGCCGGCGTCGGAAAACCGGTGCTGTACACCGTGTTCAAGACGCGCGCCGAGTTGGTCGAGGCGCTGGTGGAACGCGAACTCGAGCGCGGCCTGGATCAGGTGGTCGACACGCTGCCCACCGATCTGCTGGGCGCGGATCCGGTGCGGGTCGCCTCGCGCACGGTCGCGGCGTTCGTCGGTGTGGTGCTGGAGAATCCGACCCGCTGGCGACTGATCCTGGCCGGCCCCGGCGCCGCGCCGCAGGAGTATCACGCGGCCCTGCGCAGTTCGCGCACCGGCATCTTCGATCAGGCCGAGGCGCTCATCCGCATGGGGGCGGCACTCGATCAGCGCTGGGCGGCAATGGATTCCGCCCTGCTGGCCAACTCCCTGCTCGCCGTGGCGGAAATGCTGGGCGGTCTGGCGATCAGTGATCCCGAGGGCTACCCGCGCGAGCGCCTGGAGGCGTACGTGAGTTCGATCGTGCACCTGCTCGGCGGTGGTGGGCCGCCCGCGGCGGGCTAGGGGCGGTGCTCGCTGTCCCAGCGGTCGAGCAGGGCGGGCATCTCCCGGGCCATCCACACGAAGAACTCGTGCATGTCCCGGACCCGGGCCGCCTGCTCGCCGCGCGGATCGTCGAACAGCTCGAGTCCGCGCTGGGTCATGGCGGTGAGCCCGGCGTACATGCCGGTCTGCTGGCGGGTGAGCTCGGGCAGGATGGCCGGCCGAATCGTGTAGTAGTCGCGCCGATTACCCGGTTTGGTGGCCTTGTCGACCCAGCCCATGGTGGTGAGGGTCTTGAGCGCGCTGGAGATCGAGCCCTTGGACGCCCGCAGCGCGTCGGTGATCTGATTGAACGTCTGCTCGGGCGGATTGCAGACCAGTAGCCATCCCGCCGCCCGCCCGGCCATGCGCACCAGCCCCATGCGCTCGAGCACGAGCGCGAAATCCTCGACGAAGGCCAGCTGCGCGTCGGTGGGAGCGGGACCCTCGTGCGGTTCCGAGGCTGCGCTGGTCATGGGTGGAGCCTTCCTTCCGCCGAACCGGGCTGTGTCGGAGACACGACCTGTTCAGTCTCGACTGAACAGGCAAAACATGTCAACTCGGGGGTTGCCGAGCGCGTTCGAAAAAGGGGTTGACGACCCGGACGCGACTTCGCTAGCTTCGTACACCTCATGCATTTGTTCTTCATTTCGCTGTAATCGCCACGCCGCGTTGAGCTTTGCTCCGCCGCGTTTGTTCACCCCGTGCCTTTGCCGCTCGTGTCTTCGATCGGTCGTTGATTCGACCGCTCGGGTATTCAGCACCGGGCGTTCGCTTTTCGTGCGGGTTCTCTCAGCGATCCGGCGCCGCACCGCGCCGGGAACAGGAGCTTGCCATGCGCACCGCGCAACTCACCCTCTCCGGCGTCACCAAGCGCTACGACGACCGCATCGTGCTCGACGCGGTCACCCTGTCCGTCCGGCCCGGCGACAAGATCGGCGTTGTCGGTGACAACGGATCCGGGAAGTCGACCCTGCTCCGGCTGATCGCCGGTCGCGAACTCCCCGACAACGGCGACGTGATCGTCCAATCCCCGGGCGGGACAGGTTATTTGGCGCAGACCCTGACCCTGCCGCCGACGGCCACCGTGGCCGACGCCATCGATCTGTCCCTCCAGGAGCTCCGTGAACTCGAAAACCGTCTCCGTGCCGCCGAAGCGGCCCTGGTCGCACCGGGGGCACTCGGCAAACGCCTCGAGCGCTACGAGGAGCTGGTCGCCCGCTTCGAAGCGCGCGGCGGCTATGAAGCCGAACTACGCGTCGAGGCGGCGCTGACCGGGCTCGGCCTGCCGGGTCTGGACCGAGATCGACCGCTGGGCACGCTGTCCGGCGGCGAGCGGCGGCGGCTGGCGCTGGCGGGCACGCTCGCCTCCGCCCCGGAACTGCTGCTGCTCGACGAACCCACCAACGATCTCGACCTCGCGGCGGTGGAGTGGCTCGAGCGCGAACTGCGGGCTCATCGCGGCACCGTCGTCGCGGTCACCCACGATCGCGTCTTCCTCGAACGCATCACCTCGGTGGTGTTCGAGGTGGAGGCGGGCCGGGTCTCCCGGCACGGCAACGGCTACGCGGGGTACCTGACCGCCAAGGCCGCCGAACGCCGTAGGCGGCAGTTCGAGCACGACCGGTGGCGGGCCGAGCTGGCTCGCAATCGCCGCCTGGCGGAGTCGAATGTGGCTCGGCTGGCGGCGATTCCCCGAAAACTGCCGCTGGCGAACTTCGCGGCCGGTCCGTTCCGGGCGCGCGGGCGCGCTCACGGGGCCATGTCCCGGGTGCGCAATGCCAAGGAGCGGGTGAGCCGCCTGAGCGCCGAACCTGTTGCCCCGCCGCCGGATCCGCTGCGTTTCGGCGCGGAGCCGATGGCGGCGGGGGAGTCCGCCGCGGCGGTGGTGGCCGAGCTCGATCGGGTCCGGGTGGACGGCAGGCTGTTCCTGGACGGCCTGCGCCTGGGCGCGGCCGACCGGCTGCTGGTGACCGGGCCCAACGGCGCGGGCAAGACCACGCTGCTGCGCCTGCTGGCCGGCGAACTCGCACCGGACGCCGGCGCGGTGACCGTGCACGGGCGGGTGGGCCACCTGCGGCAGGACGAATCGCCGTGGCCGCCGCGGCGCACGGTGCTCGAGGCGTACGCGGACGGCCGCCCCGGCTGCGCCGACGAGTACGCCGAGGAGCTGCTGTCGCTGGGCCTGTTCCGTCCGGCGGAACTGGCGTTGCGCCTCGAGGAGCTGTCCTACGGCCAGCGCCGGCGCATCGAATTGGCGCGCCTGGTCAGCGATCCCGCGGATCTGCTGCTGCTGGACGAGCCGACCAACCACCTGTCCCCGGCCCTGGTCGAAGACCTGGAGCGGGCGCTGGCGGGCTACCCGGGCGCGGTCGTGCTGGTCACCCACGACCGGCGCATGTGCGCCCGATTCCGGGGCAGGCGACTGGAATTGGACGCGGGCGCGGTCAGAAACTCCGCTGCATGACGTAGTCGTGATGCCGCTGGGAGCCGACGAGAAAGGTCTTGGTGCCGGCAATCACGAAGCCGTGTTTGCCGTAAAACCGCTGGGCGCGGGCGTTCTGCTGATTCACGCCCAGCCAGACCGCGGCGCTGCCCTCCGCGCGCGCGGCCTCCAGCGCCGCGGTCATGAGTGCGGCGGCGACGCCGTTGCCGTGGTGACCGGGCAGCACGTACATCTTGCTCAGCTCGGTCACCGGGCGGGTCTCGATCACCGCGGCCACGTCCGGATCGGCGGGCTCGCCGGCGTTGAGCAGTGCGTAGCCGACGATGTCCCCGTCGGACACGGCCCGGAGCACGATTCGAGCGGGGTCCTTCAGGTACTCGCGGAATCGTTCGGCCGAGAGCCACTGCTCGATGAAGGCGGCGATGTCGGCGGGGGTGGATTCCGGCGGGCAGGCCAGGGGAAAGGTGGCGGCGGCGACCTCGCCCAGCTCGGCGGCATCCGGGATATCGGCCCGTTCGACGGTCACTGGAAAGTTGCTCACTTGTCCAGTGAAGCACGCCCGGTTTCCGGTAGCGCGGGCACGGCGGTCACGGTGGTGCGGGCGTGGAAGACCTGCGCGCAGGCGATGAGAATCAGCGCGAACAGCAGCGTCGCCCCGAAGCCGCCGCGCAGGTCGGTGACCGCGGCCAGCGCGCCCACGACGACCCCGCCCACCAGCGTGCCGGCGTAGTTGAACAGGTTGAGTCGCGCGATCACCGAGTCCAGTCCGCGCCCGCTGGTGAGCCGGCCCGCTTCGCTGAAACACAGTGGCGCGATGAGCGGCAACCCGATGCCGGCGACGAGGAACCCGGCGATGGCCACGGCCGGACCGGGCGCGGCCACCGCCACCGCCAGTCCGATCGAGCCGATGATCGAGGCCACCCGCACGACCGCGCGTGGCCCGTAGCGCCGGACCAGCAGGTCGCCGGTGAGCCGCCCCACCAGCGACGCGCCCTGATAGGCGGCCAAAGCCAGTGCGGCGGTGGACGACGAGGCCGCCAGCACATCGGTCAGGAACAGCGCCGACCAGTTGCCGACGGCGAAATCGATCGCGAAGGCCAGCGCCAGCACGATGCCGAAGGCCAGGAACAGGCGTGTGGGAACCGGTGCGGCGGTATCGGTTTCGGCGGGCCCGGACTCGGCCGCGGCCGCCGGCAGCAACCGCGGCCCGGCCGCGAGCGTCACCGCCAGCACGATCGCGGCCGCGATCAGCACCGACACCCGCAGCGACAGCCCGAGCCGTTCGAAGAGCGAGACGCACAGCGCGCCGGTGATCGCGCCCGCACTCCAGGCGGCGTAGAACGAGGACAGCACGAACCGGCCGTAGCCGTGCTGGATGAACACCGCCTGCATGTTGGTTCCGGCGTCGACGATCCCGACGGCCACGCCGTACACCCCGAGCGCGGCGAACAGCACGACCCGATTCGGCGCGAAGGCCACGCCCACACCGGAGGCCGCGATCAGCAGCAGGCCCAGGCGCAGCGCGGTCCGGCTGGACCGGTACACCGCCAGCTTCTCCGCGGCGATGCTGCCGCCACCGGCCAGCAGCGAGATCAGTGCGACCGCGGCTACGATGTCCTTGTCGGTGAGCCCGAACAGATCGCGCTGCTGCGGCAGTTCGGTGAGCACCACGGCCAGGAAGAATCCCTGTAGCGCGAAGGCCGCCGAGTTCGCGGCGCGAGCGCCCCGCAGTTGCGGGCCGGGGGTGAGCGGGTGAATCATCCGGAAAGAGTAGCGACGGCAACGATCGGCGGCATCCCGGGTGGCGATAACAGTCCGTTCGGCACTTGATCACGCCGCGCTCGCGGTTGGGTAACGAATATGGTCGCTTTACCGACCGAGTACACCGGTGCTGCTGCACTCTTGATGTCAGGCGTGGACCGGTGGTTTCCGGGCACTACGGAAGCGGTTCATGATGAAGTGGCTGGGGCGGTGATCGTGTGAGTACGAGGCGAGTGGAAGTTCCACCTGGTCGATCGGTGGCTCTCGCTGATCCGGACCCGAATCCGAAGACCGCCGGGGCTGATTCGCGCGGTCACGCGCCGGAAGACCGCTGCCGCGAGCCGGGGTGCGCGGCGTGTCGCTGGGACGCCCAGCGCTTCAAGTACTGGCTGCGCAGCCGGCTGGCGACGGCCGGGGTCGACGCGCAGGTCGACGTGTCCATCGGCACCTCCACCCCGGATGTGCTGTGGCGCAAGGGCGATCGTGTCTGCGCCATCGAGATCACGACCTCCGCCCCCGAGCTGGCGCGCGCCCGCGCGGTCACCGCCGCGCTGCGCACCAGCGGGTGCACCGAGATCGTGTGGATCTGCCCGCCCGGCTGGTGGATCACCCAGCTGCCCGCCCTGGCCCTGGACGACTTCGCCCCCGAGGCATGCGACTACCGTACGGTGGGCGGCATGCTGGTGGCCGGCCCGGGCGGCGTGGTGTCGCCCGACCAATCCGCTTGCGAGCTGCGAGATTTCATCAGCGACTGGGTCGCGGAAGAGCTCGCCTACGGCTTCCGTGACGAGCACACGGGAGGGTGGGCGACGGTGACCGACTGGGAACGGCACACGCGGACACAGGCGACGGTCATCGCGCGTCAGCGCCAGGAGCTCATGAATCAGCGCACCGCCCTGGCCGTGGCGCGAAAAGCCACCCGCGACAAGGCGAAACAGCTGCTGCGCCTGACCCATCGCCTCGAACGCGCCGAACTCTCCGCTCAGCAGCAGGCCGATGATCTTGCTCAGGCGCGCCGCAAACTGGCCGACCACAACCGCGTGGACGCCACCCTGCGCATCACCGTGGCGGGTCAGAAGGCGGCGATTCAGCACTGGCAGTTGATCAGCTGGTTCGCCCTGCTGATCATCGTCACCTTCATCGCGGCCGGCCTGGTCATCGTCTGACCGATTCGCCGCGTTCGATCACCCTGCCCGGCAGCGTTTTCCGGCGTCGGCATTCCGGAAGACGCTGGGAATGAGGGTGTTTGGCTCTCACCTGTTGGGATATACCCCTCGGCAAAGCTTATGAAACATTAATGTTTCATCATGTTCGACACCGTGTATCAGTCGTGGGCGGAGAATCCGGAGCGTTTCTGGGCGGATCAGGCCGGTGAGCTCGTGTGGACTCGTCGCTGGAATGCCGTGCTGGACAGCGATAACGCACCCTTTCAGCGCTGGTTCCCCGGCGGCTACCTCAATGCCGCGGAGAACTGCGTGGACCGCCACGTCCTCGAGGGCCGGGGCGACACCGCGGCCATCGTGTTCGACAGTCCGCGCACGGGCGCCGCACAGACCATCACCTATCGGCGCCTGCTGCACGAGGTGGCGCGTTTCGCCGGCGTGCTGGACGATCTGCGGGTCCGCACCGGCGACACCGTCCTGATCCACATGCCCGCCGTGCCGCAGACCATCGTCGCCATGCTGGCCTGCGCCCGGCGCGGCATCACCCATGTCGTGGTCCCCGCCGTGCCGGAGTCGGTGCTGCGCGATCGGATCGAACACTCCACCCCCGGCGTGATCCTCACGGCCTCAGCGGGTTTCGAGACCCGCGATCCCACGCCCTACAAATCGACCGTGGACGCTGCCCTGGCGCATTCGGCCCACCAGCCCCGGCACTGCGTGGTGCTGCAGCGCCCGGAGGCCCCGATCGGGCTGACCCCGCGTGATCTGGATTGGTCCCAGCTCATGGCCGTGGCCACCGCCCGCGCCCCGATCCCGGTCGAATCCGGTCACCCGCTCTACCTGCTCTACACCTCCGGCTCCACCGGCAAACCCAAAGCGGTGGTGCGGGATACGGGCGGCTATCTCGCCGGGCTGCGCTGGGCCGTGCGCGATGTCTTCGGCGTCGGCCCCGGTGACGTGTTCTGGACCGACTCGCACCCCAGCTGGGTGATGGGACACTCCTTCACCGTCTACGGCGCACTGGTCAGCGGCTGCACCACCCTGCTGTACGAGGGCTCGCCCACCGACACCCCCGACGCGGGCGCCTTCGCCAGGATCATCGCCGAACACGGCGTCAGCGTCCTGTCGACGACGCCGATGACGCTGCGCCGCATCCGCCGTGCGCCGCACCCCGAATCGGCGAACGCGCACGGTGGTCTCCGGGGCGTCTTCCTGGCCAGTGAACGCGTCGAGCCCGGCCTGCTGGACTGGGCCGAGCGGACCTTCGACTGCCCCGTCATCGACAACTGGTGGCAGACCGAGGCGGGCTGGCCGCTGGCGGCCAACACCCTGGGCGCGGGCCTGCTGCCCGGCAAGCCGGGCTCGGTCACCCGCCCGCTGCCCGGCTGCCGAGTCGAGATCCTCGACGACTCCGGACGCGTACGGCCGCACGGGGTCCCGGGCAACGTGGTGCTGAAGCTGCCGCTGCCCCCCGGCGCGGTGCGCACCCTCTGGCACGATGACGACCGCTTCGTCGCCACCTACCTCAAACGCTTCCCCGGGTACTACGACACCTCGGACGCGGGCTATCTCGACGCGGACGGCTACCTGTGGATCACCGGCCGCACCGACGACATCATCAACGTCGGCGGCGAGAGCCTGTCCGCCCTGGATGTGGAAGAGATCCTCGCCGCCCACCCGCAGGTCGAACGCTGCGCGGTGGTGGCCGCCCCCGACCCGCTCTGCACGCAGGTTCCCGTGGCCTTCGTCGTCCAGCGCCCCGATTCACCGTCCCCGGCCCCCGACCTCGCCGCGGAGCTCCGCCGCGCGGTCACGGACCGCCTGGGGGAGTGGACTCACCTGCGCCGCTTCATCTTCGTGACGACCCTTCCCCTGACCCCGTCCCAGAAGATCCGCCGCGCGACCCTGCGCGAGTCGCTACGCGTCACCCCACCGGATGCCGTGAGTGCCGGCCCGCCCACCGAGGTTCTCGACGACGTAGCTCTTGCGCCCGAGCGCCCGGCCCCCGCCGCGCGCCCGGAACCCGCCGCGTAGCCCGAACCTCACCCACGCGCGGCGCAAGCCCGGCAGTATCCGGGTGGCCCGGCCCAACCGGGTTGAGCCGCGGCGTGTTCGCCGGGCGCCCTCAGCTCCGGGAGAGTTTGAACGGCCCGCGATCCCAGCGCCAGCCGTGGCGCAGGGTGAGTGCGGCCAGATCCAGCAACTCCATACCGGTGTCCGCGCGGTAGCCGCTCAACTCCGCCCAGGACAGTGGACCTTCGGCCAGGCGATTGCGCAGCAGGTTCTCGTGCCGGGTGGCGACCTTGCGCGTGGTCAACTCGGCCACGCCCTGATCGCCCCCGGTCCACACCACCCACCCCCAGTTGTGCGCGTGCGCGTACGCCCGCCCCGCGGCGGCCTTGGCTCGGCTGGCGTGGAATGCCGTGTGCCCCAGCGGGATCACGTCGATCAGCACCACGCGTCCGTCGGTGAACCGCGCCACCGCGGCGGGATGGTGCAGTCGTTCACTGCCGTCGATGTCGTAGGCCAGTTCGGCGGGATACTCCTGGAACGTCTCGACCCGCTCGCTGCCGTCCAGCTGCCGGAACAGCCGCGCCTGCAACCCGGTGTCGAAAGTCGTTTCCCGCCCGAGCTTCTCGGAGTACATGTGCCCGCGCCCGTCATCCTCCAGATCCAGGGTGCGCGCGGCGGTCCCGGGCAGTTCGGCGGGGGAGCCCTCGGCCCATTCCACCCGGCGCAGCCACGGATTCCAGATGTCGGCCGGAATCTCCTCGCGCTGCTGCGGCGGCAGCAGATGCCAGCGACCCTTCTGCTGCCAGCCGGCGATGCGCTGAAACACGAAGCCCGCCATGCGTTTCGCGTCCTGCAGTTCGTGCCCGGCCAGGCGCAGCTTCAGGTATGCCCAGTCCTGGGCGACGATGTCGGTATCGGTGGCATAGGTTTCGGCCAGCAGCGTGCGCACCAGGCGCTCATCGCCCCAGCCCACGGGATAGCGCTCGGCGAAGACGCTCAGATCGGTATCGCCGGTGGCCTGGTGCTGGCGGATCATCTGGCCGATGGCGCGGGTGTAGAGCTGCCGGGCCCGGTCTCGGGAGACGCCGAAGCGGGCGCCCAGCAGGGTGAGGGTTTCGGGATTCTCGCCGTCCAGGCCCAGACGGCAGGTGATGACCGCGCCGTCGCGCGGTCGTTCGACGGCGGCATCGATGGTCAGTGCGGACAGGGCCTCGTTGACGTCCTCGAGTCCGAAGGACGTACTGTCGCGCTCACTACTGCCCACCGCGGCCCCTACCGTTGTTCGCCAGTCTGTTCGACCGAGCCTGAACAGAGCGTAACCGCGGGGGCCGACAGAGCGCGGGAGGTGAGCCGGTTATCCGATCGCCGCGTTCATGATCGTTCCGGCGCTGGTGGCGATCACCCCGCCGATCATGGCGCCCGCGACCATCTTGGGCGAGGCCAGGCCGCCGCCGGACCACTTCTCCCAGGCGAAGCGACCGCCCGCGTAGGTGATGGCCATAACGCCGGACAGCAGGATGAACCACGTGAAGTACCGGACGAGCTTCATGAGCTTGTCGGCCACCGGGGGTGTCTCCGGGGTGGGATTGCTGATCTGGGCGAGCACAGTGTCGTAGAAGGCGCTGAGCGTGGGGGTCACCCTGGAAAGATACCGCGAAAGGCGGTGGACATGCCCGGGAATGTGCGCGAGATCTATTGCGCGGGAGGAACATTCGTCCTTCGTGAGGCGAACTTCAGATTGAGAGCGGATGACGAGATTCGAACTCGCGACCCTCACCTTGGCAAGGTGATGCGCTACCACTGCGCTACATCCGCTTACGCGTCTTCGGGGCCTGAGCCCCTCCGTCGTGCTGGGAAAACATTAGCCGATGAGCTGCCGAACCACCAAAACGCCCGAAATCCGGACATGTCGCCCTCGGCGTGGCAGCCCCCGGAAGCCGGTGCGCGCGTGGCGGATCTACCGGGGCGTGGTGTCCCCCTCGGTGTACGGCAGCACCGCCGAGACCAGCGTGCGATCCCCGATCGCGGTGGTGAGCACCAGCTGCGCGGGCCAGACCTTCCGGCTCTTGTCCGGGTGCGTCTCGGTCACCACCATGACGTGCTGGCTCGCGAACGGCCCGGGCATGATCTGCACGCAGTAGGTGGTGCCCGCCGGAATGCTGTCGATCCCGGCCTGGATCGCCTCGGCCGTGGGCGTGGTGGGCGAGTCCGGCACGAACATCTCCCGTACCCGCTGACCGTTGCGCTCGGTGTAGTAGCGGTTCTGTAGCGCGAGAATGACATCCGGCCCCGAATGGGTGGATCCGGGTCCGTTCCCGCGCACATGCGTGCCCACCGCCTCGTTCGGGCACAGGTCGGGTGCGCCCGCCGCGGCCGGTTGCATCGAGGTGATCGTGGTGGGCGCGGGCTCGAGGGTGGGCATGGCCCGGCTCGGTTCGGGGCCGGTCGCCTTGGCGAACTGCACCGCGACCGCGGCGGTGATGGCCAGCACCGCCAGCACCCCGAGCAGCGGCACCATCCACTGCTGACGCGAGTACGGCTCCCGCCCGCGCGCGGTCAGCGGTGTGCGCCGCTGCGGCGACCCCAGCCGCCGGCGCGGCGGGGGATCGTCGTAATAGTCGTCGTCCTCGTACTCGTCCGCGTAGTCCTCGTACGCGTCATCCACCCGCTGACCGGCGGCCGCGTGCTTCGGTGCGGGCTCGGGCGCGATCCAGTCGGACCAGTCCCCGGTGTACTCGTCATCGTCTCGCGCGGCCCGCCGCTCGCGTGCCGATTGCGCATCGCCGGCGCCGGGGGCGCTCATCGGGTCACCTGCGGTTCGGGTGCGGAGAACAGGGGGTATCCGGTGGTGGGCGCGCCCGAGGTGGTCGGTCCGGCGCTGGTGCTCGGCGCGTCACCGCCCAGCGGGAACTGGCCGCCACCGGGAGCGGTGGTGGTGACCGTGGTGCTCGGCGCGAAATTCAGTCCCAGCGCGGGCTTGTCACTGCCCCCGGACGGCACGCTGCCCGCGGGCGCGGTCTTGGACAGATCGACGGCGGTCGCGGCGAACCAGTGCCCGACGTAGGCGGCCGGGCTCTCGCCGAAGCCCGAACCCTCGGCATTGGCGTAATCGTGCTTGCGAGCGGTATTCCAGTACTTCACCCAGGTGGTGACATCGAGCAGATCCTTGTTGTCGGTCACGTTCTGCACCAGCGCGGTGAACGCTTGGCCGGTCAACTTGCTGATCGTGGTGGGCGGCACCAGATTCGCGACCGCGCCGAGCACCTTGGTGCCCAGTACCGCCAGTCCCGCCAGCGGATTGGCCAGCCCGGCGGTGGCGATCTCGGCGATATTGGTCGCGGTCAGCACCGTGCGGACAACGGACACAACGGAATTGAAGGCAATGGTGCCAATCTTGACCAGCGCCTGGATGGCGCCGGGAATGTCCACGGAGGTATTGCGCGGATCCGAGGCCTCGGCCACGCGCTGGGAGATCGACTTCTGCGGCGTGATCGACAGATCGGTCAGCGACGTGCCGGAGATATCGTTGTTCACCACCTCGGTGAACGTCTTGATCGAGGTGAACGCCACCGCCTCGGCGATCGAGCGCAGCGAAGCGATGGGATCTCCGCCCGAAAGCTCCACCTGCGAAGCGATATTGGCGACCACCCGCACCAGCGGCGCGGCATTGGGCGCATCGCACGCCAGATCGCCGGTGCTGCAGAAATTGGCCACGCGCCCCGCGAGCGTGCCGAAACCGGCCTGCGCCGCACCCGCGGACCCGATGCCCGAGCCCACGGCGGGTTCGGAGGACTGCGGCGGCGACGAAAGCCCCTTCACCTCTTCGCCACTGGTGCCGGGCGCGGCATCGGGCACGGTCTGCCCGGGCTTGCCGGGGAACAGCGCCGCCCCGGCATTGCGCGTCGGATCACCGAACAGCGCCACCGCGGCGATCTTGTCGGCCGAGACCACGCCCTTGCCCGCCCCGACCTCCTGGGCGAACAGCGAGGCGATATGCGCGCCCTGCGAATACCCGGCCAGCGCGATGCGAGTGTTCGAGCACCGCTCGACCACCTGCTTGGCCATGGACTTCAGCCGATCCAGGCCGCCGCTGATCGATTGCATGTACGGCGTCGTCCCGGTGCCGGTGAGCATCGCACCGCCGAAGGACGCCTCGTACGGTACATACGCGCGATCCACCAGGCCGTGCTCGCCCGCACCGGACATCATCGGCCGGAACACCGCCGACAGCATGCCGGTATCGGTGGTCACCGCCGCATCCGGTGAGGACTCACCCGTGCCCTGAATGCCGAGCGCGTACAGCGCGGGACAGGTATCGATGGGTACCTGCGTCTCGGGGGTATCGGCCGCGGCCGCGCCGATGGACGCGGCCGTGAGCACACAGACCACGGCGGCCGTCAGCGCCGAGCGCCGAATTCCGGCCAGGGAGAGCGATTGTCGATTCACCACGCACCTCGTTCAGGTCAAGTACTCGCATTGAGCGCGACGGGTTGCGCGCGGGCGGTGATCCTCGCCCCCGCCGCGCGGGCGGTGGTGAGAATCAGCTCGGCCAGAAGCCGAACCGGTTGCGGTGGAGTGCGAGTGGGATCGCCGTCCTCCAGCGGACTGATGCCGGAGCCGGGCTCCCAGGCCGCCAATTCGTGGGGTTCGAGCGCGCGCCACTGTTCGAGCCAGCCCAGCCGCCAGGACTGCGCGCCCAACTCGAAGGCGAGCGCTTCCACCTCGCGGCGGCGCTCGTCCGCCGGAATCGGCAGCGGCCGTGCGGAATCGGCGACGGTGATCAGGCCGACGATCTCACTCCCGGCCGGCGTCGCCTGTTTCTGGTGCGCGACGAGCGCCCGCTGCAGCGTGTTGAGCCCGCGCATATGAGTGCGCGCCACCAGCACGACCAGCGGTGAATCCATATCCGCGCCGAGCCCGATGCGCGCGGGCCAGCGCTGCCCAGCATCCCCGGCCCAGCTCATGCTCGCGGCGAGACTGCTCACCCCGGCGCCACCGTGCATGCCGATGAGCCAGACCAGCGGCGGGCGCGCAGGCCGATTGGGAACAGCGCGGTGCCACATGGGAACCGGCGCCGCACCGCCCGTCATCGCAGCGCCCCGAGCAGTGCGAGATAGGCATCGCGCGTCTCGGCGGCCAGGCGATGCCACGTGATCTTGCCGCCGGTGGCCAGGTGCATATCGAAGGGAATCTTCACGACTTCGCGCACCCACGAGCCCAGATGCGCGCGCACGTGATCGACTACGGTGGCCGCCGAACCGGGGACCTGCTCGGTCAGCACGATCACCGCATCGCCGACCACGAACTCGCTGAAATTGTCATCCAGCCAGGTCAACGCCGGTTGCAGGCGATTGATGGCATCCGGGCGCGCGGCCACGGTGATCACCAGCCCCACCCGGGGATCGGACAGCAGCGGCGCGGCCAATCGACTCGTCACCGGTGCGCCCGCGTCGAAAACAGCCAGCAGGCCGGCGGTTTCGAGGTGCCGAGCCACCGAGACGAGCGTTTCACGGCGCGGGAAGGCATCCGGGCTACGGGTCAGCACCCGCACACCGGTGGACGTCCGGCCCGCGCACGCCTCCACACTGGACGGGAATTCGGGATGATCGGTGGCCAGCCAGCTCTGCACGGTGCTCACCGGTGCGGAGGTATCGCAGCCGCGCAGCGCGAGATCACCGCCGCCGAGCGTGGAATCCACGGCGACCGGCCAGATCTCGCCCTCGCCGTCCACGGCAGCGGCGGCGGCCAGGCCGAGCGCGGTCGTGGACGCGCCGGAAGAACCGGATCCGCCGAGAATCAGCACCGAGGGCAGCACGGGCCGCACCAGTCTGCCCTGACCACCGCGCAGCGGCACCGAATCCGTGGGTGAGCCGGCCGGACCCGGCTGCATGAGATCACTGAGCGGGGGATCGCTCAATCGGCGAATGAGATCGTGGACGTCGGTCATGGTTCACTGTCCGCTCGCCACAATGGAACTGATGCGCACCTGACCGTCTCGAACGGTGGTGGTGAAGATCTGCTGCCATGACGTCTGTGAGCCATCGGGACGGCGCTCGTCCACGGTGACACTCCAGCGATCGGCGACATTCATGCGAGCCACGCTCACACAGTGCTGCGTACCGGCCGGAACCTGCGCGATGGCATCGCGAGTGGCCTGCTCCGGCGCGGCGAGCGCATCCGGGGTGAGTAGGGCCCGCACCACCGCGGCATCGCGCTGCACGTACCAGGCGTGCTCCAGGCGCAGAATGACACCGGGACCCGTGGTGAGATCACCCAGACCGGAACCACTCACCTGATCCGGCGTATTGGTCTCGCGGCACCAGGACTGCGATCCCGGCCGATCCACCACGGGCGTCACCGACTCGGTCACCGGCACAGCGGCGGGCGCGGCCGTGGACTCCTCGGGCTTGAACTGGAACCACAGCGCGGCGGCCAGCACGGCGAACGCCACCACCGCGACACCGCTCAGCGCGATCCGATCCCGAATCACCTTGTGCCTGCGCGTAATCGCGGCCCGCTCGCGAGCAGCACTGACCAGCGGCGCCATCGGATCCTCGGCGGCCAGATACAACTCCGCGGACGTGCGCGCGCGAGCTTCGCCGTGCGCATCCGGCGCATGACCCGCATCGAGCCATTGCGCCCAGCCCGCAGCTGGATCCGGAGCCGAGTCCGCCTGCGGACCCTCGGGATTCGGCGGCAGAGCCGGCATCGGTGGTCTCGCCGCCGTGACATCCTTCTCTTCGATCACGGCGTCACCCTCTTCGTTCGTGTCAGACACCCGGGGCAGGCTGGATGGAAGCCAGGAAGGCTTCCGGTGTCAGGACGGGCATTTGGGCCACGGCGGAGCGCAGCGAATCAACGGTGGTCACTGCTTGATCGACCACCTGCGCCACCTGAACGGCAGCCTGGTCCACGGCGGTATTGACCTGCTGGACCACCGGGGCGACGGCCTGGACCACGGGTTCGGCGATCTCGACGGGGACGTAGTCGGGGACTACGGGAGCGGCTATGACGGGGGCCGAGACCGGTTGCACGGCAGGCTCGACGGGGGCTGCGACCTCGACCAGGGCAGGATCAGCGGGTGGGGGCTGGGTCGCATCTCCGCCACCAAGCGCGCCACCGGCGAGGGCGGCGAGTGTGCCACCGACGATCACCCCGGACATGCCCACGAGTGCTCCGCCGCCGATGCATCCCGCGATACCGCCGATTACCGCACCCGCAGGTGCGCCGACACCTGCTGTCGGCACTCCGCCGATCAGGCCACCAGCGACAGCTCCCACAGCCGCGCCGACGCCGCAACCAACCGGGGCCAGAGCCATCGTGCCAACTGCCGCCGCACCACTACCGAGTAGTGCTCCAACAGTGCTCGTCGCGGCCAGACGATCGGATTCTTGTTGCGAAAAGCCAAGGCGATCATATGTGGCAGCGATCTGCCACTCGGCCATATCGAGGTATGCCTGAGCCTTGTTTCGCGACTTCAAATCAACGAAGTCCGGCAACTGCACGGTATTCGTCCCGACCCGCAATTGATGCGGATCCGACGGCAGAACCGCAGCCTGATCATTAGGCGCGACCGTCGCCTCCTCAGGCGCAGACTCTTCCTGAGTCTCCGGCTGCACGAGGGTATCGATATTCGGCCGAGTCTGCTGCTGCGGCCGAGGACGATTCGGCGGCGCGACGGGCGGATCCGGAATCCAATCCGCCGGACTGGGCGCGGTATTCACCGCGGGCGGCTCAGGCGTCGTACTCAGCCCGGGCTGTCCTTCACCGGGCACGGCCAGCCCCGGTTGCCCAGGTGCCGCCGCGGCAACTCCCTGGCTCGCTACCAGCAGCATCGGCAGAACCGACCATGCGAGCGAGGTACGTGTAGCGCTCATCTCTACCCCATTCCCCATACGGTCAACACTGGACTCCCCGGCCCGAATCCCCCTGACGGCCAGGCTGTATGCCCGTGACCGACCCCATCGCAGATGATCCCCCGACCCGTGTCACTGTGACCCATGCCGAAACCCCACCACCGTGCGATGATCATGTTCCGGGTTCGATCCTACTCGTAACCACGCTCGCCACAACCGGATACGGGACAGTCGGAACCAATTCTTCCTACTAATCGATCCGACGGCCGTATGATCCCCGTCAACCCCCGTAAGAACCGTGCGCCCCAACATGTCTCGAACAGGCACCGGTTCGCGGAAGGAATTCGCATGTGCGCCAAGTCAGCACACTCCCGGCAATCGCTCGCGCGGCCATCGGCCACCCGGCTCCGCCGCCTCGCAGCGCTACCGATCCTGGCGGCCACCCTGCTCCTCACCGCCTGTGGCAGCGACGGTCCTTCCGGCACGACTCCCACGACCGAAGCCCCGGATCCCTCGCGCCCGCCGGCCGACATCCACTGGGAGTCGTACCAGGGCATTCAACTTCCCATCGGCGCCGACGGCCCCAAGAATCTCGGCACCGCCGCCACGGGCTACACCCACTCGCCCCAGGGGGCAGCGCTGGCCGCCATCAATCACAACGTGCGGCTCTCGCTCGCGCCGGACACCACGTGGCCGCAGATAGCATCGCAGTCCCTCATCCCCGGGCCCGCCAAGGACAACTGGGTTCTCTCGCGCTCGCAGATCTCCATCACGTCGGCCGCCAACCCGGCGCTTGCGCCTCGCATCACGGCATACAAGATCAACAACTATTCGGCGGAGCGGGCGGATCTCACCGTGTATTCCACGTATCCGGATGCTTCCATCACTTCGGCCGAGCAGGTGGTGTTGTGGGTGTCCGAGGACTGGCGGTTGTTGTTGCCGGATCCGGTGGCGAAGGTTCCTACTGTGCACTCGATTTCGGTGATTCCGGAGGGGGTTGTCACCTTGCCTGTTGTGGGGTGAGGGGTTTCGGGGACCGGGGGAGGGGTGGTTCCGCGGGGTGATTATCGGAGCGTTGGGGGGCTGGCTGGGTTGACGAACGACTGGATAACGAGAACCAGCGTGGACCGGTCAGGGGGTCGAGCTGCGGTTCCGGCCCCCTCGGGGAGAGCAGCCTGGATAACGAGAACCAGCGGGGTGCAGATGGGGAGGCCGGGCTGCGGTTCCAGCCCTCCCGGGGCAAAGCAGCCTGGATAACGGAATACCAGCGGGGACCGGTTCGGAGCCTCGACGGCGGTACCGGCCCTACCGGGCTGATAAGAGGGATCTACCACCGGCGGGGGTACAAGCTAGCCTCGAATCGATTACCGCTCACCACGATCACCCTCTAAGGCAGTACCAGCATTCAGCGATGACGGATCTTTGTCTGTAAGTCTCGAGAGGGTTCCCACGGCCATCCAGCCAGGCTGGCAGGGCGAACAGGCTCCCAACGGGGGAGCCGAGGTCGGGTACGGCTGGCGAGGTAACCAGCACTGCCGCGTTGTTCGTGCTTGTTCTCCCGAACCCCGCTGGAAGCCGGAGGGTGGGTTTGGGTTGGGGCTACGTCGGCCACTGGAGTGAACACCGATGCCGTGGAGCCGCACCCGCTGCACGGGCGGGAAGGCCGGGCAGGGCCACAGGTGCGCGCGAGCCCCTGCGGCATCGAAAGCCGAGGAGGCAATGGGCGGAAGCGCTTGGCGCACAGGGGGTCCGGATCGGTACCGGCGGCGATGCCGCTAGCAGAGTCGCCGCGCAGGGATACCCGGCACTCGGGGGTGGTGACGCAAGTTCACACGAGGTCTGCGAGCGGGGTCGATATGGGGTGGCGGGATCCATCCGGTCTTGCCCGGATTATCCGAATCCTGGCCCATAACGACAGTTCCCCACCCGTTCGGGCCGGTGTTGACCTGGGCGTGGCATGAATCGCAGGCGAAGGTCAGGTTCTCGATGTCGGTATCGCCGCCATCGGCCCATTCCTTGATGTGGTGCACGGCCGATCGGCTCGCCGGCGCGTCGCATCCGGGGCGGGTGCAACCCCGCTCGGTCGCGGTCAACGCCAATCGCTGCGCCGGGTTGGCCAAGCGCTGACCACGAGACAGATGCAACGGGCGGCCATCCGAGTCGGCCACCAGCAGGTATCGGGTGCTGTTCGTGGCGACCTCGAGGGCTTCGGTGATCGACATCGTGCCACCGGTCGCGGTCGTTGCGATCCCGATGCGGCGTTCGAGATCCTCGATACTCATCGTGACGATGGTCGAGACCGGCAGCCCGCGATGCGATCCCAGCCTCGACGGCCCCATATCCGGGCGCAGGAAAGTGAGCAGCGCATCGTGATTGCGTTGGGCGGCGGTGCGGTGATCACGCTTGGCTGCCGCACGCACCTTCGCGCGTGCGGCAGCCCGAGCTCGTTCGGCCGGAGTCAACGACGCGTCGTCTACCTCGGTGCCATCGTCGATGGTGTCGCCGTCGTCGAGTTCGGTATCGATGCCGAGTTCAGCGGTGGTCCACGGGCTTTCGGGGTCATCGGGGTTACACATGCCGGGTCGGCCGAGCTTCTCGATCACCGGGATGAACACCGCACCCAGTTGCGGGGTCAGCAATCCCGAGATCGGGTACAT
Organism: Nocardia sp. NPDC057668; assembly: GCF_042799795.1. Taxonomy (NCBI): domain Bacteria; kingdom Bacillati; phylum Actinomycetota; class Actinomycetes; order Mycobacteriales; family Nocardiaceae; genus Nocardia; species Nocardia sp. NPDC057668. The sequence continues at coordinate 1,420,356 of NZ_JBHVIC010000001.1, read as the reverse complement.
GCCATCGATCCGCTGGTTCCCGATCGTGATACCCCGCACCCGCTGGCGGTCCTTGGCTTCGACCAGGCGGCCATCGGGGTCGGTGTAGGCCAGGACTCGAACCCCGAGGGTGGTCACACCCTTCGGGTCACCCTGGCGGGCGTACGCGGTCAGGTGTTGTTCGGCGAGGTCTTTGGCTTCCACGCCCGCGGCATCGGGGATCCGCGCGAGTACATCCTTGATCGCCTTGATGTGGTCGGCGGAAATGTCCCCGGCCCGTTGCGCTTCGGCTACACGCGGCAACACCGGCGGCCGGTGGAACGAGCCTTCCTGCACGGTCGAGAGCAGGTCGGCGTTTCGAACCCGAGCGGCGGCTTCCTGGTGTGAAAGCCGCAGTGTCTCCTGCAGGAACAGGATCGGGCTCTTCACCCCGGCCCGTGCGGGCAGCCCCCGCGCTCCGGATTCGAGCGCACACTGCTGCTTGACCACGTCGAGTTTCCGGAAACTGGTTTCGAGTTCCTGCATGAACTCGATGAACTCGTCATCGGACAACGGAAACATCGGTGATTCGAGCAGGCCTTCCACCGCGGCAGCGAATGCGTGTGCACTCTGCGCGATAGCGGATTCCCTTCCCGAATTCATACCCCCATTCTACCTCTTCATAGCAACCATGAATAGCCCAATTCAATTGTGATACAACAATATTCAGACCAAACGATGATTCGGACACCGATCCTCCTCCTTCGCAAATCCGACCCCGCCGGCCATTAATTCCTGGCCCTCACCGCCCCGAACTCCTAAAGTCGCGCGGTGGTCGCACCCGAGAACAATGATCCCCCCGCCCAGGACCCCGCCGAACTCCTCCGAGCGGCTCCCGACACCCTGCTGGGCATGATCCAGCGCGGTCGCGGAGCCTCCAGAGCTCGAGCCCGCTCGAACCGGCAAGCCGCAGCCACCCACGTTGTCGACTGCATAGTCCACGACCCCCGTTGGGATCACCAGGTCGAGTCCCGAGCGTGGCTGTACGCGACGCTCGTAACGGATCTCGGCATCGACCTCGCGGATTTACGCCCCGCCTATTCCTCCCCGCACGACCCGCGCGGCGACTCCGATGCCTGGATCGTCACCGGCGTCTTCGAATGCCTGGCGCAGCGCGGGATTCCCGGTGCGATAACCGAATTGCGCCGCTACCTCGCCACGGGACGCGATCCACACGTGGCCATGGGGCATCTCCTGCCCTTCGTGGATCATCCCGAAGCCGAAGGACTCCACGACGACCTTCTCGCCATCGTCGATGACGAAGAACTGACATACCTGCTGCGTTCGTCATGGCAATTCCCCGATCTGTCCGCGCATCCGTGGCTGACCTGGCGGCAGTCGAGTCCGCGCACGGAACGCGCCGCTCTTGCCGTGGAACGCGAACAGGCCGAGAGCAAGCGCGACCGGCCGGGAGCCGCGGCGCGAAACGTGAGGCTCCGGGATCGGGCGGTGCGTTTCGCGGTCGAGGCCGGGTATCTGACAGCCGCCGAAGCCCGGTCGCTCGGCGACGAACGATGGACGAGGTTCCTGCTGGACATCGCGTCCGTGCGGCTCACCGACCGGGAACTGCCGCGCGAGGTTCGAATCTGGTTGCGCAGGCAGTTCCGGGAGCTCCGATCGCCCGATGCGCTCACTTGGGCTCGAACAAGCCTTTCCCCCGGCGGCGATCAGCACGACGACGCGCTGTCCATGCTGGCGAGAATCGGTGAGAGCACCGACGCGCCAATGCTGTTCGACCATATGATCTCCGCCGCCGCGGCCGGTGACGAGGGCATCGGGGACCTGTGCGACATAGTCCCGGCCCTCGGCCGGCTGACCTACGCACCCGCGAGATCGCCGATCGAGGAGATCTTCGTCAGCACGCCCTATTCGTATCTGCGTGAGCGTTGCGCGGGGGCATTGAGCACGCTGGCGGCGGACTTCCCCGTGCGGTATGCGATCGAATGCCTGGACGACTGCGAGTCCGGCACCCGAGAGATCGGCATCGCACACGCCGATCTCTCGAATCCCGAAGTCCACGAACGCATCAAATCCATCGCCACTGACGCCTCTGAGGAGCTCGAGACCAGGCGAGCGGCCGTCACCCGTATCGAGCGGGACGTCTGACCCGAGGGGCGGTCGGAGCTCACGGCCGCCCCGGCATCACATGTCCCAGGGTGCCTGCGGCAGTACCGCTCCGGTCTCGAGCAGTGACTTGAGGTTGGCCAGCACGGCGGGCCAGCCGGACGAAATGCCCTGCAGCATTTCCTCGTTCGGCAGATTCTCGTGGGTGACGGTGAGCCGGACTATGTCCCGGTGCGGCTCGATCAGGAACGTCACCACCGACGGATCGCGATCCTCCTCCAGGGAATCCTCGAACGTGACGACCAGGCGCTTGGGGGGATCGGTTTCGAGCACCTTGCCGATCACGTCGATCTTGCCGGTGCCGTCGACGCGGCGATGCTCCCAGGTCGAACCCTGTTGCCAGTCGGACACATTCGCGTGTCCCCAGTACTGGGCGGTGAGGTCCGCGTCGGTCAGCGCCTTCCAGACCTGCTCGGCGCTGGCGCGAATGTAGGTGACGTACACGTAGTTGGCTACGGCCGTGGTCATGGCGTACTCCTCTGCCTGATTCTTGATACCGCGGATCACGTCCAGCCGGGGCTGGTCGAAGACGGAGATCCACCGCATCTCGATGTCGTGGATCGGTGCCGGATTGATGTAGTGCACCCGCTCCCGCCCGCGCCGCAGCACGGTGACGAGCCCGGCGGCCACCAGGATGTCCACGTGCTGCGTCAGGGACTGCCGAGCCATGTCCACGCGCTCGCAAAGCTCACGCAGCGTCTGCCCGTTCTGCTCCCGCAGCCGGTCGAGCACCAGCCTCCGGGTGGGGTCCGCCAACGCCTTGAAAACCATGTCCATGTCGGGTTCGGGTTGCACCCGAAAATAATGCAGGTGTTTACCTGCATATGTCAACACCTCGGAGCATAACCACAGCTGACAGGCGCGCGCGAGAGTCCGCCGCCGTGCCCACCCGCTTGCTCCGAGGGTCGATTCGCTGCCGTCGACCCGCCCCCACGCGACCGCATCCCGAGCCGACGGGAACTCACATCGCGTCGCCCACCCACCGCCGGGGCCACACCGCTATCGGCCCGGTAGGGCTGGAACCGCGACCCACGTTCTCGGCCGGGCAACGCTGGTTCTCGTTATCCAGTCGTTCCGGAACTCAGCCACCTCCCAACGCTCCGATTCCCCGAAAGCCGGGAAAGCCCACCCGACGCCCGACAATGTCGATCCGACGGCTGGGAACGCTGACCCGACGGTCGGGCACCGAAGATCCTCCCTACCCCGCCCGATCCAACTCCGGTGCCATAGCGACCCGCCAGAACTCCGCATACCGCCCACCCCCACACACGAGCTCATCGTGACTCCCCGCCTCCACGACCCTCCCGCCGTCGAGAAACACGATGTGATCGGCGCTGCGCACCGTGCGCAGCCGATGCGCGACAACCACCACGGTGCGCCCCGTCATCAGCCGATCCACGCCCGCGTGCACGGCCCCCTCGTTCATCGGATCCAGCGCCGAAGTCACCTCGTCCAGCAGCACGATCGGCGTGTCCTTCAACAGCGCCCGCGCGATCGAAACACGCTGCCGCTCACCACCGGACAGCAGCGACCCGCCCTCACCCACCTGCGTATTCCACCCATCGGCCAGCCGCTCGATCACCTCGTCGAGCTGCGCCGCACTCGCCGCCGCTCGTACCTCGGCCTCCGTCGCCCCGGGCCGCCCGAGCCGGATGTTCTCCGCGATCGTTCCGTCGAACAGGTACACGTCCTGGAAGACGATCGCGATCCGCGACATCAGGTCGTCCGTGCTCATCGAGCGGACATCCACCCCGCCGATCCGCACCGCGCCGCCGTCCACGTCGTAGAACCGCGCGAGTAGTTGCAGCAGTGTGCTTTTGCCCGACCCGGACGGGCCGACGATCGCGAGCCGGGTACCCATGGGAACGGTGAGCGACAGGTCGCGGACCACCGGCCGCCCACCGCGCCGGAAGGTCACCGCGTCGAACTCCACGTCATGACCGGCAGGACTGAGCGGGGTGCGCGGTTCCGGGAGCGGTTCGGTGCGCAGCACCGCGTCGATCTTCGTCAGCACCGCGCGACCGGAACGGAGCTGGCTCCCGATGTCCGAGAGCGACAGCAGTGGATCCGCGCTGCGGGCCGCCAGCACCAGGATCGCGAGAACCTCTGCCGCGCCGATGCTTCCGCCCACCGCCAGATACGCGCCGAGGGCCAGGAGTGCGGTGAAGACCGCCTGCACCGTGAGCGCCGAGCCCAGCAGGCCGGGTACCGCCGCGCGAATGGAGTTCCGGCTCGCCCGTGCCACCTCGCTCAGGGCGTCGTCGAGCAACCCGAACCGTTCGGCGGTGCGCCCGCCCGCGCGCAACACCGGTTGTGCGCGAAGGTATTCGATGACCCGCGCGGTGGCCTCCCGGTCGCGCTCGTCGCGGTCGGCGTCGGTGGCCGCCATCGCCCGGCCGGTCCGGATCTGGATCAGCACCACGACCGGTGCGGCCAGCAGTGCCGCCAGGCCCAGCTGCCACTGGTAGGCGAGCATGACCAGCACGATGGTCAGCGGTGTCACGCAGGCGGACAGGAACGGTCCCAGGATGTGCGCGATGACGCCCATCGACTGCAGCACCCCGGCGCCGGCCAGCTCGGACACCTCACCCACGCGGCGCGCGGTGAACCAGCCGATGGGCAGACGCGCCAGGTGATCTCCGAGCCGGTGGTAGACCCCGTGCAGTAGCGCGGTGCCGACCCGGAAGCCGGCCAGGTCGCTGCGGTACCGCAGGATCGCGTACACCACGACCGCGAGGGCGAAGGCGATCAGCCAGGGGCGTCCGTCCTCGGGACTGTCGCCGAACAGCGCGCGCAGCAGGGGGACCAGGAACGCGTACGAGAGGCCCTCGGCGACGGCGGTGGCCGTCATCAGCGCCAGGGTGCGCCGCAGCGGCGCCGCGTAGTCGTGGCCGAGCAGGTGCAGGAGCATGCGGATCATCGCGGGTCGCCTTCCCGGCTGTCGTCGTTCGGTCCGTGGTCGGGCACGGCCGGTTCCATAACGTGGTCGCGGAGTGGTCGATCCCGCCGGGCGTGTGCGCCGTGAAGTTCGGCGAATCTGCCCGAACCGGTGCGCAATTCGGCCGGACGACCCTGTTCGACGACCACGCCGTTCTCCAGCACCACCACGGCGTCCGCGTCGGCGATGGTCTCCAGCCGGTGTGCGATGACGAGAATCGTCCGGTCGGCGGCGAGACCGGCCAGTGCCCGTCGCACCGCGCGCTCGGTCAGGGGATCGGCGAACGAGGTCGCCTCGTCCAGCACGAGCACGGGCGTATCGGCGAGCAGGGCGCGGGCGAGGGAAATCCGTTGCGCCTCACCGCCGGACAGGTCCGCATCCGCACCCAGCACGGTCTCGTATCCCTGCGGGAGTTCGAGGATTCGATCGTGGATGTCGGCCAGCCTGGCCACCCGCACCACGTCGTCGAGGGCGGCGTGCGGCGCGGCCAGCGCGATGTTGTCCGCGACCGAGGCGCGCAGCAGCCGCACGTCCTGGAAGACGAACGACACCCGCCGGTACAGTTCCCGGCTGCTCAGCTCGCGCAAATCCACCCCGCCCAGCAGGACCGCGCCGTGCGTGGGATCGAAGAAGCGCGGCAAAAGCTGTACCAGCGTGGACTTTCCGCTGCCGGAGGGTCCGACGAGCGCGGTCACGGTGCCGGGTTCTAGGGTCAGGTCGATGCCGCGCAGGACTTCCGGACCGTCGCCGTACCCGAATCGCACGTTCCGCAGCTCCACGCGATGTCCCTGCGGCACAACGGGTCGCGCGGGTTCGGGAAGCTCGGGGGTACCCAGCACATCCCGGATTCGGCCGAGTGCGCGCCGGGCGGCCTGCAGGTCGTCGAGGCCGTGCCCGAGTGCCGCCACCGGCGCGGTCAGGCCGAGTCCGAGCAGCAGGAACGGCAGCAGATCGGCGGGCGCCAGGGTGCCGCCGGTGATGAACGCCGAACCGCCGATCAGCACGACCAACAGCACGAACGGCGGCGACAATGCCAGCTGCATGCCGGCGGCGATCAGGGACATGCCGAAGACCCAGCTGCGCAGGGTGTCGGTGAAGTCGTCCGCGGCCGTCAGGAACGTGCGGTGGGCGCGCGAACCGCCGCCGAAGGCTTTGACCACCGCGATACCCTGCACGAATTCCACTGCGGCAGAAGTTATCCGGCTCATGGCCGCATCCATCTCGTGTTCCAGGCGCCGGCGGTTCGGCGTCATCATCAACGGCACCAGGGCCAGGGCGAGCACGACGGGAATCAGGGTGATGAGGGTCAGCCGCCAGTCGATGGCGGCGAGGTAGATCAGCGACACCAGCGGGACGACGAACGCGGAGACCAGTTCGCCGGGCGCGTGGGCGATCAGCGGATGCGTGGCGCTGACGTCCTGTCCCACCATCTTCGCCAGTTCGCCGGTCCGCCTGCGCGCGAACCAGCCGATCGGCACCCGGCCCAGCCGATCGGCGAGCCGCCTGCGCAGGTCCAGCTGCACCCGGCTGTCCAGCAGATGCCCGATGCCCGCGGACGCGGCGGTGCACACCAGCCGCACGAGCAGCCCGGCGGCGCCGGCCAGCACGATCAGCCGGACGTGCCCGTGGTCGATGGGCCCGGCGGACAGCAGCGTCCGGCCGAGCTCGACCACGGCCAGCAGCGGTGCGAGACCGGCGACCGCGCCGAGCACCTGGAGCGCCAGCACCGCGGCGAAGCGCCATCGATACGGCGCGAGCAGCCGGATCATGTGCGGCGGCGGGGGATCGGGTGGTGTGACCCGGGCTGTCGGCCGAGCCTGTTCGGTGGTGGTCATCGCGCGTCGTCGCTCTCCTCGCGAACCGGGGCGGCGTGCTCGCATGCCGATCCGATTCGGGTTGTCGTGGGGGAGTGCGACCGCCGTTCCCGCGAGTCCGCGCGCTCCGCCGGGCCGTCCTGCCGACGGCCCCACCGGTAGGCTCGCAGGGGTGACCGTCGGCGCGCTTTCGGAAACCTGCGGTCCGAACAGATTGCCCCGGGTGTGGATTCGCCCCGCCCATGCCGGGTACATCGGGCCCGAGCTCGGGGTCGATCTGCACGCCCCGGCGGTCGCGGTGCTCAGCGTCGGTCTCGACGGGCCGTTCGAGCTGGAGACCGCCACCCACGGGCCGATCACCACCGGCAGCTGTTTCGCACCCGCGCACACCCCGCATCGGGTGACCGTGCCCGGCGGCTGGATACTGCTGCTGTTCGTGGATCCCGCGAGCACGAGCGCCTCGGCCATCGCGGGGGAGATGACGGCGTTCGACGAACCGTACGGGCTCGGTCATCGCCACGAACGCGAACTCGCCGAGCTGTGTGCCGGGCTCGATCCGGACCCGGATCGCATTGTCGCGCGGGCGGTCTCGGGTCCGGCGCGTGTCTCGGATCCGCGCATCGACCGGGTCGCAGCCGGTATCCGCGACAATCCGAACGACACCTACCGCGCCGAGCCGATCGCCGCGTCCCTCGGCCTGTCCACCACGCACTTCCTGCGGGTTTTCGCCCAGCAGTGCGGGACCACCTTCCGCGGCTACCAGCGCTGGGCGCGCATCGTGCACGCGATGCGGTCCGTGGGCGCGGGCCACGACCTGACCCGGGCCGCCATCGACGCGGGCTTCGCGACCCCCTCGCACTTCAGCGAGACGTTCCACGCGATGTTCGGGATCTCCGCCGCGGCGACGCTGCGCACGGGGATCCATTTCGACCTCGGGACGTAGCGCGGCGGCCAGGACGGCGGGGGCACAACACTCTCGTTCGAGGTGCTCTTCCTCGTTCAGGAGTGCCACGGGCGTGGGAGGCGACCGCGGGGGTGCCCCGCGCCCACTGAGCACACGTGCTGTGTTCACCTGTCCGTTGTCGTCAGGGTGTGCGCTTCCTTGGGGGTGTGAGTCGCCTGTTGTGAGGGCGTGGGCGGCCCGTTGTGAGGCGTGGGTTTGCATGGGAGGGGCGTGAGCCGCCCATCGGCAGCGCGTGCGTTTCGTGGGTGGGGGCGTGCGTCTCGCGACGATTGCCTGTGGCGCGCACGGCCTATCGAAGGTTGCCGATGACGCGTGCTACAGGTCCAGCACCAGCCGCCCACCCGCACACCGGGAGACGCAGATGAGGATGTCGCCCGCGGCGCGCTCGTCCGGGGTCAGGGCGGTGTCTCGGTGCTCGGGTTCGCCGTCCAGCGTACGAACCAGGCAGGTGCGGCAGAAGCCCTGGCGGCAGGAGTAGGCCGTGTCCGGGCGGACCGCGAGCACGGATTCGAGAATGGTGCGATCGGCCGCCACCTCGACCGTCTCGCCGGTGCGCGCGAGGACGACGTCGAAGGGCCTGCCGTCGACAACCGGTGGGGCGGAGAACCGTTCGGAGTACAGGGCGATCTCGGGGCGGTGGCGCAGCGCGTCGGTGATCGTCGCGGTCATGGCGGCCGGACCGCAGCAGTAGACCGCGGCGCCGGGGCCGACGCCGCCCAGCAGTGCCGCCGCGTCGGGCAGGCCGTGGATGTCGTCGGTGCGGACCGTGACGCGGTCGCCGAACTCGCCCAGTTCGCGCAGGAACGGCAGGGTGTCGGCCGCCCGGCCGGTGTAGATCAGGGTCCAGTTCGATCCGGCGCGCGCGGCGGCCCGCACCATGGGCAGGATCGGGGTGATGCCGATGCCTCCGGCCACGAAATGCACTCGGGTGCCGGCGTTTCCGGGCGGCACGAAGGGGAACGCGTTGCGCGGCCCCCGGATCGTGACCCGGGTGCCCGGTGTCAGCGCCTCGTGCACCTCGCGGGATCCGCCGCCGCCATCCGGGATGCGGCGCACCGCGATTCGATAGCTGTTCGCGTCGCGCGGGTCGCCGCACAGCGAGTACTGGCGCAGCCGGCCGGAGGGCAGTTCCACATCCAGGTGCGCGCCCGGCATCCACACCGGCAGTTCCCCGCCGTCCGGTGCGGCGAATCGGATGCCGACCACGTCGTTGTCGCGGGCTTCGATCCGGCGCTCGGTGACGACCACCTCGATGCGGCGATCGTTCTCGGGGGCGGGCGGGGCGTGCCGGTGCACGCGTTCGATCCAGCCCAGGCGCGTGTGGAGGATCGCCGAGAGGGTGCCCATCAGCAGATCGCTCCGACGGCGGCCGTAGAGCGGCGCCGGAATGCGCTGTGCCGGTGCCGAATCGAGCCGTGCGGGATCCGGCTGTCGCGGTGCCGGATCCGACTGCCGCGGCGCGGTGTTCGTGCTCATGCCGCGAGCCGGGCCGCGGGCGAGGTCGCCAGGTACGCGACGGCCTGCGCGGTCGAGCCCATGTTCTCCGGGCTGTAGCGCGGATTGAACATGCTGAGCATGCCCCACAGCAGGGACGGCACCCCGGGCAGCGCGCCGCGCAGCATGGCGCCCAGGATGCGCACGATGAGCCGGGGGTAGCCCAGGTTCGGCAGGCCCGGGTCCTGCCGGACAAGGAATTTGGTGCCGCGCAGCATCAACAGGATGAACGTCGGGAAGGCCACGACGATCGGCAGGGTGCGGCGCAGGTAGCCCATCTCGAAGTAGCCCGCCACGTCGTGGGCCACGTTGCGATGCTCGACCTCCTCGGCGCCGTGCCAGCGGAACAGATCCGCCATGCGCGGATCCGCGCGATGCTTCTCCAGATCGGCGTTCAGCACCCACACGCCCAGCCAAGCGAAGAAGTGCTCGAGCACCGCGATCACGTTGAGCCGCTCCAGCAGTCGCTGATGACGGGCCGTTTCGTCGCCGGTCTCGGCCGGTCCCAGCAGCTTGCGGAACAGGAACTCCATCTGCCGCAGGTAGGGGCCGGAGTCGAGGCCGTGCACGGCCAGCACCTCATCGAGCACCTTGTTGTGGGTCTCGGCGTGCATGGACTCCTGCCCGATGAAGCCGAGCATCTGTTCGCGCAGCTTCTCGTCGCGCACCAGCGGCAGCGCCTCGGTGAACGTGCGGCAGAACATGCGTTCGCCCTCGGGGAGCAGCAGATTGAAGGCGTTGATCACCATGGAGGCGACGGGTTCGCCCGGCATCCAGTGCAGCGGGGTGCCGGTCCAGTCGAAGGTGACGTTGCGGGCCTGCAGGGCGACTTCGCCCGGTTCGGGTGTCTTGCTCATGGGTGATGGCTCCGTATCCGGCTGTGACGGTGGTGATTCCGGCGAGTCAGCGGCTCGCGGCGGGGACCGGGCGGGCCGACGGGTGTCCGGCGCGCAGGAATTGCCCGGCGCCCCAGGCTGTTCCGAGGCCGTCGGCGAACGTCCCGGCGCGGTAGACCGGCTTGCCGTTGACGATGGTCGCGGTGACGGCCCGGTCGTTGCGGTTGACCATGCGATCGAGGCCGAACTCCGGCATGGCCGTCTCGTGCAGCCCGTGCACCGCCGAGTCCAGTCCGGCCGGATCGACGATGGCGATGTCGGCTCGGTCGCCCTCGCGCAGCAGCCCCGCGTCGATCCGATACCACCGCGCGAGTTCACCGGTCAGCCGGTGCACGGCGCGTTCGACGCTCAAGAACGGCTTCCTGCCGTCCTGGGCGCGCAGTACCCGCTCGAGCAGGCGCAGGTGGTAGTTGTAGAACGCCATGTTCCGCAGGTGCGCTCCCGCGTCGCCGAAGCCCATCTGCACGCCGTCGTTGGCGGCGAGCTTGTCCAGGTACTTGGGCCGATCATTGGCGATCGTGGTGCGCCAGCGCAGTTTCGGGCCGTACTCCACCACCAGGTCCAGGTAGGCGTCGACCGGATGCACGCCGCGCTCCTTGCCGACCTGCCCGATGGTCTTGCCGATGACCGTGGCGTCGGGGCAGCCGATGATCTCCGCGTCGAAGAAGTCGCGGTGCCAGATGCGCGGGCTGAACTTGTCGTCGTATTCGCGCCGGAAGCGTCGCCGGTAGCCCTCGTCGCGCAGCAGTTCGTTGCGCTCGACCTGGTCCTTCAGGTGCAGTGCCGCGGCGCCCGCCCCGAACTCCTCGAACACCACCAGGTCGATGCCGTCCGCGTACACCGTGAACGGCACCGGCAGATGCTGCCAGCGGAAGTCGGTGCGCGCGAAGCGATTCAGCAGCGGCGCGGCCCAGAGCATGAAGTAGACCAGGGGCGGATACGCCTTGGAATCGGCCGCGGACAGCAGCGAGGTGCGCAGTTTGGGCCGGCCGAACAGGCCCGAGCTGGCCCAGAAGTACTTGTAGATGTTGGGCCGCAGGTCGATGGTCGGCGCGCTCTGCAGCACCCGGCGATTGCGGCGCAGCACCCGGTTCAGCGCGCGGACCTCCTTCCCGCGCGCATAGGTCGAGGGCAGCGACCGGGACCGGTGGACCTCGCCGTCGATCTTGTCCAGCTTGTTGGACATGGACGAGAGCCCCAGGAAGCCCTCGTCGATGGCCTCGCCGAGCAGCAGCTGCATGCGCTCGATCTCGGCGGCGCTGGGCCTGGTGTCGCGGGTGACGGCGCGATCGAGACCCAGCACGTGGGTGCGCAGGTCCGAATGTCCCAGGAAGGCGGCGATATTCGGGCCGAGCGGCATCTCGTCCAGGGCTTTGGCGTATTCGCCCGGCCCGCTCCAGGTGCGGCGCTCGCCGAGCGTGCGGTGGACCGCCTCGCGCGGCACCGCCTCGACGCGGCTGAAGATGTCGGCGCAGTCGTCGTTGGACGCCAGGATGGTCGAGAGCGAGCAGTTGCCGATCACGACGGTGGTCACCCCGTGCCGAAGCGATTCCGAGAGTTCGGGTTTGACCAGCATCTCGGCGTCGTAGTGGGTGTGCACGTCGAGGAATCCGGGCATGACCCACTGCCCGGCGGCATCGATCACCTCGGTGTCCGGGCCGGGCGTCAGCGGATCGGCCGAGACCTTGACCACGATGCCGCCGCGAATGCCGAGATCGCGGGTCAGCCCGGGTGCGCCGGTGCCGTCGAACCAGGTGCCGGCGGTGATGATGAGATCGAAATCGTCCATGGCGGTGCTGCTTTCTGCCGCGCGGTCAGCGCGAGTGGGCGTCGATGAAGGCGGCCGCGGTCCGGGCCAGGTAGGCGGGATCGCTGAACGGCAGCCAGTGTCCGTACGGGGCGTCGTGCCGCACCAGCGTCGAGACCCAGCGGCCGGTGTCGTCGTACCCGGCGGGGCGGACGGCGATATCGCGGGTGTTCACGAGCAGTTGCACCGGAACCTCGGTGCGGCGCTCGCGCGGGTGGCGCAGGCGCGCAACGATGTTCGCGCGATAGAAGCGCAGGCCCGAGATCATGTCCGCGCGCAGGGTCGGCGCGAGGTGCACCTGATCGGGGGCGGTGCCCTCGACGATGCGCAGGAACAGCTTCCAGATCCGCGCGGATCCGAAGACCCGGAAGAACAGCGCCGGGAGCACCGGAATCATGAAGAACACGGTGTAGGCCGAGGAGATCATCTGGGTGATCGGGCCCCACGCGTTGCGCGGGGTCGGGCGCGCGAGCCGGGTGCGCATCCAGGCGCCCAGGTGATCGAGGTTCGGGCCCGAGACCGAGGTGAACGAGCGCACGCGGCGTTCGGCTCCGGGTTCGCACACCGCTTCCCAGATCTGCACCGAACCCCAGTCGTGGGCGACCACGTGCACGGGCCGGTCGGGGCTGAGTACGTCGATGACGGCGAAGAAGTCCCGGGCGAGCTCCTCGATCCGGAAGGCCGCGACCGTGCCCGGGACGGTCGACTCGCCGTAACCGCGGGTGTCGTAGGCGATGACGCGGTACTTGTCCGCGAGTTCGGGGATGACGCCGTCCCACAGGTGGTGGGTGTCGGGCCAGCCGTGCACCAGCACGACGGGTTCGGCGTCGGAGGCGCCGTATTCGAAGACCGCGATGCTGATGTCGCCGTTGCGCACGGTCGACCGGCGGTCCGGGACGCGCGTCGCCCGCGGTGCGGGAGCGGTGGAATCTGCGAGCTGACCCGGCATCGGAGTCCTTCCGGGCGGGTGCGCGCACACCGCCGAGTACTGTCGGTTCGAAAATGTAGTACCAGCGGTACTTCGATGAGTGTCACGATCTCGGCGAGCAAAGTCAACGTGGGCCGGAACAATGGCGGATACGGTCGTACCGGCGGTATCGGGGAGCGGCCCCGGAGCGAGGCGCGGGTCGCTAGAATCCCGACGGTGAGAGCACGCCCCGTCCGAAGAAGGTTGCCGCTGTGAGGTCGTCCGGGCGTTCGAGCCCCCGCGCGCTGACGCGTGACGAGGTCGTGCAGGGCGCGATCCGGGTCATCGGCCGCACCGGGCCGTACGCCTCCATGGGCGCCATCGCCGAGGAGATGGGCGTCGCGAAACCGCGCCTGTACCGGCTGTTCTCGGACAAGTCGGATCTGGACCGCGCCATCGCCGACTGGATGGTGCGCGAGATCTACCGCTCGATCACCCCGGATATCTCGCTCATGATGCAGCCGCCGCGGGCAACCGTGCGCCGCTTCCTCGAGGCCTACACCGAGACGATCGCGAAGTACCCCAACCTCTTCCGCTTCCTGGCCCTCACCCAGGTCGCCCCGCCCACCGACGGCCCGGGCCTGCCCCTGGACGTGGGCCGCCGCATGGCCGATCAGCTCGCCGAACGCGGTGCGGGCCTGCTCGCGGCGGTCGGCCTCGACACCGACGGTGTCGACTACCTGACCCGCGGCCTGGTCGGGTTCGTCGTCTCGGTCACCGACCTGTGGCTCGGCGCGGACGGTACCCCGACCCCCGAACGCACCGCCCAGTTCGTCGACCGCACAACGGAATCGGTGTGCGCGCTACTGGGCGAGTTCCTGCTGAGCAAGAACGTGGTCGCGGACCCGGATACCCCGGTGGTCGCCACGCTCGCCGCGATCAGCCAGAGTCGCCCGGACTGATCGGGAGGTGGTTCGGCCGGTGGCTCGCGGCCGCGGTCGCTCCGGGAGGCGGCGATCGTGCGGAAAACCGCTCCGGGTCAGCCCTTCTCGTCCGGATCAGGGTCCGCGCCCTGCTGCGGCACCGTGCGCAGCAGCGCCCGGACCGTGCTGCGCAGGCGTTCGGGCGGGAACTCGGCGGGATTCGACAGCACCATCCGGCCCAGCACCTCCACGAAGCCGAGCATCACGGTGCCGATCAGTTCGACATCGGCGTTCCTGGGTCCGCCCCGCAATTCCATTCCCACGCGCAGTAATTCGATGCAGCGGGTCAGGAGCTGATCGCGGGCCGCGGTGAGCAACTCGCTGTAGTCGGCGGGCGCCCCGTCCGCGTGCATGAGGATGAGCCGCCAGCGCATGGGGTCCGCGGCGACCGCCTCGAGGAAGGCCATGACCGCGCCGGTGTACTCCTGATCGGGATCGGACCCGCGCAGTTCGGTGGGCAGCGATCCCAGGACCTGGTTCATGCCGCGCGTGTGCTCGCGATGCAGCAGCGCGCCGACCAGTTCCGGCGCGGTCGGATACAGCGCGTACAGCACGGGTTTGGCGACCCCGGCCTCCTTGGCCACGGCCTGCATGGTCAATTGCGCGAGCCCGTCGCGGCCGACCACGCGCAGGGCGGCGTCGAGCAGTTGGGTCCGGCGCTGCTCCGGGGGCAGGCGCGGGGCGTTGCGTCGCCGGGGGCGCGCGGCCGCCGGGGGTGAGATCTCCCAGACGCCGGCCGACTTCTTCTGCACGGTCACTCGCAAATCATCGCTCGAGACTCTTGGCGACCTGGATCACATATTGGTACTGTCTCATCCACTAAGTCTACGCGAGCGTAGAAATACAGTTCTACGCCCGAGTATTAATTGGGAAACGTGCTTTGCCAGGGGAGGCGACACAGTGACCACGTCAGCCGTACACACGGCGGATAGGGATCGCGTCATTCGGATCGCGATCGACTATTGGCGCTCTCACCCGCAGCGATCGGTGGAAACGCTCGGCCGCCAGACCGTCATGGCGGCCCGCGCGAGCACCGAGTTGGTGACCTCGGTGGCGGCCCGGCGCTTCCCCTATCGGGAGTTCATCAGACAGTGCGCGTTCATGGCCAACGTGTCGGCCGTTCCGACCCTGCTGGTGGCGATTCCGATCGCGGTCGTGGTCGCGATCCAGGTCGGCTCACTGGTGAGCCAGGTCGGCGCGACCACCTTCATCGGCGCGGTGAACGGCCTGGGGATCATTCGCCAGGGCGCGCCCCTGGTGACCTCGCTGATGATCGCGGGCGCGGTCGGCTCGGCCATCTGCGCGGATCTGGGCTCGCGAACCATCCGCGAGGAGATCGACGCCATGAAGGTCATGGGCGTGGATCCGATCCGCCGCCTGGTCGCCCCGCGACTCGCCGCCGCGGTGCTGGTCAGCATGCTGCTGTGCGGGTTCGTGGTCTTCATCGGCTTCGCCACCGGCTACCTGTTCAACGTCTATATCCAGTCCGGCACCCCCGGCTCCTACATCCGCACCTTCGCCTCGTTCGCGGTGGCGGTGGACCTGGTGGTGGCGATATTCAAGGCCGCGGTCTTCGGCGCGCTCGCCGCGATCATCGCCTGCGACACCGGGCTCACCACCAGGGGCGGTCCGGGCGGGGTCGCGAATTCGGTGAACTCCGCGGTCGTCAGCTCCGCCATCATCCTGTTCGGAACCAACGTCATCATCACCCAGATCTACAACACCGTGCTGCCCTCGAAGGTGCTCTGAGATGGCGAATTACGTTCCGCCGGCGCTGCGTCCGGCCCAGCGCGCCGCCGCCGCGCTGCGCGGACCGGCCCAGTTTCCGGTGCGCCTGGGCCACCAGGCCACGGTGTTCCTGGCGGCGCTGGCCGCGATTCCCTTCGTGCTGCGCCACTATCGCAAAGAGGTGCTGCGCCTGATCAGCGATGTCACCTGGGGCAACGGGTCGCTCGTTGTCGGCGGCGGCACCGCGGGCGTGGTGCTGATCCTGTGCGGCTTCGGCGGCGCGACGGTCGGCATGGAATCGCACAGCGCCCTGGATCTGCTCACCATGAGCCCGCTCACCGGGGCCATCTCCGGGTTCGCGACCACCCGTGAACTCGCGCCGCTGCTGGCGACCCTGGCCTTCGCCGCGCAGGCCGGGTGCCGTTTCACCGCCCAGATCGGTTCCATGCGCATCTCCGAGGAGATCGACGCCCTGGAATCGATTGCCATCCGGCCGCTTCCGTTCCTGGTGACCACCCGCATGCTGGCCGCCGCCGTCGCCATCCTGCCGCTGTACAGCATCGGCCTCGCCACCGCCTATCTCACCACCAAGTTCACCGTGCTGGTGCTCGGCGGCACCACCGCGGGCACCTACGACCACTACTTCCACCAGTTCTTCGACAGCACCGACATCGCCTACTCGGCGCTCAAGGTCATCGCCTTCACGATGCTGGCCACCTTCATCCAGTGCTACTACGGGTTCGTCGCCGCCGGCGGACCCGAGGGCGTCGGGGTGGCCGCCGGTCGCGCCATCAAGGTCACGATCATCGCGGTGGTCTTCGCCAATCTGCTTCTCACCATGACCATCTGGGGCATCAACCCCGGCATTCGCATCTCCGGCTGAACGGAACACCCCACGATGACAATGCTTCTCGACCCGAGCGGACGCGGCCCCACGGCACAGCGCCTCGGCGTCGCGGGCGTGGCGGTACTGGCGCTGTTCGCGCTGGTCCTCGGGCTCTTCACACTGCGCTTCCAGGGCGCGTTCGACAGTGCCGTGCGGGTGGTCGCGATCATGACCAGCACCGGCGACGGGCTCCCCGCCCGCGCGGACGTCAAATTCCGCGGCATGCTGGTCGGCGTCGTCGACTCGGTCGACATCGCCGCCAAGGGCAAGCGGCAGCAGGTCCGGATGGACCTCGAACCCGCTGCCGCGCAGTCGATTCCCGGTAACGTGACCGCCCGCGTGGTACCCGCGAACATCTTCGGCGTCACCGCGCTGGAACTGCTCGACAACGGCCCCGCCCCGCGCGGGCTGCGTTCGGGTGCGACCATCGCCGAGGACGCCGCCTCCGCCACCACCGAACTCCAGACCACCCTGACCACCCTGCGCACGGTGCTGGCCGAGATCCAGCCCGAGAAGCTGGGCCGGGTCCTGGGCACCCTGGCCGACGCGCTGGAACCCGGTGCGCGCGTGCCGGGTTCGACCATCGAACGGCTCGACCGCTGGATCACCGAGGTGCACGCCATCCCCGAGATCGGCGGACTGCTGGGCGATCTGGGCGCGGCCGCCACCGCCGTGAGCCGATCCACCCCCGACCTCGTCGACGCCCTGAACGAATCGGTCACCGCGGCGCGCACCCTCGTGGACCGCCGCACGAATCTGGTGGCGCTGCTCAGCTCGGCGGGCACCGCCCTCGACGCCACCAACTCGCTGTTCGCCCGAAATCCGAATTCCGGCAAGGAACTCGTGTCCGGACTGAACGAGACCTTCGGCGCGCTGGCCGCCGACCCGGACGCCATCGGGGTCACCATGGCGAACCTGAACACGGCGCTGAGCAGGCTGGCCGGGGTGTTCACCTACGGGCCCGCCGAACAGATGGTCTGGTCCATCGATGTCTCGTTCACCCCGTTCCGTCAGTACACGGCGGCGGACTGCCCCCGCTACGGCGCACTGGCGGGTCCGCGCTGCGGGTCGGCACCGGAAAGCGCCGCACCGCAGGAGTTTCCGGCGCAGCTGCTGCCGCGTGGCAACGGTGAGGCGCCGGTTGCCGCCCTGCCGGGCCTGCCCTCGATCCCGGGTCTGCCCGCGGTGCCGGGGTTGCCGTCCATCCCCGGTCTGCCCTTCCCGTTCGCGCCCCTGCCCGGTGCCGCGCAACCCGCCGCCGGCCCGATCACGCTCAGCGGGCCCGACGCGCTCCGCGCGCTGACGGGCGGGACGCCCAACGCCGCCCAGGCGATGCTGCTGACCCCGCTGCTGGCGGACGGCTCGCTCACCGTCGCGGCGCACCCGGCGGAAGGAGCCCGGTGATGAAAACGCGTTCGGCCACACTCGGTTTCGCGGTGTTCGTGATCGCGTCCGTCATCGCCACCTACACCATCTGGTCGACCCTGCAACGGTCCGTTCCCGGCGACACCCGCCGGTACTCGGCCGTCTTCGACGATGTGCTCGGCCTGCGCGTCGGCGACGACGTGCGGGTGGCGGGCGTGCGGGTGGGCCGGGTCGAGGAGATCGGTTTCGATCCCGCGCGCAAGGCCCGGGTCGTGCTGACGGTCGAGGCGGACCAGGACCTGCACACCACCACCCGCGCCTTGATCCGCTACCAGAACCTCATCGGGCAGCGCTATGTGGAGCTGGCGGCCGGAGCGGGTGCGGCCCAGGTGCTTTCGGAGGGCGCGACGATTCCGCTCGAGCGCACCGAATCCTCCTTCGACGTCTCGACCCTGCTGGCCGGGTTCGAACCGCTGTTCAGTGTGCTGCAACCGGATCAGGTGAATTCGCTGTCGCAGACCCTGGTGCAGGCGCTGCAGGGTGACGGGGTGTCGCTCAGCGCCCTGATCACCCAGGCCGCCGGTCTGGCCGCCACGTTCCAGCAGCGCGATCAGATCCTGGGCGAGGTGATCACCAATCTCAGCAGCGTGCTGGCGGGCCTGGCCCATCGCAGCGGCGAGCTGGAAACCCTGATCGCGCAATCCAATGCGCTGGTGAGCGGGCTGTACGAACAGGGCGAGACCCTGAAGAACGCCGTCACCCTGGCCGCCGGCTCGACGACCTCGCTCACCGATCTCATCCTGCGGGTCAAACCCGGCATCGCCCAGGCTCAGGCCGACGCGGCCACCGGCGTGCAGCTGCTGCTGTCCAACGGCGCCCGCCTGGACACCGCCGCCGCCGAATTGCCGTTCGTACTGGCGGGATTGGCGCGCATCAGCGGCGACGGCGCGTACATCAACTCGTATATCTGCTCGATCGACGTATCGCTGTGGGGCATTCTGCTGCCGCCCGGGCTGGTATCGCAGATCGGCGGCAACAGCCATTCGGAGGTGTGCCGATGAGGCAACGCATGGCACGGCTGGTCGACCCGTTCGACCGGGCGCTCACCCGCTTCGGGCTGCCCCCGGTATCGCGGATGTGGGCGGCGATCCCGAGCTTTCGGCAGAACCGGCACTGGTGGCTCGGGGTGGGCGTCGGCGCGACCATCCTGGCGCTGCTGGTGGGATCCGGCGTCCTGTCCCGCCTGCACCTGGGACAGGACACCGTCTACGCCGAATTCGCGCAGGCCGGCGGACTGCGCACGGGGGACAGCGTCGACATGTCCGGCATCCAGGTGGGCACGGTGAAATCCGCCCGGATCGAGCGCGGTCACATTCTGGTCGGCATGGCGCTGGATCGCTCGGTGGAACTGGGCGCGGACGCCCGCGCCGCCATCAAGATCTCCACGATTCTCGGCAAGGTCCACATCGCCCTGGAACCGGGGACCGGAAACGAGCTGCCCGGCAACCGCATTCGCCTGGATCGCACCTCGGTCCCGTACAACCTGTCCAAGGTCGTGGACGATCCCACCTACAAGAACTCCTTCGAGCACCTCGAACGAGTCGATCCCGAATTGCTGCGGCAATCCCTCGACGCGGTCACCCGCCAGCTCGGTGACTCGCCCGAGCTCACCGCCCAGGCGCTGGACAGCGTCGGGGCGCTGGCCAAGGTCATCAGTGACCGGCGCGACGAGGTCGATTCGCTGCTGAAGAACATGAGCCAGGTATCGCAACTGGTCTCGGACAACCAGAACAGCGTGCTGCTCCTGCTCACCCGCGGTGAAGCCGTCGGGGAGGCGGTGACCCGGCGGCAGGATCTGCTGCGGGTGCTGCTGGACAACATCGCCGCGGTGTCGAAAGCGCTGCGGGACATGGGCGCCGAGAACGGCGGGCAGCTCGGGCCGCTCATCCAGAACCTGAACACCATGTCCGAGGGACTGGTGAAGAACAGGGAGAATCTGGACCGGCTCTACCGGACCATGCCGGTCACGCTGCGCCAGTTCAACAATGCCTTCGGCAACGGCCCGTACGGCGACATCTACCTGCCCTGGCTGATGTTCCCCGACAACTGGCTGTGCCTGCCGGGCGTGGTGGAGGACTGCCGATAATGCGACGCCTACACCTGCTCACGCTGCTGAGCGCGGTAGCCATCCTGAGCACGGGATGCACGCTGCCCCAGGCCTTCACCTCCTTGCCCGGCAGATTCCTCGGCGACCGCATTCGGATCAGCGCCGATTTCGAGAACACCGCCGGGCTCTACGCCGGCAACGAGGTCGCCATCCTGGGCCTGCCGGTCGGCACGATCGACGCCATCACCCCGCGCGGACCGTACGTGGAGGTCCGCATGAGCCTGGACAAGGGCGTGGAGGTCCCGGCCGACGCGCTGGCCGCGCTCGTCTCCCCGCAATTGATCACGAACCGGCACGTCGAGCTCACCCCCGCCTACACCGGCGACGGCCCGCTGCTGGCCGACGGCGCCCATATTCCGGTGGAGCGCACCAGAACCCCGGTCGACCTCGATCGGATCCTGCGCAATTTCGAACAGCTCGGGCAGTCCCTGCGCGGTAGCCCGACCGACGGCCCCATGGCCAGCCGGACGCTGTTCCCGATGCTGGACGGCAACGGCGACAAGATCCGCCGGACCCTGGACTCGCTGTCCTCGGCGCTCGAGGTCACCCTCGCCAACAAGGACCAGATCTCCACCACCATCGTGAAACTCAACGAGATCACCCAGATCGTGGCCGACAACGACCGGACGGTCCGGGATTTCAGCGCCAGCCTCACCGAACTCATGACCCTGCTGCGTGATCAGGCTCCCGGCCTGCAAGCGGTGCTGAGCCAGCTCGACGAATTCATCACCAACACCAGCACGGTGGTGGCCGAGAACCGGGAACCGCTCATCGCCGCCCTGAACCGGCTCACCTCGGTCACCGGCCAGATGCGCGAGAACGCCGGCGGGCTCACCGAACTCGTCGACATCGCGCCGCTGTTCTTCCAGAACTTCGCCGCCGCCACCAGCACCGAACAGGGCGCGCTGCGCCTGCACCTGCTCACCGACAAATCGCTGCTGGACGGTGAGGCACTGGCACTCTTCTGCGAACGCGTGCAGCTGCGCGCCGACGGCTGCCGGACCGGTCGCACGATGGACTTCGGTCCCGACTTCGGCCTGACCGCCGCGCTGCTGGGACTGACCCGATGAGGGCCCGGCGCGCACTACCGCTGACGGCCCAGGCCGCACTGTCGCTGCTGGCCACGCTCACCCTCGCCGGGTGCGCGGTGACCGTCGACAACGTCCCGCTGCCCCAACCCGGCATAGACGGACCCACCTACACGGTGCACGCGGTGTTCGACAACGCCCTCAACCTGCCCGAACGGGCGCACGTGAAGATCGGCGGCACCGATATCGGCATCGTGACCGGCATCGGAACCGCCGGCTACCTGGCGACCATCGACCTGAGCATTCGATCGGACATCCGGCTCCCGGCCGGAACCCGCGCCGAACTGCGCCAGGCCACCCCGCTCGGCGACATCTTCGTCGCCCTCACACTGCCCGAAACCGATGCCGGCACCGCCGAATTGAACGACGGCGACACCATCGACCGGTCGCACACCTCGGCCGGGGCCTCGGTGGAGGAACTCATGTCCTCGGTCGCCATGCTGCTCAACGGCGGTGCGCTGGAACAGGTCGCGCGCATCACCACCGAGATGAACTCGATCGTGGGCGGTCGCGGTCCGCAACTGTCGCACCTGCTGGTCGAACTGACCTCGGTGCTGGGCGCTCTCGATCAGCGCACCGACCAGCTCGACAGCGTCCTGGTCGGGCTGTCGGGCCTGACCGCGACGCTGAGCGCGCGCAAGGCCGAACTCGGGGCGGCGGCCGAGGCGTTCCCGCCGCTGATCGGCGTGCTCGCGGAGAACAACCGGGCCATCGGCGATCTCGCGGGCAAGGTCTCCACCGCCATGTCCGCGCTCGGCGATTTCGCCGACACCACCGGCCCGCAATTCGTGGGCCTGTTCGAAAGCGTGCAACGGCTGATGGACGGCTTCACCCGGATGGGCGACAACCTCGCGGGCACCCTGGACGGCCTGCACACCCTCTATCCGTCGCTGCTGGCCACGACCGAGGGCACGAGTCTGGCTGTCGCGGCGAAGATCTCCTATCTCAGCATCGGCGCCCTGCACGACCCGCAGGGCAGCCGGCTTCCCGATGGCTCCGACATCCCGGCCTTCATCGGCAGTCTCGCCGAGGTGCTGGCCCGGGTGATCGGCCGTATTCAGGGCGGGACACGATGACCGAGACTACGAAACCGCCGCTGGGCAGCCGAATCGTCGCGGGCGCACTGGGACTGCTCGATCGGGTCACGGTGCGCGGCGCGACCGTGGCGCTGCGCGCGGGGGAGTGGGCGCTGGCACGGCGGCTCACCCTGGCCATCGTGGGCATGGTCCTCATGCTCGTTCTGGGCGGCAGCTATCTGGCCGTGGACATCGTCCGGTTCGATCCGTTCCAGCGCACCTTCGCCGTCCGGATTCTCATGAACGGGTCCGGCGGCCTGCTGCCGGGCAACGACGTCACCTTCCGGGGCGTGCGGGTGGGCAGCGTGCGCACGGTGGAGCTGTCCGATGACGGCGTGGTCGCGGTCGCCGACATCGACTCCGGGACACGGATATCCGCCGACAGCCCGGTCTTCGTGCAGCGGTTGTCCGCGGCGGGGGAGCAGTACCTGGACTTCCAGCCCGCCGCCGATCGCGCGCCGTACCTGGACTCGGAATCGGTCATCGCGGCCGACCGGGTGAGCACGCCGGTCACCGTCGAATCGTTCCTGGCCAACACCGGCGGGCTCATCGCCGGGCTCAACCCGGACCGGCTCACCGTTATCGTGGACGAGCTGGACAGGGCCCTGGCCGACGGCCCCGGCAAACTCCGCAGCGTCATCAGCGGATTGAGCCACGCGCTCGCGGGCATGACCGACCTGCTGCCCCAGACCCGGCAGCTGGTGCGGAACCTCCAGGTGATCGCCGAGACCACCAGCCACGCCCAGCCCGATCTCGGCACCCTCGTGCGCGGGTCGGGGGAGCTGTTCGCCCAGCTCGGCGCCGCCGACCAGGAGGTGCGCGACCTGCTCGAGCGCACGCCCGGGCAACTCGACACCCTGGGCGGGCTGCTCACCGAAACCTCGGACCCCATCACCAATCTGGTCACGAACTTCGTCGCCATCACCCGCGCCGCCCGGCTGCGCACCCCCGCGTTGACGGCCCTGTTCCCCGCCCTGCGGGTGGGCTCGGCGGCGATCGGCGTGGCCGCGCACGACGGGGCCTTCAACACCATGCTCGACATCTGGCCCCGGCCCACCTGCGTGTACGACACCATCCCGGTGTCGCCCGCGCAGGTCAGCGACGGGCGGCTGCGGCTCTACAACTACTGCGTGAGCACCGATCCCGCGCAGCAGCTGCGCGGGTCGGCCAATGCCCCGCGGCCCGACATCCCGGACAACGGAGCGGGCTTGCCGCCCGGCGTCACGGGAAACGAACTGTCCGAGCCCCTTCCGGGGCGTTGACCAGCCAGGAGAAGCGCGCACCATGACTGAGACACCCGAACCGCAGCCGACCGGCACCGAACCCGGCACGGAATCCGCCACCGTGGAGCCGCCGCCGCTCGACGCCGATGGGGCCGTCGCCGTAACAGCAGAGACCACCGCGCCCGTCGAGACCGTGCCGTCGGTCGCGGCCGGCGTCGCAGACTCGGACGCCCCGGTTCCCGCGCCGGCGGCGAAATCCGCTCTGCGCCGTCACCTTCCGCTGGCACTCGCGGCAGCCGGCTGCCTGGCCGCCACCGCCGTCGCGACGGTGTTCGGCCTGCACGACCGCGATCTCACCGCCCGCGAGCAGGCTCGCACCGACGCGCTGCGGGCCGCCTGCGACTACGGCCCGGTTCTGGCGAACTACGACGCCAAGACCATCGACGGCTACTTCGGCGCGGTCCTGGTCGGCGCGACCGGAGCCTGGCAGAAGGAATTCGACAGCACCAGTAAGGATTTGCGCGAGGTCCTGATCCAGGGCCAGGTCACGTCCAAGGCCACCGACGTGCAGTGCGCGCTGAAGACCGCCACCGCGGACACCGCCGACGCACTGGTCGCCATCACCCAAACCATCAGCAGCGCCGGAACTTCCGGCCAACCGCGCACCGGTCAGCTCACCATCGGCCTGTCCCTGCGACAGGTCGACGGGCGCTGGCTCATCGACAAGGTCGATTCGCCGCAACTACCCAAACCCCAGCAGTAGATCAGCATCCGAGGTCGCCCATGTTCGCCGTCGTACTCCTCGCGCTCGCATCCCTGGCCCTGTTCACCGGCTCGACCGCGGCCTCGATGCTGCACCGGAGGGCGGGCATCGTCCGGGACACCGTCCTGCCCCTGTGCCGGGACGACATCAAACCTCTGCTCCGGCAGACGCATTCGTTCCGGGTCACCACCAGACACCACTTCGCCGCCGAACCGTCCCGGGTCTACGCGGCCCTGGAACAGGGCGCGTTCTCGTGGCTGCCGCTGACCGCCGGAATCAGCTATCCGACCCCCGCCCGCGGCGTCGGGGCCGCCCGCAGCTTCAGCACCTACCTGTTCGCCGCCACCGAACAGGTGCTCTCGGACAATCCCAGCGAGCACCTGAGCACCATCGGGTTCCGCACCTCGATCCCGCTGCTGGTGCACTCCTACCGGCAGGACTACCAGCTGGTGCCCGACGCGACCGGCACCACGGTCACCTGGACGCTGCGCGGCCGCCCGGGAATCCTGGCTTTCGTTCCACTGCGCTGGACCGCGCCCCTGGTCCGACCGTTCACGCGCCTGGCACTGGCCCGCCTGTCCAGTCGCCTCTGACGTCCCGGGATCGATCGGCCGCGATCGCACCGATGATTTACCGCCGCCCGCACCGTCTCATCATCGATCGAACGACGATCCCGCACCGCCCACCGGCGGTGGGATTCCCGGGACGGCGCTCGGCACGGCATACGGTGATGAACCGGGCGTCGTGCGGCGTCCGCCTCCGGCAGCATCCCGCCGCGGTGCGGTGCTGCGGCACGGCACCGAAAGAGGTCGGCGAATGACGCAGTCGAGCACAACACCCCTGTGGTACCGCGACTACGGCGCGGGCGACCCCCTGCTGCTCCTGCACCCGGCGGCCGTCGACTCGCGCGCCTTCACCCCCAACGTTCCCGCCCTGTCCGAGCACTTCCACGTCTTCACCCCCGACCGTCGCGGCCACGGCCACACCCCCGATGTCGACGGCCCCCTGACCTTCGACCTGATGGCAAACGACACGGTCGACTTCCTGGAACAGGTCATCGCCGCCCCCACCGCCCTGCTCGGCTACAGCGACGGCGCGACGGTGGCCCTGTTGACGGCCCTGCGCCGCCCCGACCTGATCACCCACCTGATCCTGGTGGCCGGCGTGTACCACCGATCGGGCTGGGCCCCCGGCATTCTGGACCAGGATCTGACCCCACCGGACTTCATGCGCGACTCCTACGCGGAGGTCTCCCCCCACGGCCGCGCCCACTACGACACGATCCTGCGCAAGATAGCCGCCGAACACACGACCCAACCCGCCCTGACCCCCGCCGACCTGGCAACCCTCCCGACCCGAACCCTG
Organism: Nocardia sp. NPDC057668; assembly: GCF_042799795.1. Lineage (NCBI taxonomy): Bacteria > Bacillati > Actinomycetota > Actinomycetes > Mycobacteriales > Nocardiaceae > Nocardia > Nocardia sp. NPDC057668. The sequence goes on along the minus strand of NZ_JBHVIC010000001.1, from coordinate 1,394,750 downwards.
ATCCTCCTGGGCGACGACGACGAGGTCCTCCCCACCCACGCCCAATCCCTCTACGAGTCCCTCCCGAACGCCGAACTGGCGGTGGTCCCCGGCACCTCCCACGGTCTCCTGTCCGAGAAACCGTCCCTGTGCCACGCGATCCTCCTCGACTTCCTCACGAACGCGCCGGTCGAGACTTTCGCCCCGATCCGCCGCAGACCCGCTGCGCCGAACTGAACCGCGCGACAGGAGGAGAGTCGGTGTGGGCCCCTGTCGGCTTCCGCTCCGATCGCCGATGCGAATCAGACCCCCTAGCCAAGGAGGCGAGGTCAGGCGGACGCGGTGAGTTGGCCCGCCGTCTGCTCCGACGGTCGACGCGCAGCTCGTCCCTGCATCGGGCGTGCGAGGTGGCGTGGATGCCTGCTCTGACGGGGTGCGCGACGTGGGTGAGATGTGGTGTGGGTGTTGCCGACTCCCTGTTGCGACTGCCGGCCCGAGGCAGGTCCCCAACCCGGGCGCGCGAGGCGGACCGGATGCGCTGCGTCGTGCCCACCGTTGCTCTGACAGCCGGTGCGACGCGAGTCCCTGAATCAGGCGGGCGAGGTGAGGTGAGGCAGATCGGGTGTGCTCGTGCCGCCCGTCGGCAGGCCCGGCGTGACTCAGCCCGCCCGGCTCACCGTCGGCGACTCGGTGCCGGACAGGATCGCCGCCAGGTCCGCGGGGATCGGCATCGGGGTCATGATCCCGACCGCCGTGCGGCCGGTATTGCCCACGGGTGCGCGGCCGGTCGCGCTGCCGGGACCGGCCACGAGCAGGCGGAGCACCTGACCGCAGGCCTCCTTCACGTCGCGGGTGTGCAGGGCCAGAACCAGCATCGACCAGTGGGCGCGGGTGTGGGGCAGGGGCCAGGGCTGGGAGAGGATGTGGGCGCGTTCCAGTGCGCGCCAGCGGGTTTCGAGGGTGGGTGCGGTGCGGGACAGCGCGAGTTCGGTGTCGAAAGCTGCTCGGACGGTAAGCGGCATCGGTGCCACGGGGTCTCCTCTGCTCGGGTGGACCCTGCAAGCCTGAACCGGCGGACCCGGATCGGGCTTGAACAAACCTGCTACGTCCAGCCCCGGGAAACGTCCCACGCGATCCAGCTGAACTCCGACGGCGGCCCGCCGAACATGCCCCGGCAGACCCGGGTCAGGTGCGCGCTGTCGGCGAATCCCGCACCGTGCGCGGCCGCCGTCAGCGAATGTCCTTCGGCCAGAAAGCGAATCGCCAGCCGCATGCGCAGCCACCGCACGTAGGGACGGAACGGCAAACCCATATCGGCGGAGAACACGTGTGCCAGGCGGCCTTCCGAGATGCCTGCCTCGCGGGCCAGTTCACCCAGCCGCACCGGCCCGGCTTCCAATCGGCCGGGCAGCAGGGTCAGCACGGTCGCCACCGCCGGGTGGCGATCCCGTCCCGCCAGCTCTGTAGCGGAGCGCTCGACTCCCGCGAACCACTCTGCGTCCGAGCACAATTCACCACCGGCCCGCACCCACCCGCCGACCCCGTCCGCCCGCGAGATCATCGCGAGCAGCCGCGCCCCCGCCGCCGATTCGGGATCGAAGTGCACGATCCGCCCTGCGGCAGCGCCCCGCAGCACCTCGTGCACGGTGTCCGGCGGAATCACAGCCGCCGCGCACTCCGCTCGCCCGCCCTGCCCGTCCCCGATCTCGATCCCCGCCGCCCCGGTGATCCCCTGCACGGTGTGGTGCGAGTGCGGCCGCGCGAGCCCGACCACCCCCTCGACCATCAACAACCCGGGCCGCAACCACCCCCGCCCCGCCCACCGCTCATCCACCCGCCCGTCTCCTACCCGCAGCAGAACGGATCCTCGCAGGGATCCCCGACTTCGCTCCCGTACACGGTGTACTCGCGCACCCCGGCGAGCATCCGCCGAGCCGCCCTCGGCCCCGCGGGCCGCGTCCCGATCCGGAGCGGCCGCCCCCAGCTCTCCGGCATCGCCTCCACGTCGAACCGCCGCGTCCCGTCCACGAACAGCGTCCACATCGGATGATCGGGAAAGCCGTTGAGCCGCAGCACCCATACGTGCCCCTCGACCATCGCCGCGACCGGAAAACACGGCGACCACGTCAACCGCCACGCCGGCCGCATCCCCAACTCCGGCCGCTCGTCCGGCTCGGGCAGATCCTCTCGACTCACCCCTCGAGTATCCCCTGCCTCGAACGGCGGAAGGGCCCGGTGTGAACCGGGCCCTTCCGCCAATCATGGTGCGCGATACTGGGATTGAACCAGTGACCTCTTCCGTGTCAGGGAAGCGCTCTCCCGCTGAGCTAATCGCGCGTGTTCCCCCGTTGAGCGGATGACGAGATTCGAACTCGCGACCCTCACCTTGGCAAGGTGATGCGCTACCACTGCGCTACATCCGCCTGCTCGCCCGGGCTCGTGACCCGATCGGCTTGCGGGACAGAACTTTAGGGACAAACAGGGTCAAATAGCAAATCGCCTGTATACGGGGCTATTCGTGGTGCGCGGACCATCACCCCGCGCACTGTCCGGTGGCGACCAATCGAATGGCCTCGCGCACCACCGCGGGATCCTGCACGGGTTCGAGGTACTGAGCCGCCTGACTCTCCACGATGGCCAGCGCACCCGCCTCGCCGTTCTGCTGCACGAGCGTCACGTACCCGTGGCACTGCGCCTGTGCGATGGCGGTGATGTCCGAGCTCGGCGGCAACGGCTCCGGCAGCGTGGTTTCGGTGAGCGGCTCGGTGGTGACCGGCGCGGGAATGGTCTCCTGCGGCAGCGGCTCGGCCGCGGTCGTCTCCGGCACGGTGGTTTCGGGCGCCGTGGTCGCGGGTGCCGTCGTCTCCGGGGCCGGCTCGACGGGTGGCACAGGCAGGCTCGCGTCCGGCAGCGGCTCGACCGGAGCCGGGACAACCGCCTCGGGAAGCGGTTCGGTGACGACCGTCGGCTCGGGCAGCACGCCCTCGGGCAGCGGTTCGGCCGGGATCGCCAACTCGCCGGGTGGCACTTCGGGGAGCGGCTCGGTCGCCGCGGGCGGCGCGGTCACCTCGGTGCTCGACGCGACCGCCGACGTGGCGGCCGGAATCGCCACCCCGGGTCTGTCGGTGTCACGATTCATCTCCACCGCGATCACCGACACGATGCCGACCACGAGTACCGCGGCGGCCGCGCTCAGCATCACCCCGCTGCCGCGAAAAGCGTTGCGCGCCTGCGCACTGACCACCGGCGGAGCGGGCGGGGCCGCGACGGCCGCGAACGCCTCCGGGGCCGCCTGCCGGGTGATCCCGCCCAGCCCCGAAGCCCCGAGCGAGGCGTCGGTCAGCGCCGCCAGCGCCGCGTCCGCCAGCGCCCCGCAGCTCTGATAGCGCTGCTCGGGATCCTTGGCCAGCGCGGTGGCGATCACCTCGTCGAACGCCGTGGTCAGCTCGGGCCGCACCAGGCTCGGCGCGACCGGCGCCACCCTCCGGTGCGCGATCTGCACCGCCTGCGGATCCGTCCGCGGGAAGGGCGTTCGTCCGGTGAGGAACTCGTAGAGCACGCTGCCCAGCGAATACACGTCGGCCCGATGGTCGACGGGAAGATCGTTCGCGAACCGCTCGGGCGCGGTGTAGGCGTAGCTGGCGGTGCCCAGATCATCGAGCGCCCGCGCGATGCCGAAATCGGTGACCAGTACCCGGAGTTCACCGCCGTCCTGTCGCACGATGAGATTTCCGGGCTTGATGTTCCCGTGCAGAATCCCTTCGCGGTGCGCGTGATCGAGCCCCGGAGCGGCCGCCGCGATGAGAGTGACCGCCCGCCCGGGCGCGATCGGGCCATTCTCCAGCAACTGCGCGCCGTCGACCCCGTCGATGAATTGCCCGGCGATCCAGAGCTGTTCGTCGGTCGCCGCGCCGTAGTCGTCCACCGAGGCGATATTGGGATGATCGACCCCGACCAGCAGCGCGGCCTCGCGCCTAAAACGCGCCCGCGCACCGTCTCTACCTGCGAAATCATCGTCGATGACGCGGAGCGCCAGCATCCGCCCCGTGTTCGAGTCGCGGGCGGCATACACCGCCCCCAGCTCACCCTCACCGATCAGTCGATCAATGGTGTAGCCGGACAACACATCTCCGCGCAGCAGCGGCACGCGCACCTCCTACCATCCCGGGCCGCGGTAATGCAAACCCGAGGCGTAACGGTGCGGAATCCTACCCAGCGACCCGAACATCGGCTAGGGGCTTCCTGCTCCGTGGGCGGAGGTTCTCCTCGTGTTGGCCTGGCGTGTCGCGACAAACACGCGATAGCTCACAAACGCACGGCCCAAATATTGGGGTCTTCCGAAACCGTAGTCTGAACCGCTCCTCTTTCATATGCTCTCTCCGGCGGAGCGGGGAGAGCCCCGCGATGCCTCGGCTCGAGATAAGAGGACAACTTCATGAAACGAACCATTCTCGTCGGTGTAGCCGCCTGCGCCTTCCTCGGCGGTATCGCGGGCACGGCTGGTGCGGAGGGGGTTCCACTCACGGCCTCCGAGGTCGACGCGGCCCCCGCGGACGTGCCCGTGACCACCGGGTCGGCGGAGGATCTGGGCAATGCCATCGGTGCGGGCTCGGTGAGCACGGGCAGCACCGCCGCCCAGCTGGGCAGCGCGTTCGGCAACGGCTACTGGGACGGGGTGCTCGGCAGCCTGTCGGCCAGTGCGTCCGCCCGCTGATCTCGGCCGGCGATAGGCCGGAGCAGTAGAGCGGGGGCCCGGCGGCTGCCGGGCCCCTTGCGCGGGATTCGAACGCCCGGGCGGCGATTCACGCGATCTGGATGAGGGTCAGGACCCCGGCCAGGGTCGCGGTGGCGAGGGTGGCTGTCACCAGCGCCCAGCCGCTGTCGGTGAGGCGGGAGACGATCAGCGCCGCCCCGACGAAGCACAGCGAGGGGAGCGTGGCGACGGCGTAGAGCGTGCGCGCGAGCACCGCGGCGATCGAGAGCGCGGCGAACCGAACTCGGTGCGGGACGGTGAATTCGCGGATGCGCCACGCGTGCGGTGCGGCGGGAACCATCGCGGGCGGCTCGACCCGCTCCAGCATGCGGGCGCACAGCCGCAGGATCGCGTCCTCGAGCTCGATGCCCAACTGCGCGGCGCGCACATCGGCCAATTCCAGCGCGAAGACGTCATCGGCCGGCGCGGGATCACTCAGAAATTCGTCCAGCACCATTCCGCTGATGGCCTGCTCGCGATTCAGCGCGCGATCCGGCAGCCAGCTCAAGACCCATTCCCCGCCCCGCGCGGTCGGAATGTAATGGGCGGTCTCGGGCGTGGTGTCACTGGTGATCAGCCACTCGGTTACTGTGAGCGCCATAGTGTTTCGCCTCTTCGGTGCGGGTGTGTTCCCGGCAAACCTACGACCGCGAATCGGTGGCATCCATCGAATTGCCTGCCGTCCCGTGACAATTGCCCGGGCAATCGGCGTATTGCCAGGCGCGGCCCTGAATCATCGGATCTCTGGTGGCGTCCGGTGCCACGAACTACGCTCGAATGACACACCGTGGGCATCGGTAAGGGGCCGGGGATGGCACGCGCGGGTTCGATGGGCGAGCCGATCGGGGAGCTGATCCGCAGGCTCCGCAAGGAGCGCGGGCTGACCCAGCAGACGCTGGCCGACCGGGTCCAGTGCTCCCGCAGCCTGATTCAGCAGATCGAGAGCGGCGCCCGGATACCCCAGCTCTCCCTGCGCGAGCGGCTCAGCCTGGTCCTGGGCGAGAGTCTGCCCGCCACCGGCCGCGTCACCCACCCGCCGGACGCCGCCGACGCCGGCTTGGACGCTCTCCGTATGCGATTCAACGTCCTGCTCGGTCGCGATCCCGCCGCCGCCACCCGGGCGCTGGACATCGCGCAGAGCCTGATCGAGGCGGAGCAGGCCCCGGAACCGCTGCACGCCATCGCCGTTCGGCAGCTGCGGCGCGCGGAGGAGGCACTGGCGCAGGTGCCGTCGAGCAGCGCCACCATCTGGGAGTGGAACACCGTCCGCGACTGGCTGACGATCCTGGCGCAGGCCACTCGCTCGGTCCGGGCGGTCCACGTCGCCGCCCTGGGCTCGATCGGCGGCGAGGCGGGCGACGACTATCACGCGGCCATGGTCGAAATCGCCTCCAGGAGCGGGGCCGCGCGCGTGGACATGCGGCGCATCTACATCCTGGACGCCATCGAGGAACTCTGGCCGTACGAGGACAAACTCTGGCGGCTGACGCGCGCGGGCGTGGAGAACCTCGTCGTGAAGGGCGAACACGCCCGGGGCGTGACGGGCATGCTGATCGTGGACGACCGCTTCCTGGCCCTGGGCGAATACGATCACCGCCGCGAAGGCCGGGTGGCGACCCGATTGTCCGCGCTACGCCACGACGTCACCTTCGGGATCCGCCGCTTCGAAAAGCTCTACGACCTCAAACGATCCGGCGCGGCCATCTCCGTCGGCCGGCTGCTGGGCGCCGCGCCGTTCACCAGGTTCGCGCGTCTGGGCGAGGAGGACAGCCGCGAGCTGTTCCGCGCGGCTCTCACGGAGTCCTGGGTGGCCATTCCCGACCGGTGAACGCGGCGGTGTGCCGGGTGTTCGGGCGGGAGAGCGCAAACGGCGCGAGAACTCGGCCGCGGTTGCCGAGCCGGCCACCGCTCACCCGCACTGTCCGGCATCGGACAGTCGAAGGGCCTCCTGCAGTACGGCTCGGCCCTGACCGGGGTCCAGGGTCCAGCTGGGCTGGCTCTGCAATACCGCCAGCGCGCCGTCGGTCCCGTGCTCACGGACCAGGGTGACGTAGCCGGGGCACTGGGCCCGGGCCATGGAGTCGATGTCCTGGGCGATCGGGACATCCGTGGTGACGGGCGCGGCGAGTTCGGACGTGGGCGTGACGGCGGGCAGCGGCTCGGCGGTGACCGACGGCTCGATGGTGACCGGCACGTCGGTCACCGAGGGCAGCGTCGTCGAGGTGAGCGGCGGCGAAGACTCCGGCGCCGGGGCAACGGCTTTGACGGCGTTCGCGGCCGACACCGGGGGAGCGGCGGTGGGCGCGATCGCCGTCGGCGCGGCGCTCGAGGTGGTGGGTGCCGCCGACGTGCCCACCGGTTCGGCGACGGCTTGATCCCGGCCCGGATCCATCTCCATGGCGATCAGCACGAGGGTGCCGACGAGCATGACGGCCGATCCGGCCGCCGTCAGGATCCGGGTGGTACGGGACCGCTTGGGCGGTGCGGGGACAGGGCGGCTCGGTGTCCGCGGCCGGTGTGCGACCTCGGGAACCTCGGGGTTGTCCGGCGCGGTCCGCGTCGCAGGGGCGGCGATCCCGGGTGTCTCGGTCAGCAGGGGTACAGCGGTCGCGAAATCCCGGGTGGCCACGCTGGAATCGGCGACGACCGGTGCGAGGCTCTGCCCCGTGGGCGCGGTCGTCGTCAACGCCGCGGCCGCGGCGAGAGCGAAAGCCTGACAACTCGCGAAGCGCCCGTCCGGATCCTTGGCCAGGGCCGTCGCGACAACCGCGTCCAACGCGGCGGGCACGCCCCGCAAGGTGCTCGGCGCGGCGGGAACCGTGCCCAGATGCGCGGCCATGACCGCCGCCGGATCGGCGTGCGGGAACGGCGTACTGCCGGTCAGCAATTCGTAGAGCACGCAGCCCAGCGCGTACACCTCGGAGCGCTCGTCCAGCGCGCCGCCGGAGAACCGCTCGGGCGCGGCATAGGCGAAGGTGGCCGGGTCGGCCCGCCCGGCGTCCCCGAAGGTGTCGGAGAGCCCGAAGCCCGTCACCAGCACCCGATCGTCGCGGCCGACAAGCAGATTCGACGGCCGGATGTCCCCGTGCCGGACACCCGCCGAACGCGCGTACCCCACCGCCCGTGCGGCAGCCTCGATCACCTCGACCGCCCGGCCCGGATCCACCACCCCGTGCCTGAGTAGCTGCCCGGCATCGATGCCGTCGACGAATTCGGTTGCGATCCACAGCGGTTCATCCGCCGGCGTTCCGGTAGCGGTCACGCGCGCGATGTTCGGATGTTCGAGCCCCCGCGCCGCCCGCGCGAACTTCGCCCACGGCCGCTCGCCACCGGCGGTCGAGGCGGCGCGCACCCGCGTCGCGAACACGTCGTCGAGCACCTTGAGCGCCACCGGCCGGCCGGCCGCGTCGCGGGCCAGATACACCGACCCCATGCCGCCCACCCCGAGCCGTCGCTCAACGGTGTACCCGGCCACTACATCTCCGCGCAGCAACGGCACGCGAACCTCCTACCGTTCGTCGCCGCGGCAGCACAGCACCGTGGCACAACGGTGCTGAAGCCTACCGAGCAGTCTGCACATGAGCGAACCTCGATCCCGATCAGCGCGAATGGTCAATGGGGATGTGCCCGGGGTCATTTGTCGATCGGCCGCCGCGAGTCGAGCCGGGCGCGGTCGGCCGCCGCGCGCCCGGCGTCCCAGCCCTCGGCGCTGCGAATCGCGATGCCCCGGCTGCGACTGCGCGGGAACAGCGCCTCGAACGCCGCGTTCACCGCGATCTCGTGCGAGGCCAGCACCGGCAGCAGGCGTTCCGGCGCGGCCGATTCCGCGATGGTCGCCGCGGTGGCGGCCGCCAGTCGCTCACCGATCCGGGTGGCGTACGAGACCAGGAACGCCTTGCGGAAGGCCCGGCTGCGCGCCTCCTCGCTCCGGGATTCCTTGTTCCCGCTGGCGATCATGGCGCGCGTGGCCTGCACGAGCAGCGAGGTGGACAGCAGCTCGACCGCGTCCAGATCGGCGTCGTCCCCCACGATGGTGACGAATCCCCAGTCCGAGGCGAAGATCGCGCGGCACCGGTTCGCGGTGGCGACGACGTCGATGAGCAGCGCCTTGGCATCGACGTAGGGCGTATCGAGCCAGATGCGCCGTGCGCCCGGCAGATCCGGGGCCGCGGCGTCCGCCTCGACCAGCACGCGGTCCAGGGCGTACTTGGTCATCAGCTCCTGGGCCTTGGCCGAGAGTGCCTCGGCCTCTTCGGGAAACGACGTCGACTCGGCCTTGGCCAGCAGCCCCCGCACCCGGCTCAGCGCCTTCTCGTCGATGTGATGCGGTGTCTCGGTGCGCGGCCGGGCCTTACCCGGCAGGGCCCGGATACGTTCCATCTTCGGCAGTCCGACCAGCAGCGCGAGCGCCTCGACGACGGTGGTCAGCGCTTCCTCACGGGTGAGCATCTGCCGTGTGGCCCACTGCTCGAAATGCGGTTCCTCGCGCGACCACCAGGTGCGCGCGCCGATGTCCTCGAGCTGCGCCAGCCAGGTCTCGTCGACCGATTCCCGCGCGAACGGCTCGATATAGGCGGCCATCGAATCCAGCAGCAGGCCGGTCGCGAACTCGTCGACCCGCCGCCGCGCGGCCTCCCACACATCTGCCGGCAGCCAGCCGTTCTCGAATACCGCCGCGATGACCCGCTGCCCGGCGAGCCCCGCGCCGTGCGCGATCTCCGCCGCGAGCTGCTCTTCTCCCGCGAGCTGCGCCCCGAAGGTCCGCGCGAACACCGCCCCCGAGTTCCCGAGCCGCACGGTCTGCAACGCGACCTCGACCAGCGCGTTCCCGATCTCCTGCGCGGTAGGCGGCCGATCGGCCCCGCCGTTCAAGATCGCCCAGAACTCGGCCCCGCCCTGCCTGGCAGCCAGCTTGGCTGCCCGGTGCTTGCGGTTCGGCTTGGCCACGGTCGGCGCTTCCTGTCCTGATCAGAGCCCGGAATAACAAAAAAGACCCGGTGTGAACCGGGTCCTTCTCGCTGTTCTGGTGCGCGATACTGGGATTGAACCAGTGACCTCTTCCGTGTCAGGGAAGCGCTCTCCCGCTGAGCTAATCGCGCTTGCTTGGTGCCTCTTACTAAGAGGCGGCGACGGGAATCGAACCCGTGTGCACGGCTTTGCAGGCCGTTGCCTCACCACTCGGCCACACCGCCAACCCAGGCCGGTTGGCCTTCGAGCGGATGACGGGATTCGAACCCGCGACCCTCACCTTGGCAAGGTGATGCGCTACCACTGCGCTACATCCGCATTCTGTCCCCGGCGCCTCTCGGCTGTCCGGCTGACGAGAAAGAACATTAGCCGACGATGGTTGTGGACAACAAATCGCCTGGTGAAAGGGGGTAAATGTGAACTACAGGGGTGTAGTTCGTGACGTGTGGGGGTGGGGTTGTGGCCGCCGGGAATCTGCGGGGTTGGTTGGCGCCTGCGGGTTCTCCTGCCCGCGTGTGGGTGCGCGCGGGTCGCAGCACGGTCGGCGCCGGCAAACTCGCAGCCGCCGCGGGGTGGGTCGCCGCCATAGGCGCTGTCGCCACAGCCACTGCTGACCGGGGCGGCTGGATCGGTGCGCGGCTATCCCTGTGTCGTGCAGCCCGATGGAAAGGGGAGTCCTCGAGGTGGACACTCCAGACATGCCACCCGGCCGTGTGTCTCCCCGGTAGGAGGCCGGTTTTACGCCGTTGTGCACGCGATTTGGTGAGACGCCGGGGGTGCGTGTTAATGTTCTTTCTCGTTCGGACCGGCACAAACACCGGCCCCGGACACCCGCCGCAAGGCACCCGCACGGTCTCATAGCTCAGCGGGAGAGCACTCGCCTCACACGCGAGGGGTCGCTGGTTCGATCCCAGCTGGGACCACAGACAAAAAGGCTGGTCAGACACGGTTTCCGTGGATGGCCAGCCTTTTTCGTGCGATAGCGAACCGTGTTTCGCTCGCCGTTCAGGCCTTGTCGAGTGAAGCGGCGGCCATGAGGATGCCGTCGGCTCGAGAGGCTCATAGCTAACCTCCCGGCGCGGCGGCACAGGCGCTAGCAGACGGATCGGTCCGTGAAGCCGTAATAGCCGGGTGAACTGAGCGATCCCGCTTGTGGCGCACGCATCATTCAGTCGGAGTCGGGACGGGGTTTGCGGGCTTGCAAGGTGTAGGTGAGCGGTAGGCGTTCGGGGTGCGCGGACAGTCGCCACTCCCCATCGTGGCCTTGTTCCATCTGCTCGGGCAGCGCGTTCCACGGCACGCTGGCGTGCTCGGTCAGCCCCGTGAGAGTTAGACCCACGTCGAGTACGGCGGTGACGATCTCGCCGAGGCCGTGGTTCCACTCGTGGGTGGTGGTGGCCTCGAACTCGGCATCGGTGTCGACGTAGGTGCCCTCGTCGGCGAACACCATCGGCTCGGGCAGTTCGAAGTACGGGTAGCCCAGAACCAGCTTGTCGGTGTGCTTTTCGTCCGTCGCCCACAGCATCGGATGCCCCTCGCGGATGAACAGCCGACCGCCCGGGCGCAGTAGGCCCGCGACGGTCTCGGCCCAGCGCCGCACGCTCGGCAACCAGCACAGCGCACCAACGCCGGTGTAAACCAGGTCGAATCGTTCAGCGCCGAGCGCGGTTTCGGCATCGTAGACGTCGGACTCCACGAATTCGATTGGCGTGCCGGTACGTTCGGCTAGCTGTCGGGCCTGTGTGAGCGACGCGGCGGAGAAGTCGAGGCCGGTCACAGTCGCACCGAGCCGGGCCAGGGAGAGTGTGTCGGTGCCTATGTGACATTGCAGGTGGACCGCGTGAAGCCCGCGCACGTCGCCGAGCAGCGGCTGATCGAAGCGCACTACGGGGCTGATGAAGTCCGGTTCGTCGAGAAATCGATGAAGGTCGTAGTCGGGGGACGCGGCGTGTGCCGGCGCTCGCTCATCCCAATTGGCTTTGTTCAGTATGCGATAGTCGTCGCTCACATCGAACACTTTGGCACGCGACCCCAGCGGTATTCACTCGATATTCGGCAACATGGAACAGCGATCTAGGGCGAATCGGTGGTCATCACGGCAGGGCAAGACCGCGAGGCGCCCCCGAACACGCTGCTGGTCATTGGGCCGCGGGCTGCCGCGCTGGTCGATCTGCTCGATCGAGGTGTCGACGCGGCAGTGGTGAGAAACTGGGTGGTCGGGTCCAGCACTGCCTCGCGTAGCGCGGTTTCCGCGTCGAAGATGGTCAAGTCCAAATGCGTGGTGTAGGTGGGGTGGTCACCGCATGATCCGGGGTGTGGGTCAGGCGGTGAGTTCTGCGGGTGCGGGGTCCTCCTGGTTGTCGGTGGCGGTGAGCCCGCGGGAGCGGGCCAGGACGTCGAGTCCGAGGTAGCGTCGGCCTTCGATCCATTCGTCGTGTTGTTCGGCCAGGACAGCCCCGACGAGGCGGATGATCGAGCCGCGGTCGGGGAAGATCCCGACGACGTCGGTGCGTCGCCGGATTTCCTTGTTCAACCGCTCCTGGGGGTTGTTCGACCAGATCTGACGCCAGATCTGCTTCGGGAACCCGGTGAACGCCAGCAGGTCCGCGCGAGCATTGTCGAGGTGGTCGGCGACTTTCGGGAGTTTCTCGCCCAGGGCGTCGAGCATTCGATCGTATTGAGCGGCAACCGATTCGGTGTCGGCTTGATCGAACACCGAATGCAACAAGGTCCGAACCCAGGGCCACGAGGACTTCGGACAGATCGACATCAGGTTGACGGTGTAGTGGGTGCGGCAGCGTTGCCAGGACGCGCCGGGCAAGGTGGCTCCGATCGCGGTGACCAGGCCGGCGTGGGCGTCGGAGGTCACGAGCTGGACTCCGCTCAGGCCGCGGGCGACCAGGTCGCGGAAGAACGCGAGCCAGCCGGCGCCGTCTTCTCCGGAGGTGACTTGGAGCCCGAGGATTTCGCGGTAGCCGTCGGTGTTGACGCCGGTGGCGATCAGGGCGTGGACGTTGACCACGCGCCCGTTCTCACGGACCTTGAGCACGAGGGCGTCGGCGGCGAGGAACGTGTAAGGGCCTTGATCGAGGGGGCGGGTGCGGAACGCTTCGACCTGGGTGTCGAGATCGCGGGCCATCATCGAGACCTGCGATTTGGACAGTGCTGTGACACCGAGGGATTCGACGAGTTTCTCCATCCTGCGGGTCGACACACCCAGCAGATAGCAGGTCGCGACCACGCTGGTCAGGGCGCGTTCGGCGCGTTTGCGGCGTTCCAGGAGCCAGTCCGGAAAATAGCTTCCCGACCGCAGTTTCGGGATCGCGAGGTCGATGGTGCCGACGCGGGTGTCGAAGTCGCGGTGGCGGTAGCCGTTGCGGTGGTTGACGCGGTCGCCGCTGCGTTCGCCGTAGCCGGCACCGCAGACTGTGTCGGCCTCGGCGCTCATCAGGGCCGCGATGAACGTGGACATCATATTTCGCAGCAGATCCGGGCTCGCGGTGCTCAGTTGTTCGGACAGCATCCTGGCAGGGTCGATAGGCTCGATATCGGTCATCGCGTGATCTTTCTTTCTTCAGTGACTTTGGCGGTCTCTTGAAGAATCACGCGGTGACCACCCTCATGTCCGGGGATCGACCTGACCGGCCGATCCAGGAACTGCTACACCACTCTGCTGGACGCAAACTCCGGTTTCGTGCCCGCGGCCGACCGCCACCGAGATGCCCTTGAGTACTTCACGGAACTGGGACTGTCATCGGCTTGGCTCGCGGTGAGCCTCACCGACAACACCCGGCAACCCTGCTCACATGCCAGATGCAGCTTGCCGGTCCGTCGGCCCCGCGAACACCTCGACCCGTGGTCGGCCGGCTCGTAATGACCCGACCCGGCCGGGGGTTTCGGTTTGGCGTTCATGCCTGCGGCGGGCCCGCGCGGTTGTCGAGGTCGACACTGACGTGCCAGTCGATCGCTCCGGCGGCGTCGAATCGGGCTGTAGCAAGGTCAGGATCACCGCCCACGATCCGGCCTACTGTCAGCGTTGGAACAGTCCATAGGCTGCTTGCCAGGACCCGTACTTGGCGGGAACGTCACGCCACGGCGCCTCTGCCGGGTGCGCCATCGGATCCCCTCTGTGAGTTGGCGTTTCGTCCACTTCGGTGGGCGTCCCACCTACTTCGCGCAGGACAACAGAGGCTCCAATCGAGCCCAATGCGCATCGGTCAGGTTCGTTCGCCCCGCCACCGTCACGCTGGGCACCAGGTCTCCGGCTGTTCAGATTTGCTTCCTCGCTAATCCGAGTACCGGAGACCTCACCTATATGCCAACGTGGGCAACAACTTCGGTCGAACACGCTGTTCAAGACACAACCTAAATGCCCGTTGAGAGCTCCTGCGGTTCCCCCGTGGTTGGCTGTGCGGATATTGAGACGCACGGGCGGTGGTGTGGGCTTGTTTGTAGGCGACGGGACTGAGCCTCTCGGTTCCTCGAGTGCCTTCGAATCGATGTAGTCGAAGATGGCGGTGCTCAGCTCCCTTCTTGCCGGCCATGGTCAGGCGCACTGTAGTTCCAATTGCATTGTGCTTAAACACTAGTTGTTGAAACGGTCCCCGATCGAATCCATCGATCCAAGCAGGCCGGCCCCTGCGTAGGCGTTGTCCGAAGACCAACTGGTCTATTGGGTACCGTGATCGGAATGGGCAATGGTCTGCCGGGCTCGGGCCAGCGCCGCAGGTCTACTCGGCCCTCAACGGTCGGTGATCGACCAGTCGACGATGCGGTGCGAGAACGCGTCCAACAGCACCGAGCAGAACGCCCGGCCATCACGCGTGCGGTATTGGGTGATGCCCAAGCGCCACAGCTGATCGGGTGTTCTCGCCCGGAACTAGCAGTTGAGCAGGTCCGGATGCGGATCCGCCGAGGGATGCCGGGTGGTACTCCCACTTCGGCGAACGGTCACCCGCGAGTGGGCTCGACCGCGGGTTGGCGGAACTCAGGTGGATGTGCTGGAGGCATTGCAGGCTCATCCCGTGGGGTGAGTATCCCGCCTCACTGCTGGTGTCCGGAAGACCGTCGGCACCCAAGCGGGTGCGGCAGGGGCAGAGCGGGTTTCGCCGTATACACTCTCGGAACACCGACTTACTGGGGAGGATGCGCTGTGACCGATGAAGTGGTCTTGTCGATCTCGGAATGTGACGACGCCGTCTCCGAGCTGCACTCGCTCTATGCGGCGATGCTCGACGACGACGAGCTGCGGACCATGCGCAAGAATCTGATACAGATCCCGCCTGAAGATGGGCGTCTCGGGGCCGAGGAGCTCATCCAGATCGTCGTGGACTCCAAGCCGCTTCTCGGTGCTGTGACCGCATGCGTCACCACTTGGATCGCGGCTCGAAAACCTAAAGCACGTTTGATTATTGGCAAGATTGCCATCGAGCTTGACGGCCGAGCCGTCACTGACGACAGTGTACGAGCCGCGATCGAACTGGCGCAAGCCCCCGATGATCCGACTGCCGGATAGCGCCCGGTCGCGGGCTGTTCTGGTCGGCACCGAAAACTACAGTGCCGACTCAGGATTCGCAACAACTACCCAAGTTGGACGGAATCTTGTCCAGCTGTCAAGCTTTCTCCGGTCGCAAACGGGCCTTCAGCATGTCGAGGTAGTCCACGACCCTCGCGATGGAGGCGACTTCGCGAGTGCTCTCAATCGTGCGGTCGATGAGGCAGAAGACCTGCTGCTCTTCTATTTCGCTGGGCATGGCGTGGTAGGGGGTGGCGAACTGCAGTTGACGCATACAGGATCTCGTCACCACCTGGGCGCATACACCACGGTTTCTTATGGTCTGATCAGGGACCATATGCGGCGAGCGACTGCCGCGATCAGGATTGTCATCCTTGACTGTTGTCAAAGCGGCACGGCCCACAATTCCGGTGTGCTTTCCGCCGCTGATGATGGCGCTATGCTGGAGGAATTGGCCGAGGTTGAGGGAACTTATGTGCTCACCGCGACCGGGACGGCAAGCGGCAATCGGCTCGCGTTCACCGATGGACCGCAGGGCTGTACTCTTTTCACCGGGACCTTATTGGACATTCTCCAGTCAGGGCACCGGACCGCTGGCCAGTATCTCACGATGGATACGCTGTTTCCGATCCTCGAATCCGCGCTGCGCCGAGCTGGTGGACCTCGGCCGAAGTCCAGCGGCCGAAATACTGCAGCATCGCTGGCGCTGACCCGCAACCAACAATGGCGTCGAGCTACGACAGAGCCTTCCTATCTGATGGTGGTTCGAGAGCTTGCGCCCTCGGTGGAATTGCTCGGCCGTGACTCTGAGCTGGACGAGCTCGAGCGATTCTGTTGGGGCGAAGAAGAATACGTGTGGTGGCAGGCCGGACCATGGGCAGGTAAGTCGGCCTTGATGACATCATTCGTCCTGCAGTCCAATCAGAACATGGACGTAGTGAGCTTCTTCATTACGGCCCGGTTCGCGGGTCAGTCCGATCATGCGGCATTCACCGACGCACTCATCGAACAGCTGTCGTCTTTGCTGCCTGACGAGGAGATCCCTGCGCCAACAACAATCAGCACACGCGATTCGTTGCGCCGCCGCCTTTTGATATCTGCCTCCGACGCCGCAGCGTCAGCGGGTCGGCGTCTGGTCCTGGTGATCGACGGCTTGGACGAGGACACCGGTGACCCGAGCATCGCGTCGTTGCTTCCTCGGTCGCCACATCCCGCCCTCCGGGTAATCGTCGCGGGACGATCCAATCCACCTGTACCATTGGATGTTCCAGAGGATCATCCACTGCGTCGCTGTCGAATCCGCGTGCTCGTTCCGTCGGCAGCCGCACGCGACATCAAGCGCTCCGCAACGCTTGAATTGCGGAGGCTGCTGCGTGGTGGTCGGGACGAGCAGCACGTGGTCGGCCTGCTTGCGGCTGCACTGGGTGGCCTGACCGCCGGTGACCTGGAGGAACTGACACAGCTTCCGCCATACCGAATCGACGACTTCCTTACGGGTGTCTCGGGCAGGACATTTCAGACGCGGAGCCAGCGCGAAGCAGGGAAGATCTCATATCTTTTCGCACACGAAACACTCCAGCAGGTCGCAGAGAATACTCTCGGCAATCGACGGTTGTGTGCGCTCCGCGAGGAGCTTCACGACTGGGTTGTGGGCTACCGACGACGAGGGTGGCCTGATCACACACCGGAGTACCTGACACACGGCTACGCACGAATGCTTCGCTCAACCGGTGAGATCGAGCAACTGATCGAGCTGGGTTTGGATCCTGCACGGCAAGCATTGCTCCTGCGGCGCACCGGCGGGGAAGTAGCGGTGCTGCGGGAGATCCGGTGGGCAGCCGAGCTCGAGCTGACAACGGGAAAGCCCGATCTGCTGCGAATGGCAACATTGGCGCACGAACGAGCGGTGCTCACTTTTCACGGCTCGCTGTTACCGGTCGAACTTGTCGGCGTCTGGGCAGGCCTGGGAGATTGGCGCCGGGCCGAAGCGATTGCGCTCGGGCGGGAATCGGACGCACAGGACGAAGCACTCGCACTACTGGTGCGAGGGTTGTTTGCAGCCGGGAGATTTGATCGAGCGATCGAATTGGTCGCAGGCTACGCGGCACTGCCCCAGCAAGACCTCACCACCGAGCAGATGGCGATTGGCCTCGCGAGGGCCGGCCGGATCGACTCTGCGATCGACTTCGCCGATCAGATTTCCCGCTCGTATCGTGGACGCGTGAATCTTGAGATCGTGTTCGCCCTCGTTGCAGAGGGAACCTATGGGCGTGCTGAAGAATTCGCCGAAAGAATTCATCAGCACGACTTGCGTCAGACAGCCTTCCGCTCGATTGTGCAGCAGGTGATGACGGCCGACGGCATCTCGGCGGTGGTCGAACTGATCCGGACAGATGCGTATGCGCTTGTGCGCCTGCCGGACTTCCTTTTCGTGGTTATTGACGAAATGGTCGAAGTCGGTCGGATCGATGCAATTGAGAAAGTCGTCGAGCGCGTAATAAAACCACTCGGGCTGGTTCTTGTGGAGGCAACGATAGCTTGCGCGCTCCTTCGCCGTGGGATCGGCGCAGGGTATGAGATGCTCGACCGTGCGTGGACGCTAGCGCATGACACTAACTCCCAGCATGCATCACATATCCGACCTGTGCTCGGGTTGGCATGCGCCCTGGGCGGGCAGATCGACCGAGCACACACTCTGGCCGATAGGATGGAGCTGGATTCGGAATTCGCTGTTTACGGACTTGCTATGGTGCAGGCGGCGATCGACTGCGGCTGGTATGAAGACGCTCTTCGCTGGACCCAGCTGCTTTATTCGGGACAGCGGGCCGAGGCGGTAGCAATTGTCGCGAGAGCCTTATTCTACGGAGGGGATGATCCCGACAGCATTCTGGCTCGATTCCAGTCGGTTCAGATCGGTGATTTAGTCGACGACGGCCCGATCGTGCTTCAGGCCGTGCTCCAAGCTGCCGTCGAGCTGGGGTCTCTCGACTACGTTGTCGAACAGGCGTTTCCAACTCTAACGATCTACCACCGCGGAGTGGCTCACGAAGCGCTCATCAACGTTTTAGTCACTCAAGGTGAGATCGGTCGTGCGCACGACGTCGCCCAGAATTTCTCGTCGTTTGTGGGGCGTGCGCGTCAACTCGCCGTGGTTGCACAGGCATATATCGATGCGGGTGACCTTGAGCGAGCCAGGGATACAGCCCTGGACTGCGAGAACACGGTGCGGCCGCTGCGACAGTGGATCGATTCGCGCGCACTCATCGAAATTGCAGTGGCCGTCGCGGAGGCAGGCTGCACTGGGCGCGCAGCCAAACTCATCGACGAGATTCGACTACCGTCCGAGCACAGCGCCGCGGCATTCTTGTTCGTCGCCGGAATTCAGGTGCGTGCAAAACAATTCGACGGCGCAACCCTATTAATTGAGCGCGGCTTGCAGGCATCAGATCAATGCCTGCCGCATACGCGTGCGACACGATGGCTCGCAGCCGCCCGCCTTCTCTGCGCCGTGAAGTGTTTCGATCGTGCCCGCGAAATAATTGATGGGTCCAATCATCTCGTCGATAAGGCCGACTGGGCAGTGACGTTCACACCCAACGGTTTTCTGGTGAATGCGATCGCGGCGCACTGTGTCGTAGGTGATTTTCACCGCGCGCTTGAGTTGGCCGAGACGTTTGAGGGCTCCGACTTCGAAACGGCAGTAATCAATGCCGCCACTGTGTTGACCGCAGAGGGTAACGAAGACGCAGCGCTGTCGTGGCGCAATCGATTGGATTTCAATGAACCGCTCAAATCCCTTGTAACACTGATAATTGCGGGTGAGCTCGCACGAATGGGCCACACCGACCGGGCGCTCTCGATCACTCATCGGTTGGACCTCGCTCAGCAGATGACGTCGCAGACTCTCATCGGCACGCGAGGGTTTCCCGATCTCGCGGCTGCGCAGCTTGCATCAGACCGCCGATCAGAGATTACCGACCTGATCGGATCACCGCAGGAAGCTTCGCGAAAGACTATCAGTATCTGGGGGAAGATCGCGAATGCGGCTGCACGCCAGAAGAATATCGAGTTAACACAGCGGATGGCGCGAAAAGTGGAGGCGCGGACGAATGAACTCGAAATCTCTGATACCGCCCTCTCCTCCGCGGCACTGCCATGGCTGGCCCAAGCCTATGCCGAGATCGGCGATGTCTCAGCGGCAGTCCGGATCGCGACCGCGATGCCAGACAGTGCCGACGGCAAGCCAACAGCCCTGACCGCCGTCGCGTGCGGTTTGGCCCGAGGAGGTGATCGAGTTGGCGCGCAACTCTATATCGGCCACGCTCTGACGCTTTCCCGCGGCTGGACGGATGTGCTCGCGCAGTGGGCCGCAATAGCCCCGGAGCAGGTAGCCGACATCACCAAAACCCTGATCACGTCCGATCGATAGGAGCGAGTGGGAGGCTGAACAGGAGCCTCTGACGTCGAAATCGTCACTCGGATCGCGGAGTAGGCAGTTCGTCAACGTTGGCGAACTGTGTTGGTGAGTACAGAACGCATGAATCCTGCCGTGACCCGTGCTGGCCGAACTGCTATGCGCGAGCCGCGGAAGCACGCCCGGAACGTCATTTCACCAGCGGGCATTCGCTCGCGAACCACGGATGCCTCGGGACCGCACTCCAAGCGATGTCCCAAGGGAACAAGTGAATGTAGTTCTCTCCAGTTCCCGGTTCATGCTGCCTGTAGACCTCGTCCCCGACAAGCATCGTGACCCCCCACTCCGACAGCTTCCGCATCGCTTCCTGAAGCGCTGGAAAGCTGATCTGCGCGTAGTTGGAGAACGGCATCGCGACGACCGGAATCCTCTTGCCGACAGCTTCGACAAGCAGCCCGAGGGGGAGCGTGTCGGAGATTCCCGCCGCCCATTTCGCGAGCGAGTTGCACGTCAGCGGAGCGACGATCATGGCGTCAGCGGGCGGGAGGACATCGGGCGCGTCGGGCTCCTTGTACTGGCTGCGTACGGGGTGACCAGTTTTGGCGGCGAGCGCGTCCGCATCGATGAAGCGTTTGCCGTCGGGTGACGCGATAACGCACACATCCCAGCCGTCGGCCTGGGCCAGATCGACGAGCTTCCCGACATCGCGGGCTGCGGGTGATCCGGTGACGATGGCGTAAAGGACCGGGGCGCCTTGATCGTTCATGGGTCCATGGTGTCAGCTGCGGATCCCACACCACGCCGCAAAGCCGGCCAGAGTGTCGGTCGAGCGGACGTCGCTGATCGCCAACGCGTGCACAGTTTCGTGAACCTGGGGGTGGTACCGCGTCAGCTGGGGTGCGATCTTGCGTGCTCGGTGGAGCGACTCCAGAGCTTTAGTGCGGTCGCCGTGCAGCAACCAAGCTCGCGAGAGATCGATGAAGTAGTGACCGCTGCGGCTGGGTGCGGTGGTGGCAGGGAGCTGGATCGATGCCGCACGCGAGACCGCGGTGGTTCCGTCGGACAGTTCGACCGGGATCGCGACGCGGTGGATGTCGACGTTCGCCGCGCTGAATTTGGTGCTGTAGTGGTTGGCCTGCTCCTGCCGCGGTGCCACACAGCTGTCCGCCGCATCGAGGTAGTCGTCAGCTCGGTCGGTATCGCCGGTCCTGGCGGCGAGGATAGCGGCACGAAGATGCAACGCCCCACGCACGGACATCGCAGCGGCGCTCTTCGGGGCGAGATCGACATGGGTGTTTGCTCTGCTGATCGATCGGAGTCCGCCTCGATACGATCCGTCGAACAGCTGGATCAGTGCGTGATTCCATTCGCTGGTCGCGATCCGCAGCGGGTCGTCGCCGCGCTCGGCCGCAGTTCGCGCGCGCTCGTCGGCGAGGTGCGCCAAGTCCAAGTGCCCCAGTCGGTATAGCGAGACCACCGCGTTGGCGTATGCGGCAGAGAGCAATTCGTTGGCTCGCGGACGCTCGGCGGTGGGCAGTTCGTTGCGGGCATGGTGCAGGTGTCGCAGAACATTGGGCAGTGCCCGTACAACTTCCGCGTGTTTTGTTCGGCGGTCCCATGCTTTGAGTTCTGCCACCGCAGTGGTCAGCTCTTGCAGACTCAGGGGCCGGGTGTCGAGCTCCGGGTCGTCTCCTTCCACAAGTGCCTGTCGAAGTGCCGGCACTCCAGCTTGTTCCGACTTGGGTTCGGCATTGCGCGATCCGTACGGCTGGTCGGTCAGATCGACGACACCTACCGACATCGCCCTTGCCACCGCGGAGACGAGGCTGTGGCTCGCGGGCCGCTCGCCGCTTTCGACTTTGCGTAGCAGCGAGTACGAAACATTCGCCCTGCGCGCCAGTACGAGTTGGGTCAGCCCGCGGAGTTTGCGCACCTCGGCGATTCGCACGCCGATACTGACATGTCGCTCGTGGCTCATGCACTCAGCGTGCGCCTGCTGCGCCGATCTCTCAACCGATTCGAGCGCTCCAGGGCGAAGTGGCGTTTCTGTGGCAGTTCCGCGCCGCTTTCAACGGCATGCTCAGCGCACCTCGCTCGCGGTGAGCGATCAACCGAATTGGCAAGCGTCCGAATGCGCAGGAGGCCAAGGATCATGAGGCGCGAACCCACTGCTCTCGGCTATGTGAACGATGATGTGACTACTGCTTCCGATTGGGACTCGGCGCAGTGTCACCGCTTGGCCCGCAGACTTGGCTATCGGCTGATTTGGCCTTCCGCCGAGTGTGCTCTGGGGTTGGTTGATCAGATGCGGGCGGCGGACGTGGACGCCGTCATCATTCCCTCGCCTGTACATCTGGACGAGGTGACCCTGGACCGTTTGGCACAGTGCTGTGATGTCGAAACAGTTTGGCCGCGTACGACATTCACACGCTATGCGGACGGGCGGCGTGGGTGTCCGGCATGACGCCGCTGACGCTGCCCGACTACGCGGTGCTGTGTGTGCTGAGCCTGGCCCGCGACAGATTGACCCTCGATCGCGTCACAACCGAGGTTGCATCGCCGCCGTCCGGGCCGGGTGTGTCGTTGAGTTCAGACGTGGTGCGTCGGGTACTCGTACGGCTCGAAGCCCGAGGCTTGATTGATGGCGCCCAGGATAGAGGCTGGCAACTGACCCAGCGCGGTCGAATGTTGTGGGCGTCGAAGGGCTCACGCTTCACGATGTGAACGCACGGATCGGAATTCCTGCATCGCAAGGGTCCACCGGGGGTTTGTGTTGCAGCAGTAGATTCTCGAACTACTGGCAGTTCGAGGCCGACCGTGGCGAGTCGGATACGCAGACTCCCGTCGATCTGGTGGTCGCCGAGGACCTTCCACCATGTAGACCACAGCGCGCCAGTCAGGCTGTCAGGTTCAACCGGTCGCCGAGCCACATGTGGATGTCATCAACCGCCGCCTTTGCCATCTGTGTGGGGTGGCCTGTGAACCCGTGGGGTGAGCCGGGATAGACCCGGAGATCGACACTCGCACCGGCGGCCGACAATCGAGCAGCCATGGACAGATTGTCGTTGAGCAGGATGTCTCCGTCTCCGACGACCATGAGGATCGGTGGAAGACCGGACAGGTCGGCGTAGATCGGGGAGATGTCCGGGTGCGTGCGATCCGGAGCCGACCCGGCGTAGGCCGCGAGGAAGTACTCGTCGGCGATCAGACGTCCGGCCGGTGTCTGGGCGCTCAGGTCGTATGTTCCGAACTGCAGTACGGCGCCGGTGAATTCGCTGACTCCTCGATTGCGCAGGCGCAGCAGCGTCGTCATCGCCAGTGTCGAACCGGCCGAGAACCCGCCGACGGCGAGCTTCGTCGTGCCGAAGCGGTCCTGTGCGTTCTCGACAAGCCAGAGTGCGGCGGTCTCGCAATCGTCCGGAGCGGCCGGCCAGGGATGTTCGGGGGCGAGTCGATAGTCCACGCTGACAACCGCGACGTCGAGGGCGTCGGCGAGGCGGCGGTTCGCGGCGTCGCTGCCGGCGGCCGAACCCATGTAGAAGCCGCCGCCGTGGAGTTCCAGGAACACGCCTTTCGGCGTGGTGTTCACTGGAGTGTGTATCCGCACTGGGACGGTCCACCCGTTTGCGGTGACGAGCTCCTCTATGGGTGGCGGACTCGCGAGGGCAGGCTTGGCGGCGCCGGCCCGCATCGCGCGCAACTCCTCCGCGCCATTGGGACCTCTTCCGGCGGTGCGCTTTTCGTAGAACGAGTGTGAGTCGTCGACGAGAGGCAGGAGGCGAGGATCGATCAGATTGGCGAGTCCGAGGTCCATGGATGATCACCGTACGGATCGTCAGTCTCCTTGGCATCGCGGCCCCTTCGGCACGGCCGATTCGGCAGGCTCGCGACAGTCGGGGAGTGCGGACTTCGGTAGCCGACACGTCGAGGGGCGAACCTCAAAGTCCGGAACACTGATCAGCCGAACTGAAGACCCGACGCCACCAACGAACTGAGGGTGACCCCGAACACCGCCCGGAAGACATCACTGAAATGCGAAGGCGACGAGAACCCGGCATCGCTCGCCGCGCGGGAGAAGTCGCAGCCGCGCGATACCGCGGTGGCGGCATGCACTATCCGAGCCCACTGGATGTATCGGCGGTAGCTGGTCGAGGTCTGTTCGCCGAACAACCTCAGGAAGTGGGAAGTTGACAGACCCAGATCCGCCGCATGGGCCGCAGCGCGATGAGCCAGCGCCGGATCGGCTCGAATCAGACCGGCCACCAACGGGATTCGTGCGTCGATCGGGCGACCGTCCGGCAGACTCGCCAATCCCAGCAAGGCATCGACGTCGACCGCCCCGCAGGAAACCGCGTCGATCAACACTTCTTCCCGCGGGTGGCCGATTCCCATGGGCCCGTGCATATGCCGCAGACTCGCGAAATCTCGGGCGGACCTGCTCCCTGCCGGGTCGAAATAGCAGAGCAGTACGCAATCGCCGAGCGCATGAACCCGATGGGTCGTCCGCGCCGGGATCACCGCGCTGCCGACAGCGATATCCGGCAGTCCGTCGGCCTGCAAAACCACCGGCGCGTCGACGCCCACAACGAGCTGCGCGGTCGCGGTGGAATGGAAGTCGCCCCTCGGTGGCGGACCTAGGTAGAGGCAGTGCCCGTCCCGCACCCATGCCGTGGGCGTCACCATCGACCACACGTTTCTGGAAGTGCCCCACCACCCATGACTGTGACGATACGGGCGCGCCCGACACGGTGTCGTGCGCGGCGGGAGAGGCAGTGATGGTGTCCGAACCAGATGCGTTGCGCCGGTGGCACGATGGCGGCGAGATGATCGAACTGATTGTTCGCGGGGCACGGCGGCGGGTATTCGTCCGAGTCTCGGGCAGCGGGCCCGCGCTACTGCTGATGCACGGTTTTCCGGCGTCGTCGTTCGAATGGGCGGAGCTGGAACCGGAGTTGGCCCGGCGGCACACCGTCGTGGCCTTCGACTTCCTCGGGTACGGCGCGACCGAGAAACCGGCCGATCACCGGTACAGCATTTTCGAGCAGGCGGACCTGGTCGAAGCCCTCCTGGCCAAGCTCGAAATCCAGGACCCGTCGGTGGTCGCTTACGACTATGGCGCGATCGTCGCCACCGAGTTGGTGGCCCGCGCCGTCAAGACATTCACGATCACGCGGTGTGTGCTCTTGAACCACGGGCTGTATGCCCGGCTGTACCGCCCGCGGCCCATTCAGAAGCTGACCCTCGTACCCGGCATCGGCAGATTGCTCGCATACGCGCTCAATGAGCGACTGTTCATTCGGTCGTGGGGCGAGGTGTTTTCGGATTCGCACCCGTTGGATCCCGCCGTCGCGGCGCTGCACTACCGAGCATTGCGCACCGGCGCTCCCGGCCGGGACATTCACCGTCGCCTGCTGCGGTACATCCCGGAACGCGCGGCGAACCGTGAGCGCCTCGAAACCGCGATGGCCACCACCGAAGTTCCGCTTTCGTTCCTGTGGGGGATGCAAGATCCGGTCTCCGGCGCGGCGATCGCCACCGAACTACGGCGCGATCGACCTGACGTCGACCTGGTCGAATACGCCGACGCAGGTCATTGCCCGCACATCGAAGCTCCCGACCGCGTCGCCGCGGACATCATTGCGCGGACGGCGCCTGCTCGACCCTGATGATTGGCCCCTGAACCACGAGACCGATTGCCGCTCAGGACAATCGTTCGGTCAGCCGCACGGTGACCTCATCCCCATCACCCTTCCCGATCTGCCGTCGAATAGCGGCGGCGACGGGAAGCTTGTGGGTGCCGTCGCCGAGCGCCATGAACGAGGAGGTGAATGCGACACCGTCCACCGTCCCTTTCACTTTGACCAACCCGCGTGTCCCGAATATGCGGGCCGAGTCGGGGAGTTGCACACACGTCCACGTGTCGCCCGCGCGAACTTTTCCGAGGACGGCGTTGAAGGTGATGTCGAGGGGTCCCGGTGCGGTGGTCATGATGCTCCTGTCGAGTTCGGCTCAGATGAACAGTCCGAGTACCGCGCCGCTGATCACGAGCTTGAGGATCCAGTCGGACATGTGAACCAGCGCGGTCGGAATGGGAACGTTCTCGTGGACGATCGCGCCGCTGAGAATGGTCACCGGCAGAACCGCGACCAGCGCGCCCAACGCGGCCCCGGATCCGACGCCGTGTCGGTCACCGGCGATCAGCAACGCCGCAAGTACCGCGGCCGCGGCGAGTCCGCGCAGCATGACGAACGCGATCTGCGCTGGCATGCCGATCCCGGGGCGTGGAGTGCTCGTTCGTGAGATCAGCGCGGCCACGGGAGGTGTCGCGTACAGCATCGCGCTGACCACGAACGAGACGATCGCTGCGGTTACCACGCCTACGACGATCATGGCGACACTCCTTAGTACTGGATAGTACTAAAATAGAATTCCTTCTTAGTACTGTCAAGTACTAAAATGCCCGTCATGAGTAGTGCACGCCGTGGTCGTCCGTCCGGGAAATCCGGCACCGAACTATTGGCCGTGGCCCGCGAGGTGTTCCTGGAGTTCGGCTTCGCGGGTGCGTCGATGGACGAGATCGCTTCCCGCGCAGGGATTTCCAAGGCGTCGCTCTACCGCGAGCACCCTTCCAAGGCCGGGCTGTTCGCCGCGGTCGTGCAGGACTGGGCGGCCGCCGGTCGCCACGCGATGCGGCCCGCGCTGGCCGCGCTGGAGTCCGCCGAGGACATCCGTGCGGGTCTACACGCCTGGGCGCGAACGCTGCTGGCGGGCGTGCTCTCGCCGGTGGTGGTCGAAATGCGCCGACTGGTCACCGCCGAGGCCGCCCGCAGACCCGAGATCGGGCAGACCTATCTGCACGAGAGTTGGGGAAGGAACATCGCCGATCTCGCGACGACACTGCGTGCACTGGACGCCCGCGGAGTGCTGCGGATCGCCGACCCCGAGACGGCCGCCGAACAGCTCACCTGGCTGGTCGTGGGAGCGCCCCTGAACGCCCGGATGCTCGATGCCGACGCCCCGCCCAACGATGCGGTCGACGCGGCGATCGACCTGTTCCTGACCGCCTACAATCCGGTTGAGACACGCCGGAGCTCGTGAAAGCCTGTTCGGGCACTGCGGCTTCCGGCCGACGGGCGCGACCCACGCGGGAACCGCCGAAGCAATCATCGTGCGTGAACCCGGACGGAGGAGCCGTCGATGCCCTGTCGCTGCCCCCGCCCACCGCGACGCGGCCGAACCAGGCTGCGAACCAGCACATCGAACGTCGGCGCGTCCGGCCAGTCGGGTCGCATGGTTCCGAACTTTCCGCCAACCCCATCGCGAGTATCGGTCGTACGCGCGGTCGTTCTGTGGGGCGACCAGCAGAGTGCCGCGTTGTTCCGCGCGCCTGCCGAGTAGCCCGTCTTGCGGGGCGCGGGTGAGTCCGTGTCCGGCATAGTCGGTGCACACCATGATTTCGCTCAGCGCGAAGGTGCGGTTGCCGGTTGTGGTGCGCTCGAGCGGTGGTCTACTTCTCTTTCTTTTCCTTCTTGTCCGGCCGGTCGGGCTTGCTCTCCGGGTGATCTTCGATGCTGGGTCGGGCCCACCGTGAATTGCGGCCGTTGGCAACGGTGCATTCCAGTGGCGTGCCGTCCTTGGCTGAAGTTGGTCTATCCGTACCGGGATCACAGGGCTGACCGGCTTCGGGTGCCGGCCCTGCGGCGGTCACGTCGGCGCCCTGTGAGGTTGACCCCGGTGACATCGTTGTCGGCACCGAATCTTGCTCGGTTCCCTTGTACTGGTGCGAAATCCACGCGAGGGTACCGACCGTGGCAAGGACAGCGGTCGCCATCGTCAGCCACCTGAGAGGAGTGCCAGGTCGTTTCGCGGGTGGTGCTGCCCGTTC
Source organism: Nocardia sp. NPDC057668 (assembly GCF_042799795.1). Lineage (NCBI taxonomy): Bacteria > Bacillati > Actinomycetota > Actinomycetes > Mycobacteriales > Nocardiaceae > Nocardia > Nocardia sp. NPDC057668. The sequence continues at coordinate 1,367,236 of NZ_JBHVIC010000001.1, read as the reverse complement.
GGACCAGGGCCCGAACTCGGTCTGCATCGCCGTCGTCATCACAGCGGTCGGGGGCGTGTTCGTCAGCGCGGTGCGGGCCGCGTTCGCGAAAGCGCCTGCGCTCGGGTAACGCTGGTTCGGATCCTTGGCCATGCCCCGTGCGATGACGTCATCCAACCCGGCGGGAATGCGGGGATTCACGTGCGCGGCACGCGGGGGAGCTGTGTGGAGATGATCGTGTATCTGCTTGGCGGGTTCGGTGTTTCCGAACGGTTTGGCTCCGGTCAGGCATTCGTACAGGACACACGCCAGTGCGTAGATGTCCGAACGCGGGTCGGCTGTGCCATGGAAGCGTTCCGGTGCCATATAGGGCAGGGTGCCGATGGCCTGGCCGGTGGCGGTGATCGCGGTGTACCCGGTGTAGTGCGCGGTTCCGAAGTCGATGAGATAGACGAAGCCCGACGGGTGCACCACCGAATTCGCGGGTTTGATGTCGCGGTGGACGAGACCGGCCCGGTGGATGACATCGAGCGCCGCGGCCACCTGCGCGATGATGTCCACCGCGGCCATCGGGCTCATCGGCCCGCTGTCCCGCAACGTGACCGCAACGTCGACGCCTTCGATGTACTCCATATCGATGAAGAGCCGGCCATCGATGTCACCGAAGGTGTGGATAGTGACCAGATGTGGCCCGCGCAGGCGCGCTGCGATCCGCGCCTCCCTCTCGAACCGCTGCCGATACCCGGTGTCGGCGGCCAGCTCGGCGGGCAAAACCTTCAGGGCGACAACGCGATCGGTCTTCGTATCGTGTGCCTGCCACACCTGCCCCATCCCGCCCTCACCGAGCTTGCGTTCGAGACGGTATTGACCGAACCATGCCTGGCCCATCGACTGTGCTCCCTCACTCCGACCGTGCTGGGTCAGTACTACCCGATATAGAGGCGTCGGCCACCAATTGCGGCAAGCGAGGGATCGCTGGGCGGTTCGGCGTAAGTCAGTTGCAGCAGTTGGGATACGTGACCGCGCTCGAGGCTGAGAGGGCTTTCCGTTGGACGCGGTGGAATACGTACATGCCGTTGGCGGTGCTGAGCATGGCAGGCGAAGGGCTGCTCGCCGATCGCGTCATCGCGGGTGCCGCGTTCCTCGTAGCCGGGCCGGGTGTGTCGTTTAACGAGGATTCGGTCCTGCGCGTCCGTGCACGCCTCGAGGCACGGGGGCTCGCCGAGTGTGTTCGCGATCGAGGGTTCTCAATTGTGGCGCCGCGTACTGTGCGAGATGGCCGCGGTGTTCGGACGCGCGGACGTGTTCACGCTTTGTGTACGTGACAGCGCTGTTAGTGGTCGGAGGTCCCAATGGAGCGTGAGATCACCGCGGAGGTCGACCTCTGCCGACCCGACGGCGGGCTGAACCCGGCGGCGGTCGGGTGGACGCGGCAGCCGTTGCATCGGGCCAACCTGCGTGGCTGGGGGCGGTGCAAACGGTGGGAGTACTGGGGGATCGTCACGCCGAATCACATCGTCGGCATTGTGGTGTCCTCGCTGGATTACGCAGGAGTGCACGGGATTTACGTGCTGGACCGAGAGACCGGCGAGGAGACCGTGCGGGACGCGGTGGTGCCGCTGGCCCGGGGCACGGTGATGGCCGAACGTAGTGGCGTAGGCGTGACATCCGCGCGCGGCGGCGGGGTTCAGATCGAACTGCGGGAGGACGAGACGGGCAGCGCCATCGAGGCGAGTGCCCGCGGCGTGCGGGTATCGGTGCGGGTGCCCCGGCCGGCCGGTCACGAGTCGCTGGGCGTGGTGGTGCCGTGGAGCGATCGGCGCTTCCAATACACCGTCAAGGATGTCGGCCGGCCCGCGTCCGGGACGCTGACCCTCGGATCGCAGGTGTATCCCATCGAGGACGCTTTCGCGGTGCTCGACCACGGCCGGGGGAAGTGGCCGTACTCGATGACCTGGAACTGGGCGGCGGGCTGGCGGCCCGGACTGGGAATCCAGTTCGGCGGCAAGTGGACCGAGGGGACCGGCAGCACCGAGAACGCGATCATCGTCGACGGTCGGGTCCAGAAGATCGGTGACGAGCTGCGGTGGGAGTACGACACCGCGAACTGGCTGGCACCGTGGTCGATCACGGGGGAGCGGGTCGAGGTGGAGTTCCAGCCGTTCCACGAGCGGGTCGCGACCTCGAACCTGATCGTCGTCGCGGGCGAGACGCACCAGTGCTTCGGCCATTTCGCCGGTCGGGTGCGCGCGGACGCGGGGTGGCTGGACCTGTCAGGTGTCGTCGGGTGGGCGGAGGAAGCGCGCAACCGCTGGTGATCGACGCCGCGACGGCCTGCTGTCGCGGCTACGAGATTGCCGCCGCGACAGCGCTGATGAGCGTGCCGGCAACGGCGCGCTGAGGGGCGGCCCCACCGGGCTCTCGACCACTGTCATCGGATCCTGCGGCGGACCCGCCCGGCTCGATTGTGGCCCAACGCAACTAGACACTCACGTGTCGTACTCCCCGCTGTCCCACGGTTCGGAGAACGCCATGCAGTTCCCGGGATGCAGCTCTACCCACCACGGGTCGTCCTCCTCGTCACCGGGCCGGGCGATGAGCCCGAAGACCGTGCCGAACGCCTCGTGCTCGAAAGGCGCGACCTCGATGCGCGTGAAGGTCACCTCGCCCAGTTCCCGCAGGCGCTGCTCGTACAGCGCGGTCCGCCGGGCGTTGTCCATGGTCGCGCGCGGCCCGAACTCGTCGATCCGCGCCTCGGAAAAGGTTCCGTCCGCATCGAACAGGTACAGCGCGACGAACTCGTTGCCCTCGTCCGGCCCGCTCGGGGGCTCGAACGCCGAGGTGAGGAAGAACTGCCTGCCGTCGGCGGTCCTGCCGACGTGCTCGGCGTGATAGTCGTCGTGGTTGATCGCGATCAAAGCGGGCTTACCCATGGCGCGGACGGTATCTCGAGTGTTCGGGACTGTCAGCAGCTGTCGCGAGTACGGCCACCGCAAACTGCGGTCGCGGCCGATGTCTTGCCCTGGACAGGGCCGGTTCGGGTGAATACTGTGCACGGTAATGTGATTCTTCTGGAATCAGAACGGCATTATCGTGTGCTCGGAGGTAGCAATGACCGTCGAAACCCTGCCGCTCCCGCAGGACTGGGACCAGATGACACCCGAGTGGATGACGGTCGCGCTCGCCGGACACCATGGCGATGCCCGGGTCGAGTCGGTGTCGGTCGATCTTCGTGATGACGGCACCAATCGCCGGGCGCGGCTCCGGCTGACCTACTCCTCCGGCTCCGGGCCCGCGACCGTGTTCGTGAAAGCGGCGGATCCGGATCACAAAGAGCTGATTCGAATGACCAGCGGCATGTTCCACGAACCTCGGCTGTACAACTCCGGAGTGCCGCTGCACCTGGAACACCCGCGGGTGTACACCGCGCTGATCGATGAGGCGGCCTACGACTTCGTCATGGTGATGGAGGACCTGTCGGCCCGGGGCGCGGATCCTCGCGACGCCACCCGTCCGCTGACGGTGGAGCAGGCGGCGTCCGGTGTTCGTGGCCTGGGGCGGATGCACGGAAAGTACTGGGGCTCCAGGGTTCTCGACCATCCGGATCTCGGTTGGCTCGAGCCGTTCGTGCCGTGGGACGGCATGGAGATAGCGCCGTTGCCCGCCGCCCTGGAACGACTCGGCCCCGATGCCGCGCCCGAGGTGCTGGAGCTGACCATCGGCGCGCTGATCGACGAGATCTGGAAGCCGTACATTCGCACGCTGACCACGACTCCGCAGACGCTGCTGCACGGCGATCCGCACATCGGCAACACGTACCTGCTCGAGGACGGACAGCTCGGGTTCCTCGATTGGCAGGTCGCCAGGCGGGGAAACTGGTCCCTGGATCTCGGCTATTTCCTGCAGGGCGCGCTCACCATCGAGGATCGCCGCCGCAACGAGCGGGATCTGCTCGACATCTATCGGGACGCCCTGGCCCTGCCTGCGGCGGAGCTGCCCAGCCGCGAGGAGATTCTCCTCGGCTACCGTGCCTCGGTCGCGCACGGCCTGACCCTGTGGCTGTGCACCGCGAGCGCGGGCGAGTTCTGGCAGCGGCCGGACATCGCTCTGGCCCTGGCACAACGCTATTCGGCCGCCTATTCGGATCTGAACACCGCCGGCGCCATCGTCGAACTCGCCCGCTGACAACCGCGAACTGGCTGGCGCCGTGGTCGATCACGGGGGAACGGTCACGAATCGTCGCGGAGAACCGCGGCGGCCGGGATCTTACCGGTGGGTGCGCACCCACGCGGTACGCCGAGAAGCCGGAACGCCGACAACGTTCGCGGGCGTGCGCAAGCCATCGACGCCGAGCCGCGATCGGGGCGGGATAACGGGCTGGATCGGGCCCTTGTTCGGGCGGCGCCGCGATCAAGGCTCTGGGCGAGCAGGCGCAGCCGTTCGATGAAGCCTTGCTCGGCGACCTCGTTCTGGAACATCAGCTGCTCGACCGTGCTTGACAGGTCGAGGCCTGGTCTTGATGACGAACGGCTTTCGGAGACTCGAGCAACCGGTGTCGCGCGAACGATTATTACGCAAGGCAAGAGGCCTACCGGCGTCGTTTGCCCGCTGGGGGTGCTTCCACGGTGTTGCCGGTCCGATGCGCGTTCACGCGGGCTCCCGTGCTATCCCCGCGAGCGGGAGACCCGCTTCGCTGCGACGGCGACCAGATCGTCATAGGCTGCCTCGACGGTCGAGTTCGGCTTCGGGGGAGATGCTTGTATGGTCGCGAACAATTCTCGGGCAGGTGCGCCCGCGCAAGTAGGGGTGCGACAGCTGTTGCGCGGACTGCCGGTACTCAAAGGCGCAGCGCCACAGTTCGATACCTCGGCCGCACCTGATGACCCGGCGGATCTGTTCGTCGAATGGCTATCGACCGCAATCGAATCCGGTGTCACCGAACCGCACGCGATGACGCTGTCCACTGTGACCGCGGAAGGATCGCCCTCGGCCCGCGTGCTAATCCTGAAGGATCTCGACAGTGCGGGTTGGCATTTCGCGGTACAGGGCGAGAGCCGCAAGGGCCGTGAGCTCGCCGCCCGGCCGGTGGCTTCCCTGACCTTCTACTGGCCGCAGCTGGTGCGGCAGGTCCGCGTGTCGGGCCCGGTGGTGGCCGACGGCAGGGACATCGCGGAGGCGGACTTCCTCGCCCGGCCGATAGGCTCTCGGGTGATGGCGCTGACCGGGCGGCAGAGTCGGCCGATGGCCGATCCCGGTGAATTGGACGACGCCCTGGACGTCGCCGCGCTGGCCCTGGCCGGTTCGCCCGGTCATGTTCCCGCGCAGTGGATCTCGTACGCGCTACAGGCCACCGAGGTCGAGTTCTGGCAGGGTGATCCCGAGCGTCGCCACCACCGCCTCGTCTACCGCCTCGCGGATGGGGCGTGGTCGCGAAAGCGCCTGTGGCCCTGAACCATGACTCGAGCCCGCCGGCTGCGGACGACAGGACGTGCACCCATGCCTTCCGGCCGGCGAACTCGCCACCTTCCACCCCGGTGACCGGCCGGCCGACTCGGCTTTCGATCCGGCTGTCCGGCACCCGGACTCAGCTGGTCTTGCGGACCGGCGGGATGTACTTGACCAGGGTCGCGGGATCCTTGGCATCGGCCTCTGGCAGGTAGATGCGGTAGTTCAAACGGAACTGGCCATCCGCTGCCGAGGGGAGCCAGTTGCTCGCGTGGTCCGCCGGCTCTTCGCGCTGGATGTAGATGTCCAGCGAGCCGTCGGGGTTCTTGGTGAGGCCGGGGGTCCGGTCGCCGATGGAGTAGCGGTCTATCGGATTCTTCACCAGCTGAAAGTCCGCGCCGTACATGGTGATCGACCAGAACCCGTTGGGCAGCGTGGGCGGGATCTGGTCGGCGTCGAAATGCAAGACGTACCGCTGGGAGCCGTCCAGCAGCGCGCCGTCGCCGTCCTCGTAGGTGCTGAAGTACTCGGCCTCGTCACGGTCGTGGACGAACAGTCCCTGCAGCGAGCCCGCTGCCCGGTCGAAATAGTTGACACCGTAGGTGCCCGGTTCGAGGTTGTTCCAGCGGGTGGGGTACGGGGTGCCGCGGTACTTGACCTTCCAGTCCATCACCTTCGGGCCGTCGATCGCGGCCTGTGCCAAGCCTTTTCGCATCGGCTCGCTGAGGGCATCGACGTTCATGGGTTCGCCGAGGGTGATGCCACCGCGGCGGAGCAGTTCGATGGCGGCGTCATTGCCCGGGGCGGGCGGGTTCTCGGCCGCCAGATCGGCCACCGTTCGGAAGAACGCGAGATCGCCGTCGTAGTGCGGGCGGGCGCCCAGGTCGGGCACGCCCGCCCGGCCGTGCGCGGCGGGGTCGCTCCAGTTGGACAACGAGGTGAGGCTGAATCGGTCTTGCAGCGCATTGACTTCGGCGAGATCATCCGCGTCGCCGGGCAGTACGCCGATGCGAATGGCGAACATGACGCTGTTGTCGGGCACCCGATGTTCGATCACTCCCGGCGGCAGTTCGCCGCGCCAGTCCGGCCCCACGAACGCGTGGTCGCCGCCCTTGCCGCCGGTTGCTCGGGTGCCGATGTAGAAGACGTTGTTGGTGTAGGTGTCGGCGACCTCGACCGACCAGTAGCGGTCCATGTGTCCGGCGCGGTCAGGATCATCGGCTCATCGCGAAGTTCCAGGAGCGCGCCGCTGTACACGGTGTCGTTGTTCGGCGTGTACGGCATCGTGTCGTCTGCGGTGGCAAGGGTTTTCATGTGACCGATCTGGTTGAGCGGAGCGGCCGGCGCATATGCCTTGGCCTTTTCCAGCGCGGCCGGATCCATGCGCAGGGCGCGCTCGCGTTCGTAGATCGTCAGCGGCAGCCCGAACACGTAGTTCTGGATGCCGACCGAATAGGCCCACTGCTGCTCGGCGTCCGCATCCGCCGCACGGGTGTCCGAACTCGGGGACGAGGAATCCTCCTTGGGCTGATCCGCTCCGCTCGAACATGCCAGCAGGAGAACGGACAAGCCGATACACGCCGCGGGGATTCCGATGTAACCCGAGATATGTCGCAGCGAGTGGGTACCGATACGGCGTGCGTTCACATCGACGCTCCAATCCTGTTCCGGAGTGGTGTCAGACCTCGAAGACCGGGAGCGGGTATTTCCCGTCGCGGATGTCCTGGTTCGGGCCGTACATGCGCAGGATGACGTAGCAGTCCTTGTCGGGGATGGGCAGGTAGCCGGGGTCGTCGGCGTGTGCGGCGGCGTCGGATCCGAGTTCGAGTGCGTAGTAGCCGTCCGCGTCGGGGGTGAGGGTGCGGTCGCCGCGACTATGGCGGTTGATGGTGTTGTGTGCCATGAGCCGGTTGTCGTTGCCGTAGACGGTGAACGACCAGAATTCGCTCACCGGGGGCGGTAGGAAGCGGGCACGGTAGGTCTTGCCGCCGGAGCCGTTGAGGGGCAGCCCGTCGGAGCCGGTGTCGATCTTCAGATACACCGATTCGATCGGGGGCAGCCCCCACTGGCCGAGGAAGGTGCCGATCGCGAAGGTGTCGCGAGGCGTGTGCTGTAGATCCGCGCGGGTGCCGAGCAGCTCCTCGGAGTTGGTCAGCTGCGGGGCGAGTTCGTGGATGCGCGCCATGCCGAGTCGTTCCCCGCGTTCGGCCGCTTCGAGTTGCTCGGGGGTGAAATTCGTTGCACCGGAAGATAACCCGATCTCCCGGTAGCGATCGAGCCAGTCGGCGTCGGCGACGGCCATGTTTCCCAGCGTGAGCACGAAGCAGACCCGCTCGAGCCAGTTCGTCGACGCCGGGTCCGGGTAGGCGCGGGTGATCGGATCGGGCGCCGGGGTGCCGAGGAAGTCCGACAACGTCTGAAGAGTCCACCGGTCCTGCAGATCCCGGGCGGTGGCCAGATCATCGCCGCCGACGGTCATGATCCGGCCCATGACCTTGATCAGGTCCGATTCCGACCGCACGACCTCGTCGACACCGGGCGGCAGCGCGCCCGCCCACGTGCTGCCCGCGAACAGGAATCGCCCGCCCGCGGTGCCGCGGGTGCGCGAGCCGATCATGGCGTTGGTGTAGTGGCCCAGGTCCATGGTGTGCAGGATCCAGTAGCGGCCCGCGTCGAAGTCGGGGACGGTGACCACCACCGGCTCGGCTCCGACGTCGAACCAGCCCTGCAGGTGCAGTGTGTCGTTGTTGATGGTCGGGTGCGCGGTGTAGGTGTCGTCGGCGAGGTCGCGCAGCAATTGGAACCGGTTCAGCTCGGCGCCCGGCGCGATGGTCGTCTCGTGGAGGAACTTGTAGGCCTCGTCGATCGAGTATCCGTACAGGTAGGCGTCCCTGGCCAGGTCGTCGGAAATCGCCACTCGATCACCTCTCGGTAGGACGAATCTGCTTGAAGGGCGCACTCCGGGTCGACCGGTCGAGGCGGCCTTCCACCACTGTGTCCGGCGCGGGCTGCGCCCGCCTCGTCCGATTCGGGTGAGATTCGTCCCCACGAGCGACATCGCCCACCTCACCCGCGGCGGTGGAGTGCCCACGCAGGGATCGACAACAGGTCCGCGACGTCGCTGTCGTGATTCATGCCGGAAAGGCGGTTGGGCCGTGAGCCGCGAGAACTCGCCGCCGACACCGCCTGGGCTAAGCGCCGCCTCGCCCGCCGCCGTACAACCCCCAGCGGTCGAGTCCTGAATAGCGCAGCGCAACACGTGCCTCGGGGAAGTCCAGCGCTTCTGCTTCGCCGGTGTACATCGCCAGCAGCGAGTCCGCGCCGCGCCACCAGGTATCGGCGAGGCCGCGCACCTCGCCCACCGGTTCGTAATCCCTCAGGTCGACATCGTCGATTTCATCGCCGGTCAGCCTGGTGACCTGACGCGCGCAGGCGGCGGCGTGTGCGGCCAGGGCGAGCGATTCCACCCAGCCCTCGACCGTCGAATGCAGAGCCACCCATCCGGCCCGCTCGACCGCGATCCCGAACTCGCCGGCCGGGCCGATCATGAACGCATAGGGCACCGCGGTCCGCTGGGTGCCGGCCTCGAACCACCATCCCTCGGCATCGGACTCGGGACTGTCGGGGTTGAAAAAGCGTGGGCCGCCGTCGTATTGCGGTGCGGGCGGCAGATGCAGGCCACCCCATGTCGCCTGAAAGGCCGCCATCCGATCGATCAGTCCCGCCGGAACGCCACGCTCGAGCCACCACTGCCGATGGTCTTCCACCGGCTGGACCTCGACCTTGACCCCGTGCACGCCGACATACGAGCGGGCCCGCGAGGTCAGGCCGTCGGGAAGGGCTTCGGCGGGGCGCGGGATCACCCCGAGGAGGGTATGCGATGGATTGACTCCCGACCATCGCGAATGAACGACGCTGCGCCCCATATGCAAATGCCGAGGAGTCCACCGCACTACCTCGACCCGAAACGCCCGAGACTATTCCAGCGGGGCTGGCGACCGCGCCTCATCTCGGGCACGATCGACGATCTCGCTGAGCCGCCCAGGTCGGTGCGACCATGTCGATCGCCTGCTCGTTGCTGTGCATAGTCGTGGCTCGCCATACGAGGAGACCGGGTGCGTCCTAGGTAGGTAGGAGGCTTCGGATCGGGGGCTCCGGACGGCCTGCCTATAGGTCGATATGCGCATCTATGCATTGGGCCTCGGATGGGTCCCCAACCCGCTCGCAGTGAGCGTGAAAACCGTTGACTGCCCTGAACGCCATCGGATGCCGTGAGCCCTCGAACCGGACCGTTCCCGATCGTTGACAGCCCCGCTAACCCGGTGGTTCCATTGTTGATAGCAGGGAGTTTGCGATGAGATCTTCCGACGTGAATCCGATCCCCACACACTCCTGCGACGTGTGCGTCGTCGGCGCCGGGATCGCGGGACTCAACGCCCTGTTCGTCGCCGGCCGGTATCTGAGCCGCGATCAGAAGATCATTCTGGTTGACCGGCATCCGCGGGCCGGGGGGATGTGGGTCGACGCCTACCCGTACGTCCGGCTGCATCAGCCGCATCCGCTGTTCACCGCGGGGGATATCAAGTGGACGATCCATGAGGACCGGTCCTACCTCGCGAGCAGGAGCGAGGTGCTGGAGCATTTCGCGCACTGCGTGCGGGTCATCGGGCAGCGGGTGCGTGTCGAGGAGTTCTACGGTTGTGACTACGTGTCGCACGAGGAGGCCGAGGGCGGCGTGCGGGTCAGCTGCACCGGGCCGGACGGTCTACCGCTGGAGATCACGGCCACCAAGCTGATCAAAGCCTTCGGGGTGAACGTCGCGCCGTTGGACCCGTTGACCGTGTCGAGCACGCGCGTGCGGTCGGTGTCGCCGAATTATTGCGACGTGCGCGCCGGCGAGATCGCCGACAGCGAGGCACCCGTCTGGATCGTCGGTGGCGGAAAGACCGCCATGGACACCGCGGCGGCGCTGATCGCGGCCTGCCCGAACCGGGACGTCAACCTGATCGCCGGTCCCGGAACAGCTTTCGTGAATCGTGATCGCGTCGTGCCGCCGGGCGCGCGCCGGTGGTGGGGCGGTGTCATGCCGAACCGCGTGTTCATGGACATCGCACGGCGGTTCGACGGCACGAACGAAGCCGAGGTGCAGGACTGGCTGCTGGCCAACGTCGGGCTCTCGGTGACCCCGCAGGCGGACAACTTTTTCGCGGGGCTGCTGTCGGAAGCGGAGGAGCGGGCCATCCGGGCGGGACTGCACACGGTGGTCATGGGTCACCTGCGGGACGCGGTCGACGGTGCGGGCGGAGTCGATCTGGTGTTCCGCAACGGCGACACCGTCACGACTCCGGCGGGCAGCTGGATCGTGAACTGCACCGGCTACCTGCTGCACACCGACACCCCCTACGAGCCGTACGTGTCGCCGGGCGGGTCGGTGCTCTCGATTCAAACACGTTCGGCGACATTCGGATTCCTCTCCTTCGGCGGATACTTCCTGACCCACTTGATGTTCCGGGACAAACTCCGCGAAGTGCCGCTGTACGCGGTCGACTCGGACGAGATGCGGGCCAGGACCCGCACCGCAGCTCCGCTCGCGTACGCCGCCCTGGCGCTGCACCTGCACAATCTGAGCCTGATCTACGACGCGCTCGGGGCGTCCGTGTTCCTGCGGTGCGGGCTCGATTTCGACCGCTGGTACCCGATGCACCGGCGCATGGCCGACACGGCGCACTTCGCACGGACGCATCGGCGCGACCGCGAACACAACCGGCGGACTCTCGAAACCATGGGTGAGCGGTTCGGTGTGCACTGCGGGCCGGTCGTCGACAACTGAGCCGGCTGGTTCGAGTTCGCTACTGCGCCAATGACTATGGCGGAGGGTGACCGCGTGTGATCAGGCCGGGGCCGGCCCGCCGTACACCGCCAGCGTGTTGTCGATGCACCGGGTGATGAACACGTCGTCGATCGGCTTGTCGCCGACGAGGAGGCGGAAGTACAAAGGGGCGGACATGGTTTCGATGACCTCACGGGGATCCTGCACGGCGGCCAGCTCCCCGCGTACCACGGCCCTGACGACGATCTGCGCGCTGCGTTCGAACCGATCGTCCCAGAACCGCCGCCGTGCGGCATCCACCTCCGGATCGGAGGAGAGTGCGATCGCGGTTCCCACCAGGCGCGCGAACCCCGGGCGCGCCAGCAGCTGCGAAACCTGTTCGGCGAGTAAGCGAAGGTCGGTCCGGACCGCGCCGGTGTCGGGCATGGGGTTGCCGTCCTCGGCCAACTGCGCGATCGCGTCGGCTATCAGCGTGGTGCGCGTGCCCCAGCGCCGGTAGATCGTCGTCTCCGCGACGCCGGCGCGGGCGGCGACGTCCCCGATGGTCAGTCCTTCGATACCGTGCTCGGCGACCTGTTCGAGGGTGGCCGCCAGCACCGATTCCCGTACGCGGGCCGATCGTCCGCCGGTGCGCTTTCGCGGCTGCGGGGATGCCACCGGCTGCTCGTCGTCGGTATCGCGATCGGGTTCGGCCATGGTCCAGTTCTACTCGACGGCGCTCCGGAACGGAGTGTGCGGTCACCGGGCACGCCGACCGTCCCGCGCACGTGGCGGTCAGCGCAGATACGCCGTGATCCAGTTGCCGAATTCGCAGGCGAGATGCCACCGGTGCTCGTTCACGTAGAGCGCCGGTAGCGCTGCGGGAAAGGCGACTTGGAGTCGGCCGCGGAAACCGCCCCCCGGCTCGTCGCGGAACTGATGGCGGACGCTGCCGATGATCTCGCCGTCGGCCAGGGCCGCGACGCCGGAGACGGCGAGGGGATAGGCCGGGTCCGCGGGGATCACCACCCGCGCGCGATCGTGGTAGTCGACGAAGAATTGGCTCGCGAGCACGGCGCCGCCGGTGACCTCGATGACCTCCTGCCTGCCATCGGGCAGCGTCGCGATGATGTAGTGATCCGGGCACGCGTCGGTCCAAACCGCCCGGTCGTCGGTGACGCGGGCGCGATCGAACCAGTCCAGGAAACCCTGCGCGGTGCCGCGGTCGCTGGCGATCTCGGTGACCGAGTACTGCCAGCGACCACCCGATGCGGCCGTGCCCGCGCGGGCCGCGGACTCCGAGGCGACGAGCTCACCGGCGAGGAGTTCACGCAACCCATCGGGGCCGATCGCCAGGCGGGCCCGGGCCAACGTCGCCCGCGCGGCGGGAACGTCCTCGACGGTCACACTCAGCCGAGCAAGCAGCGAATCCAGCTCGCCCGCAAGCAAACCGACGTAGTCCCTGCGCATTCGCGCCGCGGCGACCGACAGCCTGCGGCGTTCCCACTCGACAATCTTGATCTGGTCGATCACCGTGCCGTCGATGTAGGTACGCAGTCCCGTTGCCGGCGTTTCGGGAGTTGCGAAGCTGATGCCGGTTCCGGTGGCAACCGCCGCACCGGCCACGGCTGTCGCGCCCGCCGCCTGCGTCATGAAGCTTCTTCTGGTCAGCATTGACCGATCCTTTCGGGTGTCCGCCCGTTCGCGGCGCGGGTGGGCACGCGAGGAGCTGGTTCTTAACGCAACTAATAATTGCGTTAAGACCAGCTTCTGTGATGCGCGTCCCCATGTCAATGGGTTCCGCATGATTAACGCCAGAATTGCTTGCGTTTACGCGCGTGGGATCTGTTCGGTCGATGTGCCGGCTTCCCCGGCCGCATCGTCACGCCGAACACGTCGAAGTCGGGCGCCGCCCGCCGCCCGCGGCGCATATGCTCACCCCATGACCCGTACCCCTCGGGACCCGGGTGTTTCCCTGGCCGCGCTGCTGGCCGCGTTCTCCTTCGCGATGGACCTCGGTCTGGGTCAGCCCATGGCGCACGTGCTGCGGTCGTGGCGGTTGGCGGCGCGGCTCGGAGAGCAGGTCGGGCTGGGTCCCGAGGAACGGTCGGACCTGTACTACACCGCGGTGCTGGCGTGGGCCGGGTGTGTGGCGGACGGACCCGAGGTCGCGGCGTGGTTCGGGGACGACATCGCCTTTCGCTCGGACACCTACACCGTGGATCTGCGCGGGATGAGCGGCGCGGCGTTCTTCCTGTCGCACGCGGGATCCTCGGGGCCGATCGCGCAGCGCGTGCGCAAGACGGTGACGATCGCGACGACGGGCGGCCGCGACATCGAGCGGGGGCTGATGGCGCACTGCCTGGCCACCTCCACCATGGCCGAACGGCTCGGATTGGACCCGGCGGTGGGGGACTCGCTGCGGCAGTTCTTCGCGCGCTGGGACGGCAGGGGAGTGCCCGGCGGCATCGGCGGAGACCGAATCGGGCTGGGAATGAGGCTCTTTCATCTCGCCGATGTCGTCGAGGTCATGCATCGCACCGCCGGGATCGACGCCGCGATCGAGGTCGCCCGGGCGCGGCGCGGAACCCAGTTCGATCCGGTGGTGGTGGACGCCTTCTGCGCGTCGGCCCGTGAGCTGCTGGCGGACTCCGACATCGAACCCGACCACGAGGAGCTCATCGCCGCCGATCCGGGTCTGCGGCGCGATCTCACCGGCGCGGAACTGGATTCGGCGCTCGAGGTGATCGCCGACTTCACCGATCTGCGTTCGCCGTACCGGGCCGGGCATTCGCGCGGGGTCGCCGATCTCGGCGGCCGGGCCGCGGCCGTCGCCGGACTGCCCGAGGCCGACATCACCCTGGTGCGGCACGCGGCGCTGCTGCACGACATCGGGCTGCACGGGGTCCCGGCCACCATCCTGGACAAGCCGGGAGCGCTGAGTGTGACCGAGCGCGAACGACTTCGGATGAATTCCTACTACACCGAGCGGGTCCTGGCCCGGCCCGCCGCGCTCGCCCGAATCGGGGCGGTCGCGGCGCTGGCGTATGAGCGCCTCGACGGTTCCGGGGCGCATCGCGGACTGACCGGGTCGGCGATTCCGGTGACGGCGCGCCTACTGGCGGCCGCGGATACCTACCGGGCGATGGCCGAGCCGCGCGCCTATCGAGATGCGCTGCCGCCCAAACAGATTCTCGCCGAGCTGCGTGCCGAGGTGCGCGGTGGCCGACTCGACGCGACCGCCGTCGACGCGGTTCTCGAGGCGGCGGGTCAGCCCCGAGGCAGGCGAGGCGCGGGTCCGGACGGGCTCACCCCGCGCGAGCTCGAGGTGCTCAGGCTGATCGCCCGGGGCGCCTCCACCCGTGATGTCGCGCGCGCCCTGGGCATCGCGCCGAAAACCGCGGGCACCCATATCGAACGCATCTACCTCAAGACCCGATCCTCGAGTCGATCAACGGTCACGCTGTACGCGGTGCAGCACGGTCTGCTGGACACCCTCGTCGCCGATTCGTAGGGAGAACACCCGACGACACGGGGTCGGCTCGCGCCTAGCGTTCGATGCACTATCCGTTCTGCCCTGGTAACGGCAGTGCACGAAGTGAGGTTTCGCGATGCCGACGGCGTTCGGCGGAGCCGAGACCGGAGATGAGAATCATGCTTGATCTGGCTTCCAGGTTGACCGGCCTGCCGGAAATCCGCGGCCACGCGGCGTGGCCCGACCACGAATACGTCAAGGGCTGGGGTGTCTTCGGGCTCCCGTTCGACAGCGGTCACGTCCTGGCCCTGCGCGTCTTCCCCGAGAACGATTTCGGTCCGTACAAAACCGTGTGGCACCGCGACCCCGAGGGGCGCTGGTCGATCTTCGTCGACGGCGACCGGCTCGAGACGGCGTGCCCGCGCTATTACGGAAGTGCCTGTGTCTATACGGGGTTCGCTTCGATTCGGCTGGAATGGACCGGTCCGGCAACCCTGCGGATCACGGTCGATGAACCCGCGCTGGAGTGGACGCTGACCGCCCACGACACCTCGGCGTTGCGTGCGCTCAACGCGGTCGGTGGGCGGTTGCCGCTGGGCACCTGGCGCGTACCCGCCCTCGTGCGGGCCAGAGAGCGAATCGCCGCCGCGCTGGGCATGGGGCAATTACGGATGGCGGGCACCATGCCCAGCGGGCACACCGGGATTCTCATGCCCGAGCGCATGTACCTGATCACCGAGTCGACGGCCACGCTCGACGGGCTGGACTTCGGAAGCCCGGCTCGCCTGGACGTGAACCCGGTCATCGGCGAGATAGCCCTGCCCGCCCGGGGCGTGCTCGCCATCGGCCAGGCGATGTGGGAAGCCCTCGACCCGCTGAACGACGGCTCGCGTACGGGAGATAGCGCGCGCGACAGCGAACCTCGATAACCCGGCGGCGATCCGGGTGACGATCGCCGTGAACAGCGGGCTGCTACCCTCGGCATCGTGCCCATCGCCGCTCGTCTCGCCCCCGGTTGCCGCCCGCGCGGCTGCCGCGCGCCGGCGCGCCGGGTGCACGGGCGACGGGTGCGCTGGGTGATCGGCTCCGAGCCGGGCCAGGTCAATGGGATGCGATGGCTGTGCGCGCCACGCGTCGTGCGAGATAACCGCTAGGCATCCGGCCGTGTACGGCCGGGTTCTGTGCCGCGCGTGTGCGCGTTTGCCGGCCTGACCCAGCCATCGCACCGGAACACGCGTGTTCCGGCTCAGGAGCGACCACATGACCAGCCAATTCTTCATCCCTGCCCCGGAAAGGCAGAATCCCGGCGCCGCAGGATATTTCGGTGACTACGGCGGAAAATTCATACCGGAGGCGCTCGTCGCCGCCGTCGAGGACGTCGCCGTCGAATACGACCGGGCCCTCGGCGACCCGGGGTTCGCCGCCGAGTTGTCGGAACTGCTCGCCCACTACGCGGGGCGGCCGACGTCCCTGACCGAGGCGCGGCGCTTCGCCGAACATGCCGGGGGCGCAACGATTTTCCTCAAACGGGAGGACCTGAACCACACCGGATCACACAAGATCAACAACGTGCTCGGGCAGGCACTGCTCACCAAACGGATGGGCAAGACTCGAGTCATCGCCGAGACCGGTGCGGGCTCGCACGGGGTGGCGACCGCGACAGCGTGCGCGCTGTTCGGCCTCGAATGCGTCGTGTACATGGGCGAAGTCGACATGCGGCGGCAGGCTCTCAACGTCGCTCGCATGACGATGCTGGGAGCCCGGGTCGTCCCGGTGACGTCCGGATCGCGCACGCTGAAGGACGCGATCAACGAGACGTTCCGGGACTGGGTCGCGAACGCCGACGACACCCATTACATTTTCGGGACGGTCGCCGGGCCGCATCCGTTCCCGGCGATGATTCGCGATTTCCAGCGCGTCATCGGCGTGGAGGCGCGCGGGCAGCTGCTCGAACGGACCGGGCGGCTGCCGGACGCCGCGGTGGCGTGCGTCGGGGGTGGATCTAACGCCATCGGGCTGTTCCACGCCTTTCTCGACGATCCGTCGGTGCGGCTGATCGGGTGTGAAGCCGCCGGGCACGGTATCGAGAGCGGGCGGCACGCGGCGACGCTGACGGCCGGTGAGCCCGGCATTCTGCACGGTTCGCGGTCCTACGTGCTGCAGGACGACGAGGGTCAGATCACCGAGGCGCACTCGATCTCGGCCGGACTGGACTATCCGGGAATAGGACCCGAACACGCGTTCCTGCACGACAGCGGGCGCGGCGAGTACCGCCCGATCACCGACGACGCCGCGATGCGGGCACTGCGGTTGCTGTCGGCGACCGAGGGCATCATCCCGGCGATCGAGAGCGCGCACGCGCTGGCGGGCGCCCTGGACCTCGGCCGCGAGCTGGGGCCGGACGGCCTGATCCTGATCAGCCTGTCCGGACGCGGCGACAAGGACATGGATACCGCGATCGACTATTTCGGCCTGAACGCCGGGGCGACCGTATCGGAGGAGAACCGGTGAGCGGGAACATCACGCTGCTCGAAAACACCCTGGCCGCTGCGAAACGAGAGGGTCGCGCGGCGTTGATCGCCTACCTGCCCGCCGGGTTCCCGACCGTCGAGGGCGGCATCGCCGCGATGCGCGCGGTCCTCGACGCCGGTGCCGACATTCTCGAAGTCGGCCTACCGCACAGTGATCCGGTGCTGGACGGCCCGGTCATCCAGACCGCCGCGGATATCGCGCTGCGCTCCGGTACGCGGATCCGGGACGTGCTGCGCACCGTGCGCGAGGTCCATCGGGCCAGCGGCAAACCCGTTCTGGTGATGACGTACTGGAATCCCGTGTCGCGCTACGGGATAGAGCGCTTCGCCACCGAACTCGCCGACGCGGGCGGGGCGGGCTGCATCCTGCCCGATCTGCCCGTCCAGGAGTCCGCCCGCTGGCGTGAACAGGCGGCCGCGCACGGCCTCGCCACCGTGTTCGTTGCCGCGCCGAGCACAACGAACGAGCGGCTGCGTGAAATAACCTCCGCCTGTTCGGGATTCGTCTACGCCGCAGCCCTGATGGGCGTGACCGGCACGCGGGAGTCGCCCGGGAGCTCGGCGGACACCCTGGTCCACCGTCTTCGCGCCACCACCGGCCTCCCGATCTGCGTGGGCATCGGCATCTCGACCCCCGCCCAGGCCACCGCGGTGGCGAGCTATGCCGACGGAGTCATCGTCGGTTCGGCGCTCGTCGCGGCGATACTCGACGCGTCCGATGCCGACATCGGCCCGGAAGCGGCGCGAACGCTGACGACCTCGCTCGCGGGCGCGCTGCGAGCCTGATCGTCGATCGTTCCCGCCGGCCGGAGATCAGCCGACCTCCGGCCGGCGGGGACATGCGCGGTTCCGCCCGATGGGTGGGGCCGCCTCGGGACCGAGGTCTCGGATCGCGCCGAGCAGATCCGCGCCCAGCAGGAACGCCACCTCGACTTCCACACGCGGGCACAGGTGGTCCGCGGGTGCGGACCGGGCGATCGACAGCCCCCCGGCCACGCCCTCGCGCGGGACCCGCTGCGGAACAGGGCGAACCGTCCGCGGCTATCGCGTGGACGCCTCCAGCTCCAGCAGCGCTTCACCGCAGTACCGTGCCAGGCGCTGGATATGGGGGAGGTTTGTCGCGCAGGCGGTTACGCACAGGTTCAGGTTGCCCGCGTAGGACATCAGGGTGATGTTCAGGGCCTGACCGTCCAGGGGAATCGAGACCGCGTGCCATTCCTCCAGGGTCATGCCGTTGTAGTGCAGGGCATCGGGCGGTCCGGCGAGGTTGGAGACGATGACGTTGAACATGGGGGCTACCCGGCTTCCGATCCCGAGTACCAGCCCGGCGCCGAACGGCGCCATCAGCAGTGCGGTGTAGGCCATCACGGCCGCGCCGGACATGGTGGCCATATGCTCCTTTGCCCGGACGGTCGAGGCGATGATCGCCGCACAGCGCTCGCGGGCATCGGCGACATCGGTGGCGAGGGTTACCAGCGCCATCGTCGTCGCGTTGCCCTCCGCGTCGTCACTGTCCCTGGGGCGGAACGACATCGGCATCCCGGCGACCAGTGCGGCGTCGGGCAGCTCGTCGATCTCGATCAGGTAGCGCCGGAGTCCGCCCGCGCAGATTGCCAGGATGATGTCGTTCACCGTTCCGCCGCAGCGGGCCGCCAGCGCACTGATCCGGGCGAGTTCGACAGTGTGCGTGGCGATTCGGCGCTCCGCGGTGATCGGGCCGTTCAGGATCGAGCGGGGTGCGGTGAACGGCTCGACGAGTGCGTCGGCGGTCGCGGGCAGGCCCGGGAGGCTCCGCCGCGCCAGCGTGTCGACCATGCCGCCGTACATGCGGCCGATCGCGCGCAGCCCGGAAAGCTGAGCTCCCAGGGCGGTGAGGATATCGGAACCGGTTGCGGCGGTGGAGGTCCGATCGCCGGTCGGTCGCCGTCGCTCTGGTTCGCGGTACGCCCAGATCGCGGGGCGGCCGCGTTCGTGCGGGTCGCCCGACATCACCTTGCGCGCCAATCGGACGGTGGCGATCCCGTCGAGAAGGGCGTGATGCCCCTTCACATAGAGCCCGACCCGCCCGTCGCCCAGACCCTCGATGACATGCAGTTGCCAGAGTGGATGCGCGCGATCCATGCGGACGCCGTGCAGCCGCGAGACCAGCATGCCCAGCTCGCGCGCGCCCCCGGGTGCGGGCAGCACATGGCGCCGGACGTGGTAGTCGAGATCGGGCGAGTCGACCCGAGCCCAGCGCGGGACGATTCGCCCGAGTGCGCTGCTGTCGACCCGGCGGTCGAAGGGTGTTGTCGCGGTGGTGTGGGTTCTGAGCTCCTCGACCAGGTCCGACACGAACTCGGGTCCGGCGTCCGGCGGCAGCCGGAAGATGTCCAGGTGCGCGATGTTCATCAGATTGGTGTCGGATTCGCCCCACAGGAAGGCGATGTCCAGGGGGTTCAGCGCGGTGGTCGTCATTCGGCGGCGCCGGTCCGTTCCCGCTCGGCGGCCGAGGCGCTCTTCAACGCCTGATAGGTGACCGGCTGGCCCGCCACACCCCAACTGCCTTCGGGCACTTCACGAATGAGGGTCCAGACGTGCATGGCGTGGACGCTGTGCGGATCGAGTCCGGCGGCCGTGAGGACGGCGGTGTGGACGTCGCCGATCAAACCGGCCTTCCGGCGCTCGGACAATGCGCCCGCGGGGACGGTGATGTCGATCCGGAAGCGCGGGGCGCCGCCCGGGCGACCGCCCACCGCGAGCCGCTCCGCGCCGATCTCGTGCAGGTACACCCAGGTGACTTCGCGGAAGAACTCGGTATCGGGAGCGCCCTCCCAGCGCAGCAGGATCGTCGCGAGTTCGTCCAGCAGTGGCTGGGTTTTCGACGGTGCGATCGAACCCTCGACCACGGTCATATCGATTATCGGCATGGTGTGCTCCCCACTGACTATACTGATTGGTATAGCTAGTGAGGCTAGGTCCGCGTGGTTTTGCCTGTCAATAGAGCAGGTTGCCTGAGTTGTAACGCTGAACTACGCGAGATCCATCCGCTAGTTCTATATCGGACGGTATAGACTAATATCGATCGAAGATCGATCATGGGAGGTGCGGGTGGCGCAGCGTGGTGAGTCCAGGGACCGGATGCTGACCGGTGCGACCCTGCTGTTCCGGGAGCGAGGCGTCGCCGGCACCGCGCTCGCCGACATCATGGAACGCACCGGCGCGCCGCGCGGCTCGGTCTATCACCACTTCCCCGGTGGCAAAGCGCAATTGGCGGAAGAGGCCACCGACCTCGCGGGCCGGACGATGGGCCGGATGATCAGCGCACTTCTGGCGGCCGAAGGCCCGGCCGGGGCCGTGACGGCCTTCGTGAAGTACTTTCGTGACCAGCTGCTCGAGACCGATTTCACCGCCGGCTGCCCGGTGGCCGCCGGCGGAATGTCGGGCCCCGACACCCCGGGCGCGCGCGAACGGGCCGGTGAGGCCTTCACCGAATGGGAGTCGACCCTCACCTCCGCGCTGTGGCAACACGGCCTCGAACGCGCGACCGCCGAGGAGTTGGCGACCACCGCGGTCGCGGCGATCGAAGGCGCCCTGATCATGGCCCGCGCCCAGCGCAGCACCCGCCCGCTCGACCGCATCGAGACCTTCATGCTCCGCCAGATCGCCGCCGAGAGCTGAGAGCCCCGCCGGTCGTGGGCTGCCACGGGCAACGATCGGCGCCGGCGCCGAGAACTGACCGTCCTCGGTGCCGACGCCGATCAGGCTTCGGTCAGAAGCGTTCTATCTCATAGATTTTCGTGCCCTTCGAGTCGAGCACCGCGGCGTGGTTCGTATCGGAGAACTCGACGCGGTACTCGGCGCGATTGTCGCTCTGTGTCACGATCATCGTGTACCTGCCCTGAGTGTCGGGCCGGCTCGAGATGGTGCAGGTCATCGGGCCGCCGATGTCGAGCGGCCTGCCGTTGTTGTAGTAGAACCCGTCGCATTGGCCGCTGTTCGACGTGTACGTCTTGGTGCCGGTGCCATCGGAGGCTGTCCAGGTTCCCACGATTGTTTGCGAGTCCACCGAGGGATTCCCCGGTCCGGGGTCGGCGGTGGTCGTTTGTGCGGCACTGAGCAATTGATCGACCGCTGCGCCCAGCAGGCCCAGCAGCGCGACAACGATCAGAAACGCCGCCAGGGGGTGACGTTTGGCCTGCTGGACTACCTTGTTCGAGATCTTGATCGAACCGTCGCCGGTCTGCCAAATCCCTTGGACGCCATAGTTATCACCTCCGGACGGCGGCGGGACAGCCGGTTGTTCCGGGGTGGCCGTTATCCGCTGCAGATCGGCGGCGAAGCGACCGTCGCGTGTGATCGCGGCGTAGAGCGCGCGTTCGGCTTCCGCCCGCGTCGCGTGCGACACGCCCCCGTTCGTCGCACGCGCCTCCGCCAGCAGCCGCTGGATCGCAACGTCACCACCGAGCTTCGACGCGACCGCATCGCGCACGCGCGTCACCGCGAGATCCAGGGCGTCGTCGGCGAGCCCGTTGATCTGCTGGCCTGCCCGGTTGGCCCTGCCCACCGCCCATGCGATCAGCATCATGACGACGACTTCCACGGTCATGCACTGCTCCCTTCTCGTACGGAGTGCCGGCCGAGTTCCTCGGGGCTCCGGTGTGTCAACTCCAGGTCCTGGAGTCCCAGTCGACCGCTTCGTCGATCGACTCGCTGCTGTTGCGCTTGGCCTTGCCGCCGGTTTCGCTGCTGAATCCGAAAGTGCCGCAGAAGGAGTCGACCTCCTTGCGCACCCCGATGGTGTTGGACGTGCTGAGCGTCTCCAGGTCGTGGTCGGACAGCAGGTCGTCGAGGGTGTCGTTCTGTTCCTCGTAGCTCATCGCGGCGAATTCGGAGCACGTCACGTCCTTGGGGTCCTTGCCGCACCCGGCGCCCGCCAGGATTGCCAAGGCGCAGATCGCGATCGGGAGAACCGATCGGAGCGCCGCCGGCCCGGTGCCGATGCGGGCGATCAATGCCCGAGTCCCGCGAACAGAAGGATGCCGCCGAGGATGGGAAGTGCGTAGAACCAATCGGTCATGAAGTAGGACTTGCGCGAAAACGCGATGAATGCGCTGTATCCGATGGCAGCTATCCCCAGTAGCACCGCGATAACGGCGCCGGAACCGTAGAAATTGAATCCGGCGATACACACCATGACTCCGAATACTGCGACGAACAACGCGTTGACGAATCGCATTGCTTTCCTCTCTGGATCGAGTCGCGGACCATAGCTGCCTGTGCTGCTATGGATTCCGCGGGTACGCACTCCATGCAACCGTGCGATCGCAGAGGTGGAAAGGTGGTTATGGTGTGTCCGGACAACGCCGGACGCCACCAAGAACGGACAAATTCGGCAACGGTCAGAAGTCGGTATCCGTCGGGTCGGCGTCCATTCGATGCCGAATGGCCTCGACCGTTTCCCTTGTCCGCCGAGTATCGGGATGCTGCGGTCCGAGTACCTGTTCGCGATCGCGCAGCACCGCCGTGAGTTGGCGATGCGCGGCCGCGATCTCCCCGAGGTCGTGGCGAATCAAACCGTCCGAGTATCGAATAGCGAGCGTCGTCGGATGAGTGTCGCCGAACACGCGGCATCCGGCTGCCAGCACGACCGCGGACAGTTCCGCGGCCTCATCGGCGGATCCGTTGTTGCGCAGCAGATCTACGAGTGCGTGCCCGCCGACGACGGTGCGCGGATGGTCGAGCCCGCGGACGCGGTGATTGGTCACCCACACCGACCGCATCTCGGCCTCGGCCTCGTCGATGCGGTCGAGTTCGCCCAGGGTCTCGGCGCGGTACTGCCGCGTGGTGAGCACGGCCGGATGCTCGCCGCCCAGTACTTCGCTGCGCAGCGTGATGATGTCGGCGTACATGTCCGCGGCCGCGGCGAAGTTCTCGCGTACCCGTTCGAGATCGGCCAGTCCATGGCGGGCGGTGAGTGTGTCGGGGTTGCGCTCCCCGAACAGCTGGCTGCGCGCGGCGTAGGTGGATCGCGCCAGCTCGGCCGCTTCGTCGAGCTTGCGGGACTGGCGCAGGGTCCGGGCGAGGTAGTGCCGGGTGGTCAGGGTGTCGTGGTGCTCGGGGCCCAGCGTGCTGTGGCGTGCCGCGGCGACGTCCCGGTACAGCTGTTCGGCCTCGGCGTATCTGCCCTGGTCGTAGTACAGGCGCGCCAGGTTGTGTTCTATTTCCAAACGGGCCGCGTCGTTTTCGTCGATGCGCCCCGCGCAGCCCTTCAGCGCGATCGCGAACGCCGTCTCGGCCTGGGCCTGCTGCCCGGCCGCACGCTGATAGGCCGCCGCACGACCGGCGAGGGTGATCACGGACCGGGTTGCCGACGTCTCGGCCTGCTGCAGTTCGAGCAGTCCGATCAACGCCGTGCAGTGCCCGGCAAGTCGTCGCCATCGGCCCCAGGACAACGGGTTCTCCACGTCGGCGCCGCGTACCGCCGCGTCGATCAGCTGGGTGATGACCGATAGGTACTCGTCGAGCCGGCGGTCGGCGCGCGCGCCCATCCGCGCGATGTCGCGGGCGAGCGGATGCAGATCCAGCATTTCGGGCTGGTCGCGGTCGGCCGCGGATTTGGTGACCAGTCCCAGGCTTTCGAGCGCGTACACGGTCCGCCACAGCGAGCGGGTGGTCAGCGCCGGGAAGAGGGTGGATTTCGCCAGGGTGTCGGTGCGGAGCAATTCGGTGCACGGGATGGCGACGCTGCCGAGGCAGGCGAGCAGTTGCAGGAGCGCGCGGGCATGCACCAGCCCGCGACCGGCGAGCAGGTCGAGCGAGAAGTGGCAGCTCTGCGAGATCGACGCCTCATCGCCCCGGGCCGGTCGGCCGTTCTCGTCGGCGGTGAACAGTTCGGTCGATCCGCCGTGCGCGAGCGATTCCAGGTAGCCGCGATAGGTGCGCGGTTCCGCGTCGTCGCCGAGTTGTGCCGGCATGGCGCGGGATTCGAGCAGGAAGCGTCCGGCGAGCATCAGCGCCATCGGGTGGCCGCCGAGTCGGTCGGACAGGTCTCCGGCGTCCTCGGCCGACCCGGCATCGGGGCCGGCCAGTTCGGTGAGGACCAGGCTTCCGGAGTCGCGGTGCAGGCCGTCGAGGCGGTGCAGCCCGAGCCAGGTGGGCGGGGCGACGCCCCAGGTCACGGGATCGCCGTCGCGGGTGGTGACGATGATCGTTCCGGTGGCGGGCCCGATCGGTCGCAACCAGCCCGTCCCGTCGGTCAGCCCGCGCCGGGGAATCGCGAGCGATTCCTGTGGGTCGTCAGCGTTGTCGAGGACCAGCAGCCAGCGCTGGGACAGCTCCGACAGCCGGTCCCACACGGTGTCGGTCAGACTGCAGCGCAGGAGTCTGTCCGCGGAGATACCTATCCGGGCTGCCAGCGCGTACATGCCGGCGCTCGTGCTCGCCGAGTCGGTCGCCGTCAACCAGAACACCGAGATATCCTGCGCCAGCGCGATATCCGCGACAGCGAGGGCGACCGAACTCTTTCCGCTGCCGCCCAGTCCGTACAGTACCTGCACGCGCGGGCCGGGCGCGCCTTCGACGACGCGCGCCAGTCGGGCAACCAGCTCGTCGCGGCCGCGCAGGGTGGGCTGTGCCCGGGATCGCTCCACCGGCGCCCTGGTCGAGACCGCGTGCACCGCGGCGGGATACGCGGCGGCGAGTGGGCTCGGGAATTCTTCGCGGCCGCTCGAGCGGCGTACGCGGCGCAGGGCCTCCAACCAGATCTCTATCTCTTCGGCTCGGTCGATGCCGAGGGCTCTCAGGATCCGGCTCATCAGGTCGGGTGGTTTGAGCGCGGGCAGGTGCTGTCCGGCGAAATATCCGCCCAGCGTGCTCGTCGGGACCCCGGCCTCCTTGGCCACGTCGCGGACACTGAGATTGCACTGTGCCCTGGCCAGTCGTAGTTCGAAGGCGAAGTCCTGGCGGGTGACGATGCTGTGCGGATCCGGCCGATCCCGCTCGAAGTGTTCCGGGTGCACGCGGTTGCGGGACATGGGAACTCCAAAACATACAAACTTGTGCTGATTGAAATAGCTATCGAAATATCGGATATTGTTCCGGACCCTACGCGATGTCATCGAATCACGTTGTGTAATTGCGTCATTGCGCCCGCAGCTCGCCTGTTGGTGCCCGGTGTGAGCAATTAGAAGACTGACCGGTTCAATAGGAAGTTCCGTTATCTCCTGAAGGGCAGCAGCATGCCCGCCCGGGTTCCGGAACTGACGTCGGCTGCGGCGAATCGCACGAAGTCCTCGATCTTCTCGCCCGCCTCGATTCCCCGCAGTCTCCGCTCCTCGGCGTTGCCGGCCTGATGGATCAGGTCGATATGCTCGACGACCTCGGTCGCGATCGTGCGCAATCGGGGGTCGTCGGTCAGAATATGAAGTCGGGAAAGAACTTCGAAAACGGCGGCTCGGCAGGAGTGGGCGGCATCCACGGCGATTCTCGCCTCCACGCTGTCCGGCGCCAGCGATTGCCGATGCCAGCGGGTCAATTCACTCAGCCGATAGTGAATCGCCGCGCCGGTGAATCGGCTGTAGACGTCGAGCCGTTCCTGGTGGACGCGTTCGGTCAGCCGCCGCGCGGCCGCGCGGTCGGTTATCGAGCGTTGCATGTGGAAGGTCAGGATCGATCCGAGCAGGGTGGCCGACACGGTGATTACCGATGTCCACAGGGCGATCATGATCCGGGCCCCTCGGGTGTTCTCATCAGGGTTGTTCGCCCTCCTTCCAGGCGGCCATCTGCGGGAGTGGTTCGATCGACCCCTCGACGTCGAACGAAACCCGCTGTCCGGCTTGCTCATCGAGATCCACACCTCCATGAGACAGGCTCGATACGCCGGGTGGGCAGCACTCGAGCGGGGTCCGGACATCACCGGACACCGCGGTACGGGTGCCCGGGCGGCGTCAGCTCGTCGTCACGCGCAGATCTCCGAAGACCGCGTAGGCGTCTCCACCCGGCCGCAGGTTCGTGACCTCCAGCTTCAGTCGCAGCGCCTGCTCGATGCCGAGGTTGATCGGGACGGTGTCGCCGAGCGCGATCGCCTGCTCGAAGACGGGCACGTTGTCCACCAGGATTCTGAGCTTCATCGTCAGTCCCGAGGGCGTCGCGTCGTTGCGGATGCCCAGCGTGCCGTCGAGGCGGAGGAATCTGCGGCCGAGGTCGTATTCGGTGAACGCGATGTCCTTGCCGTCCGGGGCGATCATGACCGAGCGGGTCAGGACCAGGTTGGACACCGCCGCCGTGCCTTCGTCGTATCGGTGGTAGTCGCCGCCGCTCAGTCGCTCCAGATCCTGCACGTAGGAGTCCGTGTTCAGCGCCGAATTGATCGGTGTGGAGGTGGGTGGCGACGTGGTGGTGCCCGAGGGCGGCGTGGTGCTTCGGGACGTGGTCGCGGGCACGGACGTCTTCTCCGGGGTCGCCACCGTCGTGGAAATCGTTGCCGCCGCGTTCGGTTCGTGCTTCGCCGTCCGCGAGACCGCGAATCCGATGCTTCCCGCGACGAGCACGACGCCGGTGACCGCGAGCGCGATCAGGGCTGTTCGCTTGTTCTTGGTGGCGCCCGCGAGTGCCGGAAGATCGGCGAAGACCGCGTCCAATTCCGGCTGCGTCAACGCCGTGGTGATGAGTTGATACCGCTCGTCGTATTCCGCGAGGTCGATGCGACCGGCCGAATGATGCTGCGACAGCGTGTCATAGGCGCGCTGGCGCTCGTAGGAGCCGATGCGCACCGGAGGCTTCTCGTTCCCGCCGTTCCCCCTCATGCGCGTGCCCGCATGATCCGGAAGTCGCCCAGCACGCATTCTCCGTAGCCGGGGCCGAGGAAGGTGAAGACCACGCGCAGACGGAGCGCGTTCGGCACCGGGATGTCCACCGGGACGGTGTTTCCCAGAGATAGATCGTTTGTCTGCACGGGCTTGCCGTCGATCGAGAGCTCGGCTCGGCAGGTGAAGGTCGTCCGGCTCGCGTCGTGGACACCGGCTGTCGCGACGATCTTCGTCGCGGAGCGCCCGAGATCGTATTCGAAAGTGCACGGCCCCGATTCGTCGGCGCCGATGTCGCCGTCGCGCCCCGCCGAGAGCGAATGGTAGTTCGTCCGGCCGCTGAGGTGCATCGGGTCGGTGTCGGAATGGAAGTAGAAGGAGTCGCATTCGTCCGAGACCGGGTCGTTCTCCACGACGTACTCGGACGGGCCGTCGGCGGCCTTCTTCGCCGCGGGGTTCTGCGCCGTCGAGAACTCCGCCTTCGTCAGGACCACGCCCCGGCTCTCACCGCAGCTGTCGGACTTCTCCGAATAACTACGCACCGACAGCGTATTCACGCCGGTGACCTCGAGGATCACCTCCGCGGGCACGCCGAGCCGGGGCGTGACCACCGCGGCGCGGGCCTTGTCGAGGAAGAATTCGACCTGAACCTGGGTATCGGTTGCGCTCCGATCACCGGCGGCGATCTTCGCGGACAAGGTCGAAGAACCGGCCGGTACCCGGTAGTCGTAGACGGCTTCGTCGTAATTACCGCACGGGCCGACGTAGATCGCGCTGCCGACGGTGACGCCGTCGACCGTCGCCGCGTCGATGTCGGGGGATCTGTCACTCGTCGGCTTCATTCCCGAAAGCGCCACCGTCCGAGGGGATATCGTGGTGGTCGTTGCCGCACTCGTCGCCGAGGGACGTGTCGTCGTGCTCGAAGGTGTCGCCCCGCTCGTCGGTGAATCGTCTGCACATCCGGTCGTGAGACCTGCGAAGAGAACAGCCGCTGCCAGTGCCGGCAGCAGGGTCGGGTATCGCACAGTGATCGAACTCCTCGGTCGAACTCCAGCCAAATGCAATTCATCAGACATGCGAGGCGGTACGACACGCCCGATCCGCGACGGGTCCGGACAAAGCCGGACGGTTCGGCGGGCGTCGAGCCGGTTACCGTGGCGACGGGATGAACGGAGCCGGTGGCAATCCGAGTGGACAGGGGAGTCCGCACGCGCCCACGTCCACCCCGTGTCCATCGATCGGAGGGCCACATGACCGAGCTGTACCGCGGACTCGACCCGGAGCTGTGCCGGGGCCTGGACCGAGAGGTTGCCGAGGTGCTCGCCGCCTGGGCCGAGCTACATCGGCGGCACTATGTGCTCGATCGCTGGCTGGTCAACGGACGCAGCCGGCAGGCGGTCGCCGTGGTCAGCGAGACGGACACGCGGGATGCGCGAAACCCCCGGACGACCATGCTCGTGCTGAAAGTTCTTTCCAGCCCGAGTGATTCGGTGCAGACCATCGAGTATGCGCGCCATCACCAGGCCGAATCGGAGCGGCCGGACTTCGCGCGTCGGCACCTGAGTACGTTCGTCCACGATGCCGTGCCGGTTTCGGCGCGGCAGTGGATCACCTTCCAGCGGATCGCCGCGAACAACCTGGAGAACACCGAGGTCCTGACCGTCCTGCTGCGGCGCATGCTGCATCCGGAAGAGCTGGTGGACACGCCGAAACATCGCGAGATCGTGTGCCGCCCGGAGACATTCGTCGACGCCTGCCGCTCGATCGTGGCGGGAGTGCTCGGGGACTGGGCCGGAGCGCCGTTCATCCCGCCGGCCGCGGGGTGGGACCTGAAGATGTTCTTCGGCTGGCATCTGTTCGATCAACTGGAACCCGGTGGGCGCCTGGCCGGATGGGCGAGCGACCACGACACCGAACTGATCCGCGTCGAGGGGGAGCCCGGCCCGCTGCCGAACCCGTTCTCGGTGGCGCGGGGCCGCGTGCTCGCCGATGCCCGGATTCGGCCGGTGGTGGGACGCAGTCACGGTGATCTGCACACCGACAACGCGCTGGTGCGCGTCCGGCCGCGGGTCGATACCGATGACTGGTTCCTCATCGATACCGCGCTCTACGACAGCGTCGGCCCCTTGACCAGGGATCCGGTTCATCTGCTGCTGTACGTCATCGCGCGATCCATGGGGGATATCGCCCCGTCGCAACAGGGAGCTCTGATCGATTTGCTGCTCGACCCGATCGACGGACCCGGGCACCTGGTGCCCACCTGGCTGGCCGACCTCGTTCGCGGTGTCAACGCCGAAAGCGGTGCGTGGGTGGAGCGGTCCGGGCTGGCGCACCTGTGGCGTGAACAGACGTATCTGTCGCTGGCGGCGTGCGCGATGCTGTTCCTGGGCCGGACTTCGACGCGAGATCAGGACAAGTCGTGGTTCCTGCGTCTCGCGGCTCGGGCCGTCGCCCGGTTCGCTGCGGAGCGTGGTGTGTCCGTCGAGGGGGCCATCGGCGATTCTTCTCCCCAGGTGGTCCAGGCTGCGAACGCCGCGAAACCGGCTGTGCCGCAGTCTGATCCAGAAGTCGAATCCGAACCTTCGGCGCGCGAGAAGAAGCCGCGCCGACAGGCGCGCGGAGCCGAGCAGCCCAAGTACGCCGTCAAGATACGCGAGAGCCGGGGTGGCCAGATCGGTGACGGTAACCACCAGATCAACAAGTTCTAGGGAATCCGCTACCGCGGCATGATCGTCACCGTGAACGGCGGGGTCGTGACGGTGATGGGTGCGCACGAGCCGTCGAATCTGAACTTCGTGCGATCGCCCCAGGGGATCGCCATCACCGGGCCCTCGCAGCGATAGGCGGAAGATACCGGTTCTCCCGAGCCTCGCACGGTCATCCGGCACTCCAGGCTCACCGAGGCACCGAGGCGGTTCGGCAGCGTGCAATCGGTAGCGGTGGACACGTAGGGCTCGTTCTCTTCGTGATGGAAGACGAATTCTGTCGCGGTCTGGGTCATGGTGCCGGTGATGCTGTACACGTCGCTCACATCCGAGTCCGAGTTCATCACCCACACTCCGGACAGGTCCAGCGGCCCCGCCGGTGCGGCCCGAGTCGTCGCCGGTGGCGTCGACGGGGCGACGGTCGTCGGCGCGGCCGGTTTCGGTGTGGTCGTCGCGGCTCCGGGCGTGGGCCACTCGGGATGGTCCGCGTCGCCTGCGCCCGTCGTACCCACCGGCCGGTCGAACGGATTGCCGGTTCCCGTGTCGATCAGGGTGATCACCGTCAGGGATATCCCCGGTGAGATCGCCCCGACGAGTTTGGGATCGAACCCGCTCCACGGCGGGTTGGTGAATGTAGGCGAATGCGGTAGTGCCGCCGCAAGAGTCAGCGGCGACCCACTGAGGCTGCGGAACCTCGGCACCCCGTGTGAGTCCACGAGCACCGCGGTGCCCGCCTGCAGGATCGACTGACGTCCCGCGGCGCGGCCGTCCACCAGGGTGTAGTTGGTCACCCGCAGATCGATGCGCAGCAGCACGGGCGTCAGTTCGCGCAGATAGGCCACGAGGCCCGGCCCGTCGATCTGCTTACCCCGTGACCAGGTGAAGGTGCCGTCGCTGCCGAAAGCCTGTGCGGCACTGCTCGCTTCGGCGGGGTGGGCGGCGTAGAACGCGATCAGCTCGTCGCGGTCGGTCAGTGGTTGATCGCGTGGCGCACTGTATAGGCCGGCCAGGTCACCCGAATAGGGTTTCGCGGCGGCGGATCCGCCGGCGCTCTGCTGCTCGAAGACCGGCTGCGGACCGTCGGGGCGGTAGACCCGGGGCGGCACGGGCATGAACGGATTGGCGCCCTGCTGGGTGTTCGGCTCGAGGAAAACCTCCGGGGGCCCGAGCGATTCGTTCTTGGCGGAGAAGACGACCGCGGCGGTCACGGTGCCCGACGTCACGGCCAGCGCCAGGATGACCGCGAGGACCAGCCCCAGCCGGGTGAGGTGAAGTCCTTTGTCCTCCCCGCGGTAGTACAGGTTGAACTGAACACCGGAATCGCCGATCTGCAGGCCATCGGCGCGCTCGACATCCGCCGAGTAGGTCGACGGGGCGAATTCGTGCCGGTCGGGATCTTTGTTCACCTGTACGCCCGATTATCGTCGACGCGGATTCGAATCATGGTGTGCCGGTGCTTCATCGCGGGGGACTCGGGACCGACCCGCACAGCACCCCGGGACGTCCCCACGCGTTGCTCGCTTCTGTCATGCGCCGGGTGTCCATCAGGGTCAGCTGGTTGACCCCGGTGATATCCACCCGTATTTCGGTCGCCGGATCGTTCGGGCCGAGTTCGACGGAGCGTAATTCCCGGCCGTCCCCGATCACGACGAACCGCCCGGTGCCGCCGCCCGCGGATGTGGTGTTCTTGCCGACCCAGGCGCGAAACTCGGTGCATTTACTACTGATCGCCCAGATTGCCCTGTTGTTCGGGTCGGTCGCGCTGGATTGATAACTGCCGACGATGCCCGCGGGGTAGGAATTCGCACCGATCTGCACAGGATCGATGGGCGTGAAGCCGTTGTTCCAGATGATGGACTTCAAGGTGGTCAGGTCGTACCAGATCGGCGGGGCGGCCGAGGTTGTCGTCTCGCCGGAAGGGCCGGGCGCGCCGTCCGCGGCGGTCGTCGTCGCGAGCGAATTCGCTTGCGGTGGTCCTTCTTTGCTCTGCGCCGAAGAGTCGAGACCGCGGTTGAGCCACCACAGGCCGAGCACGCCCACCACCATCAGCGACAGTGCCGCGGCCACGCTCAGCCCGTAAACGTTGACCTGGGTGTTGCCTTCCCCGATCACCGGTCCCTTGGCATCTCGCAGACGCACCCGGTAGTTCCGATCATCTTTCGCAGACCCGGGTGGGTCGGGTTTTCTGCTCACTGCGCCGCCACTCTGCTCCCGATAGACATGGATTGGATCGGTACCGGATTATGGACCGCCCGCGAGGGGCGTGGGAACGAATCAGCGCCTGCCCGACCGATATTCGAGTACGGGTTTGTCCGACCGTGTACGAACCTCGCGGAGACGCCTCTCGTAGCATGTCCGAAATGCGTAGGTGGGTGGTGGTGCTCTCGGCACTGCTCGTGTCGGGGTGCGGGTTGTTCGGGCCCGACGAGCTCAGCGGCGGGGACGTAGCCGAGGAGGTCGGGCAATTCTTTCGGTCGGCCTCCGGAGACGATGCGAAGAGCCTGAAGTGCGATGCCGTCGACGCCGAGGTCGGCGCGAAGACGAAGTGCACCGCCATCGATAGATACGACGAGAAGTGGGGGATGACCGCCGTCGTGAAAACCGTTGACGGCACCCGGATCATGTTCGGCACCACATTCGACGACGAGCTCGCGGACAACGTCGAGGTGCAGAAGTCCCTGGCGTCGGCTCTGAAGAAAAAGACCGGGCGTGAAGTGGGAAACGTGCAGTGCGCGGGTATTCAGAAGCTCGAGCCCTATGCCGAGCGCACCTGTACGGTCATCGAATCCAACGGTGCGCGCTGGGAGGTCGATGCCAACCTCTCCAGCCTCAGCGGCGTCGTGTCGGTCACGTTCAAAGACACGCTGCTGTACGCGCAGTCGGTCGAGAACGTCGTAGCGAGCCTGGCCCACAACCTCTCTCGGCACTACGGCTTCGCCTCGATGACCGACCTGAGAAGCTTCATGGCGAGCAAGGGCAGCTGCCCGAACATGTTGCGCGGCAACCCCGGCGACACCATCCACTGTCAAGCCATCCTCGCGGACAACAGCACCACCGACGTCACGGTCCGCGCCACCAAGTCCGAGGAGGGCAGGATCTACTTCGAGCTCTTCCCCGACAACGCCCCGGATCTCAGCATGAGCGGCTGGCAGTTGGCCGACCCGAGCTGACCCGAATACGCTGTCGGTCAGACCGCAACTTGTCTGAGGAGTCAGCATGAGCGCCCAGCCGCACGGCACTACCGGCGATCCGTACCTCACCCCGCACGCGTCGTCGTCGGCGCTGGTGCTCATCGATGTGCAACGGGACTTCTATGACGATGACGCCCCGGCCCGGATCGAGGGCACCGCGGCCGCGCTGCCCGCGATGACCGAACTCGTGAATCTGTTTCGCCGCCACGGCCGGCCGATCGTGCACGTCGTGCGGCTGTACCGCCGTGACGGCTCGAACGTCGACGTGGTGCGCCGCCACGCGGTCGAGTCGGGAGCCGAGATCGCCGCGCCGGGATCGGAGGGTTCGCAGATCGCGCCGGAACTGTTGCCGGGGCCGGTGGAGTTGGATCCCGAGCGGCTGTTGGCGGGGCAGTTCCAGGCTGTCGGGCCGGGCGAACACGTGATGTACAAATCGCGGTGGGGCGCGTTCTATGACACGGGTCTGGAAGAATATCTGCGCGCGGGTGGGATCGACACCGTCGTGTTCGCGGGCTGCAACTTCCCCAACTGCCCGCGAACCTCGATCTACGAGGCGTCCGAGCGAGACTTCCGAATTGTGCTCGTGTCCGATGCGATCTCCGGGCTCTATCCACGCGGCGCCGACGAGTGCCGCGCGATCGGGGTGCGGCTTCGCACGGTTGCCGAGACCGCGGCCTGGATCGAAGCGGGGGACCTCGGCTCGATCGATCACGATCCCGCGGTGTCATCGCTGCTCAGGGCCTGAATTCGGTTCGGGTCGGAGCCGTGGGATCAGCACGGCCCGGCGTAGGGTCGGGCCATGCGACTGAGCACTCGAAACCAACTCGATGGAACCGTCATCGCGGTCACCCGCGGCGAGGCCATGGCTGTCATCCGCGTCCGGCTCACCGGCGGTGACGAGGTGACGTCCTCGATCACCCGTGCCGCCGCCGACGATCTCGAACTTGCCGAGGGGTCGGTGGTCAAGGTGCTGATCAAGTCCACTGAAGTCACCCTCGGCGTCGAGTAGCCGCTACAAACCGAGTCCGGCCGCGGCGGTTGCCAGGATGTATACCCAGGCCTGCCGGCCGGACCGCAGCGGCAGCAGTACCCGGGTGTAGTCGGAGACCTCGTAGACGTCCGCGGCGGCGAGATCCGCCTCCGAGATCGTGAATACCGTGCCCGCGACACCGGGTGAATCGGGCGCGGGCACGAGGATCGGATGCACATCGCTGCCGCTGGTCGCGATCACCAGGGGGTCGGTGATGACGAGTTGCCCCAGCTCGTAGCCGACGATCTCATCGGGTCGCCCCTCGAGTTCGCGTCCGAAGACCTCGTGCTGAACCTGTGGCCGGCGCAGGGTTCCGTAGGAGAACAACAGGATTTCGGTCATGGGTGCCACTCATACACGGGGACGGCGGCGCGATCGATCACGGGGCTCAGTAGACATCACGGACGTACCGCTTGTCGCTCGCGAGCTTCTTCACGTAGGCGTCGGCGTCGTCCGCGTCCATGTTCCCGTGGTGGGCGACGATCTCGCGGAGCGCGAGGTCGACGTCCTTGGCCATGCGCGAGGCATCTCCGCACACGTAGAAGTGCGCGCCGGCGTTCAGCCATTTCCACAGTTGCGCACCACGTTCGCGCATGCGGTCCTGGACATAGACCTTGGCCCGCTGATCACGGGAGAACGCGACGTCGAGGCGGCTCAGCACGCCCTGCTTCTGGAGTTGCTCGAGTTCCTCGCCGTAGTAGAAGTCGGTGGCGCGGTGCTGTTCGCCGAAGAACAGCCAGTTGGGCGCCTGATCGCCGCGCGCCCGGCGATGTTCGAGGAAGCCGACGAAGGGAGCGACGCCGGTTCCCGGGCCGACCATGATCGCGGCGACGTCGGGGTCGTCGGGCGGGCGGAAGTGCGGTGCGCGCTGGACATGCAGGGCCAGCGGCTGATTCTGCTCGGCGTCGGCGAGATAGCTCGAGCAGAGCCCGCCGCGCGGTCGGCCGGTGGGACCGGGATAGCGGATGACCGAGACGGTGGTGCGGACGATCGCCGGGTTCGTCAACGGGCTCGAGGAGATCGAATACAGCCGGGGCTGAATGCGTTTGAGCATGTCGACCCAGCGTTGCGGGTCCGCCGGGAGCGGATGGCCGGCGGCGATGTCGACCGGCTGCCGGCCCCACAGCCATTTGGCGAGCTCGCCCTTGTTGTCTTGGCGCAGCAGGGATTTGAGGTAGGGGTCCGCGGTGTGCTCGGCCACGTGTTTGAGCAGTTCGGGGCTGATCTTGGTCAGGTCCAGGTGCTCCTCGAGCGCGAGGGCGAAGGGCAGCGTGCCGACTTTGGGCACATCGACGACGGCGGCGGGGTCGAGTCCGGTGGTGGCCAGGAACTCCCAGACCAGCCCCAGATCGTTGAACGGCCGGACGCCGAGGGCGTCACCGACATCGTAGGTCAGGTCGGTGCCGGTGAGGTCGAAGCTGAACTGCCGCACCTCCTTCTGCGCGCCGGGCAGGCTCAGCAGCCGATTGCCGATCAGGTGACCGAGCGGCTTGTCCGGTGCGGTGCGGGTCGCGGTGATCGTGGGCGCGGCCTGCGTCCGGGTAGCCGCGGTGGCCGCCGGTCCGGGAGTCGGCTCGCCGGCAGCTGTCGTTGCCGCCGAGGATGATTCGGTATCCGGGTTCGCCGGAACCTCGAGTGCGGGTACGAGTTGTTCGAGCCACGCGGCCGCGGTGTCGTCGAAATCGGGTTCGCAGTCGACCCGGGAGATGAGCCGTTCGGCCCCGAGTTCGGCGAGGCGTGCGTCGAGGCGCCTACCGTGCCCGCAGAACGCGTCGTAGTTCGAGTCGCCGAACGCCAGCACCGCGAATCGCGTTCCGGTGAGCGCGGATTCGGGAAGCTCGGCCAGCGACCGGAAGAAGCCCGCGCCGTTGTCGGGTGCGTCACCGTCGCCGAAGGTGCTGCTCACGACAAGGAGGTCGGCGTCGCGGGGGAGGTCGGCGGCGGAGACGGTGTCCATGGCGTGCACGACGGGGGCCAGACCCCGGGCGGTCAGCGTGGTGACGAGCGCACCGGTCGCGAAGTCTTCCGCGTTACCGGTCTGGGATGCCCACAGGATCACCAGCGGGCGTGCGGGGGAGGGCGTCTCGGAAGCGGAAAGCGGCACGCTCGCCCCGGCTGCCACGGTGGGCCGAACGTCCGGCACCGCGCGGGCATGCGGGGTGAACAAGCCGGCCAGCATGCCATCGACCCACGCGGAAACAGTGGGACGCAGCGGATTCGACACGGGCACCGCGGGAATCACATCGGGCTCCCCGCGCTGCACGCCCGACAGGAACCCGGCCAGGTACGCGGACTCGACTTCGCTGAGCGCGGGGGCCGTGAGTTCGCCGATGCCGAGCGCGGCCGCGGCCATCGATACCCGATCGCCCGTCCGCGCGGTGATCACGGGGTCCGGAGTGGGTACGGTGGCATCGGGTTCCGGCTCGGCGACGGGCTCGAGCCGAACGGGCGCGGCGACCTTGGTCAAGGTCACCGCGCAGACCTTGAATTCGGGCTGGAAGGAGATCGGATCCACCGCGTCGTTGGTGACCGCGTTCACGGTCAGGTACTCACCGAACAGGTCGTTCCAGTGGAACGGCGCGAACGTGGTTCCGATCCGGACTCGGTCGGTGACCACGGCGGGCAACACGGCGCGGCCGCGGCGCGAAGCGACTTCGAGCCAATCGCCCTCGACGACAGCGAGTGTCGCCGCATCGTCCGGATGGACCTCGATGAACGGCCCCGGATTGAGCCTGTTGAGTTTGGCGACCTTGCCGGTCTTGGTGAGCGTGTGCCACTGATGCTGGACCCGGCCGGTGTTCAGGACGAACGGATAGTTGTCGTCCGGAAGCTCGGCGGCGGGCAGGTGGGGCCGTGCGAAGAACGCCGCGCGCCCGGACGCGGTGGGGAACCACAGC
Source organism: Nocardia sp. NPDC057668 (assembly GCF_042799795.1). Taxonomy (NCBI): domain Bacteria; kingdom Bacillati; phylum Actinomycetota; class Actinomycetes; order Mycobacteriales; family Nocardiaceae; genus Nocardia; species Nocardia sp. NPDC057668. The sequence continues at coordinate 1,330,389 of NZ_JBHVIC010000001.1, read as the reverse complement.
CGGGGCGCCGTGTCGTCCTCGCGCATCTGCCGCTGCTGGCTGATCCCGTCGTTGCGGTAGCGAATCGGGTTGCGGGCCGGTCCATCCGGGGCGATCGGCCACTGCAGCGGACCTTCGCGCAGGCGGTCGTAGCTCGCCCCGCGCAGGTCGTGCCCGGTCTTGGGATTCCAGGTCCGCTTGATCTCGTCGAAGATCTCTTCCGCGTTGCGGTAGGTGAAGTTGTCGGCGTAGCCCATGGCGCACGCGATGCGGGCGATGAGCTGCCAGTCCGGAATCGCCTCGCCCGGTGCGGGTATCGACTGCTGAATCAGGGTGAGGTTGCGCTCGGAGTTGATCATCACTCCTTCGCCCTCGACCCACAGGGTGGCGGGCAGGATGACGTCGGCGTAGGCGTTGGTCTCGGTCTCGGCGAACACATCCTGGGCGATGACCAGCTCGGCGGTTTCCAGCCCGGCCAGCACCGTGCTGCGATTGGCCACCGTGGCAACGGGATTGGTGCAGATGATCCAGCAGGCCTTGATTTCTCCGGCGGCCATCCGGGTGAACATGTCGATGGTGCCGGTGCCGACCTCGGTGCGCAGCGTGCCCGCGGGCAGTTCCCAGAGGTTCTCGATGAACTCGCGGTCCGCGTCGACCAGCACCGAGCGCTGGCCGGGCAGGCCCGGTCCCATGTAGCCCATCTCGCGCCCGCCCATGGCGTTGGGCTGGCCGGTGAGGGAGAAGGGGCCGCTGCCGGTGCGGCAGATGGCGCCGGTCGCCAGGTGCAGATTGACCAGTGCGTTGGTATTCCAGGTGCCGTGCGTGGATTGGTTCAGGCCCATCGTCCAGCAGCTCATCCACTCACCCGCTCCACCGATCAGCGCGGCGGCGCGGCGGATGTCGTCGGCCGGGATGCCGGTGATCTCGGCGACCGTCTCGGGCGGGTACTCGGCGGCGAACTCCGCCATCCCCTCCCAGCCCTCGGTGAACTCGGCGATGAAATCCGGATCGGTGTGCCCGTTCTCGACGAGCAGGTGCAGCAGGCCGTTCAACAGCGCCAGGTCGGTACCCGGCTTGATCTGCAGGAACAGATCGGCCTTGTCGCCGGTGGCGTTGCGGCGCGGGTCCACCACGATCAGTGTCGCACCGGCCTTGACGCGATCCATCATGCGCAGGAACAGGATCGGGTGGCAGTCGGCCATGTTCGCGCCGATGACGAGGAACACGTCCGCGTGGTCGAAGTCGTCGTAGGACCCCGGTGGGCCGTCCGCGCCGAGCGAGAGCTTGTAGCCGGTGCCGGCGCTGGCCATGCACAGCCGGGAGTTGGATTCGATCTGGTTGGTGCCGATGAAGCCCTTGGCGAGCTTGTTGGCCAGGTACTGCGCCTCGAGAGTCATCTGCCCGGAGACGTAGAACGAGACGGCGTCGGGGCCGTGCTCGTCGATCAGCGCGCGCAGCCGCCGGGCGGTGTCGGCGATGGCGGTGTCGGTGGCGATCGGTTCGGGCGCCGCGCCGCGTTCGGCGCGGACCAGAGCGGTGGTCAGTCGTCCGTCCGCGGCCATCATGTCCGCGTGGCTGCCGCCCTTGGTGCACAGGCGGCCACCGTTGGCGGGATGGGCTTTGTCACCGGCTACTTTGCGGATGCGCTGTCCTTCGGGTCCGTCGTGAAGTTCGAGCACGATCCCGCATCCCACGCCGCAGTACGAGCACACCGTGCGTGTGGTGCCCGTTCCGGTCTCGGAATCGGCTGCCGTCACCTGTTGTTCCTCCCCACTCACACCGCCCTGACCGTGGATCCCGATGCCAACGGTAGGAAGCGGTTGTTAACGGGGCGTCACATCCACGGTTACGTTCACTTCTCAGGTCGGTCCGGCCGGTTGTGCGTTCTCCGCGTCCGCACAACGGTCCGCTCATACGGGTGAGAATCGCGCAACCGATAGGCAACTACGGAGAAAGAGGCATGAAATCACCGCAAATGAGGATTGTTGACGATTGCCCGATATCTGAGAGGACCGATGCGTGCGCGCCGTACAAGACAGCTCGAAGCGAACGGCGAGCCGAGTAGATGTACCGGTGGACGAGATCGATGCCATGTTGTTGTCGGAGCTGACTCCGATCGGTGAGCGATACGCCGCCCTGTCCATGGCGCTGGGTGCGACCCTGGCCGGACCGCTGTGGGCGACGGCGGCGCTGCCCGCCGCCGACAGCGCGGCCATGGACGGGTTCGCTGTCAGCGGACCCGGGCCGCAATGGCGCGTGCTCATCGGAACCTGCACCGCGGGAAGACGTTCGGGGATCACGCTGTCCGACGGAGACGCGGTTCGGATCGCGACCGGCGCGGTGACCCCGCCCGGAACCACCGCCGTGATCCGCCAGGAATTCCTTCGCCCCCTGCACAGTGGCGGGCAGCGGGCAGTGGCACTGGTCGCGGATGCGCCCCGCCGAAACGACCTGCGCCGCTGCGGCGAATCCTGGTTCGACGGTGACGAACTCGTCGCCGCCGGAACGCGGGTGGGGGTGAGCACCGTATCGGTGGCGCAGAGCGCGGAAACCCCGATCGCGATGGTTCGCGGCCCGCTGCGCGCCGATGTCCTGCTCACCGGCGACGAGATCCGCGCGAGCGGTGAACTCGAACCGGGACAGGTCCGCGACTCGATCGGCACCGTGCTGCCGCACTATCTCGGCCACTGCGACATCGGCGTCCGGCAGCTGACCCGCCTGCCCGACGACCGCACCCTGTTGCGCACCTGGTTCGACCTCGACACCGACGCCGAACTCGCGATCACCGTCGGCGCGACGGGGCACGGGGGCGCGGATCACCTGCGCGGCGTACTCGAGGAGATCGGCGCGCACATCCTCATCGACGGTGTGCGGATGCGCCCGGGCGGTTCACAATTGGTGGCCCGGCTGCCGGACGGCCGGATCCTGCTCGCGCTGCCGGGCAACCCGCTCGCGGCGGTCGTGGCCACCCTGGTGACCGGACGATCACTGGTTCGAGCGCTGACCTGCCGTCGTGACTCGAACGCCTCGTGGGGCCGGATCGCGGACGCCGGCGCCCCGGACAACGACCGGACCAGGGTTGTGCCTGCCCGTCAGGTGGAGGGCGGTGTCTGGCGTGCCACCCGGTCCGGCGGCACCGCACACCTGGCCGGGCTGCTCCGGGCGCAGGCGCTCGCGCTGCTGCCCGCGGGGACCGGTCGTGGGGCATTGGTCGAATTGCTTTCCCTGCCACACTGATTCACGCTCGGCCGTTCCGATTCCGGGATGCACCCGCTCGCGTCAGTTGCCGAGCAGCGCGGAGAGACCGCCGCGCAGGAACGTCACCTGATCGTCCAGGAGGTCGGTGAGTTCGGCGACCGTGAGGGGCTTGGCGGTCGCCGGACCGTCGGCGTGGGCCAGGGCCTGCAGGAATGTCGTCAGGGCGACCGCCCAGCGGTGTTCCAAGCGGGCGGGGTCGGTCGTGGGGAAGGTGCGGCGGACCTGGGCCAGCAGGTATCCGCGCAGATCCTCCTCGGAGGCTTCCAGTGCGGGGTGGGCCTGGACCGAGAGCTGGGAGACGATCTTGATCCAGCGCATGCCGCGGGTCCGGTGGTTGTGCAGGAGTTCCCGGTACGGGTCGGTCACCGCGTGTACCAGCTCGGCCGGGGTGGGCTTGGAGGTGCGGGCGGCCAGGGCATCGACGTTCGCTCGGATGCGGTCGCGCACAGGCGCTCCCAGGTCGAGCAGGACCGCCGTCAGCAAATCGGTCTTCGTGCCGAAGTGGTAGTTCACCGAGGCCGCGCCCAGGCCCGCGGCGGCGTTGACCGCGCGCACCGACACCGCGTCCACGCCCTGGGCGGCGAAGAGCCGTTCGGCGGTCTTCAGCAGGCGGGTGCGGGTCGTGGTCCCCTGGCGATTGGCGGGCGCGGACATGGGACCGAGCTTGGCACAGTGCCGGTCGCGCTCGTACGGCCGGTTCCGGTGCGCGGCGTCGATCATTGGGACGTCCAGCGGCAGTGGGCGCGCACGGCCCGGCCGGATTCGTCGAGCCAGCCCGAAGCGCGCGCGTAACCGAGCATGCCGGTGAATCGCTGCCGCCAGTCGGGGTCGGCGGTGAGCAGGGATCCGAGTTCGGCTTCCAGGCGCTCGATGTCGAGCCAGGCGTGCGCGCCATCGAATTCCGCCCAGCCGACCAGGGCGGCGCGCAGGAGGTTGTCGTCCCGCGTGCCGGTGACCACCACGGACAGGGCGGTGAAGTCGGCGGGTTCGGCGAGGCGCACGCTCCGGCGGCTCGGGTCGACGTCGAGGTGCATATCGGGGCTCCTGGGATCGGGAACGAATTGGATCAGTCGATCCACTGTAGATCGGAGATCGGCACCCGAGTCAACCGTGAAATCGGTATTCGTAGCGTATTTTCGGCGCGGTACCGCTCAGTGAGACCATCATTTTTGGATCACTTGATCCATGTTGTCATGAAGGGGTCCCGCCGTGAGCCCGCTCACAGCACCGTTTCGACGAGGAGACGACGTTCCCATGTGGACCCCCAGCTCGATGAAGTTCGGCGCCTTCCTGGCCCCGTATCACCCCCTCGATGCCGATCCCGCCCTGCAGCTGCGCCGCGACATCGACCTGATGGAGCATCTGGATCACCTCGGTTTCGACGAAGCCTGGATGGGTGAACATCACTCGACCGGCGCCGAAATCGTGCCCGCCCCTGACCTTTTCATCGCCGCCGCTGCCGAGCGCACCGCCCGCATCCGCTTCGGCACCGGTGTCGTGTCACTGCCCTACCACCACCCGCTGATCACCGCCGACCGCATCACCCAGCTCGATCTGCAGACGCGCGGCCGGCTCATCTTCGGCACCGGCCCGGGCAAGATTCCCCTGGACGCGCACATGATGGGCATCGATCCCTCCGATCAGCGCCGTCGCCAGGGCGAGGCGCTCGAGGCGATCACCAGGCTGCTGCGCGGCGAGGTCGTCGACATGCGGACCGACTGGTTCACCCTGCGGGACGCGCGTGCCCAGCTGCCCACCTACGACCCCGCGGGCATCGAGATCGCCACGGCGTCGACCATTTCCCCGAACGGGTCGGTACTGGCGGGCACCCACGGTCTGTCGCTGCTGTCCCTGGCCGCCAGCTCGCCGAGCGGTTTCGAAGTGCTCGATCGCAACTGGGGCGTGTACGAAAAGGCCTGCGCCGAACACGGAAACGTCGCCGATCGCGCCAACTGGCGACTGGTGAACCCGATCTTCCTGGCCGAGTCCCGCGCCGACGCCGAGCGCGCGGTGTCGCGGCGCATCGGCTCGATGGCCGCCTACGTCAATCGCCAGACCGGTCAGAGCCCGGACTGGGCGCAGACGCCCAAGGGCATCATCGACCAGTGGCGCAACGACACCCTCGGGGAGTTCGGGCAGGCCATCATCGGCACCCCGGACGAGGCCATCGAGCAGATCCAGCGCCTGATCGACAAGACCGGCGGCTTCGGCACCATGCTGGTGCTGCACGTGGACATGGCGAGCTGGGAGGACACCAAGCGCAGCTACGAGCTGTTCGCCTCCGAGGTCATCCCGCATTTCAAGAACCGCAACCGTGGTCGTGAGGCGAGCCTGCAATTCGCGCAGGACAATCGCGATCTGCTGATCGGGCAGCTGATCACCGCGATCACCAAGGCCCACACCGACTACTACGGCGTTCAGACGGGAGCCTGATCATGCGTGCTGCACAATTCCTCGAGGGACAGTTCACCGTGGCCGAGGTGGAGGCGCCACCCGCGCTGGGCTCCTGGCAGATTCGCATCGACGTGGTGGCCTGCGGCATCTGCGGCAGCGACCTGTCGGTGTCGAAGGACCCGTGCCGGTTCGTGGGCGTCGCGCACGCCGCCGGGTATCCGCTGGCCGAGTTCGACGCCGAGCGGCCGGTGGTGCTGGGGCACGAGTACGCGGGTGTCGTCGCCGAGATCGGTTCCGATGTAGCCGATTTCGCGGTGGGGGACCGCGTCGCCGGCATCGGGCTGGCCACCGACACCGCCAGCGGAATCCCGACGATCATCGGCTATTCGAATACCCATCACGGCGCGTTCGGTGAACAGATCGTGGTGGACGCGTACTGGGTGCGCAAGGTCCCCGACGGCCTCTCCCTGGATCACGCCACGCTGGCCGAACCGTTGCACGTGGGTGAGATGCACGTGCAGCAGTCCGGTCTGACGGCGTCCGACTCCGCGCTCGTGATCGGTTGCGGCGCCATCGGCTTGGGCGCGATCGTGGCGGCCAAGGCGCACGGGGCGCGCGTGGTGATCGCCTCCGAGCCCTCACCCGCCCGCCGTGAACTGGCGAAGCTGATGGGCGCGGACATCGTGGTCGATCCCACCGAACAGGATCCCATCGCGGTGTGGAACGCACTGGCCGCCGACGGCAATTCGCTGGTGAGCGAAGCCGATTCGGGAATTCTCATCGCCTACGAATGCAGTGGCCGCGCGGGCGTGCTCAACGAGCTGCTGCATCAGCTGCCGTTCAATTCGCGTATCCAGGTGCTGGCGGCCGGATTCGCCGAGGAGACCATCATCCCGGTGGTCGGCCAGTTCCGGCGCATCGCGGTGAACTTCGGGCACGGCAACTATCAGGAACCGTACGACATCACGCTGCGGCGGCTGGCCGACGGGGAGATCGATGCCGAGGCCCTGATCACCGGCCGTGTCGGGCTCGACGGGGTGGCGGAGGCGTTCACCGCGCTGCGCTCACCGCGCGAGCACGTGAAGATCATCGTTCATCCCCGCGGCTCGGCGGACTGAACGACACTTGCCGTCGAGGTCGCGATGGCCTCGACGGCGATTCGCCGTCCGCACGCCCGTCGCGTCCGGACATGTTCTCGACAGCTCCCGCCCGATCGCGGGAGAACACAGACAGGCTTCGAAATGTCCTCTCCCATGCTGGATCCCCGTGCGGGCACCATCGACGGCGTGCTGCGCCGCAGCGCCGCCCGCCACCCGGGCCGGGTGGCGATTCGGTTCGCCGACCGGAGCTTCACCTATCGCGAACTCGATGACGCCGTCACGCGGGCCGCCGCTCGGCTGCGGACGCTCGGGCTCACCGCCGGTGGCCGAATCGCCGCCTACGGCACCAACTCCGACGCGTACGCCATCGCCTTCCTGGCCGCCGCCCGGGCGGGGCTGGTGCACGTGCCGATCAACTACGCCCTGCGCGGCGACGAGCTGGCGTACCTGCTCGAGCAGTCCGGCGCCGCCGCGGTATTCGCCGATCCGGAACTGGTCGACCACCTCACGCCGGTGGTGCCGCCGGGCTGCCGGGTGCTCATGCTGCGCGACACGGCCGACTCCCTGCTCGACACCGCTGTGGCGGGGCCCGTTCCCCCGTGGGAGTCCACGACCGTCGACACCGACCTGGCCCAACTGCTGTACACCTCGGGCACGACGTCCAAACCCAAGGGCGCCATGATGACCCATCGCGCCCTGGTGCACGAGTACACCTCCGCAATCGTCGCTCTCGACCTGGACGCGGGGGACAACCCGCTGATCTGCATGCCGCTCTACCACTCGGCCGGCATGCACGTGTTCCTGCTGCCCTACCTCGCGGTCGGGGCCACGGTCCGGTTGCTGCCCGTGCCCGACATCTCCGAGATCCTGCGCACGGTCGAAGCCGAGCGCATCGGCTCGCTGTTCCTCGCCCCGACGGTCTGGGTGCCGCTGGCCGATCACCCCGAGCTGGCGGGACGCGATCTGTCCTCGCTGCGCAAGGCGCAGTACGGCGCATCGATCATGCCGGTCACCGTGCTGCAGCGCCTGCGCGAACGCTATCCGGATCTGGGCTTCTACAACTGTTTCGGGCAGTCGGAGATCGGCCCGCTGGCGACCGTCCTGCGCCCCGCCGAACACGAGGACCGCCCCGACTCGTGCGGACTGCCGGTGCTGTTCGTCGAGGCGCGCGTGGTGGACGCCGCGGGTGCGGACGTGGCCGCGGGCGTGCCCGGGGAGATCCTGTACCGCTCACCGCAACTGTGCCTGGGCTATTGGGACAATCCCGAGGCGACCGCGGCGGCGTTCACCGACGGCTGGTTCCACTCCGGTGATCTGGTGGTCCGCGATGCCGAGGGCTACATCACCGTGGTCGACCGGATCAAGGACGTGATCAACACCGGCGGGATCCTGGTCGCCTCCCGCGAGGTCGAGGACGCCCTCTACACCCACCCCGCGGTCGCCGAGGTGGCGGTGATCGGCACCCCCGACCCCCGCTGGATCGAGGCCGTGACGGCGGTAGTGGTCCTGCGCCCCGGCGCGGAACCGGTTGCGCCACAGGACTTGATCGCCCACGTGAAGCAGCGCCTGGCCCCCTTCAAGGTCCCCAAGGTGGTCCGCTTCACCGACTCCCTGCCCCGCAATCAAAGCGGCAAGCTCCTGAAACGCGAGCTGCGCGCCTGAGTGCGGAGTCGCCCGTGATTCACGCTGTCTCGAGCGCCGCGTGCACCGCACGGGACTCGGCGCGCAATCGAGCACCGCCCGGAACGCTCATTCCTATTCGGCGATTTCGAGGGCCAGCTCGCGCAGCCAGCGCATGCCGCAGACCCGCATCTCCTCGAGGTCGGTGACGCCGTCGGCCTCGGCCACCGACATCAGGAGCAGCTCGTTGAGGTAGAGCTGGCCGCGGATCAGGTGGACGCGTTCGGCCTCGTCGAGGTCCGCGACCCGGCGGCCGATGTACGCCGCTTGGGCGCTGCGGGATTCGTCGCCCTCGGAGATCCACATCGTCAGCAGCTCGATGGCAGCACGGATGACCTGTGTGGCGTCGGGCTTCTCCGGCGTGGTCACCCTGTCACGGTAACCGCGTGATCGAAGCAATCGGTGCAGGCCACGCGTGCTGTCGGGCATTGTGACAATCCTGAGTCCGGGGGTGCGGCAGACCGCGGTGTCGGCGGTTGCCGTCCGGGCCGGGGTCCTGCGGCAGACTGTGGGGATGGTTTCCGCTTCCCCCGCCCGGCCCTCGCCCGCGGATCTGGCCGCGGCGCAGGACAAGACGATTCCGGATCTGATAGCGCCCGGTTTGCGGGTGTTGTTCTGCGGCATCAACCCGGGGCTGCGGTCGGGAGCGACCGGGCAGCACTTCGCCCGTCCGGGGAATCGGTTCTGGCCGGCGCTGCATCGGTCCGGCTTCACGCCGCGGCTGATGCGGCCCGACGAACAGCGGGAACTACTCGAACTGGGGTTGGGGATCACGAACGTCGCCCCGCGCACGACCGCCAAGGCCGACGAGCTGACCGCGGACGAACTGCGCGCGGGTGGCCGTGCCCTGGTCGAACGCGTCGAGCGGTACGAGCCCCGCGTGCTGGCGGTGCTAGGGATCGGCGCGTACCGCACGGCCTTCGGTCGCCGAAAAGCCGCGGTCGGTCCCCAATCCGAGCGGATCGGCGAGACCGCGCTCTGGGTCCTGCCCAATCCCAGCGGGCTCAACGCCCACTACACGGTCGACGCCCTCGCCGCGGAATTCCGCGCACTGCGCGAGGCCGTCGAAACCGATTGACCCGCTAGGAGTTCGCGGACACCGCGCGGCGACGCCACACCCCGACCGCGTTGGTCGCCAGCAGCGCCCACGCCACGAGCACCGGCTGGAACACGAGCCGCACCGCGCGCTTGGCATCGGAATCGAGACCGAACGCGTCCCGGTGCTCGACCAGCTGCGCGATGTTCCCCGGGAAGATGACGACGAAGAACGCCGCGGCCACCGCCCCGATCAGCGCGCGCCGCGGCTGCTTCCAGGTCAGCAGAAGCGCTGCGCCGAGCGTGATTTCGACGACGCCGGAGGCCAGGACCACGAAGTCGGTGTCGAGCGGGAACCAGGACGGCACCTGCGCGCGGAACTCCTCGCGAGCGAAGGTCAGGTGGCTTGTACCGGCCGACGCGAGGATCACGCCGAGGAAGGCCTGTGCCGCCAGCCGCAGTCTGGACGAGCTTTCACCATGAATCACCATGAAGAAAGCATCGCACACGATGTATCTCGGCGCCGGGAGCGTGAACGCGGCCGGGCGGCGGGCGTTCCCGGCCGGTGGTCCGGCAACGCTGCGAGCCGAGTTCGCTGTCAGCGATGCCGGGCGGTGGCGGATGCGGTTCCCGCACGTCTGCTGGATGATGGAGTAGCCGATCATTCGACCGGCCCCTAGTGAACGGACGCGATGACCTACTCACGTGAAGTGCCCGACGCGTGGTCCGGTGCGCGCCTCACCCCGCACTGGGTTCCCGCCCGCGGGTTGGCCAACGGGCTCGACGCACGAGCCTGGGGAGTGCTGGCGGACCTGGACGAATCCGATGTCTACCGGGTGCTTTTCGCGCTCACCGACGCGGGCATCGCGGGCTACGTCCTGCCGGTGCGCGTCACCGTGATCGAGCGCGGGGACCCGGAAGTGCTCTGGCGGCTCTGGGTGGATATCCCGCGCTATCGCGCCGCGGAGGATCTGTTGATGCAGTTGCTGCGCTACAGCCGCACCCGGCGCCGGACGGAACCGCTGCGGCCCCGGCGTCGCCGCCGGCGTGTGGCCCTGGTGCGGAAGCCGGCCTGACCCCACGGGCGAACCGGACGGCGCGGTTGTGCGGACGGGTAGCGCCGCACCTCGGCCACCCGGCCCGGCGGGTGCTGCTCGGGTTCGTCGAGCCGAGCGTGTCCCGAGCCGCCGCGCTGTGCCCTCGGCACAATGCAGCCCCGAATACCCGGCACCGCTCAGCGTGCCCCCGCGTACTCCTCGAAGCCGAGCCGCAGATCATGATCCGCGCCCTGACCGTCGACGATCACCTCATCGATAACCAGTGAGTAGCCACGCACCTCGACGGTGTAGTCACCGGCCGGCAGATCGGGTACCTCGTAGCGGCCCTGCTCGTCGGTGTGGGTGGTGCCGACGGGTACTCCGGACCTGTTGAGAACGGTGACCCGCGCGTCGCGCACCGTGTTCCCATTGGCGCGGACCGTGCCGGACAACACCGCCATCGGGGCCAGCGCGGCGACGTCGACGCGCAGTCGGGTGCTGTCCGGCACCGTGAATGTCGTTGCCGTGGGCTTCATTCCGGGGGCCACCGTCACCAGGGTGTACGTACCGGCGAGCACGCCGCGGCAGGTGTAGCTGCCGTCGGCGGCGGTCAGGGCGGTGCAGACCACCTCGCCGAGGGCGTCGGTCACGCTCACGGTGGCATGCGGAACCGGCTGCTGAGCGGTGGTGCGGACGACGCCGAAGACCTCGCTGGTGCCCGTCAGGGTGAGGTCGAACCGCGTTGCGCCGCCGTCGGCCACGACGACATCCATCGCCGCCGGTTGATGTCCGTCCGCCGAGACGATCAGGACATAGTTGCCGGGCGCGGGCGGCACGAGGGTGTACCCGCCGGTGTCGCCCGCGGTCGTGCGTGAGACCTGGCGGCCGCGGTGGCTGATCAGCGTCAGGATCGCTCCCGGTACGGGGTGCTGATCGTCTCGGCGCACGCTGCCGCTGATCGACGGGCCGTCCACCGGCACGGGGGTTTCGGAGGCGCGGGCGGTCCCGGCCGTTGAGGTGCGTGCCGGTACCTCGGTGGTGTGCACCGGCGGGGGGACGGATCGAGCGCTCTGATCAGGGAGGGGCGTGGGCTGCGTCGGTTCGGGTGCGGCTCGAACCGCGCCGACCGGTTCGGGCGTGATCCGGACCGGTCGCGCCCGTTCGGGCGCACCCTGCGCGGGCTGCCGGACCGGCGCCCGAAGTTCTTCCGCCGCTTCGCTCGCCGCCGCGACGGGCAGCAGCCATTCGAGACGATCCGGCTTGCGCTGGGACTCCTGCAATTTCGCTCCCTCGACGTCGATGTCCGGCAGAATTCGGTCGAGCCACCGGGGAATCCACCAGGCTCGGCGCCCCATGATCACCAACAGGGCCGGGACCACCACCATCCGCACCACGAAGGCGTCGATCGCGACGCCGCACGCCAGAGCGAAACCCATGGATTTCGCGGTGACATCGGATTCCAGCAGGAACGAGCCGAACACCGAGATCATGATGATCGCCGCCGAGGTGACCACCCGGGCTCCGTGGTGGTAGCCGGAGATCATCGCATCCTTCGGCGATTTGCCGTGCACGTATTCCTCGCGCATCCGGGTCACCAGGAACACCTGGTAGTCCATCGCGAGTCCGAACACCAAGCCGATCAACATGATCGGCAGGAAGCTGATGATCGGCTGCGGATCCGAGATCAGGCCGAACGTGCCCTCCTGGAAGATCAGGACGGTCGCGCCGAAGGTGGCCGCCATGGACAGCAGGAAGCCGAGCGCGGCGGTCAGCGGCACCAGGATCGAGCGGAACACCAGGATCAGCAGGACGAAGGCCGCCCCGGCCACGATCGCCAGGTAGGGCACGATCTTGCCGAGCAGGACGTGGTCCATGTCGGCGTAGATGGCGGTGGTTCCGGTGATGCCGTACTCGATGCCGAAGCGCTCGTTCAGCTCCTGTTCGGCGTCGCGCGCGTCGCGCACCAGGTCCTTCGTCGCCTGGTTGTTCGGCCCCGATTTCGGTACGCCGCTGAGCATTACGCCGAGCTTGTTCGCGCTGATCTGCGGCGCGGTGACGTAGTCCATCTCCTCGAGCCCGGCGAGCCGGTCCCGCAGGGCGGTCACCGCGGCGTCGCGCTGACCCGCCGGGACCTTCTCCAGGTCGCCCACGACGGTCAGGATCCCGTTGCTGCCTTCGCCGAACCCCTCCGTCCGGATGTCGTACGCCTTCCGGATCGTGGAATCGGTCGGGAAGCTGTTCTCACCCGGCAGACCCAGCTGCAATCCGAGCGCCGGAGCGGCCAGCGCGCCCAGCGCCGCCACCGCGAGGGTCAGCGCGACCCACGGCCCCTTGCCGATCAGACGCGCCACCCGCGTGCCGACGGTGACCGAGGTGTCGTCCTCCGGGTCGTGCCTGGCGACCACCGGCAGCTTCGGCGTGAACAGGAAGCGGCCGAAAGCGCCGAGCAGCGCTGGCATCAGGGTGATGGCGGTGAGCACCGCGAAGAACGCCGCGACCGCGCCGCCCAGGCCCATGAACGTCAGGAAGTTGACCCCGACGATGCTCAGCGCGCCCAGGGCGACGATGACGGTGAGCCCGGCGAACACCACCGCGGATCCGGCGGTGCCGACCGAGATGCCCGCGGCCTCTTCGGAACTCTTCGCGACCCGTAGTTCGTGCCTGTAGCGCGAGACGATGAACAACGCGTAGTCGATGGAGAGCGCGATGCCGATCATCGACGCCAGAAACGTTGTGAAGCTCGGAATCTCGATGACCGAGGTGCCCAGGGAGATCACCAGCATGGCGGCGCCGAGGCCGGCGAGCGCGGTGACGATCGGCACGAAGGCCGCCACGATCGCCCCGAAGGCGATCACCATCACCACCAATGCCACACCCATGCCGATCATTTCGGCCTGACCGCTCGGCTGCTCCTGCTTCTGCTGGATCGCGCCGCCGATCTCGACGGTCAGGCCCTGCGCGCGGGCCGGGGCGGCGACCTCGAAGGCGGCCTTGCGCTCGGCGTCGGTGATGTCCGCGGCGGAGGCGATGTCGAAGGGCACCGAGAGCACGGCGACCGTGGCGGGCGCCTGTTCGTTCAGCACGTTCAGCGGAGCTCCGGAGCACACCGCGGGGTCGGCGGCGCCCAGGCAGCCCATCGCCTCGGTCACCGCGATCGGGTTGTTCAGTGCCGCAGCGTCTTTGTCCGTGACCATGCGCTGCTTGCCGTCATCGACCGCGAGAGTCCTCAGGTCGGCGATCAGCCTGTCGATGGCGGCGCGATGGGGTTTGTCGGTGAGTTTCGTGCCCGCGGGCGCCTTGATGACATAGGTTCCGCCGACCGCGTCGATGCCGAACTGCCCTGACATGCCCGGGAACTGCTTGTCCAGGATGTCGGTGGCCCGTTCCGAGGGCAGCGACGGCATGCTGAATTCGTCGCTCATCGGCTTGCTCAGCGCACTGCCGCCGACGCCGAGCATCACGAGCAGCAGGAGCCACACCGGCAGGACGATCCACTTGCGTCTGAACGCGAATTTGCCCCACCGGTACAGGTATACGGACACGAAAGGTTCTCCTAGGTGGTATCCGGATGTGCCGACTTCCGGGCCCCTGTACAGCACTTTCGCGGCCCGCCACGCCTACGAACAGCTCCTCCCGGCGCGCTTCGTTCCGCTATCGCACTGTCGGACTTGGCGATCGAACGAAGGGCCGAAAACGGAGGAGTAACCTCAAGTTTCGGGAGTGTACCGTACGCGGCATTTGCGTCCGCGACGGCGGTGGCCGGTCGCAGGCTTCCTGCGGGAAGCTGCGCGCCGCCGGGGTAGGTTGCGGGGCGCCCGCCGCGGTTCGAATTTCACCCGCGCCGGGTGAAGTGCCGTGCGTTCGCGGCGCGGAACCATCGGCACACGACGACCGACGAGGGAGCGGACATGCCGGTGGACTACGAGGATCGGGCCGATTTCGAGGACGCCGAGCGCGGATTCATCGCCGCCCTGTCACCGGCGATCATCAAGACCGAGGCCGGGAAGGTCATCTGGGACGGTGACGCCTACGACTTCCTCGACGGCGAATGCCCGCCCTCCGCGAACCCCAGCCTGTGGCGGCAGGGGCAGCTCGCGAACAAGCAGGGACTGTTCGAGGTCGCCGAGGGCATCTACCAGGTACGCAACCTCGATCTGTCGAACATGACCATCGTCGAGGGCGACACCGGGGTCATCGTCATCGACCCGCTGATCTCGGCGGAGACCGCCGCGGCGGCCCTGGGGCTGTACCGCGCGCATCGTGGGGACCGCCCGGTGACCGGCCTGATCTACACCCATTCACACGGCGACCACTTCGGCGGCGCCCGCGGGGTCGTCCCGCACGGGCACGCCCCGGTCCCGATCATCGCCCCGTCCGGCTTCCTCGAGCACGCGGTGAGCGAGAACGTCTACGCGGGCACGGCGATGAGCCGCCGCGCCGCGTACATGTACGGGGCGAATCTGCCGAAGGCCCCCGACGCGCAGATCGGCTGCGGGCTGGGCATGACCACCTCCACCGGCACCATCACCCTCATCCCGCCGACCGTCGACATCACCCACACCGGCCAGGAGGAGACGGTCGACGGGGTGCGCATCGTCTTCCAGCTCACCCCGGGCACCGAAGCCCCCTCGGAGATGAACTTCCTGTTCCCCGAGCGGCGCGCGCTGTGCATGGCCGAGAACGTCACCCACAACATGCACAACATCCTCACCCTGCGCGGCGCGCTGGTCCGTGATTCACGCATCTGGGCGCGCTACCTCGACGAGGCGATCGGCATGTTCGCCGACAAGATCGACGTCTCCTTCGCCTCCCACCACTGGCCCGTGTGGGGCCGGGACGGCTTCGTGAGTCTGCTTGCGGGACAGCGCGATATGTATGCCTACCTGCACGACCAGACCTTGCGGATGCTCAACAGCGGCCTCACCGGCCCGGAGATCGCCGAGGTCATGGAGTTGCCCGAGGCGCTGGACAGTCGGTGGGCCAACCGCGGCTACTACGGTTCGGTCAGCCACAACGTCAAGGCCATCTACCAGCGCTATATGGGCTGGTTCGACGGCAATCCCGCGCATCTGTGGGAGCATCCCCCGGTCGAGCAGGCCAGGCGCTACGTGGCGGACTACGGCGGCATCGACGCGCTGATCGGAAAGGCCAAGGCGTATGCGGAGAGCGGCGACCTGCGGTTCGCCGCGACCCTGCTCAACCACGCCATCTTCGCCGAACCCGGCAACGCGGTGGCCAAGGAGCTCCTGGCGTCGGTGTACGACACCCTGGGCCACGGCGCGGAGAACGGGCCCTGGCGCAACTTCTACCTGTCCGGCGCGCTCGAGCTGCGAAAAGGCGTGGTGCACACCGAGATCGACACCAGCAACCCGGAAATGGCGATGGCGCTGACGGTCGAGATGCTCATCGATTCGATGGCCGTGCGCGTGAACGGACCCCGGGCCGCCGAGACCGGCTTCACGATGGACTGGAAGGTGGCCGGCGAGGGTGAGACCGTGCGCCTGACCCTGTCCAACGGCGCGCTGACCCACCGCACCGCCACCGCGGACGCACCGCACCACGGGCCCGCGGACCTCACCCTGTCCCTCACCAAGGAACAGCTCCTGGGTGTGCTGACCGGCAAGGGTCTGGACGGGGTGGGCGTAGAGGGGGATCCGGCCGTACTGGTTACCCTCGCGGGCCTGCTCGATACCGCGGATATCGACTTCGCGATCGTCACGCCCTAGGACGGCATCCGCCCCGGCGCGATCACGCTCCGTGTGGCGCGCTCGCTCGAGCCGGGTCGAGCAGCAGCGGGAGGAGCTGATGCACCTGCGCGCTCAGGGTGGCGAGCGACCGCTGTTCTCCCGCAAGGTAACCGAGCAGGGCCTGCTGGAACAGTCCATCCAGCAGGCCGTACGCCGCGTTCGGGGCGATCGACGGCTCGGTGCCGCACAACTCCGCGTACCGGGCGACGACCCGCCACACCATGTCCTCGAGGGTGCGGTCGATCTGCGCGACCGGTTCGCGCAGGTCCGGTTCGAACATGCTCTGGGACCTCAGGTCGTACCAGAGCCGGTGCATGGGGGCTTCCTCGACGATGGTCTCGCACAGCTTGTCCGCGAAGGCCGCGAGCAGACCGGCGGGCGTGGTCGCGTCGGCGACCACGCCGTCGTAGCGGGTCACGCAGGTTTGTTTGTACTGCTGCACGCAGAAGACGATCAGCTGGAGCTTGTCGCTGAAGTAGTAGTGCACGACCCCGTGCGAGAACTCGGAGTTGTTCGCGATCTCCCGCAGCGAGGACTTGGCGTAGCCGAGTTCGCCGAGGGTGCGCAGCGCGGAATCCGCGAGCGCGCGTCGGCGCGCGTCGTGTTTGTCGATCGGATTCGCTCTCGGCATCGGCCCTCTTCGATCGGATGTGGACAGCCGGAGCCTACCGCAAAGTCTTGACGATCGGATAACAGAATCTAGACAGTCGTCAAGAGAAGTCTTGACAAGTGTCAAGAAATCGAGAATCGTGTGATCGGCATCACCACGACGAAGGAGCACCCATGGCAAGCACGGACCTGACCGGGCGAATCGCGCTGGTCACCGGCGGCGCACAAGGTCTCGGCGAGGGTATGGCGTACGCGCTGGCAGCGGCCGGGGCACGGGTCGTGATCGCCGACATCCAGGACGATCTCGGCGGCAAACTCGCCGAAGCACTCGGCGCGGATCACGGTTTCGTCCACCTCGACGTCACCGACGACGCGTCCTGGGCCGCGGCGGTCGCCTCGACAGTCGAACGGTTCGGCGGCTTGGACGTCGTCGTCAACAACGCCGGGGTGGAGATCACCAGCCTGCTGATCGACCTGGACCCGGAGGATGCGCGAAAGACGTTCGACATCAACGTGATCGGCGCCTCGCTCGGACTCAAGCACGCGTTCCGCGCCATGCGGCCGGGCGGCGCGGCCGGTCGCGGCGGAGCCGTGGTGAACATCGCCTCGGTCGCGGCGACCATCGCGTTCCCCGGTATCGCGATGTACTCGGCGAGCAAGTCCGCCATCGACCGGCTCACCCGGGTGGCGGCCATGGAGAGCGGCAAACTCGGCTACGGCGTCCGCGTGAACTGCGTCTACCCCGGCCTGGTGCCGAATCGGATGGGTGCCGCGCTGGCCGACGACGTCGCGCGCATCGGGCTGTTCGGCTCCCCGCAGGAAGCGGTCGAGGCCGTGGTCGCGCTCACCCCGTCGGGCCGGCTGGCCACCACCGAGGACATCGCGGCCGCGGTGGTCTTCCTCGCCTCGGACTCCTCGGCCTTCGTCAACGGCGCCGGCTTGGCCGTCGACGGCGGCATGGGCATGTGACCCGGATCCATTCGAAGAAAGCGGAGAACACCATGAGCACCAAGCCCGTCATCGTCTACGGCGCCTCCGGTTACACCGGCCGGCTGATCTGTGAATACCTGCGCGAGTTCGGGATTCCGTTCGTCGCCGCCGGCCGCAGCAGCGCCACGCTGAAGACTTCGATGGAGTCCCACGTGCCCGGCATCGAGACCGCCGACTACGAGATCGCCGAAGTCGCACACGATGTGGAGTCGCTGACCGAGCTCTTCCGTGGCGCGTCGGTCGTGTGCAACACCGTCGGCCCGTTCAGTTCCTATGGGCCGGAGGTGGTTCGGGCCTGCCTGGCGGCCGGGGTGCACTACCTCGACACGACCGGCGAGCAAGACTGGCTGATCACCTGCGACGAGACCTACGGCGCGGACTTCGCGGCGGCGGGCCTGCTGCTCTCGCCCGGGCTCGCCCAGATGTACACCACCGGCGAGATCGCCGCCGAGCTGTGCCTCGAATACCCCGGCCTGGACACCCTCGACATCGCCGTGTTCTGGGGCGGCTCGCCCACCATCGCCTCGACGCGCACCATCCTGGTCAACGCGGCCACCTCGCGGGCGCACTACCTGCGCCAGAACGCCTACACCGAATTCGATCCGAACCAGGGGCTGGTGCCGCTGGTCGTGCCCGGCCAGCATGAACTCGCCATGTCGCTGCCGTGGGGCGGCACCTCGCATCCGGTCTGGTACAGGAACGATCCGCGGGTGGCGAACTGCAAGGCCCAGGGCGGAGTCTTCAACGCGGAGTTGATGAACGGCGTCCCGCTGATCGTGGCGCAGGCCCTGGAGGCGACCAAGGACATGGACCCGGTGGCCCGCGACGCGGCCCTGACCGCCACCGCCGCCCAGGTGATGAACCAGATGCCGCCGCGCGAGAACCCGCGCCTGAACAAGTCCCTGGACTCGGTGCACGCCTCCGGGCCGCTGGCTCGCGCGCACTGCGTCATCCACGGCAATCAGAACTACAAGCAGACCGGGCTGATGCAGGCGTTCGCGGCGTCGTGGCTGCTGCAGCAGCCGCCCAAGCGAGTCGGATTCGCTTCGGGCTGTAAGGCTTTCGGACATCGCGAACTGCTCGGGCAGTTGCGGGCCTTCGGCCTGGTGTCGGCGCCGGTCCTGACCGTGCAGGACAACTGATGCGGCTGATCGACTACCTGGACAAGGGCGCGTCGCTGGACCCCGACGCCCCGTGCCTGGTGTGCGACGGCGCGGTCTCCACCTACGCGCAGGTGCGCGCGCTCAGCGATCGGGTCGCCGCGGCGCTGGCCGCGCGCGAGGTGGCGCCCGGTGACAAGGTCGCGATCCTGTCCGCCAATGACCCGACCGCATTCACCTGCGTATTCGGGATCAGTCGCGCGGGGGCCGTGTGGTGTCCGATCAATCCGCGCAACGCGGCGAACGAGACGCGTGAACTCCTGGACCTGTCCGATTGCTCGGTGCTGCTGTTCCAGGAATCCTTTGCACCGCTGGTGAATTCGATCCGCACCGCGCTGCCGGGGTTGACCACGCTGGTGTGCTTGGACGGCGCGCCCGAGTGGGCGCTGAGCTGGGACGAGTTTCTCGGCGCGGGGGCCGGGCCGGTCGACCGACACGCGCCCGGCGATCTCGCCTTGATCGCGGGCACCGGCGGCACCACCGGGCGGCCCAAGGGGGTGATGCTCACCGGCGCCAATATCGAGGCGATGACCGCGATCACGCTGATGAGTTATCCCTGGCCCGTCGCGGACGCGCGCCCGACCTACCTGGCATTGGCCCCGCTCACCCACGCCGCCGGTGTGCTCTGCTTCCCGGTGCTGTGCCGCGGCGGATCCATCGTCATCATGCGCAGGCCCGATGTGGAGGAATTCCTGGACAATCTCGAAATCCACCGTGTCACACACACTTTCCTGCCGCCCACGCTGATCTACATGGTGCTGGACCATCCCTCGCTCGACCGGCGGGACCTGTCCCGCCTGCAATGCTTCTGGTACGGGGCCGCGCCGATGTCGACCTCCCGGCTGGAGGAGGCGCTCACACGAATCGGCCCGGTCATGGCCCAGCTGTTCGGCCAGACCGAAGCCCCGATGATGATCTCCACCATGTCCCCGGCCGATCACTTCGCCGCGGACGGTTCGATCGCCCGCGCGCGGCTGTCCTCGGCCGGGCGGCCGTCGCCGCTGGTCACGGTCGCCATCATGGCAGAGGACGGGCGGCTGCTGGACCGAGACGAACGCGGCGAGATCGTGATTCGCGGGTCGCTGGTCATGCGGGGCTACTACGGCAACGAGCCCGCGACCGCGGAGGCGTCGGCGCGGGGCTGGCACCACACCGGAGACATCGGCTACCTCGACCGGGACGGCTACCTGTTCATCGTCGACCGCGCCAAGGACATGGTGATCACCGGCGGATTCAACGTGTACTCCACCGAGGTCGAGCAGGCGATCATGGCGCATCCGGCGGTGGCGGACTGCGCGGTGGTCGGACTGCCGGACGACAAATGGGGCGAGCGGCTGACAGCGGTGCTCGAGGTCCGCCCCGGCGCCCGGGTCGATCCCCGGGAACTGACGTCCTTCGTCAAGGAGCGCCTGGGGAGCGTGAAAACGCCCAAGCAGATCGAGGTCTGGCGCACCCTGCCGCGCTCGAAGATCGGCAAGGTGCTCAAGACCGAGATCAAGAACCAGCTGCTCGACCTGCCCGGCTGACATCGCGCTCGGGCGGTGGCGCGGAAAGTGAACATGGAATACTTCATTCCGAAAGTCCTACGGCAACAATCGATCTTGTTGTAATCTCGCGCCAGCCCGGGCGGAAAACGCGCCCGGCTCGCCCTGGAGAGTACGCATGAAGATCACGAAGTACATTGCCGCCGTTGCCATGTCGGTCGCCGCGCTCGTTTCGATCAATACCGGTCAGGCGGGCGCCGCCTCGATCGGGGCGGTCCTGAATACGAATCAGGTTCTCAATCAAGGTGATTGGCTGCGCACTTCTTCCCAGAGCACCGCGGCCTTCGCGATTCTGCAGGGCGACGGCAACTTCTGCGTCTACAAGGGCACCGGGCCGGGCAACAACCTGGGCGGGGTCTGGTGCTCGGGGACCTCCGGGCACTCGCAGGTGTTCGCCGTCATGCAGGGCGACGGGAACTTCGTCATCTACAAGGGCACCGGCCCCGGCAACAACCAGGGCTACCTCTGGGGCACGGGAGCTCGCAGTGGCGCGTCCGGCTTCTACCTCCAGCTCAACGGCACCGGATTCGGCCACTCGAATCCGCAGCTGCAGGTGGTCGGGTTCCCGGCCAGCGGCTGGAACACCTGCTACTGGTCCAGCGACGGCAACTGCAACCTCGGCGGATAGCGGTACGCGACGGGTGTCACGGCGGCGCGCGCCGGACAACCCGGCGGCGCGCGCCCGGCGGCGTGGGCGGGCAGCGGCCCCGTAGGCTGGACCTATGGGTCGCTTGCTCGCCTTCCTGCTCATCGCCGCCGTCCTGGCCCTGGCCATCTGGTGGATATCCCGGGAGTGGTCGGGTGACGTCGACCGGCTGGCCCGGGCCAAGT
This sequence comes from Nocardia sp. NPDC057668, assembly GCF_042799795.1. Lineage (NCBI taxonomy): Bacteria > Bacillati > Actinomycetota > Actinomycetes > Mycobacteriales > Nocardiaceae > Nocardia > Nocardia sp. NPDC057668. Next base: position 1,309,025 of record NZ_JBHVIC010000001.1, on the reverse strand, counting down.
CCGAGGTCCGCGGCTACCTCGATCGCACGGGCAGCGAACTCCTGCTCCTGGACCCCGACAACGACGCCGCCCTGAACGCAGTGACCGAGGCGGTCGACCACATGACCACCGCCCGTTCCCAACTGGCCGCCGCTACGAACCTCGGTCAGGTCCGCGTAGCGCGCGAGTCCGCCCGCGCCGGGCTCTATTTCATCCGCAAGGCCCGCGAGGCCATGGGCCTGGACCCCGGCCCGCCCATTCCGAGGTAAGTATTCGGCTATCCGCTGACCATTAATTCCGTCATTTCGGACAATTCGGTCATTTGTTGAAGAATGCCGAAGTCGCCCATATTGCGGATGTCACCATGGGGGTACGCTCACCGAACGATCAGGCATGCCTACCCTAATTTTGGCGGTGGGCGGACGACGAGAACGAGGTGGCGCAGGGATGGTGCTCGCGGCATCGACGCCTTCGGTGGCCACGCAGCTGTTCGGCAGCGGGCTGATCGGACTGCGGGAAGGGCTCGAGGCCGGGATCGTGGTCATGATCCTGGCGGCGTTTCTGGTCAAGTCCGACAGCCGGTCCAACCTGAAATGGTTGTGGCTCGGGGTGGGAGCCGCCGTGGCGATGGTCTTGGCGGTGTTCGCGGGCATCCACTACGGGACCTCCACAATCAGCGGCCTCGCCGCCGAGGCGGTGGCCGGCGTCGCGTCGTTGATCGCGGTCGTCATCGTCACCGGCATGGTGCTGTGGATGCGTGGCGCGGCCGCGCACCTGTCCGCCGATTTGCGCCGGGGGATGTCGCAGGCGGTGGAGTTGGGCGGGGTCGCCGTCGCGAGCCTGGCGTTCTTCGCGGTCGGGCGTGAGGGGCTCGAGACCGCGTTGCTGATGGTCGGGTATGCCGAGAACGCCTCCAACAGCAATTGGCCGCTACTGGGGCTGCTGCTCGGGATCCTGGTGGCGGTCGCGCTCACTGTCGCGTTGTATCTGGGTGCGGTCCGCATCAGCCTGACGAAGTTCTTCAAGTACACCGGTGCGCTGCTGGTCGTCGTGGCCGCGGGCATCCTCGCCTACGGGATCCGGGCGTTGCAGACGGTCGGCTGGCTGCCCGGTATCGACGATCTCGCCTTCGATGTCAGCGCGCACTACGACCAATCCTCGTGGTACGGAACGACTTTGGCTGGTCTGTTCAATCTGCGTCCGGATCCGACGGTGCTGCAGGTGATCGCCTGGGTGTTGTACCTGGTCGTGGTGCTGACGTTGTTCCTGCGCGTCGAGCGTCCCGACACTTCCCCGTCCGCGGCTGCGGTGGATCAGACTCCGGCTTCGCGAGAGCCGGAACCGAAAGGAAAACAGTGAAACCGAACCTGTCGAGGCGTGCCCTGGCCGCCGCCGGACTGCTGCTGGCCGCGCCGCTGGCGATCACCGCGTGCACCGCCAAATCCGATGGCAGCGGCGATATCTCCGTCACGTCCACCGAATCGGTGTGTGAGCTCAGCTCCACGAGCGCCTCGACCGGCACGGTGAAATTCAGCATCACCAACAACGGTTCGAAGGTGACCGAGTTCTACGTCTTCGGCAAGAACAACCGTGTGCTGGGCGAGATCGAGAACATCGGCCCCGGGGTCACCGGCAAGCTCGTCGTGGATATCACCGAGCCCGGCACCTACGAGACCGCGTGCAAACCGGGCATGGTGGGCAACGGCATCCGCGGCAAACTCGAGGTCACCGGCGAACAAAAGACCAAGACCGACGTCCCCGCCGACGTCGAACAGGCCAAGGCCAGGTACCTGGACTACGTGCGCGGTCAGCTCGACGGACTCGTCGCGCAAACCGGCACGTTCGTGGCCGCGGTGAAGTCCGGTGATACCGCTGCGGCCAAGGCGCAGTTCGGGTTGACCCGCACCTTCTATGAGCGTGTGGAACCGGTCGCGGAATCGTTCGCCGATCTGGACCCCGCGATCGATATGCGCTGGGACGACACCGAAGACGGCAAGCAGCCCTTCACCGGATTCCACCGCATCGAGCGGTTCCTGTGGCCCCCGCAGCAGTCCCAGGTCGGCGAGGACGGCGACGACATCAGCCAAGCCGACCTCGACAACTCCAAGAAGGACACCGCCGCACAGGTCAACACCGAGGCCGATGCCCTGCTGGCCAATGTCACCGCGCTGCGCGACGAGGTACGCAAGGACGACTTCTCCTTCGAGACCCAGTCGTTCGTCAAGGGCGCGCAGGCGCTGGTCGACGAGATCGCCGCGACCAAGGTCGGCGGCGAGGAGGACCGATACTCGCGCACCGATCTGTGGGACTTCGCGGCCAACATCGACGGCTCGGAAACCCTGATCGCGGAGTTGCAGCCGATGATCGCGGCGAAGAACCCGGCGCTGATGGACAAGATCACCAGCCAGTTCAAGGCCGTCCGCGAGGCCATCAATGCCTACCGCGAAGGCGACGGCTACATCTCGTACGACAAGGTCACCGCACCGCAACGCAAGGATCTGTCCGACAAGATCGACGCCCTGTCGGCGACCCTGAGCCAGGTCCCGGACCTGGTTCTCGGACAGTAGTTTCCGAGCCCCGACACACAGGAAAGAAATCCCATGACCGAGCGACCCGCAGCCGAGTCCGGAAACCTGCGCCGACCCGGTGTCTCCCGGCGTCTGCTGCTGGGTGGGGCGGCTGCGGGCGCCGGGGTGGTGGCCGGCGCGGCGATCAGCAGCGCCGCGCACCAGGCGCCCGCCGACCCGAACGATCGGGTGGTGGCCTTCCGTGGTGAGCGGCAGGCCGGGATCGTCACCGCCGTGCAGGACCGCCTGCACTTCGCGGCGTTCGACGTCATCACCGACTCGCGCACCGAACTCATCGACCTGCTCCAACGCTGGACCCTCGCCGCCGAACGCATGACCCGCGGCCTCGAAACCGTCGACGGCGGCGCGGTCGGTCACGGCACCCACCTACCCCCACCCGACACCGGCGAAGCACTCGGACTATCGCCCGCCGCACTGACCCTGACCATCGGCTTCGGACCCGGCCTGTTCGGCGCTAGCCCCACCGCACCCACACGCGGAGACCGCTTCGGGCTCGCCAAGCATCGCCCCGCCGCGCTCGAGAACCTGCCGACTTTCGCCAAGGACGCCATCGAAACCTCCCGCAGCCACGGCGACATCTGCGTCCAAGCCTGCTCCGACGACCCCCAGGTCGCCGTCCACGCCATCCGCAACCTCGCCCGCATGGGCTTCGGCATCGTCAGCGTCCGCTGGTCCCAACTCGGATTCGGCCGCACCTCCAGCACCACCCGCGGCCAAGCCACACCCCGAAACATGTTCGGGTTCAAAGACGGCACCCGCAACCTCACCGCCGAACAAACCGACCTACTCGACAAATTCGTATGGGTCGCACCCGAAGACAACCCCACCGACGCCCAATGGCTCACCGGCGGCAGCTACCTCGTCGCCCGACGCATCCGCATGGACATCGAAGCCTGGGACCGCGCCGCCCTCGGCGAACAAGAACAAATCATCGGACGCAGCAAAGGCGAAGGCGCACCACTCGGTCAGACCGCCGAATTCGACGACCCCGACTTACTCATCACCTCCGGCCGCCAACCCATCATCGCCGCCGATTCCCATGTCCGCCTCGCCCACCCGGACAACCTCGACGGCATCCAACTACTGCGCCGCGGCTACAACTTCACCGACGGCTCCGACGGCTTCGGCCACCTCGACGCCGGCCTGTTCTTCCTCGCCTACTGCCGCAACCCCCACACCCAATTCGTCCCCATGCAACACGCCCTGTCCACCAAAGACGCCATGATGGAATACCTCACCCACACCGGCACCGCCCTCTACGCCTGCCCACCCGGCCTCACCCCCGGACAATGGTGGGGCCAACGCCTCTTCGAAGCATGACCGCCGAGTGAGCTGAATTCGCCTGCCGCATTTCTGAAACCTGTTACCGTTCTCGCGGCAGGAAGGGGTGCGGCATGGGGAAATCCAGCGGAACCGGCCGTTCGGCAACGGTGTTCGAGGTCATGAAGGGCCGTGCGGGCCGCGGGATCCTGGCGATGGCTGTGGCGTGCGCCGCCGGCCTCGCCACCGCACAGACCGCCCATTCGACTCCCAATACCGCGGACGGATTCTATGCGCCGCCAACCGGATACGCCGAGACCGAGCCGGGCACCGTTCTGCGCTCACGGCCGATAGCGGCCAGCTTCTTCCAAGCGCTGCCGATGGCGGTCGACGCCTGGCAGGTGCTGTACCGCACCACCGATTCCACCGGCGCCCCCTACAGCGCGGTCACCACGGTGCTGAAGCCGCGGCAGGGCAACGGGACCATCCTGTCCTTCCAGAACATGACCGATGCCATTGCGCCGCAGTGCATGCCGTCGCAGGCCCTGCAGCAGGGGCAGGTGCCGTGGCTCGACTTCGGTGAGAGTCAGCCGATCGAACTGACCACGATGGCGAACGAGTCCCCGCTGGTGGCCGCCGCGCTCGCGAAGGGCTGGACGGTGTCGGTCCCGGACTACGGCGGCGTCGACAATCACTTCCTGGCCCCGAAGGAGCCCGGCTACGTCATTCTCGACGGCATCCGCGCGGTCCGGAATTTCGACCCGGCCGCCGCGCCCGCCGATTCGAAAGTATTGATGTGGGGCTACTCCGGCGGCGGTATCGCCACCGGCTGGGCCGCCCAGGAACAGCCTTCCTACGCGCCCGAACTCGACGTCGCGGCGGCTGCCCTCGGCGCGCCCGTCGGCGACTTCGAGGCCGGAATCCGTTCTGCCAACGGCACACTCGTGGGCGGGGCGCTGATCCCCGTCGCGCTGATGGGGATGCGGCAGAATTCCCCGGAGCTGGCCGCGGCGCTCGACCGGTACCTGACCCCGGCCGGCCGGCAGAAGATCGACGACGCCACGACCGCCTGCACACCGCAGAATCTACTGTCCAACATCGGTTTCGACGCGGCGCGCCACCTGACCGTGCCGCTGAGCGAGGTGCTCGCCGACCCGGTGATCCAGGCGGCCGTGCAGGAATCCGAACTCGGCCACACCGCGCCCACCGCACCGCTGTACGTCTACAACGCCATCGCCGACGAGATCAGCACCATCGGCGGGGCCGACACCCTCGTGGCCGGGTACTGCGACAGCGGTGTCCCGGTGACCTATCGGCGCGAACAACTCCCCATGCCGCTGTCCGGCCACACCCTCGAATGGGCGCTGGGCGCACCGGGCGCGCTGGCCTGGTTGCAACAGCAGGCCGACGCCGCCGCCGAACCGACCGGGTGCGAGATCGCCTCGATCCCCGCGACGATCACCGATCCCGCGGCGCTCGGCGCCTTGACGTCGGGCATCATCACCGGCTCGGTCCTGGGGCTGTTCGGTCTCTGACAGCCCGCCGCACGGTCATCGACCGTGCACTGTGCACGAATCGATTTCGGTGTGGCGGGCGGTGCGACAGTTCTCGGAGTTCGGCGGCCGGAGTCCTTGACCCCGGCGCTCGCGCGGTTCGATGATGACGCCGGGAATTGGCGTTGACAAGGGGACCGCGATGACCAATTGGCTACTGCTGCGGGGGCTCACCCGCGATCAACGGCACTGGGGGCAGTTTCACGACGAGCTGGCGGCGCGTCTCGGCGTGCGCGTCGTGACGATCGATCCGCCGGGCTTCGGAACGCGGAACGGGCACGTATCGCCCCGCTCGATCGCCGCCATCACCGACGATATCCGGGCGCGGTTCGAACCCGGGGACGAGCGCTGGTCGCTGCTGGGGATTTCACTCGGCGGCATGATGGCCATGGACTGGGTTGCCCGCTACCCGGCGGACTTCGAGCGCTGCGCGGTGGTCAATACCGCCGCGCCCGCGCTGTTTCGGCCACACCAGATGGGCGGCGGCCTGGTCTCGCTGGTGGCGGGCAAGCAGTTTCGCTCACTCGATGCTCACGAGGCCGCCGCGCTGGCGCTGAGCAGCAATCGCCCCGCGGACGAACTGACGGAACTGGCGGCGACGTGGGCGCGGTACCAGCGGGAAGCCGCACCCGTCAGCGCCAGCGCTCTCGGACAGGTCGCCGCGGCGGTGACCTTCCGCCTGCCCGCTCGGATACCGGTTCCGCTGCTGGTGCTCACCTCCGCGGGCGATCGCCTGATCGACCATCGGATCTCACGGCGGCTCGCGGCCCGGTTCGACGCGCCCCTGCGGGTGCACCCCGACGCGGGCCACGACCTGCCGCTCGACGACGGCGCGTGGGTGTGCGAGCGGATCGCCGAGTGGCTCGGGCCGGTGGACTAGATGGCTCTTCCCGCGAAAGGCCCCCGGCCCGCATTACCGGGTCGACAGCCGAGCTTCATCCGCTGCGGGTGATGCGACGGACCGACGCCGCGCGGTGAACTGCAAGGCAACCCCAATCGCGATGAAAGGTTGCCCATGACCGGCGTCGAGCAGGATCGCTATGAATTCCGGGACGGATTCCCCGAGGCGGACGCCGTCGGGCGGGCCTGGGCCGATGTGGATTTCCAGCGGGCGGTGACGGCCTACCGGTTCTGGTATCCGACGGTGTCGCTCGAAGGCATTCTCAACGGCAATCGGGAAGTCGGGTTGACCGACGGCAAGGCGATCGGGATCGTGGCTGCCGGGCCGCGGCAGGTCGGGTTCACCCTCAACTCCGATACCCCGTACGGGTCGGCCGCCCTGGACCTGCGGGACGGGCCGATGGTGGTCGAGCTGCCCGCCGGGGCCTACATCGGGCTGCTCGACGATCACCATCAGCGATGGATCACCGATATGGGCATACCCGGGCCGGACGGCGGGAAGGGGGGAACCTATGTCGTGACCCCACCGGGGTATGACCGCGACGTCGAACTGGACGCGCACGTGGTGCACTCCGGTTCGTTCACGGTGTTGCTCGCGCTGCGGTCGCTGCCGTTGCAGGGGGATCAGGACGCGGCGCTCGCTGCGTTGCGGGCCGTGCGGGTCTACCGGCTCGGCGCTCACGAGCAGACCCTCGACTTCGTCGACACCACCGAACTCGACATGGACAACACCTGCCTGCGGTGGGAGGACGGACTCGAGTTCTGGCGAGTGCTGCATCGCGTTCTGTCCGACGAGCCGCTGGTCGCGGAGTTCACGCCCATGTACGGATTGCTCGCGGATCTGGGGATCGAGCGCGGCGGCGACTTCGCGCCCGATCGGGACACCGCCGCCCTGCTCGAGCGAGCGGCCCGCGCGGGCCGGGATCAGATGCTGGTCTCGGCGTTCGCCGGTCGGCGGGCGGATCGGATCGCGTGGGCGGACCGCGGCTGGGAGTGGGTCGGGCTCGTCGAGGACAACGGCGACTTCCGGACCGAATCCGGATTCGACCTCGACGCGCGCGAGCGCTGGTTCATCCAGGCGATCATCGCGTCCCCGGCGATGTTCCGCCGCCAGGTCGGCGGCGGCTCGCTGTACTGGCTCGGGGTCCGCGATGGCGCGGGCGATTTCCTCGACGGCGGCAACCACTACACCCTCGACATCCCACAACCGGTGCCCGCCAAGCTTTTCTGGTCGATCACCGTCTACGACGCCGCCACCCGCTCCCAGGTGCGGGCCGAACAGAACAGCGCCGCACTGCGTTCGCTGTTCGAGCTGCGCGATCTTCCCACCGACGAACCGCTCCGCCTGCATTTCGGTCCCACCTGCCCGCCGGGGGCCGAACAGCGCTGGCTGCAAACGGTTCCCGGCCACGGCTGGTTCGTGTACCTGCGCATATACGGCCCCGAGCAGGCTGCCTTCGACGGCAGTTGGAAGCCGGGCGACTTCGAACGTGCCTGAGCCCCGTGAGTAATGGTGCGGGATCGCGGTTCTACAGCCCGACCCCGGAATTCTTCGACAGGTCGTGGCAACCCACCGACATCACGGCGGTGAGCTGAACCGAGAAGCATCTATGGTCGTTGCATGCCGCGCGTGTTAGCTATGACATTGCTGATCCCCGCGATACTCGCCGCGTTCGTTGAGATCATCGGGGAGGCGCCGCCGGGTCGCGTCGGCGTCGATCTGGTGGGAGTGGCGGCCGGGACGTGGGCGTGTTCGAGTATCGCCCGCTCGGAGGGCCCGCTGCTCCGGCAGTCGCGAGTGCTCGTAGCCCTGGGAGTGCTGTCCTCGGCCGTTGTCGCCGGGTCGGTTTGGCCCGGCCCGATTCCATGGGCGATCGCCTCGGTGTGGGTGGCGATCGTGACCGCCGGGGTTGCGGCGTCGCGTATTCGGAACGGCGGAGACGTGGCCGTGGTCGCGTGGCTCGTGCTGCTGGTGTTCGGGTCCGGCTACCGATTCGTGCTGCGCGGGCACGAGGACGAGGGCGTTGTGTCCATCGTCATGCTGCTCACGCTGGTATCGGTGTCGACGGGACTGCTGCTGCGGGCTCAGCGCCAGAGCCAGGAGGCGCAGCGGGCCGTAGTGCTCGCCGAGGCCCGCACCGAGATGGCCCGCGATCTGCACGACGTGATCGCGCACGAGGTCATCGGGATCGTGGTGCTGGCCACCGCGGCGCGAGCGCACGCGCACGGCGACTCGCGAAAGGCGCTGGAGCGCATCGAGAATTCGGGCAGGCGCGCGCTCGCCGACATTCGGGCGATGGTCGGGACGTTGCGGACCGGGGAGGCCCAGCACGGCACGTCCGATCCGGGCGACCTGGTCGAGCGGTTCCGCGACATGGTCGCCGCCGACGTGGTGGCCGAGTTGGACCCGGCCGTCCGCGCACCCGAGGTCGCCGAGACCGTGGTGCTGGTGGCGCATCGGGTGCTGGCCGAGTCGCTGAACAACATTCGCCGCCACGCCACCGACGCGACCCGCGTGGACATCCGCCTGCGCCTGATCTCACCGGAGACCGTCAGCCTGCAGATCGCCGACAACGGTTCGGGCGCCGCGGGATCGGTCGGCGGAGGCGGGCAGGGCCTGCCCGGTCTGCAAGAGCGGGTCGCCGAGGTCGGCGGCACGCTGTCCGCCCGGCGCGCCGCCACGGGTTGGGCGGTGGACGTCACCATGCCGGCCCGCGGAAGGGCGTACACCGCATGAGTATTCGCGTCATAGTCGCCGACGACCAGGAGATGGTCCGGTTCGGTTTCGCGATGATCATCGACGGCGACCCGGACATGGAGGTCGTGGCGCAGTGCCGGGACGGGGTGGAGGCGATAGAGGCCGTGCGGGCGCACGATCCCGACGTGGCGCTGCTGGACATTCGCATGCCCCGGCTGGACGGGCTCGAGGTGTGCCGGCGGGTATCCGGCCGCACGAACGTGGTCATGGTGACGACCTTCGACGATGACGAGTACGTCGACACCGCCCTCGCCAACGGCGCTCTCGGCTTTCTGCTCAAGGACTCCTCACCGGAACTGCTGCTGGCCGCCATTCGCGCAGCCGTCTCCGGTGACGCGCTGATCAGTCCGGAACTGACCACCCGCCTGCTCGCGCGGAGCCGGGCGAGCGGCGCGCGCCGAACGCCCCCGGAGCCGCTGGCCGCGGCGGTGGCCGAGCTGACGCCCCGGGAACGGGAGATCGCCGCGCTGGTCGCGGCCGGTAGGAGCAACGGTGAGATCGCCGGGCAGGTATTCGTCTCGCTCGGCACCGTGAAGAGCCATATCGCGAACCTGCAGCGCAGGCTGGGGGCGCGGAACCGGGTCGAGGTCGCCGCGCAGCTGTGGCGCGCGGGGTTCATGGACTAGCCGATCGGCCATCCGGTCCGGCCACTCGGCCGATGTGCGGGGATCCCCACCGGCAGCACGCTGGGAGCATGCGACGACTCGAGAGCCTCGATGTACTGCGTGGGTTCGCCCTGTGCGGAATCCTGTTCGCGAACGCGCCGGTGATGCTGCACCTGCTCGGCCCCCGGCCGGACGGCACGCCCGATCCGGTGTCGACGGCGTTGGACTACACCGTGAACTACCGGTTCTTCCCGCTGTTCGCGCTGATGTTCGGCATCGGCTTCGCCCTGATGTGGCGGTCGGTCGGGGCGAAGCTCGCCGCGCCGCGCCGCGCGCTGCTCCAGCGACTGCTGACGCTGCTGGTGTTCGGCATACTTCATCAGCTGCTCCAGCCCGGCGAGGCGCTGCTGCCCTACGCGATCGCCGGGCTGGTGCTGCTCCCCGCGACCCTGCTGCCGCAACGGCGCATTCCGCTCGTGACCGGGGTCGCGGGGATCGGGCTGCTGGCGGGCGGGCTGGTCGTGAACGGCCAATTGCTGTTGGTGCCGGGACTTTTCCTGCTCGGCTTCGCCGTCGGCTCGACCGCGCTGCCGCGCCGAGTCGAGGACGACCCGCGGATCGCGCTGTGGCCCCTGCTCGTCCTCGTGCCCGCGGTCGCCGCCGGACTGCTTGCGCAGCAGCGCGATCCGATGGGCGTCGCGCTCGTCACGGGGTTGGCCATGGCGGCGATGTACGCGTGTCTGTTGCTCGCGGCCATGGCGACACCGCTGCGCCCGCTGCTGGTTCGGGCGTTCGCGCCGCTGGGGCGCACGGCCCTGACCAACTACATCGGCGCGAGTGTCATCCTGGTGCTGGTCCAGCGGTTCGCCGCGGCACCCCTGGGGCTGAGCGCCGACAGCGCGCACCCGTGGCTGCGAATGGTGCTGCTGTGCGGGGTGATTCTGCTGGTTCAGAACGTCATCTCGGCGTGGTGGTTGACGCGGTTCGGGCAGGGACCGCTGGAGAAGGCGTGGCGGATCCTCACCTATTGGCGGTCGGAGCCGCCGGCCATCCGCCCTGATCCGCGGGCCCGCCCGGCGGCGACCGCGATCGCCGGCTGATCGCGGACCTCCGAACCCCTACCGCGCGGTGAGATCACCGTCGGCGGTAGGGGATTCGTCGAAAGCCTGGGCGACCGATAGGCTGTCCTCGTACACGTGGTGCCGAGTGACGAGACCGTCTTCGATCGTCACGTGCAGCGCGAACCGGGACCGATAGGCGCGTCCGGTGGTGCGCGCGGTCTGGCGGATCTCGCCCATGATCACCGCGTCCGAGCCGTCCACGAGAATGCGTTCGATGACGGTGCCGGCCTGCTCGGGCACATGGTGGTCGCCGATCGCTCGGAAGTGCTCGGCGGCGTCGGCGCGGGTGGCGCGGTGCCGAATCCACGGGGTGGCGGTGCGGCCGTGCTCGGCCTCGGGCCAGTCCAGCTTCCAGTCGCTGAGCGGCGCGTAGAGGGCGGCGATGCCGTCGGGATCGCCCGCGCCGATGCGCCGCAGCAGTTCCTCGACGACGGTGCGGGTGGTGTCGGTTGCGATCTTGTTCATGCCGACCAGAGTGCCCGGGCGTGCGAACGGTGTCGATTACCCGGGAGGTAACGGGTGCGCGGACGCGACGGCGGCGCGGGTGAGAACCGCTGTCGCGCTCACGCTTCGAAGAGCAGGTACAGCCCGGCGAAGGTGAAGCCGACCATCGTCAGCATGAGGGCGAGCTGGCCGGTGAGCCGGTGTGCGGGCGGGAGCAGCCGCAGGCAGCGGTCGTGGGCCGCGGTGACGCCGAGGATGTGCCCGGTGAGCACGGCCATGACCTTGATCGTGCCGAGCAGCGCCGGATTCGTCGAGAGCAGGTAGGCGGTGTCCCGATCGGCGAGACCGGCCAGATTCCAGCCGCGGTCGAAGGGATCGGCGAACAGGATGATCGTGGTCTGGCCCTTCTCCACCAGGAACGTGAGGTAGTGGGCGATCAGGTAGCCCGCGATGATCGGGGTGAGGCTGTGCGCGAGCCGGTTCGGAAGTTTCGCCCGGGCGGCGGGGGACAGGCCGCCGGTGGCGCGGGCCGCCAGCCAGAACGCGCCGCCGACGACGGCGATGAAGCCCAGCAGGCCGAGCGTGGCCAGGCCGGTCGCCCGGAGTTGGGAGTGCTCTTCGGCTTTCACCAGCAGCGACCGCCACGACGGGAACATCGAGAAGCTGTCGAAAGCGGTGGAGCCCAGCAGGGTCGCCGCGACCGCGACCGAACCCGCGCGGGCGGGTGTGCCGGCCAGATTGGCCAGCGGTGACCGCAGGACCGGCTCGCCGGTATCGCGCCGGCCCAGGGGGATGAGGCGGCCGAGCAGGGAGCTGTACACCTCGATCGGATCGGCGCGTTCGGCCCAGACGGAGCCGAAGAGGAACAGGCCGAGGGTGGTCGTCGCCAGGTAGCCGAGGAACCAGATCGTCACCGCGGCAACGGCTCCCGGATCCGGGTAGGCAAGTTCGAGCCAGACGAAGGAGAACAGGCTGGCGGCCGCGGGCCAGTGGCCCCAGCCCTCGCGGTAGGCCAACGGCCCGGTGCCGGTATCGGACCGGCGGATCAGGCGGTGGATCGCGCGGGCCGGGGACAGGATCTTCCAGACCGGGCCCAGCAGCAGCGAAGCGGCCATGACCCCGACCCACAGGAAGATGTAGAGCACGCCGGGGGCCGGGTTGCGGGCCGGGTCCGGCGAGCCGAAAAGCGCTATGGCCGTGACGACTACGGTGGCGACGACGCCGAGTGCGGCGAGTGCGTCGCGGAGTCGCGGTGCGTCGATCACCGCGCGCAGCCCAGCGGGCAGCAGCAGTCCCGGTGAACGGGGATCGAGCCGGGGCTGCTTCCACGCGAAGATCAGGATCGCGAAGGAGAACGTGAGCGCCCAGGCCGCGCCGACGAGCGCGTAGGACAGCGGTATCGGCAGGTCCGCGGCCCCGCCGATACCGTGCGCGAGGACCGCCATCAGCGCACGAGCAGCGTGGCCACGGTCCGCCCGGCCTCGTGCAGTTCCAAATCGACCCGGCCCGGGACGTCGATGGTGAAGCGGAAGCGCTGCCCGGCCCCGGGGACGATCGCGAAGCTGTGCTCGGGGGTGCCGTGCACGTGCAGCTCGTCGCGGGCGTCGCTGTCGACCACGACCTCGATCGGGCCGCCCGCCTTCGCGTCCAGGACCGCGCCGGTGGGATCGACCGAGCCATCGGCGATGCGCACGGTGATGACGAGCGCGTTCGCCGGAGTCGCGGCGCTGGTCTCCGCGCTCGAAGGCGCACTGTCGCTAGGGGTTTCGCGGGCCGAGCAGCCCACCGTGAGCAGGCAGCTCAGCGCCAGCAGCGCGAATCCGACTCGTGGCGCGGACAATTCAGTTCTCCTCATCGGGCTCGGGATGGTTGTGCTCGTCGTCGGGGCCCGCGCGGCGGTCGCGCACCGCGATGAACACGATGACGGCGACGATGAGCAGCGCCGGTGCGAAGGCCGGGATCGCCAGCAGGATCGAGTGATCCGCGAGGATCGCGATATCCCCGGAACCCGTCACGGCGCGGGCACCGCGGCGCGATCGGCCCGCAGGTAGCGGTCGTTGATCCGGGCCGCGCCCCAGGACAGCGCGGCGATCAGGGCCAGGCTGCACAGCAGGACCACCAGTCCGGCCGCGGTGAACAGCCAGGCCGGGTGATCGAAGGAGCGCTCGCGCTGCAGCACGGTGATCTCGGCGACGAAATCGCGGCGGAACGATTCCAGCGCGGGCACCTCCACCGCCCCGATGCCGGGATCGGCGGCCATGTAGATCGGCAGCGCGGTCTGCGTGCGCCCATCCTGTATGCGCAGCACCGTCTTCCATGAGCCGTGCACCGGGACGGGGCGGGTCGAGCGGTAGTGACCGGCGTCCACGCGCTCGAGCTGATCGACGACCAGACCGCGTCCGGGGCTGTCGCTGCCCACGCCGCCCTGCCAGGCCAGGATCTGAATCCACTCGGGATCCGTGCCGACCAGATCGACGGGATCGAGGCGGATGTCGGCGCGGACCATCCGGCCGCCGTCGGGGTCCGCGTCGGTCAGCGCGACGGTGGCCGAGGCGTTGTCCGGCAGCTCGGTGAGCAGGCCGTTCGTCGTGGCGGCCGCCGCGATCAGCACCGCCGCGATCACCAGGCCCCGGCGCACCGCGGGCCGGGGCAGCCGCTCGCCCCGCAGGACCAGCGCCAGCAGCGCGCCCACCACACCGCCGGCGATGCCGACCGGGATGGCCATCGCGAGCAGTTCCGGCCACATCGCGGCGGGCCAGGCGTCGACGAACATCGCCTTGATCCACAGGGATTCGAGCAGCAGACCCGCGGTCGCGATGCCCGCGCCGGCGAGCGCGCCCCACCAGATCGGCCGCTGCCGGGCCAGCGGCAGCAGCGCGCAGAGTTCCACGACCACGGCCGCGCCCAGGTAGAGCGGGAACACGTTGCGCGGCGCGTCGATGATGGGCCCGCCCACCAGCCACGCGACCACCCCGCGCACCGTTGCCGCGAAAGCCACCACCACGAGGGTGCTGAACGGGCCGAGGGTCAGGCGCGCCGCGATGAGCGCGATGGCGGCCGCGGCGACGATGAGCATGGGTTGCAGGACCAGCCGGAACTGCTCGACGCCGAAATCGAACTCGACCCCGAAGACCGACAGGCCGATCAGCAGGCCGCCGAACGCGAACGAGCGCACCAGCCAGCCGCCCTCGGGACGGCTGGGGTCGGGCCGGTTGCGGCGGCCCTCGTACTCCAGCAGCAGCACACCGACCAGCGACAGGCCCGCGCCGCCGATGAGCATCAGATGGGTTGGGCCCCAGAGGGTTACGTCCTGGCCGAACATGCGGTGCCAGATGTCGTCGAGCGGGAAGCCGATCAGCGCGTACAGTCCGGCGCCCGCGATGAGGATGCCGCCGACCGGGGCGTACCAGGTGCGGGTGATGCGAACGGCGGCCACGCCGGGCTTCTCGTCCAGCGGCAGCACGATGGCCGTCATTCCGGCGGTGAACAGGAAGAACAGGCCGACGAGGATGAAATAGTGCGCCGGATTGGCCAGCGGGCCCTCGTCGCGGCCGTTGCCGATGTGCAGGCTGACATCCCAGATGAAGCCGAGCAGCGCGGTGAGGATCGTGGCCAGGAACAGCGCCACCGGCAGGGCGACCCAGCCGGGCCGGTTGAACAGCCGGCCCAGGCCGTCGGCGAGGCGTTGCAGCCAGGTGATGCGGCGGGTGCGGTGCAGATAGCCGACCCACAGCAGGATCAGGCCGATCACACCGGCCGAACCGGACATCAGCGCGACCTGATCCAGGGCCGCGCCACCGCCTTCGCCGCCCGCTTGGGCGAGCAGGGTGAGATTGTGCACGCCATCGGGCACGGCAGACCTCCATCACGAACAGGTAGTTACTGTTACGGACGGTAGCATGAAATTAGTGCACAGTGTTGCGCTTCATTTCGCGGGTTGATCATACCGCGATAGCAGGGCAACAGCTATTTTCAATGTTGTTGGTGTACAAGCGTGCACCGAAACGCTAGGGTTCGGCGACCGCCGGTCACGACAGGTTCCGACGACCGGCGCGGAAGGGCAGGCCAGGACAGATGAGCAGTTGCGTGCAGACCTCCAGTCTCGTTTTCGAATCCGAGGAAGCGGTAGCGCCGGGCGATCCGGGTGATCTCGCCGCCGATGTGCGGCGCGCGGGTATGGACCTGGCGTTGCAGGGGCACCGCGGCGACGATGTCAGCGCGCGCATGGCCGAACTCGAACACTGCGCTCGGCAGTGGGCCCGGCTCGGCCTGGGTCTGGATCGACTCCAGCAGGCCGTGCACCAGGGCTATCGCGCGGGCTCCGATCGCGCGTACGCCGTTGCGCCGCTTACCGATACCGACGCGGCGATCGTCGCGGCGCGGCGGCATCTGGATCTGCTGGAGGCGGTGCACGTCCGGCTCACCCGCGCCTACACCCGGCAGCTCCCGGCGCCCGTGGACTCGCATCAGGCGGCCGCTCGCAACGTCGCTGTCGCCCTGTTGCGCGGTGAGCTCGCGGGTCCCCTCGCCCGGCACAGCGGTATTCCGATCAGCGCCCGGTATCACCTGGTCGCCGTCGGACTGCCGAGGTCGGCCGAGCGCGACGCCGCCGCGCCGGTGGTCGCCGCCCGCATCACCGCGGCCCTGACCAGCCGCTGCGGGGAGGGCGCGCTGTCCATTCTCGGCGCGGACGGCGGCACGCTGCTGATCCCGTACGAGGCGGTTCGCGAGGGTGAACTCCACGACCTGGTCGCGGATCTGGCGGCGCTGACGCCGAATCCGCCGACCGCGGTGGTGGTCGTGGCCGAACCCGCCGAGCTGCCCGACGCGGGGCGGCAGGCGCACGAGCTTCTCGAAACGGCCATGTCGCTGCGCATCGCGCCGGGGCTCTATCCGATCAGCGAGCTGGGCCTGTACTTCCAGCTCACCCGGCCCGGTCCGGCCCGGGATGTGTTGCACGCCCTGCTCGATCCGCTCGAGGATCACCCGGACCTGCTCCAGACCCTGGGCGCCTACGTGGACAACGACTTCAACCGCCGCCGCACCGCGGGCGAACTGCACGTGCACCCCAACACCCTCGACTACCGCCTCAAACGGGTGCATCGCATGACCGGCTGCGACCCCGCCACCGCCTCGGGACTCTGGCGACTGCGCTCGGCGATGGTGGTGCGCCGATACACCGGCCGCCGGTAGTGGGCCGGTGTCAGTGGGCGGTCTCGAGCCGGTGCAGGTTCAGTAGATCGAGGCCGAACTCGTCGAATCGGGCCAGCACGCCGTGCATCTCGACCGCGCCCGAGACGGGGCCGCACAGCACCGTCGTTCCGGCGCTGTAGTTCGCCGTCCATTCCCCGGGCAACCGGTCGAGCGCGCCGCGATCCACCTCGCCGCTCACCGTGAATTGGTACCGGGTGAGGGCGACGGCCGGCGTCTCGGCGGGAAGGTGATCGCGCGCGTGTCCGGATACCGCGAGCTTCGGGCGCCGGACGTGCACGGGTGTGCGCCTTCTCGGGTGCCGGTCGGCCGGGCGCGGTGCACCGAATTCGGCCGAGCCGGTTGAAGGACGTCCTCCCGGGCGCTGAACTGCGTTGATGATCACGCATCTCTAGTGCCCGCATTTCCGGGAAGTATTCGTTCCGGAAGGGAAAGATCTGCGCGGGGCGGCGATCAGCGGTTGCGGTAGGCGGCCAGACCGCCCAGCTCCTCGTCGGCGATGTAGACCGAGCGTACGTTCAGCAGGGCTTCCTCGACGTGCGCGGGGCAGCCCCAGGCCGCGTCGCCCCACGAGTCCGCGACCTTGATTTCGGCTGCGGCGGAACAGCGTTCGGACCCGCCGAGCTGGCAGATATCGGGGTGGGGGGAGTCGGCCTGGGCCTCGGCGGCGGCCTGGAGGCGTGTGGTCAGCTCGGTGGCGGCCAGCGCCCGCTGTTCGGCTTCGGCGCGCAACTGCTGTTCGGCGTGGATCGCTTCGGCCAGGGCGGCGCGGGCGGCCTCGGTCTGGGCTTCGGCGCGCGCCTTCGCGGTTTCGATGTGGTGGCGTTCGATGGCCAGGCTCGCGGTGTCGGCGAACAGGCGGGCCAGGGCCAGATCGACTTCGTCGGGGGTGCGCGGGGTGGGGTGGTACATGGCGAACGTGCCGAGCAGCGCGGCGTCGCGGGCCAGCAGCGGCGTGGACCAGCAGGCCGCCACCCCGGCGCGCTCGGCGAGTTCGCGGAACTCGTCCCAGAACGGGTCGGCGCCGATGTCGGTCACGATGACCGGGGTTCGGCGGTGCGCGGCCGTGCCGCAGGAGCCCACGCCCTCGCCCGTGGCGATGCCGTCGATGGCCCGGTTGTAGAAATCGGGCAGGCTCGGTGCGGCGCCGTGCCGCAGGTGCAGGCCGTCGGGATCGGCCAGCAGGACCGAGACCAGGATCGGCTCGGGCGCGAGATCCTCTATGCAGCGCGCCATTCCGTCGAGCACCTCGCTCAGCGGCGCGTCCCGGGCGATCTGCTCGACCAGGGCGCGCTGCTCGGCGAGCAGGCGCTGCGCCTGCTTGATCTGGGTGGTCTCCACCCCCAGCAGGCGGGTGCCGCTCACGCGGCCGTGTGCGTCGTGGCGCGGCTCGTAGGTGAAGTCGAAAGTGGCAGTGCGCGGCTGCCCGGACCCGCCGAGCGGGATGGCGACGTCCCGGGCGGCCCCGGGTTCACCGGTGCGATAGACCCGGTCGAGGGCCGCGGACACCTGCGCTCCGGCCGGGCCGGGCAGCAGCTCCGCGGGTGTGGACCCCGTGCCCGAGGGCGCGCCCACCGTGGCGAGGAATCCCGCGTTCGCTTCCTCCAGCAGCTGTTCGGCGCCGGTGAACACGGCCAGGATGGCGGCGGACCGGCCGAACAGCGACCGCACATCGCCCTCCGGCACGGGATCGCCGGGCCGGGATTCTTCCGGGTGGGCGTCCGATTCCGCTGTCATCGACCGGTTCTCCTCATCGCTGTGCGCACACCGAACTGGTCGCAGGTTCGGAAGGCTATCGGGTGCCGGACCGCACGCACAACACGACGGGTGTGGATGGTCGTCCGGGTACCGACAGCCGGGAGCGGGCGCCCATGATGGGCACCCGCTCCCGGGCCGAACGAGCGTCGGTGGACTACTGGTTCTGCTGATGTGCGCGCTGGCGCTGCTCGTCGATGGCGGCTTCGGCTCGCGCCTTCTCCGCCTCGGCTTCCTTCTGCGCGGCGGCGCGCTGGGATTCGCCCTTGTCCTGCTGGGCGTCGCCCTCCCGGCGCAGCTGGTCGTTACCGATCACCGCGCCGGCGACTTCCTTGACCTTGCCCTTGATCCCCTCGACGACCCCCGAAACAGCTTCCAGGGGACCGCTCTTGCGCTCGGACATCGTTCAACCTCCGAAATGTGCTGCGTTATCTGGACATTGGCGCAATACCCACTCGATGCCGGTCGAATCAGCGGGGACGGGCCGACGTCGGATTTCTCGTCAGGAGCGCCGGCCGCGGAAGCGGATGTGCTCGACGGTGATCCAGGCGATACCGGCGGAGAACGCGGCGGCGATCACCGCGGACCGCATGACCGGCCAGCCACCGGATCCGGCGAGAGTCCAGGCCAGGGTCAGCACGCCGGCGAGCAGCAGCGCGAATCCGGGCCAGTTGACGCCGTCGAGCAGGGTGGGCGGGGTGCCTGCCTCGCCGGTCAGCGGTGCGGCCTCGGAAACGGTGGTGTCGGTCATCGGCGGGGCTCCTCGTGTTCGGTTCAGAAGGGCGATTGCCCCGATCTCTTCAGGCGAAACAACCGGCCCCCACCTGCACGTTTCCCGGCTGGACCGGGCCGCTCGGTTCCGGAGACGACCGCGGCCCGGGCCCTGGATCGCGGGCAACGCCCGTGATCATGCGTACACGCTATGACGAGATCGCCTCGCCGTCCTCACCCGAAATGGGTGGACCGGCTGCCACTTTACAGGTGGCTAGACAGGTGTAAATATTGAGCGATGGACGCGGCGACGAGCACAGACGTAGGACGGCGAGCATTGCGCGGGCGAGCGGCCGAAACGGTCGAGCGGCTGCTCGACGCGGGCCTGGAAGTGCTGCGCGAGCAAGGATTCGAGCAGCTGTCGATGCGCGAGGTCTGCCGCCGCGCCGGGGTGACCCACGCGACCGCGTACGGCTACTTCTCCGCCAAGGAACATCTGGTCTCGGAGATCTACTGGCGGCGGGTGCGAGCATGGTGCGAGACCCCGCTCGCCGATGGCGCCCCGCTCGAGCGCCTGGACGCGGTCTTCGACGAGCTGGCCGCGCTCTCGGCCGCCGAACCCGAGCTGAGCGTCGCGGCCTCGGCGGCGGTGCTGAGCCGCGATCCCGATGTGGCGAAGGTGCGTACGCGTATCGGCGCGGCCATGAGCGCACGCACCCGCCGCGCGGCCGGTGACTGTCCCGCCGATGTGCTCACCGCCCTCGACATCGCGGTCAGCGGTGCGATGGTGCAGGCGGGCATGGGCTATTTCTCCTACCCGGAGATGGCGAATCGCCTCCGCTCGATCGCCCGACTGATGGTGCGCCCCTGAGCTTTTCGATCCATCGCCCGGTGCGCGCCACGAGCTCGCCCCGGCGCCCCGCTGTACCGAACCGCGCGGCGGTTCACCGAAATAGATGAGGACAACCCCATATGAGTTTCGATCGCGCCGAACTGGAATCGTTCTGGCAGAGCTGGTTGGAGATCAACCGGCGTGCCCAGGAGCTCGGCGACTGGTCGGTCATGGCCGACCACTACGAACCCGACGCGACCTACGGCTGGTCCTACTCGGCCACGGACCAGTTCATGGCCACCGGCCGGGACGAGATCCGGGATCTGGCCCTGGGTACCGAGATGCTGGGCTTCCAGGGCTGGGTATACCCCTACCAGACCGCGGTCATCGACGAGCAGAACGGCCAGGTCGTCGGCTTCTGGCGCCAGCGCAGCACTTTCACCGACCCCTCGGGCGCGCCCTATGAGATCCCCGGCCTGGGCTGCAGCTGGTTCCAGTACAGCGGCAACAACACCTGGTCCTGGCAGCGCGACATCTTCGACGCCGGCATCGCCGCCAAGACCGTCGGCCGAATGTACAAGGACCGCACCAACACCCCCGAACTCGATGCCCGCGTGAAAGCCGCGACCAGCGGTCCTCAGCCCGGTCACTACCCGGGCCTGGAACAGATGAGCAGCCCGCTGTGGCCGGTTCCGGCGGTCGAGCTGTGACCGGCGCGGGCGGCCCGCACTGGTCCCTCGACCGCGCCGGGGATCAGAGCGGGCGCGTCGCGGTGGTGACGGGCGCCAACACCGGCATCGGGCTGGAAATGGCGCGGGCCCTGGCGCATCGGGGCGCGACGGTCGTGCTGGCCTGCCGCAACGCCGAGCGTGCCGCCGCGGCCCGCGCGGACATCCGCACCGGCGCCGCGAACGCGAACGTGCACATCGAGGAACTCGACACCAGCGATCTCACCTCGGTCGCCCTGTGCGCCGGTCGATTACGCGAGCGCTGGCCGGTCATCGATCTGCTGATCAACAACGCCGGTGTCATGGCCAAACAGCACACCGTGACCGAGGAGGGCTTCGAACTCGACTTCGTGACGAACTTCCTCGGGCACTTCGCGCTGACCGGGCAGCTGCTGGACGCGCTGTCCGCGGCCCCCGCCGCCCGCATCGTGACCGTCAGCAGTCTGACCCACCGCCGTCGCAACGCGACCCTCGATTACGACGACCTGACCCTTGATCGCGGCTTCGACTCGGAGCTGGCCTATGCGCGTTCGAAGATGGCGTCGATGACGTTCATGATCGAACTCCAGCGGCGGCTCGCGGCCTCCGGCTCGCGCGCGATCTCGCTGGCCGCGCACCCCGGCGGTGTGCGGACAGGCATTCTGCGCGAACAGAATCGCCTCGTTCAGCTCGTGTACAACCCTCGAATGACCTGGCTGACCGGATGGTTCACCCAGGGCACGGTCGAAGGCGCCGAGCCGATCCTGCGCGCGGCCCTCGATCCGGACGTCGAGGGCGGCGAGTTCTTCGGCCCCGGCGGGCGCTGGGAGCTCATCGGCGCGCCGGTTCCGGTCGAGATCTCGCGCCGCGCACTGGATCCGGAGGCCGGTACGCGGTTGTGGGCGGTTGCCGAGAAGCTCACCGGGATCTCTTTCCTCGCGGCTTGACCGGAGCCACACCCGAACACCTGGCGTTTGCTGGGTGATCGGGTGTGTGCGGGAGCAGCTTTCGCGCGGCGGGGAACGGGCGGTTGTGTCATGCCCCCCTGACAGCGCACCGCCGCGCGACAGCTGTTGACTGCCTGTTTGCAGAAATAGTGAATTGCATACCTATTGGAATCCTTCAGCAAACGGTGGCAACGGGCCCGCGCGCGTGTGTAGCGTCTGCGCACGCCGAAACAACGGCGGCGTGAGAGAGGAAAAACCATGGCGGACATGGAAGTTGCGCTCAAGGACATGATGATGCTGGACGGCGCGCTCGGGGCGGCGGTCGTCGACTACAACAGTGGGATGCCGCTCGGGACGTTGGGAGGGTCGAAGAACTTGAACCTCGACCTCGCCGCGGCCGGGAACACCGAGGTGGTGCGGGCCAAGTTGCGCACCATCGAACAACTCGGTCTCAGTGAAGAGATCGAAGACGTCCTGATCACCCTCGGTAGCCAGTACCATCTCATTCGGCCGACCCGGGGTCGCAGGTCCAGGGGTTTGTTTCTCTATCTCGCACTCGACCGGACCCGCGGCAACCTCGCCCTCGCTCGGCATCGGCTGAAAGACATCGAGCAGGAGCTCGAAATCTGACATCACCTGCCGGAAGGGGTGGCCCCGGAATGCCATCGATGCAGCGGCCGCTCTATCAGATGAAGGCCGAGTTCTTCAAAACCCTGGGGCACCCCGTTCGCATCCGCGTTCTCGAATTGCTCAGCCTCCGTGCGCATCCGGTCTCGGAGTTGCTGGAGGAGATCGACGTGGAGGCCGCGAACCTCTCCCAGCAACTCTCGGTGCTGCGCCGAGCGGGCCTGGTTCGCGCCAATCGGACCGGTC
This sequence comes from Nocardia sp. NPDC057668, assembly GCF_042799795.1. Taxonomy (NCBI): domain Bacteria; kingdom Bacillati; phylum Actinomycetota; class Actinomycetes; order Mycobacteriales; family Nocardiaceae; genus Nocardia; species Nocardia sp. NPDC057668. Next base: position 1,286,781 of record NZ_JBHVIC010000001.1, on the reverse strand, counting down.
TGTCTGTTACCTACGAACTCACTTCCCCGCAGGTTGCCGAACTGCTCGCCGTGGCCCGCGCCATCCTCACCGGCGTGGTCGCGGGCCAGGTCGAAGCCCTGGGGTAGGACCCGCGGCCGGGGGGGGGCCCCCCCGGGGGGCGCCCGCCCCCCCGCCCCCCCCCCCCGGCAGCGGGGGGCGGGGGCGGGGGTGGGTTTTATGGCGCCGCAACGCACCCCCCCC